>NZ_JACERN010000037.1 GCF_013911085.1 Aquitalea aquatica
TCTCCCTGCTGTTTCATTGCCATGATGAACCCGCGTTCTTCGGCACTTAGGTGCTCATAAGTTCTTTGCATGCAACAACTTAACCTTTAATTGGTTCGTGTTGCACTTGGCCCTTGAAACCGCCGTCTGTGGCTTTGTCTGATCTGGAGTTATTGCTGGATGTGGCTGAGCTGGGCAGTTTCAGTCAGGCGGCGGCCAAGCGCGGCTGGTCGCAGCCACAGGTCAGCCAGCGTATCAGCCTGTTGGAGCAACAGTGGGATGTCCGCCTGTTTACCCGGCATCGGCGTGGTGCGGTGGCTACCAATGCCTGCCAGGCTTTCCTTGCTGCGGCACGCCAGTCGCTTACGGCCTATCGGCAAGGGTTGGAGGCCATGCAGGGCACGCCGAGTGTGCCGCGTATCCGGCTATCCTGCCTGCCATCGCTGACCTCGCCGGTTTTCGGACCTTTGCTGATGAAGCTGGCCGATGCGCCGATGGAGATACGCTGTGGTACCGACCACTCACAGCAGATCATGCAAGATTTGCTGACCGGGCAGGTGGAGGTGGGCTTTGTGCTGAAATGTCCGGCGATGGCCGGCATTCAGATGGAGCTGCTGTGGCGTTCGCCGATTGTCGCGGTGGTGGCTGCCCATCATCCGTTGGCGGACTGCCGTACCCCCTTGGCGCTGGCTGATCTTGCCCGTCATCGCATTGCTCCGCAATTTTGGGGGGACGAGTGCGAAAGCCTGATCCAGCAAATCCGCATGTTGCGGCAGCTTCCCAGCCCGATTCATGCGGTACAGCCGGCCTCGGCGGCGCGTGAGCTGGTATTGCGGCATCGTTTTGTCTCTTTCATGCCGGAGCTGTCGATCAAGGCTGATCTGCAGGATGGCACCCTGGTCAGGCTATGCCTGCCGGAGCTGCCGGCGTGGCATTGGGAAGTGATGATGGCCTGGCGCGCGGGCAAGCGGGTGGATGCGGCAAAAACGCTGGTACTGGACGCAGCGCGCGCCTTGGCAGATGGCTGAAACAGGCAAGGCCCGCAGGGGCGGGCCTTGTGGCGGACTACGCCTGCCGATGGCTTACATGCGGGCGATCATGGCGTCGCCAAAGCCGGAGCAGGATACCTCGGTGGCACCTTCCATCAGCCGGGCGAAGTCGTAGGTGACCTGTTTGTCGGCAATGGCGGCTTCCATGGATTTGATCACCAGGTCGGCTGCGGCGGTCCAGCCCAGGTGGCGCAGCATCATTTCCGCCGACAGGATGAGCGAGCCGGGGTTGACCTTGTCCTGGCCGGCATATTTGGGTGCGGTGCCGTGGGTGGCCTCGAAGCAGGCATACTTGTCCGAAATATTGGCCCCCGGTGCGATACCAATACCGCCCACTTGCGCGGCCAGGGCATCGGAGATGTAGTCGCCGTTGAGGTTGGTGGTGGCGATCACGTCGTATTCGGCCGGACGCAGCAGGATTTGCTGCAGGAAGGCATCGGCAATGGCGTCCTTGACGATGATCTCGCGGCCGGTTTGGGGATTGTTGAACTTGCACCACGGGCCGCCGGCAATCAGTTCGGCGCCGAATTCGCGGCGCGCCAGCGCATAGGCGGTATCACGGAAGTTGCCTTCGGTGAACTTCATGATATTGCCCTTGTGGACGATGGTCAGGCTGCTGCGGTCATTGTCTATGGTGTAGTTGAGGGCCGCACGCACCAGGCGCTCGGTGCCCTCGACCGAGATGGGCTTGATGCCGATGCCGGAGCTGTCCGGGAAGCGGATTTTCTTTACGCCCATTTCGTTTTGCAGGAAGGCGATCACTTTCTTCACCGCATCGGAGCCGGCTTGCCATTCGATGCCGGCATAGATGTCTTCGGTGTTCTCGCGGAAGATCACCATATTGACCAGTTCGGGTTGCTTGAGCGGTGAGGGCACTCCCTGGAAGTACTGCACCGGGCGTACGCACTGGTAGAGGTCAAGCTCCTGGCGCAGCGCCACATTGAGCGAGCGGATGCCACCGCCTACCGGGGTGGTCATCGGGCCTTTGATGGACACTGCGTATTCTTTCAGCGCGTCGAAGGTTTCCTTGGGCAGCCATTCATCCGGCCCGTACAGGCGAGTGGATTTCTCGCCGGCATACACTTCCATCCAGTGGATTTTCTTGGCGCCGCCATAGGCTTTTGCCACCGCAGCATCGATCACCTTGATCATCACCGGGGTGATGTCGATGCCGATGCCATCACCTTCGATGAAGGGAATGATGGGGTGGTCGGGGGTGGCTTGCCCCGGGATGATTTTCTGTCCTGCTGCGGGAACCTTGATATGGGATTCACTCATTGTTTTTCTCTCCTTGTAACGGGGTAACGGGCTGTGACAGACAGCAGTGTTTCTCCACTCACTCAGCCTAGACTGTGGCAGGGCTGTTGCAGAAGATTATCAGACAAATTTTTTTGAAAATCGTTGGCGGGGGAAGGGCGGACAAAAAAAGCGCCAGGACGGATCCTGGCGCTTGGTGGTTTGCTGCCAGCCGGCATCGGCCGGGCAAGGCTTAGGCCTGTACCGCTTTCAGTGCGGTATTGAAGGTGGCGCTCGGGCACATTACGGCCTGGCACTTGGCCGCATCCGGCAGGTAGTAGCCGCCGATGTCGGCCGGCTGGCCCTGTACGGCTTTCAGTTCGTCGATGATTTGCTGCTCGCTGCCGGCCAGCTGCTTGGCCAGTGGGGCGAACTGGGCTTGCAGTTCAGCATCTTCGCTTTGTGCTGCCAGCGCTTCGGCCCAGTAGCTGGCCAGGTAGAACTGGCTGCCACGGTTGTCCAGCTCACCCGTGCGGCGCGACGGCGACTTGTCGTTGTCCAGCAGCTTGCCGGTGGCTGCATCCAGGGTCTTGGCCAGGATCTTGGCCTTGTTGTTGCCGGTCTTGATGCCCAGTTCTTCCAGCGATACCGCCAGTGCGAGGAATTCGCCCAGCGAGTCCCAGCGCAGGTGGTTTTCTTCCAGCAGCTGTTGTACATGCTTCGGTGCCGAACCGCCGGCGCCGGTTTCGTACATGCCACCACCGGCCATCAGCGGCACGATGGACAGCATCTTGGCCGAGGTGCCCAGTTCCATGATGGGGAACAGGTCGGTCAGGTAGTCGCGCAGGATGTTGCCGGTAACCGAGATGGTATCCAGGCCGCGGGCGACACGTTCCAGGGTGAAGCGCATGGCGCGGACCTGCGACATGATGTGGATTTCCAGGCCGCTGGTATCGTAGTCCTGCAGATAGGTTTCCACCTTCTTGATCAGCTCGTTTTCATGCGGGCGGTACGGGTCGAGCCAGAACACTGCCGGCATGCCGGAGTTGCGGGCACGGGTCACGGCCAGCTTTACCCAGTCGCGGATCGGGGCATCCTTCACCTGGCACATGCGCCAGATGTCGCCAGCTTCCACGTTCTGGCTCAGCAGGATTTCGCCGGTAGCCAGGTCAACGATGTTGGCCACGCCGTCTTCGGCGATTTCGAAGGTTTTGTCGTGCGAACCGTATTCTTCGGCCTTCTGCGCCATCAGGCCGACATTGGGCACGGTGCCCATGGTTTTCGGATCGAAGTTGCCGTGCCATTTGCAGAAGTTGATCATCTCCTGATAGATACGGGCAAAGGTCGATTCCGGCATCACGGCCTTGCAGTCGGCCGGTTTGCCATCAGCACCCCACATTTTGCCGCCGTTACGGATCATGGCCGGCATGGAGGCATCAACAATCACGTCGTTGGGCGAGTGGAAGTTGGTAATGCCCTTGGCGGAGTCCACCATGGCCAGACGCGGACGGTGTTCCTGGCAGGCGTGCAGGTCACGGATGATTTCTTCGCGTTTGGTGGCCGGCAGGGTCTCGATTTTTTCGTACAGATTGGCCATGCCGTTGTTGACGTTGACACCCAGTTCTTCGAACAGCTTGCCGTGCTTTTCGAAAGCATCCTTGTAGTAGATCTTGACGCAGTGGCCAAACACGATGGGGTGGGACACCTTCATCATGGTGGCTTTCACGTGCAGCGAGAACAGGATGCCGGATTCGCGGCAGTCTTCCATTTCGCTTTCGTAGAAGTCGCACAGCGCCTTCTTGCTCATGAACATGGAATCGATGATTTCGCTAGCTTGCAGGGCCAGCTTGGGCTTGAGGATGATGGTCTTGCCACTCTTGGTGGTCAGCTCCATCTTCACGTCACGTGCCTTGTCCAGCGTCATGGACTTTTCGCCATGGTAGAAGTCGCCATGGTGCATGTGGGAAACATGGGTCTGCGACCATTGTTTCCATTCGCCCATCGAGTGCGGGTGCTTCTTGGCGTAGTTTTTCACGGCCAGCGGGGCGCGGCGGTCGGAGTTGCCTTCGCGCAGTACCGGGTTGACGGCCGAGCCCAGACACTTGGCGTAGCGGGTCTTGAGGGCATGGTCGGCGTCGCTGCTGGGCAGTTCCGGGTAGTCGGGCAGTGCATAGCCCTTGGCTTGCAGTTCCTTGATGCAGGAGATCAGCTGCGAAACCGAGGCGCTGATGTTCGGCAGCTTGATGATGTTGGTGTCCGGGTCTTGGGTGAGTTTGCCCAAGGTGCTCAGGGTGTCCGGTACTTTTTGTTCTTCAGTCAGGTATTCGGGGAATTCGGCCAGTACGCGGGCAGCAACCGAGATATCTGCCGTTTCGATATTGATGCCGGCAACGCCGGTAAAGGTGCGAACGACCGGCAGGAAGGCGCTGGTGGCCAGCGCCGGTGCTTCGTCGGTCAGGGTGTAGATGATGGTCGGCTGCTTTGTGGGCATACTCTATCTCCAATGATTATTTTGACGTCAGAACAACTACGCAAGGCGGCTTTCGCATACTGGGGGATGTTCCGCTAGGCGCGTGGAAAGGCACTGCATCAGGCGGGCGTTTTGCCGGGCTGCGCTAGGCAGCCTGTGCGTGGCAGCGTGGCCCGTGGGCTTGCGGGTGACTTTTCGGAAGTGAATTATACCCCTCAAATCTGCGCACTGTTTGTAAGTATCCGAACTTTGCCATTTCGACTAGAGAAACAACTGTTCGAATGTGAATTTTCCGCACCGGTGCTGTGAGCTGCACTCCACAGCATAGCCACTGCAATTGACAGCGATGCGAATAGTTTGTTGCAGGAGCCTGTCGGGCAAGCTCCAGCATGACCGCGCCAGTCAGTCCTTGCTATCATCCGGCGCATCACTCGTTTACGGTCTGCCAGAAAATGTCTCAGCTCATCCTGTTCAATAAGCCCTATGGTGTCATCTGCCAGTTTTCCCAGCACGAGCTGCATCCCACGTTGAAAGACCATATCGCGTTACCCGGCGTCTACCCGGCTGGCCGGCTGGATACCGATAGCGAAGGTTTGCTGCTGCTGACCGGCGAAGGTGCCTTGCAGCACCGCATCAGCGACCCGCGCTGGAAGCTGCCCAAGACCTACTGGGTGCAGGTGGAGGGGCGTGTGAGCGAGGAGCAGCTGGAGGCATTGCGTGCGGGGGTCGATCTGGGCGATTTTGTCACCCGGCCGGCACAGGTGCGGCAGATCGAGCCACCGGCGCTGTGGGAGCGCAAGCCACCGGTGCGCTTTCGCAAGACGGTGCCGGACTGCTGGCTGGAAATCATCATCAGTGAAGGCAAGAACCGCCAGGTGCGGCGCATGACGGCCAAGGTGGGTTTGCCCACGCTGCGCCTGGTGCGGGCGGCCATTGGTCCCTGGCAACTGGATGGTTTGCAGCCGGGCGAGCTGCGCAGCATCAGTGTGAATCTTGAAGATTTGCCGGCGCTGTCGCATGCTGAGCGTCTGGGGCAGGGCCGCGACGCCCCTGCTCGCAAGAGCACAGCCGCAGGCAGCAAGGCGGGGCCGCAGCCCTCATTCCGCTTTGCCCGCAGAAACAAGCCATGAGCACCTGCCGTTTGCCGTGATGGCGGACGTGGTCACAGCGAGGCCAGAGTATGCAGATTCCCGAGTATTACAATCCGGTGGCGCGTGATATCGCTCAGGCCCTGATCGATGGCTTTGACAAGCACTACCGGCTGTTTCGCGACTGCAACCGCCAGGCCAAGGGCTTGTTCGAGCGCGGCGACTGGCAAGGCGTGCAGCAGGCCATTCGGGATCGCATCCAGTTTTACGATGAACGGGTGGTGGAGACGGTAGCCCGGCTGCACGGCGAGTTTCATGCCGATCTGCTGGACGATGAAATATGGCAGCAGGCCAAGCTGTATTTCATCGGCCTGCTGACCAATCACAAGCAGCCGGAGCTGGCGGAGACCTTCTTCAACTCGGTGTTCACCCGCATGCTGCACCGGGATTATTTCAACAACGATTTCATCTTCATCCGGCCGGCCATTTCCACGGAATATATCGAGTCCGACCCGCCGTCCTATCGCAGTTACTATCCGGCCAGCAGCAGCTTGCGTCGGGTGATGCGGCAGATCATCGCCGACATGGGCTGGAACCGCCCCTTTGTCCGCCTGCGCCGCGATCTGGCGCTGGTCTTGCAGTACGCCAACGACTTTTTTGCCGGTGCCTGGCCGCATGCCGAGGCGAATCTGCAGATACAGGTGTTGTCCTCCCCCTTTTATCGCAACAAGACGGCCTATATTTTCGGCAAGGTGATCAATGGCGGCTTGAGCTATCCCTTTGCCGTGCCGGTGTTGCACGATGCCGATGCCCGCCTGTATCTGGATACCGTGCTGCTGGAGCCATGGCGTATTGGCGTGCTGTTTTCCTTCAGCCGCGCTTACTTCCTGGTGGATATGGAAGTGCCCTCCGGCTATGTGCAGTTTCTGCGCGGCATGCTGCCGGGCAAGACCAAGGCCGAGCTTTACACCATGCTGGGTTTGCAGAAGCAGGGCAAGAACACCTTCTACCGCGATTTCATGCAGCATCTGCAGCATTCCAATGACCAGTTCATCATTGCCCCGGGCATCCGCGGCCTGGTGATGCTGGTGTTTACCCTGCCGTCCTATCCCTATGTGTTCAAGCTGATTAAGGATGTGTTTGGCGGCCCCAAGGAAATAGACCGCGACACCGTGAAGCAGAAGTACCGGCTGGTGAAGCGGCACGACCGGGTGGGGCGCATGTCGGACACGCTGGAGTTCTCTAATGTCGCTTTTCCGCGCCAGCGCTTTACCGCCGAGCTGCTCGAGGAGCTGCGCAGTCTGGCGCCGTCGATGATGGAGGAGGGGAAAGACAGCATTGTCATCCGCCACCTGTATATCGAGCGGCGCATGAAGCCGCTGAACATGTATCTGATGAACTGCGATGAGCAGGAAAAAGAGCGGGTGATCCGCGACTACGGCCTGGCGATCAAGGAGCTGGCTGCCGCCAATATCTTTCCCGGCGACATGCTGTTCAAGAACTTCGGTGTCACCCGTTACGGCCGGGTGATCTTTTATGACTACGATGAAATCGAATATCTGACCGATTGTCATTTTCGTCAGATACCGGAAGCGCCGAATCCGGAAATGGAGATGTCCGGCGAGGTCTGGTATCCGGTGGCGCGTCATGATGTGTTTCCCGAGGAGTTCGGCACCTTCCTGCTGGGTGACCCGCTGGTGCGCAAGACCTTTCTGCAATACCACCGCGACTTGCTGACGCCGGATTTCTGGCAGCAGCGCCAGCAGCGCATCCGTGCTGGCTATATGGAGGACTTCTATCCTTATCCGGAAGAAATGCGCTTTGTCCACGCGCTGGCGCGGCGGCAGGCGCGACCTTGCCGGGGTGTGGATGAGCAAGACTGAAAAAGGGAAGCCGTGGCTTCCCTTTTTTCATGTCTGTGGCAGGACTCAGCTAGCGTGTGCGCTGGTTGCTGACTGAGGGTAATCCTCGAAGTAAGCCAGCGGGCCTGCTGAGGTGAGGCCAAGACAAAAGCGGCTGTTTGCCGCCGCCGGACGCTCTGCATTACAGGCCTGCAACAGTTCGAACAGGCTGCTCAGCTCCAGGAACAGTTCGCCCAGGTAATGGCTGTTTTTCAGCCACAGGCGAATTTGACGAGCCTGCGGATGTGGGCTGAGTAGCAGCACTTGGCCGTGCTGATCGCTGCCCAGGCAGATGGCAGGCGGGATGTGTATGCCACGGGTGAGCAGTTCGAGGCGGGCTTGCCGTCCCAGGCTGCCCAGCAGGGTTTTGGCTTGCAGGCGCAAATTGTCGCTCAGGGTGGGGGCCGGCAGGGCCTGTGCAGGCTGGCGGGGGGATTCGGTCAGCGGCATGTTCTTGCTCCAAAGGTATGTGATACCTTGATGGTAGAAGGGCAGGCCGGATAGAGAGTCTGATGATTACTAGCGAATTTTCTCGTTGATGCGCTGTAAATTCTGTGGCCAGCTAGGGCCGGTGTAACGCTGAAAAGCAGGCAGGGGAGACAGATGTCTCCCCTGAGCGGCTAAGGCGGAAAGCCAAAACTATTGCTGGTAAGGACTACACGAATGGTCCTCGAAATACGCAATCGGACCGGCACTGGTCAGACCGATATGAAAGCAGGATGTCTCGGGGAAGATTTCACCTGCAGCTTCGGCAGCACGTACAAGTTCGAACAGTACTTCTACTTCTTTGAATTGGCTGGACAGCTTGGCGTTGTCAGTCAGCCAGCTGAGGATTTCATCGGATTGGGGATGGTTGTTTTCCAGGGTAAGGCTGCACGCCGGGCAACTTACCAGACTGATGGCAGGTGGCATGCTGATCTGACGTTCCACCAGTTGTTCTTCCGCCAGGCTGGCAAACTTGGCCAGTTGTTTGCTGGCGCGCTCGCGGATGGCTTGAAGGGTGATGCTGCCATCATCTCCAGTGTGTCCAAACAGGCGAACAAACCCCGGGTTGCTGGCAGTGCTCTGCGACGACATAGTGCTTACTCCTGTTCTCTGCGTGTCATGATTTTTTCATCATAGATGATGCTTGTCATTTTGCTGTATCAATTCAGCACTTTTTTCACTTGATAGAGAAAGTCGAGTGCCTGACGCGGGGTGAGCTCGTCCGGGTTGATGTCTTGCAGCATGTCCAGCGCCGGATTCGGCTCGCTTTCCACGGTGTCGACTATGGCCGGCGGTGCGCTGAACAGATCGGGCTGGACGCGGGCTGCCGACTGATTTTCCAGCTCCACCAGATAGCGCCTGGCTTCGCGAATCACCTTGGGCGGCACCCCGGCCAGCTGGGCCACCGCCAGGCCGTAACTCTGGCTGGCCGGGCCTTCGTCCACATGGTGCATGAATACGATGCGGTCTTTGTGCTCGACGGCAGACAGGTGCACATTGGCGACGGCCGGGTACTGATCGGCCAGGGTGGTGAGCTCGAAATAGTGGGTGGCAAACAGGGTGTAGGCGCGGCTCTTTTCGATCAGTGCCTTGGCGATGGCCCAGGCCAGCGCCAGGCCATCGAAGGTGGAGGTGCCCCGGCCAACTTCGTCCATCAGCACCAATGACTGGGCGCTGGCGTTGTTTAAGATATTCGCCGTTTCGGTCATTTCCACCATGAAGGTGGAGCGGCCGCCGGCCAGGTCATCCGAGGCGCCGATGCGGGTGAAGATGCGGTCGATCTGGCCGATGACGGCGCGCTCGGCCGGCACGAAGCTGCCGATGTGCGCCAGCAGGGTGATCAGCGCGTTCTGCCGCATATAGGTGGATTTACCGCCCATGTTCGGGCCGGTGATCAGCAGCAGCTTGCGCTCGTCGCTGAGGCGGGTGTCGTTGGCGATGAAGCGTTCTACCTCGGCTTCCACCACCGGGTGACGTCCAGCGATGATTTCCAGCCGGGTATCGCTGACGAACTGGGGCTCAACATAATTATTGCTGCTGGCGCGCTCGGCAAAGGCGGCCAGCACGTCCAGCCCGGCCACGGCCTGGGCGATCAGCTTGAGGTCGGGAATGTGCGGCGCCAGCTGGTCGAGCAATTGTTCGTACAGCTGCTTTTCCAATGCCAGTGAGCGGTCCTGCGCCGACAGGGCCTTGTCTTCGAATTCTTTCAGCTCCGGCGTGATGTAGCGTTCGGCATTTTTCAGGGTCTGACGGCGGCGGTAGTCGTCCGGCACCTTGTCGCCCTGCGCGCGTGATACTTCGATATAGAAGCCGTGCACGCGGTTGAATTCCACCTTGAGGGTGGTGATGCCGGTGCGCTCCTTTTCGCGCGCTTCCAGCGCCAGCAGGAAGTCGCCGCAGTCGGTCTGGATAGCGCGCAGTTCGTCCAGATCGGCATTCAGGCCGTGGTTGATGACCCCGCCATCGCGCAAAAAGGTGGCCGGTTCCGGCAGGATGCTGGCGGTGAGCAAGCTTTCCACCGGAGAGTTGTCCGGCAGCAGCCGTGCCAGTTCGCCCAGCAGCGGGGCATCCAGGCTGCTGGCCAGCTGCTTGGCACCGGTCAGGGCCTTGAGCGAATCGCGCAGGGCCGCCAGATCGCGCGGACGGGCGCTGCGCAGGGCGATGCGGGCGGTGATGCGTTCGATGTCGGCCACTTCGCGCAACTGGCTGTGCACGTCCTGGTGCAGCGGCAGCAGGGCGCGCACCGATTCCAGGCGGCGTTGCAGCTTGGCATGCTGGCGGATGGGGTGGTGCAGCCAGTGGCGCAGCAGGCGGCTACCCATGCTGGTGGCGCAGGTGTCCAGCAAGGACGCCAGCGTGGGCGAGGGTTCGCCGCGTATGGTTTCGGTCAGTTCCAGATTACGGCGGGTGGCGGCATCCATGCGGATCAGCTCGCCGGCATCCTCTACCGCCAGCTGGGAAATATGCGCCGGGTTCACGCTCTGGGTGGATTTGACGTATTCCAGCAGTGCACCGGCCGCCCCCACCGCTACCGGCAGGGTGTCGGCGCCGAAGCCGGCCAGATCATGCGTGCCGAAGTGGCGAGTCAGCGCCAACTGGGCGGACGCGGTGTCGAACTGCCAGGGCGGCAGCTTTTTGCGCGGGCAACTGACCTGTTCGAAGATGTTCAGCCCGCTGTCGTCCGGTAGCACCAGTTCGGCCGGTTTCAGCCGTTCCAGTTCGCTGGCGAATTCTTCCACGCCGGTTTGCATGATCTTGAATTCACCGCTGGCCATGGATAGCCAGGCCAGGCCCAGCGTGCCCTTGTGCATGTTTACCGCCAGCACCAGGTTGTCGCGCTTGTCGTCCAGCAGCGCGGCATCGGTCAGCGTGCCGGGGGTGACGATGCGTACTACCTTGCGCTCCACCGGGCCTTTGGCCAGTGCCGGGTCGCCAATCTGTTCGGCAATGGCCACCGACTCGCCCATTTTTACCAGCCGTGCCAGGTAGCCTTCGGCAGCATGGTAAGGCACACCGGCCATCTTGATGGGGTTGCCGCCGCTGGCGCCACGGGTGGTGAGGGTGATGTCCAGCAGGCGCGCCGCCTTTTCCGCATCTTCGTAGAACAGCTCGTAAAAATCGCCCATGCGGTAGAACAGCAGCTTGTCGGCGTGCTGGCTTTTCAGGGCGAAGTATTGCTGCATCATCGGAGTGTGCTGGGGCGTGCTCATGGGCGTAGTGCTCTGGTCGGTATCGGGTGCAGATGACAACGCCCCGCTTTAGCGGGGCGCTGACATGAAAGCGCGATTTTACCGTAGCGGGGGCCGGGTGTCAGGCGGCAGTCGCCAGCAATGGACCAGACGTTGTGTGTTGCCCCTTTGGTCTGTGCTGATTGGCAAGTCTTTTAATCAAGCAATCTGTGCATTGACGGGCATCAAGTGACAAAAGTATGATCTTTATCAAAGTTTCAGAAATTCCTGAAAATTGAGGAAGTCATGAATGCCACCCCTTTAGTTCAGTCTTTTGTCTCGCATTTCGGCGAGATGGGCAGCCGTTGGGGCATTAACCGCACCGTCGGTCAGATCTATGCCCTGTTGTTTGTTTCCGAAAAACCGCTCAATGCCGACGAGATCGCCGAGCGCCTGAGTTTTTCCCGCTCCAATGTCAGCATGGGCCTGAAAGAACTGGAGTCGTGGCGGCTGGTGAGGCTGCAGCACTACCCGGGCGACCGGCGCGAATACTTTTCTACCCCGGATGATGTGTGGGCCATCTTCAAAACCCTGGCCGAGGAGCGCAAGAAGCGCGAAGTGGAACCGACGCTCACCATGCTGCGCGGAGCAATGATGGAGACCGCCGGCAGCGAGGCCGACCGCCATGCGCAGGCACGCATGAAAGAGATGTACCAGTTGATCGAACTGGTCACCACCTGGTTTTCCGATATCCAGCACATGGATGTGGAAACCCTGCAGCGGCTGATGAAGCTGGGTTCACAGGTGCAAAAAGTACTGCAGTTCACCCAGTCGCTGAGCAAGCTGACCGGGCGTGACACGGAAAGGGAGTAAGCCATCATGGAACTGGATGCCTTAACGCTGGCGCGTGCCCAGTTTGGTGCCAATATCAGCTTTCATATTCTGTTTCCCAGCATCAATATCGCACTGGCCTGGGTATTGTTGTTCTTCAAGCTGCGCTATCTGCGTACCGGCAAGCAGGCGTGGATGGATGCCTACGGCTTCTGGGTGAAGATCTTCGCGCTGTCTTTCGCTCTGGGCGTGGTCAGCGGCGTCACCATGAGCTTTCAGTTCGGCACCAACTGGCCGGGCTATATGCAGACGGTGGGCAATATCGCCGGCCCGCTGCTGGCTTATGAAATCCTCACGGCGTTTTTCCTGGAGGCAGGCTTTCTCGGCATCATGCTGTTTGGCCGGCCACGGGTGTCCGAGCGGGTGCACACCTTTGCCACACTGCTGGTGGCCTTTGGCAATAGCCTGTCGGCCTTCTGGATCATCGCGCTCAATTCCTGGATGCAAACCCCGACCGGGTTCGTGATGAAGGATGGCCGCGCTCATGTGAGCGACTGGCTGCAGGTGATCTTCAATCCGTCCATGCCTTACCGGCTGACTCACATGCTGCTGGCCTCCGGCCTGACCGTGGCCTTTTTGCTGGCCGGGCTGTCGGCTTACCGTCAACTGAAAGGGGATCGCAGCGCGGGCAATGGCGCAGCGCTGAAAACCGGGGTGAGGCTGGCGGCACTGCTGATTCCCTTGCAGATTCTGGTGGGCGATGCGCACGGCCTGAATACCATGGAGCACCAGCCGGCCAAGCTGGCGGCCATCGAAGGGGTGTGGCATACCGAGCGCGGCGCGCCCCTGCTGCTGTTTGCCCTGCCCAATGCCGATACCCAGCGTAACGATTACGCCGTGGGTATTCCGCATCTGGCCAGCCTGATCATCAAGCATGATCTGGACGGCGAAATCCGCGGCCTGAACGAATTTGCCCAGCACCCGCCGGTGGCCAAGGTGTTCTGGAGTTTCCGCGTGATGGTGGGGGTGGGCGTGCTGATGTTGCTGACTGCCTGGTTTGGCGCTTGGCAGCTGCGCCGGGATGCGCCTGCAGCACTGCTGGACCGGCGTCTGCTGTGCTGGCTGGTGGGCATGACCTTTGCCGGCTGGGTAGCCACGCTGGCGGGCTGGTATGTCACCGAGATCGGCCGCCAGCCCTGGTTGGTAACCGGTGTGCTGACTACGGCACAGGCGGCGGGGCAGGCCACTACCAGCATGGTGGCCGGGTCGCTGCTCACTTATCTGGCACTGTATGCCGGCCTGCTGCTGGCTTATGTCTCGGTGCTGTTTCATCTGGCCAAAAAAGCGGCAGGACAGGCTGATGCTGCTGTCGTGCTGCAGGAGGTGCAGGCATGAACGCTGCTTACTGGTTGCCGGTGATCTTCGCCGGACTGATGGGCCTGGCCATGCTGGTGTATGTGGTGCTGGATGGCTTTGACCTGGGGGTGGGCTTGTTGCTGCCGCTGGCGGACGATGCCGGCAAGGACCGCATGGTGGCCAGTATCGGCCCGTTCTGGGATGCCAATGAAACCTGGCTGGTGTTGGGGGCAGGGCTGCTGCTGGTGGCCTTTCCCATGGCGCATGGCGTGGTGTTTGGTGCGCTGTACATTCCGGTGCTGCTGATGCTGGTGGGGCTGATCCTGCGCGGGGTAGCCTTCGACTTTCGCGTCAAGGCACGCGACCCGCACCGCCCCTGGTGGAATGCCATTTTCGCGCTGGGTTCGCTGCTGGCCTCGCTGGCGCAGGGGGTGATGCTGGGGCGTTATCTCACTGGCTTTGCTGATGGTGCACTGTCCTGGCTGTTTGCCTTGCTGGTGGGCGTCGGGCTGAGCGCGGCTTATGCCTTGCTCGGTGCCTGCTGGCTGATCATGAAAACCGATGGCCCCTTGCAGGCCCGGGCCATCAGCTGGGCGCGCCATAGTGTGGCGGGCGCGGCCTTGGCGGTATTGCTGGTGTCGGGGGTGACGCCGCTGGTGAATCCGGCGATTGCCGCCAAATGGTTTGCCCTGCCGCAGTTATTCCTGCTGCTGCCTTTGCCGCTGGGAACGGTTGCCCTGTTTGCCCTGCAATTGATCATCCTGCCGCGGCTGGCGCGCCGCCAGGCTGTCGGCAATGATCGCTACTGCTGGCTGCCCTTTGCCGCCACCGTGGGCATTGTGCTGCTGGCCTTCTGGGGGCTGGCCTATAGTGTGTTTCCGCAGGTGGTGATCGGCCGTATGGATATCTGGCAGGCCGCCAGCGATCCGGAGGCCTTGTGGATCATCCTGTGGGGCGCCTTGCTGGTACTGCCTTGCATCATCGCTTATACCGCCTTTGCCTACCGGGTGTTCTGGGGCAAGGCCGACAGTCTGAGCTACCAGTAAGCCTACGCGGGCCTCGGCTCATGCTGTTTAAGACCCGACTTGCCCGGCAGGTCGGGTTTTGTCATGCATGCGTCACATCGGCGACGGATAATGCGCGCTTTTTGCCGCTTTAATGCAAGATGGCGCATGCTGCTCTGGTGTGATCTGCATGCCTGCCATGTTCATGCTAAGCCATATCGGCACCGGCCAACTGCCGCCGCTGCCTGTCCAACCATTGCAAGCGTCTTGATGGAGAGAATCTATGTCCCAGCTGCAGCTGCGAAGCCCCTGGCCTTATCCTGCCGTGGTGGCACACCGGGGTGGTGGGGCCATGGCTCCGGAAAATACCCTGGCCGGTTTTCGCGCCGGCATTGCTCATGGCTACCGCGCTGCCGAATGCGATGTGAAGCTGTCGGCAGACAATGTCTGCTTCCTGTTGCATGACGATGCGGTCGACCGCACCAGTAATGGCCAGGGTCTGGCTGCCGAGCTGAGCATGGCCAGTCTGGCCCAGCTGGATGCCGGGGCATGGAAGGGTGCGGCTTTTGCCGGCGAGGCCCTGCCCACTTTCGCCAATGTGGCCGCTTATTGTCAGGCTCAGGGCATGCTGCTGAACGTGGAAATCAAACCCTGCCCGGGACGCGAAGAGGAAACCGGCCGGCTGGTGGCGCAGGAGGCCGCGCGCTTGTGGGCCGGAGCCGCGATACCTCCCTTGCTGTCGTCGTTCAGTGACGTCGCCTTGCGTGCTGCACAGCATGCCGTACCGGCGCTGCCTCGTGCCTGGCTGGTGGAAGAGGTGCCGGCCAACTGGCAGGCCATGCTGCAGGAAATGGACTGCATTGCCCTGCATTGCGACCACTGCACCCTGACGCGTGAGCAAGCCACCGCCATCAAGGCCGCCGGTTACCAGTTGCTGTGTTATACGGTGAACGAGCTAGCGCGGGCGCGTGAAATCATCGGCTGGGGCGTGGACAGTGTCTGTACCGACCGGCTGGATCTGCTACCGGCCGCCAGGTAAACCGCTGCTGAGCGGCTGATCAGAAATTCATCATCTGCTGCGCTTCGTCGCGGTTGAAATACTTGCGGAAGATTTTCAGCATGCTGCCATCGCGGCGCATGCTGTTGATGATTTCGCGCCAGCGCTCCTGCTGTTCCGGTGAAATGGTCTTGCGCGACATGATCAGCCCGTGCGGGGTGGGCTGGTCGTTGGTTTCCATGATGCGCACCAGCTTGGCCACCTGGTATTTGTCCAGATCTGAATAGTCGAACGGCTCGATGATGATGGCCTGGGTGCGTCCCTGCCTCAGGTTCTGGTACAGGGCATCGTAATCGTAGCTGCCGATCAGTCTCCCGTCATGATCCAGTGTGTCCACCAGTTGGTTGATGGTGTCGCTGTAGCGAAAGCTGAGAATTCCCCCCAGCTTGAGATCGCTACGGATTTGAAAGTCCGCCAGATTCTGTACCGCGGCGTCCTTGCGCACGATCAGGCTGTATTTGTCGGCAAAATACCAGGCAAAAGCCGCAAATTTTTCTCGCTCATCGTTGGTGATGCCGGACAGGCTGAAGTCCAGGTTGCCGCTTTCCAGTAGTTTCCAGATGCGCGAGCGTGGCAGCAGGCTGATATCCACGCGGCAGCCGCTGCGGCGTATCAGTTCGTCCGCCACGTCCTTGTCGATACCGCTGCGGCTGCTGGCGTTATACAGCAAGCCATGTTCGTGCAGCGCCAGGGTATAGCTGCGACTGCAATCCGGGCCGGCAGCCTGCGCCAGTGGTGGCAGGCAGAGCAGGAGGCCAAGTGCCATGTACAGAATGTGTGAGGACATGCAGGGCTCCGCGTGCTGGTTAACTGTCAGGATAGCAGATGGGTTATGCCATCTGTCATGTCGGCATGGCCGGATGCCAGTTGGTTCGGCGACATTGGGGCTGGAAAAGTCGATTGCCGGTTATTGTTTGTGTCAATATAATTAGCTGGCTAATTATTTGATGGAGCAAGGCATGAGTCAGTCGCATCAGGAAGTGGCCGAGTTGCTGGGTGCGGTACCCAAGGCCTGGCGGGCGCTGCTGGACCAGCGGCTGCGGCCTTATGGTTTTTCCCAGGCCACCTGGCAGGTCTTGCTCAAGCTGGGCCGTGCGGGCGAGCCCTTACTGCAAAACGAGCTGGCGGCCCGTGTCGGCATCGAACCCGCTTCGCTGGTGCGCCTGCTGGATGTGTTGCAGGCCGATGGCTGGATTGTCCGTCAGCAGGATGAGCAGGACCGTCGCGCCAAGCGGATTTGCCTGACGGCCAAGGCGCAGCAGTTGTCCGGCGAGTTGCTGCAGGTGGCTGATGCACTCAAGGCCGAGCTGCTGGACGGGCTGGACCCGCAGGAATTGCAGACCTGTATCAAGGTGCTGGCGCAAATCCGCGCAGCGGCCGAACAGGCAGAGGAGCCGCCTGCGTGAGCAAGCGGCTGCTGGTGACCGTGGCGGTGATGGCTGCCACGGTGATGCAGGTGCTGGACACCACCATCGTCAACGTCGCGTTACCGCAGATGCAGGGCGAGCTGGGTGCGACATCAGACCAGATCAGCTGGGTGCTGACCAGTTATCTGGTGGCGTCGGCCATCTGCATGCCACTTACCGGCTTTCTGACCGACCGGCTGGGGCGGCGGCGCTATCTGCTATTGTCGATCAGCGGTTTTGTGCTGGCCTCCATGCTGTGCGGCGTGGCGCTGAATCTGGGGCAGCTGGTGGCTTTCCGTCTGCTACAAGGGGTGTTCGGTGCGGCACTGGTACCCTTGTCGCAGGCCATCATGGTAGATAACTATCCGCGCGAGCAGCGCGGCAAGGCCATGGCCATCTGGGGCATGGGGGTGATGGTGGGGCCGATTGCCGGGCCCACGCTGGGCGGCTGGCTGACTGATATGTTCGATTGGCGCTGGACCTTCTTCATCAATCTGCCGGTGGGCTTGCTGTCGCTGTTGCTGGCGCGGCAGGTGCCGGACACGCCACGGCGTGAGCGTGGCATAGACTGGCTGGGCCTGATGATGATTTCGCTGGCCATTGGCGGCATCCAGTATGTGCTGGACCGTGGCAATGGTGATGACTGGTTCTCCAGCCGCGGCATTGTCACGGCAGCCTTGCTGGCGGTATTGGGTGCGGTGGGTTTTATCTGGCGCGGTCTGTTCGGCGCGGCGCACCCCTTGTTCGACCTGCACATGTTCAAGGACCGTAACTTTGTTGCCGCCAGCATCGTCATTGCCGCGCTGGGCCTGTCCATGTACGGGGCCATGGTGATCCAGCCCATCATGCTGGAAGGGCTGTTTCACTACCCCACCATGGATACCGGCCTGATCATGGCACCGCGCGGCATCGCCAGCCTGGTGAGCATGATGATCGTGGGCCGGCTGATTGGCCGGGTGGATTCTCGCTATCTGATTGGCAGCGGTTTGCTGATCGGGGCCTGTGGTACCTGGGTCTGTACGCACTACAATCTGGACACCAGTCCCTTCTGGTTTGCCTGGCCGGTGCTGCTGCAAGGCTTTGGGCTGGGGATGATCTACGTGCCGCTGTCGGCCATGGCCATGTCCACCTTGCCTGCACGGCTGTCGGCCGAGGCTGCGGGGCTGTTCAGCCTGTTGCGTACCATGGGTTCCTCGGTGGGCATTGCCATTGTCAGCACGGCTTATTCACGCGGTGAGCAGTCGGCCTGGAATGCCATGGTGGGGCAGTTCAATCTGTATAACCCGTGGCTGAGCGACTATCTGGCGCGCATGGGCAAGACCAGCCTGGACAGCACTGCCGCCGTGCAACTGGCGGCCGAGCTGCAGCGTCAGGCGCTGATGGTGTCGATTGTCGATGTGTACTGGCTGATTACCTACAGCTTTCTGGCGATGCTGCCCTTGTTGCTGCTGCTCAAGCCGCGCCAGGCAGCTGCAGATGCGCCCGCGGTGGAAGTGGTGATGCACGAATAGCCGGCGGTGAGTGGGCAATAAAAAACGGCGACCCGCGGGTCGCCGTTTTTGCTGCCTGCCAGAGGCAATGATTACTTGTTCAGGTGCGGAGCGATGGTAGCCAGCAGCTGGGCCAGCACCTTGGGGTTGGCAGCCACGATATCGCCGGATTCCAGCCATTCCTGTTCGCCGGTCAGGTCGGTGACGATGCCACCTGCCTCTTGCACGATCAGGCTGCCGGCAGCGATGTCCCACGGCTTCAGGTTCAGTTCCCAGAAACCATCGACGCGACCGCAGGCTACATTGCACAGGTCGAGCGAGGCTGCGCCTTCGCGACGTACGCCGGCGGTTTTGCCCAGCACGTCTTTGAGCATGCCCAGGTATTGGTCGATATAGCTTTGGTCGGATACCGGGAAACCGGTAGCGATCACGCATTCATTCATCATGAAGCGCTTGGAGACACGGATACGGCGGTCATTCAGGAAGGCGCCCACGCCACGGCTGGCGGTGAACAGGTCGTTGCGGCTGGGGTCGTATACCACGGCCTGCTGTACCTGGCCCTTGTGCGCCAGGGCGATGGAAATGGCGTATTGCTGATGGCCGTGCAGGAAGTTGGTGGTGCCGTCGATGGGGTCGATGATCCACTCGTATTCGGAGGAGCCCACGCCTTTGGCGCCGGACTCTTCTGCTAGAATGGCGTGCTTGGGGTACGCCTCAAGAATCATGTCGACGATGGCCTGCTCGGCAGCGCGGTCCACATCGGTCACAAAGTCATTGTGCTTTTTCTTTTCTACGCGAATGGTATCGAGGTTAAGCGACGCGCGCTGGACAACACTGCCAGCACGGCGAGCGGCTTTAACCGCGATATTGAGCATCGGATGCATTGACGGCCTCTAGAACGGATAGCAGATGTCAGCCAACACGGCTCGACATCTGACGGTAACAATCTGGGTTAAGGAACAAAAAAAGCCGACGCGAGTGCGCGGGCTTTTTGATATGCCCGCTATTTTAATGTGAAACCGCTGATGAATAAACCCCAAGTACCTGATTTTCTGAAAAACATTCGTGTGGTGTTGGCCCGGCCCAACCATCCGGGCAATATCGGCTCGGCCGCCCGTGCCATGAAAACCATGGGCCTGACCCGGCTATATCTGGTGGAACCCAAGGTGTTTCCCAGCGATGAGGCCAATGCGCTGGCTTCCGGTGCGGTGGATGTGCTGGAGAGCGCGACCGTGGTGTCCAGCCTGGCCGAGGCCCTGAGCGATGTCACCGTGGCCTGCGCGCTGACCAGCCGCCGCCGCGAGCTGACCACGCCCTTGTCCACTCCGCGTGAAACCACGCCAGAACTGGTGGCCCGTGCCCGTGATGGCGAACAGGTGGCGCTGGTGTTCGGCAATGAAACCTTCGGCCTGTCGATTGAAGAAGTGGAACAGTGCAACCGGCTGGTCACCATCCCCGGCAATCCGGATTATTTCTCGCTCAATCTGGCCATGGCCGTGCAGGTGATGACCTACGAGCTGTTCAGCCATACCGGTGTGGATGTGGAATACCTGCGCCCGGAAAGCGAAACCGCCAGCCTGGGCGAGGTGGAAGGCTTCTGCCAGCATCTGGACCAGACCATGGATGCCATCGGCTATTACCGCCGCCGCAACAGCGAACGCCTGATGCGCCGCATGCGTGCGCTGTTCAATCGTTCCGGCATGCTGCGCGACGAGGTGGACATCCTGCGTGGCCTGATGAAACAGATCCAACGCGTGGCAGATGGCCATGAGCACGACGGCGAAGCCTGAGCGCGGTTTTCATCTCCCTTACACGCAGCCGGCGCTGCGTGATCTGGCTTTTCTGCTAATCTCGCCTGCGCCCTGGAATAGTGGCCGCAATCTCTCGCCCGCGCAGTTGCTGGGGGAGCAGGGCGAGGCTCTGCTGGCGGCGCTGGAGCAAGACCCCACGCCGCTTGTCCACTGGCTGGCGCAACAGCCTTGCCAGCGGCTTGGCCACTATGCCGAACGCCTGCTGGCTTTCTGGTTCCGGCTGGCTCCGCATATCGAACTGGTGGCGGCCAACCTGCCAGTGCGTGACTCCGCCGGCCGCACCATTGGCGAATTCGATTTCCTGATCCGGCTGGATGGCGTGCCGCTGCATGTGGAAACCGCCAGCAAATTCTATCTGCAACTGGGGCATGGCCCGGACACCCTGGTTGGCCCCAGCCTGCGCGATGCCTGGCCGCTCAAGGCCGCCAAATTACAGGAACAACTGCAACTGGCCCGTCATCCAGCGGCTGCCCGCGTCTTGCCGCCCGGTTTTGCTGGCTGTGCCAGTGTGGCGCGACTGGCGGGCTGGTTTTTCTATGCCGATGTGCCGACCACTCTGCTAGCCCCTCTGGCTGAGGATCAACTGCAAGGCTGGATCAGTCCGCTGCAGCAGCCCTGGCCAAGCTTTTCCAGCGGTGGACGCTGGATATGGCTGTCGCGGCTGGGCTGGTTGGCCCCGGCGCGGGTGGCGCAAGGTGCGGTACGTGAGCAGGACAGCCTGCGCCAAGAGCTGTTGCAGGCGGCGGTGCCGCAGCTGGTGGCCGAATTGCTGCCAGTGGGCGATGGTTGCTGGGAGGAGGTGGCGCGCGGCTTTGTGGTGCCACCAGGCTGGCCGCAGCAGGAGCGGCTGCAGGATTTGCTGGCCACGATTGATGGCAGGCCCGCTCCATGAAACGGTTGCTGATTGTCTACGCCAGTCAGACTGGCCACACCCTGCAACTGGTCGATGCCTTCTGTCAGCCGCTATTGCCACTGTGCGCAGAGCTCAGCATCAGCCGCCTCTCAGCAGACTCGGCTGATCTGGATGACTTGCTGGTAGCTGATGCCATCGTGCTGGCAACGCCGGAAAACTTCGGCTATATGGCGGGTAAAATGAAAGATTTTTTTGATCGTACCTATTACCCGGCGCAGGGGAAAACCGAAGGGCTACCCTACCTGATGCTGGTATCAGCGGGCACGGATGGTTTGGGGGCGATCCAGGCCATGCGACGCATTGCTTGTGGTTATGGCTGGAAGGAAGTCTTGCCGCCCTTGCTGGCCCAGGGTGAGGTATCGCCGCAGCATCGAGAACAGGCAATCGAGCGGGGAGACATGCTGGCTGCGGGCTTGCTGGTGGGGCGCTGGTGAGCGTCTGACAAGGGTTTAGCCGACCGGACTAGGTCTTCAGACGAATGGTCGGCACTGCCAGTAGTGCGCAATATGCAAAAAACACCGCAGGCTGTCTGGAAACAGGCTGCAGTGTTCTTGGTTTCCTGCTGCTTCAGACGCCGTTGGCGTGGGTGCAGCCGGCAATCAGGTCTTTCAGTGCGTCGGCCTTGATCAGCTGGATGTGCTTGTGATCAACACTCAGCCAGCCCTGCTGCTGGAACTTGGACAGCGTACGGCTGACGGTTTCCAGTTTCAGGCCGAGGAAGCTGCCGATTTCCTCACGGCTCATGCGCAGGATGAAATCGTTGGCGGCAAAGCCGCGCGTGGACAGACGTTGCGACAAATTGAGTAGGAAGGCGGCCAGGCGTTCTTCCGCCTTCATATTGCCCAACAGCAGCATGACATTCTGATCGCGTACGATTTCGCGGCTCATCAGCCGGAAAAAGTGGTGCTGCAGGCTGGGAATGTCGCGCCCCAGGCTTTCCATGCGGTTGAAGGGCAGCTCGCAGACTTCGCTGTCTTCCAGGGCAATGGCGTCGCAGCCATGCACATTGGACGAAATGCCATCGAGGCCCATCAGTTCGCCGGACATCAAAAAGCCGGTGACCTGCTCGCGACCGTCCTGACTGGCGACGCTGGTTTTGAAGAAACCGGTACGCACTGCGAACAGGGACTTGAAGCCCTCGCCGCTGCGGAACAGGTACTCGCCGCGCTTGAGGCGGCGGCTCTGACGGATCACGGCATCCAGCTGCGTCATTTCGTCGCGGTTCAACCCGATGGGCAGGCAGAGTTCGCGCAGGCTGCAGTTGGAGCAGGACACCTTCAGTGCGTGAATAGTGTGTTGGTTTTGGTCAGACATCGAGTGTTTTGTACAACCCTGTAAAGAAGCTTGACCCTTGTCAAAGCGGAATTCACACGTTTTCCGCAAATTTACCAGTCCACCTGACGTTTGACTATCAATACCCGACGACATGCACACCACCCATCCGTTTTCGCCCACCCACTGTGAGTTCGACCGAGCGTTGATCGAACGTCTTGATGGCTCTGGCCCAAGATACACTTCTTACCCGACTGCCGACCGGTTTACCCCGGCGTTTGGCGAGAAGGACTATAAACACTGGCTGAAGCAACGCCACCTCGGCATGCATCAGAACGCAATATCATTGTACGTTCATATACCGTTCTGCAACACGGTATGTTACTACTGCGGCTGCAACAAGATCATCACCAAAGACAAAAGCCGCGCTGATCGTTACCTCGACTATCTGGAAAAAGAGATCAAGCTGGTTGCGGCTTCATTGGGCTGTCGCGAAAAGCTGATCCAGCTGCATTTCGGCGGTGGTACCCCCACCTTCCTGTCTGATGAACAGCTGGACCGGTTGATGGGCATGCTGCGCACTCACTTCGAATTTTTGCCGGAGGGAGAATATTCCATCGAGATCGATCCGCGCAAGGTCGGTCGCGATACCGTGCACCATCTGGCACGTCTTGGTTTTAATCGCATGAGCGTGGGTATTCAGGATTTCGACCCGCAGGTACAACAGGCGGTTAATCGGGTGCAGAGCGAAGCCGAGACCATGGAAGTGATCGATGCTGCCCGCGAGGCGGGCTTCAAATCGGTCAGTGTGGACCTGATCTACGGACTGCCGCTGCAGACGCGTGCATCGCTGAAAGCCACGCTGGACAAGGTGATTGCCATCAGCCCGGACCGGCTGGCGCTGTACAACTATGCCCACCTGCCCACGGTGTTCATGCCGCAGCGGCGCATCAATGAAGCGGATCTGCCGGCCGCCAGCACCAAGCTGGACATCCTGCAGGACGCGGTCAAAAGCCTGGCGGATGCCGGCTATGTATTTATCGGCATGGACCACTTTGCCAAGCCGGAAGACGACCTGGCCATCGCCTTGCGTCAGGCCCGCCTGCAGCGCAATTTCCAGGGCTATTCCACTCATGCCGACTGCGACATGATCGGCCTTGGGGTATCGTCCATTGGCAAGGTTGGCCCCTGTTACAGCCAGAACGAGAAAGACCTGGACAGCTATTACGCGGCGCTGGACGAAGGCCGCCTGCCGGTGATGCGCGGCATGGTGCTGGACCAGGACGACATCCTGCGCCGTGGCATTATTCAGGCGCTGATGTGCCGCTTCTCGCTATCGGTGGAGGCCATCGAGCAGGTGCACGGTATCAATTTTGCCGAATATTTTGCCGCCGAACTGCCGGCCATCCGTGAATATCACAAGCTGGGCTTGCTGACTTTTGACGGTGATTTCCTGATGGTGGAGCCCAAGGGGCGTTTCTTGATCCGCAATATCGCCATGTTGTTTGACCGCCATTTGCGCGAACGTGAAACCAAGGCGCGTTATTCCAAGACGATTTGATGCACTGATTGCTGTTTTTCCAAGGGGAAACCCTGAAAAAAACCGTGAAAAAAAGCCCGCGCACAGCGGGCTTTTTGTTTGAAAAGTGATGGTTTTTTACAACAGATTGGCGTGCTTCGCTCAGCCTTCTACGGCGTCCTCCGGCAAGGAGGGCGGATTTTGCTGTCTGTGCAGCCGAATAATCGCCTCTCCGGTGGGGCTGGCGACGATATCGCGCAGGGTATATCCATCAAGAGCTGTAAAAAAGGCTTGTAAGCCGATATCCAGTGCCGATTTGAGACGGCAATCCTGGCGTAATGCGCAAGGGGGCGTGGCACAGTCGATCAGGGCGGCATTGCCCTCCAGCGTGCGAATGATGCCACCCAGCCGGTAATGCTCCGGCGGCTGTGCCAGTGCCAGGCCGCCACCCTTGCCACGGCTGGTCAGCAGCCAGCCTTGCTGCCCCATGAAATGCACCACTTTCACCAGATGATTGCGCGATACGGCAAAGCGCTCGGCGATTTCGCTGATGGTAACGGCCTGTGCGCGATCTCGATGTGTCAGGTACATCAGCACGCGCAGTGCCAGATCGGTAAAACGGTTCAGTTGCATGGGCGGGATGGGTAAAGGCGGTGCCGCGCAGGATACTCCGCACGGCCCACCCTCACAATGCGCTGCGGCAAACCCCGTGCATCTGGCAATCAGTCACCGGCCATGGCGTTGGAGCCGAATACTTCCATGTGGATGCGTGTTGCTGGCACACCGCTGGCACGCAGCTGTGTGCGTTGCTGCTGCATGAAGGCTTGCGGGCCACACAGGTAGTAGTCGGCATCGGTCAGCAGGGCATGTTCACGGATGGCTTCGGCATCGATGCGGCCGGCACGCTGGTAGTCTTGGCCCAGTCGGTCTGCATCTTGCGGGCATTCATAAAATACTGTGCTGGCCAGCGCCGGGTGCTGTGCCGCCAGTTGGCCGACTTCCTGTTTCATGGCATGGACCTGGCCGTGCCGTGCGGCATGCAGGTAGCGGATGGGGCGCTGACTACCGCTTTCCAGCAGGTGCTTGAGCATGGACAGCAGGGGAGTTTGGCCCACTCCGGCGCTGATCAGCACTACCGGGGTCGCGCGATCCTGATGCAGTACGAAGTCACCGAAGGGCGGCGACACCTGCAGGATGTCGCCTTCTTTCAGTTCGGCATGCAACTGGCCGGATACCTTGCCTGCCGGGGCTTCCCCTTGTGCTGCTTCGCGCTTGACCGAAATGCGCAGCCAGTCTTTGCCGGGAGCATCGGACAGGCTGTATTGGCGCGGCTGGCTCAGGCCCCATTCCGGGATAAAGCGCTGTACCGATACATACTGACCGGGCTGGAAGTCTGGCAGCGCGCCACCATCGGCGGGGTGCAGATAGAAGGAGGTGATTTCTGCACTTTCCTGCTGCTTGTTCACCACCCGGAACGGCCGCCAGCCGCTCCAGCCGCCAGGCTGGGTGGCAGCGCGCTGGTACAGGCTGTTTTCCAGATTGATCAGCAGATCGGCCAGTTGCTGATAGGCCGCGGCCCAGGCTTCCAGCAGGCTGTCCGGAGCGGCTTCTTCGCCCAGAACCTCGCGGATGGACGCCAGCAGATGCTTGCCAACAATCGGGTAGTGCTCGGCACGGATGCCCAGGCTGGTGTGCTTGTGGGCTACCCGCTCCAGTACCGGCAGCAGTACCTCGGGGGCATCGATATGTTCGGCGTAGGCTGCTACGGCCATGGCCAGGGCTTGTTGCTGCTGGCCGGCATGCTGGTGGCCTTGGTTGAAGATGTTTTTCAGCTCTGGATTGTGCTGGAACATGCGTTGGTAAAAATGGCTGGTCAGCAGTACTCCATGCTGTTTCAGGATGGGAGCCGTGGCTTTGACCAGCTGGCGGGTGGACACGTCTAACATGGCAATTCCTTATGATGTTTTTAAAATGAATCTTTATTGGCGCGCAGTGCTTTGCCGAACAAATCTTGCTGCTACTTAAAGATGTAAAAATAATACATCTTTAATGATGCGTTGTCATCGCCAGCATCAAGCGCATCGCGTCGTGAAGAATTTCGGCAATTACTGTGGACTGGGCGCGATGGGGCAGGAATTTTGCACCTATAAATGAAAGGCTTGCCCACCATATAAAAGACATAGGGCAAGGCGAATATCCCAGAGGAGTTGTCTATGTTCCGTCTTGTTGCGCGCTGGATGCAGCGCTTGAGTTACCCCACGCGCTTTGCCGTGATCGGGGCTGTCTTTGCCATTGCACTGGTTTATCTCACCTACGGGCTGTACCGCAGCAATCAGGATAATGTCGATTTCTCCAGTAAGGAGCTGGTTGGCGTGCAGTACCTGCAGCCGGCGATGAAGCTGCTGCTGACCCTGGAGCAGGCACAGCAGGCAACCGACAAGGCCGCACTTGCCGCCGGACTGGAAGAGCAATGGCAGCGCATGCAGCAGACGCACCAACAGCTAAACGGGAGTCTGGGGCTGGACAAGGGGTGGGCTGCGCTGGAGGGGGCGTGGCAAAAGCTGAAAGGCACACCGGAGCTGGCCAATTACCAGGGAATGACAGGTAGCTTGCTGGAGCTGATCGGCATGGCCAGCGATCAGTCGAATCTGACGCTGGACCCGGATATCGATACTTTTTATCTGATGGATGCGGTGACAGTGCAATGGCCACACTGGCTGACCCGCACCAGCCAGGCGAATGGGCTGTTGCTGGCCGCCAAGGGCCAAGCGCTGGGCGGCAGTGGCCGTGATCAGGCCTTGGGCCTGCAACCGCTATTGCATGACAGCCTGCAACGGTTGCAACAGGATCTGGCCAAGGCGGCCGCTTATAACGCCGCAGTCAAAACCGGCTTTGCCGGCGCGGATGAAAAGCTGGTTGCCCAGTCGGATCTGAATGCCGCAGCACTGGACAAGGCGATTGCCGGGCAGGGACAGGCCGACAGCGCCCTGCAGGCCGCTTCGCTAGAGGTCGCCGGCCATTTTCAGCAAGTAGCCTTGCAACAACTGGGCAGCCTGCTGGACGCCCGCATCGGCCGCATACAGTGGCAGCGCGATGTGTATCTGGCTTGCGCTGCTTTTGCCTTCCTGCTGTCTACGTATCTGTTTATTGCGCTATACCTGTCGATTACCGCCCAGCTGGGGGGCGAGCCGTTTTATGTGCAGAGTGTGGTGGAGCAGATTGCCGCCGGGCGGCTGGATACGCGTATCGAGCTGCAAGGCAGGGATGATTCCAGCTTGCTGGCCGCCATCCGCCAGATGCGCAATCAGCTGCGCGAGACGGTACAGCAACTGGTTGCGACGTCACGACAGCTGGATGGTGCGGCCCATGACGTGGCGGATGGGGCCAGCCAGGTGGCGCATAGCAGCGATCGTCAGTCCGAGGCTGCTTCCAGCATGGCCGCAGCGGTAGAGGAGTTGAGTACCAGCCTGGCGGTGAGTGCCGAGCGTTCGGTCGAGGCGCATGAGCTGTCGCGTAGCGCGGTGCAGCAGTCTGGCTCCGGCGCTACGGTGATCCAGGGGGCGGGGCGCAGCATGGACAGCATCGTGCGCGAGATATCCACCGTATCCGACACCATTCAGGTGCTGAGCAAACAGTCGGAGTCCATCGTCGGCATTGTCGATGTGATCCGCGACGTGGCCGATCAGACCAATCTGCTGGCACTCAATGCGGCTATCGAGGCAGCGCGGGCCGGCGAGCAAGGGCGTGGCTTTGCCGTGGTGGCGGATGAGGTACGCAAGCTGGCCGAGCGCACTGCGCAGTCCACCATGGAGATCGCCGGCATCGTGCAGCAGATCCAGGGTACGGCGCGCCATGCTGCTGGCAGCATGAATGCTGGGATGCATACCGTGCAAAGCGGCCAGCAACATGCCCGCGATGCCGGCTCGGCCATCATCACCATCCAGCAGCAGGTTGACCAGGTACAACTGGTGGTGGCCGACATCCAGATGGCTTTGAACGAGCAGAGCAATACCAGCCAGGTGTTGGCAAAAAATGTGGAGCAGGTGGCACAGATGTCGGAGGAAAACAGCCGGGCGATGAAGGGGACTGCGGAGACGGTGGGGCAGTTGCAGGGTTTGTCCGAGCAGCTCAGTGTGTTGGCGGCGCGCTTTACCGTGTAGTCAGGCGCAGAGGCGGGTATAACAAGGCAAAGGCCGCTGGGAAGCGGCCTTTGTCATGGGGAGGTGGCGAGAAAAACTGCCAGGTGCGTTGTCCTCACTGTTGGGTTCGACAGCGTGGGCTGCCGGGGAGTGATCGATCCAGTCCAGCTCATCCAGCTCGGCCAGCATGGCCTGACGGGCGTTCTGGCGCAGGCCGGAACGGCTGTTGCGGTGGGCGCCACCCTTTTTCAGCAAGGGTGAGCAGGCGTAGGGATTACGCGGTTTCACGGTGTGCATTTTCATCTCCATGCATGCGGCTGCGGCGCAGCTGCTGCAGGGCATTGTAGAAAGCACAGCGCCACAGTCAAGCTGCAGCGACTGTGGCGTGTGGGATGGGCAGGGCAAACCTCGCGCGATTCGCTGGCTTGCCCTGCCCGCGACCCTGGCTTAGTGTGCCGGCGTGGTGGCGCTGGCGGGCCAGGGAAAATCCGCCGTACCCATCAGCCGTACCGGCTGCGTGCCGGCGGTGAAATACGCGGCTTGCGAACGTGGCAATGACGTGCGGCCACGAATGGCATCGGCCAGTTTCTCCGCCATCATGATGACCGGCGCATTGAGGTTGCCGGTGGTGACACGCGGCATGATGGAGGCGTCTACCACGCGCAGGCCGTCCACGCCGTGCACCAGGCCGTCCTTGTCCACTACTGCCATGTCGTCGTAGCCCATCTTGCAGGTACAGGACGGGTGTAGCGCGGTTTCGGCATGTTCGCGCACGAAAGCGTCGATCTCGGCATCGCTCTGAATCTTCATGCCCGGCTTGATTTCTTCGCCACGGAATTCATCAAACGCCTGCTGGGCGATGATTTCGCGCGTCAGCCGCACGCCAGCGCGGAATTCCTGCCAGTCCACTGCATGCGCCATGTAATTGAACTGGAGCAAGGGTTTGACGCGCGGGTCGCGGCTGGCCAGCCGCACAAAACCGGTACTGGGCGAGCGCATGGAGCCGACATGGCACTGGAAACCGTGCGCCTTCACCGGATTGCTGCCGTCGTAATTCATCGCCAGCGGAATGAAGTGGTATTGCAGGTTGGGCCAGGCAAAGTCGCTGTTGCTGCGGATGAAACCACCGGCCTCGAAATGGTTGGTGGCCCCCAGGCCGGTGCCGTTCAGATACCACTCCACGCCGATGGGCGGCTTGTTCCACCACTGCAGCGCCGGGTAAATGGAAACCGGCTTGGTGCAGTGGTATTGCAGATACATTTCCAGATGGTCTTGCAGGTTCTCGCCCACGCCGGGCAGGTGTACCACGCTGCTGATGCCGTGTTGTTTGAGCTGGTCGGCATTGCCCACACCGGAACGCTGCAATAGCTGCGGGCTGGCAATCGCGCCGTTGCAGACAATGACTTCGCGCCGCGCTTCGGCCTGTTGCAGGTTGCCGCCTTGCAGATAGCTCACGCCCACGGCGCGGTTGCCGGCAAACTGGATCTGGTCAGCCAGTGCGCGGGTTTTTACCGTGAGATTGGCGCGGGTGCGCGCCTGATCCAGATAGGCCAGCGAGGTACTGCAGCGGCGACCGGATGGCGTAGTGGTGCGGTCCATCGGCCCGAAGCCTTCCTGGCGGTAGCCATTGAGGTCGTCGGTGCGCGGGTAACCTGCCTGCTCGCCTGCCGCGATAAAGGCGTGGTACAGCGGGTTGTTGTCCGGCCGTGGGGTGGTGACATGCAGCGGGCCTTCGCCGCCATGAAAGTCGTTGGCACCCTTGTCGTAGCTTTCCGCCTTGCGGAAGTAGGGCAGGCAGTCCAGATAGCTCCAGTTTTCCAGCCCGCTGTTTTCGGCCCAGCCGTCAAAGTCCAGCGCATTGCCGCGGATGTACACCATGCCGTTGATCAAGGACGAGCCACCCAGCCCCATGCCCCGGCCCTGGGTCATGATGCGGTTGCCCATATGTGGTTCCGGCAGCGTGGTGTAGGCCCAGTTATAGGTGGTGCCTTGCAGCGGGTAGGCCAGCGCCGCCGGCATCTGGGTGCGCCAGTCCAGCCGCCAGTCCGGGCCGCCGGCTTCCAGCAGCAGCACGCTGACATCGGCATCTTCGGTGAGGCGGGCAGCCAGCACACAACCGGCAGAACCGGCCCCGACGATGATGTAATCGAACTGTTGCGACATGGGTGCTCCTTGCTACGGATGGTTCAGACAAGACAAGGGCAGGCCGTGAGGTCTGCCGTTATCGTGTGGATGACCGGGTGAGCCACTTGGCGCGGCTGACAAAATAAGGCAGAGCCCCTGGTGCAAGGCGCGCCGACGCAGACAGTACAAGCAGTACGGCAAGGCGGGGTAACGCTGCAACAGGAGTTCTGCTGGCAGCGCTCAGGCGTAAGGACTGGCCACCCCGGTCAGCTCCACATACACGCTCTTGCGCTGGGTGTAGCAGTCGATGGCGGTAAGGCTGTTTTCATAGCCCAGGCCCGATTCCTTGTAGCCACCAAACGGCATTTCAATCGGCGTGATGTTGTAGTTGTTGATCCAGCACACCCCAGCTTGCAGCTTGGCCACCACGCGGTGGGCGCGTGCCAGGTCGCGGGTGAACACCCCCGCCGCCAGCCCCAGCCGGGTGGCATTGGCGCGCTGGATGACTTCGGCCTCGTCGTCGAACACCAGTACCGACATCACCGGGCCAAAGATTTCCTCGCTGACAATGCGCATGTCGTCGCGGCACTGGTCGAAAATGGTGGGGGCGATGAACCAGCCGGCTTCGCAGCTCGGTACGATCACGCGCTGGCCACCGGCGGCCAGTACCGCGCCTTCGCTCTGGCCGATGTCGATGTACTTGAGCACGCTTTGCGCATGGCTGGGCGATACCTGTGCCCCCACCTGGGTGTCCGGGTGCATCGGGTCGCCAATCTTCAACAGCGCCGTGCGTTCTTTCAGACGCTGCATGAAGGCGGCGTGGATGCTGCGGGCCACGAACACGCGGGTGCCGTTGGTGCAGATTTCGCCCTGGGTATAGAAGTTGGCCAGCATGGCGGCAGACACCGCCTGTTCGATGTCGGCATCGTCAAAGATGATCAGCGGCGACTTGCCGCCCAGCTCCATGGTGACGCGCTTGAGCGTGCTGGCCGCGTCTTTCATGATGGCCTTGCCGGTATCCACCGAGCCGGTAATCGACACCTTGGCCACGCGTTCGTCTGCAATCAGCTGGCGCGCCACGGACGAGCTGCCCTGGATCACGTTGAACACGCCATCCGGCACGCCGGCTTCGCTGTAGATTTCAGCCAGCAGCGCCGCGCTCATCGGCGTCATGCCCGAGGGCTTGTAAATCATGGCATTGCCACAGGCCAGTGCCGGGGCGGATTTCCAGCAGGCAATCTGGATGGGGTAGTTCCACGCGCCTATGCCCAGGCATACGCCCAGCGGCTCGCGCCGGGTATAGGCAAATGCGCCCTTGAGCTGAAAGTGCTCGCCGTGAATGCCAGCGGCCATGCCGGCAAAGTATTCGATGCAATCGGCACCGGACAGCACATCCACCGCCTCGGCTTCCTGGATGGGCTTGCCGTTGTCGCGTACTTCCAGCTCGGCCAGCTCGCGGTTGCGTGCACGCAGAATGCCCACCGCCTTGTTCATGATGCGGCCACGCTCGGCCCCGGTCATTTCGCTCCACACGGCAAAGCCGGCTTCGGCACTCTTCACCGCCTGTTCGGCCTCGGCCGCGCCAGCCTGCTGCACCTTGCACAGCAGTGCGCCAGTGGCGGGGTTGAAGTTGTCGGCGAGCGGCAGCGCTGGATTGTCCAGGTAGCGGCCACCGATATAGCTTTTCAGGATGCCATCTTGCACGGTGTCTTCCTTGTGTTCTGGGTAGGCGATTGCCGATGATGGCATTGATTTAGCCATCAGGCAGGGAAGCTTGCGTGTCAAAAGCCGACACGGGGGCGGATTGTGGCGACATGGGGGAGGCGGTGGCCTGCGCTGGTTGCTTGATGCTGGTGGGTAGGAATCCGCTTGGCGCGGATGATGGTGTGAATGCCGCTTCCGCGCGGCGGCCGGGAAGGAGGGATTGCTTGGCCAATCCCTCCTTCACCTCCAAGGCCACCCCACAAGCATGGCCTGCGGCTGCCCTCCGGGACCCGACCAGGGCGAGGCGCGCCTGAACTCGCGATTGGCTACCGTCCAATCGCTCAAACAGCCAGCCGCTTAAAACCGCAGCAGCGCCACCCGTCGGCATGCTTGACGGGGCCCAGGTTTGGCGTTGGTGCGGTGGGAAAGACGGGGAGATGAGGGTTACTTTGTATGGTAAAGCCAATACGGGAAATGGAGTTTCTGGTTTCGACCCTAAGAGGTCGTTGGCTGCTAGGGAATGCGTCCGCTAATGCTTTGACCAAAGCGGCTCGTTAGCGTGTCCAGCGGCAAAGCCGCGTGCTTGAGCGAGTTGTTGTCTAACTACTCTGCCACACTTTGTAAGTAATCTGAGTAAAGGTACTCGGACTCAGTAATTATGTTTACAGTCCGACCAAATTTCTCATGCATTGCATTGCGTAATTCGGCTAGCATGAATTTCCCTAGGCGTTTTTCGGCCGGCAGTGGCACATTCTCTCCCATAAGCGCTAGGGTGTCCGGGGCATTATCACTTTTGTAAAGCTTCTTCTTTGCCTCGTCACGTTTTCTTGAAAACTTGTGGGCCAGCTTGTTATGCTTAGTCAGGGCAATCTCATCAAGCCATTCACGTATAGTTGCAGGGTCTTCATCAAGTAAAACTCCAATGTGCTCGGGGATTGCGAAGTAGCTTTCAATATCAGAATATTCAGTAATAAAGGCCTTTGCACCGCATTTTTCTATCTTGTCACGTAGAGATTCTTCCTCATCTTTTGTTAGGAAATCATTGTCAGCGTGAATTATTACCGTGCATTCTGGGGCTGATGCCAAAATAAATTCACATAGGGAGTAGGCGGAATTTAGGTTGGTAGAAGCCTTGTATGAATATATGAGCGTCCTGGCCATATCGAAGCCAGACCCCTCCGCCAAAATTTTCATCATATCGAGGTTTGTGTCCTCAGTTAGGAGGACATGTTTGATTTTTCCATTTATTAACTTGTCGAAACTATCAAGTGCACCAATATCCATAAGCATAGGGACTTTTTCGAGAGAATTGCCCTGCTCCTGAATTTTTCCACCTTTCATCCAGACAAAATTGGCCTCACCATATAAAGCTTCCACTAGGTGCCTACTGTGTGTGGATACGATAATTTTCGTCTCCAAATTTTCGACTAGTGCAACAAATGACGCTGCTAGCAGGCCTTGATTGTCTGGGTGTAAGTGTGAGTCAGGTTCGTCTAATAGCAATAGCTTTGGCTTGAAGAGGGTTGCATATGAGAAGATTTGCAATGTTTGAAGTACGCCCGTTCCAATGAGTTCAATGGGTTTTAATGACTGACTGGTACCTGCCTTAATCAATACTTCTATGTAATTGTCATGAACAGGATCAAATCTGATATCAATAGAAAAATTAGGAAAAATCAGCTTCATCAACTGAATTAATTCATTGAGAAGTTTTTTGGTTTTTATTAATAAAAGAACATTTCTCAGATAAAGATTTGCGTCTCCACTTGCAACACCCTTCCTTATAACGCTTTCAGAGCGATATTCCTCTACTTCTGGAATTCCGGCCAAACCTGGAACATAAACTGAGAATGGCGGGATGAATGCTGTGACCATGGCGCCAATAACCGGATTGCCGTGTCGTTCGCAGCCAACATTACCTTCGTTTCTTCCGCGATATACGCGGACTGTGTATTGGTCGTCATCACCCTCAACGACTCCCCTTACTCTGAGGTAACCAAATGCGGATTGGTTTTGATACGGGTCGCCATTGCGAAGGTCAACGAAATTTCTAGCAGGGCAGTAAAGAAGAGACTGTTGGGTGAATGTAACCTTGTCCAGCCGTCTCGCCGCAACGGCAGCACCAGCGCAAAAATGTATACCTTGGAGCATACTACTTTTGCCAGCGTTATTAGCACCGACCAATACATTTATCTCGCCCAGATTAATTTCAGCTTTCTGGACCCGCTTGAACCGCTCTACTTCAATGCTAGTGATTTCCATTGTGTAACCTAGTAATACAACTGGATTGTATGCGGCAAATCCACCGTCTAATCTGCAAATTACGCTGCCTATTCTGCCAAGAATAAGCGGCAACCCTGCCAATGCTTGATCTAACGGACCAAGTCCGTTGACAAACGCAGCAGTCATCACATGTATTGGCGGGCGACTGCTTTTCCGTCACGTGCCAGCTGGCTGCTGATGGCCAACAGCAGCTATGCTATCACATTGACATAATCTCTTGGCCCGAGTCAGGCCCCTGCTTCATCACCTTTCACGACAGCAAGCATCGCGCTGGCCAAACCCATTCCCGTCAGCGCAAGCCGAGGTGGATGTGCCGCCCCCTTGTACACCTGCCTGCTATCTCTCCGGTCCATCCCGGCGCAGCAAAAGACAGGGCCACGACGGCGGGGCGAGTGCCGCGAGTTGTCTTTGCCCTTGATTTTTATGCAGTGTTCGAAGGATTGGGCTGCTGGGAATCCGTGCGTGCGGATGATGATTCGCCTTGCCGCTTCGGCGCGGCGGATGGCAAGGAGGGGAGTGTCGGTGCGGTGGGGAATTGACGGATTGCCGCATGGTGGCCGGCTATGCGGCATTGTGTTCAGTCAGTGCACTATCCTGTCTGCCACTGCGCTGCATAAACAAAGCCCTCCGCAGCGGGAGGGCTTTGACAGTCAGACAAGGGGAGAATCAGTGCTGATGCCCGTGCTCGCCATGCACATGCTGGTGAGCAATTTCCTCGGCCGTGGCCGCCCGTACATTCAGCACGGTGATGGCAAAGCGCAGGGTCTTGCCGCACAGCGGGTGGTTGCCGTCCAGCAACACGGTGGGGCCTTTGATCTTGGTGACAAAGTAGTAGCGCGGCTCGCCATCCGGGCCGATGCGCTGGATCTGGCCGCCTACCTTGATGCCGGGCGGGAAGTCGGCCTTGGGCATGGTGGTGACTAGGGCTTCGTCGCGTTCTCCGAAGGTGTCTTCGGTGGCCAGCTCCAGCGTGGTTTGAAAGCCGGCTTCCTGGCCTTCCAGTGCGGCTTCCAGCTTGGCGAACAGATTGTCGTAATCGCCGTGCAGGTAGGAAACGGGGTGCTTGCCATCGTCGTAAACCTGGCCTTGGCTGTCGGACACTTTCATGCGCAGGGTGACGGCGCTGTTTTCAGTGATTTTCATGGTGGGCAATGGGCTAATAAATTGGGCCGGGAAGGTTGGCAGCTCGGCGCTGGAGTGTCAACTTGCCGGCCACATTGCGTGCAGTCGTGTTTGCCCCATCGTTGCATGCCTTGTCGTGGCGGTGGGGCAGTCGAACCTGCAAGCAGCTAGCGCAACACCACCGTGCGGTTGTCGTTGAGGAACACCCGCCGCTCCAGGTGATAGCGCACGGCGCGGGCCAGCGCCTGGCATTCCATGTCGCGGCCGGTGGCCTGCAGGTCTTCCGGGGTGCAGGCGTGGTCTACCCGGTCTACCACTTGTTCGATGATCGGGCCTTCATCCAGATCGTCGGTGATGTAATGCGCGGTGGCGCCGATCAGCTTGACCCCGCGCTCGTGGGCCTGCCAGTAGGGGCGCGCACCCTTGAAGCCGGGCAGGAAGGAGTGATGGATGTTGATGGCGCGCCCGGCCAGCAGGGCACTGGTTTCGCTGGATAGCACCTGCATATAGCGCGCCAGGATCACCAGCTCGGAGCCGGTTTCCTTGATCAGCGCCAGTACGGCGGCTTCCTGTTCGGCCTTGTTAGCCGGGCTGACCGGCAGGTGGTGAAAGGGCAGGCCGTAGGCTTCGGCTATGGGGGCCAGGTCGCGGTGATTGGAAACAATGGCGGTCACGGTCATTTCCAGGTCGCCCATTTTCTGCCGGTACAGCAGGTCGTTCAGGCAGTGGTCCAGCTTGGACACCATGATCATCACCCGCGCCCGCTCGCGGCGGTCGTGCAGCTGCCAGCGCAAATCCTGATAGTGCTGGTTCATCTCGGCCATGCCGGCCGCCAGCCGTGACCGGTCGAAACTTTCCGCTTGCGGGTGGAAGACGCAGCGCACGAAAAAGCGCTGGCTGCTGGGGTCGTCGAATACCGCCAGCTCGTCGATATAACAGCCCTGCGACTCCAGCAGGGCAGAGAAACGGGCAACCTGGCCAGAGGCGCTGTGGCAGGTAAAGCTCAGGACATAAGACGGGGTGGTGGCAATCATGGCTGGTCTTCCCTTGTAGTACAGGCGTGTTGCCTGCGGTGTGTGCGCTAACCCTAAGGCCTGTCTGGCCGCTGTGCTGGCTTGCAAACGCCGGATTTACGTCGATTTCAGACATGTTGTGCGGTGTCGGCTGTGGGCAAGTGCTTGTCCTTTTCAGCCAAACGGGATAGGGGAGAGGCCGGGAGAATGGGCCTTGTCCGAATACATCCACCCCGCTGGAGCCGCAGATGGCAAACCGATACTCCTTGTGGAGCCTGATCAAGAACGGGCTCAAGCATCATGAAAGCTGGCAGCCGGCCTGGAAAAGCCCGCAGCCGAAGAAGCAGTACGACGTGATCATCGTCGGCGGTGGTGGCCATGGCCTGGCCACGGCCTACTACCTGGCCAAGGAACACGGCATCAAGAATGTGGCGGTGCTGGAAAAGGGCTATCTGGGCGGCGGCAATACCGCACGCAACACCACCATCATCCGTTCCAATTATCTGTGGGACGAGGCGGCGCACTTGTACGAACACGGCCTGAAGTTGTGGGAAGGCCTGTCGCAGGACCTCAACTTCAATGTGATGTTCAGCCAGCGTGGCGTGATGAACGTGGGCCACACCCTGCAGGACATGCGCGACATCGAACGCCGCGCCAATGCCAACCTGCTCAACGGCGTGGACGCGGTGGTGATGACCCCGCAGGAAATCAAGGACATGGTGCCACTGATCGACATCAGCAACCGTGCGCGCTACCCCATCATGGGCGCCAGCTTCCAGCCGCGTGGCGGTGTCGCACGGCACGATGCGGTGGCCTGGGGCTTTGCCCGTGGCGCGTCCGAGCTGGGCGTGGACATCATCGAGCAGTGCGAAGTCACCGGCCTGATCATCGAAGGCGGCCGCATCAAGGGGGTGAATACCAGCCGTGGCGATATCATGGCCGACCGCGTGGGTTGCGTGGCGGCGGGTAATTCCTCGGTACTGGCCAAGATGGCCGGGCTGCGCCTGCCGCTGGAAAGCCACCCCTTGCAGGCTTTCGTGTCCGAATCAATGAAGCCCTGCATCGACACCGTGGTGATGTCCAATGCCGTGCACGGCTATGTCAGCCAGTCGGACAAGGGCGAGCTGGTGATCGGTGCCGGTATCGACAGCTATCTGGGCTATGGCCAGCGCGGCAGCCCGCATGTGATCGAGCACACCGCCGCCGCCATCATCGAGATGTTCCCGTCCTTCTCCCGCGTGCGCATGAACCGCCAGTGGGGCGGCATTGTGGATGTGTCGCCGGACGCCTGCCCCATCATCAGCAAAACCCGTATCCAGGGCCTGTATTTCAACTGCGGCTGGGGCACTGGCGGCTTCAAGGCCACCCCCGGCTCGGGCAATGTGTTTGCCCACACCATCGCCCATGACGATCCGCACCCGCTGAACCGGGCCTTCTCGCTGGACCGTTTTGCCACCGGACATCTGATCGACGAGCACGGCGCTGCTGCCGTGGCTCACTAGGGAGAGGCTTATGTTGGTGATTACCTGCCCGTACTGCCAAGAGGCGCGGGAAGAAGAAGAATTCAGCTATGCCGGCGAAGCCTATATTGCCCGGCCGGCGGTGCCGGAAGAGGCCGACGACGCCACCTGGGGCGACTATGTGTTCCACCGCAAGAATCCGCGTGGCTGGCACTGGGAGCAATGGCAGCACGTGGCTGGCTGTCGCAAGGTGTTCGCCGTCAAGCGCCATACCGTCACTTATGAAATTGCCGGTTCCTGGACACTGGCCGACGGCAAGGCACTGTATCTGAAGGAGCAAGCATGAGCGGCTACCGCATCCATCGCCCGGGCGAGCGCATCAATCGCCAGAAACCGGTCAGCTTCCAGTTTGACAATGTGCAGTACAAGGCTTTTTCTGGTGACACCCTGGCCTCGGCCCTGCTGGCCAACGGCGTGCGCCTGATTGGCCGCAGCTTCAAGTATGGCCGGCCGCGCGGCATCGTCGGCTTTGGTGCCGAAGAACCCAATGCGCTGATCCAGCTGGAAACCGGCGCCCATACCGTGCCCGACCTCAAGGCCACGCAAGTGGAGCTGTACCAGGGCCTGCTGGCCGGCAGCACCACCGGCTATCCCTCGCTGGATTTCGACCTCAAGGGCCTCTTGGGCAAGTTTGGCCGCTTCATGCCGCCCGGCTTTTACTACAAGACCTTCATGGAGCCGGTGAAAGCCTGGCCCGTTTACGAGAAATACATCCGCAAGGCGGCGGGTTACGGCCATGCCCCGGTCTTGCCCGATCCGGAAAGCTACGACCACCTGCACCATCATATTGATGTGCTGGTGGTGGGCGGCGGCGCTGCCGGCCTGTGGGCGGCCACGCTGGCTGGCCGTGCCGGCCTGAAAACCCTGCTGGTGGACGAACAGTCCGAAATGGGCGGCTGGCTGCTGACCGAGCGTCGCAGCCGTATTGACGGCCTGTCCGGCATGGACTGGGTGAACCAGCGTCTGGCCGAACTGGCCAGCCTGCCCAATGTCAGCGTGTTGCCGCGCACGACGGCTTTTGCCTTGCATGATCTGAACCTGGTGCAGGCGGTGGAACTGCTGCAAGACCACCTGCCGCTGACCGAGCGCAATGCCGCGCTGCCACGCCAGCGTCTGCACAAGATCCGCGCCCATCAGGTGATTCTGGCCAGCGGTGCCATCGAACGCCCGCTGGTGTTTGGCTATAACGACGTGCCCGGTGTGATGACTGCCGCTGCCGGTCACAGCTATCTCAACCGTTACGGCGTAGCTGTGGGCCGCGAAGTGCTGGTGCAAACCCAGAACGATGCCGCCTACGAAGCCGCGCTGGACCTGGCGCAGTGCGGGGTCAAGGTGATGCTGGCCGATGCCCGGCAGGGCGGGGCGGCGGCATGGCGGCAACAGGCGTTGAAGAGTGCTGGTGTCGAGCTGCTGCTGGGCCATGGCATTGCCAAGGTGCTGGGCGACAAGAGCGTCAGCGGCGCGCAGCTGGTGAAGCTGGATGGCCGCAACAATCAGGTGGTCGGCTCCGGTCCGCGCCTGAGTGTGGATACCGTGCTGTCCTCCGGCGGCCTCACCTCTACTGTCCACCTGTTCTGCCACAACGGTGGCCGCCCAGTGTGGAATCAGCAGCAGCTGTCCTTTGTCTGCCCGGATGAAGGCCGCGACAATATCGCCTGTGTTGGTGCCATTACCGGCCGCTGGGAGCTGTCCGAGGCGCTGGGCCAGACCCACGCCGCCGTGGCTGCCCTGTTGCTGGGCCACGGCCGTGGCAGCAGCGGCAATGCGCCCAGCGTCGCCAGCGAAGAAGTGGCCGCCCCGCGCGCCATCTTCCGCCTGCCGGATGGCAAGCCGGAAGGCCATGGTGCCAAGGCCTTTGTCGACTACCAGAACGATGTGGCCGCCGCCGACATCCACACCGCCATTCGCGAAAACTACCGCTCCATCGAACACGTCAAGCGCTACACCGCGCTGGGCTTTGGTACGGATCAGGGCAAGCTGTCCAATATCAATGGTTTTGCCATTGCTGCCGAAGCACTGGGCAAACCCATTGCCGAGGTGGGCACCACCACCTACCGCCCGTCCTACACCCCGGTCACCTTCGGGGCTCTGGCCGGGCCGCATGTGGGCGAAACCTTCGATGTGCGCCGCTACACCGCCATGCATGCCAGCCATGATGCGCGCAAGGCCGAGTACGAAGTGGTGGGCCAGTGGCTGCGCCCCTGGTACTTCCCCAAACCGGGCGAGGACCTGCATGCCGCAGTGAACCGCGAATGCCTGGCCACCCGTAACAGCGTGGGGGTGATGGATGCCTCCACCCTGGGGAAGATCGACGTCAAGGGCCCGGATGCGCGGGAATTCCTCAACCGCATCTACAGCAATGCCTGGAGCAAGCTCGACCCCGGCAAGTGCCGCTACGGCCTGATGCTGGATGAGAACGGCATGGTGATGGACGACGGCGTGACCGCCTGCCTGGCAGACGACCACTTCCACATGACCACCACCACCGGTGGTGCAGCACGGGTTTACAGCTGGCTGGAACGCTGGCACCAGACCGAATGGCCGGAGCTGAAAGTACGCTTTACCACCACCACCGACCACTGGGCCACGGTGGCCGTGGTGGGGCCGAACAGCCGCCAGGTGCTGCAAAAGCTGTGCACGGACATCGACTTCGACAAGGACGCCTTCAAGTTCATGGATGGCCGCAGCGGCACCGTGGCCGGCCTGCCGGCACGGGTGTTCCGCATCAGCTTCTCCGGTGAACTGGCTTACGAAATCAACGTGGATGCCAACTATGGCCGCTACATGTGGGAAGAAGTGATGAAGGCGGGTGCCGCGTTCAACATCACTCCCTACGGCACCGAAACCATGCACGTGCTGCGTGCCGAGAAGGGCTTCATCATCGTCGGTCAGGATACCGACGGCTCGATGAGCCCGAACGATCTGGCCATGAGCTGGGCTGTCGGCATGAAAAAGCCGTTCAGCTTCCTCGGCAAGCGTTCGCTGCTGCGCTCGCACACCGCAGGTGAAGGCCGCAAACAGCTGGTGGGCCTGCTGCCGCTGGACCCGAAAGTGGTGCTGGCCGAAGGCGCGCAGATTCTCAGCAATACCGATGACACGGTGCCGGCTGCCATGCAGGGCCATGTCACCTCCAGTTATCACAGTGCCTTCCTTGGCCGCTCCATTGCCATGGCTGTGTTGAAGGATGGCAGCAAGCGTGAGGGCGACACGGTGTTCGTCTGGGCGCATGGCAAGAGTGTGCCGGCGCAGGTGGTGTCGTCAGTATTCGTGGACAAGGAAGGGGTGCGTCAACATGCCTAAGCAAGGTTTCCAACCATTCATGGAGTCGCCGCTCCATCACTTCAAGCTGGATGCCGAGGCGCAACCGCGCCGTGCCGATGGCCGCATCTGGTGTAACGAACTGCCGCACCTGGGCTATGCCGTGCTGCGTGGCGATACCGCCGAAGCCGGTTTTGCCCAGCTGGTGGAGCAGGTCACCGGCCTCGCCCTGCCGCTGAAAGCCGGGGCAGTCAGCCAGGGCCCGCAAGGTGTGCTGATGTGGACCTCGCCGGACGAATGGCTGCTGGTGAGCCATCGCCAGCGCCTGGCCGACTGGACTGCGCAGCTGGATGCCGGTTTTGCCGCGCAACAGCTGTTTGCCCAGACGGTGGACTCCAGCGGCGGCCTGACCCTGGCCTGGCTGGGTGGCACGCAGCACATCACCGTGCTGCGCCACCTGGGGGTGTACGACTTCGAATCCATCCCGCTGGGCCATATGGTGAGCACCGTACTGGGCAAGGCCACCGTGCAGGTCATCCGCCTGGATGGCGACGGCGTGTTCGTGCTGTTCCGCCGCAGCTTTGCCGACTACGTGTGGCGGCTGCTGCGCCGCGCCGCCCAGCCCTACGGCTTTGCCGTATGCCAGCTGGAAGCGCGCAGCGATCACCCGCTGTTTGCCCAGTTGGCCGCACCGCAGCCGCTGCTGGTTTCAGCCTGAGGCCATGCCCAGTGCGCATTAAGCCGCTGGCTGCCGCCCAACCGCTATTTGCAAGGGAGAATACGAAATGACGCTACATCAGGATGCCTTGGTCATCGATGGCCTGATTATTGCCAAATGGAGCCGCGAGGTGTTCGACGACATGCGTCGTGGTGGCCTGTCGGCGGCCAACTGTACCGTGTCGGTCTGGGAAGGTTTTCAGGACACGGTGGGCAATATCGCCGAGATGAAAAAGCAGATTCGCGATTACAGCGACATCCTCACCCTGGTGCGTACCACGGAAGATGTGCGCCGCGCCAAGGCCGAGGGCAAGACCGGCATCATCCTGGGTTTCCAGAACGCCCATGCCTTTGAAGACAACCTGGGTTATATCGAAGCCTTTGCCGACATGGGCGTGCGCGTGGTGCAGCTGTGTTACAACACGCAAAACCTGGTGGGCACCGGCTGCTACGAGCGTGACGGCGGCCTGTCCGGCTTTGGCCGTGAAGTAATTGCCGAGATGAACCGGGTGGGCATCATGGTCGACCTGTCCCATGTGGGCGGCAACACCTCACGCGAGGCCATTCTGGAATCGAAAAAACCGGTGTGCTACTCGCACTGCCTGCCCTCCGGCCTCAAAGAACACCCGCGTAACAAGAGCGATGAAGAACTGCGCTTCATCGCCGACCACGGCGGCTTCATCGGCGTCACCATGTTCCCGCCCTTCCTCAAGCGCGGCATCGAGGCCACGGTGGACGACTATGTCGAAGCCATGGACTACATCATCAATCTGGTGGGTGAAGACTGCGTGGGCTACGGCACCGACTTTACCCAGGGCTACGACAAGGGCTTCTTTGACTGGATCACCCACGACAAGGGCCGTCATCGCCGGCTGACCAATTTTGGCACCATTCTCAATCCGGAAGGTATCCGCACCATCGGTGAAACACCTAATCTGACCGCTGCCATGGAAAAGGCCGGCTGGTCGGAAGGCAAGATCCGCAAGGTGCTGGGTCAAAACTGGCTGCGGGTATTTGCAGATGTCTGGGGGCGTTAGAGCTTGAGCGGGGTCGCAAGGCCCCGCTTTTTTTCGCCCGTCGGTTTTGTGCCGGGCGCAAAACATCAACAAGCCATCACAAGAACCCTGGGCCGCAAGCGCACCGGGCATGCAGTCGCAACAACAGGCGCCCGCCATTATTGGCTGCGGCAAGCCTGTGCAGTTCATCCTTGATTCATCCTTTTCTATTCTGTGGAGAACGCAATGCTGAAACGCCATTTCCTTGCCCTGCTGCTAGCCGGTCTGGCGCTGCCATTCTGTAGTCAGGCGGCCGACAAACCCACCATCAAGATCGGCTATGTAGAGGGCTGGTCGGACAGTGTGGCCACCACCAATGTGGCCGCCAACATCATCCGCAACAAGCTGGGTTACCCGGTGGAAATCGTGCCGGTGGCCGCCGGCATCATGTGGCAGGGGGTGGCACGGGGTGATCTGGATGCCACCTTGTCCGCCTGGCTGCCTACCACGCACGAGGCCTATTACACCCAGTTCAAGGACAAAGTGGTGGATGTGGCGGTCAACTACCCGGGGGCCAAGATCGGCCTGATCGTGCCGGACTATGTCGCTGCCCACTCCATTGCCGACCTCAATGCCAACAAGGCGGCATTTCAGGGCCGTATTGTCGGTATTGATGCCGGTGCCGGCGTGATGAAGAAAACCGAAGAAGCCATCAAGAAATACCAGCTGGACTACACCCTGCTGCCCAGCTCCGGTACCGGCATGGCGGCCGAACTGGCCCGCTCCATCAACAACAAGAAAGCCATTGCCGTTACCGGCTGGATTCCGCACTGGATGTTTGCCAAGTGGAAGCTGCGCTTCCTGGATGACCCGCAGAAAGTCTATGGCGACGCCGAGCATGTCGATAGCGTGATCCACCCCGGCCTTGCTACCAAGGCACCGGAAGTGGTGGCCTTCCTGAAGAAATTCCGCTGGAAGCCGGAAGAGATCGGCAAGGTGATGCTGGATGTGGAAAATGGTGCCAAGCCGGCCGCCGCAGCCGATGGCTGGGTCAAGGCCAATCCGGCCAAGGTTAGCGAGTGGACGCATTGACACTGTGTTGATGGCGGGCAGCCGGCCGCTGCCGGTTAGCCGCTGTCAAAATTAGTCAGTAACTGGCTGCCTGGCCGGCTGAAGTGCTCACCCGCATGGCCTTGCTGGGTGGGCGGCTCTGGTGCACGGGACAGCGCGGCGCGCTGTTCCAGCCAGTTGGCCAGCAAGGGCCAGATTTCGGTTTTGGCATTCTTGGACAGCAATAGCCGGTCGTGGCTGTAGTCTTCCAGAAAACCATGGTCGCGGTCGCACAGCACAAAGCGCTGATCCTGGCTGGCAAAGCTTGCCAGCAACTGCCGGCAACCATCCCCCGGCGAGATGAAGCGATCCGCCCCGCCGGCCAGGGCCAGTACCGGCAGGGTTTGCTGGCCTAGTGCGGCCAGGTAGTCGAAGCCATCCGCGCTGTGTATTTTTCCCCGTAGATTCCAGCGGCACCACTGCCGCAGCAGCAGGCTGCTTTCCGCCTCGCTGGCCACCGTGGCCCAGCGCGGCGAAATCTGCTGCCGTAAGGGCAGCAGCATGGACATCAGCCGTATCTGCCATTGTGGCCACCATGGCCGGTCTGTGCTGCTGGCCTGTGCCGCCAGCAATAGCAGCCCGGCCAGCCGCTTGCAGTCTGCTCCCTGGCGCGCCAGCCACAGGCTGGCGATCAGTCCGCCGCCGGAATGACCCAGCCAGAATGGCCGCTGCGCGCCGCATTCTTCCTCTACTGCCCGCAGGATGGCGACCACGTCTTGTCCGGCAATGGTTTCAAAATTGTAGGGATGGCGTGGCATGGCGCTGCTGCCATGGCCGCGCCAGTCAAACAGCCAGCACTGCCAGCCGCGTGCCGCCAGATGGCGGGCCAGCGGGGTACAGCTGCGCTGATTGGAAAAAGTGCCGTGCGACAGGATGAGGGGCGGGGCGTCACGGTCGCCTATCCTGCTGATGAACAAGCGGGTGCCATCGTCGGTAATGGTATGCATGGGCTGGACCAGATTAAAGAGGAGGTAAGGAGCCGGCCAGGCCGGGCTGGTTCATGACCGTTGAATATGCACGGATTGATAGCCAGCTTGGACTGGCAGAATTTGCAGGATCAGGACCCGCCTGAATGGTCGCCCCGCCACCGGGGAGGGCTGCTTCATTGTCTTTCAGGCCGGGCTTACGGTCGCGGCTTGTCCGGGAACGACCAGCTGGTCGGTATGGGGCAAATACCTGTCGTGCCCGCTGCACCGCCGGTGCGGGGCCTGCTGCACCATGCTGGGCAATGGCGGACAAATCGCCCATCTTGCTCAGGAGAGTGGCATGCAACCTCAACTTCCCATCGACGTCGATGCCGAAACCGGCGTCTGGACTACCAACGGCCTGCCCATGCTGTATGTGCCGCGTCATTTCTTCATCAACAACCATCTGGCTATCGAGGCCGCGCTGGGCCGTCGCGTGTATGCCGATTCGCTGTACGAAGCCGGCTACCGCTCTGCCCATTTCTGGTGTGGCAGTGAAGCGCAAACCCATGGCCTGAAGGGCAAGGCGGTGTTCGAGCACTATCTGTCGCGCCTGTCGCAGCGCGGCTGGGGTCAGTTCAGCTTCATCGAGGCGGACGAAGTGACCGGCAATGCCAGCATCCGCCTGGACAACTCCTGTTTCGTACTGGCCCAGGGCGTGGCCGGTGCGCCGCAGAGCGAACACATGGCCTGCTATTTGTTTGCCGGCTGGTTTGCCGGTGCCATGGACTGGGTGGGTGAAAACCTGGGCCATGACTACCGCACGGTCAGCCGCGAAAGCCAGTGTGCCGGCCTGGGTGCCGATTACTGCATCTTTACTGTTCACCCCTTGTAAGCCGGGAGTCGCCCCATGCGCTATCCGCACCTGTTTGCGCCCATTACCCTGAACAAGCTGACGCTGCGCAACCGCGTGGTGAGCACCGCGCATGCCGAGGTGTATGCCGAGCCGGGCGGCCTGCCCGGCGACCGTTACATCCGCTATTACGAAGAAAAGGCCAAGGGCGGCCTGGGGCTGGCCATCTGTGGCGGCTCGAGTCCGGTGTCCATCGACAGCCCGCAAAGCTGGTGGAAGTCGGTGAACCTGGCCACCGATGCCGTTATCGAGCCGCTGGCACGACTGAGCGAGGCCATGCACCGCCACGGCGCCAAGATCATGATCCAGGCCACCCACATGGGCCGCCGCTCCAGCTATTACGGCGAGCACTGGCCGCACCTGGTCAGCCCGTCCGGCATTCGCGAGCCGGTGCATCGTGGCAATGCCAAGACCATCGAGACGCATGAAATCCGCCGCATCATTGCCGACTTTGCCCAGGCTGCGCGCCGGGTGAAGGCCGCCGGCATGGACGGCATCGAAATTTCCGCCGCCCACCAGCATCTGATCGACCAGTTCTGGAGCCCGCGCACCAACTTCCGCACCGACGAATGGGGCGGCAGCTTTGAAAACCGTCTGCGCTTTGGCGTGGAAGTGCTCAATGCGGTGCGGGCCGAAGTGGGGCCGGATTTCTGCGTTGGCCTGCGCATGTGTGGTGATGAGTTTCACGAAGACGGCCTCAGCCACGACATGCTGAAAGACATTGCGGCGGCCATGTCGGAAACCGGCCTGATCGACTACCTGTCGGTAGTGGGTTCCGGGGCCGATACCCACAACACCCTGGCCAATTGCATGCCGCCGATGGCACTGCCGCCCGAGCCCTTTGTGCATCTGGCCGCCGGCATCAAATCCGTGTCCAAGGTGCCGGTGATGCACGCACAAAGCATTCGCGACCCGGTACAGGCCGAGCGCATTCTGGCCAGCGGCATGGTGGACATGGTGGGCATGACCCGCGCCCATATGGCTGACCCGCATCTGGTGATCAAGATCCGCGATGGCAAGGAAGATCAGATCCGCCAGTGTGTGGGCGCCAACTACTGCATTGACCGCCAGTATCACGGTCAGGACGTGCTGTGCATCCAGAATGCCGCCACCAGCCGCGAAGCCACCATGCCGCACGACATTGCCAAGGCGGACAAGCTGCGCAAGGTGGTGGTGGTGGGCGCTGGCCCGGCCGGGCTGGAAGCCGCCCGCGTGGCACGCGAACGTGGCCACGAGGTGGTGCTGTTCGAGAAGCAGCCGCAGGTAGGCGGGCAGATCGTACTCGCCGCCAAGGCTCCGCAGCGCGAACAGATGGCCGGCATCGTGCGCTGGCTGGACATGGAAACCCAGCGTCTGGGCGTGGATCGCCGTCTGGGCGTGGCCGCCGACAAGGCGATGATTCTGGCGGAAAAACCGGACATCGTGGTGCTGGCCACTGGTGGTATTCCCTATACCAGCCAGGTGCCGGACTGGGGCGTGGACGAAGGCGTGGCGGTCAGCAGCTGGGACATCCTGTCCGGCAAGGTGGAACCGGGCAAGAACGTGCTGGTGTATGACGCGGTGAGCACCCAGGCTGGTTTTGGCGTGGCCGACTTCCTGTCCAGCCGTGGTAGCACGGTGGAAATCGTCACCCCGGACGTGAAAGTGGGCGACGACACCGGCGGGACAACCTTCCCGATTTTCTACCGCCGCCTGTACGCACAAGGCATCATCCCCACCCCCAATTTCTGGCTGGACAAGGTGTATGCCGAGGGCGACAAGAAAATCGCCGTGCTGCGCAACGAATACACCGAGGCGCTGGAAGAGCGGGCGGTGGATCAGGTGGTGATCGAAAACGGCATCCTGCCCAATGACAGCCTGTATTGGGACATGAAGGAGCTGTCGAAAAACCAGGGCCAGACCGATGTCCACACCCTGTTCGCTTCGCAGCCGCAGCCGTCCTTGTCGCAGCCGCTGGCGGCGGGTGAGTTTTTGCTGTTCCGCGTGGGTGACTGCATTTCCATGCACAACATCCACGGTGCCATCTACGACGCCCTGCGTCTGGTGAAGGATTTCTGACATGAGCTTCTCCCTTGCCCATGCCCTGACCGGACTGTTCTGGCTGGGTGCGCTCCTGCTACTGGGTGGCCTGGCCAGACGCGCCAGCCTGTGGCAGCAGGGGCGCAGCGCCAGTGTGTCCTGGCTTGGCCTCTTGGCCATGCCTAAGCGTTATTTTGTCGATATCCACCACGTGGTGGCGCGCGAGCCCGCCGTGGCCCGCGCCCACGTGGCGGCTGCCGGTGGTGGCGTTGCCATCCTGCTGCTGTCGGCACTCAACTACGGCCTGATGCTGTACCAGGGCTGGCTGGACGTGTTGCTGGTGCTGATGGCCGTCGTGATGCTGCTGGGCGCACGCATGATGCAGGCACGGCGTCTGCAAGCACCGCCGCGGCTGTCGCAAGGCCGCTGGCAAGTGCTGCCGGCCCGTCTGCGCCTGTTTGCCCTGGGCAGCCTGCTGGCCGCCGGCCTGCTGTTTGCCGGTCCGCAGCTGGGCCTGGCCGGGCAACTGATTGCCGTGGTGGCATTGCTGATGCTGGCCTTGGGCGGTGCCGAACTGGCGCTGGGCATTGGCCTGGGCTGGCCGATGAAACATGCGGTGGCCGGTTTGCTGCATCTGGCTTTCCATCCGCGTGTCGAACGCTTTGCCGGTAAATCCTCCGACCTCAAGCCGCTGAATCTGGCCGCTGGTGAGCTGGGCGTGGCCAAGGTGGAGGATTTTGCCTGGAACCGCCTGCTGTCTTTCGATGCCTGCGTGCAATGCGGCAAGTGTGAGGCGGCCTGTCCGGCCTATGCCGCCGGGCAGCCGCTCAACCCGAAGAAGCTGATCCAGGACATGGTGGCGGCGCAAAGCCGTGGCACCGACCCGGCCTATGCCGGCAACCCGCATCCGGGCCGCGAGGCCACCGTGGTGGTGAAGCCGGGCGAGGACATCGTTGGCAGCGTGCTGGCGGCGGAGACGTTGTGGTCCTGCACCACCTGCCGCGCCTGCGTGGAAAACTGCCCGATGCTGATCGAGCACGTGGATACCGTGGTCAACCTGCGCCGCCATGTCACCCTCAGCCGTGGCGAAGTGCCGGGCAAGGGCAGTGAGGCGCTGGCCAATCTGCGCAATACCGACACGGTGGGCGGCTACCCGCTGGCGGTGCGTTACCACTGGGCCATCGACCTGGACCTGCCGCTATTGCAGCCGGGCGAGCACACCGAATGGCTGCTGCTGGCCGGTGAGGGCGCGTTCGACATGCGCTACCAGCGTGCACTGCGCGCCTTGGTGAAAGTGCTGAAGGCGGCTGGCGTAAACGTAGCCGTGCTGGGCGCAGCCGAGCGCGACTGCGGCGACGTGGCGCGGCGTCTGGGTGACGAAGCCGGTTTCCAGCGGCTGGCCCAGGCCAATATCGCCACGCTGGCGCAATACCGCTTTGCCCACATCGTCACGCCGGACCCGCATGTATTCCACTGCCTGGCCAATGAATACCCGGCGCTGGGCGGCCAGTTTGACGTATGGCACCACAGCAAGCTGCTGGAGCATCTGCTGGCGCGTCGTGCCATTCCGCTGAAGGCCGATGCCACGCCGCTGCCGCCGCTCACCTTTCACGACCCCTGCTATCTGGGCCGTTACAACGATGGCTTCAATGCGCCGCGCAATGTGCTGAAAGGCATTGGTATCAAGGTGGTGGACATGCAGCGCTCCGGGCGGGATGCCCGCTGCTGCGGCTGGGGTGGTGGTGCAGCCTTTACCGATATTCCCGGCCAGCGCCGTATTCCCGACATGCGCATGGACGACATCCGCGAAACCGGCACCGGCCGGGTGGCGGTGGCCTGCCCCAATTGCACGGCCATGCTGGAAGGCGTGGTGGGTGAGCGGGCAGACGTGATCGAACTGGCCGAACTGGTGGTCGAGCGCCTGGCCTGAGGCGGGCCGGGGCAGGGTGCTGCTGCACCACCTGGTTCGACCATCCTTACAAGGAGAATGTGATGGATTTTTCTACCCAGGCCATTCCGCGCATCGACCCGCGTCGCCCGTGGGTGCTGGGGCCCAGCGGCCTCAAGCGCATTGTGCTGGGCGATGACAGCGGCAGCCGCGATGCCGCCCTGCTGGCCCACGGCCCGGCCCACAAGCCGCTGCGCAGTAGCGGGCCGTTCAGCCAGCGCCTGCTGGTGGTGGCCCATGCCGAGCGCGGCCAGCTGGATGATGCGGCCCGCGAAGCCATCGCCGCCGCCGCCATTCTGGCGGGCAAGGACGGCGAAGTACTGGCCTTGCTGTACGGCATGCAAGACGCTGCGCCGGAAGCGCTGGCCGAGCTGGCGGTGGACCGCGCCCTGACCGTGGCCGACCCCGGTTATGCGCCGGAACAGAAACTGGCCTTGCTGCAACAACTGCTGCAGCAGGAAAGCCCGCATACCGTGCTGTTTGCCGACCGTAGCGAGGATGCTGACCTAGGGCGACGTCTGGCCTGCCGCGCCCGGCTGTCGGTGGTGACGGATGTGGTGGAAATTGCCGCTGATGGAGTGCGCCGTCGCCAGCCCGGTGCCGGTTTCAGCCTGCGTGAGCGCGCACAAGTGCTGTTGTTGGCGCGCGGAGTGGCCGAGGCCAAGCTGCCCTTTGTCGGCAAGGGCGAGCGGCTGCAAACCGCTGCCTTGCCTGCCATCAGCGAACAGGTGCAGGACCTGGGCAGTGCCGCCAGTCCGGCTTCGCAGTTGGCGCTGGAAGAGGCCGACCTGATTGTGTCTGCGGGTAATGGCGTCAGTAATGTGCCGGGCTTTCTGGCGCTGGCCGAAGCGCTGGGCGCTGCCGTGGGTGCGTCCCGCGTGGCGGTGGACGATGGCCGCTTTAGCCGCGACAAGCAGGTGGGGGCCACCGGCAAGACAGTGCAGGCCAGTGCCTATATCGCGCTGGGCATTTCCGGTGCGGTACAGCACCTGCAGGGCATCAAGTCCTGTCGTCATGTGATTGCGGTGAACCTGGATGCGGCAGCCCCCATGATCAAGCGTGCCGACCTCAGCATCATCGACGACTGCCAGTCCTTCATCAGCGCATTCGAGGCGCTGGTGCGGCGCGAGCGTAATTTAGTCTGAGGCAAATCTCGCGAGCTAGAGTGAGACAAGGCGGAAACGCGTGAGGAAGCCGAGTTTACATGCGCGTAAATGAGCATTCCGAAGGCGTTTTTAACGCAGTATCACCGAAGCGCAGCAGATTTCGGCTTTAAGGAGACACTGAAATGAAAATAGCCGTATTGATTGCCCCCGCCGTGCATCCGGTCAGTGGCCGGCCCTGTGCCGGCGAGGCCGATCTGGCCGCACTGGCACTGGCGCAGCGCCTGTCGTCCCAGGTGGATGTCTGGTATGCCGGAGCCGCCGACGATGCCGCGCTGGCCGACTATCTGGCGCGCGGTGCCACACATATCCACACTCTGGCACTGGCGGCGGGCCGCGAGGTACTGAGCCCCCTGGCCGAGGCCCTGCAGGATTACGCCTTGGTGCTGTGTGGCGCTCGTGCCGGTGGCGGCGATGGCTCCGGCCTGCTGCCCTATCAACTGGCCGAACAGCTGGGCCGAGCCTTGTTGCCGGATGTACTCGACTTGTCGAAATCCGACCAGCAATGGCAGGCGCTACAGGCGCTGCCCAAGGGTGTGCGGCGCACACTGGCGGCCAAGCTGCCGCTGGTAGCCAGTGTCCATGCCCGTGCGGCCAGTGCTGTCGGCTGGAGTTATGCCCGGCTGCAACAGGGCAAGATCCAGCGCAAAGCCGCCACTGGCGCGGCCTTGCCCCAGGTGGTGCTGGAGCCGGCCCGCCGCGCGCGGGCGCTGGTGGCTGCCAGTAAGGTCAGCGGCCATGCCCGCATGCAGGGTGCCATTGCCGGGGGCGAAGGCAAGTCGGCCGGGATAGTCGTAAAACAGGGTGATTCTGTCGAGAAAGCGCAAGTTGTGCTGGATTACCTCAGGCAACATCAGCTCGTCGATTTCTGACAACAACCCCGCAGCATCCGACCAGCACCCCACCCACCGGCTCGCAGGATGCAAACCAAGACTTGTTTGGAGATGAGTGAAATGCAACAGAGCGCCATTACCTTCCAGCCGGTGCACAAACTGCGCGAGCTGGTCGCCCGCCGCCAGCCGGGCCATAGCCTGGAAGCGCCGTTTTACAATTCGCAGGAGGTGTTCGAGGCCGACCTCAAATACATCTTCCAGCGTCACTGGATTTATGTGGCGGTAGCGGCGGAAATCCCCGAGCCGGGCGACTATGTCACCGTGGAGATCGGCAAGGAACCCATCCTGATCCTGCGCGACGACGACATGCAGATCAAAGCCTTCCACAATGTCTGCCGTCATCGCGGCTCGCGCCTGTGTGCCGATGAAAAAGGCTCGGTGGGCAACCTGGTCTGTCCTTATCACCAGTGGACCTACAACCTGGCCGGCAAGCTGATTTTTGCCGACCACATGCCGGAAGGCTTCGACCTGACGCACCACAGCCTGAAGCCGGTGCATCTGAAAAACCTGGAAGGCCTGTTGTTTGTCTGTCTGGCCGACGAGCCGCCGGCCGACATCGACCAGATGCTGGAGCAGATGGGCCCCTATATCGCCCCGCACCAGATCGAAAACACCAAGGTAGCTGCCCAGATCGACATCATCGAGGCCGGTAACTGGAAGCTGACGATGGAGAACAACCGCGAGTGCTACCACTGCACCGGCAACCATCCCGAGCTGACCATCTCGCTGTATGCCTACAGCTACGGCTTTGCCCCCAAGGCCGAACTGGCGGCTGGCCTCGCCAATTACGAAAACATCGTCAAGGACAGCCATGCGCGCTGGGAGGCCTGTGGCCTGCCGTCGGCGGAAATCGAAAAGCTGTCCGATGTGTCTGGCTTCCGTACCATGCGCATGCCGCTGGACCGCAAGGGCCAGTCGCAAACCATGGACACCGGCGCAGCCTGCAAGAAGCTGTTGGGCGACATCAAGGACGCGGATTCGGGTGGCCTGTCCTTCTGGACGCAGCCCAACTCCTGGCACCATTTCATGGCCGACCACATCGTCACCTTCACCGTGCTGCCGCTGAGCCCGGACACCACCCTGGTGCGTACCAAGTGGCTGGTGCACAAGGACGCGGTGGAAGGCGTGGATTACGACGTGGCCAACCTCACCCGCGTGTGGAACGCCACCAACGGCCAGGATCGCCATCTGGTGGAAGAGTCGCAAGTGGGTGTCAACAGCAGTGCCTACCGTCCCGGCCCTTACTCGCCCTATACCGAAGAACTGGTGGAAAAATTTACCAGCTGGTATATCGGCCGTATGGAAGCCGGCCTGGAGCAGGGATAAGCCTGCATCGTGCGCTCTGCTGCTGCAGAACCCGGGCGCAGCAGGCCGTGAACCTTTATTGAGGCAGTACGCGGCAGGCCAGTTTGGCCTGCCGTATTCACCACAGCAACAGCCCCCAAAGGGCGATCTGCCCGTGTCGAGGACCAACCATGACCAGCGCAAGCATACCCAGCAGCCCGGACTATCACCCGCAGCCGGCCGATCTGCCGCTGTGGGATCTTGCCGAAGACAGCACGCTGCAGTGCGTGCAGGTGCGGGAAGAAACGCACGATGTCAAAACCTTTGTTTTCCGCGCCGATCCGCCGCGCCGCTTTCATTACCAGCCCGGCCAGTTCATCACGCTGGAGCTGGAAATAAACGGCGAAAACATCAATCGCTGCTACACCCTGTCGTCTTCTCCCACCCGGCCTGACCGGGTCAGCATTACCGTCAAGCGCATCCCTGGTGGCGTGGTGTCGGGCTGGCTGCATGACAGCCTGCGGCCCGGCATGCAGCTGAATGTGCTGGGACCGTCCGGTGAATTCACCTATGTGCGCCATGCCAGCACGCCCTATCTGTTCTTGTCTGCCGGTAGCGGCATCACCCCGCTGATGTCGATGAGCCGCGCGCTGACCGATCTGGCCAGCGGCGCAGATATCGTGTTCGTACACAGCGCCCGCTCTCCGCGTGACATCATTTTCCGCAAGGAGCTGGCCCAGCTAGCGAGCAGCCATCCCACTTTCAGCCAGGCCATTGTCTGTGAAAACCGCCAGGGCGAACCGGAATGGCCGGGTTTTACCGGCCGACTGGATGCCGCCCGTCTGCTGCACATGGTGCCGGACCTGATGGCGCGCCAGGTGTTCTGCTGCGGCCCGGCACCCTATATGGCTTCGGTGCGACAGCTGCTGCAGGACTGTGGCTTTGACATGCAGCACTACCACGAAGAGAGCTTCAATTTTGCCGAGCTGGCCGCCGCCGCGCCGGATGAGGCGGTGGACGAAATCTCAGCCAGCTGCGAGGGCGGTGGCTTTAATGTGCACTTTGCCAAGATGGGCGACGATTTGTCGGTGGCTCCCGGCCAGACCGTGCTGGCCGCCGCGTTGGCCAAGGGCATGCGTTTGCCGGCTTCCTGCACGCGTGGCGTGTGTGGTACCTGCAAGACCAAATTGCTGGAAGGCAAGGTGGACATGCAACACGAAGGTGGCATTCGCCAGCGCGAGGTTGATCAGGGCTATTTCCTGCCTTGCTGTAGCAAGCCGTTGACCGATCTGGTGGTCGACCGCTGAATTTCCCCTGGGCCTGCTTCCCCGGCAGGTTCGCCGTGTGGCTCCCTTGATGCCTGTCTGTCATTCCGATAGCAGGCATTTTTCTTGCTAATCACCTTTTAGCTGATCAGTGTGCTCGTGCGGAAATATTTGCTGCGTTGCGGTAGAGAAAAGCACTGGCTGTCGATGGGCGGAAAAAGCAATGTTGCTGTTTTTTTACGACAGCTATCAGTGGTGCTTGATGCTCATCCGGGGGCGGCTAAGGGCCTGATTTTGCTAGCGGGGATAAAGAATTGTCATTTTTCGACCTCATGTCGTTTCAAGACAGCTTGATGTCGGAATGCGGTTATTTTGAATACCACTAACTCCCTAAGGTGAGCCTTGATTTACATTAAATATTCTTCGAAATCGTCTGCTGCGCAAAGGATGCCTTGTTGGCTGGTGCCAAGCATCCGCTCGCCGCGATTCGCCCGCTCACGGCAGCATCTGCCGCACGGGTGACGGCCATGGGGAATAGACGACAGGCCGGCGTCACCGGACGCTGTGTGCAATGGGGTGCTGCGTTGCACACCGATCTGCCAGGCCAGCCTGGCACGCATGTATGAGATGGCCCGGAGCAAGGCACGACGCATCCGGGTAAACCACAGTACTGGCCGGCAGCAGCGCTGCCGTGCCGGACACGATGGATGACTTTCTGTTGCACAAGACTCCAGTACCCCGGACAGCGGTGAATGGAGCAGGTAGCAGGATAGGGCCAGCGTGCGATCGCTACGAAGGAGAAGAGACAATGCAGTCGGCCAAGATAGTGGTGAAGAACCTCTACAAGGTATTCGGAGGGAAGTCCGCAGACGTCATGCGCATGCTGAAGTCTGGCGAGCACAAGGATGAGATTTTCAAGAAAACCGGCAGCGTCGTGGGGGTCAACGACGTGTCGTTTGCGGTGGAAGAGGGCGAGATCTTCGTGCTGATGGGCCTGTCGGGCTCCGGCAAATCCACCTTGATCCGCCTGATCAACCGCCTGATGGACCCTACCGATGGCCAGATCATTCTGGACGGTCAGGACATCACCAAGCTTACGCCCAAGCAGATGGTTGAGCTGCGTCGGCGCGACATGAGCATGGTATTTCAGAGCTTTGCCCTGATGCCGCACCGCTCGGTGCTGGATAACGCCGCTTTCGGGCTGGAAATTTCCGGGGTAGACCGCAAGGCACGTGAAGCCCGTGGCATGGAGGTACTGGAGCAAGTGGGCCTGGCCCCGTTTGCGCACAAGTATCCGCATGAACTGTCCGGTGGCATGCAGCAGCGGGTTGGCCTGGTGCGCGCGCTGGCGGTCAACCCGTCACTGATGCTGATGGACGAAGCCTTCTCGGCGCTGGACCCGCTCAAGCGCTCGGAAATGCAGGACATCCTGCTGGATCTGCAGCGCGAACAGCGCCGCACCATTTTCTTTGTTTCGCATGATCTGGAAGAGGCCCTGCGTATCGGTACCCGCATCGCCATCATGGAAGGCGGGCGGCTGGTACAGGTGGGTACGCCGCAGCAAATCATCGAAAACCCGGCGGACGACTACGTGCGCAACTTCTTCAAGAGCGTGGATACCTCGCGCTATCTGCAAGCCAAGGACCTGATCGAAGTGGCCAATCCGCCGCACTCCGGCCGGCCTGGTCTGCATGTGCCGCCGTCCTGCAGCCTGCCCGATGTGTTGCAGCAGTTGCTGGGACAGAGCGAACCCTTGCAGGTGCGCGACGATCAGGGCCAGTGCCTGGGGCTGATTACGCCCAGCAGCGTGCTGAGCAAGATTTCCCAGCACCGCCTGCAAAGCACCGCCACCCACTGAACCGGACAACAGGCAGACCGTGCCATCCCCGTGCCACCGTGCCGGGAAGGTATGTGAGCCGCAGCGAAGGAGTACGCCGTCATGGCTGATATCAGCACGCAAGACATGTTGCCGATTGGCGACTGGGTCAACAAGGTCATTCATTTCATGCTGGACCACAACGCCGGGGCTTTCGACGCCATCGGCAATACCATCGACTGGTTTGCCACCATGGTGGAATTCCTGTTGCTGGGCATTCCTCCGCTGGTGATGGGAGCGATTTTCGCCGGAGTCGGTTTCTGGCGGCTGGGCTGGAAGTTTGCCCTGTTCGTCTGTGCCGCGCTGGGGCTGATCTGGGCCACCGGCTTCTGGGGCCAGACCATCGCCACGCTGGCACTGACCTTGTCTGCCACCTGTGTCAGCCTGCTGCTGGGGGTGCCGGTGGGCATCTGGTGTGCGCGCAACAAGCTGGTGGGCATGCTGGTGCGCCCGGTGCTGGACTTCATGCAGACCATGCCGGCCTTTGTCTACCTGATTCCGGCCGCCATGTTCTTTGGCCTGGGCCGGGTGCCCGGCATTCTGGCTACGGTGGTGTTTGCCGTACCGCCGGCCGTGCGCCTGACCAGCCTGGGCATCCGCATGGTGAACAAGGAACAGGTGGAAGCCGGCCATGCCTTTGGCTGTACCTCCTGGCAGCTGTTGTTCAAGGTGCAGCTGCCCATCGCGCTGCCGTCCATCATGGCTGGGGTCAACCAGACCATCATGATGGCGCTGTCGATGGTGATCATCGCCTCCATGGTGGGCGCGGGTGGCCTGGGCAACGACGTACTGGCCAGTATCCAGCGACTGGATGTGGGCTTAGGTTTTGAAAGTGGTCTGGCGGTGGTGCTGCTCGCCATCATTCTGGACCGCATTACCGAGAGTTTCGGCCATACGCCCACCACGCGGGCGGCCGAGCAGGGCAGCTAGCGGCGGGTGAGTACCCGGCCGGGCCGCGCGGCGTGTCCGCTGCGGCCTCCTTCATACAAAAACAGATCAACACACATCACATGCCGAGGTCACCATGGGTCCGCAACAAATCGCATCGTTGTCGCATATTGGTTTCCTCTTGCTCGACAGGTTTTCCATGATCGCCTTCTCCAATGCCGTGGAGCCGCTGCGCATGGCCAATTATCTGTCACGCAAGAAGTTGTATCGCTGGAGCCTGCTATCGGCCGATGGTCAGCCGGTCGCCGCCAGCAATGGTCTGGAACTCTCCCCCATCACTGCTCCCGAAGCCCCGCAGCAGTACGACATGCTGATTGTCTGTGGCGGCTGGCAGGTACGCGAAGCGGTGGACGACAAGGTGGTTTCCGTCATCCGCCGTTTCGCGGCACAGGGTGTGCCGCTGGGCGCCATCTGTACCGGTACCTTCGCCCTGGCCAAGGCTGGGGTGCTCAATGGCTACCGCTGTGCCATCCACTGGGAAAACCTGCTGTCCATCAGCGAGGAATTCCCCAAGACCAAATTCACTTCCGATCTGTTCGTGCTGGATCGCGACCGCTTTACCTGTAGTGGCGGCACCGCGCCGCTGGATTTCATGTGTCACCTGATCCGCCACAAGGGCGGCAAGAGCCTGGCGGCCGATGTGTCCGAGCAGTTCATCGTCGACCGCCTGCGCGACAATGGCGACCGCCAGCATATCCCGCTGCTGGCGCGTATCGGCACCGGCCATGAAACACTGGTGGATGCCGCGCTATCGATGGAAAGCAATATCGAAAACCCGCGTTCGCTGGAGAATCTGGCCGACGAACTGGGCGTGTCCTTGCGTCACCTGGAGCGGCTGTTCAAGCGTTATCTCAACACCACGCCGGCGCAGTATTACCTGGATTTACGCCTGCGCCGTGCGCGTGAACTCTTGCTGCAAACCAATATGAGCGTGATGGAAGTCACCGTGGCCTGTGGCTTTTTGTCCTCCTCGCATTTTTCCAAATCCTATCGCGGCCTGTTCGGCTACCCGCCCAGTCGTGAGCGCCAGCAGTATCTGGTGGACTCCGCGGTCATCGCCTGAGTTGCTGGGCGGCAAAACCGGCAGCTTGTGGTCGTTGCCAGCTCTGTTACTCCTTGCAGGGCTGGCTTTTTTTCTACGGCGCATTCATGCAAGTGGCGGTCGTGCTGGCGCAAGTCCCGCTGCGCCTGCGTGGCACTCTTGGCTGGTGTCGGTTCCATGTCCAAGCTGCGTGGCCGCATGTCCATGCTGTACGCCGAGGCAATCCTGTCGCTGGGTTCATCAAAATACTTATACGGGAGTGGTGTAATGAAGATTCGTAACATGATGCTGGGCACGGCCCTGCTGGCCATCACGGGCAGCGCGCTGGCCAATGATCCGGCGCAATGCCAGAAAGTGCGCTTTGCCGACGTGGGCTGGACCGATATCGCCGCCACCACCGGCATGGCCAGCGTGGTGCTGGAAGGCCTGGGCTACAAGCCCACTACCACCATTGCCTCAGTGCCGATTACCTTTTCCGGTATCAAGAGCAAGCAGATAGACGTGTTCCTGGGCTACTGGAATCCGTCGATGACGCCGGTGATCGAGCCCTTCGTCAAAGCCGGCCAGATCAAGGTGCTGGATACCCCCAATCTGGTCGGGGCCAAATATACCCTGGCGGTGCCAGACTACGTGGCGGCTGGCGGTTTGAAGGATTTCAAGGATATCGCCAAATTCAAAGACAAGCTGGCTGGCAAGATCTACGGTATCGAACCGGGTAACGATGGCAATCTGCTGATCGACGGCATGATCAAGAAAAACCAGTTCAGCCTGGCAGGCTTCAAGATGGTGGAGTCCAGTGAGGCCGGCATGCTGGCCGAAGTGGAGCGCTCCATTCGCCAGAAAAAGTGGATCGTATTCCTGGGCTGGGAACCGCATCCGATGAACGTGAAATACAAGATGGCCTACCTGACCGGTGGCGACGAGGTGTTCGGCCCCAATCTGGGCGAGGCCAAGGTGTTTACCGCCATCAGCCCGGATTACGAAACCCGCTGTCCGAATGTGGGCAAGCTGCTGCATAACCTGCATTTCACCACCAGCATAGAAAACCGCGTAATGGGGCCGATCATGGACAAGGTCAAGCCGGAAGTTGCCGCGCGTGACTACCTGAAAAAGAATCCGGACATTCTCAAGAGCTGGCTGGCCGGTGTCACCACACTGGACGGCAAGCCGGGCCTGGCTGCGGTGAACAAGGCACTGGGCCACTGATTTTATCGGCAGATGACCTCGTGCAAGCCCCGGCTCCGGTCGGGGCTTTTTGCTGGGGAGGCTTGGGTGCAGCTCACCTTAGTGTGATGGGGGGCGCACGGCAGTGATCAGCTGCACCAACGCGCCCATGGGCCCCGTCAAGCATGCCGACGGGTGGCCGGGGCGAGGTCTTAAGCGCCTGCCCTGTTTGAGCGATTTGACCTTAGCAAATCGCGAGTTCAGGCGCGCCTCTCCTCGGTC
>NZ_JACERN010000032.1 GCF_013911085.1 Aquitalea aquatica
TGGACAAGCTGGGCTTTGCTGCCGGCTCGATGGGTCCGAAAGTGGAAGCCGCCTGCGAATTTGCCCGCCTGACTGGCAAGCGTGCGGTGATTGGCGCGCTGGAAGACATCGAGCGCATTGTGAAGGGCGAAGCCGGCACCATCATCTCCACCGAGAAGACCGGTATCGAGTGGTACTGAGCTGCTTCGAGCAAGACCTTGTGTAAAACTGGCGCAAGGTAAGTAGCAATGCAACAAGGGCTGCCATGGCAGCCCTTGTTTTATGTTTGTCACGAAATGGTGATCACTAATGAATATATTGTGACAATTATATTTTTCGTAAATTTTCGATATTGAAAATTCAGCGGAAACAACAGGATAAATCGCTTTGCCTGAAGATATTCTCGGCTTGCCTTTGCCTGTTTCTGCAACGATAATCGCCGCATCATGCAGGAGAGAGCGGTCAGCAAGACCGCCGCCGAAGGCGCAAGCGCACCCGCAATCGCTCAGGCAAAAGGACTGCATCATCGGATATCACGTATCTGCTTTACTCTGGAGAGCGCTGCCCATCGAGGTAGCCACCGAAGGGGCTAACGGCGGCTGAAAACGCCCGCCGGAAAATCTCAGGTGTCAGGACAGAGGGGTGTTGTACCAGTACAGGAAAACACCCCCTTTGCAAGGACGCACAGATGACGGCCCCGAAACGTACCCCCCTGTTTGACGCTCATGTCGCCGCTGGCGCCAAGATGGTTGATTTCGCCGGTTGGGAAATGCCCATCCATTACGGCTCCCAGCTGAAGGAACATGAGATCGTGCGCAGCGACGCCGGCATGTTCGATGTGTCCCACATGACCGTGATCGACATCAGCGGCAGCGACGCCAAAGCCTGGCTGCAACAGCTGATCGCCAACGATGTGGCCAAGCTGCCCTTCGAAGGCAAGGCCCTGTACTCCGGCATGCTGACCGAAGACGGCACCGTGGTGGACGACCTGATTGTCTACCTCACTTCCTATGGCTACCGCATGGTGGTGAATGCCGGTACCACCGACAAAGACCTGGCCTGGATGGATAGCCACAAGGCCGGTTTTGATGTCTCCCTCAATGTGCGTCGCGACCTGGCCATGCTGGCCGTGCAAGGCCCCACGGCCATTGCCAAGGTCTGTGCGGTAAAGCCGCAACTGGCCGACGCCATTCAATCACTCAAGGTATTCCAGGGCTTGCCTGCAGGCGACTGGTTCTTTGCCCGTACCGGCTATACCGGGGAAGACGGCCTGGAAATCATGATTCCGGCTGGCGAAGCCATCACCTTCTTCAATGAACTCGTTGCTGCCGGCGTGGCCCCCATTGGCCTGGGCGCGCGCGACACCCTGCGTCTGGAAGCCGGCATGAATCTGTACGGCCACGACATGGACGAAACCGTGTCCCCGCTACAGGCCGGCATGGGCTGGACCATTGCCTGGGAACCGGCCAGCCGTGACTTCATCGGCCGCAAGGCGCTGGAAGCCCAAAAGGCCGCCGGTGTGCCGATGAAGCAGGTGGGCCTGGTGCTGGAAGGCCGTGGCGTGCTGCGTGAGGGCCAGAAAGTGGTAGTGGAAGGCGTGGGTGAGGGCATCATCACCAGCGGCACCTTCTCGCCCACCCTCAAGCATTCTATTGCCATCGCCCGTGTCCCGGCCGCAACCGGCGACAACGCGCAGGTGGATTTGCGTGGTACGCTCACCGCTGTCCGCGTGGTGAAGATGCCGTTCGTGCGCAACGGCAAGAAAGTTTTCAACTGAACACTGGCTCGGGTGGCCAGCGGCTGCCCGCACCGACATCGCATACTTAGTGGAGATAGAGTCAAATGAGCATTCCTGCCGACCTGAAATACGTTGCCAGCCACGAATGGCTGCGTCTGGAAGCTGACGGTTCCGTAACCGTGGGCATTACCGAACACGCACAAGAGCTGCTGGGCGACATCGTGTTTGTCGAGCTGCCGAAAGTGGGCGCGCAGCTGGCTGCCGAAGAGCAAGCTGGCGTAGTGGAATCGGTAAAGGCCGCGTCCGACGTGTACGCTCCGATTGCTGGCGAAATCCTGGAAGTGAATGCCGAACTGGAAGCCGCTCCCGAGCTGGCCAACAGCGAGCCTTATGCCGCTGGCTGGTTCTTCAAGATCAAGCCGGCCAATGCCGCTGATCTGGACAGCCTGCTGGATGCAGCTGGCTACGCCAAGGAAATCGGCGCCTGATTGCACGGTAAAAAAGCCTCGTGATGCATCCCATCGCGGGGCTTTTTCACTTTCAGAACCCGCTCAATATCTGCTGGGCTAGTAGACATGGGGCGATACGACGTTAAAAAGATTTACGGAATGCGCATTTACGCTGTGTAAATTCCGCTTCCCCATTTTTTATCGATCGTTTTCGCCTTGTCTCGCTCTAGCTCGCTAGATCTTGAATGGATTCTCTGGTTCTGCTCTTCATTACCGGACACCCCCATGACACTTGCTTCCCTGTTTAATCGCAACGAATTCATTGCCCGCCATATCGGCCCCTCCGATGCCGAGCGCAGCGACATGCTGGCCGAAATCGGTGCTGCCTCGCTGGACGATCTGGTTGCCCAGACCCTGCCGGCCGACATCCGCCTGAACCGTGCGCTGGACCTGCCGTCCCCGGTGCCGGAAGCCGAAGCCCTGGCTGCTCTCAAGGCCGTGGCCAGCCGCAACATCGTCAACAAATCTTTCATCGGGCTGGGTTACTACCCGGTGCTGACCCCCACCGTCATCCTGCGCAATGTGCTGGAAAACCCGGGCTGGTACACCGCTTACACCCCGTATCAGGCTGAAATTGCCCAGGGTCGTCTGGAAGCGCTGCTGAATTACCAGCAAATGGTGATGGACCTGACCGGCCTGGAAATGGCCAATGCCTCGTTGCTGGACGAAGCCACCGCCGCCGCCGAAGCCATGGCCATGGCGCGCCGCGTGTCCAAGAGCAAGTCCGCGCAGTTCTTTGTCGACAGCCGCGTGCTGCCGCAAACGCTGGACGTGATGAAAACCCGAGCCAAGTACTTCGGTTTCGAGCTGGTTTCCGGCCATCCGGAACAAGCTGGCAATGGCGATTATTTCGGTGCGCTGTTCCAGTATCCAGGCGAAGCCGGTGACCTGTTTGATCTGACGCCCTACATTGCCGCCATCAAGGCCAAGGGTGGTGTGGCCGTGGTGGCCGCCGACATCATGGCGCTGGTGGCACTGAAGTCGCCGGCCGAAATGGGTGCTGACGTAGCCATTGGCAATACCCAGCGCTTTGGCGTGCCGATGGGCTATGGTGGCCCGCACGCGGCCTACTTTGCCTTCAAGGACGAAATGAAGCGCTCGGCTCCGGGCCGCATCATCGGTGTGTCGGTGGATGCCAAGGGCAAGACCGCGCTGCGCATGGCGCTGCAAACCCGCGAGCAGCACATCCGCCGCGAAAAGGCCAACTCCAATATCTGTACCAGCCAGGTACTGCTGGCCAATATCGCCGGCATGTACGCGGTGTACCACGGTGCCGAAGGCGTCAAGCGCATTGCCAGCCGCATCCACCGTCTGGCTGCCATCTTCGCCCATGCGGTGAAGAGCGCCGGTGGCAAGCTGGTATTCGACCGTTTCTACGACACCGTACAGGTGGAAGCGGCCAATGCCGACGCCATCTACGCCGCCGCCCTGGCTGCCGGTTACAACCTGCGTCGCGTGTCCGCCACCGTGCTGGGCGTGGCCTTCCACGAAGCGGCTACCGAAGCTGATCTGGCCGCGCTGATCACGCTGTTCACCGGCAAGGATGCCGACATCGCCGCGCTGGATGCCGCTGCTGCCGATGCCATCCCGGCCGGCCTCAAGCGCGAATCCGCCTTCTTCACGCACCCGGTGTTCAACACCCACCACAGCGAGCACGAGATGCTGCGCTACCTGAAGAAGCTGGAAAACCGCGACCTGGCGATGAATCACTCGATGATTTCGCTGGGCAGCTGCACCATGAAGCTGAATGCCACCAGCGAGATGATTCCCATCACCTGGCCGGAATTCGCCAATATGCACCCGTTTGCCCCGCGCGATCAGGCTGCCGGTTACCTGCAACTGATTGACGATCTGCAAACCCAGCTGAAAGCCATCACTGGTTTTGATGCCATCTCCATGCAGCCCAACTCCGGCGCGCAGGGTGAGTACGCCGGCCTGCTGGCCATCAGCCGTTACCACGAAGCGCGTGGCGAAGCTCAGCGCAATATCTGCCTGATTCCGCAATCCGCCCACGGTACCAATCCGGCTACCGCGCAGATGATGAATATGCAGGTGGTGGTGGTGAAGTGTGACGAGTCCGGCAACGTCGACGTGGCCGACCTCAAGGCCAAGGCCGAGCAGCATTCGGCCAATCTGGCGGCACTGATGATTACCTACCCGTCCACCCACGGCGTGTTCGAACAGCCGATTCGCGAAATCTGCGACATCATCCACAGCCATGGTGGCCAGGTGTATATGGACGGTGCCAACCTGAACGCCCAGGTAGGCCTGTGCCGTCCGGCCGATATCGGTGCCGACGTATCGCACATGAATTTGCACAAGACCTTCTGCATCCCGCACGGCGGCGGCGGCCCGGGCATGGGCCCCATCGGCCTGAAAGCCCATCTGGCCCCGTTCATGGCCAACCACGTGGTGGCCGAAGTGCCGGGTGCGGTTGCCGGTCAGACTGCGGTTTCCGCTGCGCCGTTCGGCTCGGCTTCCATTCTGCCCATCTCCTTCATGTATATCCGCATGATGGGTGCCGAGGGAATGAAAGCCGCCACCGAAAACGCATTGCTGTCGGCCAACTATATGGCCAAGAAGCTGGGCGCACACTTCCCGGTGCTGTACACCGGTGCCAATGGCCGTGTGGCGCATGAGTGCATCATCGACCTGCGTCCGCTCAAGGCCGCCAGTGGCGTGACCGAAGTGGACGTGGCCAAGCGCCTGATGGACTACGGCTTCCACGCGCCGACCATGAGCTTCCCGGTACCGGGCACGCTGATGATCGAGCCGACCGAATCCGAACCCAAGGCTGAGCTGGACCGCTTCATCGCCGCCATGACCGCCATCCGTCAGGAAATCGACCAGGTGCAGAACGGCACATGGCCGGCGGACAACAACCCGCTGCGCAATGCACCGCACAGCAAGGCTGACATCGCTGGTGAATGGGAGCGCCCGTACAGCCGGGAAACCGGCCTGTTCCCGCTGCCGTATGTGCTGGAAAACAAGTTCTGGCCGAGCGTGAACCGTATCGACGACGTGTATGGCGACCGCAACCTGGTGTGCAGCTGCCCCAGTACCGACAGCTATCTGTAAATCAGCCGTCCAGGCGGCTGCCCGCCGCTTCAGCAAAAACCCCGCGCGAGCGGGGTTTTTTTGTGGGCCTGCCGTCAGAGGTGCAAGTCTTTCCATGTTTAACGGGCTGTTTTGTCCTGGAGCAAATGCTCTATGCGGCAAGCCCGCTATTCTGCTTTAGTTGTTTGTCATGGAAAAGCTTCGATGGGAAGCAAATAGATGTTAAAGAAGCGAGATTTATTTTAAGGGCATATCTTAAAAAAAAGCAGTCGCGTGGCGGATGGTTGCTAGAATAGCCGTCCTTCCATTGCCGGGGAGGGTGAAATGAACGCGACGGCAATATTCATGTTGGGACTAGGTTGAAAGTCGCTATGCTGCACGAGCTAATACCGCTTACCGAAGAGACGATGGCACGCTTTGCCTTGCTGGCAAGGCTGCGGCATCCGGTGTGGGTATTCGATATTGACCGGCAGCGGGTGCACTGGGCCAATGCGGCGGCTCTCAAGGTATGGGATGCCGGCAGCCTGGAAGAGCTGTGCGAGCGCGATATGGGCCGCGACATGTCCGAGTCGGTAGCGCGTCGACTGCGCCAGTATCAGAGTGATTTCGAACGTTTCGAGATGGAGTTTTCCGAATCGTGGACACTCTACCCCAATGGCAAGCCGCGCAGCTTGCAAGTGGTGTTCACCGGCCTGCGCCATCAGGGCAGCATGATGATGCTGTGCGAGGCACTGGGCGAATTGCAGGCAGATCCGAACACTCTGCGCAGTGCCGAGGCATTGCTGCACTTGCCGGTGCTGATCACCCTTTATCAGGCGGATGGCCCGGCCTTGTACCGCAACCCGGCTGCGCGCGAGAAGGTGATAGATCCTGCCGAGTGCTGGCAGGAGCATCTGATCCATATTGCGGACCGTGAGCTGCTACAGCTGCAATTACAGCAGCAGGGCAAGGGGCGGCTGGTGGCACAGGTGATGACTCGTCATGGCGAGCGCTGGCACGAAGTGTCGGCACGCCATTGTCGCGATGCGGTGACCGGTGAAAATGCCGTGTTGATCAGTGAGGTGGATGTCAGCGAACTGAAAGACGCCGAAGCCCGTGCCCGTTATCTCGCCATGCACGACAGCCTGACCGGGCTGCCCAACCGCAACTTTGTCTTGCAGTGCTATCCGGCCTTGTTGCAGCAGGCCAAGGGCCAGGGTGAGCAAGCGGCCTTGTTGTGTATCGATCTGGACCGTTTCAAGAATATCAATGACAGCCTGGGCCACACTTTTGGCGACTTGCTGCTGGTGCAGATGGGCGAACGGCTGAAGTCGCTGCTGGCACCCGCGCAGCAACTGGCACGGCAGGGCGGGGATGAATTCCTGGTGCTGTTGTGCGCGCCTCAAGTGCAGGAACAGGCCGCTACGCTGGCCGCCGCCATTGTCGAGGCATTGGCACGGCCACTATGGTTGCGCGGACAGGAAGTCAGGTTGACGGCCTCGGTGGGCATCAGTCTGTGCCAGGACGGAGCCGAAGATATCCAGAGCCATATGCGTCATGCTGATCTGGCAATGTATAGCGCCAAGGATGCCGGCCGCAATGGTATCCAGTTCTACAACAAGGCGATGGACGCCCGGGCGCGGACCCGTCTCGCCCTGGAGTATGAAATCCGCCGTGGCCTGGAAAATGGCGAGTTCGAAGCCTTCTACCAGCCACGCGTGGATTGTTTAACTGGCGAGATCGTCGGTGCCGAGGCACTGGCGCGCTGGCGGCACCCCGAGCGTGGCCTGCTGTTTCCCGACAGTTTCATTCCGGTGTGCGAGGAAAGCGGCGTGATCCGCGAGCTGGACCGCCAGATACTGGCGCAGGTGGCTTCCCAATTGGCCAACTGGGAAGCACAGGGCAGGTTGCTGCAGGTATCGGTCAATCTGTCGGCCAGCCAGTTTGGCGATCCGGCCTTGCCGGATGTCTTGCAGCAGATTTTGCAAGCCAGCAACTGTCGTGCCGCGGCTATCGAACTGGAAATTACTGAATCGCTGCTGCTGGCGCATGATCAGAACACGCTGGATACGCTGGCCAGCTTGCGCACCATGGGTTTTGCCATCGCCATCGATGATTTTGGCACCGGCTATTCCAACCTCGCCTATTTGCAGAACTATCCCCTCAATACCCTGAAAATCGACCGCTCATTTATTTCCGGTCTGCCACAAAGCTCGGCGATTCCGCAGCTCATCACCAGTCTGTGTCGGATTCTCTCGCTGAATATGGTGGCCGAAGGAGTGGAAACCCACGCTCAGCTCGACTGGCTGCGCCAGCAGGGCTGCCAGCAGTATCAAGGCTATCTGTGCAGTCGGCCGGTTTCGCTGGCGCATTTCAACGAGCTGCTGCACTACAGCCCCTGAGCCACCGCGCCACAAGATGAATAAGCTTAGCGGGAATGCATCATTTGATTTTGCCGCATCTTCCCTTAAGCTGATGCCCAAGCGGGGCCCCGCACGCATGGCGGCCTTCCCCCGCATGGAGACCAACATGACTCTGCGAACCCTCGCGCTGGCCCTGACGCTGGCCAGCCCGCTGGCGCTGGCCGCCAAACCGCTTACCGTCTGTACCGATGCCAATCCGGAAGGCTTTGACGTGGTGCAGTACAACTCCCTGGTCACCACCAATGCCTCGGCTGATGTGCTGATGAACCGGCTGGTGGAATACGATGCGGTCAGCCGCAAACTGCAGCCCGGCCTGGCCCTGGCCTGGCAGGTAAGCCCGGACGGCCTCAGCTACACCTTCAAGCTGCGCCCAGGCGTGGCATTCCATAGCACCGATTATTTCAAACCTACGCGCAAGCTCAATGCCGACGACGTGGTGTTCACCTTCCAGCGCATGCTCAACCCCGAGCACCCCTGGTACAAGACCGCCGCCAATGGCTACCCGCATGCCCAGTCCATGCAGCTGCCCAAGCTGATCAAGTCGGTCAGCAAGCTGGACGACAACACGGTGCGCTTCGAGCTGAACTACCCCGAGTCCACCTTCCTGTCCACGCTCAGCATGGGGTTTGCCTCCATCTACTCGGCCGAATATGCCGGCCAGTTGCTGGCGGCAGGCAAGCAGGCCGAGCTGAACAGCAAGCCTGTTGGCACCGGGCCTTTCGTGCTGCGCAGCTTCCAGAAGGACAGCGTGGTGCGCTATCAGCCTAATCCGGCATACTGGGGCACCAAGCCCAAGGTATCGGCACTGGTATATGCCATTACCCCGGATGCCACCGTACGGGTGCAAAAGCTGAAAGCCGGCGAGTGCCAGCTGGCCCTGTCCGCGAAGCCGCAGGATGTGCTGGCGGTGAAGGACGACAGCAAGATACGTGTGCTGGAAACACCGGCCTTCATGACAGCCTTTGTCGCCATCAACAGCCAGCACAAGCCCTTTGACAATGTGCTGGTGCGTCAGGCCATCAACCTGGCTTTTGACAAGACCACCTATCTGAAAACCGTGTTCGATGGCACCGCCACTGCGGCCACTCTGCCTTACCCGCCCAATACCTGGAGCTATAACAAGGCCATCAAGCCTTATCCGCAAGACCTCACCCGCGCCAAGAAGCTACTGGCACAGGCCGGCTTGGCCAATGGTTTTGATACCACCATCTGGGTAAGGCCAAGTGGCAGCACGCTCAACCCCAACCCCAAGGCCGGGGCCGAGCTGTTGCAGGCTGATCTGGCCAAGGTGGGTATCCGGGCGCAGATCAAGGTGATCGAGTGGGGCGAGCTGATCAAGCGTGGCAAGGCTGGCGAGCATGATCTGTTGTTCATGGGCTGGGCCGGGGATAACGGCGACCCGGATAACTTCCTCACGCCGCAGTTCTCTTGCGCCGCAGTGCAGTCCGGCACCAATTTCGCCCGTTACTGCAATCCGAAGCTGGACAAGCTGATTAGCGACGGGAAGAAAACCAGCGACTTTGCCCAGCGCAGCAAGCTCTATCTGCAGGCGCAAAAGCAGATCAGCGATCAGGCGCTGTGGCTGCCACTGGCTCACCCCACCGCCTATGTGCTGGAGCGCAAGGAAGTGGCCGGCTTTGTTGCCAACCCCTTTGGCCGCGTCAATTTCGGTGCGGTAAGCGTGAAGTAGGCGCTGACGCAGACAGAAAAAGGCAGCGTAACGCTGCCTTTTTCTATTGCTAGCGCAGTTGCCTACCGCGAAGCAGGTGCTGGCAGCGGCTGGCTTGCGGTATCATACGCCGGTGTTTGTCGATCACAGACGCAGCGGGTGCCGGGAACAGTCTGTCCCGGGGTTCCGCACATCGGGAAGAACCTGCCATGAGTCGCAAAGAAAGCAAAAGTCCAACCTTTGACCGCATTGTCGAAGCCAGCCTGCAGCTGTTCAACCAGCAGGGCGAGCGTAGCGTCACCACCAATCACATCGCGCGCTATCTGAATATCAGCACCGGCAATTTGTATTACCACTTTGCCTGCAAGGAAGACATCATCAACGAGCTGTATCGCCGTTACTCCAAAGGCATGGCTGATTACCTCAATGCCGCCGGCGAGCTGAGCGTGAATGCTTCGATTGAGGGGCTGGTGTCGCTGCTGGAAAAGGTCTTGCGCCACCTGTGGACCTTCCGTTTCATCCCGCAGAGCATCTCCAGCCTGTTTTCGGTCAATCAGTCGCTGCGGGAAAGCTACAGCAAGATCGAGGCCGGGCTGATCAGCCGTGGCGTGGAAAAGCTGTTTTTCAAGCTGCGCGATCAGGGCATGCTGGAAGGCGACGACGTACAGATCGGTTTTCTGGCGCGCAATTTCCAGCTGTTGCAAACCGGCTGGATTGCCCGGCCCGACATCGCCCGCTGTCCGCAGGAGGCACAGGTAGTGGCCCGCGAGGGCTGTCTGAGCCTGCTGTATTTCCTGGCCCCCTATGTGTCCAGCCGTTTCCGCCAGCCCTTCGAGCGGGTGCTGGCCAGCATGGCACCGCTACAGGCGCTGCCTGCTGTTTAGTTTGTCCCTGTGGTGCGTGTTGCCGGATATGGCCAGTCTCAGACTGGCCATTTGTTTTTCTGGGCCAGAATTTTCATAAGCTTTGCAGGAAATCCGGCTTGGCTTCCATCCCTGCTGCCGGTATGGTTAGGCCGATATGCAACAGGCGCAAAGCCACAGGAGAGAAAAAGATGAAACTGGAAACACTGGCCGTGCACGGCGGCTACAGCCCGGACCCCACCACCAAGGCGGTGGCCGTTCCGCTGTATCAGACCACCAGCTATGCCTTTGACAGCACCCAGCACGGTGCCGACCTGTTCGACCTCAAGGTGCAGGGCAATATCTACACCCGCATCATGAACCCCACTACCGATGTGCTGGAAAAGCGCGTGGCCGCACTGGAAGGCGGTATCGGCGCGCTGGCGGTGGCCTCCGGCATGGCGGCTATCAGCTATGCCATCCAGACCATTGCCGAAGCCGGCGACAACATCATTGCCACCAGCACGCTGTACGGCGGCACTTACAATCTGTTTGCCCACACCTTCCCGCAGCTGGGCATCGAAGTGCGCTTCATCGATTACAAGGATCCGGCCTCCATCAGCAAGCTGGTGGATGACAAGACCAAGGCGGTGTTCTGCGAATCGGTGGGCAATCCGCTGGGCAATGTGGTGGACTTCGCCGCCTTTGCCGAAGAAGCCCACAAGCACGGCCTGCCGCTGATCGTCGACAATACCGTGCCGTCGCCCTATCTGTGCCGTCCCTTCGAGCATGGTGCCGACATCGTGGTACACAGCCTCACCAAATACCTGGGCGGTCATGGCACCAGCATTGGCGGCATCATTGTTGATTCCGGCAAATTCCCCTGGGGGGAGCACAAAGAGCGCTTTGTGCGCCTGAATACGCCGGATGTCAGCTACCACGGTGTGAATTATGTAGAAGTTCTGGGGCCGGCTGCCTATATCGCCCGTGCCCGCGTGGTGCCGCTGCGCAATATGGGTGCAGCGATTTCGCCGTTTAATGCCTTCCTCATCCTGCAGGGCATCGAAACCCTGGCGCTGCGGCTGGACCGCATCTGCGACAACGCGCTCAAGGTGGCCGAGCGCCTGCAAGCCCATCCGGCAGTAGAGTGGGTGGAGTATGGCGCCTTGCCGGGCAGCCCCAGCAAGCCGCTGGTGGATAAATACATGGGTGGCCGTGCGTCGGGCATTCTGTCCTTCGGCATCAAGGGTGGCATCGAGGCCGGTGGCCGCTTTATCGATGCCCTGCAACTGGTGACCCGCCTGGTGAATATCGGCGATGCCAAGAGCCTGGCCTGCCATCCGGCCTCCACCACCCACCGCCAGCTGTCGCCGGAAGAACAGCTCAAGGCCGGGGTGCGTCCCGAGCTGATTCGCCTGTCCATCGGCATCGAACATATCGACGACATCCTGGCTGATGTGGATCAGGCGCTGCAGGCTGCAGCCTTGTAAGCGTGATCTGCCAATAAAAAAGGCTGCCATCCGGCAGCCTTTTTCTTGCGCGCCGGATCAGCGCCGGTGGACCACCTGAGGGTTCTGGCCATTGGGCAGATGATGGTGCCACTTGCCATTGATGAATTCCTGCACAAAGCGTTTGGCGCGTTCGGCATGGTCCAGCTCGCCGTGCGGCGCGATATTGCTCAGGTGCACCGGGTGTCCCAGCTTGCGCGCCAGCTCCTCGGTATCCACGAAGACCAGCGGCTGATTGGGAAAGCTGGGCTGGCTCACCGTTTCGCGCGACAGCAGGGTCAGCTGCAGGTGGTGCTTGTCTTGCTGGATGAAGGCATACAGTTCATCGATGGCTTCCTCTTCGCCTTCCAGCATTTGCAGGAAGTCCTTGTTCATCAGCAGTAGCAGGCTGTTGATGCCCATGTGCTGGTTGCGCGCCCGGTAGCTGGCCAGCAGGCCGTGCAGCTCCTGCACGGCATAGGCAGGGTTGAGGGCGCTGGAATAAATCAGGCGGATCATGCTTGTCTCCCGGCGCTGTGGCGCTCTTGTTGCTGCAGGGTATGCAGGCTGGCTAATGATAGGTGGAATTGTCTTGTCATGCACTCGCCGCGGTGAACGTCTGCGCTCGCCGTGGGCATTGCATGGGCTTCACTAGGCGGACAGGCCGCGGTATAGCCAGGCGATGAAGCTGAGCAGGGCGGCCAGTGCATGCAGCCAGGCACGCAGGCGATAACTGCGCGCCACCTGCCGGGGAGACAGGGTGTTGATCAGGTAGGGCTTGCCGTCATCCGGCTTGCCGATATGCAAGGTAGGAGGCGTGCTGGCCAGTTGCTGGTAGTTTTGCCGCACCTCGCGCTCGGCTGCTGCCCGCACCAGCAGCCATTCCTGCTCGCTGATCTTGCCATCGCCGTCCAGGTCGTGGCGGCGCAGCAGGGCGGGCTGGTCTTGTTTCCATTCGGCCAGCTTGGCGCCGACATCCTGGCGGAAGCTGTGCTGATCCGGCAGGCTGCCCCCGTGGCTTTGCAGCTGGCCCAGGACGTAGAGCGGGTCGCCTTCTGCTATCCATTCTTCTACCAGCGTCTCATTACCTTCCTGCCAGCTTTCACGGTGTGGCGCCATCACCTCTGCCCCTTCGGGATTGATGATGACCTCCTGTTTGCCATCTACCAACAGGAAGGAAAGCTCGGAGTTTTCCGGCAGCGTTGCCAGGCTGCTGCGCTCAAAGGGATCCAGCGTATTGTTGCCATTCAGCCCGCGCCGGTCATTGTGATAGCGCCAGCAGCGATACCAGACGCAGCGGCGGCCGGAATAAGGACTGTAATTGGCCGCCTGTGGGTGATTGCGGGCGACGCCGCATAATTCCACATGACCCAGCGCCGCAGAAACGGCATGGGCAGTTGGCGTGTCGGCAATCAGCCGGTAGCGGCGGTAATTCAGCCACCAGCCAATCAGGCCGCAGGCCAGCATCAAGGGCAGAATGATGTGGGTAAAGCCGTGCAGCCCCAGCTTGAGGCCGATATAGGCCAGCAACAGGTACAGACCGAAGGCGGCCCAGCCGCTACGTGTCCAGTGCGAACTGAGCCACAGCATGGTTTAGTCCCGCTGAAACAGCTGGCGCAGGTCGACATCGCGCTTTTCTGCTGCGGAAAACTGCAGGGCGCGGGCGGTGGGGAAATTGAACAGGCGGGCGATCAGCACATCGGGAAATTGCTCGATGCGCACGTTGTTGAGGTTGACGGCGTCGTTGTACAGTTCGCGCCGGTCGGCAATATGGTCTTCCAGCTGGCTGATGCGCTCGGACAAATGGCTAAACTGCTGGTCGGCCTTGAGTTCGGGGTAGGCTTCCGCCACGGCCAGCACCTGGCCGATCAAGCCGCGCAGCTTGTCTTCCTCGTGGCCCAGCCCTTCCATATTGCGGCTCTGGGCATATTGCGCCACAGCCGAACGGGCTTCCATCACACGGCTGAGGGTTTGCTGCTCGAACTGGGCATACTGCTTGCACACTTCCACCAGCTTGGGCAGTTCGTCGTGGCGTTGTTTGAGCAGTACGTCGATATTGGCCCAGCTACGCGCCACGGCATGCTTGAGATTGACCAGTGCGTTGTACAGGGTGATGAAATAAAACAGGATGACGGCGATGACGCCAAGGAAAATCACCAGTTTCATGATGTGGACTCCCCCGGAAGCGGCTGTGGCGGCGGGTAAAATGCTGTTAAGTAGGATTATTCTAGCGGCATGGTCAGACATGCCGCCAATAGTGTCAAGAAAGAGGATGGGTCATGCAGGGATTGAGCATCGTCGGGACTGGCCGCGTCGGCCGCACTCTGGGCCGGCTGGCGGTGGCCAGTGGCAAGTGGCAGGTGGTGGATTGCCTGGCGGGTCGTCACGCGTCAGCGCTGGAGGCGCTGGCGTTTATTGGTCAGGGACGTGCTGTTGATGAGCTGAAGGATCTGGCTGCGGCGGACCTGTTGCTGCTGTCGGTACCGGACGACGCCATTGCCAGTGTGGCGCAGGCCTTGCTGGACAACGACGTGGTGCGGCCCGGTTGCGTGGTATTCCATGCCAGCGGTGCTGCCGAAGCCGAGGTGCTGGCGCCGCTGCGTGCGGCGGGTGCGCATGTCGCCAGTCTGCACCCGGCTTTTTCCTTTGCCGACCCGGCGCGGGCGGTCGAGCAATTTGCCGGCACCATGTGCGCGCTGGAGGGCGATGCGGCGGCATGTGTGGCGCTGCAGGATTTTGCGGCTGCCATCGGTGCGCGGCCGTTTGCGCTGGCTCCGGGTGGTAAGGCGGCATATCACGCGGCCTTGTCGGTGGCATCCAATTATCTGGTGACGCTGACTGACATGGCCCGCCAGCTGGCGCGGCAAGGCGGCGTGGACGAACAGCTGTTGCCAGCCCTGCTGGGGTCGTTGATGCAGGGTAGTCTGGCCAATGTCTTGAGCATGGGGCCGCAGGCCGCGCTGACCGGGCCGATTGTGCGGGGGGATGTGGCTACCGTGGCGCGACATCTGGCGGTACTGCCGGCAAACTGGCAGCCGGCCTACCGTGCTCTGGGCGAGCGCACCGTGGCACTGGCAGGGGAGCGTCTGAGTGCGGATGCGCAGCAGCGCCTGTTGGCACTGCTGCAAGGCTGAAGCTCAGTCCGGCTGGGCTACTTTGAACACCTGGCGCAGATAGGCGAGGAAGGTCTGGTCGCTGCACATGGTCTTGCCCGGGCTGTCCGACAGCTTGGCCACCGGCTGACCATTGCAGCTCACCAGTTTCAGCACGATCTGCAGCGGCTCCAGCCCCATATCATTAGTAAAGTGGGTGCCGATGCCAAAGCTCACCTGGATGTGCGGGCTGTAGCGGCGGTGCAGCTCCAGTGCCTTGTCCACGCTCAGGCCGTCGCTGAAAGTGAGCATCTTGGTGGCCGGGTCGATGCGCAGCTTGCGGTAGTGGGCAATGGCCTTGTCCGCCCACTCGGTCGGGTCGCCGCTGTCGTGGCGCAGGCCGTCGAACAGCTTGGCGAAGTACAGGTCGAAATCAGCCAGGAAGGCGTCCATGCACACCACATCGGTGAGTGCGATACCCAGGTCGCCGCGGTATTCCTGCACCCAGGCTTCCAGCGCGGCGTTCTGAAAATCGCGCAGCCGCACGCCCAAGGCCTGAAATGCCTGGAAGAATTCGTGTGCCATGGTGCCGATGGGGGTGATGCCCAGCTTCCATGCCAGCCACACATTGCTGGTGCCACGGAATACTTTGGGCAGGGCGGCATTGAGCTGCTCCACCACCTGTTGCTGCCATTCGCGGCTGAAGCGGCGGCGCGTGCCGAAATCCGAAATCAGCAAGGGGAAGCGCTGCTGGGCGCTTTCTTCGGCCTCGAAGCGCAGCAGGGTGGCAATCTTCTCATCCAGCCGGCGCTGGCCTTCCTCGCGCACCTGTGGGGTATCCAGCCGGCGGAAATACAGCTCGTTGACGATGGCCAGTACGAAAATCTCGAAGAACATGGCCTGTACCAGCGGTCCTTCGATATGAATGTTCAGTGCGTCGCCGTCGCATTCCACCCGGATAAAGCGGCGCTGCAGGTGGAACAGTTCCAGGTAGTCGACAAAATCACTCTTGATGAAACGCAAGCTGCGCAGATAGGCCAGTTCCGGCTGGGTAAACTGTAGCTGGCACAGCCAGTCCAGCTGGGCTTCCACTTCCTGGTACAGCTGCGACAGCGGGTAATCCGGCTGGTTGCGGCAGCGGAATGCATATTGCCCGTAAGCTGCCGGAAACTGGTGCAGAATCGCCTGCAGCATGGTGAACTTGTACAGGTCGGTATCCAGCAGCGAATGGATCAGCGGCGGCAGCTTGGGCATGGGATGGCCTTTCAGGCAGCGTGCAGGATGAAAATGGCCGGGCGCTTGTGAAAATCCGGCGCAGCTTGCGGCCAGTCCTTCACCAGGCGGCTGACGATGGTTTCCGTCGGCAGGGTCAGGTCGCAGGCCACTGCCAGCCGGGTGGTGGGGGCCAGTGTCTCGCGCAACTGTTGTAGCAGGGCATTGTTGCGGTAAGGCGTTTCGATGAATACCTGGGTTTCATTGCGCTGGCGCGAGCGTTGCTCCAGCTCCTTTACCAGCTTGGCCTTTTCTGCAGCATCCACCGGCAGATAGCCATGAAAGGCAAAGCACTGGCCATTGGCTCCCGAAGCCATCAGAGCCAGCAGAATGGACGAGGGGCCGATCAGCGGCACCACGCGGATGCCGCGTTCATGCGCCAGTGCTACCAGTTGCGCACCGGGATCGGCCACCGCCGGACAGCCCGCTTCGGAGATCAGGCCCACGTCTTCACCCGCCAGCAGGGGTGTGAGCAGGGCGGCTACATCGCCGGGTTTGGTGTGTTCATTCAGCGTACTCATCGCCAGCTCGCGAATCGGCGTGCTGACGCCCAGCGCTTTCAGGTGCTTGCGGGCAGTCTTCTCTGCCTCTACCACAAAGTGGCGGATATGCAGCACTTTGGCTGCCTCGGCTGCCGGCAGCCAGGCGATGCTTTCATCGCCCAGCGGGGCGGGAATCAGAAACAGGCTTCCACTCATTACAGTATCTCCACGCCTTCGGCATTCAGCATGCTGATCAGGTCGAACAGCGGCACGCCGATCAGGGCATTGGGGTCGTCCGATTCCACTTTTTGCAACAGTGCGCCGCCCAGGCCTTCGCTCTTGGCGCTCCCGGCGCAATGCAGGGCATCCGGTTCGCGCGTCAGATAGTTGCGTATTTGCTGTTCGGTGAGCTGGCGCAAGGTAACGCGGGTAATGCCCACCGTTTCCTGCAGCCGACCATTGGCGCTGTTGTAAAGCGCCAGTGCCGAGTGAAACACCACGGTGCGGCCGCTCATCCATTGCAGCATGGCCACGCCCTTTTCAAAGGAGCCAGGCTTGCCGATCTGCTGGCCGTCGAGCAAGGCTACCTGATCGGAGCCGATGATCAAGGCCGCAGGGTAGCGGGTGGCCAGCGACTGGGCCTTGCTGCGCGCCAGGCGTACCGCGGTGTCCAGTGCGGTTTCGCCAGGCAGGGGCGTTTCGTCACAAATGGGAGCGACTGCCTCAAAGGGGAGGCCCAGCCGGCTGATGATTTCCTGACGATAACGGGAGGTGGAAGCCAGTATGATCTGCATGATGGTATTGCTTGATTATTTTGACAAATCAGGGGGGCAGATTATATCATGCTGGGTTTATGTCTAACCCGATTTTGATCGACCCGCTCAAGTTCGCCCGTGAGGGCCGCGAAATGACCGGCAAAATGCCCGTCAGCGCACTTGACGAGCGTGTGCACAGCGACCTGTCCGATACCTCCGGTACGGTGGAATACACCGTGGAAGGTTTTCGTGATGGTTCGTCCCGTTTGTCCCTTCGCCTCCGGGTGAATGCAGACGTAATGGTAAGCTGCCAGCGTTGTCTGGAAGCCATGCCTTACCAGGTAGCCACCGATGTGGTGGTGACCCTGTTCACCCGGCAGGAAAAGCTGGATGAAGCAGTGGAATTGGACGAAACGCTGGACGCCATTCTCGCCCTGGAAGAGCTTGATGTGGTGGCAATGATCGAAGACGAAATCATCATGGGCTTGCCGCACTCGACGAAACACGACGAATGCGGTTCGGAAGCTCTGACGCGTGCCAAGGCTGACAAGCCCAATCCGTTTGCGGTGCTGGCCACGTTGAAGATCTCCAAGTCTTGAATTATCAATACACGCGATTTTCCTAGGAGTCGAACATGGCTGTTCAACAGAACAAAAAGTCCCCGTCCAAGCGCGGCATGCATCGTGCACACGATTTTCTGACCGCTCCGTCGCTGGCTAGCGAGCCGACGACCGGTGAAACCCACCTGCGTCACCACATCAGCCCGAACGGCTTCTACCGTGGTCGCAAGGTCGTTAAGACCAAAGGCGAATAATTCGTCCTTTTTCACCCAATACTTACCTTCATAAAAACAGGTAGGTTTCACTACCGTAAACGTTGATGACTATCACCGTCGCGGTTGATGCAATGGGCGGTGACGTTGGCCTCAAGGTCACCGTCCCAGCATCGATCCAATTCCTGCAAGACCATCCCAACGCCAATCTGATTCTTGTCGGAGACCAGGCAGCCATCGAGGCTGAATTGTCCCGCCATCAGGGTGTTGCGCGTTCGCGCGTCCATATCCGCCATGCCACGCAAGTGGTCGGCATGGACGAGTCGCCGCAACTGGCCCTGAAAAACAAGAAAGATTCGTCGATGCGGGTGGCGATCAATCTGGTCAAGGAAGGCGAAGCGCAAGCTGCCGTGTCTGCCGGTAATACCGGCGCGCTGATGGCGACCGCACGCTTTGTCCTCAAGACCATCCCGGGCATCGAACGACCGGCCATCGCCAAGATGATGCCGTCAGTCAAGGGCAGCACCTGCATGCTGGACCTGGGCGCCAACGTCGATTGCACCTCAGAACAACTCCTGCAGTTCGGCATCATGGGTTCGGAGCTGGTATCCAGCATTACCGGCAATGCCAACCCGCGTGTCGGGCTGCTCAATATCGGTTCGGAAGACATCAAGGGTAACGACAGCGTCAAGCGCGCCGGCGAATACCTGCGCCAGTCCGAGCTGAACTTCATCGGCAATGTCGAAGGCAACGACGTCTACAAAGGCACGGTAGATGTGGTAGTCTGCGACGGTTTTACCGGCAATGTGGCGCTCAAATCAGCCGAGGGGCTGGCGCACATGATTGCCTACTTCCTGCGGCAGGAATTCACTCGTAACTGGTGGACCCGCCTGTGTGCGCTGGCTGCCATGCCGGTGCTCAAGCATTTCCGCAACCGCGTCGATCCGCGTCGCTACAATGGTGCCAGCCTGCTGGGCCTGCGCGGCATCGTGGTGAAAAGCCATGGCGGAACCGATGCCGTAGGATTCCGTTTCGCGCTGGAACAGGCTTGCGAGGAAGCCGGCTCCGACGTGATTGGTCATATTACCGACCGGGTTGCCCACCAATTAAACAACCTCAAGCAGCCCGAGTCGGAAGCGAACTGATTAATACATGGCCCATTCCCGCATTCTAGGCACTGGCAGTTATCTGCCATCCAATGTGCTCACGAATGCGATGCTGGCCGAGCGCGTGGAAACCAGTGACGAATGGATTGTTTCGCGCACTGGCATTCACGCCCGCCACATCGTGTCCGATGAAGAAACCACCAGTGATCTGGCCCTGAAAGCCGCCGAGGCGGCAATCCAGAGCGCTGGCATCGACAAGGACGAGATCGATCTGATCATCGTCGCCACCACTACGCCTGACATGATTTTCCCCAGCACCGCCTGCTTGTTGCAGGAAAAGCTGGGTATTCACGGTTGTGCTGCCTTCGACGTGCAGGCGGTGTGTGCCGGTTTCATGTTTGCCCTCACTACCGCGCACAACTACATCAAGGGCGGCATGGCCAGCAAAGTGCTGGTGGTCGGTGCCGAAGTGATGTCGCGCGTAATGGACTGGGAAGACCGCCGTACCTGCGTGCTGTTTGGCGACGGTGCGGGCGCGGTCGTGCTGGGCGCGTCGGACGAGCCGGGCATCTTGCATGCCAAGCTGGCTTCCGATGGCCGCTACAAGGACATCCTCAATACCCCGGCGCAGATTTCCGGCGGCAAGATCCAGGGTATTCCCTTCTTGCACATGGACGGCCCGGCGGTATTCAAGTTTGCGGTCAAGGCCTTGTCCGACATCGCTGCCACCACCCTGGCCGAGGCTGGCGTGGACAAGGCGCAAGTCGACTGGCTGGTGCCGCATCAGGCCAATCTGCGCATTATCGAATCCACGGCCAAACACTTGGGCATGTCGATGGAGCGCGTGATCGTGACATTACCGCAACAGGGCAATACCTCGGCTGCCTCCATTCCGCTGGCGCTGGATCACGCTGTGCGTGATGGCCGCATCCAGCGTGGCCAGACCATTCTGCTAGAAGGGATTGGCGGTGGCTTTGCCTGGGGTGCCGTGCTGCTGAAGTACTGATTCTTCGCGACGGAAGGCCGGTCACGGCCATGTGCTACCTCGCATGCGATAACGCCCATTTACATGGGCGTTTGATCTGAGTGCTTGGCAGAATGGTCTGGTTTGTCGCATCCTTCCGTCGATTATTATTCCGTCGTATTTGCGGAGACTGTCTATGGCGTTTGCCTTTCTCTTTCCCGGTCAGGGCTCGCAAAGCCTGAAAATGATGGATGGCTTTGCCGACCTGCCGGTCGTCAAGCACACCTTCGAAGAAGCCTCCACCGCGCTGGGCGTGGACCTGTGGGCCATGTTGCAGGCGGATTCCGCCGAGGCCATCAATGCCACCATCAATACCCAGCCCATCATGCTGGCTGCCGGTGTGGCCACGTATCTGGCCTGGCAGGAAGTAGGCGGCCAGCAACCTGCTGTTGTTGCCGGCCACAGCCTGGGTGAATACACCGCGCTGGTGGCTGCCGGCGCGCTGCCGTTTGCCGAAGCCGTCAAGCTGGTGCGCCTGCGCGCCGAAGCCATGCAGAACGCCGTACCGGCCGGGCAGGGGGCCATGGCGGCCATCCTCAACCTGTCTGATGACGAAGTGCGCGCTGCGTGCGCCGAAGCGGCCAATGGCGAGGTAGTGGAAGCGGTCAATTACAATTCGCCGGGCCAGGTCGTGATTGCCGGCTCCAAGGCGGCCGTCGAGCGCGCCATGGAAGCCTGCAAGGCCCGTGGTGCCAAGCGTGCGCTGCCGCTGCCGGTGTCAGTGCCTTCGCACTGTGCGCTGATGAAGCCGGCTGGCATGCAGTTGGCCGAAGCCCTGCTGCAAGTACACATCAATCCCCCGGCCATTCCGGTGCTGCATAATGCCGACGTAGTCAGCTACAGCGATGCTGCCGACATCCGTGATGCGCTGGTACGCCAGCTGTACAGCCCGGTGCGCTGGACCGAAACCATCCAGAAGCTGGCTGGCGACGGCATCGTCACCATGGCCGAGTGTGGCCCGGGCAAGGTGCTGGCTGGTCTGGCCAAGCGCATTGACGGCAACGTCAAGTGCCTGGCGCTGACCGACGCTGCTGCGCTGGAAACGGCCAAGGCCGAACTGCAATGATATCCGTGGCGGGTCGCCAGCCGGCCCGCCACGTGCTGACGCCCATAACAAGGAGACATCCGAAATGAGTCTGCAAGGCAAAGTAGCCCTGGTAACCGGCGCTTCGCGCGGCATTGGCGCAGCCATTGCCGATGCGCTGCAAGCCGAGGGTGCCATTGTCATTGGTACTGCTACCTCGGAAGCCGGTGCTGCTGCCATCAACGAACGCCTGGCGGCTGCCGGTGGTGCCGGTCGCGTGCTGAACGTGACCGAAGACGGTGCCATCGAAGCGCTGGTGGATGCCATCGACAAGGAATTCGGCGGCGTGGCCATTCTGGTCAACAACGCTGGTATCACCCGCGATGGCCTGTTGATGCGCATGAAGGACGACGACTGGGATGCCATCATGGACACCAACCTCAAATCGGTGTTCAAGGCATCCAAGGCCGTGCTGCGCGGCATGATGAAGGCCCGCTGGGGCCGCATCATCAATATCGCCTCGGTGGTGGGTGCTACCGGCAATGCAGGTCAGACTAACTATGCGGCAGCCAAAGCCGGTATCATGGGCTTCACCAAGTCCATGGCACGCGAAGTTGGCAGCCGTAATATCACGGTCAACTGCGTGGCACCGGGCTTTATCGATACCGACATGACCCGCGCGCTGCCAGAAGCGCAGCGCGAGGCGCTGGTGGGGCAAATTGCCCTGGGCCGTCTGGGCGATGCCAAGGATATTGCCGATGCAACATCCTTCCTGGCATCCGACCGCGCAGCCTATATCACCGGTCAGACACTGCATGTAAATGGTGGCATGTTCATGCCCTGAACTAGCTTGTCGAACAAAAGACAAGATTTAGGTGGGCTGCTCTAATTTTTTTTTGTAGAATACACGGGTTTTGTTATCCCGAATCAGAAAGGTCAAGGGTTTAGACAAATGGAAAACATCGAAGCGCGCGTTAAAAAGATCGTTGCCGAACAACTGGGCGTAAACGAAGCTGAAGTCAAGATCGAATCGTCCTTCGTTGATGATCTGGGCGCTGACTCCCTCGACACCGTTGAGCTGGTAATGGCTCTGGAAGAAGAGTTCGAGTGCGAAATCCCGGACGAAGAAGCTGAAAAGATCACCACTGTTCAGCAAGCCGTGGATTACGTTACCGCCCACCTGAACAAGTAATATTTTCAGGCCTGTACAGGACCTCTGCGCGGTGCGGCCTTGGCTCGCCAGCAGAGGTTCTTTTGTTATAGAGGATTCCAAACGCTCGTTTGATTGTAATAATGATCAAACAGCAGTTGTGGGATCATCGGGAGACTGCCTCCCACCTCTCACGGAGATTCTTCGTGTCCAAACGCAGAGTTGTAGTAACCGGTCTGGGGCATATTTCCCCGGTCGGCAATGATGTCGCCACCGGCTGGGCCAATCTGTTGGCCGGCAAGAGCGGCATCGGCAAAGTAACCCGTTTTGATGCCAGCGAGCTCAACTGCCAGATCGCCGGCGAAGTCAAAGACTTCGATATCAGCGCGTATATCTCGCCCAAGGAAGCCCGTCGCTCCGACCTGTTCATCCACTACGGCATTGCAGCAGCGCTGCAAGCGGTAGCTGATGCGGGCCTGGACGATGTTGCTGATCTGGACAAGACCCGCGTTGGCGTCAACATCGGTTCTGGTATTGGCGGCTTGCCGCTGATCGAGGACACCGGTGTAGCGGTACAGCAGGGCGGTGCCCGCAAGATCGGCCCCTTCTTCATTCCGGGTTCGCTGATCAACCTGATCGCCGGCCACGTATCCATCCTGAAGGGCTATCAAGGCCCGTCGTATGGCATCGTGTCTGCCTGCACTACCGGTGCGCATTGCATCGGTGATGCAGCGCGGATGATCCAGTATGGCGACGCCGACGTGATGGTTGCCGGTGGTGCCGAAGGTGCCATCTCCAAGCTGGGCATGGGCGGCTTTGCTGCCATGAAGGCGCTGTCCACGCGCAATGACGATCCGGAAACCGCGTCCCGTCCGTGGGACAAGGGCCGTGACGGCTTTGTCATGGGCGAAGGTGCTGGCGTGCTGGTGCTGGAAGAGTACGAGCACGCGGTCAAGCGCGGCGCCCGTATTTATGCCGAGCTGATCGGCTTCGGCATGAGCTCCGATGCTCACCACATTACCGCTCCGAGTGCGGAAGGCCCGGCCCGCGGCGTGCAAAATGCACTGCGCGACGCCCGGATCAATCCGGATCAGGTGCAATATGTGAATGCGCACGGTACTTCCACCCCGCTGGGGGATGCCAATGAAACCAATGCGCTGAAGATTGCCTTTGGTGATTACGCCAAAAAGCTGGTGGTGAATTCGACCAAGTCGATGACCGGCCACTTGCTGGGCGGCGCTGGCGGAGTGGAAGCCATTTACTCCATCCTGGCTGTTTACAACCAGGTGTCGCCACCCACCATCAACCTGCACGAGCAGGATGTGGAATCCGGTTGCGATCTGGACTACGTGGCCAATACCGCGCGTGACATGAAGATTGATATCGCCATTTCCAACTCGTTTGGCTTTGGTGGTACCAACGGCACGCTGGTATTCAAACGCATGTAATGCCTGGCGCGCCGTGCCGCATACTGCGGTGCAGCGCGCAAATGGATTGACAGCCCGAACCGCTGCGATACACTCGCGGCGGTTTTCTTATTTGTGCGGCGTCTTCGTGCCGCCTTTCCGGATCTGGCATGTTCACCGAACGACTCGACTTCCTGCCCGACCTGCTGGCCCTGCATGCCGCGCGTCGCGCTGACTTCCCTTACCTCTTGATGTCCTCCGGCGAGCAGGGCTGGGACATGCTGTTTGCCGCCCAGAGCACCACGCTGTACCACGCCGGAGAGGGCGAGGCTTTTGTCGAGGCCCTGCGTCAGTTTCAGCCGCAAGTGGTGGACAATCCGCACCATCTGCCCTTTGTTGGCGGGCATTTCCTCTATCTGGGCTACGACTTGCTGTCGCAGTTTGAAAGCCGGGTAGCGGAGGCGCTGCCGGACAGTTTCCCGCTCGCTGCCATGGCCAGGGTACCGGCAGCCATTCTGATCAACCGTCGTGAACAAAGCGCGTGGATCGTGGCGGAAAGCGCCGACGACTGGCAGCGGCTGAGCGAGCTGGTTCGCAGCATCCCTGCCTTTGTACCGCAAGCGGTCAGCCTGCAGGCGCTGGAGGAAGATCCGCCGCACTGGTATACCGACGCGGTAGTGCGGCTGAAAAACTACATTTACGAAGGCGATGTGTTCCAGGTGAACATCTCGCGTGGCTGGCGCGCCGAGCTGGGGACGGAAGTGCAGGCTCCAGACCTGTTTGCCGCCCTGCGCCGTGCCAACCCGGCACCGTTTTCCGCGCTGGCCGACTTTGGCAGTGCGCAGATTGTCAGCTCCTCGCCGGAGCGGCTGCTGCGGATACGCGATGGCTGGGCCGACACCCGGCCGATCGCCGGCACCCATCCACGCTCGCCCGACCCCGCCGAAGATGCCGCGCTCAAGCAGCGGCTGATTTCCAGCGTCAAGGAACGGGCCGAGCATGTGATGCTGATCGATCTGGAGCGCAACGATCTGGGGCGTATCAGCCAGCCTGGCACGGTGGAAGTGAACGAGCTGATGGCGGTGGAAAGCTATGCCTATGTTCATCACATCGAATCCAATATCCGTGGCTGTCTGCGTGACGATGTTTCGCCACTGGACACCATCCGCGCCCTGTTTCCCGGCGGCACCATCACCGGCTGCCCCAAAGTGCGCACCATGCAGATCATCCGCGAGCTGGAAAACAGCGCACGCCGCGCCTATACCGGCAGCCTGGGCTATCTCAACCGCGATGGCAGCATGGACCTGAACATCCTGATCCGCACCTTCATGCAGGAAGGGCAGCAGCTGCGCTTCCGTGCCGGTGGCGGCATCGTGGCCGACTCCGACCCGCAACGTGAACTGCAGGAAACCCGCCACAAGGCGCGTGGCTTGCTGCGTGCGCTGGGCGTGGAGCAAGCCTGATGGCCATGCTGATCAACGGCCAGCCTGGCGAGCAGATTTCCGCGCTGGATCGTGGCCTGGCTTATGGTGACGGCATCTATCGCACCATCGAAATCCGTCAGGGCAAGCCCCGGCTGTGGGCCTGGCAATATCAGCGGCTGCTGGCCGACGCGGCCCGGCTGAAACTGCCGCTGCTGGATGAAGCCTTGCTGCTGGCGGAAATCGTCCAACTGGCTGCTGGAGTGGAGCAGGGCGTGGCCAAGATCCTGCTCACCCGGGGTGTGGGGGCGCGTGGCTATGCCATGCCGGCAGACAGCCAGCCTACCCGCCTGGTGTCGGTTACGCCGTGGGCCGGCTATCCGCAGGGGCGTGCCCGTGACGGGGTGAATGTGCGCTGGTGCGACACCCGCCTGTCCTGTCAGCCCTTGCTGGCCGGTATCAAGCACCTTAACCGGCTGGAAAACGTGCTGGCCCGTTCCGAATGGAGCGACCCGGACATCCATGAAGGGCTGATGCTGGACCAGCGCGGTTTGCTGATCGAAGCCACCATGAGCAATGTCTATCTGGTGGAAGGGCAGCGCATCGTCACACCCCGACTGGACCAGAACGGCGTACAGGGCATGCTGCGCGACTGGCTGTTTGCCCATGTGCCGCAGCTGGGCTATCAGTTGGACGAGGCGGATATCGCCCCGGCCCGGCTGTGGCAAGCCGAGCAGGTATTTCTTTCCAATAGCCTGATCGGCCTATGGCCGGTGGCCAGGATTGCAGGGCAGGCTTTGCCGGCTGGGCATCCATGCTGCCAGCAACTGCAAGCCTTGCTGGTGCTGCAGGCTTGACACCCACGAGCAGAATCTCCGCTCGGCGCTTTATCTGCTTGCCGTAAACCTTGTACGGTCTGCGAGGTATTGTTGGCAGCGTTCAGCCGGCTGGTGCTGTTTAGATCATTTTTGCATAAAGTCTTCTTATTAAATTATTTCTGGCGCTAAATGGCCGTCGCTATAGTGGCAGCCACGATGAGGGGGAGCCGTTTCCCCTCCAGCAATAATGGCAGTCCACGGACTGTCCAAGGAGAAACAGCATGGTGGCAGCCAGCCTGCTGGAACAGCAAGCCCTTGCCCAGCCTGCGCAACTGGCACCGATTGAGCGTGATCTGGCGCATATCAATCAGTTGTTGAACGCACACCAGTTCGAACAGCAGGCGCTCAGCCTGCAAGCTGGCCGGGTACGTGGCCGTCACGAAGAATGGCGTTTCCGCTCGGTGTATCAGCCGATTTATGCACTGGAAGCCAATGGCGGAACCCGTTTGTGGTCGGTAGAGGCACTGGCGCGGGTGACCGACAGCTTTGGCGGCCAGCTGATTCCTACCGTACTGTTTGCCGCGGAAACGTCGCCACGCCGTTCGGTCTTTCTCGACCGCCAGTTGCGCTGTCTGCACCTGCTCAATTTCCTGCTGCAACACCCACCGGCTGATCTGGTGCTGTCACTGAATGTGAATGCCCAGCATCTGGTCAATGTCAGCGAAACCCATGGCCAGTTTTTTGCCGAGGTGCTGCAATACTTGCAGATTCCGGCCAGCCAGATCTGTCTGGAAGTGGTGGAAGACGCGGTGAGCGATCCCATGCGCTTGTACGAGGCGGTACAGCGTTACCGCAGCCTGGGTTTCAAGATCGCACTGGATGATTTTGGCCAGGGCGCATCCAATCTGGAGCGGGTATGGCTGCTGGAGCCGGATTACGTCAAGCTGGACAAGGTACTGATGCGTCACGCGCTGATGCGCCCGGGGGTGCGCGACAAGCTGGCCCGGCTGGTGGACATCCTGCATCTGCACGGAGCGAAAGTGGTGGGTGAGGGCATCGAAAGCGCCATGCAGCTGGATATCGCCCGCGCTGCCGGCTGTGACTTCGTGCAGGGTTTTCATCTGGCCCGTCCTGCTGAACAGCTCAATTTGCCGGTCTAGCCGCGCTGCCGTCTGTGCTACCTGATCACTCCAGCGGCTGAAAGTATTCCAGGTGCCGTGGCGGCATCTGTTCCGTACCGACAAAACAGTCCAGCGCCTGCTGCATCCTCTGGCGAAACTGCGCCACATCCTCCACTCCCAGATACACCTCCATCCAGGTCTGTAGCGGCACATCAGCCGGCTCATCGGCACGGCGCAGCAAGCTGGCGCGGATGCCATCGACTGCCAGTGCGGCCTGCATCTGGCGCAGCGCCGGCAATAGCTGGCGACCGCTGGCCGGTTCAATCTTGAAATAGACATACACGGTGCAGGACATGGCCGGCTCCTTTGATGGTTTGCGGGCTTGGCGCGGGCGCAAAATCGCTTATCATAGCTCTTTCGCCCGCCGCAGATGAGGCAGGGCCAGATGGTAACAGGGCAGGAAAGGGGAGTCAGGTGCAGCAGGGTATTACCACCTTGGTGGTGGTCGGGGTCGGGCTGATCGGTGGATCATTTGCGCTGTCGCTGAAACGGGCGGGCAAGGTGCAGCATGTGATCGGCGTAGGCCGGACGCTGGACAACCTGACCCGCGCGCTGGAGCTGGGCGTGGTGGATGAAATCAGCCAGGATCTGGCCGCAGTGGCCAGCCGTGCCGACATGGTCTTGCTGGCCTGCCCGGTGGGGCAGATGGGCCGCATGATGCAGGCCATGGCTCCGCATTTGCAGCCGCATGCCATCGTCAGTGATGCCGGCAGTACCAAGGGCGATGTGGCCGAGCTGTTCCGCACCCATTTGCCGGCGCATCTGGCCGGCTGCGTGCCGGCCCATCCCATTGCCGGCTCCGAGCTTTCCGGCGCGGCTGCTGCCCAGTACGGCCTGTATGAAAAACGCAAGGTGGTGCTCACCCCCTTGCCGGAAACCAGCATCGGCGCTTGCGATACGGTGGCCGCGTTGTGGCAGGCCTGTGGTGCGGTGATCCATCGCATGAGTCCGACCGAACACGACAGCGTATTTGCCACGGTCAGCCATCTGCCGCACCTGCTGGCCTTTGCCTATGTCGGCATGGTGGCCGGCAAGCCGGATGCCGAACGCTGCTTCGATTTCGCCGCCACCGGTTTCCGTGATTTCACCCGTATTGCCGGTAGTCACCCGGAAATGTGGAAAGACATTACCCTGGCCAACCGCTCGGCCTTGCTGGACGAGCTGGAACGCTACCGCCTGGCGCTGGCGGCCCTGACCGCGCAGGTCGCCGGCAGCGACGAGGCTGGTCTCGCCAGCACATTCGACACCGCCCGCACCGCCCGCGTGGGCTGGTACCAGCGCTTTCTGCGCGAAGGACAAACCTGACATGAGCCAGACCCTGCTGATTACCGGTGCTTCCCGTGGTATTGGTGCGGCTACCGCCGTGCTAGCGGCCAGTGCCGGCTGGCAGGTGGCGGTGAATTACCGGCAGGATGAGGCGGCCGCGCAGCAAGTGGTGGCGGCCATCCGCGCCCAGGGCGGCGAAGCGCAGGCGTTTCAGGCCGATGTGTCGGACGAGGCGCAGATCATCCAGCTGTTTGCCGCCGTTGCTACCCGCTTTGGCCGCATCGATGGCCTGGTCAACAATGCCGGAGCCACCGCGCCCATGGGGCGGCTGGACAGCTTCAGTGCCGAACGCATCCAGCATATGCTGCAGCTGAACGTGGCGGGGCCGATGCTGTGCTGCCGCGAGGCGGTGCGCCGCATGTCCACCCGTCATGGCGGGCGTGGCGGCATCATTGTCAATGTTTCTTCCGCCGCCTCCCGTTTGGGGAGTGCCGGCGAATATGTCGATTACGCTGCCAGCAAGGGGGCCATCGACACGCTCACGCTGGGCCTGGCACGCGAAGTGGCCAGCGAGGGCATCCGCGTCAATGCCGTGCGCCCCGGCCTGATCGAAACCGGCATCCACGCCCTCAGCGGCGAGCCGGGCCGGGTGGAGCGGCTGGCACCGGCTGTGCCCATGCAGCGTGGTGGCCAGCCGCAGGAAGTGGCCGCGGCCATTGTCTGGCTGCTGTCCGATGCCGCCAGCTTCTGCACCGGCAGCATTCTGGATGTGTCCGGCGGACGTTGAGCCAGTAGCTAAAGCTAAGGAGGTCGCCATGCAAGTCAAACGCAGCCAACTGCAGCAGGCCGTGGAGCAGGGTTTGCTGGAGCCGCAGCAGCTAGAGCCATTGTGGCGCTTTTTATCGGCGCAGAATCAGCATGTTCCGCGCTTTCAGGCTAGCCATGTGTTGTATTACCTGGGGGGCCTGATTGCCCTGGCCGCCATGAGTCTGTTCATTACCCTGGGCTGGGAGCGCTTTGGCGGCTGGGGCCTGGCCGGTATCGCCCTGGCCTATGGCAGCGGCAGCTTGTGGCTTGGACGCCTGCTGTTAGGGCGGCAGCTGGCATTGCCTGCCGGTATTCTGCTGGCACTGGCGGTAAGCTTGACGCCGTTGGCCGTGTACGGTGTACAGCATGCGCTGGGCTGGTGGGCGGGGGATGTCCCGTATCGCGATTACCATCAGTTGATTGACTGGCGCTGGATGATGATGGAGCCAGCCACGCTGGCCTGTGGTGTGGTGTTGCTGTGGCGTTATCGGTTGCCTTTTATCATGCTGCCGGTCGCGGTGACGCTATGGTATATGAGCATGGATCTGGCCCCGTATCTGGCCGGGCTGGAGCATGCCGACTGGACCTTGTCGCGACTGGTGTCGATCTATTTTGGTTTGCTGATGCTTGGGCTGGCCTTCTGGGTAGATGTGCGCAGTGGCCGTCAACCCGATTTTGCTTTCTGGCTGTATCTGTTTGGCGGCCTTGCCTTCTGGGGTGGCCTGTCCTTGCTAGACAGTGACAGCGAGCTGGGCAAGTTTGGCTATCTTTGCGTCAACCTGCTGCTGATTGCCTGCGGCACGGCTCTGGCGCGGCGGGTGCTGGCCGTGCTGGGCGGGCTGGGTGTTGCCATGTATTTGGGGCATCTGGCCTATAGCGTGTTCCGCGACAGCCTGTTGTTTCCACTGGCGCTCAGTTTACTGGGCCTGGCCGTGGTCGCTTGCGGGGTATGGTGGCAGCGCCGCGAAGCAGCTTTGCGCCAGCGTCTGCATGCCTTGCTGCCACCACCCTTGCGTCAGTTACTGACTGATCTGGCCGACTAGCCATCATCCTTGTTCTGGGCACACCACCACACGCGGAGCCGGCATGCCGTTGAAGGCAGTCACCAGATTCTGGGTGTAGACCCCGCTGTGATAGAACCACAGCAAATCCCCTTCCTGCAGCGCATCCGGTAGCGGCATGGCTTCTGTCAGCACATCGCAGCTGTCACAGGTGGGGCCGGCCAGGATGGCCTGGGTGCCGGCGCCGGCTGTGGTGCCATTCAGCTCCAGCGGGTAGTGAAAGCCATCCATCAGCTCGTACAGTCCGCTGAACATGCCGGCATCGGCATATACCCAGCGCTTGCCATGCTTGTGCTGCACATTGATCACTTCGCAGATGAACAGGCCTGCCGGGCCACTCATGTAGCGGCCAGGTTCCACCACGACTTCACAGTCGTCAGGAAGCTGCGCCAGCCGTGGCATGAGTGCCGTGCCAATACTGGCGATGTCCGGCGCTTGCTTGTCATAAGTGATGGGAAAGCCGCCGCCCAGATTCAACAGGCGGGGACGGAAGCCTTGTTCGCCCAGCTGGGTCATCACCGGCCAGACGGTGTCGATGGCGCGCAGCCAGGCTGCCGGGGCGCGACACTGGCTGCCCACGTGAAAGTGCACGCCGCCGATGTCCACACCATGTAGCCGCGCTTGTGCCAGCAGCGCCGGCACTTCGGCAATGGCCAGGCCAAACTTGGTGCCCAGCGGGTAGTCGCTGCTGTTGTTGTCCACTTCCAGGCGCAGGTACTGGGTGGCATCCGGCGCTTCGGCGGCAATTTTCAGGGTTTCTTCCACACTGTCGCTGGCAAACCAGCGCACGCCATGCTGGTAAGCGTAGCGAATGGCACGCCTTGCCTTGATCGGATTGGAATACAGGATGCGTGCGGCATCCACGCCCAGTTGCAACAGGCTGTCCAGCTCCTGCTCCGAGGCAATCTCGAAATCGCTGCCCAGTGCCTGCAGGGTGTGCAGAATGGCCGGGTGCGGATTGGCCTTGACCGCATAGTGGATGCGGGCGCGTGGCAGGGCTTGTTGCAAGGCCAGGTATTGTTGACGTACCAGTGCCGGGTCCAGCAGCCATAGCGGGCCGGTGTACGGTGTGCTGGCCAGTGTCTGGCGGGCGGTGTGCTTCAACAACTGGTAGGCAGCTTGTGAACCGGGGTGGGCGGTCATGGGCAACTCCTGTTGACGGTGGGAAATCCGGTTTGGGTGGAGAGCAAAACTCCTGAGCCAGCGTGGAGCCTCGGTGCCTTATCGCATGTACTGTCGGTTCCGATGTGCCTTGCCCTGGCTTTGCCTGCAGGGTTTCAGTAGCTCAGGCCGGGGATGGCGTAGTCGCGCAGGCGGTAATAGAACATGCCGGCCGCCTGCAGCGGCACGCGCAGCAGCTTGCCGCCGGGAAAGTCGGGGTTGGACAGGCGCATGAACTGCTGCAGCAGGTGGCTATCCCCCAGAATGGCATTGGCCAGTACCCGGCCCGCCGCGCAGGTGGGCACCACGCCGTGGCCGGAAAAACCTTGCGCCCAGTAGACATTGTCGCGGTAGCCGAAATCCGGAGTGCGCGGTACGGTAATGTCGATATGCCCGCCCCAGGTATGGGTGATGCGATAGGGGGCCAGTTGCGGAAAAACCCGTAGCAGGTCGGCACGCATGCTGACGGTGAGATTGGCCGGGGTGCGGCCGGAATAAGTGCATTTGCCACCGAACAGCAGGCTGCGGTCGGCACTCAGGCGGAAATAGTCGAGGATGAACTGGTTGTCGGAAACCGCCATATTGCTGGGCAGCAGCTGGCTTGCCACTTCTTCGGGCAGCGGTTCGGTGGCAATCATGTAGGTGCCTACCGGCATGATCTTGCGCTCCAGTGCCGGGTCCAGCTGGTCGACATAGGCATTGGTGGCCAGTACCAGTTTGCGGCAACGTATCCGGCCCTGTGCCGTTTGCACCACGCAGCCATCGCCCTGGCTGGTGTAGGACAGGGCGCGGGTCTGTTCGAAAATGGCCACGCCTTTTTCTTCGGCGGCACGGGCCAGCCCCAGAATGTATTTGAGCGGATGAAAGTGGCCGCCTTCATGGTCGATCAGCCCGGCCACATAGCGCTCTGAGCCAACATGCTGTGGCAGGTCCTTGCGCGGGACGAACTCCAGTGCCTGGTAGTCGTAATGGCGGGCCGCATGCTCCTGCCACTCGGATAGCAGCCGGATGCGCTGCCACAGGACGGATGTCCATAGATGGCCTGTCGCCAGTTCGCAGTCGATGTGATGCTGCGCAATCTTGTGGCGGATGTCGGCGACTGCGCCGCGCAATAGTTGCCAGATTTCCTGTGCTGCCTCCAGCCCCAAGGCCGCTTCAATGGGCGGCATGTCGCAGGAAAAGCCCAGGATAAGCTGGCCGCCATTGCGTCCGCTTGCCGCCCAGCCAACCCGGCTGGCCTCGATCACCGCCACGTTGACACCGGCATCGGCCAGATTGTGTGCGGTATAGAGGCCGGTATAGCCGGCACCCACCACCAGTACGTCCACGTCCAGATCCTGCTGCAGGGGCGGGCGTTCGATTTGTTCGGCCTGGCTGGTGGCGGCATACCAGGTAGGCGGGTAATGCGCGCTGGATTCAAACATGGCATCTCCTCTGTGGCAGTGCGGTCCGGGGCTTAGTTGCTGACGGTATAAGCCCACATCACCTGGGTTTCGACGGTGCCGGGGTTGCGGTAACGGTGTGGGCGGCTGCTGTGGAAGCTGAAACTGTCGCCGGCTTGCAGCTGATGGCAGTGTTCGTCCACCCATAATTCCAGCTCACCACACAGCACCATGCCGCCCTGATCGCCACCATGAGTCAAGGTCTGCACGCCAGAGCTGGCACCGGGCGCAAACCGGCTCAGCATCAGTTGCAGCTCGCCACCAAAGCCGGGCGACAGCAGGGCATCGCTGACCCCTTCGGCGTAGTGCAGTACCGGACGATGCGCCTGGCGTACCACCAGCCCGCGCTCGTGCTGCGGTGCCTGGCTGAAAAATACGCTGTAGGGGACGGCCAGCGCGCTGGCCAGCTTGTTCAGGTCGGACACGCTGGGCTGGCTTTTGCCGCGTTCCAGCTGTGACAGAAAGCCGATGGAACGGCCGGTGGCGCTGCTTAGCTGTTGCAGCGACAGTTGGCGCAACTTGCGCAGCTGGCGGATTTGCTCGCCCAGCCAGGCGGGATCGGGCTGGCTGCTGGGCGAGAGCGGGTCGGTATGGGCGGATGTCATGCCAGCCAGCATACGGGGAGAAACGATTTTGCCGTGAAAAAATAATACTAAATTTTCACCATTGGAAAATTTGTGTTGTATTTTTTCAATTGTGCGCATGAATGCAGGCGCAGTGCCCGGCATGACACGCCAGGCAGGAATGGGGCGTAACCGTCCTGCGGGAGTGCTACATCAGGCCGCCTCAGCCGCCCGCGCGTTTTACCTGGAAGCCCAGCTTTTGCAGGGTGGCAATCACGGTAGCGACATGGTCGCCCTGGATTTCGATGATGCCATCCTTGACGGTGCCGCCGCTGCCGCAGGCGTTTTTCAGCTGCTTGCCCAGTGCTGTCAGGCCGGCACTGTCGCGCAGCACGCCCTTGACCAGGGTGACGGTCTTGCCGCCACGGCCCTTGTTCTCGCGGTTGACGCGCACGATGCCATCGCCGCTGGGCAGGGTGTCTTGCTGGCAGCGACAGGCTTCAACAGGCTGGCGGCAGTCGGGGCACATGCGGCCGTGCTCGGTGGAGTAAACCAGGCCGCCGGAGGAGGATTTCGATTTCATGATGGGTGTCGGTAAACAGGGCAGCCGGCAGTCTAGCGCCAAATGGCGGGCTAGACGATATCTGCCTGGCCCCGTGGTGGGGAGCGCGGCTGGCATGGGCATCAAGAGCTGCGAATAAAACCTCGTAGAGAACTCGGGCCAAGGCGCGCCACCGCAGACAGTACAAATAGTAGGGCAAGGCGGCGCAACGCAGCAGCGGGGGTTTTGCTAGCGGGTCTAATCAGGCTGGCGGGGTGGCAAGGCCAAAAAAAATGCCAACCCGGAGAGGGGTTGGCCCGAGAGTAAAGCCGAGAAGAAACAACGGAACAAGAGACAATCCAGCGCAAGCCGCTGGCTCGGGACAGATTGTCGCCTTGTTATGTGACAGCGGCTTGACATCTCGATGAAAAAATAGCGATGCCTAGCGGGCGTTCTCCGGCCGCATGCCATTGAAGCGCTGCAGGATCTGCTGCAGCTCGTCGCGGCTGATCTCCAGCTCCAGCATGGCGGTGAGGGTGATGAACAGGCCACCGAACATGTCGGGGGCCATGCTCACCAGTTTGGCGCGGGCTTCGGCCACGCTGAGCGGGCATTTGCTTGCTACCAGTTCGGCCACCGCCTGCAGCATGGGAGGGTGGCGGGTCAGCTGCACCAGCGAGGAGTCGGCCTTGAGCCTGGGGTAGGGAGGCTGCGCCGAAACCGCTAGCGTGGTGTGCAAGCGGATGTCGCGGCTGGATGCACCGATGCGGATTTCATACTGGCCGCTGTCCACCACCCAGGTGGCGTGGGCCGGGTCGTAATAGGCAAAATCCTCACGCTGCAGGGTGAACCGGACGTGGCGGCTTTCACCCGCAGGAATATCCACCTTGGCAAACGCCCGCAAAGCCTGCAGTGGGCGGCCCAGTGCCGAGGGCGGCGGGGCGATGTACAGCTGCACGATTTCCTTGCCGGCACGCTTGCCAACGTTATGGATATCCACGCCAAGACTCAGCGTGTCGTGTTCGTCGATTTGCTGGCTGGAGAGCTGCAGGTCGCGGTAGTCGAAGCGGCTGTAGCTCAGGCCATGGCCAAAGGGAAAGAGCGGTGTTATCTGGCGCTGGTCGTAATAGCGATAACCGACATACAGGCCCTCACCGTAATGGTGACGGCCGTTTTCACCAGGGTAATGCAGATAGGCCGGGGTTTCTTCCAGGCTGTTGGGCAGGGTGGTGGTGAGCTTGCCGCTGGGGTTGTTGTGACCGAACAGTGTGGCGGCGACGGCATGGCCCATGCCTTGGCCGGCAAAGAAGCATTCCAGTACCGCCGGTACCTGTTGCAGCCAGGGCATCAGTACCGCATCGCCATTGCACAGCACCACCACCAGTTTGGGCTGCACGGCGGCCAGCCGGCTGATCAGGCGTTCGTGACTGGGCAGCAAGCCCAGTTGCTGGCGGTCGCCATTTTCACCATCTACCCCGATAGCCGTGCTGACAAACACCACTGCTAGCTCGGCGGCTGCGGCGATGGTACAGGCCTCCTGCAGTGCGGCTTCGTTGTCGTGTTCATCATCGGGCGCACCGACGGCGTAATCGACGCGTACTGACTGGCCTGCCTGTTCCCGGATTTCATCAAGCGGGCAGTCCAGCTGCCAGGGCTGGGTGGTGGCGCAGCCCGAGCCCTGTATCACCGGCTGCAGGGCCGGTTTGCCGATGACAGCCAGCCGCTGCAACTGTTGGCCATCCAGCGGCAACAGCTCGTGTTCGTTCTTCAGCAATACCAGTGATTCGGCGGCAACCTGCCGTGCCAGGCGGTGATGGGCAGCAAAATCAGCCTCGGTGCCAGGGCGGCGGCCAGCATGCACCTTGGCTATCAGCTGCAGCATGTGCAGGCAGGCGCTGTCCAGCACCTCATCCGGAATGCGACCCTCTTCGATGGCGGCCAGCAGTTCGGCATTGTCCAGCGGGTTTTCCGGCATGGCCAGTTCATTGCCGGCCAGCAAGGAGGCCGAGCGGTCCTTGATGCCGTACCAGTCGGACATCACCAGCCCCTGATAGCCCCACTCTTCACGTAATACCTGGGTCAGCAGCCAGTGGTGTTGCGAGGTCTGCTCGCCGTTCAGCCGGTTGTAAGAGGACATCACCGTCCACGGCTTGGCCTTGGCAATGGCGCGCTGGAAACCGTACAGATAGATTTCGCGCAGCGCCCGTTCCTCGACGATGGAATCCATCTCGGTGCGCATGTATTCCGAGTTGTTGCAGGCAAAGTGCTTGAGGCTGGCTCCCACGCCTTCTTGTTGCAGGCCGTTGATCAGTGCGGCAGCCAGATCGCCGCTAAGCAGCGGATCTTCCGAGTAATATTCATAGCCACGCCCGGCCAGCGGCGTGCGGCGGATATTGATGCCCGGCCCCAAGAGCAGGCCCACGCCCATGGACTGGCATTCGATGGCCAGCGCACGGCCCATTTGTTCCACCAGCGCCACATCCCAGCTGCAGGCCAGGCTGGAGCCGTTGGGGAAGCAGGTGGCCGGGCGCGAGTGGCCAAACAGCGCTTCCGAGCCGCCCTTGCCATCGTCTGCCTGTTGGCCTGCGTCCTGCTGAATCACCGACAGGAAGTCGCTGATGTTCCAGCTTTCCTGCTGGTCGATCTGGGCAGTGCTGTAGCGCACGCCATAGGTGCCGTCGGTCATGACAAAGTCGCTGATGCCCAGCTGCGGCAGGCTGGCACTACGCCACAGGCCATGCCCGCTCAGCAGGGTTACCTTGTCTTGCGGGCTCATGCGGGCGATCAGTTCTACATGGGAGATGGTCATTTCAGGACTCCTGTGGCTGAGCAGCGGCGAGCTGCTTGCGTGCTTCGATCTGGCCCACCATGCGCAGATAGCTGTCTTCATCCAGCTGGTAGCGCAGCACGAATAGCAGTGCGAGTACGAACATAGCGGCGGGAATCAGCGTCATCATCAGGGCGATCCAGTCTTGTGCCCGCGGCGTGATATGGGCCGCGTCGTAGCCGGCATACTGCAGGATCAGTCCGGCCAGCCCGCCGGCAATGGCCATGGCTACCTTGGTGATGAAGTTGAAATAGCCGTAGATGGCACCTTCGGTGCGTACATGGTGCTTCCATTCGGCGTATTCCACGGTGTCGGCCACCATGGCGTACATGCAGACAAAGATACTGCCCATGGCGGCGCTGTATATGCAGACGCAGGCCATGATGGCCAGCCGGCTGTCACCCGCCAGCCAGTACTGGTAGGCCAGTGCCAAGGCACCGGCACCGAGGGTGAGCAGGGTCAGTTTTTTCTTGCCGAAACGGGAAATCAGCTGTTCCGAGGCAATGGTGCCAGCCACATTGGCCACGGTCTGGATGGCGAAAAAGCTGGCGGTATAGGCTTCATCGCGCAGGACATAGTTGATGTAGTAAATGGCGGCGGCCATCCACACGCTGTAGGCGATATAGGTAAACACGGTGAACATGGACAGGTGGAACAAGGGCAGGTTGCCGGTGATGGCCTGCACCATCTGGCGCAGGCTGGGCGCTTCGTCCTTGTGCTGGTGGATGCGCTCCTTGGTCATGGCAAAGCAGGCATAGAACAGTAGGGTGGCCAGCACGGCGAACAGGGCGATGGTGAGCTGGTAGCCGGTGCGCGGATCGGCAAAGCGGCGAATCAGCTGGTCGGCATACACCGACACCACAAAGTAGCCCAGGGTGGCAAACACCATGCGATAGACCGACAGCGAGGAGCGCGACATGGCGTGCTGGGTCAGCATATTGTTCATGGCCGAATAGGGGGTATTCACCGTGGTGTAGGCCAGGCAGTACACGGTGTAGCTCACCAGGGCGTAGGTAAACTTGTAGCTGGTGTCCGGGGTGCTGAAGCACAGTACGGTCAGTACACCCAGCGGCAGTGCGCCATACAAGAGATAGGGCCGCAGCTTGCCGTGGCGGCTGTGGGTCTTGTCGATGGCGTAGCCCAGCAGGATGTTGAACAGCGCGTCGATGATGCGGGCGATCAGGAAGATCAGGCTGGCTTCACCTGCGCTCAGGCCAAAGATATTGGTATAGAAAAACAGCAGGAATAGCGACACGGCACCAAACGACAGATTGGACGCCATGTCGCCCAGTCCATAAGCTACTTTTTCACGCAGGCCCAGTTTGACATCGGCGGCGGACAGGGCAGGGGCAGACATGTGATGGTTCTCCAGAGTAAGCCGGGCTTGGCGCAAGCTTGCCTGCCACGGCGGGAATGGGCTCTACCATAGCAGCGCTGCCATGCTGTGCTCTGGCCATTCCGTTCTGGAAATTTCCGTTTTTTTAAGATGCCATTTCCATGTACGGGGCAAAAAAAATGCCAACCCACAAAGGAGTTGGCCCGAGAGAGGGAAATTGGTAACCGGCCACCATCTGCTGTGGTCTGCCGGTGTGACGGCTTTACTGGGTCACGGGTTTTTTCAGCACGCGCAGCATCACGGCGGTCAGCACCGTGCCCACCACCAGGGCGACCAGATAGGAACCCAGATTGGTGACGGCATTGGGGATGGGCAGCACGAACACGCCACCGTGCGGTACTTTCAGTTCCACGCCCATGGCCATGGAGATGGCACCGGTCACGGCCGAACCCACCATCAGCGATGGAATCACCCGCAGCGGATCGCGGGCGGCAAAGGGAATCGCCCCTTCGCTGATGAAGGAAATGCCCAGCACGCCAGCGGCCTTGCCGGCTTCGCGCTCGTCGGCGGTAAAGCGGTCGGCAAACAGCTTGGTGGCCAGGGCAATACCCAGCGGCGGGGTCATGCCGGCTGCCATCACGGCGGCCATCGGGGTGTAGACCTGGCTGGCGATCAGGCCGGTGGCAAAGGCGTAGGCTGCCTTGTTCACCGGGCCGCCCATGTCAAAGGCCATCATCGCGCCCAGAATGGCACCCAGCAGCAGGGCGCTGCTGCCCTGCATGCTCTTGAGTGCTTCGGTCAGCATCGCCAGCAGGGCGGCTACCGGCGTACCGATGACGTAGATCATCAGCAGGCCCACCAGCAGGGAGCCCAGCACCGGCAGGATCAGTACCGGCTTCAGGCCGTCCAGATTACGTCCCAGCTGGATTTTCTTGTTCAGCCAGTCAGTGCCGTAACCGGCGATGAAACCGGCGGCAATACCACCGAGAAAGCCGGAGCCCAGGCTGGCGGCCAACATGCCGCCCACCATGCCGGGGGCAATGCCCGGACGGTTGGCGATGGAGTAGGAGATATAACCAGCCAGAATCGGCACCATCAGCGCAAACGCCGACTTGGCACCAATCTGGAACAAGGCCCAGGCCAGCGTGCCCTTGTGCGCGTCGTCAAAGGCGTAAATGCCGCCCAGCGCAAAAGCCAGCGCAATCATGATGCCGCCAGCAGTGACGAAGGGCAGCATGAAGGACACGCCAGTCATCAGATGCTTGTAGGGGCCGCTGCGCTGTTCGCTTTGGCTGGCTGTTGCTGCCGTGGCCGCCGCGGTGCTGCCGGCGGCCTGGCTGGCCGCGTGCGGCTGGGCTTCGGCAATGGCGCGACGCACCAGGTTTTCGCCATCGTTGATGGCCGGCTTGGTGCCGCTGGAGTACAAGCGTTTGCCAACAAAGCGCGCCAGATCGACCTGGGTATCTGCCGCGATGATCACCACATCGGCCAGACGGATTTCATCGGCAGTCAGGGTGTCCTGTGCGCCGACCGAACCCTGGGTTTCCACGCGGATGCTGTGGCCCAGCTTTTGTGCTGCCTGGCTCAGGCCTTCAGCGGCCATGAAGGTGTGGGCAATGCCGGTGGGGCAGGAGGTAATGCCGACAATGCGCAGCGCGCTGCTGGCGGTCTGGGCGTTCAGGCTGGCCTTGAGCTGGCCTTCGGCATCGGCTAGTACGGCTTCCAGTGAGCTGAGCAGGGTGTGGCTGTTGGCAAAACGCACGTCTTGCGCGGCGGCTTCACCCAGCAGCAGCACCGCATCGGCACTGGCGATGGCGCTGGCGCTCAGCGGCTGTTGCACGCCCTGTGCGGTATGAATTTCCACATCGATCTTGTGTTTCAGCTTGCTTGCCGCCTGACGCAAGGCTTCACCAGCCAACATGGCCTGGGTGCTGCGGTCTGGGGCTGCAATTACTGCCAGCAGGTTTGCCATTGTCTTTCTCCTAGTTTTGTCTGCCTGTTGTTGTTGCTTTGCTGATGATCTGCCGCGTGGCGGGGGTGGTGAGTCTTGCCTGCCCGCAGCATGATGGTTTAGAGCAGCTAACAAAAAACCTGATGCGGCGTTGCGCCTCCTGGTCGTACTGCTTGTACTGTCTGCGTCGGCGCGCCTTGCCTCAGGAATGCTGCGCTATTTTGTTAACCGCTCTTACTGCAAGTGCTGCACTTCCACTTGCCGTGCCAGTTGTTCCACCTGGTCGCGTGCCGGCAGGTGTGGGCCGATGCGCGCCAGCTTGGCAGTGGCAAAGGCCACGGCCAGCCGGGCACGGTCTTCACCTGCCAGTCGCTGGTGGCGCGCAGCGCTGAGGCCGGCTACCAGTGCGTCACCTGCACCCACGGTGCTGAGCGGGTTTTGTACCGGCAGTCGCGCCAGCAGCGCCGGGCTGCTGTCCAGCACAAACAGCGCGCCTTCCTCGCCCAGCGACACCACCACCTCGGCCACGCCGGCCTGTTGCAGTTGGCGGGCGCAGGCGAGGACATCGTCCAGGGTGGGCAGGGGGCGTCCCGCCCATTGCTCCAGTTCGTGGCGATTCGGCTTGATGCAGTCCGGCAGGCTGGCGCGTGGCGCGGCCAGTGCGCTGGCCAGTGCCGGGCCGCTGCTGTCCAGCAGCACATGCGCGCCCCATTGGCGCAGCTTGCCGATCAGCACCGGTAGCCGCTCCGGCTCCAGCCCTTGCGGCAGGCTGCCGGCCAGCACGATCTGGCTGCCGGGGTTGATGTCTGCCGCCAGCAGGGTGAGCAGGCGTTCCCACTGGGCTTCGCCCACCGTCAGGCCGGGCAGGTTGATGTCGGTGGTGCTGGCATTGGCCAGATCAGACAGCTTGATGTTGACGCGGGTATCGCCCGCCACACGGATAAAGCGGTCGGCAATGCCCTTGTCCTTGAACAGGGCTTCGAAAGCCTCGCTGTTATTGCGGCCGAGCAGGCCGGTGGCCAGCACCGGCAAGCCCCAGTCGGCCAGGCAGCTGGCAACGTTGACGCCCTTGCCGCCGGCATTGCTGCTGCTGGACAGCGCCAGGTTGACTGCGCCGGGCTGAAAATTCTGCACGCAGACGGTCTGGTCGATGGCCGGATTCAGGGTAATGGTGATCAGCGGGCTATTCATGACAGCAGGCTCTGCAAGGCGCGGACTTCTTCGGCGCTATCGCAATCCAGTGCCTGCTGCGCCAGTGCGGCCAGCTTGGCAAAGTCGCTGCCGCGCAGGCGGGCCTTGACGCTGGCGACGTCACGCGGACTCATCGACAGTTCGTTGACACCCAGGCCGGTGAGCAGGGCGGCACCGAAGGGGTCGCCGGCAATGCCGCCGCACACACCTACCCAGCGGCCATGCAGGGCTGCACCCTGTACGGTCTGGTGGATCAGGCGCAGCACGGCGGGGTGCAGGCTGTCGGCTTCTGCCGCCAGTTCCGGATGCTGGCGGTCGATGGCCAGAGCGTACTGGGTGAGGTCGTTGGTGCCGATGGAGAAAAAGTCCACATGCTCGGCCAGCTTGTCGGCCAGGGTGGCGGCGGCAGGGACTTCCACCATGATGCCGATCGGAACCACCGGGGCATCCAGCTCGCGGCGGATGCCTTCACACAGGCCCTTCAGGCGGGTGATTTCCTTGAGCGAGGTAATCATCGGGAACATGATGGACAGCGGCTGACCACCACGGGCGGCGCGGTATAGTGCGCGCAGTTGTGGTTCCAGCAGGTCGCGGCGGCGCAGCAGCAGGCGGGCACCACGCATGCCGAGGAAGGGGTTTTCCTCATGCGGCAGGTTCAGATAGGGCACTTGCTTGTCGCCGCCGATATCCAGCGTGCGCACGATCAGCGGGCGGCCTTCCAGTGCCTGCAGCATGCCCTGATAGGTAGCCAGTTGTTCTGCTTCGTCTGGGCTGTCGTCACGTTCCAGGAACAGGAACTCGGTACGCATTAGGCCCACGCCTTCGGCGCCAGAGGCAATGGCCGCAGCCACCTGGTCCGGGCGGTTGACGTTGGCGGCCACTTCCACGCGGTGGCCGTCGCGGGTTTCTGCCGGCAGGCTGCGTTCGGCTTCTTCGCGCTCTTTGCGCAGTTGCTGTTGCGCCATCCACTCGCGGGCGGATTTGAGGTCGAGTTCGCTCGGGCTCAGGTAGAGCCGGCCGCTCTGGCCATCCAGAATGGCGGCGGTGCCATTGGCGACGCCAAGCAGGCCGGGGCCACCAGCTACCAGTGCCGGCAGGCCCAGCGTGCGCGCCAGAATGGCGGTGTGCGAAGTGGGGCCGCCCTGGGCGGTGGCCAGACCAATCACCTTGTTGGTATCCAGCCCGGCGGTATCGGACGGCGATAAATCGCTAGCCAGCAGAATGCAGTTGTCCGGCAGCTCGGCCAGGGTGGTGGCCTGCAGGCTGGGGTCGATCTTGCCCAGCACGCGGCGGCCCACGTCGCGCAGGTCGGCCGCACGGGCGGCCAACAGCTGGTTGCCCAGCGCGGCCAGGCGGTCGGCCAGCCGTTCCACCGCCTGATGCCAGGACCAGGCCACGCCGTGGCCTTCCACCATCAGCTGGCAGGACAGGGTGATGAGGTCGGTATCGCTCAGCAGTTCGGCCTGCGCTTTGAAAATGGCGGCTTCGGCATTACCCAGGCGCTGGGCGGTGTCTTCGGCCAGCTTGGCCAGTTCGGCGCGGGTTTCTGCCAGTGCGACATGCAGCTTGTCACCGGCTTCGGCCAGGGCCAGCGGGTGATCGGGAATGGCCGGCAGGCCGTGGGTCAGCACATGTACCTGCCCAATCGCCAGACCGGGGCTGGCGCTGATGCCGGCCACTTCCAGCGGGTGGCCGGGCGGCTGCCAGTTGTGTTCGCTGCGCTGGGCCTGGGCTTTTTGCGCGGCCAGGGCTGCGTCGGTCTGTTCCTGTGCGGTCAGGCGGCTCATCACCCCTTGCAGGGCTTGCAGCAGGCCAGCGGCATCGTTGCCTTCGGCCGATACCACCAGCCGGTCGCCACGTTGCAAGCCCAGTTGCAGCAGGGAAATCATGTTTTTGGCATCGGCCACATGGTGGCCATGGCGTACTTGCACTTGTGCGGCGTACTGACGGGCGGTTTCCACCCAGGCGGTGGCCGGACGGGCGTGCAGGCCGTTGGGGTAGTCCACCACCCATTCGAACTGTTCGGCCAGGTCGCCGGCTGCGGTAGCTGCCTGGGCCGGCGCGGCCGCGCTATCGGACAGGGCGGCGATCAGCTCTTGCGTATCGCTGGTGGCAAACAGCTGCTGCAGGCGGGTTTCGTCCTGCAGCAGGCGGGTAAGACGACGCAGCAGCTGGATGTGTTCGTCCGACTGGGCGGCAATAGCAAACAGCAGGTGGGTGACCTGCCCCGGATTCCACTCCAGCCCCTGCGGAATCTGCAGGATGGCGATACCGGTGCGCTTGATCAGGTGGCGGTCTTCCACCATGCCGTGCGGAATGGATACGCCATGCCCCAGGAAGGTGTTGGCCACGGCTTCACGCGCCAGCAGGCTGTCGATATAGGCGGCATCGATACAGCCGGCGCGGGCCAGCAGCTGGCCGGCCTGGCGGATGGCGTCTTCCTTGCTGGCAGGTGCCGTGGCAAGGCAAATCAGTTCCGGATGGATCAGGTCGTGCGACATCGGGAGTGGTCTCCTGGTACTGTTATTTTGCTGCATTGCACCCAAAAAGGGGCGGTGCTGGCTATTGTCTGGCGTTGCGTTGATGGCATTGAAATCGATTACACAACACCTGTCAATATTGATCGTAGATCATCTTGATCAAACAACATCTTACTTGCTAATGATCCTTGTAATTAAAGGCTTGCAAAGCTTTTTGACTTGATGCAGGATCACGACAATCTGACTGAAAACGATTGCAAAATGACCGTACGCATCAAGGATGTTGCCCTGGCTGCAGGTGTTTCGGTAGCCACGGTGTCACGTGCGCTGGGCGATGGCCCGGTCAGCGATGAACTGCGCAAGAAGGTGGAAGCCGCCGTGGCCGCCACCGGCTATCTGCCCAATCTGTCGGCGCGGCGCTTGCGCTCACAGCACAGCCACACCATCGGGCTGATTGTGTCGGACATCCGCAACCCCTTCTTTACTGCGGTCAGCCGTGCCGTGGAAGACGCGGCCTACGCGGTGGGCATGCGCGTCATCCTGTGCAATACCGACGAGAACCCGCAAAAAGAAGCCATGTATCTGCGGCTGATGCAGGAGGAGCGGGTGACTGGCGTGATCTTTGCCCCCACCCGTGCCACGGCACAGAAGCTGGACCCGCAGCAGCTGGGCTTTCCGGTAGTGCTGATCGATCGTGCCGCCCCGCCCGGCCACGCCGATGCCGTGGTGCTGGACAATGCCGAGGCGGCCAGCCTGCTGGTGGAGCATCTGCTGGCGCAGGGCTATCAGCGCATTGGTGGTTTGTTTGGCAATACCAGTACCACCGGGGCCGAGCGCTATGCCGGGGTGCTGGCGGCCATGCAGCGGCACGGTTTGCAGGCCGAAGCGCGCTTTATTGCCCCCACGCCGGAGGCCGCCGAACAGGCCATGCGCGCCTGGCTGGCCGAGCCTGCCGTGCCGCAGGCCCTGATCGCCAGCAATGGTCTGGTGCTGCTGGGTATGCTGCGCGGTGCCCGTGCCGCTGGCATTGCCATTCCACAGCAGCTGGCGCTGGCCGGTTTTGACAATGACAACTGGACCGAGCTGGCTGGCCCCGGCCTGACGGTGATCGAGCAGCCGGTGTACGACATTGGCCGCACCGCCATGAAAATGCTGCTGGAACGGCTGGAAGACCCGGCGCGCAGCGCGCGCAAGGTGGTGCTGTCCGGGCGGCTGGTGGTGCGGGGATCGACATCGGCTTAGCGAACTGCTGAATGGGTGGTGGCAAGCCCTCATCACGTGACAATGACAATGGCCTTGATCATGATGTATGCATGATGAGGCCATTTTTTTATCCAGCGTGCTTTTGCCCCTGCCCGGGCTGGCTTGGCTGGAGTCCATTTTTCGTGAGTGATGACATGTCAAAGATGAAATATCAGCAGCTGATTGTGGGTGCCGTGCTAAGCCTGCCGCTGCTTATGGCACAGCCTGCCTGCGCTGACACGGCTGACGATGCCGACAGCCATTGGGCCAGTAGTGAGCCAGCGGGGTGCAAGGTGTGGATTGACGTGCAGCAGGAAGCATCAGCCAGTCGCCAGATCAAATGGACCGGGGCCTGCCAGAATGACAAGGCGGTGGGTAAGGGAAGCCTGACGGTGACCGATGACGGCAAGGAACGGCTGCATTTCGATGGGGAAATGCAAGAGGGCAACTTCCATAGCGACGGCGTGCTGAAGACGGCTGATCACGATGATGTCTGTACTGTGCGTGGCAGTTTTGTGCGTGGCGAAATGGAAGGGCAATTCGAGGAAAGCTGCCAGTCCGGTACGCGTTTTGCTGGCCGTGCCCATCGTGGACAGCTTGCAGGATTCGGCCGCGTGTCGCTGCCGCGTGCTGCATACGAGAGCCTGATTGCCGATGCCCAGAAGCGCCGGCTGGGGGCATGGCAAGGCCAGTTCTTCCTGATCTCCGGCTGGTGGGAAGGTGGTTCCCCGCAATTATCCTGTGCCAGTGAGGCCGATTGCCTCCCCTTGGTGGCAAAGCGCAAGGCCGCTTTTGCCCAGCAAGCCCAGCGCGAGGCCAAGGCAGGAGTCCGTCCTTATCTGCTCATGATGCAAAGTACCGAGGGAAATGCGCCGATGAGCGGGATGCCCTATGCCTGGAGTGATGCCGGCGGCAAGCTGTTGTCTCGCGGAGTGGTCGATAACAAGGGGCGTGCCTTTATCGTCCCCGACCCCGCAGGCGGGACAAGCTATCGCATGAGTTTGCCCAGTGGATATTTTTGGGAATGGGAGGCGCAGGCGGACTGCTGGCAGCGCCCGGTAAAAGCATTGCAGGCCTGCATGCGCCAGATCCGTTCCGGCAGCAGTGCAGATGATGAATTCCGCGCCCAGCAGAAAGCCGCAGCCAGCGAGCAGGCGCTGTTCAGGGAGAAGGTGGGAGCGTGGACGAAAGCAGCCCAGAACGACCCGGCAAGCAGTATCGACGCTATCTTGGCGGAGCATCGCAAATGGTCGGCCTTGCCACAGGCAAGGATCACCAGCCGGCCGTTTACCTGCCAGGCTTATCAGCCTGCCCTGAGCCTGCAAGCTGAGCTGGCTTTTGCCGAGGCTGCCACCCTGCCGGCAGGCAACCATCAGAAACTGGCCTATGTCGAGGCGGCGCAGCTGGGGAATTGGCGTGCAGCCGCCAGGCTGGCATCGCTGATGCTGGACGACGAAATGTGGGAGGACGCCATGCCGATGATTCAATGGCTGGCCAGTCATCAGGTTCCGGCGGCTTACAACAAACTGGCTGATGTGCTGCAGATGCAGAGTACTTACGATGGCGAGACGGCAAGCCCGGACGCGCTGTCCTTAATCGACAGCCTGCGTTGGCGTGCGGCCCTGCAGGGCGACCCTGTGGCACAAATCAAGATGGCCAGGTGGGCCCGTGCTAATCAGCAGGATGGTTTGGCAGACAGCCTGCGGGATTGTGCCGTACGCCAGAATCCCGAGCTGGCTGAATAATGTGGGTGCTCGGGGCGCACAGGCCCTGGTTCAGTCCGGCAGGGTGATTCTACGGCGTCTCCTGCCGGGCAAAGCGCTGCTCCAGCCCATCCAGCAGCAGCCGTGTCTTGGTGGGCAGCAAGCTGCGATTGGGCACCAGCGCATAGGTTTTCAGTGCTGGCAGCTTCCAGTCGGGTAATACCGTTTGTAGCTGGCCGCTGGCGCTAGCCTGGGCGGCGAAATTACGCGAGACCAGACAGGCGCCACGCCCGGCAATGGCTGCCTGCAGGCGCAAGCCGGCATTGGCCGTTTGCAGATGCAGCGCCTGCTGCAAGGTGTAGTGGCTGCCGTCGGCATGCTGGAATACCCAGGGCAGGGCGCTGGCGGCCCCCAACAGGGGCCAGTCCTGTAGCTGTGACGGATGTTGTGGCCTGCCGCGTGCAGCCAGTAGTGATGGTGCGGCAAACAGGCCTTGTTGCAGGGTGTACAGGCGCTTGCCCAGTTGACTTGAGTCGGGCAAGGGCTGGCTGGTCATCACGAAACTCAGGTCATGTCCGCTGCTCAGCGGGTCGGTCTGATTGCTGATGACATCCACTTCGATATGCAGGCCCGGATGTGCCTGCATGATGTCGCACAGCACCGGGCTCAGGTGCAAGCTGGCGAATTCGTATGGCGCAGCAATGCGCAAGGTGCCGCTGAGCGGTGCCTCGGCCAGACCTTGCAGGTGGTCGGCCACATCTTCCAGCCTGGCAAATAGCGGGCTGATCTCCTCCAGTAAATGAAAGCCTGCCTCGGTCAGCCGCAGGTGGCGAGTACTGCGCTCCAGCAAGCGTGTACCCAGCTTTCCTTCCAGCCGCGTCAAGGCGGTGCTGACAGTTGATTTGGGCAGTTGCAGCCGTTCGGCGGCCCGGCTGAAACTGCCGAGCTGCGCCACACAGCTAAACAGATACCAGTCATTCCAATCGTTTGTACGTGACATTGAATAATTATTTCAATATTGACGGTTTATTCAACATAGCATGGTGTTTATAGTCGGCGCGATCCCTCCTCCTGCCCAAGGTTTGTTGTTTGATGACTGCTTACCCCGTGTTATTGCAAGCTCACCCGGAATGCCGTCCCTGGCAGGTGAGACTGTTTGGTCTGACGCTGGGCCTGGTGACCGGGGCCGACTTTGTCGCGGTCAGCATGATGGGCGTGGCCGGTGGGGCGATTCAGGGCGGGGTGTCGGCAGCGCCGCAGGAGTATCTGTGGGCGCTCACCAGCTTTGCCGTGGGGGCGGTGCTGGTCAATTTGCTGCTGGGGCGGTTTGCCACGCTGATCAGCTATCGCCGCTACACCCAGTGGGCCTTGCTGCTGTTCATGGCGGGCAGTGTGGGCTGCGCCCTGGCCGAGGGCATCACCAGCCTGGCGCTGGCGCGGCTGTTGCAAGGCTTGGGCGGCGGCGGGCTGTTTACCGCCTCGCGCATTCTGTTGCAGCTGGTAGCGCAGCCCAGAGAGCGCAAGCCCTTGATGTACGGCTTCCTGCTGGGCTTGTTCAGCTTGTCCGGCATCTCGCCGTGGTTGTCAGCCCTCTTGGTGGAGGACTGGGGCTGGCAGGCCATTTTCTGCTTGCAGGCTGCTTTTGTGCCGGTATTGCTGTTGTTGGTACGCCTGAGCTATCCGCGTCATGCCGGAGCGCCCAGCCGCACACAGGCGGGAGAGCTGGACTGGATCGCTGTGGTGGCATTGGGCGCAGGTGCCTTGCTGGTCTTGCACACGCTGGAGGATTTGCGCTTCTTGCGCTTTGCGGCCCGGCCCGGCATGTGGCTGGCCTTGCTGGGCGGTGCACTGTTGTTGGGCCTGGCCTGGCGGCGCAGCCATACTCACCCGGACCCCTGGTTGCAGCTGCATGCCGTATTGCGACGGCGTTATCTGATGGGGCTGGCTTTTTATGCGCTTTATTACCTGTGCAACGGAATCTGGTCTTACCTCTTGTCGGCCTTGTTGCAACGCGGGCTGGGCTTTGATTTTGTCACTGCCGGTTGGGCCATGAGCATGGGCAGCATGGTGACGGTGTTGATGGCCGTGGCTTATTTGTATGCCAGCCGCTGGCTGACCCGTCGTCACCATGTACTGGCCATCGGCTTTGCCTTGCTGGCGCTGTGTTGTCTGTGGCTGGCGCAGGCGGCCATGCCGGGGGCTGCGCTGGCCAATCTGTTGCCAGCCATTCTGCTGCATGGGCTGGTACCGGTATTGTCGGTATTGCAGATCGCCGCCATGACCTATGCCGAGGTGCAGGTGGAAGATTTTGCCCATGCTTACCAACTGAAAAACATCATGCGTGAACTGGCCGGTGCGCTGGGAACCGGCCTGGCCACGTTGCAGCTGCAAGCTGGCGAGGCGGAGGCGCGGCTGGCGCTGTTGGGCCGACTGGATGGGGTGACGCTACGTCAGGAAGGCGTCGGGCTTGATCTGCCCAGTTTGGCAGAACTGTCGGCCCAGGTTTCACGCCAGGCCGTGCTGCTGGCCTGTGATCATGCTTTTCTGGCATTGGGCCTGTTGTCTGCTTTGGCCATGCTGTTTGCCCTGTTGCAACGCGATCTGCGCTAAGCACGCAGACAATAAAAAACCCGGCATGGCCGGGTTTGGTAGGGTGGAATCGTTCAGGGACGCAGCGGCCCGGTCAGGCGGGTGAGGGTGTCATCCTTGACGAAGCGGTGGTGCCATACTGCGGCTGCTGCATGGAAGATGGCCAGCCACAGCATGAGGTTGCCCAGCGCTTCGTGAATTTCCTTCAGATTGTGCGCGGTTTCCTTGCCCAGCGAGAAGAATACCGGCAGCGTGCTACCCAGGAAAACCACGTCCTTGCCATTGCCCTGCACGATGGCAATCCCCAGGATGGGTAGCGCCAGCATCAGGCCATACAGCAGCCAGTGTGCGGCATGAGCGAACAGCATGGCAGCAGGCTGCGGCGCCGGGGTGATGTCCGGCACCCGGTTGGCCAGTCGCCACAGCAGGCGCGGCAGCACCAGCAACAGGACGATGACGCCAGCCTGGAAGTGGCCGGATTTCAGAAAGTCACGCAGCGGGCTGCCTTTCGGGGCGATGTCCTTGAATTCGATAAAGGCCAGGGCCGCGATGACTGCCAGTGCACCCAGCCAGTGAAAGGCGCGGGCCAGACGGCCATAACTGTGTTGTGAATTTTTTAGCATGCTAGTCCCTTCCGCGTGGGGAATGTCTGGTGTGATCTGCTCATATCATAGCCAGACAGTATTAAACCAGACTTAATCTTGCGCCTTGCCTTTGGCATGTTGCAAGGCAGCGTGAATGACGCCGCATTTGTCGGCCGGCTGCCAGCCCTCTGGTTTCAGGATCTTGCCATCGGCACGCCGCACCACCTTGCCATTTATCTGCTTGCGCAGATTGGCCTGGTGGATGGCCTCGGTCATGGCTTCCAGCGGCATGCCTTGCGACAGTAGCAGGCCGGTGAGCACGTTCAGGACATCCACGCCTTCTGCGGTCAGCTCGGCCATGCGGCGCTGTTGTTCATCCCTACTGCAGCCATCAAGTTGCCTGAAATCCTGCAAGGCCTGCAGAAACTCGGCCATTTCTTCGTGCAGCATGTTTTCCCACATCGGCAGGGTATCGGGGTAGAGCCCGGGGCTGTCTCTTA
>NZ_JACERN010000011.1 GCF_013911085.1 Aquitalea aquatica
GCAAGTATTTGGCTTTCGCCAAGTACTCACACCTATCGGTTATTCTGTTTTTTAAAGAGCGGTGCAGGTCGCTGCGTTTCGTTTCCGTCGCTGCGTTGTCTGCTGAGGAGGCGAACTATACCGCCACGCCCACCCCTCGTCAACACTTTGTGCGAAGAAATCTGCAGATTCTGGCCAAATACCGCCCCACAGCGCGCTAAGTGACTGAGGGGAAAACAATTATGCCATGGGCGTTTTATTACAGCTTTGCTGCGGATGCACAGTAGCAGGCGGCGTAGTGGCTGCTCCGGGTACTGAAAAACAGCCTGGCTGGCGCAAAAGGGAGTCACTCTACCGACACAGACAGCAAAAAGCCCGGCTCGCGCCGGGCTTTTTATCGGAAACATGAATCAGCAGCTGCAATCACTCGTCCTGTGCAGCGATATCTGCCTTGATCTTTTCCATGTCCAGATCACGCAGAGCCTTGATCAGCTCTTCAAACTGCGCCGGCATCATAGCACCAGACTGATTGAACACGATGATGCCATCCTTGAGTGCCATCAGCGTGGGGATGGAGCGGATCTGGAAGTGCGCAGCCAGTTCCTGCTCTTCCTCGGTATTGATCTTGCCGAACACGATGTCAGGATGCTTGAGCGCCGCAGCTTCGAAGGTAGGGCCAAACATCTTGCATGGACCACACCATTCGGCCCAGAAGTCGAGAATGACGATGCCACCCTTGTCGACGGTTTCATTAAATGTGCTGCCGGTAATATTGATGGTGGCCATGTAGCGCTCCCTTCCGGTGTTGCGACACCGCGGATAAGTAATAGCAGCAGAGATGGGACTGGCGGCGGCATTTGCAAGTGCTGCCACCATGGTTTGTCGCAATCAGGCTGATTGTGTCTGGCTATCCCGCACAAGACAAAGGCCCACTGAGTGGGCCTTGGCTCTCTATATATAGTGTGCTGCGCGATTTACAGTAGCAGCTTGCTATAACTTTCTTTTTCCATCTGGCAGATTTCCACACACAGCTGGGTGCCTGCAGGCCCTGATACGTGCTGTTGCAATACCGGCAGCAGGCTGGCGGACAGTTGTTGGCGGGTAGCCAGATCTCGTCCGGTCAGAATGTGCAGTTGCAGGTGAACAAATGGGTGAGCACCAGGCTCGGTGCCGGTCAGCCAGTGATCCAGCGGGATGGCCCGGCTTTTGATATCAACAGCCTGAAACTGCCCGCTGCCCAGCAGTGCCTCGTTGATGGCCAGCAAGGTGGCCGGCACATCCAGCTGCAACCCGCTGCTGTATTGCATGATGATTTGCGGCATGTCAGCTGGCTTTCTTTTTAAGCTGATAGCACTGGTGAATCTTGCGGTTGCGGAAGTCTTCCGGCACCGACTGGGCGCTGATATCGCGGATGTGATAGTCCTCGGCCAGCCGCTCGTCCAGCACGAAGCTGCGCAGGTTATTGGAGAAGTACAGTGTGCCGCCCGGCGCCAACAGCGCCATGGCGTAGTCGATGAGCCAGACGTGATCGCGCTGGACATCGAGAATGTCCTGCATTTTCTTGGAGTTGGAGAAAGTGGGCGGGTCCATGACGATGAGGTCGAACTGCTTGCCCTCGTCTACTGCCTGCTCCAGATACTGGAACACATCGGCGCGTACCAGCTGATGGCGCGCCAGATCCAGCCCGTTCAGTTCGAAGTTGCGGCGCGACCAGTCTTGATAGGTATTGGACATGTCGACGGTTTCGGAACTGACCGCCCCGCCAGCGCCGGCGTAAACGGTAAAGCTGCCGGTATAGGCAAACAGATTGAGAAAGCGCTTGCCGGCAGCTTCTTCGCGTACCCGCTTGCGGGTGTTGCGGTGATCGAGGAACAGGCCGGTATCCAGATAGGCATCCAGATTGACGATGAAGCGCTGGCCGAACTCCTCCACGGTGAAGTCATCACCCAGCTTGCCCACTTTCTCGTACTGGCTGACGCCCTTCTGGCGGCGGCGGCTTTTCAGGGTGATGGCCTGCGGTGCGCGGCCGGTGACCTCGGCAATGGCGGCGATGATGGCAGCGATCCACTGCTGATAGACGTCTTCTTCCATTGCCCAACCGGTGTCGTATTCCTGCAGGTGCACGCGCTCGCCATATAGATCCACCGCCAGCGGAAACTGCGGTACATCCTTGTCGTAGACGCGCCAGGCATCCAGCCCCTGACGCGAGGCCCACTTGGCGTAGTGCTTGTAATTTTTCTGCAGCCGGTTGGCAAAGGCGGAGACATCGACCATAACATTCCTTGGCGACAGCAGCCGGTGTGGCCCTGCCGGGTAATTCATTCGGACAAAAACAAACGCGCGCCAGCATAAGCTACCGGCGCGCGCATCAGCAAGTCCTGCTTTACCGCCTATTCAGGCTGATACATGGCGATCAGCTTGCGATAGACCGGCTCGGGCAGATACTGGCGAATCATGTTCTGCCAGCCACGCGGGCCAACCAGGCCCTTGACCATGGTGGAGGACACTTCGGCATATTCCCGCGGTGGCAGCAGGAAGATGGTGGTGATGTCCGGGTGCAGGTCCGAGTTGATGTAACGCATGGTGCGTTCGTATTCGTAGTCGCTGGCGGTACGAATGCCGCGAATGATGTAGTTGGCGCCGATACTCTGGGCGTAATTCACCAGGAACTGGTTTTCGAACACGTCGACCCGCAGCTTGTTGAAGCCACGAGTGACGGCACGCAGCATCTCGACGCGCTCATCCACACTGAAGGTACAGTGTTTTTCCGGATTCACGCCGACCGCCACGATGAGTTCGTCGAACAGCTCTACCGCTTCGCGAATCATCCACAAGTGACCGTTGGTGACCGGGTCAAAACTTCCGGCGTACACGGCTCTTTTCAATTCTCGCTTCCCTTTGGATGTGTGTGCCATGGCGACTGTATCGTGCAGAGTAAGGGGGGTAAAGGCATTTTTGTTGCAGTGCGCCAAAAATGCGGCAGAACGGCGGGCTTTTGCGTCTTTTACATCATGATTGCAGATCATTCTGGTGCAAGAAGCAAGAAAGGCCGACAAAAAGCCGGCCTTAGTCATAAAAACCGCACCGGAATGGGTCAGCTATTGATGTTTTCCGCGTGATGGCAGGCAATCATCCGCTCGTCGAGCGCACGCAATTCGGGCACTTCCTGCTGGCAACGCTCGTTGGCAAACGGGCAGCGTTTGTGGAAGGTGCAGCCAGATGGCGGATTCAGCGGGCTGGGCAGTTCGCCATGAATCTTGATCTTGATGCGGCGGTCTTCCGGATGGATCGATGGCGTGGCCGACAACAAGGCCTGGGTATAAGGATGCAGCGGACGGGAGTAGATCTTTTCCTTGGCCCCCACTTCCACCGCGCGTCCCAGATACATCACCATCAATTCATCTGCCACGTGCTCCACCACCGCCAGATTATGCGAGATGAACACATAGGCGGTGTTGAACTCTTCCTGCAGATCCATGAACAGGTTGAGCACCTGCGCCTGGATGGATACGTCCAGCGCCGAGGTCGGCTCGTCGGCCACCACGATGCGGGGATTGAGCATCATGGCGCGGGCGATGGCGATACGCTGACGCTGGCCGCCAGAGAACATGTGTGGATAACGGTAGTAATGCTCGGGGCGCAAGCCAACCCGCGTCATCATGGCGCGCACGCGTTCTTCGCGCTCGCTGGCGGACAGGCTGGTATTGATTTCCAGCGGCTCACCCAGCTGGGTGCCAATCTTCTGGCGCGGATTGAGCGAGGCGTAGGGGTTCTGGAACACCATCTGCACCTTGGTGCGCATGGCTTTCAGTTCGGCCTTGCTGGCGGTGGCCGCATCCTGCCCTTCCAGCAATAGCGAACCGGCAGTCGGCGGCTCGATCAGCGTCAGCTGGCGGGCCAGTGTGGACTTGCCACAGCCAGACTCGCCCACTACCGCCAGCGTCTTGCCGGCAGTCAGTTCAAAGGAGACGCCATTGAGCGCCTTCACCTGGGCCGCCGGCTTGAAAAAGCCCTGGGCGACATCGTAATAACGGGTGAGATCCCGTGCCTGCAATACGGTGCTCATCATGCCTCCTTGGCCGTAATCGGGTAGTGGCAGCGTACGACGCCACCTTCAATAGCGGTCAGGCCCGGACGTTGGGCCTTGCACTTATCCTGGACATAAGGACAGCGCGGAGACAACAGGCAGCCGCTTGGCCGGTCGTACTGCCCCGGCACGATGCCGGCCAGCGTGGACAGGCGATGCGCCCCCTTGCTGTGTTCCGGGATCGACTTGAGCAGGGCCTCGGTGTAGGGATGGGCCGGTTTACGGAAGATACCTGGCACCTTGGCCATTTCGGCGACTTGCCCGGCATACATCACCGCCACCTTGTGCGCCACTTCGGCCACCACGGCCAGATCGTGGGTAATCATGATCAGCGCCATGTTCTGGCTTTTTTGCAGATTGACCAGCAAGTCCATGATTTGCGCCTGAATGGTGACATCCAGTGCGGTGGTGGGCTCGTCGGCAATCAGCAGCTTGGGGCTACAGGCGATGGCCATGGCGATGACCACGCGCTGGCTCATGCCGCCGGACAGCTGGTGCGGATAGGCGGCCAGACGGCTGGCTGCCGCCGGGATTTCCACCATTTCCATCAACTCCAGCGCACGCTGCTTCAACGCAGCACCACGCAGGCCCTGATGGATTTTCAGCACTTCCATGATCTGGTAACCCACGGTGTAGCTGGGGTTAAGCGAGGTCATCGGGTCCTGGAAGATCATGGCGATATCCTTGCCGACGATCTTGCGCCGCTCGCGCGCCGAGATGGTGAGCAGATCCTTGCCATCAAACTGCAGGGTATCCGCCACGATGCGGCCCTGACCTTCCAGCAAGCCCATCATGGCCATCATGGTGACCGATTTACCCGAACCGGACTCGCCGACGATGCCGACGATTTCGCCCTGCTCAACCGTCAGGTCCAGCCCTTCCACTGCACGGAAAGGATTGTGTTGCGAACCGAACTCCACCGAGAGGTTCTTGATTTCCAGCAGACTCATACATCCCTCCTCAGGCGGCGCGCTTCAGTTTCGGATCCAGCGCATCGCGCAGGCCGTCACCCATCAGGTTGATAGCCAATACCGACAGCAAAATGGTCAGGCCAGGCAGCGACACCACCCACCAGGCACGCTCGATGTAATCACGGGCGGATGCCAGCATGGTGCCCCACTCCGGCGTGGGCGGCTGTACCCCCAGGCCGAGAAAGCCCAGCGCAGCAATTTCCAGAATGGCCGAAGAGAAGCTCATGGTCGCATGCACGATCAGCGGTGCCATGCAGTTGGGCAGCACGGTGTTGAACATCAGGCGGAACAGCCCGGCGCCAGACACGCGCGAGGCGGTGACGTAATCACGGTTCAGCTCGGTCATGGCCGAGGCGCGGGTCAGCCGCACATAGGCCGGCAACGACACCGTGGCAATAGCGATCATGGCGTTCATCAGGCCAGGCCCCAGAATGGCCATGATGGCCACCGCCAGCAATAGCGAGGGCAGTGCCATCATGATGTCCATGACACGCATGATCACGCCGCCCAATACCTTGGGGAAGAATGCGGCCAGCAGGCCCAGTACCACCCCGGGAATCAGCGCCAGCAGCACCGAGCACAGGCCGATGAACAGCGACAGGCGCGCACCGTAGATCAGGCGCGACAGGATGTCGCGGCCCAGTTCGTCGGTCCCCAGCAGGAAGGCCGTGGAACCGCCATCCAGCCAGGCCGGCGGCGTCAGCAGATGATCACGGTACTGCTCGATGGGGCTGTACGGTGCCACCAGCGGTGCCAGAATGGCACACAGCAGCACGATACTCATGAAGATCAGCCCGGCCACCGCGCCCTTGTTATAGGAAAAGCCCTGCCAGAACTCCTTGAATGGCGAAGGGTAGCTCAGCGCCGCATCTTCGGCAGCCGACGCGACGGTAGAGGTGTTTGCATTAGTCATAGCGATACCTGCAAGCGTTATTTGGCGTGACGGATGCGCGGATTGGCGACACCGTACAGAATATCCACGATGAAATTGGTGACGATCACCAGCGTGGCCACGATCAGGATGCCGTTTTGCACCACCGGGTAATCGCGGCGGCTGATGGCATCGATCAGCCATTTGCCGATGCCGGGCCAGGAGAAGATGGTTTCGGTCAGCACCGCACCACCCATCAGCGTGCCCACTTGCAGGCCGATCACCGTCAGCACCGGAATCAGCGCATTACGCAGGGTATGTACAAAGATGACACGGGCCGGCGACAGGCCCTTGGCACGGGCGGTACGCACATAGTCTTCGCGCAGCACTTCCAGCATCGAGGAGCGGGTCATCCGCGCGATCACCGCCAGCGGAATGGTGCCCAGCACGATGGCCGGCAGGATCAGATGCATCAAGGCATCCTTGAACGCGCCAGCATTGGCGGCCGGATCGGCTGCTTCGGCCAGCCAGGTATCAATCAGCATGAAGCCGGTACGCGGCGTGATGTCGTAGGCCAGGTCGAGCCGCCCGGAAACCGGCGTCCAGCCCAGCTTGACCGAGAAGAACATGATGAGAATCAGGCCCCACCAGAAAATCGGCATGGAAAAACCGGTGAGCGAAATGCCCATCACACCATGATCCAGAATCGAGCCGCGCTTGATGGCAGCAGTGACACCAGCCAACAAGCCGAACACCACGGCAAACAGCATGGCGGCCAGCGCCAGCTCCAGCGTGGCGGGAAACAGCGTCTTGAACTCAACCCAGACACTGCTTTTGGTTACCAGCGACTCACCCAGATTGCCATGCAGCAGATTACTGATGTAATCGATATATTGCGCATACAACGGTTTATCCAGGCCAAGACGGTGCATGGCATCAGCATGCATCTGCGGATCCAGCGTGCGCTCACCCACCATGACTTCGACCGGATCACCGGGAATCATACGGATAAGACCGAAAGTCAGCAGGGTAATGCCGAAGAACGTGGGAATCAGTAAACCCAGTCTGCGGAAAATGAAAGACAACATACGTACTTCTCCCGTGAATCCACCCTGCCTTGCAGCATGGCAGATGGACACCGTTAATTCAGACCCAAAGCGTGGATTTGGATGACGATACCGGTAACAGGGAGGAATGCGGGAGAGCCGAAGAGAACAACAAGAGGGTGTCGGGCAGAAGACGCCAGCTGAACCACCCACCTACATCAGCCACGTCTTCGCCACGACGGAGTGAAGATATCACCCGCACACGGCTACGCCTTTGATACAGGTCAAGCCTGTCACCACGGCGCTGGCACGCCGGCCTCTGCGTCCTGCTGCTTATCCTGCTTCCTGCTGACATCCCTGCCTGTGGTGCCGGCAACTGCGCGTCCTTCTCTGATGGAAGGATAAGGCAGTGTTATATGCAAAACATCGGGGGCTTGCGCCCCCGATGTTCAACACTTCCCCGCAGGGAAGCATGCTGGCATTACTTCAGGCTGACACCATAGAAGGAGTTCAGGCCGAAGGGGCTGACCTTGAAGCCAACCACCGACTTGGACATCGGCTGTACCACGGTGGAGTGGGCAACCGTGGTGTACGGCAGTTGCTGCTTGAAGATTTCCTGTGCCTTGCTGTACAGCTTGGTGCGCTCGGCCACATTGGTGGTGCGCTTGGCTTTTTGCAGCAGGTCTTCAAACGGCTTGTAGCACCACTTGGCGAAGTTGTTGCCGTTCATGGCTTCGCAGCCCAGCTGGGTGCCCAGCCAGTTGTCCGGATCACCATTGTCACCCGTCCAGCCGATCAGCATGGCATCGTGCTCGCCAGCCTTGGCGCGCTTGATGTACTCGCCCCATTCGTAGGTGGTGATCTTGGCCTTGACGCCGATCTTGGCCCAGTCAGCCTGGACCATTTCGGCCATCAGCTTGGCATTGGGGTTGTACGGACGCTGAACCGGCATCGCCCACAGGGTGATGTCAAAGCCGTTCGGGTAGCCAGCCTTGGCCAGCAGTGCCTTGGCTTTTTCCACGCTGTACGGCGCATCTTTCAGGCTCTTGTTGTAGGACCACTGGGTCGGCGGCATCGGGTTGGTGGCGGCCTGGCCTGCACCCTGATATACGGCGTCGATGATGGCTTTCTTGTTGACAGCCATGTCCAGCGCCTGACGCACTTCCAGCTTGTCCATCGGCTTGTGCTTCACGTTGTAAGCCAGGTAGCCCAGATTGAAGCCGGCCTGGGAAATCACGTTCAGCTTGCTGTCAGCCTTCATGGCCGCGATATCGGTCGGGCGCGGGAAAGCGGTGATCTGGCATTCGCCAGCCTTCAGCTTCTGGAAACGTACCGAGGGATCGGTGGTGATGGCAAATACCAGGTTGTCGACTTTAGGACCGTCGGCCTTGTCCCAGTACTGCTTGTTGGCAGCAAAACGGATCTGCGCATCTTTCTGATAACGCTTGAAGATGAAGGGACCGGTACCTACCGGCTGCTGGTTCAGCAGTTGCGGTGTACCAGCCTTCAGCAGCTTGTCGGCGTATTCGGCCGACTGAATGGAGGCAAAGCTCATCGCCAGGTTCTGCAGGAAGGCAGCATCGATGCTCTTCAGAGTGAACTTGACGGTGTTGGCATCCAGCTTTTCGACTTTGGTGATGTTTTCATCCATGCCCATATCGGTGAAATACGGGAATTCAGTCGGGTAGGCTTTGCGGAAAGCGTTGTTCTTGTTGAGCATGCGGTCGAAGGTAAACACCACGTCGTCCGCACTGAAGTCACGCGTCGGCTTGAAGTAATCAGTAGTCTGGATCTTCACACCCTTGCGCAGGTGGAAGGTGTAAGACAGGCCATCGGCAGCGACGTCCCACTTTTCAGCCAGGCCCGGCACTACCTTGGTGCCACCGCGCTGGAATTGCACCAGACGGTTGAATACGGTTTCGGCAGCGGCATCGAAGTCGGTGCCAGTGGTGTACTGACCCGGGTCGAAACCGGCCGGGCTACCTTCCGAGCAATATACGAGCGTACCAGCAGCTTGCGCGGCCATCGAGGCCGTGGCGATCAGGCCGGCGGCCAGCAGCATTTTTTTTGCAGCTTGCATGTGTTCTTTCCTTTTCCTTTGTACAGACTTCGTGTTTTTTATCGATCGTCCGATCTCATTAAGCGCCTTTTGGGCTGCTTTGGTCGGATACATTATGCAGAGAGGGGCAGTTTGACAAGCACCCCTCCCCTGTTTTCAGTCATTAATTGCGCGTGCACAGTAGTTGTCAGGCAAAAACTAGCACTTTTTCACCACAACACTGCCGACTGAATAACCGGCACCAAACGAGGAAATGACACCAACATCGCCGCTTTGCAGAGCATCACGGCACAGATGAAAAGCAATGATCGAGCCAGCCGAGCTGGTATTGGCATAGCGATCCAGGATCACCGGTGCTTCCTGCTCCTGCGCATCGCGGCCCAGCACGCGGCGGGCAATCAGCTGGTTCATCGCCAGATTGGCCTGATGCAGCCAGAAACGGCTGACCTGCTGCGGCTGGATGTCCAGGCTTTCCAGATGCTGCACGATGTGCTCACCCACCATCGGGCACACTTCCTTGAATACCTTGCGCCCCTGCTGCACAAACAGCTTGTCGGTCTGGCCTATGCCCTGCTCATCGCAACGATTCAGGAAGCCGAAATTGTTGCGGATATTATTGGAGAACACGGTAGCCAGACGGGTACCGAGGATTTCGAACTGCTCGGCCGCACTGGCCGACTCGGCAGCTTCCAGCACGATGGCGGTGCAGGCATCGCCAAAAATGAAATGGCTGTCGCGGTCGCGGAAATTAAGGTGAGCCGAGCAGATTTCCGGGCTGATCACCAGCACCGCGCGCGCCTGGCCGCTCTGGATGGCATTGACTGCAGTCTGGATGCCGAAGGTGGCCGAAGAACAAGCCACATTCATATCAAAAGCGTAGCCCTGCACACCCAGCGCCTGCTGAATCTCGATGGATACCGCCGGATAGGGGCGCTGCATATTGGAGCAGGCCACCAACACCATATCGATATCAGCGGCGCTTCTACCTGCCTGGGCCAGCGCGGCCGTGGCCGCCGCCACGCCCATTTCGGCCTGGATGGACAATTCATCATTGCTGCGTTCCGGCAGATAAGGTGCCATCCGCGTTGGATCCAGCACCCCATCCTTGTTCATCAGGAAACGCTGCTTGATGCCGGAAGCCTTCTCGATGAATTCGGCACTGGATTCAGCCAGCGCGCTCAGGTTGCCAGCGGCAATTTCTGCGGCATGCTGCTGGTTGTATGCTGCGACATACTGATTGAAAGCAACAACCAGTTCTTCGTTGCTGACGGCATGCGGCGGGGTAAACAGGCCGGTGCCGCTGATGACCACTTTCTTCATATTCCCTGTCTCTCTGACAAAAACACCACCAGCAATATGTTTCGCTGTCACCACGGCAAGCAGTGCAGCAGCAGCGCACAGCAGGCGGTATTTGTGATTGCACCCATGTAAACGGGCGTTTGCTCGAATAATACACCAAGCCCTGCACAGCCTGTAATTAATGCCCCCGGCCGTTTATAAACCTAGTAAAATGCTCAACTTTGCTGCACTTGCGTCGCAGGTCTGGGATGCTTTGCAACAACCATGTCCGCATGGATGAATTTATAGTTGACCAAATTAGTCGGGAATTGGGTATAATAAGCCCAACCACCCACCGGAGTTTAAGATCATGCGTCTCACCACCAAAGGCCGCTTTGCGGTAACCGCCATGCTGGACCTTGCCATGCGCGAAGCCAATGGCCCGGTGACACTGGCCGGCATCAGCGAACGCCAGAGCATTTCCCTTTCCTACCTGGAACAACTGTTTGGCAAACTGCGCCGTTCCGAACTGGTTGACAGCGTGCGCGGCCCTGGCGGCGGCTACACCCTGGCCCGCGTACCGGCCGACATCTCGGTGGCTGACATCATCGCCGCCGTGGATGAGCCGGTTGACGCCACCCAGTGCGGTGGCCGCGAAAACTGTCATGACAATCACCGCTGCATGACCCACGACTTGTGGACCAACCTGAACGCCACCATTTTCGACTATCTGGCCAAGGTCACCCTGGGCAGCCTGGTTGAAAAGCAGCGCGCCAAGGAAGCAGCAGCCAAAGATAGCAATGTAATGCAGGACAAGCGCGAAAGCAGCACTCGTACCGCTGCCTCCGCCTCCAGCGCACTGTAAGCGCACCGCATCCCCGGAGAATTGATAATGAGTCAGCTCAAGCTTCCCATCTACCTCGACTATTCGGCCACTACCCCGGTCGATCCCCGCGTTGCCGCCAAGATGATTCCCTATCTGACCGAGCAGTTCGGCAACCCGGCGTCGCGCAGCCACAGCTTTGGCTGGACGGCAGAAGAGGCGGTAGAGAATGCGCGGGCAGAAGTGGCCAAGCTCCTGAATGCCGACCCCAAGGAAATCGTCTGGACCTCCGGTGCCACCGAGTCTGACAACTTGGCCATCAAGGGCGCCGCCCAGTTCTACAAGAGCCGTGGCAAGCACATCATCACCGTCAAGACCGAGCACAAAGCGGTGCTGGATACATGTCGCGAGCTGGAACGCCAAGGCTTTGAAGTCACTTATCTGGGCGTGCAGGAAAATGGCCTGATCGACATTGAAGAATTCAAGGCGGCCATCCGTCCGGACACCATCCTGGTGTCGGTGATGTACGTCAACAATGAAATCGGCGTGATCCAGGATATTCCGCAAATCGGCGAAATCTGCCGTGAAAAAGGCATCATCTTCCATGTCGACGCCACCCAGGCGCCGGGCAAGGTGAAGATGGACATGAATGTGCTGAAAGTGGACCTGATGAGCCTGTCGGCTCACAAGGCCTATGGCCCCAAGGGCATCGGTGCCCTGTATGTTCGCCGCAAACCACGTGTGCGTCTGGAAGCACAGATGCACGGCGGTGGCCATGAGCGCGGTTTCCGTTCCGGCACCCTGCCCACCCATCAGATCGTCGGTATGGGCGAGGCTTTCCGCCTGGCCCGCGAAGAGATGGACAGCGAGAGCGAACGCATCCGCATGCTGCGCGACCGCCTGTGGAACGGTATCAAGGACATGGAAGAGGTGTACATCAACGGCGACATCGACCAGCGTGTACCGCACAACCTCAATGTCAGCTTCAACTTCGTCGAAGGGGAAAGCCTGATCATGGCGATCAAGGACTTGGCAGTTTCCAGTGGTTCGGCCTGCACCTCGGCCTCGCTGGAGCCTTCCTATGTACTGCGCGCACTGGGCCGTAACGACGAGATGGCACACAGCTCCATCCGTTTCACCCTGGGCCGCTTCACCACCGAAGAAGAAATCGACTTCGCCATTGCGCTGTTGAAAGATAAAATCGGCAAGCTGCGCGAACTGTCCCCACTGTGGGAGATGTTCAAGGAAGGCGTAGACCTGAATTCGGTACAGTGGGCCGCACACTGAACTATCAATGATTTACGGGGTGGGCCAGCCAGTTTGGCCGGCCCCGTCAGCAGGAGAGAGAACCATGGCATACAGCGACAAGTTGATGGATCACTACGAGAACCCGCGCAATGTAGGTTCCTTCGAAAAGGGCGATGACAGCGTGGGCACCGGCATGGTGGGCGCTCCGGCCTGTGGCGACGTGATGAAGCTGCAGATCAAGGTCAATGCCGACGGCGTGATCGAAGACGCCAAATTCAAAACCTATGGCTGTGGCTCAGCCATTGCCTCGTCGTCTCTGGTCACCGAGTGGGTGAAAGGCAAATCGCTGGACGAAGCCATGGCGATCAAGAACACCGCCATCGCTGAAGAACTGGCCTTGCCGCCGGTGAAGATTCACTGCTCCATCCTGGCCGAAGACGCCATCAAGGCAGCAGTCAGCGACTACAAGCAAAAGCACGGCAAGTAAGGAGCACGACATGGCTATCACTCTGTCCGCCAGCGCGGCCAACCACGTCAGCCAGTTTCTGGCCAAACGCGGCAAAGGCCTGGGCATCCGTCTGGGGGTGAAAACCTCCGGCTGCTCCGGCATGGCCTACAAGCTGGAGTTCGTCGACTCGGCCATCGAGGACGACATCACCTTCGAGAGCCATGGCGTCACCGTCTTCACCGATGCCAAGAGCCTGGCCTATCTGGACGGCACCGAACTGGATTACACCAAGGAAGGGCTCAACGAAGGTTTCAAGTTCAACAACCCCAACGTGAAAAACGAATGTGGTTGTGGCGAAAGCTTCAACGTCTGATTGCGCGCCTTCGCGCCACACTGCCGTGGATGGCCGCCCCTAGCGGCCATCTGCCAGCCAACCTGCAGTTTCCCAGCCCAAGGCCATGACCACCGAATTCTCCCAGGATTTCTTTCAGCTGTTCGGCCTGTCGCGCCGCTTCGCGCTGGATAGCCAGCAACTCGAACAATCCTGGCGTGCCGCCGCCGCCGCCGTCCACCCAGACCGCTACGCCAGCAGCCCGGATGCGGAAAAGCGCATGGCACTGATGCAGGCTACCCACGTCAACGAAGCTTATCAGACGCTGAAAAGCCCACTGCGCCGTGGCCGTTACCTGCTATCGCTGCAGGGTGTGGATACCCAGGAAGAAACCAATACCAGCATGCCGCTGGATTTCCTGATGGCGCAGATGGAATGGCGCGAAAGCATAGAAGAAGCGCGCGACAGCAGTGATGTCGATGCACTGGAAGCCCTGTCCTCCCGCCTGCGCAGCGACAAGCGCGCACTGGAAGCCGAACTGGGAAATGCTCTGGATAGCACAGCAGACTTGGACGCGGCTGCGGTGATGGTGCGAAAATTGCGCTTTCTGGAAAAACTCGATCAGGAGATCGGCGACGCCATCGAAACCCTGCTTGGCTAAGCCGTCACCACTGGCACCGCTGATGTTTCTGCTCACGCGACAACAATAAAGATTCCGTCATGGCTCTACTACAAATCGCCGAACCCGGCCTGTCCGCAGCACCACACCAGCACCGCCTGGCTGTGGGCATTGATCTTGGCACCACCAACTCGCTGGTGGCCACGGTAAGAAGTGGCGCCACCACCGTACTGGCCGACGAGTTTGGCCGTAGCCTGCTGCCCTCGGTCGTACGCTATCAGGATGGCGGCCAGGTGACCGTGGGCTACGATGCCCAGCGTGAACAGAACCATGACCCGCACAACACCATTACCTCGGTAAAACGCTTCATGGGACGCGGCCTGTCCGATATCAAGGATGCCGGCAGCCTGCCCTACCGTTTTGTCGATGCCCCCGGCATGGTGCAATTGCACACGGTGGCCGGGGTAAAAAGCCCGGTGGAAGTATCGGCCGACATCTTGCGTGCGCTCACCCAGCGTGCTGAAGCCAGCCTGGGCGGTGAGCTGACCGGTGCCGTGATTACCGTACCGGCGTATTTTGACGACGCCCAGCGCCAGGCCACCAAGGATGCCGCCCGGCTCGCCGGCCTCACCGTACTGCGCCTGCTGAACGAACCCACCGCCGCCGCCATTGCCTACGGTCTGGACAATGGCGCAGAAGGCACTTACGTGGTGTACGACCTGGGCGGTGGTACTTTTGACATCTCCATCCTCAAACTCACCCGTGGTGTCTTTGAAGTGCTGTCCACCAGTGGCGACTCTGCCCTGGGTGGCGATGACTTCGACCACCGCGTGTATTGCTGGATTCTGGAACAAGCCGACCTGCATGGCCTGTCCGCCCAGGACACCCGCCTGTTGCTCACCCGTGCCCGCGAAGCAAAAGAAGCACTCACCGAGCACAGTGATACCCGCATCACCGCCATCCTGTCCGATGGCAACGCGGTAGACCTGACCCTGGATCAGGACACCTTCCGCCAGATCACCAAGACCCTGGTCGACAAGACCCTGCTGCCGGTGCGCAAGGCCTTGCGCGATGCCGATATCAGCGCTGTCGACGTCAAGGGTGTGGTGATGGTGGGCGGTGCCACCCGCATGCCGCATATCCAGAAAGCCGTGGCCGACTTCTTCGGCCAGCCGCCCTTGACTAATCTGGACCCGGACAAGGTGGTTGCTCTCGGTGCCGCCATCCAGGCCAATGTACTGGCCGGCAACAAGGGCGAGGACGAATGGCTGCTGCTGGACGTGATTCCGCTGTCGCTGGGCATCGAAACTATGGGCGGCCTTACCGAAAAGATCATCCCGCGCAACAGCACCATCCCGGTGGCGCGCGCGCAGGAGTTCACCACCTTCAAGGATGGCCAGACCGCCATGTCCATCCATGTGCTGCAGGGTGAGCGCGAACTGGTGGCCGACTGCCGCAGTCTGGCGCAATTCGTGCTGCGAGGCATTCCGCCCATGGTGGCCGGAGCTGCCCGCATCCGTATTACCTTCCAGGTAGACGCCGACGGCCTGCTGGCGGTATCTGCCCGCGAAATGACCAGCGGCGTCGAAGCCAGCATCGAAGTGAAACCCTCTTATGGCCTGTCCGACGACGCCATCAGCCAGATGCTGAGCGACTCGCTGGCCCATGTGCAGGACGACATCGAAGCGCGCAAACTGCGCGAAGCCATTGTTGATGCCGACAGCCTGCGCGATGCCACGCTGGCCGCGCTGCGCATCGATGGTGACCTGCTCACGGCAGAAGAAACCAGTGCCATCCAGCTGGTATTGCAGCAGCTGGAACAAGCCACGGCCAGCCATACAACACTGCAAGTCAACCAGGCCACCCATCGCCTGAACAAGGCCACCGAAGACTTTGCCGCCCGCCGCATGGATCGCAATATCCAGCGCGCACTCAAGGGCCAGAAAATTTCCGAGCTATAAGGACCCTCCATGCCACGCCTGATTGTGCTGCCCCACGCCGACCTCTGCCCCGAAGGCGCAGTGATCGACAACGCCGAAACCGGCAAAAACATCTGCGAGGTGTTGCTGGAACACGATATCGAAATCGAGCACGCCTGCGAGCTGTCCTGTGCCTGCACCACCTGCCACTGCATCGTGCGCGAAGGCTTTGATTCGCTGAATGAGGCGGACGAACTGGAAGAAGACATGCTGGACAAGGCCTGGGGGCTGGAATCGCAGTCGCGCCTGTCCTGCCAGGCGGTGATCGGTGACGAAGACCTAGTGGTGGAAATTCCGCGCTACACCATCAACCACGCCCGCGAACACCATTGATTTGCTCCCCGGCAGGGCTGCCCCTGTCGCCCTGCGACATGCCCTGCCGATAGACGCAATCTTTTACAAGAGCCATGCACAAAACCTGCACGCTAAGTTTTATGCATCGCCCCGGTACTCTGGAGAACGAGATGAAATGGACCGACGTTAACGACATCGCCATCGAGCTGGTGGAGAGCCATCCCGACATCGACCCCAAAACCGTACGCTTTGTCGACCTGCACAACTGGGTAATTGCCCTGCCAGACTTCGACGACGACCACAGCCGTGGCGGTGAGCGCGTGCTGGAAGCCATCCAGCAAGCCTGGATAGACGAGGCTGAATAAGCGCCGCGCCAAGCATACCGACGCCCTGACTTAGCGCAGGGCGTTTTGCATTTTCTCTTGCCCCGCCTCCCCGCCCTGCCACACTGGCTGCGTCTGACCGGCTGCTATAAGATGGTTCATCCCCCTACTCTGCCGCCGGTTCAAGGCGGTGTCGTCATGGAGCCTGAACCATGTTTACCCTGATCATCGGCAACAAGAATCTGTCTTCCTGGTCGCTACGCCCCTGGCTGGTGCTGAAAATGCTGAACGAGCCCTTCGAGGAAAAGCGTATCGACCTCACCGCCAGCGACTGCAAGACACGCATCCTCGCCTGCAACCCTGCCGGCAAGGTGCCGCTGCTGATCGACCAGCAGCTGCGCATCGGTGACAGCCTGGCCATCTGCGAATATCTGGCCGAATGTTTTCCCGCCGCCGGACTGTGGCCGGATGATGCTGCCACTCGCGCCATTGCCCGGGCCGTCGTGGCAGAAATGCACGCCGGCTTTGCCGCCCTGCGCAGCGAACTGCCGATGAATGTCTGTGGCGACTTCCCGGCCGCCTCACCAAGTGCAGCCGCCCAAGCCGACATTGCCCGTATCAGCAGCCTGTGGGAAAGCCTGCGTCAACAACATCAAGGCAATGGCCCCTTCCTGTTTGGCCAATTCAGCATCGCCGATGCTTTTTTTGCGCCGGTGGTATGGCGTTTTCACAGCTACCACGTCGCCCTGGACGGGCAGGCCGCCGCCTATGCCGCCCACATGCGCCAGCTCCCCGCCATGCAGGAATGGCTGGCCGCAGCGCAGCGGGAAGAACAGGCGTCCGCCTCCAGCAAATAAATACCGCAATCCTGATGGAACAACGCGCCATAACTCATTAAAATGGCGCGTTTTTTTATGCGTTATTGCGTCAAGAGGCTTACAGCATGACTACCCCGTTCATTATCGGCGTTGCCGGCGGCAGCGGCAGCGGCAAGACCACGGTAACCGCCAAGGTGCTGGAAACCATCGGTCCCGACATGGCGGCCGTCATCGTGCAGGACTATTACTACCGGGATCAGGCCCACCTGACCTTCGAGCAGCGCCTCGCCACCAATTACGACCACCCGCATGCCTTCGACTGGCCCTTGCTGATCGAGCATATCGAAGAGCTGCTAGCCGGCCGGCCCATCGAGATGCCGGTCTACGATTTCACCCACCACACCCGTGCGACAGAAACCATTACGGTAAAACCCGCTCCAGTCATCGTCATCGAGGGGCTGTTTCCGCTATACGATGCCGCGCTGCGCGACATGATGTCGCTGAAGATTTTTGTGGATACCGACCCGGACGTGCGCTTCATCCGCCGTCTGCAACGCGATATCCGCGAACGCGGCCGCAGCGCCGACCATGTGATCGAACACTACCTGGCCACCGTGCGTCCCATGCACAACCAGTTCATCGAGCCGACCAAACGCTTTGCCGACGTGATACTGCCGCATGGTGCCAACGATCCGGCGGTGGACATCATTACCACCAAGGTCGCCAGCCTGATCAGCAACTGAGGCAACTCAGCCTCCAGGCGGGCTACCACCACAGCCCGTCGCCATCTTTTCTCCCTCCCCCTTGCTGCAACTGCCGGCCAATAACAGGCGGACAGCTGCGTCATTTCCGCGGCAGCCGCCGGCCTCTCGCCATGCGCAGCCAGCTCCCCACCCCAGCTACGACTCTTGCCTAGCCGCTCTTGACTGGGAAATAGCCTCGTATTTCCACTGACTTAGCGGTTCCCGCTACCGCAGCCCGCTCCAGCACTGCCTACAAGCAGCTACCACCCCTGCCGTGAAGGGCGGCACGGTACATCCTTTAGGTCAGATGCCAGCAGAACAGACTTGCCGGAAAGTCAGCCCCGATTGTGTCGCAATAATGCCGCACTTAACCTGACCTAAAGACAGGTGTTTCCTGGCTTCTGTGAAATAAATTTTCAAAAATAGTGAATTTATTTACGTTTTTTGATAATTTTTTTCAAAACAATCATGAGGAGATGGCCATGGTTCAACAGGAACACGCAGCGCAGACGCTGAACCGCGCGACCAAGGGGCTGGGTGCCAGCCCAGCATCCTGTACCCTGCAACAGGTAGCCGGACTAGGTTGGAACATTCTGCGCGAGGATGTCAGCCTGCCGGTGGCATTACTGCGCCAGAGCCGTATCGAACACAATCTGCAATGGATGCAGCAGTTCATGCAGCGCTACGGCGTAGAACTGGCCCCGCATGGCAAAACCACCATGAGCCCGGCGTTATTCCACATGCAGCTGGCGCATGGTGCCTGGGGTATCACCCTGGCCACCGCCCCGCAAGTGCATGCTGCCTATCTGCATGGTATCCGCCGCTTCCTGCTGGCCAACCAGCTGGTGGGCAAGGCCAATATGGCCATCATCTCGCGCCTGCAACAGCAAGACCCCGACTTCAGCTTCTGCTGCATTGTCGACTCCGCCGCCAACGTTGATGCACTGGGCCGCTTCTTTGCCCAGAACGGGCAAACCTTGCGCATTTTGCTGGAATACGGCGTGGAAGGCGGCCGTACCGGTGTGCGTTCACCGCAGCAGGAAGATGAAGTGCTGGCGGCGATTGCCCGCTGGCCACAATCGCTCAGCCTGATCGGAGTGGAAATCTACGAGGGCGTGCTGCAACAGGAAGAAGACATCCGGGCCTTCCTGCGCAGCGTGGTGGCCCGTACCCGCGAGCACGCCGCGCGCCGGCTGTTCCGTGAAGAGAAAATCCTGCTCAGCGGTGCCGGCTCGGCCTGGTACGACGTGGTGGCCGACGAGTTCTCCGGCCTCGACCTGGGCCAGCCACTGCAGGTGCTGCTGCGCCCCGGCTGCTATCTCACCCACGATGTCGGCATCTATCTGCATGCCGAACAGCGCATCCAGAGCAATAACCCGGTGGCCCGCGAAATGGGGCGCAGCCTGCAGCCGGCACTGCAATTGTGGGCTTATGTGCAATCGATCCCGGAAAGTGGCCGCGCCATCATTGCACTGGGCAAGCGCGATGCTGCTTTCGATGCCGGCCTGCCGCAAGTATCACTGCATTTCCGCCCTGGCAGCAGTACGACACCACAGCCGGCTCCGGCTGACTGGATCGTCAGCGCCATGATGGACCAGCACGCCTTCATGCGTATTCCGGCCGATGCCGACCTGCAGGTGGGCGACATGCTGGCCTTCGAGATATCCCATCCCTGCCTCACCTTCGACAAATGGCGTCAGCTGCTGCTGGTGGACGATGCCCTCAATGTCACCGGTGCGGTGGAAACCCTGTTTTAGACCAGAAGCACCACCAAGACCGCCCCCGCAACGTACGGGGGCGGCACCTCCCCCCTACTACAAGGAGAACCCACATGACCCCAGTCCTGGGCAGCCAGCTGTTGCTGTATGCCGCCATCGCCATTATCGCGCTGGTGATTCTGATTGCACGTTATCGCATCAACCCCTTTATCGTCCTGACGGTGGTTTCCATCGGCCTGGCCCTGGCCGCACAGATGCCGGCCAAGGACATCATGGCCGCCTATGAAACTGGCGTGGGCAAAACACTGGGCCATATTGCGCTGGTGGTGGCATTGGGCACCATGCTGGGCAAGATGATGGCCGAATCGGGCGGTGCCGAGCGCATTGCCCTGACGCTGATCGATAAGTTCGGCGAGAAGAACGCCCACTGGGCCATGGTATGCATCGCCTTTGTCTGCGGCCTGCCGCTGTTCTTCGAGGTGGGCTTCGTGCTGCTGATTCCGATTGCCTTTACCGTGGCCAAGCGCGCCGGGGTATCCATGCTGCTGGTCGGCCTGCCCATGGTGGCTGGCCTGTCGGTAGTACATGGACTGGTACCGCCGCATCCGGCTGCCATGCTGGCCGTGAGCGAATACGGTGCCCAGGTAGGCAAGACAGTGTTCTACGCCATTATTGTCGGCGTGCCCACCGCCATCATCGCCGGGCCGCTATTTGCCAAATTCATCGCACCGCGCATTGATCTGCCAGCAGAAAACCCGATTGCCAGCCAGTTTACCGAGCGTGAAACCGGCAAGCGCGAACTGCCAAGCTTTGGCATCACCATCGCCACCATTTTGCTGCCGGTGTTCCTGATGTTGCTGGGTGGCTGGGCCAATGTATTGACCGACAAGGGCAGCGCCATGAACGGCCTGTTGCTGTTCATCGGCAACTCGGTCATCGCCCTGTTGATCGCCACTCTGGTCAGCTTCTGGACGCTGGGTATTGCCCGTGGCTTCAGCCGCGACAACATCCTCAAGTTCACCAACGAATGCCTGGCCCCCACGGCCGCCATTACCTTGCTGGTGGGCGCGGGTGGCGGTCTGAACCGCATCCTGATCGAAACCGGTGTCACCAAGGAAATCATTGCCCTGTCGGCAGAATTCCAGCTGTCACCCCTGCTGCTGGGCTGGTTACTGGCGGTGCTGATGCGGGTAGCGACCGGCTCGGCCACGGTTGCCATGACCACCGCCGCCGGCATTGTCGCCCCCATTGCCCTGGCCAGCGGCTATCCGCACCCGGAATTGCTGGTGCTGGCCACCGGTGCCGGCTCGCTGATTCTGTCGCACGTCAACGATGGCGGTTTCTGGCTGGTCAAGGAATACTTCAACATGACCGTTATCCAGACCCTGAAAACCTGGACTGTTCTGGAAACCCTGATCTCCGTCGTCGCCTTCCTGCTGACCCTGGGCCTGGCCCAGCTGCTGTAAGCGCACGACCGCACCTGAAGAAAGCCCTAGCGTGGACATCCTGTATCTGATTCGCAGTCGTCTGGACCAGCTCAGCCCAACCCAGCTGAAAGTCGCCGAAGCCATTCTGGACGACGTCCGTTTTGCCGCCTCAGCCGGCATCGAACAACTGGCAGCCAAGGCTGGAGTCAGCCCGGCAGCGATGTCACGCTTTGCCAAGGCCATGGACTGCGAGGACATCCGCACCCTGCGCATGCGGCTGGCACAGGCTGCCACGGTGGGGCAACGCTTTCTGGATGGCAGCCCGGCACCCGCCGAACCAGCCAGCTTTTTCGGCAACATCGTCAGTGATATTGAAAAGACCCTGCGGCGCCACCTGGCCGGTTTTGATGAGCAGCAATTCAGCGCGGCCGTCGACCTGATCAGCCAGGCCGATCGCCTGGTGGCTTTTGGCATGGGCGGTGGCTCCACCGTATTTTCCGACGAGCTGCAATTCCGCCTGGTCAGGCTGGGACATATGCTGACGGCCTATCACGACCCGGTGTTGATGCGCATTACTGCGGCCACGCTGGGGCCACATGATCTGCTGATCGTGCTGTCCACCACCGGCATCACACCCGAACTGCTGGCGGCAGTGGACATCGCCCGAGGCTACGGTACCCGCCTGCTGGCGCTGACCCGGCCGGACAGCCCGCTGGCACGCCGTGCCGATGTGGTGCTGCCGGTATTCCTGGACGAAACCGACTTCATCTACAAACCCACAGCGGCCCGTTACGGCATGCTGCTGGCGGTAGACATCCTCGCCACCGAGCTGGCACTGCGCCAGCCGGAGCACAGCCAGGAGCTGCTGCGCCGCGTCAAGCTGGCACTGGACGACTACCGCCACGGCGAAGACCGATTGCCGCTTGGAGACTGAACCATGCACACCTACGACACCCTGATCCGCAGTGTCACCATAGTCGACGGCAGCGGCGCAGCAGCCTATGTCGCTGATGTCGGCATCCGCCAGCAGCGCATTGCCCTGCTTGGCGATGCCGGTGTGGCCACCGCCGAGCACACCATTGATGGCCAGGGCCTGACGCTGGCCCCCGGCTTTATCGATGTCCACACCCATGACGACACCATGGTAATCCGCCAGCCGCAGATGCTGCCCAAGCTCAGTCAGGGCGTCACCACGGTGATTGTCGGCAATTGCGGCATCAGTGCCTCGCCGGTCAGCCTGCAAGGCGAACCGCCCGACCCAATGAACCTGCTGGGGCCAAAGGATGCCTTCCGCTACCCGCGTTTTGCCGACTACCGCGCTGCAGTGGAACAGGCTGAACCGGCGGTCAATGTGGCAGCGCTGGTGGGGCATACCGCCTTGCGCAGCAATCATCTGGACCGGCTGGATCGTACTGCCACGCCCACTGAAATCAGCGCCATGCGCGCTCAACTGGCCGACAGCCTGCGTCATGGTGCGCTGGGGCTGAGCAGCGGGCTGGCCTATGCCTCAGCCTTCAGTGCCGACAGCAGCGAAGTGGAACAACTGGCGGCCGAGCTGAACAGCTGCGGCGGGATATACACCACTCATCTGCGCAGCGAATTCGAACCGGTGCTGGAAGCCATGGACGAAGCCTGGCGCGTAGGCCGCCATGCCAACAGCCCGGTCATCGTGTCGCACATGAAATGTGCCGGCAAAGGCAACTGGGGCCGCAGCCCACAGCTGCTGGCCTCGCTGGAACAGGCGGCCAGCCGGCAACAAGTCGGCTGTGACTGCTACCCCTACTCGGCCAGTTCCTCCACGCTCGACCTGAAACAGGTGACCGCTGATTTTGAAATCTTCATCACCTGGTCCACCCCGCATCCGGAGATGGCCGGCCAGACCCTGCAGGCTATTGCCGAACAATGGCAGCTCCCTTTGCTGGATGCCGCCCGCAAATTGCAACCGGCCGGTGCGGTGTACCACGGCATGGAGCCGGCAGATGTGGAAAACATTCTGCGTCATCCGCTGACCATGGTCGGCTCGGATGGCCTGCCGGAAGACCCGCTGCCCCATCCACGACTGTGGGGGGCTTTTCCCCGCGTACTGGGCTACTACTGCCGCGAACGCCAGCTGTTCAGCCTGGAAACCGCAGTGCACAAGATGACCGGCCTGTCCGCCAGCCGTTTTGCCCTGGATGAGCGCGGCCTGATCCGCCCCGGCTACTGGGCCGATCTGGTGCTATTTGACGCCGCCACCATCCAGGACACCGCCACCTTCCATGCACCGATCCAGGCAGCAACAGGAATCAGCGCAGTCTGGGTCAATGGCGTGCTCAGCTGGCAGGACAAGGCGGCCACTGGCGTGCGTGCCGGCCGCTTTCTGCCGCGTACCCGCGACATCCGCTGCAGCTTTCCCGCCTTTACCCCTCTGACATCAGACAAGGAAACCCGCTCATGAGCGATTTGAAACGATTTGGCATTGCCGGTGGTACCGGCGGCCAGCAAATGCCGTTTGCCCGTGCCGTACAGGCCGCCGATGGCTGGCTGTATGTCTCCGGCCAGACCCCGATGGTCAATGGCGAAGTGATTGAAGGTGGCATCGTCACCCAGTCGCACCAGTGCATCCAGAACGTGATGGCCATTCTGGAAGAAGCCGGCTACGGCCCGGAACACGTGGTGCGCTGTGGCGTGTGGCTGGATGATACCCGCGACTTTGCCTCGTTCAACCGCGTGTTCCTGCAGTACTTTGGCGAGCACCCGCCCGCCCGCGCCTGCGTGCAATCCAGCATGGTGATCGACTGCAAGGTCGAAGTGGACTGCATCGCCTACAAAAAGCCCTAGTCCCTTGCCCCTCACCCGAGGGGCATACCCCGCACGGAGAAAAACCCAACCATGCATATAGCCTGCCTTGGTGAAGGCATGATCGAACTGAGTGGTCAGCCCCTGCAGCGCCGTTTTGGCGGAGACACGCTCAATACCGCCATCTACCTGGCCCGACTGCTGGCCGGCAGCCCGCACGATGTGCGCTATCTAAGCGGCATGGGCAATGACAGTCTGAGTCGCCAGTTACTGGCCGACTGGCAGGCAGAAGGTGTGGATGTCAGCCATATCGTCATCCAGCCAGGGAAATTGCCTGGTCTGTACATGGTGGAAACCGACGCCAAGGGCGAGCGCAGCTTTCTCTACTGGCGCAGCGACAGTGCCGCCCGGCATTACTTTGCCTCCGGCATTGATTTTGCCAGCCTGCTGAACCCCAGCCATCTGCAGGCAGTGTACCTTTCCGGCATTTCGCTGGCCCTGTTCAACGAAACCGAACGGCAGCGGCTGCTGGAGGCCTTGCGGCTATTCAAACAGGCGGGTGGCAAGATATGGTTCGACAACAATTTCCGCCCCTCACTGTGGACTGCCGCACAAGCGCGCTCCGGCCATGAGGCCATCCTGGCACTGGCCGATATCGGTTTGCTGACGCTGGATGATGAAAGAGCACTGTACGGCAATGAAGATGCCGAAGCCGTCGCCAGCCGCACACTGGCACTGGGCTGTACCGAAGTGGTGATCAAACGTGGCGGTGAACCCTGCCTGCTGGCCATGGCAGAGTTACGGGAAGAAGTGTTCGCCACCGCCGTGCCCCGCGTCGTAGACACCACCGCAGCGGGTGACTCCTTTGCTGCAGGCTATCTGGCCAGCCGTACGCAGGGTTATAGCCCGTCACAAGCCGCCGCCTATGCCCACCGGCTGTCGGCTGCTGTCATTGCCCATGCCGGAGCCATCATTCCCCTCGCCGCGATGCCACTACGCTAGTCCCCTGCTTGCCGCTAACGGCCCGGACCACTTCACGGCAGCCTGCTGAAGTGGTCCGGGCCGTTCTTTGTAATGGGAAATCATATAGAGAAATTTCTTAGTTAATTAATAGAATAATCTTATGTTTGATTTTATTTAAAATGAATAAGCTATTTCCCAACTACCGCATCAGCCAAACAAACCTGACGGCCCTCCTCTCCCGCTTAATGGAACCGCGCCATGCGCAAAACAATATTATTCATTGCGGCCTTGCTGTTGGCTGCTTTTTGGCTTGGATCTAGCCAGGCACGCTGCGCGCCATGGATAGTCAACACCTCGTCCGCCAGCAACGGAGCCCTGTTCCTGATCACGGATACCAAAAGCGGCATCGCCAGCAACCAGCCTAACTTCACCGCCATCAGCGGCTGGTCCAGCGACCGCCTGGTCAGCCCCCTGGGGACCTGTGATATGAATGGCGGCGGCTTTTATTTCATTCTGGACGGGACAACATCGCCGCCGCTGGGGCTGACCGCAACTGGCATGAGCAGCGCGGTAGGCAGCTATAGCGAAAGCGGCGTCAACTACCCGGTTTACCCCAGCTCGGTACCTGGCATCGGTTTCATCATCAAACAGCGCATTGTCAGCCCAGCCAGCGCCACCGTTCCCGGCGGCACGGCCATCAGCTTTACACCAACAGCCAGCCAGCAAAGCTTCAATAGCTATATTGCCGGCAAGCTGATCAAAACCGGCGATATCGGCAATGTGAATGTCTCTGCCATTCGTCTGCCGGTCACCTATACCCTGACCTTTACCGGCCGCTTCGCTGGCGAAATCAGTACGGCCAGCAACAGTTTCAGTGGTACTGCTGTTGGTAACTACACCGTGCAGAACGTCAGTTGCACGGTCAATACCAGCTCTTTGCAAGTCACACTCGCCAGCATCGCGCCGACCGACCTGCCCGGCCTCAACAGTACCGCCAAGCCGACACCATTCAACCTGGGGCTAACCTGTCCGAGCAGCACCAGCGTGGCGATTTACATGACGCTGACCGACAACAACAACCCCGGCAATACCGGTAATCTGCTGAGTCTTAGCCCAGGCTCCAGTGCCAGCGGGGTCAACTTGCAGATTCTGCGCAATAGCGGCACCCCCACCCTGGTCAACTTTGGCGCAGACTCCAGCGCAGCGGGAAACCTGAACCAGTTGCTGATGGCAACCGGAGCCACCGGCAGCCAGTCCTTCCCCTTTCTGGTGCGTTACATCCGTACCGGCACGCTGTCAGGTGGCTCCGTCAATGGCCTGGCGACTTTCACCATGAGTTATCAATAGCAGGAGCGATGGCATTCAGTACCCTGCTTGCCGTAGTTAAAAATCAAAGAGGCCCTTGCGGGCCTCGTATGCTGATCGCGTTCAGCTTTGCTGCTACCAATACTTAGCGTCGTGTCCACCACCAACTGGTATCCGGCTTGGCATTACCTGCTGGCAATTCGGTATTGGCTATCTGGGTAGTCTGCCAGCCATTTTCGCCCAGCAAGCGGATGGCTTCTGCGTGATGGCGCAAAAACAATGCCTTGAAACTACCATCGCGTTCGGCCATTTTCAGGCCCTGTAGTATGCGCTTGGCCAGCGGCGTGTTTTCCTTGCCCACCCAGAAATACACCGGGAAGGGAAAATAAATGGCCTTGGTTTTTTCCAGTGTCAGCGCAGGATAGCGGGGCAGTAATTCCCGCATTTCGCTGCCTACCTCGTTCAGCCCGCGCGGAAAGGCATCGAAGCGCCCGGCAACCAGCATCTCGAACAGGCTTTCATAGCCAATGGATGCCAGCACTTCATAACCATTGTTCTTCATGATGGGGTAGTCAGCCCACTGACTGTTCAGGCCCAGCCGGACACCGGCACGGAACTGTTGTGGATTCATGCCACGAAAGATGGCGACATCCTCCTTGCGCACAAAAAACACCCGGTAGCCAAGGATGCCCTTGAGGATGTCCATGCGTACCGGCTGCAGCAGCCTTTCCCGCTGCGCATTAGGCGCGAAGGCAAGCACATCCACCTTACCGGTGCTGAGTAACTGCTCTGCACGCCATTGCGTCACCTTGTCGTCCAGCGGCACCAACTCGTAACGGCGGTGATCCACTTTTTCGACATGATCCAGAGCCAGTTTCAGCAAGGCCCAGCGATAGGTGTAAATGCTGCCGCTGGGGTAATAGCGGATCACATTGTCAGCGGCCTGGGCTGGCAGGCTAGCAAGCAGGCAAATCAGTACACGCAATACACCAAAGCATTGGCGCTTGCCAGAGAGAAGCTTGAAAATACGCGATGATGGCATGTGTCCCGTCCTGAGCTGCCTTAGCTTACACAGACAATATGAAAGTTCATTGATGTCTGCGAAACGAGCAGTCTGTCACCCCAGCATACTGCAGCGCACGGGAATGACAAGTTTTGTAAATGCTCGGGACAATGCGGGGGATACTTGCAGGACGGTCACTGCCGGGCAAGACGGGGATGCGCAGCCCGATGCCACGCAACCCTGTGCGCTCAGCGTAGCTCTGCGGGGCAAGACAATTTCTGCACCGCCAGGCAGGCGGCCGGGCGTAGCTCTCCGGCTTCGCCCTGCGCTACCGCCTGTGCCAGCCGCTGGCGCATGGCCGGGGCCCAGAAGCGTTGCAGATGGCTGGCGATTTCCGCCGCAGCTTCTTCCTCGCTGCAATCGGCGCTGAAAAAGTCGCTGATCTGATTGGCCATCTTCACCAGGTGTGACGGGTTCATTGCACCTCCTCCCCACGGCCTTGCCGTAGCAGTTCCTGTTGCTGACGGCTGAAATGGCGGTAACGCTGCTGCCATTCCGACGGCTGGTTGACCTTGATGATTTCCACCGCCGTTACCTTGTATTCCGGGCAGTTGGTGGCCCAGTCGGAATTATCCGTGGTGATGACATTGGCCCCGGATTCCGGGAAGTGGAAGGTGGTGTACACCACACCGGCGGCCACCCGTTCGCTTACCCTGGCGCGCAGCACAGTTTCACCGGCACGGCTGGCCACGCCCACCCAGTCGCCATCGACAATGCCACGGTTTTCGGCATCGGCAGGGTGGATTTCCAGACGGTCTTCCTCGTGCCAGGCCACGTTGTCGGTGCGGCGGGTTTGCGCGCCGACATTGTACTGGCTGAGGATGCGCCCGGTGGTGAGCAACAGCGGGAAGCGGCCGTTGACGCGCTCTTCGGTCGGCACGTAGCGGGTGATCATGAAGCGGCCCTTGCCACGCACGAATTCGCCGATATGCATGGTGACCGTGCCATCCGGCGCTGCCGCATTGCATGGCCATTGCAGGCTGCCGTGGCGGTCCAGCGCGGCATAGCTGACGCTGTTGAAAGTGGGCGTCAGGCGGGCGATTTCATCCATGATTTCCGATGGATGACGATAATCCATGGCATAGCCCAGTGCCTGGGCCAGAGCGACAGTGACTTCCCAGTCGGCCTTGCCGCCCAGCGGGTCCATCACCTTGCGCACGCGCGAGATGCGGCGCTCGGCATTGGTGAAGGTGCCGTCTTTTTCCAGGAAGGAGCTGCCCGGCAAGAACACATGGGCGAACTTGGCGGTTTCATTCAGGAAGATATCCTGCACCACCACGCACTCCATGGCCGACAGCGCGGCGGTGACATGCTGGGTGTTGGGGTCGCTCTGCGCGATGTCCTCGCCCTGGCAGTACAGCGCCTTGAAGCTGCCATCCAGCGCAGCTTCGAACATATTGGGAATGCGCAGGCCGGGTTCGTTATGCAAGGACACACCCCAGGCCTGTTCAAATTCGGCACGCACCACGTCGTCCGACACATGGCGGTAGCCGGGGAATTCGTGCGGGAAGCTGCCCATGTCGCAGGAGCCTTGCACATTGTTCTGGCCGCGCAGCGGGTTCACCCCCACGCCTTCGCGGCCGATATTGCCGGTAGCCATGGCCAGGTTGGCAATCGCCATCACCGAGGTACTGCCCTGGCTGTGTTCGGTCACCCCCAGGCCGTAATAGATGGCGGCATTACCAGCGCTGGCATACAGCCGGGCGGCGGCGCGGATGTCGTCCGCCGCCACGCCGCATACTTCAGCCATCGCTTCCGGCGCGTGTTCCGGCTGGGCGACAAAGTGCCGCCAGTGGCCAAAGGCTTCGCTATCGCAACGGGCGGCGACAAAGTCCTCGTCCAGCAGCCCTTCGGTGACGATGACATGGGCCAAGGCATTGAGCATGGCCACATTGGTGCCGGGACGCAGCGCCAGATGATGGGCGGCGCGGGCGTGGATGGCGTCCACCAGATCGATACGGCGCGGGTCGATGACTATCAGCTGCGCACCCTCGCGCAGGCGGCGTTTCAATTGCGAGGCAAATACCGGATGGGCATCGCTGGGGTTGGCACCAATCACCAGCACTACGTCGGCCTGCATCACCGAGTCGAAACTCTGGGTACCGGCGGATTCACCCAGCGTCTGTTTCAGGCCATAACCGGTGGGCGAATGGCAGACGCGGGCGCAGGTGTCGACGTTGTTGTTGCCAAAAGCGGCGCGCACCAGCTTTTGCACCAGATAGGTTTCTTCATTGGTGCAGCGGCTGGAGGTGATGCCGCCCACCGCGTCGCGGCCATATTTTTGCTGGATGCGGCGGAATTCGCTGGCAGCGTGATTCAGCGCCACTTCCCAGCTGACCTCCTGCCACGGCTCGTCGATGCTGTGGCGGATCATCGGCTTAGTGATGCGGTCCGGGTGGGTGGCATAACCCCAGGCAAAGCGGCCCTTGACGCAGGAATGGCCATGGTTGGCCTGGCCGTTCTTGTCCGGCACCATGCGCACCAGCTGGTTGCCCTTGAGTTCGGCACGGAAGGAGCAGCCCACGCCGCAATAAGCGCAGGTGGTGATGACGCTGCGCTCCGGCTGGCCCCACTGGATGACGCTCTTTTCCATCAGCGTGGCGGTGGGGCAGGCCTGCACGCAGGCCCCGCAGGACACACATTCCGAACCGAGAAAATCCGCCCCGCCCGCCGCGCTGACACGGGATTCAAAACCGCGTCCGGCAATGGTCAGCGCAAACGTGCCCTGGGTTTCTTCACAGGCGCGCACGCAGCGGTTGCACACGATGCACTTGGACGGGTCGTAATCAAAATACGGGTTGGAAACGTCTTTCTTGTCCTGCAGATGATTGGCCCCGTCCATGCCATAGCGCACTTCACGCAGGCCCACCTGCCCGGCCACGGTTTGCAGCTCGCAATTGCCATTGGCACTGCAGGTGAGGCAATCCAGCGGATGGTCGGAAATATACAGCTCCATCACGCCACGGCGCAGTCTGGCCAGTTTTTCGCTCTGGGTGCGCACCACCATGCCGGGCGATACCGGTGTGGTACAGGAAGCCGGATAGCCGCGATGGCCGTCAATTTCCACCATGCACATGCGGCAGGAGCCAAACGGCTCCAGGCTGTCGGTGGCGCACAGTTTGGGGATGGCAGTGTCCAGCAGTGCCGCCGCATGCATCACCGAGGTACCCGGCGGCACGCTGATGTTCTGGCCGTCAATAGTGAGGGTGATGCTGGCTTCGCCGGGGTGGGCCGGCGTGCCCATGTCCTTGTTGCAGGATGCACCTGCTCCGCATTGGCAGCTCATCGTGCTTGCTCCTGAGTGTCCAGCCCGAAGTCGGCCGGAAAATGACGCATGGCGCTTTGTACCGGGAACGGCGTCATGCCGCCCAGCGCGCACAAGGAGCCGTATTGCATGGTGTCGCACAGATCATCCAGCAGCGCGCGCTGGCATTCCCGTTCGGCGCTATCCGGTGCCGCCAGCAGCCGCTCGATGACTTCCACCCCGCGGGTGGAGCCGATACGACAGGGCGTGCACTTGCCGCAGGATTCCTCGGCACAGAACTGCATGGCAAAGCGTGCCATTTGCCCCAGGTGCAGGCTGTCATCGCACAGTACCGCGCCACCGTGGCCCAGCATGGCGCCAATGGCTGCCAGCGCTTCGTAATCCAGCGGGGTATCAAACTGCGACGGTGGAATCCACGCGCCCAGCGGGCCGCCTAGCTGCACGGCTTTCACCGGTTTGCCGCTGGCGGTGCCGCCGCCGTAATCGAACACCAGCTCGCGTAAGGTCAGACCGAACGCCCGCTCCACCAGCCCGCCACGCCGTACATTGCCTGCCAGCTGGAAAGCCATGGTGCCCAGCGAACGGCCCATGCCGAAATTGCGATACCAGCTGGCCCCGCGCGACAGAATCAGCGGCACCGAAGCCAGTGATAGCACGTTGTGCACCAGGGTGGGCTGGCCGAACAGGCCTTGCAAGGCGGGCAGTGGTGGCTTGGCGCGCACCGTGCCACGGCGGCCTTCGACTGACTCCAACAGCGAGGTTTCCTCGCCGCAGATATAGGCCCCGGCACCCTCGCGCACTTCGATATCAAACTCGTGGCCGCCGTGGGCCACATCCTCGCCCAGATAGCCATGGGTGCGGGCAATGTCGATAGCCTCACGCAGCACAGCAATGGCCGGGGCGTATTCGGAGCGTACATAGATATAGCCACGGCTGGCACCCACCGCCAGCCCGGCAATGGTCATGCCTTCGATCAGCAGGAAGGGGTCGCCTTCCATCAGCATGCGGTCAGCAAAGCTGCCGGAATCGCCCTCGTCGGCATTGCACACCACGTATTTCTGTTCCGCCTGGGCCTGACGCACGGTGCGCCACTTGATACCGGCCGGAAAGGCCGCACCGCCACGGCCACGCAGGCCGGATTCCAGCACCTCGGCCACGATTTCGTCGTGGCTCAGCCGTGCCGCGTGCTGCAGCCCCTGATATCCACCGTGGGCCAGATAGTGTTCCAACGACAGCGGGCTGGTGATACCGGCGCGGGCAAACAGCAGGCGCTGCTGGGTTTTCAGATAGGGCAGCTGTTCCACCAGCCCCACCGACAGCAAGTGGTCACCATTGGCGGCCAGGTCCACATCCAGCAGGCTGGCGACTTGATCCGGGCTGACTTCGCGGTAACCAGCACGGCCTTGTGCGGTATCCACTTCCACCAGCGGCTCCAGCCAGAACAGGCCGCGCGAGCTGGTGCGCACGATAGTGATGTCGAGCTTGCGGCGCTCCGCTTCGGCGGCGAACTCTGCCGCCACGCCATCCGCCCCCACCGCACAGGCCACCGAATCCATCGGGATATACAGGGTCAGCATTTCGCCTCCTTGCCACAGGCTGCCAGCAGGGCGCTGAGTTTTTCCGGAGTGACGCGCGCATGCAGCTGGCCATCCAGCTGCAAGGCCGGGGCACAGGCACAGGCCCCCAGGCAGTAGACCGGGCGCAATTCAAGCTGGCCGTCCGCCGTGTGGCCGTGGTCGTCCACCCCCAGTTGTGTGCGCAGCTGGGCGGCCAGCGCCTCGGAACCCATGCTCTGGCAGGCTTCGGCGCGGCACAGGCGCAGGCTGTGCGCGGCAGGCGGGGTGGTACGGAAATCATGATAGAAGCCGATGACGCCATGCACCTCGGCCTGACTCTGGTTCATGGCGCGGGCAATCGCCGGGATGGATTCAGCCGGAATATGGCCCAGTGCATCCTGTACGGCGTGCAGCAGCGGCAGCAGGCCGCCGGGCAAGTCCCGGTATTGCTGCAGCAGTTGCTGAAGGGTGTCTTGTTGTTGTGCGTTCATGCTTGCGGTCCTGCGGGTGAGCCCTGCTTGAAAACATGCTGTTTGACTGTCAGACGGCAAGATTGCGCCGTCTGACAGCTCACTGCAATGCCCAATTGGCGTTAGTTTCCAGTCGGGCAACTACTCCTTGATGGTGAGGCCCGCCTTCAGGCTGCGCTGAGCAATTGCAGATGCGGGTCGATGACGAATTTCTTCGGTGCGCCGCCATCGAAAGCCGCATAGCCCTGTGGGGCCTGATCCAGCGTGATCAGCTCCACCCCCACCACTTCGGCAATATTGATGCGGTCCCACAGAATGGCCTGCATCAGCGCACGGTTGTACTTCATCACCGGGGTCTGGCCGGTAAAGAAGGTATGCGACTTGGCCCAGCCCAAGCCCAGGCGCACCGACAGGCTGCCACGGCGGGCAGCTTCGTCCTTGGCACCGGGGTCGTCGGTCACATACAGGCCGGGAATGCCGATACGCCCTGCTTCGCGGGTGACTTCCATCAAGGAATTGAGCACGGTGGCCGGGGCCTCGTGCTGCGAACCGGTATGGCCATGGCCACGCGCCTCAAAGCCAACGGCATCAATTGCACAATCGACTTCCGGCACGCCCAGAATGGCGGCGATCTGCTCGGCCAGCGTAGCGTCCTGCGACAGGTCGGCGGTTTCAAAGCCCACCGCCCGCGCATGTACCAGCCGTGCCGGGTTCACATCGCCGACAATCACCACCGCCGCACCCAGCAAGCGGGCGGAAGCCGCCGCCGCCAGCCCCACCGGCCCTGCTCCGGCCACATACACCGTACTGCCGGGGCCAACCCCGGCGGAAACTGCACCGTGATAACCGGTGGGCAGAATGTCGGACAGGCAGGTGAGATCGCGGATCTTGGCCATGGCCTGATCGCGGTCGGGGAATTTCAGCAGGTTAAAGTCGGCGTAGGGCACCATCACGTATTCGGCCTGACCGCCCACCCAGCCGCCCATGTCGACATAGCCATAGGCGCCCCCGGCACGGGACGGGTTCACCGACAGGCAGACGCCGGTGTTCTGCTCCTTGCAGCAGCGGCAGCGGCCACACGCCACATTGAACGGCACCGACACGATGTCGCCCTTTTTCAGGGTTTCCACATCGCTGCCCAGCTCGATCACCTCGCCGGTGATTTCATGGCCAAGCACCAGCCCGGAAGGCGCGGTGGTGCGGCCACGCACCATGTGCTGGTCCGAGCCACAGATATTGGTGCTCAATACTTTCAGGATTACCCCATGGCCCAGCTTGCGGCCCTGGGGGGATACCAGTTCGGGAAAGGGGATGTGCTGCACCTCCACCTTGCCTGGACCTACATAAACGACTCCGCGGTTTCCCGTCATTGTTGTCTCCTCACTGCTACCACATCGGAGCGCGCCCCGCTCCGGGGGAGGTATTGGCAACAGCGGCCAGCACCCACCCTACGGTAATGGCGCACAGGTAGCAGGACTTGAACAAATACGACAGCTTTACCATGGATAACGTCTGATTGCTTCCACGGCCAGTACAGCAAAAAAACCTGTTGAATCATGGGGTTTTATGCATAGAACCGGCAGCAGCCGAATGCCGCAATGCACAAGACCCCGACTGATGTCGGGACACGCCTGAACGCGGGAGTCGAAGCAGCCCCGGTCCCGGCAGCGCGAGCCGACGCAGACCTGCCGCACAGGGTAAGTAGCGGTCGGCTGTTCGAAGTAGCGCGACGCTAGCGCGCCGCAAGTTCCGGCCGCGCCCTGGGCGGCATGGCTGGGGCGGGAATTCGACG
>NZ_JACERN010000015.1 GCF_013911085.1 Aquitalea aquatica
CTGTTTTTTAAAGAGCGGTGCAGGTCGCTGCGTTTCGTTTCCGTCGCTGCGTTGTCTGCTGAGGAGGCGAACTATACCGCCACCACCTACCCTCGTCAACACTTTGTGCGAAGAAATCTGCAGATTCTGGCCAAATACCGCCCCGCAGCGCGCTAAGTGACTGAGGGGAAAACAATTATGCCAGGGGCGTTTTATTACAGCTTTGCTGCGAGTGCACAGCAATGCGTGGAGTAGCGGCTATGCCGAGTACTGAAAACCAGTCTGGCTGACGCAAAAGGGGGGGCACCGCACCGGCACCGGCACCGGCACCGGCACCGGCAGCAAAAAGCCCGGCTGGCGCCGGGCTTTTTGTACCAAGGACTACTCTATAACTGTATCAGCTACGGTAGTCGGCATTGATCTTTACATAGTCATAGGAGAAATCGCAGGTCCAGACCGTGGCCTGGGCTGCACCACGCCCCAGTACGACACGTACGGTGATTTCGCTCTGGCTCATCACACGCTGGCCGTCTTCTTCCTGGTAATCCGGGTTGCGACCGCCATTGCAGGCAACCAGTACATCATCCAGATACAAGGAGAGGCGGTCGACATCCAGATCGCTGACACCAGCATAGCCAATGGCGCACAGCAGGCGCCCCAGGTTCGGGTCGGAGGCAAAGAAGGCGGTCTTGACCAGCGGCGAACGGGCGATGGCGTAGGCGACATCCTTGCACTCGGCTACCGAACGGCCGCCTTCGACCTTGACGCTAATGAACTTGGTGGCACCTTCGCCATCGCGGATGATGGCCTGCGCCAGCTCGGTAGCCACATCCACCAGTGCGGCCTTGAGGACGGCATAGGCCGGATGGTTGACCGAATCAATGCGCGGCGCGGCGCTCTTGCCAGTGGACACCAGAATGAAGCTGTCGTTGGTGGAGGTATCGCCATCGACCGAAATGCAGTTAAAGGAGAGGTCGGCCACTTCCTTGACCAGTTGCTCCAGTACCGGGCGGGTGACCTGCGCGTCGGTGGCAACGAAACCCAGCATGGTGGCCATATTCGGGTGGATCATGCCGGCACCCTTGGCGATGCCGGTAATGCTGACCTTGGCACCGTCGATCTCCAGCGTGCGGCTGGTGGCCTTGGGCGCGGTATCGGTGGTCATGATGGCTTCGGCAGCCTCGGCCCAATTGGCCGGGCGGCGGGTCGGCAGTGCCTGGATGATCTTGTCGGCCGGTAGCGGCTCCAGAATGACGCCGGTGGAGAACGGCAGGATTTGCTCGACGGCACAATCCAGCTCACCAGCCAGCGCCTGGCAGACCGACAGCGCACGCTGACGGCCATCTTCACCGGTGCCGGCGTTGGCATTGCCGGTATTCACCACCAGTGCGCGGATCTGTACGCCAGCATCCAGGTGTTTCTTGCTGATCTGTACCGGTGCGGCACAGAAGCGGTTCTGGGTGAAAACGCCGGCGACGGTATTGCCCTTATCGATGCGGATGACCAGCACATCCTTGCGATTGGCCTTTTTGATACCGGCCTCGGCCACATTCAGTTCGATGCCATCGATGATGGCCAGTTGGTCGGCGCTAACCGGGGTCAGATTGACTGCCATGATGAGTTCTCCAATGCCTGCACGCTGACACGTGCCTGTTGCTTGCGTGTTGTGTGGCTCGATTGTAACGGAATCATTCCTGCTGGCTATCCAGGATTTGTTGCAACGCACTACCGTAGCGCGCCAGTTTCAGTTCGCCCAGGCCATAGACTTTTCCCAGTTCGCGCAGGTTTTGCGGGCGGCGCTCGACGATATCGCGCAGGGTGCGGTCTGAAAAGACGGCATAGGCCGGTACATTGTGCTCATCTGCCATCTGCCGCCGCCAGCGGCGCAGTGCCTGCCACAACCGTTCTTCGCGCTCAGTACGCAGCCAGCGGTCGGTATTGACGCTGCGCGCCTTGCTGTCGTCGGCCAGCGGACGCAGATAGATTTTTTCCTGCCCTTTGAGCAAGGGGCGACAGGCATCGGTCAACACCAGCGACTGGCCGCGGGCGATATCCACCTGCAGGATCTTGCGGGCGACCAGCTGGCGGATCAGCGAGCGCCAGGCGCGCTGGTTGTAATCACGACCGATGCCGAAGGTGGACAGCTTGTCATGACCGAAACTGGTGACTGACTGGTTGCTACGCCCCAGCAGCACGTCCACCACATGATTGGCGGCAAAGCGCTGCTCTACTCTATAGATGCAGGACAGCAGTTTTTGCACCGGTACGGTGGCATCAAAAGTGATGGGTGGATTCAGGCAATTATCGCAATGGCCGCAAGGCTGGCTGGCCTCACCAAAGTGACTGAGGATTTGCTGACGGCGGCAACTGGCGGTTTCGCAGAAGGCCAGCATGGCATCGAGCTTGGATAGCTCCACCTGTTTTTGCAGCTCGGCCATTTCCGAACCCTGGATCATCTGATTGAGCTGCACCATGTCGTTGAGGCCATAGCACAGCCAGCTGGAAGCCGGCAGGCCGTCGCGCCCGGCGCGGCCAGATTCCTGATAGAAATTTTCCGGACTCTTGGGCAGATCGATGTGAGCGACAAAGCGCACATCCGGCTTGTCGATGCCCATGCCGAAGGCCACGGTGGCCGCCATGACAATGCCCTCTTCGCGCAAAAACTCGCGCTGATGGCGCTCGCGCACCTCATGGCTGAGGCCCGCATGGTAGGGCAGTGCAGGAATACCATTCTGGCTCAGCCACTCAGCGGTTTCTTCCACACGCTTGCGCGACAGGCAGTACACGATGCCGGAAGCACCGGGATATTCATTATTAATGAAGTCCAGCAGCTGCTTTTTGGCATTGTGCTTTTCCACCACCTGATAGAACAGGTTGGGGCGGTCGAAGCTGGACAGAAATACCCGCGCCTCGCCCAGTTTCAGGTAATGCAGGATGTCTTCGCGAGTTTGCGGATCGGCCGTTGCCGTCAGGGCGATGCGCGGCACCTGTGGATAATGTTCGGCCAGCAGGCCCAGCTGTTGATATTCCGGGCGGAAATCGTGCCCCCACTGACTGACGCAATGCGCCTCGTCGATGGCGAACAAGGCAATATCCAGCTGCGCCAGGAAATCGAGAAACCGTGGTGTCAGCAGACGCTCGGGGGCGACATAGAGCAGATCCAGCGTGCCGGCCCGCGCCTGCATGGCGATGGTGCGCGCGTCTTCGGGCGAGGTGGCCGAGTTAAGGCAGGCAGCCGCGACGCCCACTTCGGTCAGCGCCGCCACTTGGTCTTGCATCAACGCAATCAGCGGCGACACCACGATGGCGATACCCGGTCGCAGCAAGGCTGGTATCTGGTAGCACAGGCTTTTGCCGCCGCCGGTAGGCATCAGCACCAGTGCATGACCGCCTTCGACGATATGGTTGACGATCTCCGCCTGTTGCCCTCGGAATGCCGGGTAGCCAAAGATATTGCCTAGTAAGGAGAGTGCGTCCTGCATGCGGAAAAGAGACCAGATACGGCTGGCAACACCAGCGCGACAAATGGCAGCAACCTGTCGAAGTCATGGGAAGCTGCCTATTGTACGGCAAAGCGGCTGGCAGCAAAAAAAAGCCGCCCGGGAAGGGGCGGCAACAAGTTGGATGGAGACAATGTGAAACGAAGAGGAAAATGCTCTCGTGCATGAAAGACCACACCACCACCAGGAAAGTTCCTACCCATCTGCGACGCAAGCTTTCAGCGCTTGTAAAAAATCACGACCACTACGAGAGATTTCCCCTGGAAACTGAACCGCTGGCAGTAACAAAACTCCAATCGCGCTGTAACTTGTCACCGCATGGCCCGCGCGATTTCCCCCTGAGGGCGGCCTATGCGAAACTGTGCGCATCAAACCGGAGATCAAGCATGTTTTATCGTCTGCTCGCCCTGGCAGCCTGTGGCAGCCTGCTGGCCGCCTGCACCACCCTGCCGCCCCAGACTAGCCCGACCAAGCCCCGGCCCAGCCCCGGCCCTGCCCTGCCGCAGGCGAATGCCGACTGGGAAAACCTGGGTGTGTCGCCCAATGGCAATATCCTGAATGAACTGGACAAGCTATCGATCCGGCCTCAAGGCTCGGTGGTCACTTTCCGCGACCGCAAAACCATTTTCAATCTGCGCAAGGAAAATTTCCTGTCCACCCCGCGCCACAAGGTCTCCATCAACAGCTGGCTGATCGATTGCTCGGCACGCACATTCCGACTGACTGGCATGGTGCTGTTTGATGAAAATGGCCGCCAGATTGCCAGCTACACTTACAATGACAGCCAGATAAAGGCCATGCCAGTGACACAAAATTCTGCCAGCTTCCAGCAGATGCAATACGTATGCAAAGGCCTGGCCGGCTTCTGATATATTCGGAGCCAAATCGATAAGCACCGCCTAGCCTGCTTGCAGCTGGCTGGTGGAAAATCACCGTCATTGAATTGTCAGCGCGTTTACCGGCATTGCCAAAGGGAGATCCCATGCACGCCATCCGTCGTGTGGTGTTCAATCAGAAAGGTGGAGTAGGCAAATCCACCATTACCGCCAATCTGGCGGCAGTTGCTGCCCGCCGTGGCAAGAAGGTTTTGCTGATTGATCTGGATCCCCAGGGCAATGCCAGTCAGTATCTGAGTGGAAGCCTCCAGCCCGTGGCGGAAAAATCGGCCGCTGGTTTCTTTGGACAGATGCTCAATATCAGCATGTACAGCAAGGATCTGCAGGATTTCGTCAGCGACACACCATTCGATGCACTGCAGTTGCTGGCTTCACACCCGGAACTGAGCGAGCTGATGGTCAAGCTGGAAAGCCGCTACAAGATGTTCAAGTTGAAAGAAGCGCTGGACCAGGTGGCCGCTGACTTTGACGAAATCTGGATCGACACCCCGCCGGCGCTGAATTTCTTCACCCGCTCAGCGCTGATTGCCGCCGACCGCTGCCTGATCCCATTTGACTGCGATGCCTTCTCGCGCCAGGCGCTGTACAACCTGATGGCCAGCGTTGAGGAAATCCGTGCTGATCATAATCCGGCACTGCAGGTGGAAGGCATCGTGGTCAACCAGTTCCAGCCGCGTGCCAGCCTGCCGGTACGACTGGTGGCCGAACTGCGCGCCGAAGGCCTGCCGGTGCTGGACCCACCCCTGTCCGCCTCGGTCAAGATCCGCGAATCGCATGATGTGGCCCGCCCGATGATCTATCTGGACCCCAAACACAAGCTGGCCGTCGAGTTCGCCGCGCTATACGACAAGCTGGCCTGAGCCGGCGGGACATCATGCCGACCAGCCTGAGTCGCCTCACATCCCTGCTGCTGGGAGCGCTACTGACCATTATCCTGCTCTGCGCGGAATACGCGCTGCTGCTGGATAACGACCGTGTACGCGAACAGGAAAAGTTGCAGCACTGGGGCGAACTGGGCACCGAACTCTTGGCCACCCGGCTGCAGGAAATGCTCGACCGTACCGACCTGCTGGCGCAAAGCCTGATTCGCCAGCGTCACAGCACGGGCACGCCGCCCAATCTCGGCGAGCTGGCCCCCACGGTACTCAAGGAAGAAAGCCGCTTCGGTGGCATCGGCATCGTGCGCCGTATCGAGCCGAATCAGCGTACCGAGTTTGAAGCTGCCATTGCCAACAGCATTCGCATGCTGAAAGACCGGCATCTGGTCACCAGTCCGCAACAGCCCATGTATTACCCGGTGGAAAGCTATCTGCCGGACGATGGCAATGCCCTGCCACAAGGCATGGATCTGGGCAGTCTGGACAATGCGCGCCGCAAGATGGACCAGGCGCGCAATCGCAACCAGCCGATGCTGATGTTCAACACCCTGATTCCCGGCTCGCCCCCCCGGCTGGACATCATGGCCAACCTGAATGACGACGGCCACCTGCTGCTGGTCAACCTGCGCAGCGACCTGCTGTTGCAAAGCAGCCAGAGCAACCCCGACCAGCCCAACCCCTTGCAGCATGTACGATTAGTCGCCTGGAACCAGGATGCGCCAGAGCGGCCCAGCCTCGACTCTCATCCGTTGCAGGCTCTGCCATCCGGCAATCCGCTGCTGACCACCCGCCGTAATATTGGCGGCTACGACCTGCTGTTTGGTGCCTATCCGCTGGAAGACAACCAGCCGGCACTCAGTGCACAGGGCTATGGCATTCTTGCTACGTCGGCCCTGGTCATGTTCCTGCTGCTGATCCTGCAGCAGCGCCAGATCAGCAATAATCAGGGGCTGCGTAGCCTGCTGCGCCGTCAGCATCATCAGCTGGAACTGAATAACCGCACCCTGCGCGAACAGATCAACGACCGCGCCAGCTCGGAACAGGCGCTAGCCGAAAGCGAGGCACGCCAGCGTGCCATTCTGCAAGCCAGCTCAGACGCCATCATCCTGATCAACCGCAGCGGCCTGATTACCCATGTCAATCCGGCCGCCGCCAAGCTGATCGGCCAAAGCGCCGAATCCATCGAACACCTGCCGGTAGGTTCGCTGCTCACCGAGCTGTACAGCCTCAGCCCCAGCATCAGCTTCGAATCGATTGCCGCCGCCCGTGAAGGCCGTACCTTCGAAGCCCACCTGCTGCGCAGCGACAATAGCCAGATGCCGGTCGAGCTGTCGCTCAGCCGGGTAGAGGCACCGGACGACTCCTTCTATGTGGCGGTATGCCGCGACATCAGCCTGCGCAAAGAGCAGGAGGCCGCACTGATCCGGCTGAAAAACAGCCTGGCCGAACAGGTAGAGGTGCAAAGCCGGCAACTGGCGGCGCTGCTGGAAGCCAGCCCCATGGCCATGGCCTATATCGTCGACCGCCACCTGCGCCGGGTTAACGGCGCCTTTCTCGACCTGTTCGAACGTGAAGAAGACGAAGTCATCGGCCAGACCACGCTGCCCTACTTCGAGAGCCAGGAACAATGGGAGCGCACCGGCCGTGCACTCTACAACCTGCTGAACGATGGCAAGGTGGTGCAGTCTGAAGTCAAGCTGCGCACCGGCCGCGGCAAGCTGATCTGGTGCCGCATGTTTGGCCGGGCAGTCAATCCATCAGTACCCAAGCTGGGCACCATCTGGCTGTATCAGGACTTCTCCGCCCAGCGCGAGATGGAAGACGCCCTGCGCCAGGCCAAGACTCTGGCCGAGGAAAACAGCCGGGCCAAGACCGAATTCCTAGCCAATATGTCGCACGAGCTGCGCACGCCGATGCATGCCATTCTCGGCTTTACCGAAATTGGCGAAACCCGCGCCCGCCAGCTGCAAGACGACAAGCTGGAACAATACTTCCAGCGCATCCACAGCAGCGGCAACCGCCTGCTGCAATTGCTCAACGACCTGCTGGATCTGGCCAAGATGGAAGTGGGCAAGATGGACTACCACTTCGGTCATTTCGATCTGGCCCACTGCCTGCGCGAAGCCTGCGATGAAATGACCCCGCTGGCCAGCAACCACAACATCAAGCTTTATCTCTACTGCACACCGGAAAAACTGACGGCCGACATCGACCCCTTCCGTCTGGGCCAGGTGATACGCAATCTGCTGTCCAATGCCATCAAGTTCAGCCCGGCCGGCGAAGTGATCCGCGTCACCGCCCGCTTGCAGCTCAATAGCCAGCAGCAGGAGGAAATCCTCATCTGCGTGGAAGACAGCGGCCCCGGCATTCCGGTAGACGAGGTCGAAACCATCTTCGACAAGTTCATCCAGAGCAGCTCCACCAAGACCGGCGCCGGCGGCACTGGCCTGGGCCTGGCCATCTGCCGCGAAATTCTGCAGGCGCACCACGGCATCATCTTTGCCGAAAACCTCAGTCCGCGCGGTGCGGCCTTTACCGCTGTACTCCCACGCAGGCACGACGCCAGCGCCGCTGGCGAAGGAAGCAACCATGTCACATCGACTTTTACTCGTTGACGACGAGCCCTTCAATCTGGAGCTGATGACCGAGCTGCTAGAGGCTGCCGGTTACGAAACGGTGTGTGCCGAGAGCGGCGAGCAGGCCTGGGAGATTCTCCAGCGGCAAGGCAGCAGCCTGTCCACGGTGCTGCTCGACAAGATGATGCCCGGCCTCAACGGCTTTGATGTGCTCAAGCGCATCAAGAACACCCCCGAGTTGAATTTTCTGCCGGTCATCATGCAGACGGCGATCAATTCACCGGCCAGCGTGCAGGAAGGCATGGAGGCCGGTGCCTTCTACTATCTGACCAAACCGTTTTCCCGCGACATGCTGCTGGCCGTGGTCAAGGCAGCGCACAGTCACTGGGACCGCCATCAGGCTTTCCGCGAGCTGGCCAAGCAGCATCTCGATGCACTGGCGCAATTGCAACAGGCCGAATTCCGCCTGCGTACCCTGAAGGAAGCCCAGACCGTCACCGCTCTGCTGGCCCGCACCTGCGCGCAACCGGAAAAAGTGGCCACCGGCCTGTTCGAGCTGATGGTCAATGCCGTGGAGCACGGTAATCTCGCCATCAGTTACGAGGAAAAAACCCGGCTGCAGGCCGAGGGCGACTGGGAAAGCGAACTGGAGCGGCGCCAGCATGACCCGATACTGGGTCAACGCGAAGTCAGCATCAGTTTTGTGCGTGAACCCGACCGTTTCAGCTTCACCATCCAGGACATGGGTGAGGGCTTTGACTGGCGCCAATATGAAGACTGCCCGGCAGCTTCGCTGATGGCCAGCCACGGACGCGGCATACTGATTGCCCGCAAGCTGTCGTTTGACGAGGTGGAATATCAGGGCAAGGGTAATTGCGTGGTGGCCCGCGTAAGCCGCACATCATCCTAGCCGGCGCGGCAGATTCCACTTACTCCAGCGTCCCCTCCTGCGCACAAGGGCCGGCACTCCGCCAGTAGCGTGCCGCCAACTGGCGATAACAGTCATACCGCACAGCGTCTCCCAGTGTCAGTATGAGCAAGCCATCGGCATCGGTACGCAATACCCGGCCCTGTTGCTGCAACGCTGCCAGCACCAGCGGATGCGGGTGGCGGTAGCGGTTGAGAAAACCCGCACTCAGCACCGACAATTGCGGCTGCAGCGTCTCCAGCCACAGCGGCGCAGTGGAGGTACGACTGCCATGGTGTCCTACCACCAGTACACTGCTGCGCAATTGCTGGCCATAATCGGCCACCAGCCGCTCCTCCACCGCACGCGGGGCATCGCCAGTCAGTACCAGCGCATGGCGCTGGCCGGCCACTCGCAACACACAGCTATGGCTGTTGTCATCCGTCAGCACTTCCGCCGCCGGTGGCCATAGCACATCAAAGCGGACACCATCCCAGGCCCAGCTCTGACCGCGCCGGCACAACTGGCCAGACAAGCCGTATTGCTCCAGCGTGGCCTGCTGCCCGGCCAGGATGCGCCGCACCGGCAGCGCCGCAGCGATATCTGCAGCAGCGGCATCATGGTCCTTGTCGTTATGCGACAGCAGCAGGGTATCCAGTTGCCGTATGCCCAGCCCCTGCAATTGCGGCAAGACCCAGCGCCCGCCCTCGGCCGCCCCGGTATCAAACAGCAGGGTATGGTGCCGCGTCTGGATCAATACCGACAAACCCTGGCCGACATCCAGCACCACCGCCCGGAATACACCGGGTTCCGGCGCTGGCGGCTGATAACACAAGGCCGGCAACAGCAGGCTGGCCCCCAGCCAGCGACCGGGCATGCCGGCGGGGGCCAACAGATACAGACTGCCTATTCCCCCCAGCAGCAACACCGGCCATGGCGCGGCGGCCACTTGCAGCATTGGCCATTGCGCCAGCCAGTCGACACCACGGTAAAACCACTCGGCCAGCCAGCCGCTCAGCAGCAAGGGCCACTCCCATGGCAAGGCCACTGCCAGCAGCGCCAGCGGCGTCAGCAACACCGAGACAAAGGGAATGGCCACCGCATTGGCCAGCGGGGACACCAGCGGAAACTGGCCAAACAGGCTGAGCAAGGGCAACAAGGAAGCCACGGTAGCGGCCCATTGCCCCAGCAGCAGCTGGCGCGCCTTGCCGGCAGGCCGGCGGCGGCCGGCCGACGACAGCATCAGTGCCGCCACCAGCCCGAAAGACAGCCACAAGCCCGGTGCCAGCACGGCAAACGGGTCAATCAGCAACACCAGCGTCAGTGCCAGCCACCACATATGCAGGCCGGACCAGTGCCGTCGCCACAGCAACATCAAGGCTATGCAGCCGAGCATGTACAGGGTGCGCTGGGTGGGTACCGAAAAACCGGCCAGCACCGCATAGCAGGCAGCCGCCATGACACCGCTGCCGACGATGAGCAAGCGCGGAGGACAAAATGCCAGCGGCCAGCGGCGCAGCAAACCGGCCACGACGGCGGCAACCATGCCGGCGACCATGGTGATATGCAGCCCGGAAATGGATACCAGATGAGTCAGCCCGGTACGCGCCAGGCTCTGCCACTCGGCACGGTCAATACGCTGCTGCGCCCCCACGGTCAGGCCAGCCACCAGGCCGGCGGCCCGGTTACGCCCCAGTACCGCCTCAATGCGCAACACCAGCCGCTCGCGCAGCCGATCCACCCAGGCACGCGCATCCTCTGCCTCACCCAACAGCTGGGCACCGGGCTGTATCGTGCCGCTGGCCAGTACGCCTTCCGACCACAGCCACTGCTCGGCATCAAAGCCAAAGGGATTGGCAGTAGACTGGCGCGGGCGGAAGCGCGCCGTCAGCTGCCAGCGTTGGCCGGCCCGCCATGGCGCTGCCATGACTGGCTGGCCCTTGCGAGCAAATACCGTCAGCTGCACGCGCGGCGGCAGACGGGCACCGTCAGTCAGTACCCGCTCCACCTCAAACTGCATGCGCACACCATAATCCGCTGGCGCCGGCAACCCGCGTACCACACCTTCCAGCAACACGGGGCGCTGCCACTGCGTGGGCGGCAACTCCTGCGCCAGCCGCCATTGCGCACGAGCGTCGGCATAGCCCAGCCCCAGCAGGAAGGCCGCCAGCCAGCCAGCCAGCCAGCATGGCCGGGCGCGGACGGCCCAGCCCTGTCAGCAGCAAGGCCAACAGCGCTAGGCCACCCAGATTCCACAAGGACGGCAGCTGTGGCAGAAAGGCGCAGCACACCACGCCGCACACAAACAAGGCGAGTTTCAACATGCGGCTGTTATGCCGCTTGCCGGCACGGCTGGCAATGTCGGGCCGGACAGGCGGCTTGCCGCCATGCGGTGCATCCCGTATCGTGCCGGCAGTTATTCAAGGAAGCCTCATGACCGCCACGCCTCTGTTCTGCGCCGAAAGCGCGCGCCGCGACTATGCCGAAGGACTGGCCAGCCGCTTTGCCCTGCCCTTACTGAGTCGGCGTCCCGACACCGGATACTGGCTGGAACTGGGGCCGCAACGGCTGGAGCTGGTGACCACCGGCAAACATGGCGCGGTCTATGCCGAGTTTGTCGAAGGCGCTGCGCGCCACCGCCGCGAACAGGGGGGTGGCCGGGGCCAGCCGGTGGCCAAGGCTGTCGGACTGAAAGGGGCGAAAGACCTGCCGCATATCGTGGATGCTACGGCGGGCCTGGGACGCGACAGCTTCGTACTGGCCAGTCTGGGCTGTCAGGTCACCATGGTAGAGCGCTCGCCAGTAGCAGCGGCCCTGCTGTTTGATGCACTGGAACGCGCCGCCCGCGCCGCCGATACTGCCGCCATTGCCGCACGCATGCAGTTGGTGCATGCCAATTCCGCCGACTGGCTGCTGCAATTGCCGCCGGAACAGCGCCCCGACGTGGTATTTGTCGACCCCATGTTTCCGGATACCGACAAGAAAAGTGCCGCCGCCAAGAAAGACATGCAGGCCTTCCAGCAGGTAATTGGCGATGATATGGACAGCGCCCGTCTGCTAGAAGCTGCCATCACGGCGGCCCGGGTAAGGGTGGTGGTCAAGCGGCCACGGCTGGGAGCCCCGATTGAAGGTAGCAAGCCGTCGGCGGTGCTGGATGGCAAATCCACCCGCTTCGATCTCTACATCATCAAGGCGCTGCGCCCACACGGTGACAGCCAGTAGCTGCAAGCGGCTTGCCTGTCTGACCGGCCAGGCCTAGCCTTGAAGTGGCCCACCCGGATACCAACCAGAAAGTCCTCCATGAGCATTAGCTTTGCCCAACTGCTAGACCAGTATTGGTCGGCCCAGAAATGGGAAGTCAATCTGCTGATTACCTGCAATCTGCTGGGAGGCCTGATCCTGGGCTGTCTGGTCGGCTATGAACGCTGGTCGAATGGCCGCGCTGCCGGCATGCGCACCTATGGCCTGGTCTCCATGGCCGCCACCGGCGTCATCAGCATGATCGGCTATTCGGGTTTCTGGTATGGCGGCGCGCACGCCGACATCATGCATGGCGACATGACCCGTGTGGCGCAAGGGGTGCTGACGGGGGTAGGTTTTCTGGGTGCCGGCATGATCATGAAGGAAGGCATGTCCATCAGCGGCCTTACCTCGGCCGCGTCGGTGTGGATGTCCTCGGTGATCGGCATCCTGGTGGGGGTGGGCTTTTATCTGTCCGCCATCGCCGTCACCCTGCTGTGCATTCTGTGCATGCGAGTGCTGAACTGGATGGAAAACCGCCTGCCCCGCCGTTTCAGCCTGTATGTCAATCTGACCGTACCGGGCGAACAGCACTGGACGGTGAACAAAATTTCAGGTGATCTGCGCAGCCTGGGGGTAATCGTGCATGAGGAGAGCATCGCGCTGAAGGTTGGCCCGGACGGCTGCGAGTGGAGCTTTATGGTGTCGGCCATCAACAAGCATCACCTGATCAATGTGGTCGACCTGTCCAGCGCCATCATGGAGCTGGAAGCCATCGAGACCTTCAGCATTCAGCCAGCCCGTAACTGAGCAGCCTCAGGCTTGCGGTTGCCAGCCATCATGCCGCAAGCGCTCTGCCACCGCGGTGGCGGAACGCCGACAAGCCAGCACCGGGATGCCGTGCGCCGCTGCAGTATCACGATAATGACGCATGGCATTGTGACCCAGGTAGTCGGTCAGCAGAATCAGCATCTGGGTGTTTTTGGGCAGCGGCACCTTGCGCTGATGCTGGGTATTACGGCCAGTAATATGGCGGGCAATGCGGATATCGTACAGGGCCAGCACATCCGGGATCTGTCCCAGGCTATCGCCACCGATCAGCAGGGCATCCATGTAAGTCCTCCTCCTAGCGCCGCACTGCGGCTGGGTGATGGACAAACTGTAACTGGCTCGGAAAATTCCTAAAAATAATAAAAACTGGATTTGATATTCCAGCAATGCCGGTCAAGACTGCGCCGGCACTCCACTCCCTGAGGTAAAATGCCGCCATGCATACCGAAGACCGCCTGAATGAACTGGAAGTGAAAATCGCTTTCCAGGACGACCTGCTCGACAGCCTTAACGCCACCGTCGCCCGCCAGCAGCAACAAATCGACCTGCTACAGCAACAGCTGCGCCTGGTCTACCAGCAATTCAAGGCCGCCCAGCCCGACAGCGGCAACAGCGGCGGTTCGCTGCGCGACGACATTCCGCCGCATTACTGATCCATTCAGCTGTTTTTGCGTTTGCGGGATACCACGGCTTCGATGTTCTTGCGGGCAATCAGCGGAGCCGATGCCGTCAACGGTTTGTCGGCCGCTGGCGCTTGCAGCCATTTATGCATGATCAGGCAATCCACCAGTCCCAGCGTGCGGTGCCGATAAGCCCCGGGCACCCGGCCTACCTCGGCAAAGCCCAGCTTTTTCCACAAGGCGACCGCCACGCTATTGCTGGCCACCACCGCATTGAACTGCATGGCCAGAAACCCCAGCTCCCGTCCACGTTGCTGCGAGTGTGCACACAGGGCCGCCGCCACCCCTTTGCCACGTGCGGCCGTGGCCACCATATAGCCGCAATTGCACACATGGCTGCCCGGCCCGGCCGCATTCGGCTTGATGAAATAGCTGCCCAGCACCACGCCGTCTTCTTCGGCCAGCCAGGTTTCCTGCGGCAGTTCGCACCATAGCGCCCGCGCCTGCTCCTCGCTCAGTTGCGGATCGTAGGCATAGCTGTCCTGTGCCTGGATGATGTGATGAAACGTCGGCCAAAATGCCGGAAAATCGTCCGCATGCATACGCCGGATATTCATGTTTTCTCCTGTACAGCCACTGGCTGCGTCATCTTGCCGGAGAGCAGGCTGGCGGCGGCGATCAGCGCGCCTCCCAGCCACTCCTGCAGGTTCATGCGTTCGCCTGCCAGCCAGTAGGCCGACAGCGCGGCAAACACCAGTTCCAGCAGCATCAAGGTCATGGTCTGGCTGGCCGGTAACAGGCTGACGCCATGCTGGGAAATGATGCTAGTGGCCAGCAAGGTCATCCCCAGCAGTGCCAGCAACAACCATGCTTGTGCCGATGTTTCCAGCACGGCCCCCAATTGCTGGCGGCTGGCCAGTGCGACAAAGCCCATCAGCGCGACACCAAACCAGATGGTGGCCGACTTCACTGGCACCGGCAGATTGCGCGCGCGCTTGCTCAGCACATTGCCAAGCGCAAAACTGATGCCGCCGGACAGCGCCAGCCATTCATAACGCTGGCTGAGCATGGCCGCCCCGTCCAGCAGGCCGGGACGATACAGGATGGTCAGGCAACCGGCCAGCGACAGCCCCACCAGCAGCCAGCCAGTGCGAGTCAGTTTTTCCTGCAGCAGCAGGCGGGAAAACAAGGCTGTCCACAAGGGCGACAGGTAAAACAGCAGCAGCACCCGCATCACCATGCCTTCCGACACCGCCCAGGTGTAACTGAAATTGCACCAGCCAAACAGCAGCGCCAGCAAGGGCAATACCGGATGCCAGCGCAGCTGGCGGCGATACACATCAAAGAATAGGGCAATGCCCAGCATGGCGGCAATCAGGTACACCAGCAGCGAGGTTTGCGCGATGCTGACACTCCGCTCGTTCAGTGCCCGAAACGGGTACCACATCAGCCCCCATACCAGTGCGGTGGTCAGAATGGCAACGATGGCAAGAAGCTTTTGTTTTACAAGAGGCATCACGATTTCTTAAGATGAGCGATTCTGCGGCTTTGCAGTAGCAAGGCCAAACAAGACCAGAAGCAGCTGGCATGACCAAGCTGCTCCCACAGCATAGAGAGAACCAAGCGTGAATCCCCACCTGGACAGCCTGCAACCCTATCCATTCCAGCGCCTGCGCCAACTGATGGCGGGTGCGGTCCCGGCTGACAAGCCGCATATCAATCTGTCGATCGGCGAACCCAAGCACCCGACGCCGGACGTCATCAAGCAGGCACTGGTCAACTCACTGGGCGGCCTGTCGGTTTACCCGGCCACCCTGGGCAGCCCGGAGTTGCGCCAGTCCTTCGCCGACTGGATGCAGCGCCGCTATGGCCTGCAACTGGACGCGGAAAAAGAAATCCTGCCGGTCAATGGTAGCCGCGAGGCCCTGTTTGCCTTTGTGCAGACTGTCGTCGACAGCCAGTGGACAGAAAAACCGGTGGTGATTTCACCCAACCCGTTTTACCAGATTTACGAAGGGGCGGCACTGCTGGCAGGAGCTGAACCATTCTATGTCAACTGTACTGCCGACACGGCCTACCAGCCGGACTGGGCCAGCGTGCCGGAAAGCGTATGGGCGCGTACCCAGCTGGTATTCGTGTGCAGCCCGGGCAATCCCACCGGTGCGGTGATGTCGCTGGAGGACTGGAAAAAGCTGTTCGAGCTATCCGACCGCTACGGCTTTGTCATTGCCAGTGACGAGTGCTATTCGGAAATTCACTTTGGCCAGCCGCCGCTAGGCGGGCTGGAAGCCGCCAGCAAACTGGGCCGTGGCTTCGAGCGACTGGTGATGTTCACCAGCCTGTCCAAGCGCTCGAACGCGCCGGGCATGCGCTCCGGCTTTGTCGCCGGCGATGCCACCCTGCTGGCCAAGTTCATGCTGTACCGCACCTACCAGGGCGGTGCCATGAGCCCCACCATCCAGGCCGCCAGCGTGGCCGCCTGGAACGACGAGGCCCACGTCGAGGAAAACCGCGCCGCGTATATCGCCAAGTTCCAGGCTGTGACCCCCGTGCTGGCCGAGGTGCTGGATGTGGCCTTGCCGGATGCCAGCTTCTACCTGTGGGCCAAAGTCCCGGGGGGCGACGATGCCGCCTTTTCCCGCTCCCTGTTCGAGCAGGAGCACATTACCGTGCTGCCCGGCTCCTTCCTGGCCCGCACCGCACATGGCATCAACCCCGGCAGCGGCTATATCCGTATCGCTCTGGTCGCGACACTGGCAGAATGTCAGGCTGCCGCCGAGCGCATCGTGCGTTTCGTCAAAACAACTAATCAATAAGCGACATCCACCAGACATGACCGTTTCCATTCACCTTGCCAAAGGACTCCATCACATGCATCCGATCCAAGCCCTGATCGAAGAGGCGTTCGAAAAACGCGCCGATATCACCCCCGCCACCGTATCCGTCGAACTGAAGGCCGCCATCGGTCAGGTAATCGACGAACTGGACAATGGCCGCCTGCGCGTGGCCGAAAAAGTGGACGGCGACTGGGTCGTCAACCAATGGGTGAAGAAGGCCGTGCTGCTGTCCTTCCGCATTCGCGACAATGTGGTTCAGGACGATGGCGTCAGCCGCTACTTTGACAAGGTGGACACCAAGTTCCACGACTGGAGCGAGGCTCACTTCAAGGAAGCCGGCTTCCGCGTGGTGCCAGGTGCCGTGGCACGCAAGGGCAGCTTCATTGCCAAGAACACCGTACTGATGCCGTCCTACGTCAATATCGGCGCCTATGTGGACGAAGGCACCATGGTGGACACCTGGGCCACTGTCGGCTCCTGCGCCCAGATCGGCAAGAACGTACACCTGTCCGGTGGCGTCGGCATTGGCGGCGTACTGGAACCGCTGCAAGCCGGTCCTACCATCATCGAAGACAACTGCTTCATCGGTGCGCGCTCGGAAGTAGTAGAAGGCGTGATCGTGGGCGAAGGCTCAGTGATTTCCATGGGCGTGTATATCGGCCAATCCACCAAGATCTACGACCGCGAAACCGGCGAAGTGACGTATGGCCGCATCCCGCCGGGCTCGGTAGTGGTATCCGGCAACCTGCCGTCCAAGGATGGCAGCCATAGCCTGTACTGCGCCGTCATCGTCAAGAAAGTGGATGCGCAAACCCGCAGCAAGACCAGCATCAACGAACTACTGCGCGGCGTATAAGCCACACACCGTGCTGGCACACCCTGCCAGCACCTGCACTCCGGACCCGGCCCTGCCGGGTCTTTGTCATTTTCCGGCCGTCACTCGCAGGCATTACGTGAAAAGCACTTGCCGGCCATACATGCCAATGAAATAATCAGCCGTTGCAGTTTTTATTTTTGCTTCAAACATATTCAAACAATCTTCAGCAGTCGCACTTGTCAAGATTTGTCCTTGCAGTGCAACATCGTTACACGCTGAAACCTTATGTATTTGGCGAGACTCCTACAACCCTATAAAATCCATCTGTCTTGGGCCAAGCAAGCCGGGACTTCACTCGTGTTTTTATCCGGAAAATCCGTGTCTTCAGACCATTTCATTGAATTCAGGAATGTCAGCTTCGCCTACGGTGAACGCCCCATCCTGAACAACATCAGCCTCGCCATCCCGCGCGGCAAGCTGGTCGCCATCATGGGTGGCAGCGGCAGTGGCAAAACCACCATGCTGCGCCTGATCTCCGGCCAGATCCGCCCCAGCGCCGGCCAGGTGCTGGTAGACGGCCGCAATGTGGCGGACATGAACCATGCCGAACTGTTCGAGCATCGCCGCCGCATGGGCATGCTCTTCCAGTTTGGCGCACTGTTTACCGACCTGTCGGTAGAAGACAATGTCGCCTTCCCCATCCGCGAACACACCCGCCTGCCGGATAGCATGATTCATGATCTGGTGATCATGAAGCTGGCAGCGGTAGGCCTGCGCGGCACCCAGAACCTGATGCCAGCCGAGCTGTCTGGTGGCATGGCCCGCCGCGTGGCGCTGGCGCGCGCCATCGCTCTGGACCCACAGCTGATGCTCTACGACGAGCCCTTTACCGGCCTCGATCCGATCTCGCTGGGCGTCATCGCCCACCTGATCAAAAAACTGAACGACGCACTGGGCACCACCTCCATCATGGTGACGCACGACGTGCACAAATCGCTGGATATCGTCGATTACGTCTACTTCGTCTCCAATGGCGCGGTGGTCGCGGCTGGTACACCGGCAGAAATCCGCGCCTCTCCCTCGCCCTGGGTACACCAGTTCATGTGGGGCGAGGCCGATGGCCCGGTACATTTTGCCTATCCTGCCAGCACTTCGCTGCAGCAGGATCTGGGCCTGAAAGGAGGCCAGCATGACTGAGCTGCTGCTGTCACCGCTGCGCCGGCTGGGACACACCACCATCAACGCCATCTGGCGGCTGGGTTTCATCACCCGCTTCCTGCTGGCCATCCTGCGCTATTCCGGTCAGAGCCTGCTGCGCTTCAACCTCACCATCCGCGAGATCTATTTCGCCGGGGTGATGTCGGTCATCATCGTGGTGGTGTCCGGCCTGTTTGTCGGCATGGTGCTGGGCCTGCAGGGTTACAACACTCTGTCGCGCTTTGGCTCGGCCGATGCGCTGGGCGCGCTGGTGGCCCTGTCGCTGCTACGCGAACTGGGCCCGGTGCTGGCTGCCTTGCTGTTCTCCAGCCGCGCCGGTAGTGCCATGACTGCCGAAATCGGCCTGATGAAGGCCACCGAACAACTGGACGCCATGAGCGTGATGGCGGTCAACCCCATCGCCCGCGTGGTGGCGCCACGCTTCTGGGCCGGCGTGATTTCCATGCCTATCCTGGCGGCCATGTTCAATGTAATGGGCATTTTCGGTGGCTACCTGATTGGCGTGGTGATGATAGGCCTCGACTCTGGTACGTTCTGGTCGCAAATGCAGAACAACGTCGACCTGCACTACGACGTGGTCAACGGCTTGATCAAGAGCCTGTGCTTCGGCATCGCTGTCACGCTGATCGCCGTATTCGAAGGCTATGACGCCACGCCCACCGCGGCCGGCGTATCCGCCGCCACCACCCGCACGGTGGTGACTTCGGCTCTGGTAATCCTGGCGGTGGACTTTGTCCTCACCGCCTTCATGTTCTAGGAAATGGGTAATGAAACGCTCTACTATTGATTTGTGGGTAGGCCTGTTTGTGGCAGTCGGCATCGCGGCAGTAGTCTTCATGTCGCTCAAGGTGGCCAATCTCACCCCGCAAAGCGCGGACCAGACCTACACCCTGTATGCCGATTTCGACAATATCGGCGGCCTGAAAGTGAAGGCGCCGATCAAGGAAGCCGGTGTAGTCGTCGGCCGTGTTGGTGGCATCCAGCTGGACACCAAAACCTACCGCGCCCGCGTCACCCTGAACCTGGACAAGCAATACACCTTCAGCCGGGACGCCAGCGCCGAAATCCTGACTGCCGGCCTGCTGGGTGAGCAGTACATCGGCCTGCTGCAAGGTGGAGACCCGGACGAACTGAAAGCCGGCGAGCACATCACGCTGACCTCGTCTGCCCTGGTGCTGGAACAGCTGATCGGCAAGTTCATGACCAGCTTCTCCGGCGGCAATACGGCCAAGAGCACAGCCTCGGCCGCGCAGTAAATTCAAGACATCGCGCATAACCAATAAAGACTGACACACATCATGAAAAAACTGATCGCATGCTTTCTCGTCCTGCTGGGTCTGAGCGCCCACTCCATCGCCGCTACCGATAATCCGGCTGATCTGGTTCGCGACACCTCGCGCCAGATCATGGACGTACTGAAGCAGGAAAACGGCAAGAACACCAAGCAGATCCGTCAGCAGGTCGAAGCGCTGGCCGTGCCGCAATTCGACTTCCAGCGCATGACGGCCCTGGCCGTCGGCCTGGGCTGGCGTCAGGCCAGCCCGGCGCAGCAAAGCGCACTGGCACAGCAATTCCAGACCCTGCTGGTGCGTACCTACTCCACCACCATGACCCGTTTCAAGAGCGCCCAGATCGACATCCAGCCGAATGTCGTCCTCGGTAACAGTGGCCGCGAAGCCACCGTCAAGTCCGCCGTTACCCTGCCGGGCAACGACAAGGGTCCGGTCTCTGTTGATTACACCCTATACAAGACTGCGCAAGGCTGGAAAGTATTCAATGTCAGCGTGGAAGGGGCCAGCCTGGTCACCGTCTATCGCAACCAGTTCAATCAGGAAATCAACAAGAGTGGTGTGGATGGCCTGATCAAGATGCTGCAGGACAAGAACGCCGCCCTGCCGGCTGCCAAATAAGGACGCATACCATGTTCGAGGAAACCGCCACCGGACAGGGCCGCCTGTCCGGCAAGCTGGACATGAACAGCAGTGGTGCCTTGCTGGCCTCACTGACTGCCCGTGTCGCCCGCGCCCCGCTGCAGCTGGACTTGTCCGGCATCAGCGAAGCGGACTCCTCGGCAGTCGCCCTGCTGCTGGCCTGCCGCCGTGCCGCAGAGCAGGCCGGTCAGACCCTGCTGCTGCAGAACTGGCCCGCCCGTCTGTCCGACCTTGTTGAACTGTATGCACTGCGCGAGCTGCTGGCCAGCCCGCAAGGAGAGTAAACCATGACCCGCAAGCACCGCCTGTTGCCCGCGAGTCTGTTGGTCGGCACCCTGCTGCTGGCCGGCTGTGCCAGCACCCATCCGGCCACGCCGCAAGACCCGTACGAATCATTCAACCGTTCAATGTATTCGTTCAATGATGCGGCGGACCGCTGGGTGATGAAACCAGCCGCCCAGGGCTATCGCGCCATTACCCCTGGCCCCTTCCGCACCGCTGTCGGCAACTTCTTCGACAATTTCAAGGATGTGTACAGCGCCGCCAACAACCTGCTGCAGGCCGAGCCGGAAAAGGCGCTCAACGACATCATGCGGGTAGCGCTGAACAGCACCTTCGGCTTGTTTGGCCTGATCGACATCGCCACCCCTGCCGGCCTGAAGAACAACAAAACCTCGCTGGGTGACACCTTCGCCCATTGGGGCTGGAAGAGCAGCAACTACCTGGTGCTGCCTTTCTTTGGTCCCAGCACGGTACGCGATGGCCTGGGCCTGGGTGTATCGCTGGGTATCAATGGCCCGGAGCATCTGGTCTACCACAATACCAATGAGGCGGTCGCTTTCTACGGTGTGTACGGCATCAATACCCGCGCCCGTTATCTGGACCTGGATGACAGCCTGTCGGCGGCAGCCATCGACCCTTACACTTATATGCGCGACGGCTTCCTGCAATTGCGTGCCAAGCAATTGGGCCAACCCAATCCGACCCAGAACGACGAAATGAATATCGACGATCTGGTCAGCAGCCCGGCCAGTGCTTCGGCTCCTGCGGCTGAAGCAGCGCCTGCTGCCAATACCAGCAGCCACGCGGAAGCCTCGGCAGCAGCACATGCTGAGGCCTCTGCCGCACAGTAAGTCCATCTGGCTTTGTCGTATAAAAGGCAGCCTGCGGGCTGCCTTTTTCATGTGTGCAGCAGTCGCGCTTGATCTGGCACAAGATCATCTTCGACATAAATATTAGAATTCACTAAATTATCTAATCGGAGCTGATCATGGAAGACCGCCGCATCCCGCAACAAGCACTGGAATACCTGACCCGCTGTCTGCGTCATGCCGTTTCCAACGGCCAATACCTGACTCCCGAGCTGCTGGAAGAGGCCATCGCCGAATACAGCGCCGAACATCCGCAGCAAGCCATCCAGATACTGCATTGAGCGCCCCACAGCAAAGCAAAAGCGGCCACAAGGCCGCTTGCTGTACACCTGGCGTAAGCCACTGCGCTACAGTTTGAAGCGCCCGATCAGGGCTTCCAGCTCGTCGCCCAGCTGATGCAGGGTTTCGATCGCCAGATAACTCTGACGCACCGATTCATCCGACTGCTGCAACATGTTGTGGATGCTTTCGATATGCTGGGCGATCTCCTGGCTGGCGGTGGACTGCTCTGCCGTCGCCACCGCGATATCTCCCACCGTACGCACCACTTGCTGACTGTTGTCGGTAATGCGGGTGATCGACGACGCGGCAAGTTCTGCTTGTCTGACACCACTTTCCACCTGTGACAGCGCACCTTCCATGCTGCCAGCCGCCCGTTGGGTATCCTGCTGGATGGCCTGGATCATGCCACCGATTTCCAGCGTGGCCTGCGAGGTACGCTCCGCCAGCTTGCGCACCTCATCCGCCACCACGGCAAAGCCACGACCCTGCTCACCAGCGCGTGCAGCTTCGATCGCCGCGTTCAGTGCCAGCAGATTGGTCTGATCGGCAATATCCCGAATCACGTTGATGATGCTGCTGATGTCACCGGAGCGCTGCTGCAAACCGGACATGACCTTGGCCAATCCACGCACGGTATCAGCAATACCACTGATTTCGCGCGAGGTGGCATGTACGCTGTCCGCCACTTGCGCCGACATGCCGCCGGCCTCATGTGCCAGGCGTTCGGCCGACTTGCTGGCGTCGGCAATCAGGCTGATGCTGACCGACAGCTCTTCCACGCTGGCTGCGGTGGCATTGGCCGCTTCCGACTGCCGTGCCGAACTATCGCGAATCTGGCCGATATCCACCGTCATGGTCCGCACCGATCCGGACACCCCGGACGCATGGCCGCGTACATCCAGCATCATGTCATGCAGCGAGCCGGTAAAACGGTTGAAAGCCGAGGCCGCCGCACCGATTTCATCGCTGCTGATAATCGCCAGCTGCCGTGTCAGATCCCCACTGCCACTGGCCAGCTCGGTCATGGCACTTTGCAGCCGTCCCAGCGGACGCAGCAGATAGGTTAGCGTCAGCCCCAGCAACAGCAGGATCAGCAAGAGAATGGCCACGCTGACGGCCACCGACTGCCAGGTAGCAGCCCAGACCGGTGCCAGTGCCGCCGCCGGCGGAATGCTGATGCGCACCGCCCATGGCTGGGCGATATCCCCCACCCGCACCGGCAGCACGAAATGCCACAGGCCGTCGGCTGTTTCGTACTGTACTTCCTTGCCGCTTTCGATAGCCTGCTTGATCTCGGCCGGCAGGCTCGGATCAGGCTTGCCGATCAGGCCTTGCTCCGGCCCGGCGAGCATGATGCCCTTATTGGAGTACAGGCTCATCGCACCGCTGCCGTATGGCTTGACCTTGGCTGCCAGCTCGCGCAAATGCCCCAGAGCCAGATCGACACCGGCCACACCCAGCACCTTGCCATCCACTTGCAGCGGAATGGCCAGCGTGCCCATCAGGATCTTGATGTCTTCATCCACATAGGGTTCGGTCAGGACCGGTTTGCCACTGGCCTTGGGCAGCTTGTAGTAGTCGCTGGCATCCACACCTTCGCCACCCCATACCACATCCACCTTGCCTCCCTTGTTAAACCAGTACACGCCACTGCGGCCTTGCTTGTCATTGTGCTCGCTGCCAGCCAGCTCCTTGTCGCGCCCATCAAAGGCATCGGGGTCCCAGATAACCCAGTAGCCAACGGCATCCGGATTATGGGGCAACTGGGCGCGGGTCATCTCCGACACCAGCTGCCGGCCATTGGCCGGCAGATTGCGTTTGACTGCACTAGCTGCTTCGGCCAGCGTCTCTACCGCGTGATAGGACGACTCCAGCAAGCGCTGCACATTGCCGGCCTCACGCTCGGATAGCAGGCGTGCATTATCGCGTACCTGTTCCCGTGCCTGCTGGTAATGCGCATAGGCATTCAGCCCGATCAACAAGGCAAAGCCGATGAGTATCAGCAGGCCGCTGCCGATCAATATCTTGTTCCTGATTGTTTTGAACATAAGAACTCCGTCTGCCGCTCGATTATTGTGATGTCGACAGGGATGCCGCCGTAGCGGTCCGGTTTGCCGGCTATGGGCAATCTCCGGGTACTTCCCCTTTGGAACTAACCATTCATTATTGGTCCTCTGGGCATTTTTACAGAAATTCTTACAATTTGATCAAAAAAATATGGCATCAATCCGAATTTACCCGGTATTGATGCCATATTTGGTCAAATTATTGCCAAGCAACGCTAAACGTCACGCCTGGCGCAAACGACAGGTCCTAGCTGATACGTTCGATCTGCGCGCCGACAGCGCCCAGTTTTTTCTCGATATATTCGTAGCCACGATCCAGGTGATAGATGCGGTCGACAATGGTTTCGCCCTGCGCCACCAGGCCGGCCAACACCAGGCTGGCCGAGGCGCGCAGGTCGGTTGCCATTACCGTGGCACCGGACAGCTTGTCCACCCCGTGCACCACCGCAGTATTGCCTTCCACCTCGATGCGCGCGCCCATGCGGTTCAGCTCTGGCACGTGCATGAAACGGTTTTCGAAGATGGTTTCAGTTACCACCCCGGTACCCTCCGCCACGCAGTTCAGCGTCATCAGCTGTGCCTGCATGTCGGTGGGGAAAGCCGGGTAAGGCAGGGTACGGAAATTGATGGCCTTGGGACGGCGCTTCATATCCAGCGAAATCCAGTCATCACCGGCTTCGACCACCGCACCGGCTTCCACCAGCTTGTCCAGCACCGACTCCATGCTGCGCGGTGCGGCATTGCGCAAGATCAGATGGCCCTGGGTAATGGCAGCAGCGACCAGGAAGGTACCTGCTTCGATACGGTCGGGCATGATGGCGTATTCACAGCCATGCAGCTTGTCTACGCCCTCGACCACCAGCCGGTTGGTACCGATGCCGCTGATGCGTGCACCCATGGCCACCAGGCAGTTGGCCAGGTCAGTCACTTCCGGCTCGCGCGCGGCATTTTCCAGAATGGTGGTGCCATCCGCCAGCGCAGCGGCCATCAGCAGGTTTTCAGTCCCGCCCACGGTCACCACATCCATCACGATGTGTGCACCACGCAGGCGCTTGGCCTTGGCCTTGACGTAGCCATGCTCGATCACCACCTCCGCACCCATGGCCACCAGACCCTTGATGTGCTGATCTACCGGGCGGCTGCCAATGGCACAGCCACCGGGCAGGGAAACGGTGGCCTCGCCAAAGCGCGCCAGTGTCGGACCCAGTACCAAGATGGAGGCGCGCATGGTTTTCACCAGATCATACGGTGCCACCAGGCTGTCCAGATGATCGGCGGTGATTTCCATCTCATGCACATTGTCGGTCATCACCCGCACACCCATGCCTTGCAGCAGCTTCTGGGTGGTGGAGATGTCGCGCAGCATCGGCACATTGGTAAAGCGCATGGTGTCGGCAGTCAGCAGGCTGGTGCACAGAATCGGCAGCGCCGCATTCTTGGCACCAGACACGCGGATTTCGCCATTCAGCGGACCATTGCCGCAGATTTTCAGTTTGTCCATATCGGGGATCAGCCTTGCAGTTTTTCCCACTCGTCCGGCGTAGCTGCCTTGACGATGGAAAGGGCGTGGATTTCATTGCTGGCCAGACGGGTGGCAATCACTTCCTTCACCAGACGGTGACGGTCGATCAGGCGCTTGCCGGCGAATTCTGCCGACACCACGGTAGCGTAAAAATGATGGCCGTCACCTTCTACTTCCAGATGGGAGCAGTTAAGACCGGCGGCGATGTATTGTTTGACCTGTTCGGTGGAAATCATGTGTGTATCCTGAAAACGCATCCTAATGGCGCAGCTTGTAGCCTGATTTGATCAGCCACAAAGCCAGCCCGGAAAGCAAGATAAAACTACCGCCAACCACGCTCAGCGACAGCCAGGGGCTGACGTCGGCCTGGCCGAAAAAGCCGTAACGGAAACCGTCGATCATGAAAAAGACCGGGTTCACATGCGATACCGCATACCAGAATGGCGGCAGACTGTTGATGGAATAGAACACGCCAGACAAGAAAGTCAGCGGCATGATCAAAAAGTTCTGAAACGCGGCCAGTTGATCGAATTTTTCCGCCCAGATGCCGGCAATCACCCCCAGGGTACCCAGCACACCGCAGCCAAGCAGGCCGAACAACAAGGCCCAGAGGGGATGGCTGGGCAGCGGCAGGCCAAACCAGGCCGTCACCACCAGCACCCCGGCACCGACAGCCAGGCCGCGCACGATGGATGCCAGCATGTAGGCGGCAAAAAACTCCAGCGCGGTCAGCGGCGGCAGCAGCAGAAACACGATATTGCCGGTGATCTTGGATTGAATCAGGCTGGAGGAGCTATTGGCAAAGGCATTCTGCGCCATCGACATCATGGCAAGGCCCGGGATCAGGAAAGCGGTATAGCCCACCCCCGGATAGGCCTCGGCATGACGCGACAGTACATGGGAGAAGATCAGCTGGTACATCAGCGCCGTCAGCACCGGCGCGGCCACGGTCTGGAAAGATACCTTCCAGAAGCGCACCAGCTCCTTGCGGAATAAAGTCAGGAAGCCCTGCATCAGCCACGCTCCCCGTGCATCATGTTGACGAACACGCTTTCCAGATCCACCTCCACCACATTCAGTTCGCGTACACGTACGTCGGCTTCGCGCAGCGTGGCCAGCACGCCTTCCAGCTGGCTCAGATCCGCCAGCTTGAGCACGATGCGTCCATCCTCCTCGCGCACCTTGCTGGGCAGCAGGCTATCCGGCAAGGGTGCCGCCAGCTTGAATGCCACCTCGCGCTCCTTGCCATGCTGCAATAGCTTGTCCTTGCTCTCCAGCGCCACCAGTTTGCCGCGCTTGAGCATGGCAATGCGGTTGCACAGGGTTTCGGCTTCTTCCAGATAATGCGTGGTCAGCACAATGGTATGGCCGGCTTCGTTCAACTCCTTGACGAAGGCCCACAGGCTCTGGCGCAACTCGACATCCACCCCGGCAGTCGGCTCATCCAGCACCATCACCGGCGGGCGATGCACCAGCGCCTGCGCCACCATCACGCGGCGCTTCATGCCGCCGGACAATGCGCGCAAATTGACATTGGCCTTGTCGGCCAGCCCCAGCTTGAATAGCAGCTCGTCAATCCAGTCGTCGTTACGGGTCAGGCCAAAATAGCCGGATTGAAAACGCAGGGTTTCCCGCACCGACAAGAAGGGATCAAACACCAGTTCCTGCGGCACCACACCCAGGCTCATGCGCGCCGCACGGAAATCGCGCACCACATCATGCCCCATGATGCTGATGCTGCCGCTATCCGGCCGCGACAAGCCGGCCATGGCAGAAATGAGCGTGGTCTTGCCTGCTCCGTTTGGCCCCAGCAAGGCAAAAAACTCGCCGGCTTCCACACGGAAGCTGACGTCATCCAGCGCCTGCAGCGCACCATAGCGCTTGCTGACCGCTTGTATTTCGATGGCCGAAGGCATGAGGTTGGTGAATGCTCGGAAAAAAGAGAGCGATTATACCGCCGCCCTTCCGGCCTAGGGAAAAGTTGTGTCCTTGCCGCTGCCTGCCAACAGGACAAAACATGGTGCCCGCACGCCCGTCATCCCGCCTGCCGCAGCGGGCCCTTGCCTGCGCAGCCGACAGAAGTGCTCACCACATCACGCTCCCCTCTGCGGCAGCCTCACGGAGCAGATTGAGTCCGCGCTGGCGACCTGCTTTCCCCAGCCCGCTTGCAGCTTGCACAGCACTAGTCTGGAGCCGGAGGTGTTGTTTTTTAAGTACATTTGCGCAGCAGATATGCCGATGAATCTCACCCTGACATAGCGGTGATTTTTAAGATCTTTTTGCTTTCACGCAGAGATAAGAACGAATTTTCTGAATTATTGTCTTTATTTATCAGAAATTAATGCTGTATTCGCATTAACGCCATTTTACATACAGACATGAATGTATATAGAATGCGCACTCTCCCTTGCTGCCTGTCACATGACTATGTCACCTTGCATACAGGCCAGCATGACAATCAATACAGTAGACAGCACTGAAACTAACAATATGTCCCTACCTGCAGCCCCATCAGGGGCTGCGCAGCGTGCAGGGGCTGCAGATTTTCACTTCAACTTGTCGAGGACATTCCATGTCTATGCACTCACTTTCCCTGCCCGCGCGGCCTGGCAAATGGCTGTTATTGAGCGCCCTTGCTGCCAGCCTTGCCGGCTGCGGTCAAAAAGCCGATCCTGCGGCACAAGCAGCCATGCCGCCCATGCCGGTATCGGTCATCAAGATTAGCGCACGCAATATCCCGGTGAATTTTGAATATGTTGGACAGGCCGCCGGCTCACGCGAAGTAGAAGTGCGCGCCCGCGTGGGTGGCATTCTGCTCAAGCGGGCCTATACCGAAGGCCGCCCGGTAAAACAGGGCGATTTGTTATTCCAGCTGGACCCGGCCACTTATCAGGCCACGCTGGAGCAAGCCGCAGCCGCACTGAAAGTGCAGGAAGCCCAGCTCGCCAGCACACGCCAGGATTACGAGCGCGTGATGCCCTTGTTCAAGGAAAATGCCGTCAGCCAGAAAGACCGTGACGATGCCGTCGCCGCCTATCAGGCTGCACAGGCACAGGTTGCGGCTTCACGCGCCAAGCTGAAAGAAGCGCAGATCAATCTGGACTACACCCGCGTTACCGCGCCGATCTCCGGCATGACCAGCCAGGAAACCCGTTCCGAGGGCAGCCTGGTGTCCACCAGCGCCGACGGCAGCCTGCTCACCAAGATTTCCCAGCTGGACCCGATTTACGTCAATTTCAGCATGTCGGACAGCGATCAGATGAACCTGCGCAAGCTACAGGACAAGGGCTTGCTCAAGCTGAAGGACAACGGCCACTTTGAAGTGGCGCTCAAGCTGGCAGACGGCAGCCTCTTCGACCACAGCGGCTTCCTCAACTTCACCGACAGCCTGGTGGACAGCACTACCGGCACCATCCGTTCGCGTGCCTCGCTGGCCAATCCGCAGGGCAAGATCCTGCCGGGGCAGTTTGTGCGGGTCATCCTCAAGGGTGCCGAGCGCATTAGTGCCATCGCCGTGCCACAGCGTGCTGTGCTGACCACCCAGCAAGGCAAGATGGTGTGGATAGTAGGAGAAGGCAACAAGGTACAACCGCGGCCAATCACCGTGTCGCAGGACGTGGGCCTGGAAGTCCTGGTGGAAACGGGTCTCAAGCCGGGTGAGCAGGTGGTGGTGGACAACATCATCAAGCTGCGCCCGGGCGCCGAGGTCAAACCGCAGCCCTACCGGGCCGACGCCAGCGCTCCTGCTGCCAAGCAACCCGCTTAAGAGGTCCTGAGCCATGTTTTCCGCCTTTTTCATCAGGCGGCCGATCTTTGCCAGCGTGATTTCCATCATCATCATGCTGGCCGGTCTGGCTGCCATCAAGGCTTTGCCCATCGAGCAATATCCGGAGATCGTACCGCCGGTGGTCCAGGTGACCGCCAGCTATCCGGGCGCGTCGGCCGAAGTCATCGCCAACACCGTGGCCGCTCCGCTGGAGCAGGCCATCAACGGTGTGGACAATATGCTGTACGTGCAGTCGGTCAGCTCCAGTAGCGGCAAATTGTCGCTCAGCGTGTCGTTCAAGATCGGCACCAACGCTGACCAGGCCACCATCAACGTCAACAACCGGGTGCAGTCAGTCACCTCGCAACTGCCGGAAGAAGTCCGCCGCCAGGGGGTGAATGTCACCAAGAAATCGTCTTCCATCCTGCAGGTGATTTCGCTGTATTCGCCGGACAACAGCTACGACACACTGTTCATCAGCAACTACGCCTTGCTGAACGTGGTGGATGAACTGAAACGGGTACCGGGCGTGGGTGACGTGGTCAACTTCGCTGGCCAGGATTACTCCATGCGGATCTGGCTGAAGCCGGACCGTCTGGCCCAGCTCAAGCTGACACCCAGCGACGTATCCAACGCCATCAAGGAACAGAATGCCCAGTTCGCCGCCGGCAAGATCGGTGCCGAACCTCAGCCGGGCAAGCTGGACTTTACCTATACCGTCACCACCCAGGGCCGCTTGTCTGAGCCGGAAGAGTTTGAAAACATCATCCTGCGCTCCAATAGTGATGGCTCGGCGGTACGCCTGAAAGACGTGGCACGGGTCGAACTGGGGGCACTGTCCTACGACTTCAACGGTCGCCACAATGGCCGGCCCACCATTCCTATCGGGATTTTCCTGGCGCCGGGTGCCAACCAGTTGGCCACGGCACAGGCGGTGGAAGCTGAAATGCAGAAGCTGTCCGTCAGCTTCCCCAAGGGCATGAGCTACGGCATCCCCTACGACACCACCAAGTTTGTCGAAGTGTCGATCAACGAGGTCTACCACACCCTGGCCGAGGCCATGCTGCTGGTATTCGCCGTGGTCTTCCTGTTCCTGCAGAACTGGCGCGCCACGCTGATTCCCTGCCTGGCGGTACCGGTGTCCATCGTTGGTACCTTTGCCGGCATGTATCTGTTTGGCTTTTCCATCAATACGCTGACGCTGTTCGGCATGGTGCTGGCCATCGGCATCGTGGTGGATGATGCCATCGTGGTGCTGGAAAACGTCGAACGGCTGATGACCGAGGAAAAGCTCAGCCCGCTGCAGGCCAGCTTCAAGGCCATGGAAGAAGTGTCCGGCGCGCTGGTCGCCATTGTGCTGGTGCTGTGTTCGGTATTTATCCCGGTCGCCTTCCTCGGCGGCATCGCCGGTCAGATGTACAAGCAGTTCGCCATCACCATTGCGGTGTCGGTCACCATCTCCGGCCTGGTGGCCCTGACGCTGACCCCGGCACTGTGCGCACTGATCCTGAAGGAAGGCCATCAGCATCCGGCCCGCTTCTTTGTCTGGTTCAACAGCTGGTTTGACCGCCAGACTGCACGCTACACCACAGGCGTCAGCTTTATGATCAAGCGTGCGCTGCTGGGCCTGCTGTTGTTTGCCGGCCTGATCGCACTCAGTGTCGGGCTGTTCCGCACCATTCCGTCCAGTCTGGCCCCGGATGAAGACCAAGGCTATATCTTGGCCGTGGCCATCCTGCCTGATGGCGCCTCGCTACAACGTACCGAGGCCACCATGGACAAGCTGGATGCCATGATGGCCAGCAACCCGGCAGTGAAAGACCGCATGTCCTTCGCCGGCTTTGACATCCTCTCTGGCGGCAACCGCACCAATGCCGGTGTGTCCTTTATCACCCTCAAACCGTGGGATGAGCGCAAGACACCCGATCTATCCTCACAGGCGGTGGTCAAGGATGTCTTTGGCAAAGGCATGATGGGCATTCGCGACGGCATCGTGCTGGCCTTCAATCCACCACCGATCTCTGGTATGTCCAATACCGGTGGTTTTGAAAGCTATGTCCAGTCGCGCGCCGGCGGCAGTGCCGTGGAGCTGGGCAATATCACCAAAAAACTGGTGGAAGCCGCAGCCAAACGGCCGGAACTGAAGGGAGTGCAAACCACCTTCTCGGCCAGCGTACCGCAGTTGTTCGTCAAACTGGACCGGGCCAAGGCCAAGTCGCTGAATGTGCCGATCAATACCGTGTTCGACACCATGCAGAGCACTTTTGGTGCGCTGTATGTCAACGACTTCAACAAGTTTGGCCGCACCTTCCGCGTGCAGCTGCAGTCCGAAGCCGATTTCCGCAGCAAGGTGGATGACCTGCGCAATATCTATGTCCGCTCGCAGGATGGCAATATGATCCCACTCACCGCGCTGGTGAATGTGGAACAAACCACCGGCCCGGAAAGCCTGGAGCGCTTCAACATCTTCCCGGCCGCCAAGGTCGTTGGTGGTCCGGCGCCGGGCTACAGCTCGGGTGATGCACTCAAGGCGATGGAAGAAGTCGCGCAGGAAACCCTGCCGGAAGGCTATAGCCAGGCCTGGACCGGCTCAGCCTTCCAGGAGAAATCCAGCAGCGGCTCATCGGTGATGGTGTTTGCCTTCGGCATGATCATGGTGTTCCTGATCCTGGCGGCGCAGTACGAACGCTGGAGTCTGCCGATCAGCGTGCTGATGGCCGTACCGTTTGCCGTATTCGGTGCGCTGATGGCCAATTGGCTGCGCGGTCTGGCCAACGACGTGTACTTCCAGGTGGCACTGGTGACGCTGATCGGCCTGGCCGCCAAGAATGCCATTCTGATCGTCGAATTTGCCGTGATGAAGATGGAAGAAGGCATGGAGCTGGCCGACGCCGCCCTGGCCGCAGCGCGACTGCGTTTCCGCCCCATCGTGATGACCTCGCTGGCCTTCGTGCTGGGCTGCGTACCACTGGCCATCTCCAGCGGCGCAGGCTCGGCCAGCCGTCACTCCATCGGTACCGGGGTGATTGGCGGCATGCTGGCAGCCACCTTCATCGCCACCTTCTTCATCCCCATGTTCTTCATGGTGATCATGAAATTTTCCAAACGAAAAGCGCCTCAGCTTGATAGCGAGGCAGGAGGCAAGGACCATGCGTAAACGCACACTCCCCTTGCTGCTAAGCCTGGCTCTCACGGCCTGCGCGGTCGGCCCGGACTACAGCCGGCCCAAGTTCGACCTGCCGGCCAGCACGACAACGCAGCAGGCCAGCATAGCCAGCGACTGGTGGCAGCAGTTCAACGACCCGGTGCTTGATCAGCTGATTAGCGAAGCCCTGCAACACAACCAGGATCTGGCGCTGTCAGCCGCTCAGGTAGACGAAGCCGCTGCACTGGCCGGCATCGCTCGCGCCCAGTTGCTACCCAGCCTCGCCGCCAATGCCGGCTACCAGCGCGCTCGTACCTCGGCCGAAACCACCACGCCCGGCAGCCCGCTGGTGGCCGATGTCCGCAATGCCAATCTGACGGCCAGCTGGGAGCTGGACTTATGGGGCAAGCTGCGCCGCAGCAGCGAAGCGGCACGCGCCACCCTGGCAGCCAGCCAGTACAGTCGCGATGCAGCCAGACTGTCGCTCAGCGCCCTGGTGGCGCAAACCTATTTCCAGATGCGCGCCTTCGATGCACAGCTGGATATTGCCAAGCGCACGCTGGACAGCCGCGAATCTTCATTGCAGCTCCGCCAGAAGCGCTTCAAGGGCGGCATGACCTCCGAGCTGGACATGCGCCAGGCCGAATCGGAAGCTGCCTCGGCACGTGCCACCATTCCGCAATTGAGCAAGTCACTGCAGCAAACTGAAACTGCGCTGGCCGTCTTGCTGGGTCGCACGCCACGCGAACTGCTGGAAGGCAAGCTGCAGCGGGGTCAGGCCATTGACCTGCTGAATGTGCCACCCAGCATTCCAGCCGATTTGTCATCCGGCCTGCTGGAACGCCGCCCGGATCTGGCAGCGGCCGAAGCACAGCTGATCGCCGCCAATGCCCGCATCGGCGTGGCCAAAGCAGCCTACTTCCCCAGCATCAGCCTGACCGGTGCACTCGGCTCGCAAAGCCTGTCGATGGAAACGCTGTTCAGCGGTGCCACCCGCACCTGGAGTTTTGTCGGCAATGCGACGGCACCCATCTTCAACTTTGGCCAGACCGGCCTGAATGTTGATGCTGCCAGCGCCCGCCAGCGCCAGGCACTGGCCCAGTACCAGAAATCGGTGCAGACCGCCTTCAAGGAAACACAGGATGCACTGGTTGCCAGCAGCGCGGCACGCGAGGTACAGGAAGCCCAGACCACCCAGTTGACTGCCCTTAACCGGGCGCTGCATCTGGCGACACTGCGCTACGACAACGGCTATTCCAGCTATCTGGATGTACTGGATGCAGAGCGCAACACCTTTCAGGCTGAGCTGAATCTGGTCAATGCCAAGCTGGATCGTCTGAACGCGGCCATCAGTCTATACAAGGCCCTGGGTGGAGGCTGGGAAAACAAGACAAATTGATATTTGATCAAGATGTACAAAAGCCGCTGCAAAGCGGCTTTTTTTGTGTGCTACATCCCGCTCAGCGCTGCTGTCGGTACTGTTTCAGGGTAGTGCGTAGCCAGACTGCAGACTCCTGTACCGGAGCCCCCGGACAAGCCAGATGGTAAGGCTTACCGGAAAGATAGCTTTTGCTGGCAACCCCCTGGATAAAATCATCGGCGCTACGGACCTGATCCCCGGCTTTATCCAGTTTCATTCTCAGGTGATCCACCGCCGTCGCGGCATCATACCAACTACCGCTACGCTCAAATCGGCATTGCGAACTAGCAATTTTAGTCAATAAAAACTGAATCTCCTGTCCAGCTACCCCGGTAGGCATCGCTAGTGCCTGCTGCACAGCAAGCAACAGCAGGACTGCTCCATATTTCTGCATCGTGTCTCCACTCATCAAGGACTATTGGCACCACCACTCCACGATCATGCCGGCCCTCATTCGATATGGCCAGCAACAGTAGCTGCTGCAGCAAGACCTCTGTCAGACGCAACAAAGCCGCCCAGGTGGCGGCTGTGCGGGCATCAGCAGCGGCGCGAACGGCCGCAATGCAGCACCGCCATGCAAAAAGCCCAGCTCGATTGAGCTGGGCTTCTAATGGGGAGTCTGGC
>NZ_JACERN010000007.1 GCF_013911085.1 Aquitalea aquatica
TTCTCCCTGCTGTTTCATTGCCATGATGAACCCGCGTTCTTCGGCACTTAGGTGCTCATAAGTTCTTTGCATGCAACAACTTAACCTTTAATTGGTTCGTGTTGCACTTGGCCCTTGAAACCGCCGTCCTTTCTTTTGGCGAAGCAAAAGCAAAGGACCTCGCCAGCGGGGCGAGACCCGCGAAGTTGGTTTTGCGTTGGCGTATTGTGTCGTATGCAGTTGGAACTTATTTTGTATGGGTTAACAAAAAATTGATCGTGCTGATGTTGATTATTGCAATATAGTGAGTTCTTTTTTGATTGGAAAGATGCGGGTATTCGGCTGCTGGCAATATGTGCCTTGAGTGTTGTTTATTTTGCTGACGTAGTAATAGGTTCCATCGGTAAACCATAAGCATATTTTTCTTGGGACTGTGATACTGCAATCTTTTAATCCGCAAAAATAATCTTGCAATCTGAGGGGTGTTTTTGATATGTCGTCTTTATTTATTGCGATTTCTTTAATTATTCCACCGCCAACACGAGTGACTCTAAGTGCATATTTTCCGAATTCGGCCGGTGCAATTAATAAGATGGATATAAGAGATATTCCGGCGGAAAAGCATATGGCCATTAGGAAATTTTTCCCTTTAGATATTATTAGTGGAAAGCTGGAAATGATACTGTAGGCAGTACATGCTGCAATGTAATACCAACCATCCCCTCCTATTTTTTTGGAGTATTGACTTGGTTCGAATATATCAATAATAAAAAGAAAATATATTGCAAAAAACAAAAAACTTAATATAGATGCTATGATGGATAAGAAGAGTGGGCTGAATAGGTTTGCAAAGAATTCGTAGGAGAATTTCCAATTGTGTATGTATAATATGCCAATTATGGTTAAGCTGCCGGCTGTTAGTGCTATAACTATGTAGCAATATGCATTAAAATTATTCCAGACAATGATGGCGCCAGATAGAAATGGTATTAAGAAAAGAGTTGCATGTCTAAACCAGGCATCTTTCAAATTACTTGCATAGCAAATCGTGGACTCTCTTGTTTGATGTATGCACCATGGTCCAAATAAAAATACGATAAAACCTAAAAGAAATATGAATGAGTAAAATCCGTAAAATGGAATATTTACAAGATCGTAAGTTGTTGGGATGTCATATTTTAATAGATACACAGTAACTGCAAAAAAACCAACAATGAACATTGCAAGTAATGAGTATATTTTAAATTTATCAAAAATATTTAAATAGCGATTTATTTCTTCTTCATTCATGATATTTCTACCTTTTGAATTTGGCCAAAATAATATTTACTGTGTAATAGAGGTTTTTGATTATTTTGTTGAAATTTGTTGATTTGTTTTATTTGGCGGCAATGTCTTTAATGTATTAAATAGTTGTGTTTCTGGGTAGCTTGGTAGCTTGGTAGGTTAGTGGCTGAAGCTACAAACTTAAAAGTTGTAGCTTCGTATTGCTATTATTACACCGCATGGGTAGTGAATTTTTCCTCATTGTTGCAAATCCAGTCCCAGCCATTGCTGGTTACTCGTATTCTTGTGTACTCCTCGCCGTCGCTTGAGTCGTATTCAACAAAGTCATCTATAAATTCTTTTTGGATTAGTTTTCTGACTCCGATAGATATTCCAAGCTTATTCAGCCCGTATCCCCCTGCCTCATTTGCAAGCGTGTACTGGGAAATGGAACTGGTGGATGTTGATCCTGCACCTGCAATGATGGCCAGGGTGAGTATTTCTACTTGAGAGAGGCCATCAGTTTGTGCAATTGGATCGGATTTGGCGATTTTTTGCAAAAATTCCGATTTATCAAGAATTGAAATTAATTTTTCAGTTATTGATTCGGATAGTGTATTGAAGTCGCTTAGCGAGTCGGTATTGTATGAAATAATAGTCCTATGTTGTATGTCGAAAGGGTATTTTATTCTCTGACTATCATTGGCGCATAAGAGAACAACAGGAATATTTGCAGATATGGCAAAGCCAAGCTCGTACCAAACATTTGGATTGTCTTGCGTTATGTCTGCAAGGCAAATCGCAGAGTTTCGAATTCCGCTTTCAATTGCATTGATGGGAACTTCAACTGAAGGATCTCGATCTACTCTATATGCTTCAAGTTCTGCCTTGTGTATTGCTGGGCTATAGATGTCATCGAATCGTTTATTGAATTTCGAATCAAATGGCTGAATAACAAAACATGTTGGCATATTTAAATCCTGAAGCTAAATGACCACCAGAGTGGTGGTCATAAGTAAAGAAGATAGGGTTTAAAGAGAGTGGTTAATCCCAGCTCAACGCCCCGCCAGTCTGATACTCCGTCACGCGGGTCTCAAAGAAGTTCTTCTCCTTCTTCAAGTCAATCATCTCGCTCATCCATGGGAAGGGGTTGTTCACACCCGGGAACAACTGGTCCAGACCAATCTGCTGCATGCGACGGTTGGCAATAAAGCGCAGGTATTCCTTGAACATGCTGGCGTTCAGGCCCAGCACGCCACGCGGCATGGTGTCTTCGGCGTAGGCGTATTCCAGCTCCACCGCCTGCTTGAACAGCTCGACGATTTCGGCCTTGAAGCTGTCGGTCCACAGCTGCGGATTTTCCAGCTTGATGGTGTTGATCAGGTCGATACCGAAATTGCAGTGGCTGGATTCGTCACGCAGGATGTACTGGTACTGCTCGGCAGCGCCGGTCATCTTGTTCTGACGGCCCAGTGCCAGGATTTGTACGAAGCCAACGTAGAAGAATAGGCCTTCCATGATGCAGGCAAACACGATCAGCGATTTGAGCAGCTTCTGGTCGGTTTCCAGGGTGCCGGTCTTGAAGGCCGGGTCGCACAGTACGTTGATAAACGGAATCAGGAATTCGTCCTTGTCACGAATGGACTTGATTTCGTTGTAGGCGTTGAACACTTCGCCTTCGTCCAGGCCCAGGCTTTCCACGATGTACTGGTAGGCGTGGGTGTGGATGGCTTCGTCAAAGGCCTGGCGCAGCAGGTATTGGCGGCATTCCGGGCTGGTGATCTGGCGATAGGTGCCCAGCACGATGTTGTTGGCAGCCAGGCTGTCGGCGGTAACGAAGAAGCCCAGGTTGCGCTTGACGATGCGCATTTCGTCTTCGGACAGCTGGCCGGTTTTCCACTGTTCGATGTCGCGCTGCATGTTCACTTCTTGCGGCATCCAGTGGTTGGCGCACTGGGCGAGGTATTTTTCCCAGGCCCATTTGTGCTTGAACGGTACCAGCTGGTTGACGTCGGTGGTGCCGTTGATGACTTTCTTGTCGACGGCATTTACGCGTCCGCCGGTCTGGCTGTCGTTGCTGGAGGGAACGGCCGGTTTTTGTACCGGGGTATCGTCAAAGCTCAACATGTTTTGCATTCTCCGTGTTTATTTGCCGGCTACGCCCTGTGGGGCGGCTGGCTGGATCTGGTATTGCGCGCCGGGCAGGGCATGCGTGCTGGTGGCGGTGTCGGGCTGACAGGGCGCTTGTTCCAGCTGCATGGCGCTCTGGCGCATGATGCGGATGGCGGTGCGGGGAGTGGCTGGCGTGTCGCGTAGCGGCTGCGGCAGGTCGACCAGCACCAGGCCCAGCTTGCGAAAGCGGTCTTGTTCCGGATGCTGCGCAGCGCGGCTGGCGGTGCAGAAGAGGGTGGTGCTCATGCCGTACTCCCCGTGTGTTGGTTCGGTCTTCCGAAACCGGCTGCGGCCAGCCGGCTTGAGAAGCCTGTCCGGCTTAATGGGCCGGATGGCTGTGTTCTTCAAACTGCGCCAGGCCGTAGATGCGCCATTCGCCGTGTTCCCGCTTCAGGTGGTAGCCGGTGGAAAACATCCACGGCTCGGCATTGTGGCGGCGGGCGGTCCAGCGCACCTTGACGGTGGCCAGGTCGCTGCCAAAAGGCAGCACTTCGGCCAGATAGCAGCTGGCACTGATGACGCCTTGGGCGCGGTAGTACTCGAGAATGCCTAGCGTGGTCTGGTACAGCGATTCTTCGTCGTTGATGCCAAAGGTGGCAATCTGGCCGTGGTGCACGGCGGTGAAGGGCCGGGTGAACATGGCCGAAACTGCGCGCGCATCCAGTGCCGAGTAGGCCTGGCTGTAACGGTTAAAAAATTCCTGAAGTGTCATGGGCATCTCTGATTGTTAAGGCCTTGTGGGCTTGCTTCAGACAAGGGCTGGCCATACTGGCTGCACTTTTGTTTGCTTTTACACTTCCCCATTCGGAAACCGCCTGCTGGCAAGCGGTTTGGAAATGGGCTGGCCGGGTGAGCGGCCAGCTGTTCCAGCTGTCCCCGCCGCAGTGCGACGGGGGGCGGGTTGTTGCTTCGCGTCAATCCATCTTGCTTGCCTGCTTACTGGCAGGCTTCACGTGCCCTGCGGGCTGGACACCGTCGCCTTGCTCCGGTGTCGTCCGGATTGTTGCTTCGCATCAATCCATCCTGCTTGCTTGCCTTACTGGCAAGCTTCGCAGTCTGGATTGTCAATGCTGCAGAACTTGGCGTCGGTGGCCGGGGTGTTGTCCACCTCGACTGCCGGTGCGGCTTGTTCGGCTGCAGCGTTGTAGGCCGGGTTCAGGCCACTGGCTACCGCGTTCAGCTCGCCGCCCTTGCCGGTGGATTTTTCGGCGCTGGAGGCGGCCAGGGTGCGCAGGTAATAGGTGGTTTTCACGCCACGAATCCACGCCAGCTTGTACAGGTCGTCCAGTTTCTTGCCGGATGCGCCAGCCATGTACAGGTTGAGCGACTGGGCCTGATCGATCCACTTCTGGCGACGCGATGCCGCTTCCACCAGCCATTTCGGGTCTACTTCGAAGGCGGTGGCGTAGATGGCTTTCAGGTCGGCCGGGATGCGGTCGATGCGGCCCAGGCTGCCGTCGAAGTACTTGAGGTCGGCTACCATCACTTCATCCCACAGGCCGGCTTTTTTCAGGTCGCGCACCAGGTATTCATTGGTGACGGTGAATTCGCCGGACAGGTTGGACTTCACAAACAGGTTCTGGTAGGTCGGCTCGATGCTGGCAGACACGCCAATGATGTTGGCGATGGTGGCAGTCGGGGCGATGGCCAGGGTGTTGGAGTTGCGCATGCCGTGCTGCTTGATGCGTTCGCGCAGGGCGTTCCAGTCCAGGCGCTCGGTGCGGTCCATTTCCAGATAGCCGCCGCGTTCGGCTGCCAGCAGGTTGATGCTGTCTTGCGGCAGCAGGCCACGATCCCACAGGCTGCCCTTGTATGACGGGTAGCGGCCGCGCTCTTCGGCCAGCTCGGTGCCCGCCCAGTAGGCGTGGTAGGCCACCAGTTCCATGGATTCATCGGCAAATTCCACGGCTTCCTGCGAGGCGTACGGTACGCGCTTCATGTGCAGGCAGTCCTGGAAGCCCATGATGCCCATGCCCACCGGACGGTGCTTCAGGTTGGAGTTGCGCGCCTTCTTCACCGGGTAGAAGTTGATGTCGATCACGTTGTCCAGCATGCGCAGGGCGATGCGGATGGTGCGCTGCAGCTTTTCAGCATCCAGCTTGCCGTCGGCACCCATGTGGGCAGCCAGGTTGACCGAACCCAGGTTGCACACGGCGATTTCGTCGTCGTTGGTATTCAAGGTGATTTCGGTGCACAGGTTGGAGCTGTGTACCACGCCCATGTGTTGCTGCGGGCTGCGGATATTGCACGGGTCCTTGAAGGTAACCCACGGGTGACCGGTTTCAAACAGCATGGTCAGCATCTTGCGCCACAGGCTCAGGGCCGGGATGCGCTTGTACACTTTCAGCTCGCCGCGTTCGCCCATGGCTTCGTAGTGCTGGTAGCGCTTTTCGAAGGCGGAGCCATACAGCTCGTGCAGATCAGGGACTTCCGACGGTGAGAACAGGCTCCATTCGGCACCTTCCATCACGCGCTTCATGAACAGGTCCGGAATCCAGTTGGCGGTGTTCATGTCGTGGGTGCGGCGGCGGTCGTCACCGGTGTTCTTGCGCAGTTCGAGGAATTCTTCCACGTCGGCGTGCCAGGTTTCCAGGTAGGCACACACGGCGCCCTTGCGCTTGCCACCCTGGTTCACGGCTACGGCAGTATCGTTGACCACTTTCAGGAAGGGCACGATACCTTGCGACTTGCCGTTGGTGCCCTTGATGTGCGAGCCCATGGCGCGCACCGGGGTCCAGTCGTTACCCAGGCCGCCAGCAAACTTGGACAGCAGGGCGTTTTCCTTCAGGCCTTCGTAAATGCCGTCCAGATCGTCGGCAATGGTGGTCAGGTAGCAGCTGGACAGCTGGCTACGACGGGTGCCGGAGTTGAACAGGGTGGGGGTGGACGACATGAAGTCGAAGCTGGACAGCACATTGTAGAACTCGACGGCGCGGGCTTCGCGGTTCACTTCGTTCAGGGCCAGGCCCATGGCAACGCGCATGTAGAAAGCCTGCGGCATTTCGATGCGGGTGCCGTCGATGTGCAGGAAGTAGCGGTCAAACAGGGTTTGCAGGCCGAGGTAGCCAAATTTCAGGTCGCGCTTGGCATCCAGGGCGGCGCCCAGTTTTTTCAGGTCGAACTCGGCCAGTTTTTCGTCCAGCAGTTCGGCCTGAATACCTTTTTTGATGAATTGCGGGAAGTATTCCGCATAGCGTTCGGCCATTTCTTCCTGGCTAACCGATTCATCCAGGATTTCCAGGCGGATGCTGTCCATCAGCAGGCGGGCGGTAACGTAGTCGTAGGCCGGGTCCTGCTCGATCATGGAACGGGCGGCCAGAATGGCGGACTTGTTGACTTCGTCCAGCGGTACACCGTCGTAAATGTTCTTCAGGGTTTCCGACAGGATGGCGTCGATGTCGATACCGGCCAGGCCCTGGGCGGCAGATTCGATGCCGGCGCGCAGGCGGGCAATGTCCAGCGGCAGCTTGCGGCCATCCTTGCGGATGACGTTGATCTGGATCTGGGTCAGCGCTTCGCCACGGGCGGCGCGCTCTTGCGAGCGCTGTTCGCGGTACAGCACGTAAGCGCGGGCCACGTCGTGTTCGCCAAAGCGCATCAGCGACAGTTCCACCTGGTCCTGGATGTCTTCAATGTGGATGGCGCCGCCTTCCGGCTTGCGGCGCATCAGGGCGTTGACCACCTGCTCGGTCAGTTGGGCTACCTTTTCGCGGATGCTGGCGGACGTAGCGCCCTGATGCCCCATCACGGCCAGGAATGCCTTGGTCATGGCGATGGAGATCTTGACCGGCTCGAATGCCACTACGGCACCATTGCGGCGAATGGTCTTGTAGTGGCTGAAGTCGGCCTGGGGGGCTGCGGCACGGCCGAGCTCGGCGGCGGTTTGCCCTTCAAAGGTGGTCAGTTGCATATTGCCCTCTTTGGGTGGTTTGCGTCTGTTGCGCTGCGGCCTGGGTGGCAGGCCGGGCAGGGCTGTGGACAAGTCTGTTGAAAAGCTGTGTGTTCGTTGTGAATAAACACAATATATATGTTTGCACTGCTTGATTGGCCCAAATTCTAGTGTTCTCAGCGCGATGCGGCAAGTCTTGACAGCGCTCAGAAAATGCGAAATCCGCGCCAGATAAGGCTTGCAGGGTGATAGGAATTTTTTGGGGCATGGTTGCCTGCTTTTGGTGCCGACAGGAAATCCAATAAAGACAAGCTTCTGGGGGGTGATGCGCGCCCGCCACAACATCTGGTGTTTTGCCGCTGTTGCGTGTCCGCTACGCTATTGGCATGAAAATTCGATGACAGTTCATGGAGGGTGGCAAGTGGCCGGGCCGCTGGCAAAGAAAAACGGCAGCCACCGCACCAAAAGTGCTGGGGCTGCCGTTGGCTCTGGGGCAGGGTCAGTCTTGTGGCTGCAGCCAGATCAGGCTGGCCATGCGTCCGGTTACCCCGTCACGGCGATAGGAGAAGAAACGCTCGCGCTCGATGACCGTGCAGAAGTCGCCACCGTAAACCCGGCTGACGCCAGCGGCGGCCAGACGCTGGCGCGCCAACTGATAGATATCGGCCAGATACTTGCCCTCGCCGATGTCGGTGAAGGCAGTGGCGGCGGCCGGGTCGCAGGCGATGAAGGCAGCGCGTACTTCGGCACCAACTTCAAATGCATCCGGGCCGATGGCCGGTCCCAGCCAGGCCATGAGCGTGGATGGTGCCACGGTAGTGGCGCTGACGGCCGCTTCCAGCACGCCATCGCACAGCCCGCGCCAGCCGGCATGGGCGGCGGCGACCACGCTGCCGGCGTCGTCACATAGCAAGACTGGCAGACAGTCAGCCGTCATCACCACGCACACCTTGCCCGGCTGGCGGCTGAAGCTGGCATCGGCATCCAGCAGGGTTTCGCCTATTTCAGCAGTGTCCACCACATTGGTGCCGTGCACCTGATTGAGCCAGGCCGGCTCGTCCGGCAGCAGCAGACGCAGCTGTTCGCGGTTGGCGGCAACGGCTTCCGGCTGATCACCTACATGGGTGCCCAGGTTGAAGCTGTCGTAGGGTGGCTGGCTGACACCACCCTGGCGGGTGGTGAGCAGGGTGCGCACGGCAGCCGGAGCCGGCCAGTCGGCTTGCAGTAGCGGGCTGTTGCCGGCTTCAGTCACGGACATAGATGACCTCGATGTCGCCGTCGTCGTCTTCGTCATCATCGTCCTCGTCTTCATCCCATTCTTCGGCCAGCGGTGCGGCCTGCTCCATGCGTTCGCCGCTTTCGCCGCGCAGGGTGTCCAGCAGGAAGCGGAAGTCGTCCGGCAGCGGGGCTTGCCAGCTGCGTTCTTCACCGGTGGCCGGGTGGATCAGCGCCAGCTTGTAGGCGTGCAATGCCTGACGGCCAAAGTTTTTCACCACGGTGGCGATATCTTCGTCCATCTTGTGACGCGGGTTGCCGTACAGCTGGTCGCCAGCCAGCGGGTGGCGTGCTTCCTTCATGTGTACCCGGATCTGGTGGGTGCGGCCGGTTTCCAGCTTGCACTCGATATAAGAGTGGGCGTCGTAGCGTTCCAGCACCCGGACGTGGGTGATGGCGGTCTTGCCGCCAAACTTCAGCACGGCCATGCGCAGGCGGTTGTGCGGATCGCGGCCGATCAGCGTGTTGATGGTGCCGTCGAAGGGGACAACGCCGTCGGCAATGGCGCGATAGATGCGCTTGACGCTGCGTGCCTGCATCTGGCGCACCAGCTCGGTTTGTGCCGGCAGGGTCTTGGCGACCACCATCAGGCCGCTGGTATCCTTGTCCAGCCGGTGCACGATGCCGGCGCGCGGCACATGCGCCAGCGACGGGCAGTGGTGCAGCAGGCCGTTGAGCAGGGTGCCGGTCCAGTTGCCGCTGGCCGGATGCACCACCAGGCCGGCCGGTTTGTTCACCACCAGGATGTGTTCATCTTCGTAAACAATGGGCAAATCCATGGCTTCCGGCTGGAAAGCCATTTCTTCATTTGACTGAACAATGGTAACGTCCAGCTTTTCGCCACCCAGCAGTCTGGTTTTTGGCGGGACGACTTTGCCGTCCACCAGTACATGGCCATCCTTGATCCATTGGGTCAGGCGGCTGCGGGAGTAATCGGGGAGGAGTTTGGCAAGAGCTGCGTCGAGGCGTTCGCTACCCAAAGAGAGCGGAACCTCCAGCTGTTGTCGAGCAGATACCTCGTTTTCCGAGATATCGCTATAATCCTCCGAGTCAAAGTAAGGATCGGTCATGAAAAGATACGTTGTAGCAGCAATGTTGGTGATGGGGCTTGCCGGTTGTGCAACCACGGAAACCTACGACGAAACGCGCGGCTGGACCGTGGAAAAGCTCTACTCGGAAGCTCGGGATGAACTGAATAGCGGTAATTATACCCGTGCTGTCAAGCTGTACGAAACGCTGGAAGCGCGCTACCCCTATGGTCGCTACGCCCAGCAGGCCGAAATGGACCTGGCCTATACCCATTACAAGGACAATGAACCGGAGCTGGCGATCGCCGCTGCCGACCGCTTTATCAAGCTGCATCCGGCTCACCCGAATGTGGATTACATGTACTATCTCAAGGGCCTGGTGTATTACAACGACGACCAGGGCATGTTGTCGAAATGGGCCGGTCAGGACATGAGCGAGCGTGACCCCAAGGCCGCCCGCGAGTCTTTCCTGGCTTTCCGCGAGCTGACCACCCGCTTCCCCAGCAGCAAGTATAGTGCGGATGCGCTGACAAAGATGAATCGTCTGGTGGATGCGCTGGGTGGCAGCGAAATGCACGTGGCTCGTTATTACATGAAGCGCGGTGCTTATCTGGCTGCCACCAACCGTGCCCAGGGCGTGGTGAAGGAATATTCCAATACCAAGTATCCGGAAGAAGCGCTGGCGCTGATGGTGACCGCCTACGACAAGCTGGGCATGACTCAATTGAGCGGCGATGCCAAGCGTGTGCTGGCCCTGAACTACCCCAAGAGCGCCTATCTGACCCAGCCGTGGACAGTCGAGGAAATGCCGTGGTGGAAAGTGTGGAAGTAATTCCACCAGTCTGTTTAGCTGAAAAGGCCGCGTTTGCGGCCTTTTTCTTTACCTGCGGCCAGCAGCAGCCGGCGGCAGGGCGCTGATCAAATCGCGTCTTCGTTGGTTTCGCCGGTGCGGATGCGCACCACTTGCTCCACCGGGGTGACGAAAATCTTGCCGTCGCCGATCTTGCCGGTGCGGGCAGCAGCCACGATGGATTCGATGGCGCGATCCACCAGATCATCAGCCAGAATGACTTCTACTTTGACTTTGGGCAGGAAATCCACCACGTATTCGGCACCGCGATACAGTTCGGTATGACCCTTCTGGCGGCCAAAACCTTTGACTTCGGTAACGGTCAGGCCGTTGATGCCGATGTCGGAGAGGGCTTCGCGCACTTCGTCCAGCTTGAAGGGTTTGATCACGGCTTCGATTTTTTTCATGCTCGGGTGCTCCTTGCGGTGACTTTATTGTTCCGGAAATGCGCTGTGGACGGTTGGTTGCCCGACATTCGCCTCAGAATGGCCTTAATGCACGGCCTGTTTTGCTGTATTATGACGCGCTTTCCTGATACTTGTCGCGAGTGTTGCATGTCGACCATTCTCAAGCTGCGGGGCGGTGCCGCCCTGTCCCAGTTTCGTCTTGAAAAACTTCTCGCTGCGGCGGCCGAGGCCGGTTTGCCCGAGATCAGCGTGAAAGCCGAATTCTGGCATTTCGCCGAAAGCGAAAGCCAACTCTCGACCGAACAGCAAGATATTCTGGGCAAGCTGCTCAATTATGGCGAGGCCCCGTATCCGGACGCGCCGCAGGGCGAGCTGTTCCTGGTGACGCCACGACTGGGTACCCTGTCGCCCTGGGCATCCAAGGCCACCGACATCGCCCGCCACTGCGGGCTGGAGCAAGTGCTACGCATCGAACGCGGCACTGCCTACTGGATCAGCACCGCTGGTATATCTTTAAGTGAAGAGGCTCGTCAGGTTTTGGCGGGCCTCTTGCACGATCGCATGACTGAAACCGTTTTGCCAGCGCTGGATGACGCAGACAAGCTGTTCGTGCACATGGACCCGCAACCGCTGACCAGCGTGGATATCCTGGCTGGCGGCCGTGCCGCTCTGGAAGCCGCCAACCGTACACTGGGCCTGGCGCTGTCCGAAGACGAAATCGTCTATCTGGTGGACAACTTCACCCGCATGGGCCGCAATCCCACCGACGTTGAGCTGATGATGTTTGCCCAGGCCAACTCGGAACATTGCCGTCACAAGATTTTCAATGCGCAGTTCGTGATCGATGGTGTAGAGCAGGGCAAGTCCTTGTTCCGCATGATTCGTGACACGCACGATGCACATCCGGAAGGCACGCTGGTCGCCTACAAGGACAACGCCTCGGTGATCGAGGGTGCCTTCATCGACCGCTTCTACCCGGCACCGGAAACGGCCGAGTACGGTTTCACCACCGAACCGACCGACATCCTGATGAAGGTGGAAACCCACAACCACCCGACCGCCATTTCCCCGTTCCCGGGTGCGTCTACCGGCTCCGGTGGTGAAATCCGTGACGAGGGCGCTACCGGCCGTGGTTCGCGCCCCAAGGCTGGCCTGACCGGCTTTACCGTATCCAACCTGAACATTCCGGGCTTCAAACAGCCGTGGGAAGTGTACAGCGACGAGCAGGCCGAATATGGCCGCCCGGGTCGTATCGCCTCGGCGCTGCAGATCATGCTGGATGGCCCGATTGGCGGCGCTGCCTTCAATAATGAATTCGGTCGTCCCAACCTGACCGGCTACTTCCGTACCTTTGAAGAAGTGGTGGATGGCGAAGTGCGCGGCTATCACAAGCCGATCATGATTGCTGGTGGCCTCGGCAGCATCCAGCAGCAACAGATTCACAAGAACGAAATCCCGGAAGGCGCTTTGCTGATCCAGCTGGGTGGCCCCAGCCTGCTGATCGGCCTGGGCGGCGGCGCGGCATCCTCGATGGACACCGGTGCCAACAGCGAAAACCTGGACTTCGACTCGGTACAGCGTGGCAACCCGGAAATCGAGCGCCGCTGTCAGGAAGTGATCGACCGTTGCTGGCAGTACGGCAGCAACAACCCTATCGTGTCGATCCACGACGTGGGCGCCGGCGGCCTGTCCAATGCTTTCCCGGAACTGGTGAATGACGCCGGCCGTGGTGCCATCTTCCATCTGCGCAAGGTGCATCTGGAAGAAAAGGGTATGACGCCGATGCAGATCTGGTCCAACGAATCGCAAGAGCGTTACGTGCTGGCCATCCTGCCGCAGGACCTGGAACGCTTTACCGCCATTTGCGAACGCGAGCGCTGTCCGTTTGCCGTGCTGGGTGTGGCCACTGATGATGGCCATCTGCAAGTGCGTGATGATCACTTCAACAACAATCCGGTAGACATGCCGCTGGAAGTGCTGCTGGGCAAGCCGCCGCGCATGACCCGCGACGTCAAGACCGTGCCGCTGGAATTCCGCGTGTTCGATGCCTCGCGCTTCGATCTGAAGGAAACCGCCTACCGTGTGCTGCGTAATCCGGCCGTGGCTGACAAATCCTTCCTGATCACCATCGGCGACCGCTCGGTGGGCGGCATGACCGCACGCGACCAGATGGTGGGTCCGTGGCAGGTGCCGGTGGCCGATGTGGCCGTCACCACCATGGGCTTTAACAGCCATCGTGGCGAAGCCATGGCCATGGGCGAGCGTACCCCGACCGCACTGTTTGATGCCGCCGCGTCCGGCCGCATGGCCATTGGCGAGTCGCTCACCAATATCGCCGCCAGCTTTGTCAGTCACATCGGCAACATTAAGCTGTCTGCCAACTGGATGGCTGCGGCTGGCCATTCGGGCGAAGAAGTCCGCCTGTACCAGACCGTGGAAGCGGTTTCGCGCCTGAGCCAGGACCTGGGCATCAGCATCCCGGTCGGCAAGGACTCGCTGTCGATGAAAACCGTGTGGGAAGAGCAGGGCGAGAAGAAGTCGGTGACAGCACCGGTTTCGCTGATCGTCACCGCTTTCTCGCCGGTGGAAGACGTGCGCAAGACGGTAACCCCGCAGCTGCGCAATGAAAAAGACACCGACATCATCCTGGTGGACCTGGGCTATGGCCGCTGCCGCCTGGGTGGCTCCATCTATGGCCAGGTATGGAAGGCGATGGAAGGCCGTGCGCCGGACGTGGAAAGCCCGGCCCAGCTGGCTGCTTTCTTCAACACCGTGCAAAGCCTGCTGCGTGACGACATGCTGCTGGCCTATCACGACCGTTCCGATGGCGGCCTGTTTGCCACGCTGGCGGAAATGATGTTTGCCGGCCATGTCGGCCTGACGGTTGACCTGCAGGAACTGGTGATCGAGCGCAAGAATACCCAGCGCTTCATCGACGATTTCGTGCAGCCGACAGCAGAAGCAGCCACCCACGGCCGCATCATGCGCGTGCTGTTCAATGAAGAGCTGGGCGCCGTGCTGCAGGTGAAAAAGGCCCACACTTCCGAGGTGATTTCCCGCTTCATGGCTGCCGGTATTGGCCGCGAGCTGTTTGTACTGGGCAAGATCAACAGCAAGGACCGCCTGGTCATCAATCATCATGGTGACGAGCTGTTCAACGAAAGCCGTATCGACCTGCACAAGGCCTGGAGCGAAACCAGCTATCGCCTGCAACGCATGCGTGACAACCCGGCCTGCGCCGACAGCGAGCATCTGCTGTTGTCCAATGCCAAGTCGGACGGTCTGTTTGCCAAGCTGTCGTTTGATACGGAGCAGAACCCGGCCGCGCCGTTCATCGCCACCGGTGCGCGTCCGCGCATGGCCATCCTGCGCGAGCAGGGGGTGAACGGTCAGCTGGAAATGGGTGCCGCATTCGACCGCGCCGGCTTCCAGGCCGTCGACGTGCACATGAGCGACATCATCAGCGGTCGCGTATCGCTGGCTGATTTCAAGGGCCTGGCTGCTTGCGGTGGCTTCAGCTACGGCGACGTGCTGGGTGCCGGTGAAGGCTGGGCCAAGAGCGTGCTGTTCAACCCGCGTGCTCGTGAGCAGTTCGAAGCCTTCTTCCAGCGCGGCGATACCTTCGCATTGGGTGTGTGCAATGGCTGCCAGATGATGTCCAATCTGTCCGGCATCATTCCGGGCGCACAGCACTGGCCGAAATTCCAGCGCAATGCGTCGGAGCAGTTTGAAGCCCGCTTCACCATGGTGGAAGTGACCGAGTCGCCGTCCATCTTCCTGGCCGACATGGTAGGTAGCCAGTTGCCGGTAGTGGTCAGCCACGGCGAAGGCCGCGCCGTGTTTGCCCCGGGCGCACAGGACGGCGTGCTTGCCGCGCTGCGTTATGTCGATTTCGATGGTCGCGCTACCGAAACCTACCCGCTGAACCCGAACGGTTCGCCGGCCGGTATTACCGGTGTCACCACCGCTGATGGCCGCTTCACCATCATGATGCCGCACCCGGAACGCGTGTTCCGTACCGTGCAGAACAGCTGGCACCCGGATAACTGGGGCGAGAACGGTGCCTGGTTCCGCATGTTCGCCTCGGCCCGTCGCTGGGTGGGCTAAGCAGGCTGCGCGATATATCGCAAAACAAAACGGAAGCCTTAGGGCTTCCGTTTTTTTATGTGCGCTGCGAGGGTGCTGCTCGGCCCCGCTGCTGGTCGTTACGTAGAACTGGCCGCGTCGCTCAGGTTTTTCGGGCCAAAGGCATGCGGCAGCAAGACATCCAGTGTGGTGTCGATACGTTCACTGCCATCGCAGATGCAGCGCACCAGCATGCCGGGGCCAAATTCGTTCAGTACCTGACGGCAAGCGCCGCAAGGCGAGGTCGGGGTGGCGGTAGGGGTATAGACGCAGACCGCCACAATCTCCTGCAGATCGTGCAATACGCGAGCCGAATAGATGGCGGTGCGCTCGGCGCAATTGGCGAGGCCATAGCTGGCGTTTTCGACATTGCAGCCGGGGTGGATCTGCCCCTGTGCATCCAGAATGGCAGCGCCAACGGCGAAGCGGCTATAGGGCACATAGGCACGGCGGGCGGCGTCACGCGCGGCTTGTTCAAGCGCGGCCCACTGGGCCGGGGTAGGTGTGTGCTGCGGCATATTGTCTGATCCTGATGCAGGGCGCGTGATCTTGCTCCCGTGCTTGACAGCTGTCAACGCTCGGGCAGCTGCTGGCGTAATACCTGCCGCGCCCAGCCGAGCAGGGCGGTACTCAGATCGCCAGCCAGCGAAGATTCCACCCGCCAGTGATGCCAGTACAAGGGCAGATCGACATACTGGCCGGGTAGCAAATCCAGCAGGCGGCCACTCTCCAGGTCATCATCTATCATCAGCTCCGGCAGCAGGCTGTAGGCCAGCCCCAGCCGGGTTGCCTGCACGAAACCCTGTGGCGTGGGCAGGGTGATGTGGGGGGTGCTGCCGTCATAGCCGGCGACCTGGCGCAGAAACTGGCTGTGCAAATCGTCCTTGCCGCTGAAAATGATGGCCGGTGCCTGTGCCAATGCCGCATGCGTGAAGCCGTCGGCAAAGTAGCGAGCGGCAAAGTCCGGCGTGGCCAGGCACAGATAACGCATACAGCCGAGGAAATGGCATTCACCCCCCTGTATCGGCGTGTCGCGGGTACCAATGCAGCCAGCGACATGGCCGCTGCGCATCAGCTCGTGGGTGTAGTCCTGATCATCCATCATCACGTCGAACAGCAAGCGGCGGCGCTGCATGAGTTCTTGCACGGCGGGCAGAAACCAGGTGGCCAGGCTGTCGGCATTCACGCCCACGGCCAGCGTGGTGAAGTCGCTTTGTTCGCCATCCGGCAGCAGGGTATTAAGGAGTTCGCCTTCCATCAGACTGAGCTGACGGAAGTGTTGCAGCAGCAGGCGGCCGGCGGTGGTGGGGGCCGGTGGGCTAGTACGGGTAAGCACTGGCTGCCCCAGGTGTTCTTCCAGCTGGCGTATGCGCTGGGAAATGGCCGACTGGGTCAGAAACAGCTTGCGTGCCGCCTTATCGAAGCCGCCGCTGTCCACCACGGCGGACAGGGCTTCCAGTTGTTTCGGGTCGAGCACGGCAGGCTCCGGCGATGGCAGAAGAAAGCCATGCTAATGGCTGCGTGGCCGCATGGCAAACAGCAGGGCAGCGAGCAGGGCACCCGCCATAAACAGCCAGCGTGCCACGCTCCAGTCTGTGGAGCCAGCCACCATGGCCGCCAGTAGCAAGGGGCCGAGCAATTGGCCGAGATTGGCCAGTTGCACAAAGTAGCCTTGCAGGATGGCCAGCTGCACCGGCCCACGGCTTAGCCCATGGGTGGAGGACAAGGCCGCTGGCGGCACCGCACCACCGCAAAATGACAGCAGCAGACATAGCAGATAGGCGGCATCTGGCGACAAGCCGGGCCAGAAGGCAAGCAGCCCGCTTAGCCCCATCAGCCCCAGTGCGGCGCAAATCAGCGTGTCGCGCCCCATGCCACGGCGCAACAGCCAGGCACCGCCAAGGTTGCCGGGGATGTTCGCCGCCACGGCCAGCGCCGACAGCAGGGCGATGTGGCTGGCGCTCAGCTCTGGTCGGCCATGCAGCATGGATGGCAGCCAGACAAACACTGCCCATAGCATCAGCGTATATAGCATGAAAGCGAGGCCATAGCGCCATACTGCCGCTTGCCGCAACACGGAGAATGGCGCTGCCTGTGAATCTGGGGGCTGGGTGGCCTGCAGGTTGCGCTGTTGGAAGACCGGCTTGCACGCCAGCAAGAGCAGTAGAGCCAGCAACTGCAGCGCCATGCCGGCCAACCAAGCCAGTCGCCAGCCGCCCAGCGCCGCCAAAGCTGGAGTCAGCAGCATGCCGATGGCCGCCCCCAGCGGCAGATTAACCGCCCACAGGCTGAGGGCCAGCCGCTTGTCGCGCTCGCTGGCCAGGCTGACAATCATGCTGGGCATGGCGACTGATACCAGCAGGAAGCCGATGCCCTCGATTACCCGCGAAGCCAGCATCATGTCCAACTCGTGTGCCGGCAGGGCCAGCCCGCCCCCCAGCAGCAATAGCAGCAGGCCGATGAGGCCGGCTTGCAGTGCATTCCAGCGTGCCAGCAACAAGCCCATGAACAGGCTGAGCACAATGGCGAGGCTATTGAAGGCCGAGGCGATCCAGCCGCCTTGCACCAGGCTCAGCCCCAGCTCATGTCGCAGCAGGCCGAGCACCGCCGGCACCTTGCCCAGACTGAAGGCCCCGGCGGCGCCGGCGAAAATGGCAATCAGCAGGGCCGGCCAGTGGGTGGCCGGTGCTGTTGCAGGCTGGATCGGCGTCGTCATGCTGGCTGACGGCTGTTGCGCAGCCAGTCGTCGGTTAATTGGCCGAATTCGCCGCGCTGATAGGCACGGATGCGCTCGTTGATTTCCTCGCTGCTATTCATCACGAAGGGGCCGTGTTTGACCAGCGGCTCTTTCAGTGCCGGACCGGACAGCAAGACAAAGTGGCAGCCCGTGGCAGCATACAGCTGCAGCTCGGCCCCCTGTACTGCCGTGGCATCCAGGCCGATGCCCACTGCGCTGCCGGCGGGAATGTCAGCCGTTTGCCCTGCCGCCTGTAGCTGTAGCGGACCGCTGATGGCGTAGAGCATGGCGTTCCAGCCCGGCTCCAGCACATGGGCAAAGCGCTGGCCGGGATCAACAAAACCATCCAGCAAGGTAAAGGCTTCCGGCAGTGCTGCGGTGTGGGCCGCTTGAATGCCGTTGCTGCTGCCGGCGGCTACCCGTACCCGTACGCCGGGTGCGTGGTATTCCGGGATGTCGGCCGGTTCGGCATGTACGGCAAACGGCGCCTGCATTTTCTTGCTGGCCGGCAGGTTGACGAAAATCTGCAGCGCATGCACGTGCGGATTGACGCCTTCCGGCTGTTCGGTATGCACGGCACCACGTCCGGCTGCCAGCCAGTGCAAGGCACCAGGTACGATAGGCCCCTGATTGCCCATGGAGTCGTAATTGACATGCGGGCTGGCTGCGTCTTCGAACATATAAGTCACCGCAGAAATGCCAGCGTGCGGGTGGGGTTCGAAGGTAGTGGCGGTCATGTGGAAGTGATCCACCATCACCACCGGGTCGATCAGCCCCGCGAACATCTGTTCGCCAAAATGCTGGGCCTGGAAGCCACTGCCGATTGTGAGCGGCTGGCCGTGGACCGGTGCGGAAATCTTCAATTGCGTCATCTTGCTTGTATCCTGATTGCCGCCGGGCCAAACGGCCGCAGCGTTGTTAAGCCCTGCTGACAAAGCCCCAGTTCGGGCATTGCGCCTCCTTGCCGTACGGCTGGTGCTGTCTGCATCGGCGCGCCTTGCTTAGGGTGTGCTGCGAGGCTTTGTCCGCAGTGCTAAAGGGGCAGTGCTCGCCAGTGTCGCAGCTGGCGTTCTGCCGCAAACATGGTGTGCACTCTGGCGAAATAGGGTTGGTAGTAGGCGCGCTGCAACTGCACCTCTTCCAGATGACGGCGGCTGCTCCAGCCTTCCAGCAACAGGATGCGGCCGGGGTCGTTGTCGTCCTGGAAGATCTCGAAGCGCAGGCAGTCTGCCTCTTGCTGCAAAATAAAACGGCTGAACTGCTGCAGTTCTTGCAGGAAATCCGCCAGACATTCCGGCTTGATGGTCAGCTCAACCGTCAATACATGCATGTCTGTTGCTGCCTTACAGGGCATCGGTCAGGCCGCCATCGGTCAGCAGGGTGCGGCCGGTAATCCAGCGCGCGTCTTCACTGGCCAGGAATGCCACCACGTCGGCGATGTCTTGCGGTTGCGCCACCCGGCCCAGCGGGGTGCCATTGGCTACGGCTTCGCGCCGGGCCAGCGGTGTGGCGGCGGTCATGTCGGTTTCGGTCATCGCCGGTGCCACGGCATTGACGGTAATGCCACGCGGCCCCAACTCCAGTGCATAGGCATGCGTCAGTACCGATACGGCTGCCTTGCTGGCCGAGTAAACGGCGGTGCCGATGCGCGGTGAGTAAATCAGGTTGCTGGACAGGTTGACGATGCGCCCGCCTTGCTCCGGGAAGAACGGCAGGGCATGGCGGGTCATCAGCAGCATGCTGCCCATATTGCCGTTGAATACACGGGCAATATGTTCGGCATCCACGTCGGCCAGAGTGCGGCCCTCGAACACCCCGGCATTGTTGATCAGGATGTCGATGTGGCCAAAGCGCGTGGCGATGGCAGACAGCGCATCGCGCACGTCCTGTTCCTGGCTGACATCGGCCGCATAGGCTGCTGCCTTGCCACCCTGGCTGATGATGTCAGCAACGACATGATCGGCCTGCTGCTGATTGCTGCGATAAACAATGACCACCTGCGCACCCTGGCTGGCCAGCTTGCGGGCAATGGCTGCGCCAATACCACGCGAACCGCCAGTGACGACGGCTACCTTGTCTGCTTGTTTCATGGTGAATCTGCTCTGTTTGACTGAAGCTGGCTGAAAGAAGAAGGTGTTAGCCGCCAGCGCCGCGATGTAGGCGCTGGCTGTGCTCACTGCTGCAGCTTATTTCTTGGTGAAGCCGCTTTGCATCTGCCATACCAGGGTGGCAAACGGCATGTCCAGATCGCCGTAGACATCATGTGCCTTGGGGTCGACATTGCTACGCAGCATTTCCACCGCTACCGTGGCATAGTCGGTGACCGGGATGCCAGCGCCCAGCAGACGTTGCAGGCCGGAAGTGCGCTTGGCTTCATTGAAGGTGCCGGAAGCATCCAGTACCACGCGGGTGTCATAGCCAGCAGCCTTGGCTGACAATGCCGGGAAGCTGGCACAGATTTCCAGCGATACGCCAGCCACCACGATTTGCTTGCGGCCGGTCTTTTCAATGGCCGCGCGGACTTTCGGATCATCCCAGGCGTTGATCATGGTGCGGCTGATCACTTGAACACCCGGCAGGGCGGCGGTCAGTTCCGGCATGGTCGGGCCCCACATGCCGTCCGGCATGGTGGCAGTCACGATAACCGGCACACCCAGGGTGCGTGCGGCCTTGGCCAGAGCCACCACATTGTGTTTCAGATCACCAACCGTGGTATCACGCACACCGCTGATCAGGCCAACCTGATGGTCAACCAGCAGCAGTACGGTATTGTCACGCGACAGCATGCTGAGGTTGGCATTTTGCTGGGCAGCGGTGGTGGTGGCTGCGGAGGCCGGCAGGGATACGCTGGCGACGGACAGGGTGGCGAGGCCGATCAGGGTGGCGGAGAGCAGTTGGCGGATTTTCATGGCTTGGTCCTTTGTGTTGTGGTTGAGGCAATCCGGCCCTGCTCCCTTTGCCCGATTTGGCCAGGGACTGTACCAAAGGCTTGATTGCGTGGAGGTATTATGGACAAGCCACTCAGGATTAAAATATAGGAAAAATCGTATTTATCGTTCCGCTGGTGGAACGATATTCTGCAAACTGTTTGCAAGGAAATACACATGATTCCCCTCGCACTGGATTTGAATGATCTGTTTTTGTTCTCCCAGGTGGTGCAGCGCCAGGGATTCAGTGCGGCCGCACGCACCCTGGGACTGCCCAAGTCACGCATTTCGCGGCGGGTCAGTTTGCTGGAGGAGAGGCTTGAGACGCGCCTGCTGCAACGTAACTCGCGCAATCTGCGGCTGACCGATGCCGGCGAGGCGCTGTATGCCCACTGCCTGGCCATGCTGGCCGAGGCGCAGGCGGGTGAGGCTGCGGTACGCCAGCGCCAGCAGGAGCCCAGCGGCCAGGTACGGCTGAGTGTGCCGATTGCCATTGCCGATGCCGTGCTGTCCCGTTTGCTGCCTGCCTTCATGCAGCGCTATCCCAAGGTGAAGTTGTCGGTGCAGGCCAGTAATCGCCAGGTGGATTTACTGGAAGAGGGGGTGGATGTAGTGGTGCGTGGTGTTGGTTTCGAGCAGACATCATCCAGCCTGGTGCAGGTCAGCCTGTGTACCGCCCAGTGGGGTTTGCTGGCCACGCCGGCATGGCTGGCGCAAGAGGGCGATGTTCTATGGCCGCAACAGCTGGAGGGCCATAACAGTCTGCTGTTTGGACCGCTGGAAGGTGGCACTGATGTCTTGCTGTTACGCCATGAATCTGGCAGCTACCAGGACGTGCGGGTGAATGTGCTGCTGCGCAGTGACAATGTTCAAACCCTGAAGCAGGCGGCACTGGCCGGGCTGGGGGTGGCAGGGTTGCCGCTCTATAGCTGTGCGGAGGAGTTGGCTGATGGCCGCTTGCAACTGCTGCTGCCACAGTGGCGACCCAAGGATGGTCGGCTGGTGATGCTGTATCCGACCCGTCGTGGTTTGTCGCCGGCGGTACGGGTGTTGATTGATTTCTTCAAGAGCGAGTTGCCAGGCATGCTGGAGTACCGCGCTTGTCAGGGCGATGGTTTAAATTAAAATTTCTTATCGTACATAAAAATTATTAGCTTAACTTCTATTCAAATTGACTTTAAGCTACGCGCCTATTCTTGGCTTGCTTTGCCACCTGGCAAAACAGCTGCTTGTATGGCGAGAAAATCATGTTCAATTTGAATGTCTATCTGGCTGCCCTGGGGCTGTCTACCAGCCAGATCGTGGGCATTGGCCCGCAAAATGCCTTTATCATCCGCCAGGGAATCGGCCGCAGCCATATCCTGCCCATCGTGCTGATCTGCATCGTGGCGGATGTGCTGCTGATCAGCTGCGGGGTGCTGGGCATGGGCAAGATCATCGGTGCCATTCCCGGTTTCGTGCAGACGGTGGCCTGGCTGGGGGCAGCTTTCTTGCTGTGGCTGGGTTTCAAATCCTTCCGCGCCGCCGCCCATCCGGGCGCACTCAAGCTGGAGGGTTCGGTGGAGCGTGACCGCAAACGCGCCATTCGCACCATCTTGCTGGTGACACTGCTCAACCCCTATGTCTGGCTGGATACAGTGATCCTGATCGGCAGCGTGGCATCGGTATATGGCAGCCTGGCCGCGCCTTCTTTCATTCTGGGCAGCATCACGGCATCGGTAGTGTGGTTTGCCGGCATCGGCTTCTTTGCGGGCAAACTGGCACCCTTTTTCCAAAAGGAAAGCAGTTGGCGCGTACTGGATTGTGCTATTGGCCTGATCATGCTGTTTACCAGCAGCCTGCTGGTCTGGAATTACGGCTTTACTCACTGAGGCCTGCTGTTGAAATGCAAAAAAGCCGGACGATGTCCGGCTTTTGCTATTGGAGCAGGCAGGGCCTTATTCGGCAGCTTCATCCAGCGCCAGACCGTTGATCAGGTCTTCGCGGGTCAGCAGGAACACAAAACCGTCGCCACTGGCGGTTTCCATCCACATGAAGGGCAGGTTGGGGAAGCATTCTTCCAGCATCTCGCGATTGTGGCCGATTTCCACCAGCAGCACGCCGTGCTCGGTCAGCAGTTCCGGTGCGCGGCGCAGGATTTCACGGGTGGCGTCCAGGCCGTCTTCGCCGGAACCCAGGGCAATTTCCGGCTCGTGCAGGTATTCCTGCGGCAGGGCATCCACCGACTCGGCATCCACATAGGGCGGGTTGGCGATGATCAGATCGTAGGCTTCTTCCAGACCCTCGCACAAATCACTGTGAATCAGCTGAATCTGCTCTTCCAGGCCGTAGTTCTGCACATTGATGGCGGCAACTTCCAGCGCATCCAGCGAAATGTCAACGGCGTCGATTTCGGCATCCGGGTAGTGATGGGCCAGCTGGATGGCCAGGCAGCCAGATCCGGTACACAGGTCCAGTGCGCGGTGCACCAGTTCCGGGTGTTCGATCCACGGCTGCAGCGGCTCGCCCAGTAGTTCGTAGATGAAGGAGCGCGGCACCAGCACGCGTTCGTCCACATAGAAGCTGAACTCGCCCTGCCAGGCTTCGTGGGTGAGATAGGCTACCGGCACTTTTTCTTCGGCACGGCGTTCGATCAGGTCGATGACGTCCTTGACTTCCGTGGGCAGCAGGCGGGCATCCAGATAGGGTTCCAGCCGGTCGATTGGCAGCTTCAGCGTAGTCAGGATCAGGTAGGCGGCTTCATCGTGGGCGTTGTCGGTGCCGTGGCCATAGGTCAGGCCGGCCTGATTGAAGCGCGACACCGCAAAACGCAGCAGATCGCGCACGGTGGTAAAGCTGCTGGCAGCCTGGGCGTACATGCTTGTCCTTTCTGGACAGGGGGCCGCGATGGCCGTCCCTTGTCAATAATGACAGGGGACATGGCCTGCCATGTCCCCTGTGGTCTGGTTCGGCCGCCATTATAGGGCAAGCGGCCGCTGCTGCACTATTTCCGATCAGAACGGCAGCTTGGCATCCGTTGCAGTGGCCAGTACGCGGCGGAAGTCGGCCTTGATGCGTTCCAGCGCCTCGGCATTATCCGCTTCAAAACGCAGCACGATCACCGGGGTGGTGTTGGATGCACGCGCCAGGCCGAAACCGTCGGCATACTCCACCCGCAGGCCATCCATGGTGTTGATTTCCTCGGCACCATCAAAGCTGGCTGTCTGTTGCAGCTTGGTGATCAGGGCGTGGTTTTCGCCTTCCGCCTTCATCTTGAGGTTAAGTTCCGGGGTGGAAATGGCATTGGGCAGGGCATTGAGCACGGCACTGGGGTCTTCCACCCGCGACAGTACTTCCAGCAGGCGCACACCGGCATACATGCCGTCATCAAAACCGTACCAGCGTTCCTTGAAGAACACATGGCCGCTCATCTCGCCGGCCAGCAGGGCACCGGTTTCCTTGATCTTGGCCTTGATAAAACTGTGACCGGTACGTGCCATCACCGGCACGCCACCGTTTTCCAGAATCCACGGCTTGAGCAGGCGGGTGGATTTGACATCGTAAATCACCTTGGCCTTGGGGTTGCGTTCCAGCACGTCGGCGGCAAACAGCATCAGCTGGCGGTCTGGCCAGATGATATTGCCTTCCTTGGTGACCACGCCCAGGCGGTCGCCGTCGCCATCAAAAGCCAGGCCCAGCTCGGAATCGGTCTTGGCCAGCGCTTCGATCACATCCTGCAGGTTTTCCGGCTTGGCCGGGTCCGGATGGTGATTGGGGAAGGTGCCATCCACGGTGCAGAACAGCTCGCGCACGCGGCAGCCCAGGCGACGGAACAGCACGGGAGCAAAGTCGCCGGCGATGCCATTGCCGCAATCCACCACGATGTTCATATTGCGTTCCAGCTTGATATCGCTGGTGATGCGTGTCAGATAGGCTTCGGTAATGTTATGGGTGCTGTAGCTGCCGGCACCTTCTGCCAGATCGCCGCTGGCAATGCGCTGATAAAGGGCCTGGATGTCTTCGCCGGCCAGGGTATCGCCGGCCAGCATCATCTTGAAACCGTTGTAGTCCGGCGGATTGTGGCTGCCGGTGACCATGACGCCAGACAGGGTGCCCAGTTCGTAAGCAGCAAAATACAGCATGGGGGTGGCCACACGGCCGACATCGATGACATCCACCCCGGCGGCACGGATGCCATTGGCCAGTGCATCGCTCAGATCGGGGCCGGACAGGCGGCCATCACGGCCGATGACGATGGCCTTGACCTTGCGTGCCACGGCTTCCGAACCGATGGCATGGCCGATTCGCTGGGCGGCTTCTACTGTCAGTGTCTTGCCGACAATGCCGCGGATATCGTAAGCCTTGAAAATGTCTTGGGATGGTGTGCGCATGATGGTAGGCAATATCTCGAGAAGCAGGAATCAATAGTCAAACTATCCGGCCACACCGGTGGCCGGACGTGCAAGAACGGGGTTAGGCAGCCAGTGACTGGCTCAGTGCTATCAGTTGCTGCAGTTTGGCGCGCGCCTGGCCGCTGGCCAGTACTTCGCGGGCCAGGGCAATGCCATCCGCCAGTGTGGTGCAAATGTCCGCAGTATAAATGGCTGCACCGGCATTGAGCAGCACGATGTCCTGCGCCGGGCCGGGCTGGTTGTCCAGTACCGACAGCAGGATGTCACGGGATGCAGCCGCGCTGGTGGCCTGGATGTCTTTGAGTTCGAAGAAGCTGAAGCCCAGTTCGCGCGGGTCCAGGATGTACTCCTCGATCTGGCCGTTTTTCAGTTCGGCCACCATGGTACGGTCGCTGAGGGTGATTTCATCCAGACCATCCATGCCGTGCACGATCATCACATGCTTGCTGCCCAGTTGCTTCAACACCCGCGACTGGATGCCGACCAGATCAGGATGGAATACGCCCATGATCTGGTGGTCGGCGTTGGCCGGATTAGTCAGCGGCCCCAGGATGTTGAAGATGGTGCGCGCGCCCAGTTCCTTGCGGATGGGGGCAACATGCTTCATTGCACTGTGGTGGTTGGGGGCGAACATGAAGCCGACGCCGATCTCATCGATACAGCGGGCCACTTGCTCCGGGCTGAGTGCCAGATTGACACCCAGTAGCTCCAGCACATCGGCGCTGCCAGAACTGGACGATACCGAACGCCCGCCATGCTTGGCCACTCGCGCCCCGGCTGCCGCCACCACAAAGGCCGAAGTGGTGGAGATATTAAAGGTATGGCTCTTGTCGCCGCCGGTGCCACAGGTGTCAATCAGGTGGTCACGCGAACGCACTGGTACCGGGGTGGCGAACTCGCGCATCACGGTGGCCGCTGCCGCGATTTCCGACACGCTTTCCACCTTGGTACGCAGCCCAATCAAAATGGCAGCCGTCTGGGCCGGCGTCAGCTCGCCACGCATGATCTGGCGCATCAGATCCAGCATTTCGTCAAAAAACAGTTCGTTGCCGTCAATCAGTCGGTTGAGGGCGGCCTGGGGGGTCAGCATGATGAAGGTCCTTGAATCGCGGGCGGGGCTGTCTTGGCAGCACGGCAAAGAGGCCCCGTCAGTACTGGGCGGGGCCGTCAGTCATTCGCTCAGGCGAATTCCTTGAGGAAATTGTCCAGCATGCGGTGGCCATGCTCGGTCAGGATGGACTCGGGATGGAACTGCACGCCCTCGATGGGCAGTGTCTTGTGGCGCACACCCATGATTTCGCCGTCGTCAGTCCAGGCGGTGATTTCCAGGCAATCCGGTAGCGTTTCACGCTCGATCACCAACGAGTGATAGCGGGTGCAGCTGACCGGATTGGGCAGGTCACGGAACATGCCGACATTATGGTGATGCACCGGCGACACCTTGCCATGCATCAGTTGCTTGGCGTGGATGATCTTGCCACCAAAGGCCTGGCCAATACCCTGATGGCCCAGGCACACACCCATGATGGGTAGCTTGCCGGCAAAGTGCTTGATGGCCGCCACCGAAACCCCGGCCTCGTTCGGGGTGCAGGGGCCGGGGGAAATCACCAGGTACTGCGGCTGCAAGGCTTCGATTTGTTCCAGGGTGATTTCATCATTGCGAAACACCTTTACCTCTTGCTGCAGCTCGCCGAAGTACTGCACCAGGTTGTAGGTAAAAGAGTCGTAGTTGTCGATCATCAGCAGCATGATTAGCTTGAACCCTTGAATTTGCTGGTATCAATTGGATTGCCAGCTATTTGCTACCCCCTTCGCCACCCCAGGCTGATTTTGTTGGGGCAGGGCAAGCGGGCAGGTGAATGAGATGGGCTTTACTATACCGGAACCGTGTTTGCTGTGCAGCCCATGCAAACCCGCCAGATAGGCGCTGTACCATCATCCGCGCTAGTGATTGTCAGCCATGGCAAGGGCATTTGCTTCTTCGGCCCGCTACTTGATGCTCCGCAAGGGGCTGAGTTCGGCCACTGTCATGGTGAATACCAGTAGCTCATCACTTTGATTGGCGTAATGATGCGGTGCATCGGTACGCGCTACTGCTGCACTACCCGTACGCAGGGTATGGACATCATCGCCCACGCCTAACTGCAATTCGCCCTGTTCGACATGAAACAGTTCGAAAGTCCCCTGTGGATGCCCCTGCGAGGTGAATACCTCACCCGGATGCATTTCCCAGCGCCACAGTTCCACCATGTCCGGGCCGCTACTGCCTGCCAGTAGCCGTGCCGAGCCACCGCTGGAGCCACTCCACAGCCGCGGGATGTCGGCTTGCTCGATGATGTGAATGGCCGGTGTGCTGGCCACATTCACAATATCCGCCACGGAAAGGCCCAGCGCGGCCGCCAGCTTGCACAGGATGGCAATACTGGGGTTGGCACTGCCTTTCTCGATTTCCACCAGCATGCCCTTGCTGACGCCAGCGCGGCGCGACAGCTCGTCCAGTGACAGTTTCTGCTCTTTGCGATGTTGTTTTAGGCGGTTGGCAAGTGCTGCACTGATGGATTCGGCATCGGCACCTGGGTCGGTCATTATGTTGACTGTTTTGGACATTGGTCGGTAAGATGAAATGAATCAGTCATTAAAGGATACCTCAATGTCAGCTTTTTTACCGTCAATCAGTCCGGAAATCGCCTCTATTGCACCAGGATTTCGCGCCCTGAGCATCCGTGTGGAAGCCGCTATGTTGGCCGTGCCAGAGCTTGGGGCGCAGCAGTTGCGCGAGGCCTGCCGCTTTGCCCAGGCTGGCGGGCCAGCATGGGCCGATGCACACATGCAGGCATGGGCTGATGTGTTCCGTGCCTTTGGTGCCAAGCCGCAACGCACGCCGTGTTCGGCAGAAGCGCTGCGCAAGCGGGTGTTGCGCGATGGCAGCCTGCCCGCCATCGATCCGGTGGTGGATCTATATAACGCCATCAGTCTGCGTTATGCCATTCCGGTGGGTGGTGAAAACCTGGCGGCCTATATTGGCCAGCCCAGACTGGTGCTGGCTGATGGCAGCGAGTTGTTCGACACCGTGAAAGAAGGGCTGCCTGCCATGGAGTCGCCCGAGCGCGGCGAAGTGGTCTGGCGTGACGACCAAGGGGTGACCTGCCGTCGCTGGAACTGGCGGCAAGGCGTAAGAACCCGGCTGAGTGCTGCCGATCGGCAGATGTGGTTCATCCTGGAAAGCCTGCCAGCCATGCCGCTGGAAGCATTGCAGCAGGCCGGCGATGCGCTGGCACAGGGGATTGCCCAGATGATGCCAGGCTCGGCGATCGAGTCCAGCCTGATTACCTTGCCGTAATGTAATGTGGAGTACGCATCTGCCATGCGGTGATACATGGCAACACGCCAAGGAGTTGCCATGTATTTGCCAGAACATTTTGCCCAGACTGATATTGCAGCCTTGCACGACATCATTGCCAGTCATCCGTTTGGCAGCCTGATCACCCATGATTCCGGCGGGCTGGATGCCAATCATTTGCCGTTCGAACTATTGCGCAACGCGGGCGAGCTGGGCGTGCTCAATGCACACATTGCCAGGCGCAATCCTCTGCGCGAACAAGTGAAGGATGGTGCTGAAGTCCTGGTGACATTCCGCGCAGCGGATGCATATGTCTCACCTAATTACTACCCTAGCAAGCAGCTGACACAGCGTCAGGTCCCCACCTGGAATTACATGGTGGTCCATGCGCATGGCCGGATTCGCTTTATTGATGATGAGAAGTTTCTACGGGCGGTGGTGGGCAGGCTCACCCGGACGCATGAGGCGAGTCAGCCCGCGCCATGGAAAATGGCCGACGCACCGGCTGAGTATCTACAAGACCTGCTGCAAAATATTGTGGGCGTACAAGTCGACATTACCCGGCTGCTTGGCAAAAACAAGTTGGGCCAGGATGAGCAGTTGATCGATATGCAAGGGGCAGGGCAGGCGCTCGCTAGGGGAGTGTGCGGTGCGAGCCAAGCAATTGGCGGTGCGATGCTGGAGCTGGCTCGGCTGCGCGAATCGTAATGATCGGGACGCAGCCCCGGCCATGGGGCTGCTCTATCTGGAGACCCGCTGATCAATACTCGCCCGGCCTTGTCGGGCGGATTCCACGTCAGCCAGTCAGCCTGCTTGCTGTATGCACTGGTGTGGTGGAGTGGTGGCGGCGTAGCCGGCAAGGGTGAGACTTTGTCTGGGATAGTGGCTGCGATATTGCCCGTAGTCCGCTTGCCGCTTGCATGGGCCATGCTGGCTGCGTGCTATCTGGCTGGATGATGTTGGAACACAAGCCATGCTAGTATTGCCACCTTGCATCCATGTTCATCAAGCCAGATGGCCAACCATTAAGGGCCCAGACTTCACCATGAATCATTCATTTATTCGCACTGCCCTGTTGCTGGGTGCACTGCTGCTGGGCGGCTTCGCCCATGCAGAAACCGAAGACATCCCACTGCCGGGTGATGTGCCGAGCGCACCGCTCAAGTCTGCCAAGAAGCCAATGCATCATGCGCCAGCCAGTCAGGCCAATACCGCCAATGCCCACCGCAAAGCCAGCAAGCCGTCCAGCCGCAAGCATCACGCCGCGGGCCGGGGGCAGCACCGTCAGCATGGCAAGCACGCGACAGCTGCAACGCACAAGCCTGCCAGCAAAGTGACGGCAGGCAAAAAAAATGCCGCCAAATCCGCCCATCACAAATCAAGCAAAAACAATAAGCTAGCGAAAAAGCCGATCAAGAAGCATAAAAAAATGCACTGACGGGCTTGCCAGCTAAGGGGCAAGACGCTATATTGCAGCCCTTCGCCGGTGTAGCTCAGTTGGTAGAGCACCTGACTTGTAATCAGGGGGTCGCGAGTTCGATTCCTGCCGCCGGCACCATATTCCACGGGCCTTGTAGAAATACAAGGCCCGTTTTGTTTTCTACGTTTTAGACAGGATATTAGACAACCTCGTCTAATACGGCTGTTGCGCAGCCTACACAATCACCCCGTCTACCAGCTGGTGGCCATTCCCTCGGCCGTCCTCTTCCCAGCTCGAACTTCCCCCAAGCTTTACCCCGAGATAGATGCCCAGCCGACGCCAGCGCGGGATGCGTGCAATCTTCGCAGCCTCCAGCAGCACCAGGTTGGCCGTAGCCTCGTCGCACACCTCGTGATGGTGGTACAGCCAGTCGTGCAGCACCGCAGCCTTGTGCGTGGTATCCCCGAACAGCAGATACAGCACCGGCACGCGCGGCACGCTGGCGTAGTCTGTCAGGAAGCCCGGCTCGACCGTGATCGTCTTGCCCAAGATGTCAGACTGGTAGACAAATGGCTGCACCACCCGCCAGATGCCACGGCCACCGGCCGCAGTATCGTCGACCAGCACGGTAGCCAGCTCGGACAGGAAGGCGCTCATTGCGATGCACTCGCCGGCAGTGCGCTGGCTTCTGCGGCTTCTTCGGTCAGCTGCTGGGCAATGATTGATTTGGCCAGATTCACGCCGAAGCTAATCCGCACCTTATCGATCTCCGGCAGCCTGGACGCACCCAGCACATCGAGCAAGATCGGCACGGCCGTGCTGGCCAGGGCCTTCAAGTCGGGCTTCGTCGGTGCAGAAGTCGCGGCAGAGCACACCTTGTCTACGTAGGGCGCGGCTTTGGCCAAGTTGGCGGCATCCGCCGGGGAAATGATGCCCGGGGTATCGGCGACAGCCGCATTGACGGCCTGCAACTGCGGGCAGACCTGGGCAGCAACTTGGGCCGGGGTCTGGTGGGTTGCGGTAGCGCATGCAGTCATGACGAATGCGGCAACGACGAACAGCATGGCAGAGAGAGCTTTCTTCATTGGGTAGGTCCTTTCGATGTGTCAGAGGGTGCTGCGGGAGAATCGGGGATGGCCGGCGGCTTGTAGCGCTGAGCGCCGCAGGTGGCCGCCAGCAGGGCGCTCACTCCCAGCGAGTAGGTGGCCAGGTCAAAGGGTTTGCCGGTGATGAAGCTGGTCACCACCAGGGCGATGCCGACGATGAATGCCACCGTGGCGGCGGTGTTCACCGTGTCGAAGCTCTTGCCGTATTCGTCGGTGGCGCAGTCCTTCAGCACGCGGCCAGCCGTGGCGAAGGGCGACAGCAGCAGGGTGAGTAGCTTGCTCATGCCTTCACCGCCTGCCGCTGCGCAGCCACATGCTCGGCCAGCAGCTCTGCCTGAAAACGGGCAACTGCATCCGGGCAGATGAAGATGGTCTGGGTATTGTTCTGGGCCTTATAGCCGGTGCCGCCAGCCTGGCCGGCCACCACGAAGGTGCCTTCGCCGGAATTGCTCCAGTTGGTGGAGCCTTCGCCACCGACCTTGCCGTCAGCAACGAAACCCTTGGTGTGGCTGATCTGGTGCGTGGCCGACTGCCCGATGACAAAGTGGGTGTTGAAGCCGATCGGGTCGCGCGCAGCGTCCGAATCCAGTAGGCGCTTTTCATGCACCCCGCCGGCTTGGGACTTGTCCAGGGTGATCAGGCAGGTGATAGACGGGTCATGCACAATGCCCATGATGATTTCGTTCAGCTCGTCATCGTCGTAGCCGAACATATTCAGATACAAGCTGACGCTGACGCGGCTCAGCACGTGCTTCAGGATTTCATGCACGTTGTCACGGCCAACATAGAACAGGTGGAAGTCCTTCGACGCGGCCGGGGAGAATGCGCCTTCCTTGGTGTATTGCTGCAGGTCCAGCAGGTCGAAGGTTTGCAGGGTTTCGGGCATGTAGCCTCCAGAATGCAAACACCCCGCACATGGCGGGGTGTGGATTGCAAAAATTGTGTGGTCAGGCCGGGATCGCCTTGAGGGCAGCCAGGTACAGCGCCTTGCGCTCAGCGAAACCATTTGCATCACCGATGGCTGCCGTCTTGTGGCCACGGTTCACCATGTCGCTGACACCATCGATATCGCCAGCATCGGCAAAACGGTTGATGCCTTCTCTTTGCCAAAACTGCCCGGCAGACATTGCGGCATTGGCCGGCTGTTCCAGCAGCTCGGGGTGCGCCAGCAGGGGCTGGCCCAGTGCCTGACCCATCGCGGCATAGTTCGCCCGGCCAGTGATCTGAATCAGGCCACGGCCACGGAACAGAAAGCCATCACCCGGCTGGGTATTGCCCAGGTCTGTGCGACCCTGGTAGCCCAGCTGCGCGGCCGTCGGCCCCCAGATTTCCCGCACGTAGACCAGGCGGCCAGATTCATGGCCGATCTGGGCAAGGAAGGCGGCAACCCGTAGTCGGGTATTGATTTGGTAGCGGTCGCAGGCAGCCTGCATGGCCGGCAACCATTTCGCTGCAGCCGCCGCCGTGCAGCCGGTGCCGGCCTGCAGGATTGAGGTGGTCAGGTTCATCAGCCGCCGCCTTTCTTCCAGCCGTAGTAGGCCACCACGACGATGAACACGATTACCCCTTTCCAAGCCAGCGCCAGCACCCCGCCGCCCACATTGATACGGAAGCGGTCAAAGGTACGGTCGATGATCGCGTCCACATCGGCATCGGTCAGGGTGCGATCCTGCTGCAGCTCGTTTTTTTCTTCAGACATAGGCCCTCCCGGGGCACAAAAAAAGCCCGCACGGGGCGGGCTTGTCGATTTAG
>NZ_JACERN010000048.1 GCF_013911085.1 Aquitalea aquatica
CCCGCACCGACTACGACGCCGAAGGGCGCGTGCTCAAGAGCACCGCCTACGCTAGGCCGATCAGTCTGGTTGGCCTGCCTGCCATACTGGGCGGAGCCGACATCGGCACTCGTCTGAGTGCAGACCCAGCAGACCGAGTGCAGCGCAATGTCTACGACAAGGACGGGAGACTGACGTACAGCATCGATGTGTTGGGTTACGTCATACAACGCAGCTACGACGCCAACGGCAACGTCACCCAGACAGTGCGCTATGTCAACAAGCTGGTTGGCTCCCTGGCCGACGGGGTGGCTCCGGCCATCGTCAGTGCTGCACCCGCCAGCGGTGCCTATGTGCTGGCCAACAGTGCGCTCGACCGGGCCGAGTATACCGTCTACGACGCCGCCAACCGTGCCACCTTCCAGCGCGACGCACAGGGCTACCTGACCGAATGGCGCTACGACGCGGCGGGCAACCTGACTAGCACCGTGCATTACGCCAATCTGGTTCAGGGGAACTGGGCCAGTAACGTGGCGCCGCAGATCACGGCAACGGCACCAGCCGGTGGCGGAAGCTACGTGGTGCCGCATGCCAGCGACCAGGCGACCCGCACCGTCTATGATGCGGCCGGACGACCGAGCTTCAGCATCGACGCCGAAGGCTACGTCACCTCTCTCCAATACGACGCCAACGGCAAGCTGACGCAGCGCGTGCGCTACGCCAATAGGCTGGTCAGCCCACTGGCTGATGGTGTGGTGCCACAGGTGCTGGATACGGCGCCGGCGAGTGGCGGTGGTTACCTGCTGCGCAATGCGGCACAGGATGCCGTCACCCTGAACACTTACGACAGTGCAGGCCGTCTGATGGATAGCCAGGACGGAGCCGGCAACGTCACCCGGCAGCTGTACGATGCAGCGAGCCGGGTGGTCGGAACGGTGCGTGGATTTGGCACGCCGACCGCCAGCCGCACCCGCTATGTCTACGATGCCGCCGGTCGCATGATGGAAGAGACCCGTGGCGATGGCACGGACGATGCCGCGTCGACCCGCTATCGGCTCGACGCCACCGGCAATCGTGTGGCTGAGATCGACCCGCGCGGTGTCGAACTGGCCGAACACGACAGCGCTTGGGCGCTGGCCGAACGAAAGACACTCGGCTACGTCGACGCCAGTGGTAACGCCAAGACGGTCGCCGTGCTCAGTGTCGCCGAGAAAGACGCATTGCTCGCCCGTTACACCACCAGCCGCCGCTTCGATGCGCTGGGCCGCAAGCTCAGTGAAACCGACGCGCTAGGTGGCGTCACCCGCAGCGAGTACGATGCCTTCGGCAACGCGGTCAAGGTCACTGACCCACGCGGTTACAGCGGCTACTTCTATTTCGACGCTCGAAACCAGTCAGTACTGCACATCGACCCGGCTGGCTACGCCACCGCCAGCGTCTATGACGCCTTCGGCCAGTTGGTGCAGATCACCCACTACGCCAACGCCGTGATTGACATACCGTCAACCGGTACGCCTCCGACTCTCGTCGCCGATGCGGCGCACGACCAGGTCACGCGCCTCGAGCACGACCGCCTGGGTCAGCAGACCAAGATCACCGATGCCGCTGGCCAAAGTGAAACGCTGGCCTATGACGCTTTCGGCAACAAGACGCGCTACACCAACCAGGTCGGCGGTGTGTTCGACTACCGCTACGACCACAACAACCGGCTGATCGAAGAAACGCTGCCGGTCCAGTCGCGCAACGCGGCAGGCCAACTGGTGGCGGTACTCAAGCGCTACGCCTACGACGCACGCGGCAACCGCATCGAGCAAACTGAAGCGGTCGGCCTGCCAGAACAGCGCACCACCGTCTACAACTACGACGCCCTCGACCGCCTGGTCCTCCAGCGTGGCGACGCGGTTCCGACCTTCGTCAATGGCGTGACCGGTGCCACGACACCGACCAACCTCCGCCGCTACGATGCACGCGGCAACCTCATCGAACAGACCGACGCCAACGGCAACAAGACTAGCAGTTGGTTCGACGCCCTCAATCGCAAGGTGGCCGAGCGCAGTGCCACCGGCACGCTGACGCAATGGGACTACGATGATGCTGGAAACGCGATCGCGCAACGCATCTACGCCGACCCGGTTACGCTGCCGGCTGACGGCAGCCGGCCATTGCCGGTCAACGTCGCCAATATGCGTGAAACCCGCTTCCGCTACGACGCCAACAACCGACTGATCGAAACCCGCCTTCCGAACCAACTGGTGGGCAGTCGCAACCCGACTACCGGTAACTACGAAGTCGCTCAGCGAGACCTTGTAAGCACGCGTGCCTACGACGCCAACGGCAACGTCGTGCAGGAAACCGATGCGCGCGGCAACAGCCTCTACCGCTACTACGACAGTCTCGGGCGAAAGACCCTCGAAGTGGATGCGGAACGCTACGCCACGCGTTGGGACTACGACGGTAATGGCAAGGTGACGCGCGAGACGCGCTACGCCACCCGCCTCACGCAAGCGGTCGATGCCACGACCGCCTACGCTACCGTCAACGGCGCCATCGCCATCAGTGCTACCACCGACCGGGTCAGCGAGTTCGTCTACGACCAGCTCGGGCGCGTGCTCGAAGAGCGCTGTCTCGGTGTGCAAACCAGCAATGTCGACGCGAAGACGGGTGCAGTGACAGAGACCTCCGGCACCGTCATCACCCGCTATCTCTACAACGGTCTGGGCAAACTGATCCAGAAAACCGACGCCACGGGCAGTCAGAGCAATTGGCAGTACGACGTCCTCGGCCGCGAGACACGCCGCCAGGATGCCGCCTTCACCGACTACCAGGGCAATATGGTGCGGCCGACCACCGACACCGAGTACAACGGGCTTGACCAGGTGGCGCGCAGTTTGAAGCGAGGTACCGACCAGGCCAGCGAAACCGACGACCAGATCACCCGTTACGGCTACGGCGCTGGCGGACGGCTCCTGAGCCAGACCGACGCCGCTGGTGCCACCACCCAGTACGACTACGATGCTGCCGGTAACGTCACCCGCACCCGGTTGACGCGTCTGGACGCTGACGGCGCCAGCATTACCGATATCACCCACTACCGTTACGATGCGGCCCTCCATCAGATTGAGAAGCGTGACGATGCGAGCGGCGTGCGTTTCGAAACCCGCTACAACGCCTATGGTCAGATCGAGGGCAAGCGTACCGGCACCAGCGGTAGCGGCGATTGGCAAGAGTACGCCGAGTATGACGGTGCCGGCCGACTGAGCAAGAGCAACAGCAGCGGCGGGGTGAGCAAAGCCTATGTCTACGACGCCAATGGCAACGCCACGCTGACGCTTGAATCGGCCGAGGTTGACCAGCGTGGCTTGTCGCTGGAGCAGTTGCTGCAACGCAACGACCTGCGCCGCACGGTGAGTGTCTACGACGCCCGCAACCAGTTGACGGCGACCTATCAGCCGGAGAGCGCGCAGGCGCGCGACCTGGTGGTGGTGAAGCAATGGCAGGGGGGTGTACCGCAGGAGGGCGGTGGTGGTGTGGTGGAGGTTGGTCCGGGGAGTCAGGTGGTTGGTGCGACTGAGACGAACCCGCTGGCCACGGGGAGTGTAGCGGTGATGGGCGGCGCTCCGGGCCAGGTCAAAGCGTGGTTTGCCAGCGTGGTCCCGAAAGTCTACAGCAGGGATACTAGAAACGTCTCTATATATTATGAATATTTTACTGCCAGTAAGCTGCACGTTGAACTGCCTTTGCCAACTGGTGCGGCGGCATATGGTGCAGGCGACTTCGTCGTTAATGTGCAATTTAAAATGAATGGTAAAACCTTTAATGCGCAATACACGCTTGCACCATCGACTACCGCGTTAGTGGGGGATGTGCCGATTTCGGTTGCCTTAAGCGAAATTCAGTATGGGGGAGGCTATTGGATCGGTAGCTCCTCAAGCCAGGGCGAGTTGTCGTTTACGGTTAGCAAGCGATTAGATAACAACCAGCTACAGACGGTTGCGCAAGGGAATTATGCCTCTGGCTGGTCTGGGTTCTTCAAAGGCACGATGGGCGTTGCAATTAGAACGAGCAAGGATGGTGGGTATGATATAAGAACATCGAATTACAGCGGGGTGAATGCCGCCCTTTCGCTGGTGCGCAAAGAATTGCTCATCAAGGGACAGCCGCAGGGGGCCAGTCGCGTTGTGTTGCTCACGCGCCCGGCGGGGAGTAATACGGGCTGGTCGATGGTCGATGTGCCGCCAACGGTAGTCGGGGGGCAGGTATGGCCCGGCCAGTTCTCCCTCGACTGGACCGGTATGGCGCGCGGCAGCTACGACATGCGCTACGTTGCGCTCGACGCCGCCGGCAATGTATTGAACTCCGAACAGGGCAGCCTGGTGCTGTCCGACAGTGCCCCCACCATCACCCAGACGCCGCGTACCATCGGCGGTGCCGGCAAAGCGTTCCTGGATGCCGCCGGGCAGCTCAATATTACCGAGCAGGGCAGTCAGGCGACCAAGGCCACCGTGCGTTTCCGCACGCCCGGTGGTGCCTGGAGCACGGCCTATAGCCTGACTGCGGCCAGTGTTGCCGGCACGACCACTCCGGGCTGGTTCGCGTTCACCCCGGCCAGCTACGGTCTGGCAGCAGGCACGGCGTATGAATACGTGCTGGAAACGCAAACGAGCACTGGGGCCACAGTCGGCAAAGTGGTCGGCAGTTTCACCGCTGGCAACGCCAACGCGGTAGGGGCGCTCACTGCCTACGCGAATCTGCCGCAACTGGTGCACTTCAAGAACCAGCCGCTCACCGCTATTCGCGGCATCCTGCGTTACCGGCTGGCCGGCAGCAGCGGCACCTTCAGTGAAGCCGCCCTGGTCCCGGATGGCAGTGGTGCGTTCTACTGGGACCCGAGTGGCGTCTACACCGGTAGCAGCAGCGCCGACTTCGACTTCGAATACCAGCTGTTCGACGCGGCCGACCAGATGCTGAACTGGGCGAAGGGTCAAGTACGGTTTGGTACCGATAACCGCCTGCTCAGCCATACCGGCCTGCGCCTGCCGAGTGTGGTGACCTTCACCCCGCCGCAGCAAAGCGCTGTCAAGTTGCAGTTCTCCTACCGCCCGGTCGGTAGCAGTGGAGCCTATACCACGGCCACCCTCAGCCGTGCCGCCGGCGCCTTCCGCTTCGATGCCAGCAGCCTGATGCCGGCCAGTGGTAGCGTCGACTTCGAGTACTTCTATCAACTGCTCGACGCCGCCGGGACGCCGCTCCAGACTGAAACCGGCAGCCCGCTGCGCATCGACGGTACGATGCATCTCGGACCGGGCGAAACCGGCAATACCCTCCGTTGGGTGATCACCGGCCTAGCCAGCTCGACCAATGTGATCCAGCGCCAGCAACGCTACAACGCCTTCGGCGAGATCGCTCAGGAGGTCGACGGCCTCGGCCGGGTGACGGACTTCAGCTACACCACCTTCGGCAAGCTGCTACAAAAGCAGGATCCGGAAACCACCATCACCCTGGAGAACGGCTTCCAGCAGCGGGTGCGGCCGACCACGCGCTACTACTACGATGCCATCGGCAACGCCGTGGCGGTGAAGGATGCCAACGGCAACTTCAACCGTCAGGTACTACTGGCCGGCAGTGATGGTGCCACGGTGCGCAACGCTAGCGAGATCCATGCCGACGGTGGTACCAAGCGCTACGGCTATGACGTATACGGCAACCTGCGCTACGTCGTCGATGAAATCGGCCGTCGTACCGACTACGGCTACGACGCAATGAACCGACTGGTGCGTGTCGACCGGCCGCAACGTGCGAGCGGCGGCCCGCGCGGCTACGACGCCTACGACTATGACGCTGCCGGCCGACGCATCGCGCACCGCACCAGCGCGGACGGCAGCACGGTGCTGCGCGACAAGACCTACTACGACAGCCTTGGCCGGGTGATCAAGGTGGTGACCGCTGCCGGGCGCACCACCACCACCGGCTACATCTGGGACACCGCGATCCTCGGTGCCGGGGGCGCGGTGGTCGGTGGCTGGCGCAGCACCGTCACCGATGCCAACGGCCGTAGCCAGATCGACGACACCGACCTGTATGGCCATCGTGTTCGGCACGTCGACCTCGGCGGCCACGTGTTCAACTACCGCTACAACTGGGCCGGCCAGTTGAGTGAGCAGACCGGCAGTACCGGCCAGGCCATCCGCTACGCCTACTACGGTAACGGCTACCTGAAGAGCATCAGCGACCTGGCGCTCGACAGCCTCACACTGTACGAATACGACGCCGAGGGCAACAAGACCTTCGAGGGCTACACCACTGTCAGTGGCGGCACCGCCCGCACCTACTACGAGTACGCCGAGGTCAGCTACGACGAACTGAACCGCGTCAAGGAAATCAAGGATCCGACCTTCACTACCCAGTACGAATACGACGCCGTCGGCAATCGGCGCCATGTGTTCGCCTACTACCACGACGGCATCAACGGCACCCGCAAGACCCAGGACAACTGGTATCGCTACGACGTCATGAACCGCTTCGTGGTCAGTATGGGTAGTCTGAACGGCACGCGCGCTGCTGCTGCCGACGGTACCACTGCCATCACCAAAGGCACGGGCGGTGATGGCGTTGAGATCGCCTACAACGCGGCGGGTGAACGCATCACGGCCACCTACGCGCGCGACGGCCATCGTGAGACCTACGGCTACAGCGCCGACGGCTATCTTGAGACCATGGTGCTCGATGCCAACCCGAACGACGCCACCCCGGGCACGCTGCGTGCCAAGCGCACCAACGACCTGATGGGCCGGGTGACGCAATACAGCGAATACCAGGCCGACGGCGTCAGTGTCTCCAGCAACTCCGTCTCGACCTACGATGCCGACAGCAAGCTGATCAAGCAAGTGGTGGGGAGCGCTACCACCACGTACAACCTGCTGGCAGACGGCACGTTGAACTACTCCTCGCAGGTCGACAGCGGCACCACCGTTACCAGCTACTACGGCTACGAATGGTGGGACGAGGCCAAGCAGTCGACGGTGACAGCCAACCCTTACAACGCCAATGCGCCGGGCTGGAAGAGCGGCACCTCGCACTACACCTACGACATCAATGGCCACCTGAAGGCAGCGATCGACGAAGTCGGCAGCCGCCGCTTCGGCTATATCAGCAACGCCCAGGGGCTGATCCTCAAGCGCGACGAGATTGCTGGTAGCGTCAACCAGCGTCATGACTATTACTACCTCGACGGCCAGCGTGTCGGTGACGTCGGCAACGACAGCGATACACGCATCGACTACGCCCAGGCCCTGGCGCGTGGCAACGCACCGAGCCGCAAGGAGCAGTACAAGCACTGGCAGCCGATTGCCTCAGCCGACTTCGACCAGAACTACGAGCCGATAGGCCCCGGCTACCCCGGCAACACGCCGGGCAGCTACACCGTGCGTGCTGGCGACACCCTGCAAAGCATTGCACGCGCGCTATGGGGCGATAGCGCGATGTGGTACCTGCTGGCCGACACCAACGGGCTGAGCGGCAGCGAAACGCTGAGCGCTGGTCAGACCCTGACGGTACCCAACAAGGTCACCAATGTTCACAACAACAATGGCACCTTCCGGGTATACAACCCTGGCGAAGCGATCGGCGACACCACGCCGACGCTGCCGGATGCGCCGCCGCCGCCGAGCCGTGGTGGGGGCGGTGGCTGTGGTGGGTTTGGCATGGTGTTTGTGGCGGTCATTGCTGTGGTGGCGGTCGTGATGACGGCGGGGGCGGCGGCTGTGGCGATGACTGCCATGACTAGTAGCACAACCTTTGCGGGTGCCATGGCGACTACAGCCGCAGCGGCGGGGCTGAGTACATCTGCTGGCATCATGGCTATTGGCAGTAGTGTATTGGCTGGTGGCTTGGCTGGCGGTATAGGTTTGGCCGCTGCTGCTATCGGTGGTGCTGTCGGTTCAATTGCGAGCCAGGGTGTGGCGATGGCCATGGGCATGCAGGACAAGTTCTCGTGGAGCCAGGTAGGTACTTCCGCGTTAGGCGCGGCGGTGACGTCCGGCGTGGCGTCTGGTGGCTCCACGGCCAGCTCGGGGTGGAGTGGAGCTGCGGCAGCCGGGGGGAGGGCCATGCTGGGCAGTACCCTCACCCAAGGTATTGCCGTGGCAACGGGGATGCAGAAATCGTTCAACTGGACGGCAGTGGCTGCCTCTGGGCTGGGAGCTGCTGCCAGCTTTAACGTTGTTCCGATCTCGAACGCGGCCGGCCCGATGGATAACTTCGTCAACGGTTTGAGCCGCAGCCTAGTGTCCGGTGGGGTGCAGTCGATAGTGGGAGGTGGTAAACCTAACTGGGGAGCGATTGCAGCGGAATCGTTTGGCAGCGCGCTGGGCAATAGCATGGTAGAGCGTCTTGCCACGCAGGAGCGTTTGACGACCGACACGACAGCCCGTTCGGAGGGTGAGGGTATCGATGGTGGGCTGGTGGATGCATTCGCTCCGCGAGATGCCGCAGAGGCAATTGGCTTCCGCAGCAGGGATGATTTTTGGACATTGCAGAGCGATGTGGAAGCCCCCGCAGGTGATGGCGGTCCACGATCGTACAGCGTTCAAAAAGGAGACACTTTCAGTAAGGTCGCGAAGCGGGTAGGGCTTTCTGCCGCAGAGTTGGCCGCCGCCAATCCTGGTGTGAACCAGTTCCGGCTTCGCCCGGGCCAATCACTGGTGATTCCGGAGGAGGGCAGCTATAGCGATGAATATTTGGCAAAGGTGGGCCATTTCCTCGACAAGCAAAATCAGCAGCGCATTGCAGCGAGTGAGGCCGAGCGTATACAAGTATTGGCGGAGAAGATCCACGCCGGCGTGCCGCTGTTGTCGCTAAAGGAACGGTTCACTTCCTCAAATGCACTGGAAGGCCTGCTGATGCCCTTTAGCATGGCGAGCCAGTATGTGGCGGCGGGTGCCAGCTTCAGTCAACCCAAGGCTGAAGCCGTGTCAGTCTCCAGCCTTGCACGTAGTGCTGCATCAGGTTTTGGGCGAGCGCTGTATGGGTTCACCGTTGGTACTGCGGAAAATGCGGGGGATTTGGTTAAGGCCGGTTTGTCGGTGATGTGGAATGAAGCTGGTGGCCGTCAAGTCTGGAATGGCGTAACGGGAAGGGGGGACTCAAACTGGTATCCAGAGATGGCGGGCCCCGTCGCTCAAGCATACCGGGGTGGCGTATCGCAAGGCGCGCTGATACTTTCCAGCGTGCCAGTGTTGAATCTTGTTCCTGCTGCGTTTGATGGCGCTGAAGCAGCATATAATGGGCGGTGGAACCAAGTCGCAGAAATGGGCGGTGGCTTTGCGGCTGGCGCGCTGGGTGGCAAACTTATGGCTAAGTATGGCGGATATGGCCTAAACGTTAGCCTGGTGGATATCAATGCAAGTGGCTTGGGGCGGTATCAAACGGGAGCGCTAGGATTTGATGTTGAGGTGGTGAGGCCGGGTGTTCCAAACAGTGAGGTGCTCTCTGGTGGGCCTAGGCTACTTTCAACCGAAGGTAATGTTGGCACTTATCTTGATCTGATGAACGCTGGCTCTGTGGGCGATAACATCACGCCCCATCATATTCCGTCTGCAAATCGTATGGCCCTTTCGGGTGTTTCAAAAGGAGACGGCATTGCCATAAATATGGAGCAGCCGGTGCCAGGCGTAGGCGGACGGCACCGCGCCACGTTCACCTACGGAACGCAAGCGGATATTAATATGACTCCCCGCGATGCACTTGCAGCAGGTATTTGGGATGCGCGTGCCATTTACCGAGCAGATGGGCTTTACACGCCTCAGATCAGGTCTAGCCTGCAAGAACTGATATGGATGAATAAAGCTAACCACCCCACCATTTTTGTGAAGTGAAGGCGATGAACGCAAAATACGATAACGAACTTCAAACGCTGCGCCGTGAGATCGAAACGGGGGGGGCACGCACCTTGGTAATAGACGCGTGTGTTGACGTCTTGTTGGCCGAGGGCGGCAAGAGCTTGGCTGCAGATTTGCTTTCAATGTTGTCCGACAAGGCTGAATACGATGAAGGGATGTTTACCCTTGTTCACGCCGCTGAATCGCTTGATGTAGCTCCGTATGTGTCATATGTATCGGCGCTGCTTTCGGTATTTCCAGCACTTTTTACGTCGTCGCCACGTTGGGCATCCATCATTCTCATGCGAGTTATTAATGGCGATGCAAGCCGGCACGAGCTAGTCCGGCAACTCCGTAGTGCTCCAGCACCGGTAAAGGAGTCAGTTCGCGTCATGTGTGCTCGAATTAACGAAGTAAGTCCGGAATTTTTGAGCAAGACTGTGCCGGTAACTTTGGCTGCGGCGTAATTTACGGCTGTACTGTGCAATCGTAGTCAGGTGGAGCGGGCGAACCGGGGGGGGGCGCGTATTGAATCAGCCTACTCATTGCTTGGTATCGAAGATCGGCGCATCTCCATCGGGGATGCGCCGATTGTCGTTTCTGAGCACGTTCAGTCGAACCCTTTCCCCCTTCCGAAATCGGTCACGCATCACGCACGCTTACGTGCCGTCCCATAAAAGTGGCTAAAGCGTTGAGTGGCGAAGGGAGATCAGGTCACACCTCCCAGGGTGGCCGCTGCCGGTCCGGGGCCGGGATGGGCAGCGTGCCGCGTCAAGTTGGGCAAGATGGAGTCAGCAGGGACAAGGGGGGGCGTAAGCGAAACGGATGACGCGAGGTCAGCAAAGTTAATACGTTGGCACGGACTAGGGCGGTTCAAGCCGGCGATTCGGCGTGAATGGCGGCCGCTGCTCGCCGGTAGCGGAGCAGTAGCAAGCCAGCCGTTCCCATCAATGACTTGCGCCGAATCTGCTACCTCTGAGTAGCAGAGTATTTCTCCGCTATAAAACAATTCCCTCATTCAATCAGTCACTTGCCGCGCACCGGGAGGTGCGTAGGGTTTAGGCCCGAATTTAAGGGGCTGATCCGGTGAATCCGGTAATGCCAAAAGCATTTATATTGCCGAGCTGCCGTTAAAATGAGTCCCATTCTGCCGGATCGGGCCAGGCCTGATCCACCGCCGGGCAGGTTAACGAATGGATAACAGCTAGTGAACAAGTGGCGAACAAACGGGGAACCGCTGGATAACATCCGGATAACAAAAGGTGAAGCATGTGCAGGAGGTGCAGACGGCAACGTCACCCGGTTCGGCTGATGCTTTCTGGACGCTGAAAAAGTTGCGGCTCAAATCTACCCTGGCGGTCGCGTGACACCTCAGTTAGGCCTCGCTTTCCGGCTCTTGCTGGTGGCATTGAGCACCGGCTCGTTTTGGCCATGACAAAGGTGTGCGGGCATTTAGGCATCCAGCGCGTTCTCGACAGGCGGCTTAGTCAGCAGCTTGAGTAGGCCGTTCTCACCAATGAGGTCTTCGGGCTTCTGGTAATTGGCCAGCAAGCTGTCCAGTAGTGCGTCAGGTACATCGTGCTTTTTCGAACTCATTGTGTCTCCAGACTAGGTAGCTGTTTCCTACTAAATGTTTGTTTACACAAAATTCAGTACATTCTCGGCCTAGTGATATGAGCGTTGAGTTCCTACGGATGGCCGATTTTTGAGTAGGTTTTCTGGTTTTGATTGGATTGGGCGACGTCCTCCTAGTATTGAGTAGCACCTGACTTTAGGGTCCAATCAGCCCTACATGGAGATTGGACATGAAGAAACGTTTCACCGAAGAACAGATCATCGGCTTCCTGCGCGAGGCAGAAGCCGGCATGCCTGTTGCACAGTTGTGCCGCAAATACGCCTTCTCGGAAGCCAGCTATTACCTCTGGCGCAACAAATTCGGCGGCATGAATGCGACGCCCCCCCACTTTCAGTAGCAGAGGGCTTTAGAGTCCGGGCTTAATTTACCTGATTTCTCAGCAAGTGATTCGGCATAGGCCGCTGGCGTCAAACCACCCAGTGCTTTCTTCGGCCTTTCATTGTTGTATTCCCTTCGCCAGGCTTCGATAACAACCTGGGCATGGCGCAGGCTGGTGAACCAGTGTTCGTTCAGGCACTCATCCCGGAAACGTCCGTTAAAGGATTCGATATAAGCGTTCTGATTGGGCTTGCCCGGCTCAATCAGAAAGAATTGAACCCCACGGGCGTGCGCCCAGCTCAACATCGCACGGCTGCAGAACTCCTTGCCGTTATCGGTCCGGATGGCTTTGGGCAAGCCACGTGTCTTGGCTAGTTGGTCGAGGACGCGCGTCAGATGCAGGCCTCCCATCGCCCGCTCTGGAACAATGGCGACTGCTTCATGCGTGGCATCATCGACCACTGTCAGATTCTTGATGACACGCCCCTCTGCCGTCCGGTCGAACACAAAGTCCATCGACCAGACCTGATTGGCCGCCAAAGGGCGAGCTAGTGGGTGACGGTCTGCCACGGGAATTTTCTTGCGCTTGCGCCGGCGAATTTGCAGACCGGCCTCGGCATAGAGTCGATCTACCCGCTTGTGATTGACCAGCATGCCGCTCTGTCGCAGCTTCAAATAGATCATGCCGGCCCCATAGCGTCGGTGCCGTTGCGCGAGCGCGATGATCTGCGCTTTCAAGGCGGCATTTCGGTCAGTGGCGGGCTGGTAGCGGTATGAGCTGGGGCTCATGTCGGCCAGACATAGCGATCGACGCTCGCTAAGCCCTTTGCCCACAAGATGGCGCACCAGCTCCCGCCGTGACGGTACGCTTACCACTTTTTTCGCAGGGCCTCTTTGGCAATCTCGTTCTCGAGCATGGTCTCGGCCAGGAGCTTCTTCAGCCGTGCGTTCTCAGTTTCCAGCTCCTTGAGACGCTTGGCCTCGGAGACATTCATGCCGCCGAATTTGTTGCGCCAGAGGTAATAGCTGGCTTCCGAGAAGGCGTATTTGCGGCACAACTGTGCAACAGGCATGCCGGCTTCTGCCTCGCGCAGGAAGCCGATGATCTGTTCTTCGGTGAAACGTTTCTTCATGTCCAATCTCCATGTGGGGTTGATTGGACCCTAAAGTCAGGTGCTACTCAATACTGGGGGGACGTCGCTGCTATCGACGGTGTCGAGGCGGTTATGCTGAGGAGATTTTGGCGTTTCCAACAAAAATAAGGCCGGCATCCGCGTGGGATGCCGGCCTATGTTTTAGCGATTCCGGCGCGACGCCCGGTGGCTAAGGTCACAGGAGACTTGTAGCCGAGTGTCACCCCTGCGAGTGCACCGTACGGCCGTTACCACATCAGTGGCTTATTCAAAACTGTCAAACTTGGGAGTAGTCTATCCGAGCAGACCCAAAGTATTTTTCAACAATTGCAGATCTGCGTACACTTTCACTTACTTCTTTGTTAAATTTGTCAGGATAAATTACTTCCAGAGTTGGCTTGCCATTGCTTATAAAATAAGCACTGCTACTCCACTCGACTTTTGCATCTTGCTTACCCCATTCCTCTCTGAGCGAATAAAACAAATCGCTCAAATCCTTTCCTCCAAAATTGAATATCGGAATTTTGCAATCCTGTCTTGCAAAGAACAGGGATACAGATATAACGCCATCATCCGCCTCTGCATACGCAAGAGCCTTTGAAACATCATCTCCAACCATGTCTAAAATTTGATTACCTATTGACTGAAACAATTCCTCGATTACGGTGTTCATAATTATCTCCCGCCTGGTCGATTATAGAAAAATTTCTCATTGGGGATGTCGTCAATCCAATAACGCACATGCAGTGTGTCTGGTCTCAATGAGTCACCCACATATGAAGGTCGTATCTGAACACGCACTGGTAAGTTCTGTTGGAGCGCCGTATCCCATGAATTCTCAAGGGTTCTGTATGCCCCCATATTGAAATTACCATTTTGTGCAAAATGGTTAAAATCATCTAGCGGCCCATTGAATCTTCGGCCTATGTAGTGACCGCCCTGATCATCAGGCAAGCGATATTCCCCACCAGCCTTTAGCTGAGCTGATGGATTGCGGCCTTGCGCGGGATTTCTCACGAGATTTGCATCGACAAGCTCGACGCGACCAGCCTCATCTCGCAAGTAAGAATACCCATTTCTAATTTCAGCTTGACGAGCAACGGTAGCAGCTTCACTGCTTGGGACTACCCTCTCCGCCGCCCTTAACTCCAACTCACGCGCAGCTGAGCGGAAACCGCCCTTGGTCAAGCCCTCCACTAGGCTATCACCACCCAGGGTCACTCCATCAAGTACCGCCAAACCACCATACAGTGCCGCGGCACCCCAGCGGCCATCCCCCACGGCGTGCTTGAAGTCGATAACGTTATCGTATACCGGAATCGATATATATGGCCTCAGCGTATGGCCAACCAACTCCATCGTCGTTGGTCTGCCAGACTGATACTGACTAGTAATCCGCGACAATCTGGCAAACTGCATTCCATCATCGGCCTGCAAAGCTTGCAGAGCCGCCAAGGCCATGCCGTTGCTCTCTTTCATCCGAATAACTACGCTCGGATTCAGAATCCTAGCAACGTCACCGCTTTCTTTCAACGTATCGTTGCGAATGCTATCCAGCAACTCAAAGGCCGCCTGTCTAGTAGCAAAATCCTTGGATTTCAGGCCGGCAATCAACAAACTATCGTTCTCTTTATCCTCTCGATTCAGTGAAGCAATCACTGCCTGAGCTTGTTCCAGATCATTACCTGAGAAGCGTCCAGCCTTGACTCCGGCCTCCAACCTTGCCCTTATCACCCTGTCGTTGTGGAACAGGAAATTATTCTCGGTGACGTTCTGCCCTGCATCGCCTGCAGTAAAAACATCACCACCGAAAGTTTGTGCTGCTGCCGCGCCAGCAATCCGGCTCAATTGCGGCAGAATCATCTGACGTGCGCCATCATCCATGCCGAGCGACTCATCCAACCATGGTACAGCCTCAGAGGCGACTCCAGCCCCAACCGCCGCAGCCATTGCGTCACGACCTTGCCATTCGGCACCAACCGCACCCACTGCCATATGGGCCAACATGCGCTTGTAGCCGCCCTCTCCCCAGCTGCCTTCCGACTGCTGGCTGCCATAGTCGCCCACCGCGCGCGCGCCGCTTTGCAGAAAAGCGCGTCCCCAAGCCGCACGACCACGCTCACCACCGGCGAAGTTCGCCGCCGCCGACTGCAGAAAGTTGCCCGGCATGCCCGCAAGCGTCTGGGACAAGTCCTTGGATATTCCCATACCATCGGTCATGCTCTGCATATTCTGGCGCAGGTCATCGCCCCAGCCTGACCTACCAAACACCGCTACCATCTCACTGGCAGCGATCGCGCTCCAGCTGAACGACTTTTGCTGGCCAGTGGCCATCGCCACGCCCTGCATCGCTGCATTGCTGACCGCCACCTGAGCATATGGTGCGGCAGCGCCGAAGGTATTAGACAAGGCACTGCTCATCTCGCTGCTCTGCACTACGGAACCTACGCCTGCACTCAGACCCGAACTTAACGCAGAAGTACCTACCTGACTCCACGAGAACTTGTCCTGCATGCCCATGGCCATCGCCACACCCTGCCCAACGATGGAGCCAACCGCCCCTCCCACAGCAGCAGCCAGCATGGTGCCGCCTAAGCCTATAGCAGAAGTTCCACTCAGCACAGCAGCACCAGCAGAGAATATGGTGCCGCTGGCACCCATCGCCACTGCCGCCGCCCCTGCCGTCATCACAACGGCAACAACAGCAACAACGGCGACTAGTACTTTGCCCAGCCCCCCGCACCGGCCACCTCCACCATGGGAATCTGGCGACGGCGGTGGAGGCGGTGCATCGGGCAGGGTCGGCGAAGTGTTACCCATCGCTTCGCCTGGGTTGTAGACACGAAAGGTACTGCTGTTGTTGTGTATGTTGGTGACTTTGTTTGGCACTAGCAGTTGCTGGCCTGACTTAAGAGCCTCGGTCCCGGACAGGCCATTGGCGTCGGCCAACAGGTACCACATTGCACCATCACCCCACAGTTCACTGGCGATGCTCTTGAGTGTGTCGCCGTTGCGGATGGTATAGCGGTTAGGCACTGTGCCTGGATAATTAGGACCAATGGGCTGGTAGTTCTGGTCGAAGTCTGCAGATGCAATCGGTTTCCAGTCGCGGTACTGATCCTTGCGACTAGCAGTACTGCGCATAGCTAGCGCCATCCCGTAGTCAACGTTGTTTTCGTTGTCACTACCATCGTTGCCAACATCACCCACCCGCTTGCCATCCAGGTAGTAATACATATGCTGCTTGTTGATCAACGGTGCAGACCCTGTGCTAGCCGATACTTCATCTCGCAGCAGGATAAGTCCCTGTGCGTTACTGGTATAACGAAAGCTACGCTTGCCCTCTTCATCGAGTGCCTCACTCAGGTGGCCGTTGACATCGTACCGATAGTGCGAAATGCCTTTTTTCCAACCAGGAGCATCCTTGTTGTAAGGCTGGGCAGTAAGCGTAGATTGCTTGGCCTCATCCCACCACTCATAGCTATAGTAGGAGTCGACAGTCGTGCCGCCGTCCACTTCCCTACTGTGGTCCACCGTGCCATCAGCCATCAGACTGTTGGTAATGTGCTTGCTGCCAGAAACCTGGTCCAACAATTTGCCGTCGGCATCGAAGATGGAAGCATTGCGCAGGCTTTCGGTCTTACCGTCAGGCTTGTACTCGACATAGGCTGTAGCACGACCAAGCATATCGTTCACCCGATACGAGGCGAGCACACCGTTGATCGTCGCCTTCTCCAGATAACCGTCCGCTGTATAGCTGTACTGCTCATTGTGACCGTCGCGGAAATAGGCTGCCGTCACTCGCTCGCCGGCGAGATTGTAAGCGAGCTGGGCTGCGCCCTTGTTATTGACCGCCTTGATTGTTCCCTTACCACGCTCCCCTACCAAAACACCCATGGTCACTACGAAGCGGTTCATCGAGTCATAACGATACCAATTGTCTTGGCCGCTCATCTGACCATTGGCACCGTCATGATAATAAGCAACCACCCTGCGCTTATTGCCTAAAGCATCATACTCATACGTTGTCTGGAACTTGGGATCGATGATGCTCGTCATCCGGTTCCGTTCGTCGTACGTGATGTCCGCATATTGGTAATAGGTCCGATGCGAAGCCGATAGCGTGGTATAGCCCTCAAAGATTTTGTTTCCGTCCGCGTCGTACTCATATAGCGAATAGCTGTCCAGCGTCCGGTCGGAAATGCTCTTCAGATAGCCATTGCCATAGTATTCGTAAACAATGTCCTGCCCGGTGTCACTGCTGTTCTGGGCAGTGAGCTGACCGGTAAAGCTGTACCGATAGTTGAAGGTATGGTTACCTAGATCTACATGCCTCACTTTGTGTCCATACAGATCTGCATCATCTACTTGGCTGCGTCCATTTGCGTCCGTCACGGTAGTCCGCCACCCCCCCACAACTGCGCCACCAGCTCCCAGAATGCCGGCATCCCAGGCATAACTGGTACGGGTGTTGCGCCCAGCAGCGGAGATCACCAAAGTTACACGTCCCAAGCTGTCGTAATAGGTCCGATCGCGCAAGATAGCTTTACCGTCAGTAGCGCTATGAGCAACCCGCAGCCCTGCTGCGTCATACTCGTAGGCATCCCATCCTCGGGTGCCATCTATGCGCTGCGGCCGGTCAATACGGACCAGCCGGTTCATCGCGTCATAGCTATAATCGGTACGGCGGCCAACCTCATCCACTACGTAGCGGGCATTGCCGAAAATATCATAACCAGTGCTCTTGCGACCGCTATCGGCATGGAATTCCACCGAGGTCTTGGCATTATTCCCCACACTACCCGCCAGTATCTGCAACGTATTGGTGCCACCATCGTCCTGCACACCCAACTGATTGCCCATTGCGTCGTAATAGTAATGGGTATTGGCGCGCATCCGGTACTGATAACCATTCTCGGTGGTGGCACTGGTTATCGGGTCTAGCTTACTCTGCAGCTTGCCAAGCACCGAATAACTAAAATCAGTAACGTTGCCACGGCCATCCACCTCCTGTACAACTTCTCCAAATGCATTGAATGACTGCTGCCGATGAATAGTTCGACTAGTATCAGCCATACCGGTGATCACCCATTTGAGCTGGCCATCCGGCACATCAGTACCCAGGTTCAGAGTACCGGAAACTACGACAGGGTTATCTGCGGGGGTTTTCAACACAGTTCCCCGCTCATCCTGCAGGTTATAGAAGTACTCGTATTGTTGCGCCCCGCCTACTTGCATCAATGCCGTAGCATCAAAATGGAAGCTACCATCACTGCCTTTCTGCAGAATAGTTTGTTGATATACGCCAGTACTCCCCACTGGACGGTATTGCAAGATCAACTTGGCGGAGTTGGCCGGCACTGCCGAGAAGGTCACCATCTGACTCTTGGTAAAGCTAAGAACTCGGCGATCTGCACCCAGCCGGAATATGCCCTGACCACCATCCAACATCTGGCCAGCAGCATCTCGCAGCACAAACTGGAACTCGTAATCCTGGCTGCCGGTAACCGGCGCCTGGGCCGAGCCATCCCAATATAGTTCGCCAGGACTCCCCACCATCGGTGCTTCGGTAAACGCGCCAGTACTGCCAACAGGACGAAAGCGCATCACCCCACTGACTACTCCCGATAACAATTTCTGAACATGAACGTTCTGCGGCAAGGTCGAATAATCGACAGGTTGAGTCACACTATTAGCAACACCAACAGTGAAGCTACCGGTCACTTTGCGTATGGAATTACCGTTCTTATCCTTGGACTCCAACAAATACTCGTACGGCTGTCCCTGTGCCAGGGACGCGGAGGAAGGGATAACTTCAAACCAGCCGCTACTTTGCCCGAGCAGATTGTTGGTACCAAGCTGTTTCGGCGCAGACCAAGCACCACCTGGGGAGCGAAACGCTATCGTCGCTTGAGTAGCATCCCCACCTAACCCCATTATTTCAAGATAACCAGAACTCGCCATCACTGCCTGCCCGCCGCTGCCCGCATCCAGCTTGCTCGCCTGGAAGGATGAGCCGCTACTTCCCAACGTCAAAAAACCTTGCTGGCTATTCACTACATTATTCTTACTATCTAAGGACAGATAGCGCATTTCGTAACGGCCTTGCGCCATTTTGCTGTAATCAAAGGTGTACCAACCTGGCGTGTTATAAAGTTTGTCTATCAGCGCTGGATAGGCGGCCCAAAGTGGAGGCACTTCCTGGAAAGTCCAGCCAACATTACTCCCTACGGGGCGGGTCAACATAATCATGCGACTGGTATTGTTCGGCTGCCCCTCAAAGTGGATAAGGTCGCAGGTGATATCCGACTGGATACCGGACATGTTGGAAACAACACCCTTTCTTGAATAGGTTGCTACCGGAATATCCAGCAGCCCCACCTGCTTGGTCACTACAACTGTGATGTTCAGCTTGGACGTGAATGCAAAATATGGGGACTCGAGTGTCGCACGACTCGTCAACATATCGTCAGAGAGATGAACGCGGAAGCCGTTTCCATCCCATTGTTCAAATATGCGGTCCAGCTGGAGATGCTGACTAAGTGCCTCATTATTAGGTGCATAGTTGTTCTGGGTGGTAGCTAACTTATCCACTTTGAGGGACAGTTTATATTTGCCATTACCCAACTCCATCGCTGATGGCACACGCACGATGAAATCTAAACCATGGATGGTGACATCGGTTACCTGATTACCATTACTCACCCAGCGGTTGACCGTAGATGGTCCGAAGGTGAAGTCCATCGTTCCACGACCACCGTGACTTGGCACTACATCTCCGCCAACGATCGGCCCACTAGCACTGGTACCCTGGTTGTCAGAACCGATGCTAATCAAACCGCCACTAACCGACGAGATATCCTGCCAACGCTGTACAGATACCTGATCGCGGGCATTCGCCATTTTGGGCTGGTAAGTACCGATAGACTGATTACGCTTATCGTATTCATTGATTGTTAGGCTAAGCCTTGCATCGTTCAGCATTCCCTGCAGCTGGTCCTGGCTTAACGCCCTCAAATCCACAGAGGCTGACTCAATCGACAACGTCGCATTACCGTTGGCATCGTAGAAATAAGCTTTGGTCGCGCCATTGCCGCTATTAGACCTGATTGCCCGGCCCGCACCGTCATACTCGGAGAACTCCTGCCATGGACCGGATAGGTCGGCACTAGTACGCTTACCATTGATCTGGCCATAAGCGTTGTAGCGAGTCTCAAAATGAATACCGGATGCGATATCAATCTTGTCGATCTGGTGCCCAGCGGCATCATAACGATAGCGTGATTCGTCATTCACTCTTTGTCCGTCGGCGTTGAACCTGTCGCGACGGGTAGCCGTCACATTACCAATCAAGTCGTATTGGTATTCAATCACGACGCCGGATGGATCCACTTGGCGGAGCAGCCTCCCGCCAATTCCATAAATAGACGAGGAGACTTGGTCTGCTGCGATGCCGTCACCTTTCTGGATTAACCGAACTACCTGGTCCAGACCGTTGTATTCGCTGTCTGTGGTAGGGCGAACCTGCACACCGCGATAATCTGTAAAGGCAACGTCCTGATGCTCCAACTCACGCCCCAGTGCATCATAGATCCAATTGCTGATGCCCCCGTTGGCATCATTCTTTTGTGCCACCTTACCCAATGCATTGTACGAATAATGGGTCACAGCCCATTTGCGCACCTCATTAACACCACCGTTGCCATTGACGGCAGCAATCAGGACATTGACTTGAGTCTCATCCGTCACCCGCCCCATCACGTCATAGGTGAAAGTACGTTGGCGATCATTGTTTGCATCACGCTTGAGCGCCGCATATACGCTCCCCCATGTGCTGCTAGCTACAGTAGGAGTTTGCAGTCGATTGACGTACCGCGTTTCAACTTGAACATTGCCGTTACTATCGTAATCCCAGCTAGTGGCGTAGTTTTCAGCATCAACCTCCATCGTCTTTCGTCCAGCAGTGTCGAAATAACGATAGATGGAGTTACCACGGGCGTCGGTTTCTTGAGCGACATTACCATTAGCATCATAGAATCTGCGCGTCACTACATCGCCACGGGACAGTTCATAATTGCCGGTGGTGGTGTTACGAACACCTAACCATTGATTTGTAATCCGCGTTTCGATTAACCGATTATTCGCATCGTAGCCATAGCGGGTCTCCCGAACCCGGTCCGCGTCGACCGGCTCAGGTTGTCCACCATCAGAAGGGATGGCGACCGGATCAGCATACACTCTTTGTCGGACCATATTGCCGACTACATCGTAATCCCATAGTGTTAACGTCCCTACAGAATTGCGCTCGGCACATTTGCGCCCCAGAGCATCAAACCATGTTCGGGTCGCATTTCCACCCGCATCTATGGCGACAATCAAATTACCCACATTGTCATATTCACGGCGCTGAGTCGGTGAGGCCGAACTGGCGACTCCGTCCACCAAGACAGGTACGCGATCCCCGATTTGGGCCACCAAACGGTCTAACGCATCATACTGATACTCTGTAACGCGTTGTTCGGGGAGATTCACAGCTTCGATCTGCCGGATGCGGTTGCCTCGCGCATCGTATTCGTAACGTTTGACCACCGGTACCATCTGGCCCACGGCGTTGCGCGCCTGAACAGGCAACGTTTCGCGGATTAGCCGACCGATATGGTCGTATTCGTAAGAGAACCGGCCACCGGCCTTGTTCACATAGAGGATTCGGTTGCCAAAGGCATCATAACCATAACTTTCAGAAATGCCGTCCCCTCCCGTAGTCTTCACTTGCAGATTTCGGCGGTCATACTCAGCAACGGTCACCATGTCATGGGCGGGATCCACCTGCAATGAAGGCATCTGCGACGGTTTGCCAGAACCGTTAAGCATCCGTGAATAGCGGGTAATACGCGTCGCCTTCCCAAATGCGTTATAAACAGTGGCTGTTGCATAACCCAATGGGTCAACCTGCAACACCTGCTTATTGTTACGATCAAAATAGAACACACCACTGTTTCCACGCGCATCAGTCAGCCGCACCACGTTCCCGAAGGCATCGTACTCACTGCGGGTAACATTACCCAACGCGTCGATCTCCGATAGAGTATGACCAGCACCATCAAACGTTCGACGTTTGAGATGGCCGGCGGCATCGGTCTCGACAACTCGGTTTCCGACGGCGTCCAACTGATAACGGGTAGTAGCGGCCAGCGAGGTGCCATCAGCGCGAGTCTCAGCTACACGGCGCCCCGCCCTGTCGTAGTCATAACGGGTGCTGCTAGCCACAGAGCTGCCATAGCCCTGCGTCTGAACGGATAGCTGTCCGGCCGCATCATACTCGTTGTGAACGATGTTACCTTCGGCATCGACGCTATCCACCAACCTGCCCGCGCTGTCATACCGGTTGACTATTTTCACGTCCTGCTGACTCGGAACAACCTCTGGAGCCATGCCAGGCTCTGGCATCACAGCCAGTCGATTTGCATATTTTATCGTTTGAAGAGAGTGCCCTACAGCATCGTAGATTGTCCCGGTAACATAACCCTCCGCCTCGATAACAAAGGTTGGTCGCCCTGCAGCATCGTAGACCGTACTACCCATCTGATCGTTGGCAGGATCTGCTACGATAGATGCCGGGTCAGCACCCGCCACCAAAGACTTAGCAAAACGGATGAACCTGGTCTGATTACCGGCAGCATCGTAGATATGGCGGGTTACATAACCTTCGCCATCGACTGTAAACACCGCGCGGTTAGCCGCATCATAAACTGCAGACTCTATCTGATCCCCGGCGGATACCAATACTATCGGCATAGCTCCAGCTGTCGATGGTATGGACGCCAAGTTGGCGTAACGCGTAGTCTGCGTTACGTTACCAGAGGCATCATAACTGTATTGTGTGGCATAACCTTGGCCATCCACGCGGTAGCGGGCCCGGCTATCCTTGTCATAATACGTAGTCAAAACCTGATCAGCCGGGTCTGCACTCAGACGAGTGCCGATGTCGGCTCCGCCCAGTATGGCAGGCAGGCCAACCAGACTGATCGGCCTAGCGTAGGCGGTGCTCTTGAGCACGCGCCCTTCGGCGTCGTAGTCGGTGCGGG
>NZ_JACERN010000036.1 GCF_013911085.1 Aquitalea aquatica
GCATTGACGTAGACGCGCTCGCCGCCGCGCCCGAATTCGGCCTGGCCCAGTTGCCCCTGCCCCCCTAGTGCCGACAGCGACCCACCCAGCAGACCCAGACCTGAATTCGATACCACTGCAACCATGAACGGCTCCTCAACCTAACGGCGTATAACGTTGACGAAGAGCCTTATCTGGGGAAAACGGGAAAAGTTTAGGTTGCGGTGAAAAAATTTAGGCAAGCCTCAGTTTTAATCGCAGAAATTCAAACAGAATCGCCCCTCCTTTCCTAGACACCTCGAGAGCCTCACACTAGGCCCTACAAGGAGGTGTCATGAGCAAGCCACGTTTCCCCGAAGAGTTCAAAATTGAAGCGGTCAAACAGGTAACCGAGCGTGGTTACCCCGTGGCCGAAGTCGCCAGCCGCCTCGGCGTCTCTGCCCACAGCCTGTATCAATGGCTGAAACGCTATGCCCCCAAGCGCGCCACACCGGTCGAATCTGCAGACCAACAAGCCGAAATTCGACGCCTCAAGGCAGAGCTCAAACGGGTCACCGAGGAGCGCGACATCCTAAAAAAGGCCGCCGCATACTTTGCCAAGGAGTCCGGGTAAGGTATGCCTTCATCCGGGCCAACGCGCAGCAATTTCCAGTTCGACGACTGTGTTGGGTCATGGCAGTGCACCCCAGCGGCTACTACGCCTGGAAAGCATCCCCGTATTCACCGCGAGCGGGTGAAGACCAGCGCTTGCTGGGGCACATCAAGCAGGCTTGGCTCGAAAGTGGCGGTGTCTATGGTTATCGCAAGGTGCATGACGACCTGCAGGCTCAGGGAGAGCGCTGTGGCAAACATCGTGTGGCACGACTGATGAAGCAGGAGGGCTTACGTTCGCAGACGGGTTACCACCGGCGTTCTGGACATTACAGCGGCCGTCCGGCTGTGGTGGCACCTAACCACCTGCAACGCCAGTTCACCGAGAATGAGCCAAATAAGGCCTGGGTGACCGACATCACTTATATCCGCACGCATGAGGGGGGGGTTGTACCTGGCGGTGGTGCTGGACCTGTTCTCTCGGCAGGTGATTGGCTGGTCGATGCAGTCACGTATCGATAGAGAGCTGGTGCTGAATGCCCTGTTGATGGCGGTATGGCGACGTCAGCCCAAGCAGGAAGTGCTGGTGCATTCGGATCAGGGAAGTCAGTTCAGCAGTGACGACTGGCAAGATTTTTTGAAGGCCCATCGCTTGGTACCCAGCATGAGTCGGAGCGGGAACTGCCACGACAATGCTGTGGCGGAGAGTTTCTTCCAGTTATTGAAGCGGGAGCGAGTCAAGCGAAAAACCTATCACGACAGGGAGGAAGCTCGTCGTGACATCTTCGATTACATCGAGATGTTCTACAACCCGAAACGTCGGCATGGTTCCGCAAACGGGCTATCGCCGGTAGAGTTTGAGAAGCAATATTTCCAACGGCTCAAGAGTGTCTAGAGAAGCCGGGGCGATTCATAATGACCAAATTGGCAGAAGCCAAAGCTCGTCTCGCAAAGAATGAAACTTAACAACCCGGTCAAACGAACCTGTAGAAGACCCGAGTTGTTCTTCCTGTCGCGCTTCGCGCGGCAGTCCGCAAGTCGCCGACCAACATGACACCCTGCCATCACGCCTGGTGTTTTCATTTTCAAGTAGCGGTAGAGCACAGAGACGCAAGACTGAACTACCCTCCTCCATCACAGGAAAAGGTAGCGGTAAGGAGGCGTTAGATTTTTGCGATCCGGCGACAAAAGAAGCGCAAATAGTGACAAAAACCCTGCAAATCGGCGGTGACAATTAATGTGCAAACGAGTGCCAAAACGGCCGCAAAGTTACACATAGCCAAGCGAATAGCTAGAATGAGAGATCAATCGGGCTGCGATTTACGGCTTGGAACACACCAGTAGCGATGATGACAAGGCTGCCAGCCATGTAGCGAAATGCCCGGATTAGATGCAAAAAAGCCCGCAAAAGCGGGCTTTTTTTAATCTGGCGGAGAGGGGGGGATTCGAACCCCCGTTAGGGTATTACCCTAAACACGCTTTCCAGGCGTGCGACTTAAACCACTCATCCACCTCTCCAGATGGCCTGCTGCAGTGCTGCAACAGAGAGGGCAATAATACAACTACCGTCTGCCTTTGGCAAGATCCCAGCAAAAAAACTAGCAGCCTGCCAGGACCGCGCTACAGTCGCTGCCGCACAGGCCGCCATACTGTTGGAATTGATCGCAGCCAGGTCACCATGCAGTAAACTGGCCGACACCTTGTCCAGATACAAAGTCAATCATGCTCCCCATTGTTACCCCCAGGCTACGGTTGCGCGAATTCACCATGCAGGATGCTCCGCTGGTGCTGGCCCTGCTGACCGACCCCGATTTCATCCGCAATGTGACGGATCGTGGCGTACATACGCTGGAAGATGCCACCAACTATATCAGCCGTGGCCCCTTGGCCAGCTATGCACAGCATGGCATCGGGCTGTGGTGTATGGAACGTCTGGATGATGACCAAGCTGTCGGCATGTGCGGACTGATTCGGCGCGAAGGGCTGGCAGATGTCGACGTGGGCTATACCTTGTTGCCAGCATGGCGCGGGCTGGGCTACGCCAGCGAGGCCGCGACTGCTTGCGTGCAGTATGGCTTGACCCAATTGCAACTGCCGCGAGTGGTGGCCTATATCAATGCCGACAATCAGGCATCGGCACGCGTGCTGGCAAAGGCTGGCCTGCATGGCTGTGGGCCTTTCGACTTTCCCGGTAGCAGCGTGCCTACCCTGTTATTCAGCAGCGACGCGGCGGCCGCACAGTCCTAGTGCCTGCTGCTAACTAATCCATGCAATATTTAGCAACAATTTGCATGATTGTCGGACACTCGGCCGTAACCCGCATGGGCTATCATCGCAACTGGCAAAGCTGCCAACAGCGGCGGACAAAATCAGCCTTGCCTTCCTGTGGCAAGGCTGGCCGACACAGACAGTACATGGGCAGTAGGCCGCCGCAGGTTGTTGCTTAGCGGCGCTCAGGCCCTGGCATCCCTGTCAGGCTGCAGCACGCTGCAAGGCCGTGCCCACAGCCCTTTTCCATCTTGATGTGCGCCAACCGGCACGATCTGCCGGCAGTAGCATAGAAGGCAACACTACCCGATGTGGATTGTTGAAACGGCATTGCGCCGGCCCTATACCTTTATCGTGATGGCTATTGTCATCCTGCTGGCTACTGTTCTGGCGGTGTTCCGAACCCCGGTAGATGTGCTGCCGGAGATCGACATCCCGGTGATCAGCGTGATCTGGGGCTATAACGGCCTGGCACCGCAACAGATGGCTGACCGCATCACCCAGTCCAACGAGCGCATTCTCACCACCACGGTAAACGACATCGAGCATATCGAGTCCCAATCGCTCAACGGCATTGCGGTGATCAAGATTTTCTTCCAGCCCAATGTCAATATTCAAACCGCCATTGCCCAGGTGGTGTCGGTATCGCAAGCGGTAGTGCGGCAGATGCCCACCGGGACCACGGCGCCGTTGGTGATCAAATACACCGCGTCCAGCGTGCCGGTGGTGCAACTGGGCATGTCCAGCAAAACGTTGTCGGAGCAGGATGTGTTCGATGCTGCGGTGAATACGCTGCGTCCGCAATTGGTGACCATTCCCGGCGTGGCCATTCCCTACCCCTATGGCGGCAAGGTGCGATTGCTGTCGGTGGATCTGGATCTGGCCGCCATCACGGCCAAGGGCATGACACCAGCCAATGTGGTCAGTGCCATCAGCAGCCAGAACCTGATCCTGCCGGCGGGCACGGCCAAGCTGGGTGATACCGAATTCAACATCGGCCTGAATGGCTCGCCCACCACCATTGCCGGGCTCAACAACATTCCGGTACGCAGCAGCAATGGCGCCACCACCTATCTGGGCGAAGTGGCACATGTGCGCGACGGCTATTCGCCGCAAACCAATATCGTGCGCCAGAACGGCCAGCGCGGGCTGCTGCTGTCGGTGTACAAGAATGGCGGGGCTTCCACGCTCAGCGTGGTGGACAATCTGAAAAGTCTGCTGCCCACGGTAACGCCCTTGCTGCCCAAGGGCATTGCGGTTTCGCTGCTTGCCGACCAGTCGGTATTCGTCAAGACCGCTGTGCAGGGGGTGATCCACGAGGCGCTGATTGCCGCCGCGCTCACCGCCATCATGCTGCTGCTGTTTCTGGGTAACTGGCGCACCACGTCCATCATTGCGGTATCGATTCCACTATCCATTTTTTCCTCGGTCATCCTGCTGCATGCCGTGGGAGAAACCATCAATGTGATGACGCTGGGCGGGCTGGCACTGGCAGTGGGCATTCTGGTGGACGACGCCACCGTCACCATCGAAAACATCGAACGCCACCTGCATATGGGGGCGGATTTACACACCGCCATTCTGGATGGCGCGGGTGAAATTGCCATCCCGGCCCTGGTTTCCACCCTGTGCATCTGCATCGTGTTTGTGCCGATGTTCTTTCTGGAAGGCGTGGCGCGCTATCTGTTTGTACCGCTGGCCGAGGCGGTGGTGTTTGCCATGCTGGCTTCCTATGTGCTGTCGCGCACCCTGGTGCCCACGCTGGCCCTGTTGCTGATGGGCCATCAGGGCCGCAGCGGGCGGGTTACGGCCTGGATTCACCAGGTACACCAGCGCTTCAACCGCCAGTTTGAAAAGCTGCGCAGCGTGTATGTGTTACTGCTCAGCCATCTGTTAACCCACCGTCGCCGCTTCATGGCCGGCTTTCTGGCTTTCTGCCTGCTGTCCTGCGGCCTCTACCTGCTGCTGGGGCGCGACCTGTTCCCCACGGTGGACACCGGCCAGATCAAGCTGCACATGCGCGCGCCCACCGGCACCCGTATCGAAAACACCGCCAGGCTGGCCGATGGCGTGGACAATGCCCTGCGCGAAATCATTCCGGCCGCCGAGCTGGACACCATCATCGACAATATCGGCCTGCCCTATTCCGGCATCAATCTGTCGTACAGCAACTCTGGCACCATCGGCACGCTGGATGCGGACATCCTGATTTCGCTCAAGCCTGGCCACCAGCCCAGCGCCGACTACATCGAGAAAATCCCGCCACTGCTGGCCAAGCGTTTCCCCGGCGTGGAGTTCTTCTTCCAGCCGGCAGACATCGTCACGCAGATTCTCAACTTCGGTACTCCCTCGGCCATCGACGTACAGATTTACGGCAAGAACATGGTAGAAAACCATGCCTTTGCCGCCAGGCTGGCCGACCGCATCAAGGGAGTGAATGGCGCAACGGATGTCCATGTACACCAGCGCATGGACGCACCGGCCTTGAAGCTGAACATGGATCGCTCACGTCTGCAGGCCATGGGCATCAGCGCTGCCGATGTGGCGCAGAACCTGCTGCTGCCGCTGTCCGGCAGCCAGCAGACCCAGCCCACTTTCTGGCTGAACCCGGCTAATAGCGTGGTGTACAACATGCAGGCACAAACGCCGCAATACCGCATCAATGCACTGGACGACCTGCTACAGCTGCCGGTCAACCCCGCCAGCGCCAGTGGCAGCACCCCACAGCAGCTGGGCAATCTGGTACGGACCAGCCCGGCACGCGAAGCCGCCGTTGTCAGCCGCTACAACATCCAGCCCGCAGTCGATATTTACGCCAATGTGCGCGGGCGCGATCTGGGCTCGGTGGCCAGCGACATTCAGCAGCTGATCACCCGATCACAGGCCGAGCTGCCCAAGGGCAGCAAGATTGCCCTGCGCGGCCAGGTGGAAACCATGCAGTCCTCCTACACCGGGCTGGGGCTGGGCATTCTGGGGGCCATCGTGCTGGTTTACTTGCTGATCGTGGTGAACTTCCAGTCCTGGCTGGATCCCTTCATCATTATCACCGCCCTACCGGCTGCGCTGGCCGGTATCGCCTGGATGCTGATCCTGACCGCCACTAATCTCAGCGTGCCAGCACTGACCGGCGCCATCATGACCATGGGGGTTTCCACAGCCAACAGCATTCTGGTGGTGTCCTTTGCCCGCCAGCGCCTGCATGAAGGCCTGCCACCGCTGTCTGCCGCACTAGAGGCCGGGGCCACCCGCCTGCGACCGGTGTTGATGACGGCATTGGCCATGATCATCGGCATGATTCCCATGGCCATCGGTCTTGGCGAGGGCGCCGAGCAAAACGCTCCGCTGGGCCGCGCCGTGATTGGCGGCCTGCTGTTTGCCACCGTATCCACCTTGTTCTTCGTCCCGGTGGTGTTTGCCAGCTTTCACAGCCACCTGGCCAAGCGCCGTACACCCGCCGCTCCCGGCACAGACGACGACCGCCCGGCGCCGCCGGTACCAGTCTAGGATTTCACCATGACCAATCAGCGCCATGCCGAGCAGGGTGTGCCGGCATTTCACCACGATAGCCGCCCTGGCCTGGACGGCCGTGACAAGGTGGCACGCCGTGCCCGTACCGTTACCATCATCATCCTGCTGCTGTTGCTGGCCGGCCTGGGGCGCACCCTGCTGGCCAGGCAGGCCAGTGCTCATATCCTGGCTCAGCGGGCCAGCCAGAGCGCCGTCCAGCCAGTACGCGTGGTGCAGGCCCAGAGCAATCGCCATGACAACCAGCTCACCCTGCCCTCCACCTTGCAGGGCATCAGCGAGGCGGTGGTGTATGCGCGCAGCAGCGGCTATGTAAAGCAGTGGTTCAAGGACATCGGCCAGCCGGTGAAAAAGGGCGAACTGTTGGCCGTACTGGACACTCCCGACATCAACAAGCAGGTAGACGAAGCCGCGGCCAGCCACGAACTGGCGCGCATTGCCTACCAGCGCTGGAGCCGCCTGCGCGCACAGGATGCGGTATCACAGCAGGAATTCGACGAGAAGACCGCTGCCTACCAACAGACCGCTGCCAGCCTCAAGCGCCTGCGCGATCAGCAGGACTTCGGCCGCATCGTGGCGCCGTTTGACGGCATCGTCACCCGCCGCAACATCGACAACGGTAGCCTGATCAATGCTGGCAATGGCGGCAGCGGCCAGTCGCTGTTCAGCGTGGCTCAGGTAAACAAGCTGCATCTGTATGTCTACCTGCCGCAAGAGCGTGCCAGCCAGGTCAAGGTGGGCGACAGCGTCGACATCCTGGCCGGCGACAGCGCCACAACCGTACCGGGCAAGGTGGCACGCACCGCAGGGGCCATCGACCCGGCCAGCCGTACCTTGCAGGTGGACATCGTGCTGGACAATGCAGATGGCAAGCTGCTGCCCGGCCTGTACGTGGAAGCGCGTTTCAAGCTGAAAAGCCCGGCCGGACTCACCCTGCCCACCAACACATTGATATTCGGTGCCGAGGGCAGCCAGGTGGCGGTGGTGGATGAACACAACAAAGTGAAGCTGCAAAAAGTGCTACTGGGTACTGACTACGGCAAGGACATCGCCATCAAGGCCGGCCTGAGCGGCAAGGAGCGCATCATCCTCAATCCTTCGGACGCCATCCGCAACGGCCAGAGCGTGGCCATTGTCGCCAGCGGCAACAGCGAGTAAGCCATGCGCACCACGCCTGCCCTGTTGTCTGCCACCGTGCTGCTGGCCACACTCGCAGCCTGCTCCGCCATTGGTCCGGATTACCAGCGCCCCACCATGACCGACCTGCCCGCTAACTGGCAGGGCAGCGGCAGCTGGCACACCGCCAGCCCTGCCGACCAGCAGGCCAAGCAGGCTTGGTGGCAGCAATTTGGCGATGCCACGCTCAACCGGCTGGAAGCAGATTGCATCGCCAGCAATGCCACGCTAAAACTGGCACTGGCCCGCCTGCAACAGGCCCAGGCCCAGGCCGGCATCCATGCTGCAGCCAGCCTGCCCAGCGTCAGCACTGGTGCCAGCATCAGCCGCAGCCGCATTTCCGCCGAGCGCCCGCTCACCAACTACCAGTCCAGCAATAGCAGCACCATCCAGAACGACTACAAACCCACGCTGAACGTGAGCTACGAATTCGATTGGCTGGGCCGGGTAAGACGTGATGTAGAAAGCGCCAGGGCCAGTGCCGCGCAAAGCCAGGCCGACAGCGAAAACGTGCGCCTGCTACTGACCGCACAGCTGGCCAGCGCCTATTTCCAGCTGCGTCAGCTGGATGAAGAAAGCAGGCTGTTGCAGCAGTCCATCCAGCTACAACAGAAAGTGCTGCAGCTCACCGAAATCCGCCACCGCGAAGGACTGGACGCCGCCAGCGCACTAGCCACCCAGCAGGCCAGCCTGCAAGCGGCGCAAGCGCAGCTCAGCCTGCTGGGTAACCAGCGCCAGCAACAGCAAGACCAGCTGGCCACCCTGAGCGGCCATCCGGCCAGCGGCTTCCAGCTGGAAGCCGCCACCCTGCCCGCCCGTCCGCCGCAGATTCCGGCCGGGGTCCCGGCCGACCTGCTGCAGCGCCGCCCGGATATTGCATCGGCAGAACGCGCCATGGCCGCAGCCAATGCCCAGATCGGCGTGGCCAACGCAGCCTGGTTTCCGCAGTTCACCCTGTCGCCAAGCTATATCGGCTACGAATCTGCCCAACTGGCCAAGCTGATTTCCGCCCCCGCCCTGGTCTGGGCGCTGGGCCTGCAGGCTGGCCAGACGCTGTTTGACAATGGCAAGACCCGCGCTGGCATCAACTATGCCGAAGCCGGCTACCAGGCCGCTGCCGCCAGTTATCGCCAGACCGTGCTGCAAGCCATGCAGGAAACCCAGGACGCCCTCTTCACCCTGCAAGGGCTGAGTCAGGCCAGCCAGCAACAAGGCTTGGCGGTCAGCAGCCAGCAGCACGCTTACGATATTTCCCTGCTGCGCTACCACGAGGGGCTGGATAACGCCCTCACCCTGGCCATCAACCAGCAAAGCCTGCTCAGCGCTCAACGCCTGCAATCGCAGCTGCGCGGCAGCCAGTTTGTCTGGAGCGTCAACCTGCTGAAGGCATTGGGGGGTGGCTGGCAGGCTCCGACCTGAAGCCCGCATTTCCAAACGCGTACAAAAAAACCCGCCAGTTGGCGGGTTTCGTTGTGGCATCACACATGCATCACGGCTGCACGCGCAAATCCTGCAAGCCGTCTTCTGCCGGCACATCGACATAGCGGATCAGGCCCGGCAAACCGTCTGGCAGCGCCTGCTCGGCCGGCGCGCCTTCCAGCAAGGCCAATACCGGCTGCAATACCACCTGGCGCAGCAGGCCTTCGTCGACACTCAGCGCATCCAGCCGCAGGCTGTAGGTCCACTCGTCGCCAAACGGCGATTCGTCGTCCTCCCAGCGCAGCAGGCGGCCAGCCTGATTCAGCCACGGCTGCCAGCCGGTGGCTGGGAAACCGACGTAGGCGTCGTAATCGAAGCTGAATTCACAGGTCCAGTGCGCGATATGCAGTACCGCACCCAGTGGCTGTGCGGTGCTCTCCAGCAAGGGGACACCATCACCCGCCAGGCTGATCTGGAAATCGAGGAAGGCCACAATGGTGTCCTTGCGCTTTTTCTTTTGCAGCAGCGGCAGGCTGCAGCACAGCGCCAGGCGCGATTCGCCGCGCTTTTGCTGCTCGGTGAGCGGCTTGCCCACGGTGCACAGCCCGCTGGCCGGCAAGGCCTGCTGCAGTAATTCAATCAGCGCCTGCTCCAGCTGCTTGGCCTTGCGCCAGGCTTGTTCCGCATCGCGGGCGGAGGCATCGGCCTGTGTGTTCTGCATCTTGTATTCCAGTCTGTTCGGCATGATGGATGCCGTAGTCAAGTGCGGATGATAGCCGGATTTACCCGTTGCCGTCCGCCGCTTCGCGCAAATCCCCCGGCATTTTCTGCTGATGGACATAAAAAAACCGGCCCCTGAGGGCCGGTTTGTTCACATTGCCTTGGCTGATCAGGCCAGCAGGTGGTTGTTGAGCTCGCGCATACCGGCCGACAGCATGGCCAGATCCAGCACACTGAAGGACTGCAGCTCGGCAAACATCTGGTAGCACAGCTCCAGCTCGCTGCGGCGCTTGGCCAGCCAGGCATCGGCAAAGGCTTTGTCACCCGAGGCTTCGCTGAACGCCAGCTTGGCCAACTTGCGATGCAGGCGATACAGGTCGTCACGCAGCGCGGAGCGGGCCAGCGACTGCCAGCGGTTGTCGCGCGGCAGGCCGGTAATGGCGTCGCGCAGCCAGTCCAGTTGCAGGTTGCGTCCCAGCTGGAAGTAGTTTTGCGCTACTTCGTCCAGCGACAGTTCGTCGCCTTCGCTGATTTCGATGATATCCATCAGCGGTACGGCAAACTCCAGACGCGCCAGCACGCTGGCCAGTTCCTCCGGCATGTTGGGCAGGCTCAGGCGGGCTTCCAGTTCGGCCACAGCCGGGTACTGTTTGGCATCCACCAGGGCCGGCAGACGCGCCAGCAGGGCCTGTACCTTGCCGGCGTACTGTTCGATCACCGCATTCACCGAGGTGAACGGACGCTTGTTGCGCAGCACCCAGCGGGTAACGCGCTCGATCAGGGTGCGCACCAGCACCATCATTTCCATTTGCTGGTCGGCCGGCACCAGGTTGTCCAGCGCCTCGATACGACCCCACAGGGTGTCTGCATCGAACACGCGGCTGGCAATCCACCAGGCACGGGCGATGTCGGCAGCAGAGAACGGCGACTCTTCCTGCAGACGGAACACGAAGGTGGTGCCCATGCGGTTGATGATCTGGTTGGCCAGCTGGTTGGCAATGATTTCGCGACGCAGCTGATGCTGCTGCATCTGCGCACCAAAGCGCTGTTGCAGCGGCTGCGGGAAGTAGTTCACCAGCACCGGCAGGAAGTCGGCGTCATCCGGCACATCGGTCGCCAGAATGGCCTGGTCCAGCGAAATCTTGCTGTAAGCCAGCAGAACGGCGATTTCCGGCACGGTGAGACCCTGACGCGCCAGACGGCGTTCGTTGATCTGGGTTTCCGACGGCAGGTATTCGATTTCGCGGTTCAGCTCGCCCGTCTTTTCCATGTGCGAAATCATGCGCGCATGGGTGGACAGCATGGAAGCCGCTTCCAGGCGCTTGATCGCCAGGATCTGGGTTTGCAGCACGTTGTTGCGCAGCACCAGATGGCCCACTTCGTCGGTCATTTCCGCCAGCAGCTCATTACGCTGTTTCAGCGTCATGTCGCCAGCCTGCATCACCGCACCCAGCAGGATCTTGATGTTGACTTCGTGGTCGGAGCAATCCACACCAGCGGAGTTGTCGATGGCGTCGGTGGCGATACGGCCGCCAGCCAGCGCGAATTCGACACGGCCCAGCTGGGTGCAAGTCAGGTTGCCGCCTTCGGCCACCACACGCGCTTGCAACTGGTTGCCATTGACACGTACCGGGTCGCAGGCGCGGTCACGGGCGTCGGCATGGCTCTGGGTAGAGGCCTTGATGTAAGTACCGATACCGCCGTTGTACAGCAGGTCGATCTTGGCCTTGAGGATTTCATGGATCAGCTCGTTCGGCGCCATGCTGTCCTTGTCGGTTTCCAGCCAGGCTTTGACTTCAGCCGACAGCGGAATGGACTTGGCCGAGCGCTCGAAAATGCCACCGCCCTTGGAAATCAGCTCGCGGTTGTAATCCGCCCAGCTGGAACGCGGCAGATTGAACAGGCGCGCACGTTCGGCAAAGCTGGTCTTGGCGTCCGGAGTCGGGTCCAGGAAGATGTGCAGATGGTTGAACGCGGCCTTCAGGCAGATGTGTTCGGACAGCAGCATGCCGTTGCCGAATACGTCGCCAGCCATGTCGCCAATGCCGATCACGCTGAAATCCTGTTCCTGGGTGTTGATGCCCAGATGACGGAAGTGACGCTTGACCGATTCCCAGGCACCGCGGGCGGTAATGCCCATGCCCTTGTGGTCGTAACCGGCTGAACCGCCGGAGGCAAAGGCATCGCCCAGCCAGAAGCCGTAGGATTCGGAAATGCCGTTGGCGATGTCGGAGAAAGTCGCCGTGCCCTTGTCGGCAGCCACCACCAGATACGGATCATCCGGGTCCAGACGACGCACATCCTTGGGCGGAATGATCTGACCGGTTACCAGGTTGTCGGTGACATCCAGCAGTGCGGAGATAAAGATCTTGTAGCAGGCGATACCTTCGGCCAGGAAGGCTTCACGGTCGCTCGGTGCCGGCAATTGCTTGCCAACAAAGCCGCCCTTGGAGCCCATCGGCACGATGACGGAGTTCTTCACCATCTGCGCCTTCACCAGGCCCAGCACTTCGGTACGGAAGTCTTCCATGCGGTCAGACCAGCGCAGACCGCCACGCGCTACCTTGGAGCCGCGCAGATGCACGCCTTCCACACGCGGGCTGTACACCCAGATTTCGAACATCGGGCGCGGCTGCGGCAGGAATGGAATCTGGTTGGATTCCAGCTTGAAGGAGATATAGGACTTGAATTCGCCCGCTGCATCCTTCTGCCAGAAGTTGGTACGACGGGTCGCCAGAATCACCGCCAGGAAGCCGTTCAGGATGCGGTCTTCGTCCAGGTTGGCCACATTGTCCAGTTGCTCTTTCACTTCTGCCAGCAAGGCATCGGCGCGGGCATCATCGGCATGGGCCGGGTCCAGACGCGCCACAAACAGCGCCACCAGACGACGGGTGATTTCCGGATAGTTGGCGACGCACTGTTCCAGATAGTTCTGGCTGAAGGTGAGGCCGCCCTGACGCAGATACTTGGCCAGTGCGCGCACCAGCGAGATTTCACGCCAGTCGAGGCCAGCAATCAGCGCCAGACGGTTGAAGCCGTCGTTTTCACAGCGCTTGGCAAATACCTGGGCCAGCAGCTCCTGGAAGTCCTTTTGCACAGCGTCGACCGACATCTGCTCGAAGAAGGCCCCCACGTCCAGGCCGAAATCGCTGATCCACACCGAGGAGCCGTCTTCACGCTCGACCCGGTAAGGATGCTCGTCGCTCACCTTGACGCCCATGTTTTCCAGGATGGGCAGGCTGGCGGACAGGCTCATCGGCTCGCCTTCGCGGAACAGCTTCAGATTGAAAGCCTGATTGCCGCGATGGAAAGGACGGTACAGCTTCATCGCCAGCGGGTGACCGGCCGACACCGATTCCAGCAGTTGCACATCCAGCACGGCATTGCGTACGGCGAACTCTTCGCGGTAGGACAGCGGGAAGGCGGTGCGATAGCGCTTGAACAGCAGGTTACCGGCTTCTTCGCCATGTACTTCCACCAGCTGCTGGTGCATTTCTTCTACCCAGCCGCGCACCAGACGGGCAATTTCCGCCTCGATGTCGGATTCACGGAAGGCCGGCAGCTTGGAAGCATTGGTACGGATGATGTAATGCACACGCGCCAGCGAGCTGTCGCTGATCTGCACGCTGAATTCGGCCGAGTTGCCATTGAAGGCAGCCATCAGCACTTTTTCGATTTTCAGGCGCACTTCGGTGTTGAAGCTGTCACGCGGCACGTATACCAGGCTGCTGACATAACGGTGGTAGCGGTCCTTGCGCACGAACAGGCGCACGCGCGGGCGCTCTTGCAGGCTGACGATGCCTTCGGCGATCGGGCCCAGCACATCCGCCGGGATTTCAAACAGCTCGTCGCGCGGGTAGCTTTCCAGCACGAAACCCAGGGTCTTGGCCTTATAGCTGTCGTCCACGTAGTCGCAGTTGGCCACCACATTGGCCACTTTCTGGCGCACCAGCGGAATGTCTTTCGGCGAAGCCTGATAGGCGCTGGCGGTATACAGGCCGAGGAAGCGGCGCTCGCCGATCACTTCACCCTTGTCGTTGAAACGCTTGATGCCGACAAAGTCGACATAGGCCGGACGGTGGATGATGGAGCGGGTTTGCGATTTGTTCAGGATGATCAGCTGCGGCAGGTGCGCCAGTTCGCGCAGTTCTTGCGGCAGGGTTTCAAAGCTGGCGGAGTATTCCTTGTCACCCTGGTCGCGCAGGATGCCCAGGCCCGAATCCTTGACGATCTTCAGGCTGTCCTTGCCGTCGCGCTTGACCAGGTCGTAATCGCAATAGCCCATGAACAGGAAGTGATTGGCAGCCATCCAGCCGAGGAAATCCACGGCTTCCTTGGCTTCAACCGCACGTTCGCCCTTCACCTTGGCCAGGTCCTTGCCAATATCGCCCACCACGGCGCGCATTTTCGGCTCGTCGCTCACCACCAGACGGATGTCGGCAATGATGCGGTTCAGTTCGGCTTCCAGCTTTTGCAGGGTGGCGGCATCGCTGACGCGGTCGATCTGTACGTGGATGAAGGATTCCAGCGGCAGGCTGCGGTCCTGCGTGCGCTTGATTTCCTGCAGATTGCCATTCTTGTCGCGACCAACCGACAGCACCGGATGCACCAGCAGGTGCAGATTGATGTTGTAGCGCGACAGCAGCATGGAGATGGAGTCGATCAGGAAAGGCATGTCGTCGTTGACGACTTCAATCACCGAATGGGTGCTCTGCCAGCCATCACGCTCGAAATCGGGAGTATAGATGCGTACCTTGTGCTGGCCGGGGCTGCGCTTGCGGGCGAACTCGAAATGGGCCAGCGCGGCACCGAACAGGTCCAGCGAGGAAAACTGGCGCAGGTCGGCGTGCTCGGTTTCTTCGAAGTAGATCGGGAAGAAACCGGCGAGTTGTTGTGTCTCCTTGGATGAAAGCTTGCTCTGTGCAACGGCCTGGATATCAGCAATCAGGCTCGCCAGTTCGGTCTTGTTGGTAAGCGACATGGGGCTTCTCTTGTTGTATGCACGGTTTGTGTCGGGGCATTGTAGTAACCCCGCTACCATCGGGATTTCCTTAATGCGACACCGACTTACAGAAAGATGGGATGCAGTGCAGCATGAAAAAACCGCCGCATGGGCAGGGCTGGTTTTTCTCCCACTATTTGCCTTATAGCAATGCGACAGCCAATTACAAAATGGCTTGCACAGCCTACATTGTATACAATCCGACAATCAATAGTTAAGTGCATGATTTTGATGACGTTTCACTTTGAATACAAATAGGGGTAAAATGCGCCCCTTCGCAATTTTGGGCTATCCGCCGCAAATGCGACTGATTGTTGGGCTGGACATTTCCTGCCACCATTGCCTGGCGTCTTCACAGGAGGCGTATGCAGGCATAACAACAACAGGTTCCGGCCGCGCTATCGTACCCGTTACGGCAGCCATCCCATCCACGCCGGGTTTACAAAGTAAGACCATGAGAAAGATCGCACGATCTTTCTTTGCCATGCGAGAAGCAGAGACACATATGAAGAAGGCCATTTTTGCTGCTGCAGTTGCAGTCAGCCTGTCCGGTTTTGCCGCCCATGCCGAAACCATCCGCTTTGGTGTAGACCTGAACTACCCCCCGTTCTCCAAACAGGGTGCCGATGGCAAGCCGGAAGGTTTTGACATCGACATGGCCAAGGCACTGTGCACCGCCATGAAAGTAAGCTGCCAGATCGTACCGCAGGACTGGGACGGCCTGATTCCCGCACTGAATGCCAACAAGTTCGATGCCATCCTGTCTTCGATGCAGATCACCGACGAGCGCAAGAAGGCCGTCGACTTCAGCAACAAGTACTACAACATCGCCAGCCGCATCATTGCCAAGAGCAATACCCAGGTCACCCAGACCGCCTTCAAGGGCAAGAAGATCGGCGTGCTGCGCGCCTCTACTCAGGAAAAATTCGCCCGTGACTTCTGGGGCAAGAACGGTGCCACCGTCGTGGCCTATACCAAGTCGCCTGAATCCTTCCTCGATCTGAAAGCCGGCCGCGTGGACGCCGTCTTTGTTGATGGCGCAGTGGGCGAACAGGAATTCCTCAAGACCGACGGCGGCAAGGGTTACGCCTTTGTCGGCCCCAACTATGCCGACGTGAAATACTTCGGCCTGGGTGCGGGCATCGCCGTGAAAAAGGGCAACCAGGCGCTGACCAGCCGCCTGAACAAGGCCATCGAGCAGATCCGCAAGGATGGCAGCTATAAGAAAGTACAGGACAAGTACTTCCGCTTTGACGTCTACGGCGGCTAACACGGCAAGCCCTGCCCTGTGAAGCCATCCCCTGCCGGCGGCACGCTCGCCGGCAGGTATCGCCATACATAACAACGACAAGACACACCGGAGAAACCATGTTCAAGTCCCTCATGGTGCTGGGCGCGTGCGCGCTCGGCATGACTGCGGCCGCCCACGGCGAAACCCTGCGCTTTGCCACCGATGCCAGTTACCCACCGTTCTCCCAGCAAGGCCCTGATGGCAAGATGAAGGGCTTCGACCCCGACATCGCCCAGGCGCTGTGCACTGCCATGAAAGTGACTTGCGAAGTGGTGCCGCAAGACTTCGACGGCATCATCCCTGCCCTGCAGGCCCGCAAGTTCGATGCCATCATCGCCTCGATGAACATTACCGAAGAGCGCAAGAAGGTCGTCAGCTTCTCCAACAAGTACTACAACATGCCCAGCCGGCTGGTCGCCAAACAAGGCAGCCAGATCAACGACGCCTGGTTCAAGGGCAAGAAGATCGGCGTGCTGCGCTCGTCCATCCAGGAAAAATACGCCCGCGACAACTGGGTGAAGCTGGGGGCGAAACTGGTGTCCTATGCCAAGGCCCCGGAATCCTTCCTCGACCTGAAGGCCGGCCGCGTGGATGCCAGCTTTGTCGATGCCGCAGTGGGTGAGTCCGACTTCATCAAGACACCGTCCGGCAAGGGCTATGCATTCGCCGGCCCGGAATACAACGAGGTGAAATACTTCGGTGAAGGCGCGGCTGTTGCCGTACGCAAGACCAACCAGGCCCTGCTGGCCCGCATCAACAAGGCATTGCAGCAGATTCGCGCCGACGGTAGCTACGACAAGATCCAGAAGAAATACTTCAGCTTCGACATCTACGGCAAATAAACCGTTGCGGTGGTGACGGCAGTTCGCTGCCGTCACCGTCCCCTCCCGGGAAACACAGGGGTAGTACATGTTTTTACACGGATATCTTCCCAGCATCCTCGACGGAGCGGTGCTGACGCTGAAGCTGGCCGCGGCTGCGCTGGCGGTTTCGGTGGTACTGGGCCTGATTGGCGCCATGTTCAAGATGGCCCCGTCCAAAGCCTTGCGTACGCTGGCCGAGCTCTATTCCACCGTGGTACGCGGCGTACCGGATCTGGTGTGGATGTTTTTGCTGTTCTTCGGCGTACAGATGTTGCTGAACGATGCCGCCACCGCCATGGGCTGGGCGGCACCGGACATCGACCCCTTTATCGCCGGGGTGCTCACGCTGGGCTTCATTTTCGGTGCCTACATGACCGAGACCTTCCGCGGTGCCATCATGGCGGTGCCCAAGGGACAAATGGAAGCCGGTGCCGCCTATGGCATGGGGCCGCTGCGCATCTTCCTGCGCATCACCTTTCCGCAAATGGTGCGCTTCGCCCTGCCCAGCTTTACCAATAACTGGCTGGTACTGGTGAAATCCACCGCGCTGGTATCGGTGATTGGCCTGAATGACGTGATGTACCGCGCCGACGCCGCCAAGTCCAATACCCAGGAGCCGTTTACCGTCTATATGCTGGTGGCACTGATCTTCCTGGTGATCACCAGCGTGTCCAACATCCTGCTGGGCATGCTGGAGCGCCGCTACTCCACTGGTCTGAAGGAGAACGGCCTGTGATCGACTTTCACCTGATTCTGGACAAGCTGCCGGCCTTTCTGGGCGGAGCCGATGGCCAGCCGCTGCTGAGCACCAGCGATGGCATCGTGATGACGCTGCAACTGCTGGGTGCATCGCTGCTGCTGGGCATGCTGCTGGCCATTCCGCTGGCACTGGGCCGGGTATCCAAAAACCGTCTGCTCTCCGGCAGTGTGTGGCTGTATACCTATGTGTTCCGTGGCACGCCGCTGCTGGTGCAGCTGTTCATCATCTATTACGGCCTGTCGCAGTTTGATGCGGTACGGGACAGCTGGATGTGGCAGTACCTGCAAGATGCCTGGTTCTGCGCCATTCTGGCCTTCACCCTGAACACCGCTGCCTATACCACGGAAATCATCGCCGGCCAGATCCGCACCACCCACTGGGGCGAAATCGAAGCTGCACGTGCCATGGGCATGAGCAAATGGCTGATGATGCGCCGTATCGTGATTCCCTCTGCCCTGCGTCGCGCCCTGCCGGCCTACAGCAACGAAGTGATCATGATGATGCAAAGCACGGCGGTAGCCGGCCTGGTGACACTGGCCGATATCACCGGCGTGGCCCGGCGCATTTACAGCGACACCTATATGGCCTTCGAGCCCTTCCTGGTGGCCGGCGCCATCTATCTGGCACTGACTTTTCTGTTTGTCTGGCTCTTCAAGCAGGCAGAGCAACGCTGGCTGGCCTATCTGGCTCCGCGCAAGCATTGACAGCGTGGGCGGCAATGGTGCCGCCCTCTTTCAGCAATAGCCACCATTCCATGGTGGCAGATGAAACCTTAAAACAAGGGTTGCAAGCATGAAACAAACCAACGCAGCACCAGCCACCGACATCAAACTGCGCGTTGCCGACCTGCACAAGAGCTATGGCAGCCACGAAGTCCTCAAAGGCGTATCACTCACCGCCCATGCCGGCGATGTAATCAGCATCATCGGCTCGTCCGGCTCCGGCAAGAGTACCTTCCTGCGCTGCATCAACATGCTTGAACACCCCAATAGCGGGCAGATCCAGCTGGGCGGCGAAGAACTGCAACTGGTGGCCGACAAGAAAACCGGCGCACTGCGTGCCGCCAGCCACAAGCAGCTGGAACGCATCCGCACCAAACTGGCCATGGTATTCCAGCACTTCAATCTGTGGGCACACATGACCGTGCTGGAAAACATCATCGAAGCGCCCATCCACGTACTGGGTCTCTCCCGCGACGAAGCCATTGCCCGCGCACGCAAATACCTGGACAAGGTGGGGCTGAAGGATGTTGAGGGGAAATACCCCTCTCACATGTCCGGCGGCCAGCAACAGCGTGTCGCCATTGCCCGCGCCTTGGCGATGGAACCGGAAGTCATGCTGTTTGACGAACCGACATCCGCACTGGACCCGGAACTGGTTGGCGAAGTGCTGCGGGTGATGCAGGATCTGGCACGTGAGGGCCGCACCATGGTGGTGGTGACCCACGAAATGGGCTTTGCCCGCGAGGTGTCCAACCACGTGATTTTCCTGCACAAAGGCAAAATCGAAGAGCAAGGCAACCCCAAGGAAGTGCTGGTCAATCCGCAAAGTGAGCGGCTTGCACAATTCCTCTCCGGCAGTCTTAAATAAATCGTACAATGCCTGACAGATAGCAGCGTCATGCCAAGCACGGCATGACCTGCTTTTTTGGTATAGTGCTCACTTTTTTTGGAAAACATGGGTCATCCAATGCACGCTGCCAAACCGTTACGCTACGGTTTTCTCCTGCTTCCGCACGCTTCCATGGCCGATTTCGCCATTGCCAGCGAAGTGCTGACCCGGGCCAATCAGCTGGCCGAAAAAAAACTGTACGAATTCTTGCCGTTATCTCTCAACGGCCTGCCCGTCGCCATGTCCAACGGCCTGAAACTGCCGGTGGATCTGCCGCTGGCCTATGCGCCCAAGCTAGACGGCCTGTTCATCTTGGCCGACGACATCACCATTGAAGTCAATCTGGACGAATTCCTCAAAAGCATCAGCGGTCTGCATACCGACAAGCTGCCCATCGCCGGCATTGGCTGCGGCAGCTACTGGATGGCCCGCGCCGGCCTGCTCAACGGCTTTCGCGCCACCATCCACTGGCAAGAAATCAGTCGTTTTACCGAGGAGTTCCACGAGGTCATCGTCTCGTCCAATCTGTACGAGATCGACCGCAGCCGCATGAGCTGCGCTGGCGGAGCGGCAACGCTGGACTTCATGCTGTCGTTAGTGGGCAGCCTGCATGGTCATGAATTCACCGCACGCCTGTCGGAAATGTTCAGCATCGAACGGGTACGCCCAGGTAACGAACGCCAGCGCATTCCGCTAGCCACCCGCATCGGCGGCAGCCAGCCCAAGCTGACCGAGGCCGTCAGTCTGATGGAAGCCAATATCGAAGAACCGCTGACCACCGATGACATTGCCTACTATGTCGGCGTGTCGCGTCGTCAGCTGGAACGACTGTTCAAACAGTACCTCAGCACGGTGCCATCCAAATATTATCTGGAACTGCGCCTGAGCCGGGCGCGCCAGCTGCTGCAGCAAACCAGCAAGTCCATTGTGCAAATCGGCCTGGCTTGCGGCTTTTCCAGTGGCCCGCATTTCTCCAGCACCTACCGCAACCATTTCGGCATCACCCCACGGGAAGAACGTGCCCAGCGCACCCAGGTGGTGGTAGAACCACGCTGAAGCCTCGTTCAATACCAACAGCAAGAGCCGCATTCGCGGCTCTTTGTCTATCTCTCTGATTGCTCGGCTAACTGGCAGACGGCTCTTGTACTGGCGCAGTCACCGTCTGCGACAGCGGCAGCTCGATACGGAAACAGGCACCGCTGGCCGGAATGTTTTCAGCGCAGATCAGTCCGCCATATTGCTCGACAATGGTCTGGCAAATCGACAAGCCCAGCCCCATGCCGTTCTGCTTGGTCGAGAAGAAGGGATGGAACAGCACTTCCAGCGACTCCGGCGAAATGCCACGGCCGGTATCGCGCACCTCCAGAATGGCTTTTTTACCCTCACGCCGGGTATGAATGATGATATGGCGCTTCATCACCGGTTCGTCGCGTAGCGCATCCATCGCATTGGACAGCAAGTTCAGCACCACCTGCTCCATCTGGATGCTGTCGGCCATCACCGCCATCGGGTAGACCGACAACAGCTGCACCATCTCGATGCCACGTTCTTTCAGGTCGTACTCGGCAAGGAACATGCAGTTCCCCACTACCTGGTTGAGGTCGATCAGCCGGATTTCCATCGCCCGCTTGCTCACCAGGGCCCGCAAGCGCTTGATGATTTCCCCGGCACGATCCGCCTGCGCCACCGCCAGCCTGAGCGCTGACTCCACCTGCGGGCGGCTGTCTTCACCAAACTCCAGCAGCTGCAGCGAGGCCTGACAGTAATTGGAAATGGCGGTAAGCGGTTGATTCACCTCATGCGCAATACCGGAGGCCATTTCCCCCATGGTGTGCAGGCGCGCCACATGCGACAGTTTTTCCAGATGTTCCTTCACTCGCAGCTCGCTGGCCTCAAGTGCCTCGGCGGCGCGCTGCCGCACCGGTCCCATATCGCGCAGCGCGCACACCACGCCGGTCAGGCTGCCATTACGCGAGAACAGGGGTGCAATCGCTCCCTCCACCAGCCGCACATGCCCTTTGGCGGTTGCCAGCTGCATGCGTTCGGGCAACTCCACGGTGTGCGCGGCACGATAGCATTCGCTGACCGGGTCTTCAGCCAACTCGGCTGACAGCTCGCCAATCAAGCGGAATACATTCAGGAAAGGCTGGCCAATCACTTCCTCCCGGCTCATGCCCAACAGGGTCAGCGCCATCGGATTAGCCATCTCAATCTTTTGTTGCGGATCCAGTGTGATTACGCCATCGTGCACAGCATTCAAGGTCACTGCAGCGCGCTCGCTCTGCAGGAAAATCGCCTCATCCGCCTGACTTTGCGCCCTCTTCATCGCCTGCCGCTGGCTATAGATCAGCCATAGCGAAATCACCAGCGACAAGATCAGCCCCTCCCGCAACAGCAAACCACCCAGCTTGAAGTCACTCAGCAGCACATCCTTGCCAACCCGCAGCACAAATGGCTGCGACTCACTGACTAGCGGCAGGCTCAATTCCAACCGTGACAAGGCAGGCAGCCAGCGCCCGGCTTCCGCATGTTTGCCATGGGCATTAAAAATCGCACGACTGCTGTCCGCAGACAGAATCGACAAATCCAGCTCTGCCGGCACGCCTTCCGCCGGCGAGATGTTGAGCAACTTCTCACAATACACCACCAGCGCTACCACGCCGACCAGTTGGCCACGGCCGGCAACCCCGGCGGCGCCATTTGGGCCCAGGAATACCGGCTGCATCAACAGGTAAACCCGTCCACCCTCATACAGATCAAACGGTGCCGAGGCCAATTTGTGGCCACTCTGCATTGCCTTGAGCATATCAGCGGTAAAGCGTGGCTCATGCAGCACATCAAAGCCGTATACCGAACTGGCTGCAGGAATATCAGGCTCTATCATGGTCACCACCAGGTGCTGGTCGCGCACGGGCGCAGGCACCCAGCTGCGACGCCCGACAATATCGAAGTCACGGATAAAAAAGGTAGCTCCGAAGCGCTGCTGCATTTCGTCCAGAAATGCTTGCCGGTTATCACGGGTCACATTCTGGAAGAACTCCACGGTATACAACTGGGGATAATGCGACAGAATCTGGTGTGAAAATGCCTTGAGAACAGGCATGTCGAACTTCTGCCGCGTCATCAGCAGCGCATCCAGAGCGGCAAGCACTGATTCATTCTGATCCAGCTTGCGCGCAATCACGCCATGCGCCAGCCTGGCACTGCGATCAAAATCTTCCTGTATGCGCTGATATTCGGACATGGCCCACTGGATCCCGACCATGAGCGCTACACCCAGCCATAACAGAACAAAAAGGTGCAATCGTTTACGCAGGAATTCGGCCAAGGGAGTCTTTCTGGACTAGCAGCAGGAAACGCCGCCAGCAGGATGACGGCCTAGATAGCAAAGATTGCGTATTGTAACGTCACCGAGCCATCTGTTACAGCGTAGTACTGCTTAGCCCCCCATTGGGTCCTCGGCCAGGGTGATTCCGCGCCATGGCCCCCCGAACGCACCGCCATGCAAAAAGCCCAGCTCGATTGAGCTGGGCTTCTAATGGGGAGTCTGGCGGTGTCCTACTTTCACATGGCGAATGCCACACTATCATCGGCGCTAAGGCGTTTCACGGTCCTGTTCGG
>NZ_JACERN010000004.1 GCF_013911085.1 Aquitalea aquatica
TGTTGCGCCAGAGGTAATAGCTGGCTTCCGAGAAGGCGTATTTGCGGCACAACTGTGCAACAGGCATGCCGGCTTCTGCCTCGCGCAGGAAGCCGATGATCTGTTCTTCGGTGAAACGTTTCTTCATATCCAATCTCCATGTGGGGTTGATTGGACTCTAAAGTCACGTGCTACTCAATACCGGGGGGACGTCGTGGGGACCTTCGATTTTGCTTGACTTCATCATCAAGCACTGTGTGATGTCTCTTTAACGCGACATTTTTCTCTCGATAAGTGTTTTTACGTAAAATGATTTGTATGTCATTGTTTTTTATGATTAGGAATGACGGAAATTTAAAGGGTTAAGTGAGTGTAAGCACATTCGCATGGTTAGGGGGACGTGATGGGTGGAATGGTTGTTTACATTTCTTTACAATGCAGGCTCGATAATAATATTTGATTAACCATTTTTTTAGGATCAATACTCGTTTCAGTAGCTATCTTTTTGAAACTGGTTTATACGCGTGGAAACACTACTGACTACGAATTCTGTTTCTATCTTGCTGGTATCGCTAGGCTGAGCAAAAGTCATATGTAGATACTTTGTGGTAGAGCAACTGGCCCTTGGTTATTCCTGCTGCAGTATTGGAATTGTTTTAATAGGTAAAGGCTACTTTGGCAATTGTAGGTAAATTTAGGCAATTCTAAAGTCAATCACGAGTAGGACATATTTAATGACCAGTGACTTGTCATTGCAACTGATGTCTCAAATGGCTTGGATGGCGTTGGCTATTTCTGGTCCTATTTTATTTTTCAGTCTGGCTATCGGAATCTTGGTTAGTGTTATTCAGGTCGTCACGCAAATTCAGGATGCATCACTGGCCTTTATCCCCAAGCTGCTAGCTGTGTTTGTAGCTTTTTTGCTATTTGGTCCTTGGATGTTGAAGTCGCTGGTCAATTATGCGTCCAGCGTGATCGGTAGCATTCCGTCATTGTTTTGAAGCCATTCAATGAGATTTCCGTTGGATATCGGTTGGCTGTATGCGGTTTTTTTATTATCAGTGAGATTGGCACCGGTGCTGATGCTGACGCCAGTGATAGCTACTGCCAACGTACCTGGCGTGGTGCGTGGTTTGCTGGGTTTGAGTTTGGCGGCGCTGATGGCTTATGGCCTTGAGATTCAGTTGATGGTGCCCACGAACGGATGGGTGTTGGCCGGGCAGGCGCTGACAGAATTGTTTATCGGTGCACTGCTTGGCTTTGGTGTGCAGTCTGCATTTGGTGCGCTGGCGTTCGCCGGGCGTTTGCTGGATACCCAGATCGGCTTTGGCTTATCCAGTGTAATCAATCCTATGACTAAGCAGTCTAGCTCGACGATAGGACTGTCGTTTGAGGTGTTGGCTGTGGCCTATGTATACGCGGTAAGCGGTCATCACATGTTGCTGCAGGTGATGGGCTTTCTGTTGGAAAGCCTGCCAGTGGGGCAACCGGTCAGTCTGATGCTGGCAGAGCGGGCGGTGGGGCAGTTTGGTGTGGTGTTTTTGCTGGCGCTGTCTTTGGCTGCGCCATTGTTGATCTCGCTATTCGCCATCGATGTGGGTGTGGCGCTGATGTCCCGCTCAATGCCTCAGTTCAACGCTTTCGTGATGGCAATGCCGGTGAAGGTGAGCGTGGGTTTGGCTTTGTTGGTTGTCATGCTACCGCGACTGGGCAGTTTTTTTGAGCGCTGGTTGGCCTCGATACTGGATTACCTGGTGGCTTTTGGAGGCTAGACGGTGGAGGAACAGAACCGATCAGAAGAGGCGACACCACATAAGCGTGAAGAGGCGCGCAAGAAAGGGTCGGTGGCTCGCAGTCAGGATGTGTTGGGTGCGATGTCGGCGCTTACGCTGCTGTTGGTGCTGATGACCATGGGGGCGCGGATAGCCCAACATTGCTTGGGCATTTTCTCGGCACTACTGTCCCATGCCGGTGAATGGTCGTTTTCTCAGGTTGCATTGGTTGCCTGGATGCAGGATCTGGGCATAGAACTGTTCCGAACGTTGATGCCACTCTGGCTTCTACTACTACTGACTGCGGCAGTGACCGGAGCGGCTCAGGTTGGCTTGGTGTTTTCCACCGAACCATTGAAGCCAGACTGGCAGAAGCTGAATCCGCTTGAAGGTTTCAAACGTTTGTTAACGCTGCGTTCGCTGTTTGAGGCGGCCAAGTCTTGCGTCAAATTTCTAGCGTTCTCGCTAGTTTTATACGGAATTATCCGCAGCATGCTTCCCGACTGGATGCTGTTGGCAGGAGCAGGGGCAGGACGGGTGGCAAATGCCATCGGAGCTGCCCTTCTGCAAGTATTGCGCTACATGGCGTTGGCCATGTTGGTGGTGGCTGCGGCAGACTGGCTGTTTGTGAGGCGGACGCTGAACAAGAAGCTGAAGATGTCTAAGCGTGAAGTAAGAGAAGAGTACAAACGCCGCGAGGGAGATCCGCGGATTAAGTCGAAGTTGAAGGAAATTCGGCTGCAATTTCTGCAAAAGACGCGTTCTGCGTCTCGGGTGAAAGAGGCAGATGTGCTTGTGGTGAATCCGCGCCATTTGGCGCTGGCTATCCAGTACAAGCGGGGCGAGATGGCTGCGCCTATGCTGCTGGCGAAAGGTGCAGGTGAGATGGCGTTGAAAATGAAAGAAACAGCTAGGCGGCATGGCGTGCCAATCTTGGTAAACAAGCCTCTGGCGCGTGGGCTGTTTCGTGATGTGGATGTGGACGAGTGGATTCCTGACGATTATTTCGGTCCAGTGGCAAAGGCGCTTGTCTGGGGATTTCGAGTGAAGAAAAGCTGAGCCGCTCAATTGAGATTGGTCTTGCAAGGGCGGTTAGATGAGTAGTTTGATCAAGTTGTTCAAGGAGGGGGCAAATGTTTCGATCATCTTGCTGATGGTCTGCATTTTGTTTGTCCTTTTCACACCGGTTTCGCCAAGAGTGCTGGATGCACTGCTGTTGGGCAATTTCAGCTTGGCGTTGTTTGTGCTTCTGCTCACGTTTTACGTGCGCAAGCCGGTGGATTTCTCCACCTTTCCTTCTGTATTGTTGATTGCAACACTGTTGCGCTTGTCGCTAAACGTGTCGGCTACCCGCCTGATCCTATCTGATGGCGAGGCTGGTCGTGTGATTGGTGCCATCGGCTCTTATGTGGTAGGTGGCAACTACGTTATCGGCGTAATTGTGTTCTTGATCCTGGTGGTGGTGCAGTACGTAGTGGTGACCAGCGGCGCACAGCGTGTAGCTGAAGTAGCTGCACGTTTCACGCTGGATAGTATGCCGGGACAGCAGATGAGCATAGACGCTGATCTGAACATGGGGTTTATTGATCAGGCTGAGGCGCAGCGCCGCCGCAAGGGATTAGAAAAGGAAGCTGGCTTCTACGGAGCGATGGACGGTGCCAGCAAATTCGTAAAGGGTGATGCCGTTGCCGGCATCATCATCATGCTTATCAATGTAATAGGCGGTTTCGCGGTAGGTGTGGCACAGCACGGCCTGCCCTGGCTGGAGGCGTTGCAGACCTACACACTGTTGACCATTGGCGATGGCATCGTTACCCAGGTTCCGGCGCTGGTGATCTCGGTGGGCACCGGTATCATCATCACCCGCTCTGCATCAGATGACAGACTGAGCAGCGAAGTGCTCGGTCAGTTCGCTGCTTATCCCAATATTCTGTTAATGCTGGCCTGTGCATTTTTCCTCATTGCGTTCCTGCCTGGACTGCCGGCCTTGCCCGCACTGCTGCTCGCGGCGATGTTCCTAGCCGGCGGCGTGCTGCTGCGCAAAATCCGCAAGCCGGAAAACGATGGCGAGGACGCGTCCGCCGAGAAGGAGGGCGATGCGGCTGGCGATGTGTCTCTATACGACGAATTGAAGGTGGATCTGCTGTCTATCGAGCTGTCGCCAGAGCTGGCACCGTTGATGGGGCAGGGCGGCAGCATCCTGCTGGAGAGGATTTCCCTGTTCCGCAAGCAGTACATGCTGGATTCAGGCTTGGTGTTGCCCAAGGTGAAGGTAAGGGAAAGCAAGGCGCTGCACGACGGCGCCTACCAGATTCATCTGCAAGGTGGCAAGGTGGGCGAGGGGCACCTTGAACCGGGGTGCTGGCTGGCCATTCATCCGGGTGGAGAGCGTGCCAAGTTGGAAGGCAAGGCCACAACTGATCCCGCCTACAACTTGCCGGCGATATGGATTCAGGATGTTCAGCGCAGCCGGGCGCGCGAATCAGGCTACACGGTAGTGGACACCGCGACCGTGTTCATGACCCATTTCTCGGAAATCGTCAAACGTCAGTCGGCCGCGCTGCTGACCCGCGACGAGGTGGAGCGGTTGGTCCAGCACCTACGGCAAAGCCAGGAAAGCCTAGTGGACGAGTTGGTGCCGAACGTGATGACGCTGAGCGACATTCAGAAGGTGCTACAGGCACTGTTGCAGGAGAAAGTCTCCATCCGTCGGCTGGATACCATTTTGGAAGTGCTGGTGGATGCGGGACGGGTCGGCAAGGACGTGGATGAGCTGACCGCACGGGTGCGCCAGCGGCTGGGTAATGTGATTTGTGCGCCACTGGTGGATGGCGATGGCGCGCTGCATGTGATCACACTGGATGGCGGGATCGAACAAACGCTGTACGACGGCTTGCGCCGCACAGAAGGCGGTGTGTCGTCATTGGTGCTGGACCCACGCTTCGCCGAGCAGTTGTTGAAGAAGGTGCTAACCGAATCGGAGAAAATGGCGGGTGCCAACCGCATGCCGGTGGTGCTGTGCGCGCCGGAGGTGCGCGCCAATCTGCGCAAGCTGACAGAACGAATGATTCCTCATCTGCATGTGCTGGCGCTGAGTGAGGTGCCGCCTGGCGTAGGGCTGAAATCCTTTTCCGCAGTAACGTTTTGACGGGATGGCGAGATGAGCGAATTGATGAGAGTGTTGGCGGCATCGATGCAGGCCGATGTCAACCGGGTGAACGCTGTGGCGCACAACATGGCCAACAGTAATACCGCCGGCTTCAAGCGCCAGTTCACGCTGGGCGGGGATTTGCAGTCCGGTCCGCTGGCCGACACACGGCAAGGTGCGCTGAGCCGAACCGGTTCGGATATGGACCTGGCGATAGAAGGCACCGGCTACTTTTCTACTTCGGAAAACGGCAAAAACTATGTCAGCCGTGGTGGTGCCCTGCGGCTGGATAGCCGTGGACGGCTGGTGCTGACGCAGTCTGGCTTGCCGCTTGAAGGCGAGCAAGGGGAGATCTTTCTGAAGCCCGGCGCGTTCCGGGTGGATGACCGCGGCCAAGTGTTCCAGGGCGAGCAGAGTGTCGCCCGCATCAAGTTGGTTTATCCAGCCAAAGATGCGTTACTGGAGGCGGCGGGCAATGGCTTGTACCGCGTAAGCGGCGCGATGGCCGATCCCAAGGATCTGGGCGGTGCCGGGCGGTTGCGGCAAGGGTTTCTGGAAATGTCCAACGTCAACTCCACCCGGGAAATGGTGGAGATGATGGAGGCGACGCGGCATTTCGAGTCGGTGCAGAAAGCGGTGCAGGGCATGGACGCCGTCTGGGATAAGGCATTGAAGACCCTGGGCGAATTTTGAAGGCATTGAAGTAAGGATGAAATCGTGATTGACGCACTGTACGTGGGGGCGACCGGCATGGCGGCCCAGCAAGGAAGCCTGGAGGCAGTGGCCAACAACTTGGCCAACATGAACACGCCAGCATACAAGCGTTCGCAGGCGGTGTTCGATGACCTGATGTATCGCGAGACGGTGCAGCAGGTGGCGGCCCAAGGCGAAGCACCCGGTGTCGTCAGGCAGGGTCTGGGCACCCGACTGAGTGCGGTGGAAAAGGTATTCAGCCAAGGCGACCTGCGCCCGTCAGAGTCGGATTTCGACGTAGCGATCAATGGCGATGGCTTTGTTGCCGTCAGCAATCCTGATGGCTCGCTGGCCTATAGCCGGCTGGGTTCGTTGCGCGTCAGCGAGGATGGCTTGTTGCAGTTGCGCAGCGGTCAGGCGCTGGACCCCGCCATCACTCTGCCGAAGGATGCCCGTTCGCTCAAAGTCGGTGAAGACGGCCTAGTTTCTGTGGTGACTGCGGATGGACAAACCTTGGAGCTTGGCAAGATCGAATTGGCCATGTTTGCGAATCCAGCTGGATTGAAGCCCGTGGGCGAAGGTCTGTACCTGCCTACCGAGCAATCCGGAGCAGTGCAGATGGGGCGGGCTGCGGAAGATGGTCGCGGTAAGCTGGCTCAGAAATATCTGGAAGGCTCCAACGTGAAGATGGCGGACGAACTGGTCAACATGATGCTGGCCCAACGTGCCTTTGAGGCGAGTTCCCGCATTATCCAGGCTGCGGATGAAATGCAGTCCATCACTAATAATCTGCGCCGCAATTGATACGCGCGCTGCTGCTGGCCGCATGGGCGGGGGCCGTCGCGGCGGAGACGCTGCTCGTTCCCTCTTCGATCGAGGTGGAGGGGCGGTCAGTTAGCCTAGCGCAATTGGTAAGCGGACCTGACGCCGAGGACTGGCGCTCTCCAGCCGCAGCTAAAGTGTTGATCGATGATTTGCGGGCAGGCGAAACGCGGTACATCCTCGGAGCGCATTTGCAGGCGGTCTGGCAGATGGTCTTGGGCACAGGTGCCCAGCGCTGGTTGCTGCAGGCTCCCGAGCGGGTGAGTGTGACGCGAAAAGCAGGTGTGCTGGGGGCGGAGCGGCTGGCTCAGGAGGGCGAAGCAGCGCTTAGGGCGCGGTTGGGCGGCTTCTGCGCCAAAACTGTGTTGCGTCTAGAGGCCTTACCGAATTCGGCGATGCTGCCGCGGCAGGGTGCCAGCATCGTCGCCCGCCTGTCCCCGCAACCGGGATTGGCACGGCGAATGGCTGTGTGGCTGGATGTGTTCGAGGGGCGGCAGCTCTATGGCAGTTGGCCGGTCTGGTTCGAGGTTTCGTGCGAGCGAACCGTTGTGCGGGCGCGGCGGGATATCACCAAGGGCGAGGCGCTGGGCGTGGGCAATGTGGAGCAAACTATTGCCGATGCCGCTGATGGACGTGTGTTGTCCGGTTTCGAGAAAAAGATCGCCGCGCGGGCGCTGGCCGCAGGCAGCGTGTTGCGGGAGACGGATGTGGCTCCCGCGCCGCTGGTGCGCAAGGGCGGGAGAGTCGTGGCCCGCTTGAGCAGCGGCGCGGTCCGGCTGGAGCTTGAAGCGGTGGCGATGGAAAATGCCGCGATGGGCGAGGTGGTGTACGCCAGACGTCCCAAGGAGCAGGCAGTTTTCAAAGCTCGGGTAGCCGGGGCCGACATGGTGGATGTGTTGTGAAAATAGGCTGTGTGATAGGGCCGGAGTAGAAATGAACAAGAACACGTGGTGGGGCCGGATCTTGCAGGGTGGTGCGTTGCTGGTGCTGTCCGTCTCAGTGGCCCAGGCTGGCGAGCGCATCAAGGATCTGGGGCGTTTCGGCGGCTGGCGCGATAACCAGCTGATAGGCTACGGCTTGGTGACGGGCTTAGCTGGCAGCGGCGATAGTCCGCGCAGCCAGATGACCCAGCAGTCGCTGGCCAACATGCTGAAGCAGTTCGAGGTCAACCTCGGTCCGGATCAGCTCAACAGCCGCAACGTGGCTGCGGTGATGGTGACGGCGAACATGCTGCCTTTGCTGGAGCCGGGCGCTCGGGTGGACGTCACGGTGACTTCGGTCGGCGACGCCCGCAGTCTACTAGGCGGCAGCCTGCTACAGACGCCGCTGAAAGGCAGCGATGGTCAAGTGTATGTGCTGGCTCAGGGCGCCTTGTCTGTGGGTGGCTACCGTTACGATAGCAACGGCAATATGGTGCAGAAGAACCATCCTACCGTCGGTCAGATTCCGGCGGGCGGCATCGTTGAGCAAGCTGTGGCCACCAGTTTCGTCCGCAACAATATGGCGGAATTTCTATTGTCTTCCCCGGACTTCACCACTGCCGAGCGTGTCGCGAAGGCGATCAATCACAGGCTGGGCCGCAACGTCGCCAGCCCCCTCGGTGCAGGTAAGGTCGGTATTCGGCTTAGCGGCGAGTCCTCCGCCAGCGTGACTGACTTACTCAGCCAGATTGAGGCCATCGAGGTGACGCCGGATGAGCGTGCCAGGGTGGTCGTGAACGAGCGCACCGGGACAGTTGTGGCCGGCGGCAACGTGATGTTATCTGCGGTAACCGTGGTACATGGGGATTTAAAGATATCTGTCGAAACTGACTATCTGGTATCGCAGCCACCGCTGGCGCTAAGTGGAAGTCGTGAAGTGAGAACGGCCGTGGTACCGCAGACGAGGATCACTGCTCAGGAATCGCTGCTTTCGGGCATCAGCCTGAAGAGCAGTTCGACTATTGCGGATCTGGTCGCAGCGTTGAACCGAATCCGCGCCACGCCGCGCGATGTAATCGCAGTGTTGCAGGCGGTGCGTTCCGCTGGCGCGCTGCATGCGGAACTGGTCATTCAATAAATCAGGACGGAATATGCAAATCGGTTCGGTAAGCAATGTTGTGACGCAGGCGCTGGATGGCCTGACACTGCGCCAGCAGGTGATTGCTCAGAACATCGCCAATCTCAATACACCGGGTTATACCCCGTTGCGGGTGGAGTTCGAATCCACATTGCAGGGAATGGAAGGCGCGGCCCCCCGTATCTTGCCTGATACGCGGATTGCTTTGATGGGTAGTCCGTCAGGGGCGGCGGCAGAGCTTAGTCGCCAAGTTTCGCAGTTAGCAGATACCGCGCTACGTTACCAGACCCTGATCAAGGGCATCAATAAACAATTGGCCATCATGCAGCTGGCGGTGTCGGATGGGAGACGCTAAGTGGGCGGAATCTGGCAATCATTGGCCATCAGCCAAAGCGGTATGGAAGTGGAGCAGCTCCGGGCAGAAGTTGCTGCCCGGAATATTGCTAACGCTAACGTGACGAGCGCCCCGGGCATGCCCCTAGCCAAGCCGCTTCGAGTGATGGTGCAGCAAGTCGGCGTTGGCTTCGGACAGGCGTTGTCGCGTGCTGAGTCCGACCAGACGCCACTGGGTGGCGTGCGTGCCGTTGTTGTGGAGTCTGATGCTCCGGCACGCAAGGTGCTGGATCCATCCAGTCCGCTAGCCGACGCGCAGGGCTATGTGCAGTACGCTGGAGTGAATACGCTGGAGGAAATGTTCGCGATGACGATGGCTGTGCGCTCGTACGAGGCGAATGTGACGGCGTTCAACGCCGCCCGCTCAATGATGCAGAAAGCATTGGATATAGGAGGTAAGCAATGATAGAGGCCATTGCCGGCAGCGCATTTGCCGATTCGCTGTCTTCCGCTGGGGTGATCAAGCCGGGGCCAGCCAGCGGTTTCGAAAATGTGCTAACCCAGTTGGAAAAGTCGGAAAACTCGCTAGGGACCTTGCTCAACGATGTCGCGACCGGGCAGGCGGGCAGCCTGCATCAGGTGATGTTGAAGATGGAAGAAACCCGTATGCAGTTTGAACTATTCATGCAGGTGCGAAACAAGGTTCTCGAAGCCTACCAGGAAGTTATGCGGATACAGGTGTGACATCTAGGTGAAAATTTTGATTGGATAGGCAGACGATGGTGGATTTTATCAAGGCGCTCTGGCAGCGCTCTTCAGTAGCAGGCCGTGCATTTCTGTTGGTGGGGATAGTCGCAGTTGTAGTCATACCGGTTGGCGCGTATTGGTGGATGAGCAAGGCGGATTACCAGGTTTTGTTCTCCGACCTGGACGCTCGCGATGCGGCCAATATTGTAGCTGCGTTGGAAAAACAGAAGACGCCTTATGTCCTGTCCGACGAGGGTAAGACCATTCAGGTTGCAAAGGACGCGTTGTACAAGACGCGGATGAAACTGCTGAGCAGTGGCTTGGACCTGAAGGGTTCGGTCGGCTTCGAGCTGTTCAACAATGCCGAATTCGGCGTGACCGAGTTCGCTCAGAAGATTAACTTTCAGCGCGCGCTGCAGGGCGAGTTGGCGCGCACCATCATGGGTTTCGACGAGGTCCAGAACGCCCGCGTCCACTTGGTGTTGCCCGAGGGCGGCATGCTTCGCAAGCGCGGTGCCAAGGCCAAGGCCTCAGTTTGGGTCACGCTCAAGGGCGGCAAGAGTCTGCAGCAGGAGCAGGTAGCCGGGGTGCAGCGCCTAGTGGCCGCCTCGGTGCCAGAAATGGATGCTGCCGCTGTCACCGTGCTGGACCAGCGCGGTGTGGCGCTGTCCGCGCGCGAAGCCGGCGAGGATGGTGTGACCGGCGGAGACGCAGGTTTGCAGCTCAAAAAGGAAACCGAGGTCTACTTGGCCGACAAGGTGATGCGGATTCTGGATACCGCCTTGGGGCCGAATCAGGCTGCGGTCAGCGTGGATGTGGCACTGGATCTGTCTTCTCAGAAGCTGACGCGAGAGTCGGTGGTGGGCAATAGCGGTGACAAGGGCGTGCTGGTGCGCAGGCGCGAGCAATGGCAAGGGGACGGTGTGGATGCCGGCCATGCATCCCAGGCGATTCCACCAATGGGTGGCGCGGGCGGCAATAAGTCGCTCGATTCCGAATACCAAGTTGGCCGTGAACTGAAGCAAACCAGCATGGCCAGCGGCGCGGTCAAGCGCATCAGCGTTGGTATCATCACCAATGCCAGCTTGTCCGACAGCGCGGTGGAGCGCTTGCGCGAAGTGATCGCTATGGCCATTGGCCTAGAAAGCGGCCGCGGCGATGGCATCGCTTTCTCGGTGATGGACAATGTGCAGGCAGTGGCCGCGCCGCAGGGGGAGACTAAGAAGCCAGCTGAGCCAGAGGTCGGGAACACCTCGCTGGACGCAGGTCCGGCTGTCTGGTGGGCGGCTGTAGCGGTGTTACTGGTTCTGGGCGCAGCGGTGGGTTGGTCGCTGCGCCGCCGTACGGCCAGGAAGACGCTAGACGAAGCGGAGCGCGATCGCTTGCTGCGTCAAGTGCGGAGCTGGCTGGTGGAGCAGCCGGAGGGTGGCAAGTGATGGTGGCGGAGCAGAATAGCCTGCGCGCGGCGCTGGCGGTTTCCGCGCTGAGTGCTGATGACCGCAGTTGGCTGGAGTCCCGGCTATCTGAAGACGAGCGCGGCCGGCTAGACCTGGCATTGTCACAGCTGGGCGAGCGGTCGCTGGCGGAGCAGGCTGAGGCCATAAGTCAGCATGCAGACATGGTGTTGCAAACGGGCGAGCAGCAGCTTGCGGGCCGCATCGGAGCGTTGACGGCGGCGATCGCGGCGGAGCCGGCCTGGTTGCAGACCGCCATTGGCCATGCCTTGGGCACAGAACTGCGCGGCCGCGTGCTCGCCTTCATGGAAAGCAGCGAGACGTGGAGTGGCCGCGCAGCAGAATTTCGCCGCAGCTGGGCCAGCAATCCGGAGGGCGAAGCGCCGGCACTACGTGCGGCGCTGTTGGTCGGTTTGGCTGCGTCGAGCGCGCTTGTATCCAACGTAGAGCCTGATGTGCCCATCGACGTGGGTGGAGATCGTCCCGCTTGGCCCAGCCTGCGGGCCTGGCTGAAGAAGGCATTGGCATGAGCGATATTATCCGCAGCCCCCTGATCCGTTCCCGGCCGGAGGCACAATCCAGCGGTGGTTCTCAGGCGGCTGCGCCGCGGATGGCGCAACAACCCGAAACGGCTCGCCCGGTAGATACCGAGGCGGAAATCCGAGCGATGCGAGCCAAGGCGATGGCCGAGATAGAGGCGATGTGCGCCAAGGCCAAGGCCGAGTGCGACGCGATGCGGGCCAAGGCCAGTGAAGAGGGTTACCGAGCTGGCATGGCGAAGGCGGAAGCGGGCATCCGCGATCAGCTGGGCCAGGCGGCTCGGCAGGCTAAAGCCTTGTTGGCCTCGATGGCAGAAGGCCGTGCCCAGATGTTGGGAGAAATGGAAGACATGGTGGCCCCGGTGGTATTCGAGGCATTGATCCGCGTGGTCGGCGACATCCCACAATCGGCGGAACTGGTCCGTGCTGGTGTGAAACGGGCATTGAATGAGGTGGTTGGCCGGGAGCCGGTGTGCGTTCGCCTGCATCCGGCAGACGCGGCTTTGATTGATGCAGACGGAGAGGTGGCCAGCGATGCCGGCTGGCAAATCCGCGTGGTAGCCGACGACTCTTTAGTGCGAGGGGGCTGCATAGTCGAAACCGTCCATGGTGATATTGATGCTCGCTGGTCTACACAGCTGACACGCTTGCATCGGACTTTGCGCGAGGCCAGCCAGGTATGACGCTTAAGCTCGAGCGGCTGCTTGACGCGGTCAGGTCTGCGGACTTGGTGGAGAAGGTTGGCTATGTCAGTCGCAAGGTGGGCTTGTTAGTAGAGTCCAGAGGGCCTGCCGGGGTCGGTCTGGGCGATTTGTGTCATATCGAGATGTCCGGCGGGCGTCCCCATGTGTTGGCCGAAGTGGCCGGCCTGGATGACGACCGCCTGCTGCTGATGCCTTATGGCTCGGTGGACGGACTGCTGCTCGGCAGCCGGGTGGTATCGGCGGAGCGGGCATTTTCCATCCCGGTGGGCGACGGTTTGCTTGGGAGGGTGGTGGACGCGTTCTGCCGGCCGCTTGACGATAAGGGAAGAGTGTCAGGGGAGGCTTGGCGGCCGGTGCGTAGCGCGCCGATTCCGGCGCTGAAGCGCAGCCGCATTGATCAGGCGATGGAAACCGGTGTCAGGGCCATAGACGCCATGCTGACGATAGGCTATGGCCAGCGACTTTCCATCATGGCAGGCAGTGGCGTAGGCAAGAGTACTTTGCTGGGCATGCTGGTGCGCAACTGTGTCGCTGACATCGTGGTGGTGGGTTTGATCGGCGAGCGTGGACGGGAAGTGTTGGAGTTCCTCGAAGAAAACCTCGGCGAAGCTGGCCTGGCCCGTTCGGTAGTGGTGGTGGCGACGGCGGATGAGCAGGCGCTGGTGAGAGAAGCGGCGGTGCTGAGCTCGGTCACCATCGCCGAGCATTTCCGCGACCAAGGCAAAGCCGTGTTGCTGATAGTGGATTCGCTGACCCGCTACGCGATGGCGCGACGCGAGATCGGCCTGGCGACCGGCGAGCCGGCTACCTCGCGCGGCTACACCCCGTCGGTGTTCTCCGAGCTGGCCGGCATGCTGGAGCGCTGCGGTACCCGCAAGGACGGCGGCTCCATCACCGGGCTGTTCACTGTGCTTGTGGAGGGCGATGACATTCATGATCCTGTGGCGGACAGCGTGCGGGGCATTGTGGACGGCCACATCGTGCTGTCCCGCGATCTGGCCAATGTCGGCCACTTCCCTGCGATCGATGTGCTGGGCAGCGTCAGCCGCCTAGCCTCCGTGTTAGCGACCGAGGAGGAGCTGGCGCTGATGCGCAGGTGCCGGAAAACCATGGGCTTGCTATCGAGTAGCAAGGATTTGCTGGAGTTGGGTGTATACAAGCCGGGCGGTAATCCAGATCTGGATGACGCGCTGGAGCGCAAGCCGAGTCTGGAGAGCTTTTTACGGCAAGGCACCCATGAGCGCAGCGAGCGAACAGTGGCCTTGGAGCAGCTTGTGACGGTGCTGGGAGGACGCTGATGCGGAAGTTTCGGTATCGGCTTGAGGCCTTGAGGCGGTTTCAGGAATCGTCGCTGCAGCCGTTTAGACAGGCCCTGCAAGAGGCCGAGTACAGATTGGCGTCCGACCGAGTCGCCATGCGCAACGCAGAGTTTGAGGTTGTTAGTTGTGAGCGAACGTTGCCGGCCCTGGTTGGGAACCAGATGCTGTATCTGTCCGCGCTGAGTTTCATCCGGGAGCTGCGCCTGCGTTGCCAGCAACTGGCGCACATCGTCGAGGCTTCGGAACAATTGAGAGAGCAGGCGATGGCTGCTTTGCTGGAGGCTCAAGCCCGCTTGCGCCAGTTTGAGAAACATGAAGAAAGGCAGCGCGCGTCGTGGATGGCCGAGGTCCAGCGCGGCGAATACCGTGAGCAGGACGATGCGTGGCTGCAGCGCCGCATGGGGGGATATTTCGTATGAATGTCGGATGGTTAGAGATGGAACGGCGCGGCACGGCACCGGGTTCGAAGCAGGACTCATTGGATGAACGGTCTGGACGGCAGTGGCAGAGGCAACTGGACGATGAGTTGGCAAACCACAGTGTGTGCCGCGCGATCGCGCTTGGCGGTGAGGCGCTTTTCCATCCAACTCCGGAGCACGGCAGCGCGACAGCGGCGGGGAAAGATAATGTGGATTTTACTCCGTCTCCTGACGAGTCGCGGGCGCAAGTCGTAGGTGCCGACCAAGGGTCTTTGGCTGGGCAGGCGCTGGCTTTCTGTTGGCAGCCGGCTGTGGCGCTAAGCGCGGCGACCCCGTCTCATGGTTTTCCTGGCGCGCCGCTTGAGCTGGCTGCGCGGACGGAGGATGCAGACTCTGCCGAGCAGATCTCGCTGGTGCACGGTGCTGAAACCATGCTCCGTTCTTGGCTCAAGCCCTGCAAGATCACGGTATTCGTCGATCTGGGTCAGCTCAGAGTGTGGGTGCGGGACGCGCGGATGGATGTGGGAGAGGCGAAGGAGCTGGGCCAGCGGTTGGAGCGTTACGTCAGGGAGAAGGGCGGACGTTTGGCGATGCTGGCCGTTAACGGAGCGGTGGTGTTCGGCGGTGCTGCCGGCTTGAACGTTTTGAAACAGAGGTGAATATGGCGACAACAGGTTTGGGTATTTCCGGCAGCGACAATATCGCGCAGACGCGGGGCATTACCCAGCAGGATTTCCTGCGAATACTTTCCACGCAGTTGACCTTCCAAGATCCGCTGAAACCGATCGACAACCAGCAGTTCATGGCTCAGATGGCGCAGTTCTCGTCGCTGGAGCAGACGCGTATGTCCAACGAGAAGCTGGATACCCTGCTGGCGCAGCAGGCTGCGAACCAGTCTATCGGCCTGATCGGCAAGACAGTGGAAGTGCTGACGGCCAATGGCAATGTTGCAGGGCAGGTAACTACCATTTCCTTTTCCAGTGGCCAGCCGATGCTGACAGTGAAGGCAGCCAGCGGTGAACTGATGACGGATGTCGCGTTGACCCAGGTGGCTTTGGTGAGGGGGAATGCGACATGATAGACACCATGTTCGTCGGCCTGAGCGGCTTGCGCACCTTTCAGAAGGGGTTGTCCAACATTGGCAACAATGTGGCCAACCTGAACACCCCGGGCTTTAAGCGGACCTCACTGCAGTTCACCGACATGATGTATCAGTACGATGCGCAGGGAGGGCAAGGTGGACAGCATGGCCAGGGCGTGAAAATCGGGGTTTCCTCGACAGATTTTTCCGCGGGCGAGCTTCAGTCTTCGACCAATCCTCTAGACGTGGCGGTGGATGGTGCTGGTTTTTTCGTTTCCAAGAACGGTGAGCAGATCAACTACAGTCGTGTCGGGCAATTTGAGCTGAATGCCGACGGTGTTCTAGTCAGCCGTCAGGATAAGTCACGTATTCAGATGTTCGACCCTGCCAACGGCCTGTCCGACTTTGTCGTTGGGACGCTTCGTAGTCAGATGGCCAAACCTACGACTACGATCAAGTTTGCCGACAACCTATCCACAGGAGCGACCAGTAGCAGTGTTGAAACCAGTGTTTACGACAAGGATGGCACCCAACGCCAGTTGAAGGTCAGCTTCACAAGCAATACTTCAGCCACGCCGCGAAGCTGGAAAGTAGAAGTACAGGATACCGTGGCACAGAGCACGGTGGGCAGCGGCGAGATTCGTTTCGATCCTGATGGCTCTCCTTCCTTTGCATATAACCAGCTGTCAATGAAGCTGAAAAGCTCCAGCGGTGGTGAGTCAGACCTGAAACTGTTTTTCGGCCAGCCGGGTTCCATTTCCGATACGACGAGTCTGTCCGGTGGTACATCTTCGACTATCCGGGTTGCCAGTCAGGATGGTTATGGAGCCGGTGCGCTGACCAAGCTGACCTTCGACAGCGAGGGCAAGGGCCAGATCAGTTATTCCAACGGACAGACCGCAGTTGCGGGGCGTCTGGTGCTGGCCTGGTTCTCCCAGCCTGATCATCAACTGGAGCGAGCTGGCTCAGGATATTACCGTGTCCTAGCCGGCCAAAGCCCGGAATACGGTGTGGCCGGTAGTGGTGTGTTCGGCAAGGTCGCTGGAGGCAAGTTGGAGCTTTCCAATGTCGAGCTATCGTCTGAGTTCAGCGACATGATGATTACTCAGCGTGGCTATCAGGCAGCCTCGCAGCTCATTTCTGCGGCGAATGAGATGATGCAACAGGCACTGCAGATGAAAGGTTCCCGATGAGCGGTGTGCTGCCGTTTCGACTTTATACGCAGAAAGAGCTGAACATTGTTGAAGCGGTTGTCGGTGAGCGTTACGAGACCTGGCTGCTCGAGTGGGGCCTAGTGGATAGAGAGGTCCAGGTATCTGTCAGTCCGGTCTCGCTAGCGGATGTTTCCGCCGCAAAATGGCTGACGGCAGGTGTGGATTGGCCAGCCATGTCAGGTCAGCCGGGCTTCTTCGGTTATGTTTGTTTTGATTCGGACAGGAGTCGTGCTGCTATCGAATCATCTGGCCTGGCTGTGTCGGTTACGGGAGCGGCGCAGGATGCGCTGGCCGCGGCAGTCGTCGGTAAGGTGGCTGCTCCTGTCTTCGCGGGCCTGAAGGAGGGGGGGCAACTCGATCCGTTATTCTTTGCGACTGGTGCGTTGCGGGTGGCTCTGTGTTACGGCGATCAGATTTTGAGCGTTCTGTTGACCGAGGAGCAGGTGGCTCGCTTGTTGCCCAGACAGGCATTGCCTGTAGTACTTGGGCCGGTATCACTGAGTTCGCTGCCGATAGATGGCCAAATCGACTTGGAAGTAAGGGCGTCTCCCGCGCAGTTCTCTATAGAAGATTTGGGGTCTTTACAGCCCGGTGATGTGATTCGGCTAGATCAGAAAGTGGGGGTGGCGTTCGATCTGTGCCTTCAAAGCGGTGGCCTGCTTGGGCGTGTGCAATATGGGTTGTATCAGGGGAAACCATCGGTCAAGGTCTTTCGAGACGACAAAATAATTAACAAGAGGTGAAGAGCATGAGCAAGGAAGTGGAAATCTTCAGCCCCCCACAACTGGACGGGAAAATCGAGGCCGGTGCGGTAGGCTTGTTGCAAGGTCGGATGGAGTTGTTGAAAGAAGTACAGGTGCAGTTGGAAACCCGAATAGGGTCCTGCCGCTTGAGCATCGCGGAGCTGGATGCCTTGAAGGAGGGAGCAGTGCTGACTCTGGATAAAGCACCCGGTGATACGGTGGAGATTCTGTTGGGTAAGCAGGTTGTGGCACGAGGCAGTCTGGTTGTGGCTGGAGACTGTTTCGGCGTTCGCATCGAGCAGGTCGCGCAGCTTTCCGCTTGAATGGCAAATGAAATGAGATATCCAATGCAACTGCTGTATGCCTTGGTGCTTGGTTTGTCGGTATTGAGTGGCGATGTTGCCAGTGCTCCTTGCCCGCAAGGCTCATCCGCTCCGGTGTGTGGTGCTTCAGTTTCCGAGCCCATCCATGCACCTTTGCGGTTTCGCAAGGAGCCAGCTGTCGGCACCGCAGCCTTGCTAGGTCCTTATGAAATTCTGGGTGGCCTTACCCTGATTGGCGCGGCTGCATACTGGTGGCGGCAGCGTTATACGAAAGGGCTACGAGTAGCGGGCGGGGAAGGTATCCACTTGCTTGCCAAGCGTAGGCTGTCGGCGAAGTCATCGTTGTATGTGATTGAGCATGGAGGGCGGGAAATCATGTTGGCTGAAAGTGAGCGTGGTATCACTGTCATCCGGGACGATTCGAAGTCATGAATAGATTGCAAAAACTGATGTGGCTGGCTGCCTGCTGGCCGGTGGTTGCCGATGCCAAGGGGCAGATGGTGGACGTCGCTTTGAATGGAGCAGGCATGGGCCAGGCGGTCAATATCATCCTGGCGTTGACATTGGTCGCGTTGTTGCCCGGCATGCTGGTGGTGATGACCTCCTTTACCCGAATCATCATCGTTTTGTCGATGCTGCGTCACGCCATCGGCATGCAGGAAACTCCGCCAAATGTCGTACTGATCATGCTTGCGGCTTTTCTGACTCTGTTATCGATGGGCTCAACCTTCGAGCAACTGGACCAGAAAGTTGTTACGCCGCTTTACGAGCAAAATATGCCCGCATCGGTAGCCCTCAAGCATGGAGGGGCCATCATGAAAGAATACATGGTAGGCCGAACTCGTGAGCAGGACATGAACTTTGTACTCAGTCTCGCAGGCAAGGATATACCCGAGGACGCAGAGTCAATTAGCGTAGTGCATGTGGTCCCGGCCTTCCTGCTGAGTGAGTTACGACTGGCTTTTCAGATTGGCTTCGTAATTTTTCTGCCTTTCCTGTTGGTGGACATTATTGTTTCCAGCGTGCTGATGGCGATGGGAATGATGATGGTACCACCGGTGTCCATCGCCTTGCCAATTAAGGTTTTGATGTTTGTATTGATCGATGGTTGGACCCTGGTCACCCGGGCAGTTCTGTCAGACAGCATGTGACCGGAGATGCCTGTCATTGAGCCAATACAGGCCGTAGGCACCGTTTGGGAGCCAGGTCCCGAGGAGACTGATGGCTCGTCTCAGCGCGAGACATTGATTGAGAGTCACCTTCCCTTGGTACGCATTTTGGCAGCCCAGATCTTTGCGAAACGGATAGGTGATAGTTTTGAATTCCACGACCTGTTTCAGTGGGGGGTGATAGGCTTGCTGGAGGCGGTAGAACGGTATCGTTCCGATAGCGGTGTCATGTTCAAGACCTATGCGGAATACCGAATCCGGGGAGAGATATTAGATAATCTGGCCAGTACCTCGGAAGTGGCCAGTCAGATGTCAGCTCGCAAGAAAATCTTGCGTGAGCGGGCGCAGAATCTTGAGGTCGATGATGATGCTTCTGACCCGTTTGAGATGCTGAAATCATTGTCTATTGGCTTTGCTATCGGATTTATGCTTGAGGATAGTGGCCTGTTCCAGGCGGAGGTTGAACCCGAGGGGCAGGATCTTGCTTACCAGTCCTTAGAGCTCAAACAGTTGAAGCGTAGTTTGCTGATTCATCTGCAATCCTTATCCGTAGCACAGCAAAAAGTGCTCCGCTTGCATTATCTGCAGGGTGTCCCATTTGTTGAGATAGCCGGTCTTCTGGCCGTGAGCAAGGGCAGGGTTTCCCAGTTGCACAAGGAGGGACTGGCGGCTTTGCGTGGCTATTTGGCAGGTGGCAAGACTGGAGAAGGATAGTTTCCACAAACGGCTAAACTTTCCTGCCAAAAGCGGGATAAGACTGTGAGAATGACGACGATTTTGAAACGAGTAGGAGCTGGCGATATCGCCGCATGCTTCCTTATGAAATAGAAAGACTGATTATGTCTTGTTGTGCCAGGATAGTGCCGTTACTGGCGTTGGCATTGGCCGCGTGTGGCAGTGTGCAACCCAAGCCGCTGGTGTCTGGACCGACGACTGCATCCCCCCAGTCAGTGCTCAGGTTGCAGCCAACTCCTGGTAGCCTGTACCAACCAGGGCAGTATCGTTCATTTTTTCGTGATGACATTCCTTCTCGCATTGGCGATAGCCTGACTGTAGTGATTCAGGAGAGAGCCAGTTCCAGCCTCTCGGCAGAATCCAAGGGAAGCCGCCGTACGGATATCGAAAACGGCCTGAGCGCAGATTTGGACACACCGTTCGTTAATCACATGTTCGGCTGGTCATCAGGCAAGAAATCCTTGTCTGGTAAACTAGGTGCTTCTGGTGGTGAGACGGTGGATGGCCGCGGTAGCCGCAGTAACAATAGCAGTTTTACCAGTTCAATCTCCGTAACTGTGGTGGATGTGCTGGCGAATGGTTATCTCAGGGTAAGTGGCGAAAAACAGGTGCAGATCAATGACGATAATGAGCAGATTCGTCTGTCGGGAACAGTGAATCCCCGTGATATCCAGCCGGGTAGCCTAGTGTCGTCGACCAAACTGACCGATGTGCGTCTGGAGCAGCAGGCTACCGGAAATCAGCGTCTGTTCACCACTCCGGGCTGGCTGACTCGTTTTTTCATGAGCGTGCTGCCGTTTTAACGTGATAATTTGTTGAACTGGAATCGTAATGAATTACGCAATGCTGGATCAGGAAGAGTTGTTTCGATTGGCAGTAAACGCCATAGAAAGTCAGCGGCATGCCGAAGCGGTTGTTCTGCTGAAACAAGGTGTTGTGAACGATGGTCAGGACGCCCGTTTGCATTATCTTCTCGGAGCCGAATACGCGCAAATCGGCATGCCAGACCGCGCGGTGGTTTCAATGGGACAGGCGGTGGCCTTGCAACCCACTTTAGTCATGGCAGTGTTTCAATTGGGCTTACTCTATTTGACTCAGGGGATGCCGGAGGACGCTAGGCGAGTGTGGTTGGGGTTGGACATTCTGCCAAAGGACGCGGCGTTGCAGTTGTTCCGACTGGGGCTGGAGCACCTGATCCGGAATGAGTTCGCCGAGTGTCGTGCGCTGTTGACTGAGGGCATTGTGGCGAATCAGGACGTCGTGGCGCTTAATATCGATATGGAACACATCATTCAACAGATCGATTCCCATGAAGCGAAGGCGGCCCAGTTGGTCAGCCAGGACAAGGAGTCTTCTGGCTCTACAAGCAGTCTATTCCTGCGTGGATACGTGGCATCCGGAGATGAGCAGCTGCATTGATTCCGTCTGCATACCCGAGGGGAAATAGATGGAGCCGATAGACAAGGCTGGTATTTTGCAGAGGCTGCTGGGCGGGAAGCCAGCAACCGGTAGCCGTAAATCGACGGTAGGGTACAAAGCTCCAGATGGTGAAAATAGAGCGCCCGCTGCCGCAGTTGCTCTGCACAAGCAAATCGTTGGCCAGTTGCGATCTATCGATTCAGCTTGGCCCGATGCTGAGCAACGTGCGCTAGAGGTGCATGTGCGCGCATTGCTCGCTCAGGAACTGGGTGTAGGTGCCGCATCGGATCCAGCTTTTGGCGGTTTGGTGGCAGATGTGGTGGAAGCCATACGGCAACATCCCAGATTCGAAACGCTCGCCGCCTATCTGCGGCAGCAATTGCAACAAGCTCATAAAAAATCATCATGACCGAACTAACTCAGCGGCTTCGCCAGCTACATGCTTATCTGGAGGCCGACCCGGCTAATATCCACTTATTGTTTGAACTTGCGGATCTCTATTTACAGTTCGGGCAGGCGCAAGCATGCGAAGAGGTTTTGAGCCGCTTGCTTGCGGAGGATCCTGGACACTTCGGGGGGCGCTCTCTCGCCGGGATTTGCCTGATGAGGCAAAACCACTTGGATGATGCCATTGCGGCCTTTGATGATTTACGAAGAGAGGGATGGGAGGAGCCTGCACTGTTCTACAACTTGGCATATGCGTTACTGTTGCAGGGACGTTATGCCGAAGCTGAAATTTATGCAGCAAAGGCTGCGTCGCAGCGGGATATTTTACCGCAGGCCGGGCCTTTGTTCGCGCGCGCGCTGCATTTTCAGGGGAAGGTAAACGAGGCCGTTGCGGCGTGCGAGCAAGCCTTGAGCGAGCATCCAGAGTGGTTGCCGATGTATGGCCTACTGGCAACGTTGTATCTGGATCAGGAAAATTTTGCGGCTGCGGAGATTGTTGCGCGCCAAGTACTCGATGTTGTGCCAAAGGACCCAGATGCGGCGACTGTGATGGGTATGTTGTCTATCAGCAAACAAGATCTAGACGTGGCTATCCCCATGTTGGACCAAGCATGCACTAGCAGGCCGAATTCCAGCCGAGCTTTGATGGGGCAGGGTCTGGTGTCGATGTTGCAGGGTGATTTGAAGAAGGCGGAGCTCAGAGTTAGCGAAGCCTTGCAGTATATGCCAGGGCATGTGGGGAGCTGGCATGTGCTCGCATGGTGCCGGATTTTGCAACAGCAACCATCTGCAGCCAAAGAGGCGCTGTTAGAAGCTTTAAGGCTGGATCGGAATTTTGCTGACACGCATGGTGGCCTAGCTATTGTTGCGATTATGGAAGGCAAGATGGGAGAGGCTCAGAAGTCTGTGAAGCGCGCTTTGGGTTTGAATCCAAGCAGCTTCCCAGGGTTGTATGCGGAAAGTCTTATATTTCAAGCGGGAGGACACCCGATACAGGCGCAAGCAATCTATGGAAAATTGATGGAAAGCTCTGTTTTACCGGATGGAACCAGTTTACAACAGGCCGTTGCCCGGACGGTGGCGCTGTCACCATTTGGAAAAGATACGCCTGCAGGTTGAGGTTGTTTTGCAGGAATCGTAGCCGCCTCATGTAATGCATGTGGCGGTTTTTTATTGATGTAATGTTTTCTATTCCTGATGAAGGTTTTTGTTGGGCTAATGATTTGCTCATTAGAATTTTTTATGGGGCGGAATTTTTAATTTTTTGATGGTGGCTAAACTGTTTAGGAAATCCAGAGATAAGACTGTTATGTCGATTTAAATATTTCTGGAGGATGTCATGGTTGCAGTGGTATCGAATTCAGGTCTGGGTCTGCTGGGTGGGTCGCTGTCGGCACTAGGGGGGCAGGGGCAACTGGGCCAGGCCGAATTCGGGCGCGGCGGCGAGCGCGTCTACGTCAATGC
>NZ_JACERN010000019.1 GCF_013911085.1 Aquitalea aquatica
CCATCCCGAACAGGACCGTGAAACGCCTTAGCGCCGATGATAGTGTGGCATTCGCCATGTGAAAGTAGGACACCGCCAGACTCCCCATTAGAAGCCCAGCTCAATCGAGCTGGGCTTTTTGCATGGCATCGCCCATCTTGCTTTCAATTGTGACGGGTCGTGTCGTGAAAATAGCCGCTAAAAAGCGGCTATTTGCGTTTATTGGCTACCCATAGGGGGCGCGCTACAGCATCAGGTTCAGCATCCGGTCAATGCGCACTCGGCTCAGTCGCGTGAGAATGGTGCGTACTTTTAATGGATAGTTACGCACGCTTTCCAGCTGGCGGTAGTGGCTGACACGGGTGGTGTGCTGCAGGATGTGTTGCTGTTCGCGCTGGCTTTGTGCTTGTAGCTGTTGATCTGGGTCGTGAATCAGCAAGGCATTTTCCAGATCGAGCCGGAATGCGCGCGGATTCATATTGTTTCCGGTTAGCAGGATGTGCTGCTGGTCACTCCACATGCCTTTGAGGTGGTAACTGTTGTCCCCCTCTTTCCATAGCTGCAGATGGAGTTTTCCCGCATCGATATGGGTCTGACGGCGTTTGGCAAAGCGGCGCAGATTCATTTCGTAGAGATAGGGCAGCGCCGCAATCAGGCGGAAGGGCTCGGATTCCGGAATGAAAAAATCGTTGGCGGTTTTGTCGCCGACGATGATGGTGACTTCCACGCCACGGCGCAGGGCGCGATTGATAGCGCGCAGTATTGCCATGGGGAAGTTGAAATACGGCGTGCAGATGACCAGCCGTTGCTCGGCCTTGGTGATCAATTGCAGGATGAGGCGATTCAGCGCATTGCCCTTGCCCAGGCCCAGTACTGGGGTGACACCCATGCCGTGCTGACAGGCCTGCTCGGGGGGCAGGGTGTAGTGCAAGTTTTCCAGCCGGCTGCGGAAGGCGCGGATTTCCTTGCGGATGCTACGGGTGCAGGGCACCGGTTTGTCTAACCGGAACACGGCCTCATCATTGAAAAAGTGCTGGCACAGCAACTTGGCCATGCTATCGGCCAGGGCGGCATTTTCAAGCAGGTGATAACGGTCGAAACGGTACTTGTCCTGCTTGTGCAGATAGACATTGTTGAGGCTGGCACCGCTGTAGATCACCTGATTGTCGACAATGAAACCTTTCAGGTGCAGTACGCCGAATAATTCACGCGTTTGTGCCGGGACACCATAAATGGGCAGTTCGACCGCATGGCGACTGCATTCTTCGCGATACCAGGCGGCATTGCAGCTGTCGTGGTTTTCGCCGATACGACCCCGTTGTGCACGATGCCAGTCCACCATGATGCGTATATCCAGTACAGGATTGGCTTGTTTGGCTTCAAACAGGGCGGCCAGTATTTCACGACCAGCTTCATCCTGTTCCAGGTAGAGTGCCGTGAGGTAAATGCGCTGACGGGCGCTGGCTATGGCAGCCAGCAAGGCATGCCGAAACTCTGCTGCGCTGAACAGGGTACTAAATGCTGCGGCGCTCAGCGGAAAACGCGGTAGGCGCTGCAATGAAGGCCGGTCAAAAAGAAATGCCATGCGGGATCGATCACGAGTAAAACGGTTGATCGAGGCATCCTAGCATCGTTTGCAGGTTTTGGGGGCGCTGGCCGGTGCATGTTGGCGAGCAGTAGGCTGGTGGCTAGAAACCAAGGCCATCGCGCAGGCGGTGGTAGAGCATAGACAAGCGCAGCAGGCTGTCTTCCAGCGAGGCTGGCAGTGGCAGTGGATGGGCATATAGCTTGTTGAATACATCGAAGCAGCCGATATCACCTGCCATGGTTTCTGCCAGCATTTTCCCGGCAATGCCGCTTAATGCGACACCATGGCCAGCAAAGCCCTGGGCGTGATAGATGCGTTGTCCTTGGCGGCCGATTTGTGGCAGGCGTGCAGGGCCGACATCCACATGCCCGCTCCATCCGTAGTCGATCTGCCGGTTTTTCCATTGAGGAAAGATGTTGGCGAGTCGCGCTTGTTGCTCGGCAATCTGGGCCTGAGGACTGGCGCTGCCTGGTAGCCCACCAAACAGCAGGCGATGATCGGGCGTCAGGCGGAAGTAATCTGGCAAGGGGCTGCCTTCACAGACGGCGGCGCCACCCGGAAGCAGGCTGCTGGCCAGTTCTGCCGGTAAGGGTGCCGTGGCAATGATGTGTGAGCGCAGTGGTACGATGCAGCGCCGTAACCCGGCTTGCAATGGTCCGATATCGACATTGCAGGCCAGTACCATTCTGTCGGCATTGACCCAGCCTTGTGGTGTGCCAATCTGCAAGCCGCGCTTGTCCTCATCGATGGAAGTGACTGGTGAATGCTCGAACAGCCTCACGCCTGCCTGTGACGCCGCTCGTGCCAGCCCCTGGGCATACTTGAGTGGGTGAAGATGGCCACAGCCGCTGTCGTAAAGTGCTGCACTGAAGAACGGTGAGTCGATGTGACTCTGCAGTGCCTGTCCTTCCAGCCATTGCGTGTCGTGATAACCATAGGCCTGTAGCTGGCGCTGTTGCGCTTGCACCCACTGCTGCTGCCGACGGTTGCGTACCGTGGTGAGAACGCCCCAGCGTAGCTCACAGGCGATCTGATGCTGATGAATGCGGTTGGCAATCAGTGAGATGCCTTCCAGTGATGCATCCCAGCATTGTCGGGCCCCCCGGCCGCCCAGCTGCTTTTCAAATGTGGCCATGGAAGCGGCAAAACCGTGCAGGATATGCCCGCCATTACGGCCTGATGCGCCAAAACCGACCAGGGCACCTTCCAGCAAGGTGACCGAGAGCCCTTTTTCAGCCAGGCTCAGTGCGGTGGACAGGCCGGTAAAACCGGCCCCCACCACACAGACATCGCAGCGTATGACTTCGTTGAGAACCGGATAGCGCTCGCGCAGTGGCGCGGTGGCCGCATGCCAGGAGTCGATGTGATGGCCATCAAACTGGGCCAGATGCGGTGCGTGTTCACGGTTCATGCAAGCTCTTTCAAGCCTGGCTTAGCAGATGGCGATACTCCCAGGGACTGACCTGGCGATTGAATTCCTGCCATTCACTCAGCTTGAGCTGACAATAGGTGGCAACAAACTGCGGTCCCAGCACGGCAGCCAGTTCAGCATTGGCAGCCAGCCGCTCCACCGCTTCCAGCTGGGTGCGGGGAAAGGCGTAGGGGCGACCATAGGCGCTGCTATCCAGCGGTGCTGTCGGCTGCAGTTCCTGTTGCATGCCAAGCAAACCGCAGGCCAGGGTAGTGGCCAAAGCCAGATAGGGGTTGGCATCCACACCTGGCAGCCGGTTTTCCACTCGTCGGGCTTGCGGGCCTCCGTGCGGAATGCGTAAGCCACAAGTGCGGTTGTCATAGCCCCATTCGACATTGATGGGCGCTGCCGTAAAGGGGGCCAGCCGACGGAAGGAGTTGACGTAGGGAGCCAGGAGCAGCAAGGCATCGGGCAAATAGTGTTGCAGACCGGCGATATAGTGGGCGAAACGCGGTGCAGCTTGGCCATTGTCCAGCGAGAAGGCGTTGCGGCCAGTATCGGCATGCACCAGGCTCTGGTGGATATGCATGGCGCTGCCGGCATCATCGGCCAGCGGTTTGGCCATGAAACAGGCCTCCAGCTGGTGACGGGCTGCGGCCTCACGCACCATGCGCTTGAACAGGAAGGCCTGATCGGCCAGCGCAATGGCATCGCCGTGTTGCAGATTGATCTCCAGTTGGCCGCAGCCTACCTCTTGCAGCAAGGTATCGGCCCCGATGCCCAGGCGTTGGCAGCCATGCTGGATATCACCCAGCACCGCATCCAGATCGTGTAACCGGTCCAGTGAATAGGGCTGACGCAGGCTATCGCCAGCGCTGCCATAGCAGGCGGGTGCTTGCGGAGCGGCATCCAGGCTGCTGCGGCGGGCAAACAGATAAAACTCCATTTCCGGCGCAACCACCGGCGTCAGGTCCAGTTCGGCATAGCGTGCCAGCACTCGCTTGAGCACATTGCGTGGTGCGAACTCCACCAGACTGCCATCCTCATGCAGGCAGTCGTGAATCAGCATGGCCGCCGGTTCGCGGCTCCATGGCAACTGGCGCAGGGTGCTGGCATCAGGCAGCAGACGCATGTCGGGGTCGAGTTCGGGTACCAGCTGTTGCAGGCAGTGGCCGCTGACGCTCTGTACCAGGCCAACCTGGGAAAAGCGCAGCTCGTTCGTGGCCAGCAGGCTGGCGGCGGGGACAACCTTGCCGCGTGCGCTACCGGTGATATCGGAAAACAGGCATTCGACCGTGCGAATGCCGTGGCTGTGCAGCCAATTTGCAGAATCTTGCATGGATGGTCCTTGTGCTAGGCATTGTCGTGAGCCGCCATATGGCGGGTATTACGGCACAACGCTAGCGGTGACCGACTGCAGTAAACGGCTGGATGAAGAAGCCCAGCGACAAGGCTGTCGGATTGGCCCACGGGCACAGCGCCACCACTGCCAGAGGCAGGGCGGGGACGGCTGGTGGGTTGCGACGTGCTTGCATGTGGCCGGGCATCCTGATGAAGGGTGGGTAGTGCTGCGCTGATTTTTAAACGGCTTTGCCCGCTGGCGTCAATTCTTTTTAATGTGTCTGGCGCATGCTGTGGTGGATTTGCCGGGCACTCGGGTGGACAGCCGCATGGCAAGAGCTGGCGAAATGTGCAAAAATTCGGTCAACTAGACGATTTGCAGGTTTTTTTCATGCTGGACCGGGACGGATATCGCCCCAATGTCGGAATCATCCTCATTAACGGTAAAAATGAGGTGTTCTGGGGCAAGCGGGTGCGCGAGCATTCCTGGCAATTTCCGCAAGGAGGCATCAAACCGGGCGAAAGTCCGGAAGCGGCCATGTACCGCGAGCTTCTGGAGGAGGTCGGGCTGTTGCCGCAACATGTCAAGATCGTGGGGCGTACCCGCGACTGGCTGCGCTATGACGTGCCCAGCAACTGGGTAAGGCGCGAATGGCGTGGCAGTTATAAAGGACAGAAACAAATCTGGTTCCTGCTGCGGCTGACCGGGCGCGATTGTGATGTCTGCCTGCGTGCCAGCAGCCATCCGGAATTCGACGGCTGGCGCTGGAATGACTATTGGGCACCAGTGGATGCGGTCATCGAGTTCAAGCGCGATGTTTATATCCGCGCCCTGACCGAGTTATCACGTTTTCTCAAGGGCCTGGAAAATTACGACAGCTTCCTGCAGCGTATGCGTCAGCCCGCCTGCGGTTTACCGGACAAGCTGCAGGATCACTGACGCCGCATTGCCGGGCGATCTGCATCATTCTTCAAGCAAGCGGCGGCCCAGTGCTGCCGTTTGAGCATCATGCCCTTCCCGCCGTATGGCGGGGCGGCGACATCATTCAGCTTGGCCCTGGCTGCAGGGCCGATACAGGCGACGAAACAAGCTATGACTCAACAATACGACGAATCCTCGGTACGGGTGCTCAAGGGGCTGGAACCGGTCAAGGAACGGCCGGGCATGTATACCCGCACCACCGACCCCACGCATATTTGTCAGGAAGTCATCGATAACGCAGCCGACGAGGCGCTGGGTGGCTATGCCCGCAAGATTGCCGTCACCGTGCATCAGGATGGCTCGCTGTCGGTAGAGGACGATGGTCGCGGCATTCCGGTGGGCCTGCATCCGCAGGAAGGCGTGCCGGTGGTGGAGCTGGTATTCACCCGGCTGCATGCTGGCGGCAAGTTCAACAAGAAGGATGGCGGTGCCTATGCCTTCTCCGGCGGTCTGCATGGTGTGGGCGTGTCGGTGACCAATGCCTTGTCCACCCGGCTGGAGGTGGAGGTCAAGCGCGAAGGTGGTGTACACCGCCTAGTGTTTTCCGGTGGGGATGTGATTGAGCCACTGGCCCGTATCGGCGATTGTGGCTCGCGCACCAGCGGCACCCGCGTGCGGGTATGGCCGGACGGCAAATATTTTGAAAGCCCGCGTTACTCGCTTCCGGAGCTGGAGCGCCTGCTGCGCGCCAAGGCGGTATTGCTGCCCGGCGTTGCGGTGACGCTGACGGTGGAGCGCCCCAGTGGTGACGAGGTCAAGGTGTGGCAGTATCCGCAGGGCCTGAAAAGCTATCTGGCCGAGCTGTGCAATGGCGACGAGCCGGTCGCCCCGCTGTTTGCCGCCGAAGCCTATATCGGTGACGACCACGAACAGTTCGCCAAGGGCGAGGGCGTGCAATGGGCGATGGCCTGGTTCGAAGACGGCGCCAGCGGCGAGAGCTACGTCAACCTGATTCCCACCCCGTCTGGCGGTACGCACGAAGCCGGCCTGCGCGCCGGGGTGTTTGATGCAGTGAAGACCTTTATCGATCACCACAATCTGCTGCCGCGTGGCGTCAAGCTGATGGCCGAAGACGTGTGGAGCCGGGTACGCTTTGTACTGTCCGCCCGCGTGCTCGACCCGCAATTCCAGGGCCAGACCAAGGACAAGCTCACCAGCCGCGATGCGCTCAAGCTGATTTCCAGCCTGGCACGTGACCCGGTGGAGCTGTGGCTGAACCAGAATGTGGAAGCCGGCAAGAAGATTGCCGAACTGGCCATCCGTCAGGCGCAATCACGGCTGAAGTCGGTCAAGAAAGTAGAAAAGAAAAAAGGTTCGGGCGTTGCCGTGCTGCCGGGCAAGCTGACGGATTGCGAAAGCGAAGATCTGGAGCGCAACGAGCTGTTCCTGGTAGAAGGTGATTCGGCCGGTGGTTCGGCCAAGCTAGCGCGCGACAAGGAGTACCAGGCCATCCTGCCGCTGCGTGGCAAGGTGCTCAACAGCTGGGAAACCGACAAGGATCAACTGTTTTCCAATGCCGAAATCCATGACATCTCGGTGGCCATCGGCGTCGACCCGCACGGGCCGGATGATCACCCCGACCTGTCCAGCCAGCGTTACGGCAAGATCGCCATCCTGTCTGATGCCGACGTGGACGGCTCGCACATTCAGGTGCTGTTGCTGACCTTGTTCTTCCGCCATTTCCCGCGGCTGATTGAAAACGGCAATATCTACATCGCCCAGCCGCCGCTGTTCCGGGTGGATGTGCCGGGTTCGGGCAAGAACCGTCCGCCGCGCAAGATTTATGCGCTGGACGAGGGCGAGCTGAATGCCATTCTCGACCGTCTGCGCAGTGAAGGGGTGCGCGAGGGCAGCTGGGGGATCTCGCGCTTCAAAGGTCTGGGCGAGATGAACCCGGAGCAACTGAAGGACACTACCATGAATCCCGATACCCGCCGCTTGTCGCGGGTGCAGGTGCGTCCGGGGGAGCTGGCCCATACCCTGTCCACCTTCGTCATGCTGATGGGCAAGGGCGAGGCTTCCAGCCGTCGTAGCTGGATGGAAGCCAAGGGCAATGAGGTGGAGGCCGATATCTGAGCCAGTCGCTGTCTGGCGCTGATGGGCATGCAAAAGGGGACCTGCGGGTCCCCTTTGCCATGGCAGATCACAATTGCTCAGTCGGCCAGTGCGATCACCACCCGCTTGTTGCGTGCGCCCTTGCTTTCAATCTTTTTCACCAGCAGGCGGCCGATTTCGCCGGTGCTGCGCACATGGGTGCCGCCACAGGGCTGCAGGTCGACACCATCAATTTCCAGCAGGCGGATTTCTGGCAAGTCCAGCGGTGGGGTCACCGACATGGTCTTGATCAGCTCCGGACGCGTTTTCAATGCTTCGCCACTGGTCATCTGGATGCTCACCGCCAGGTCCTTTGCCACCAAGGCATTCAGGCCAGCCTCGATGGCGTCCTTGTCCAGCTCCATGCCTTCCGGAATGTCGAAGTCCAGCCGGCCGGATTCTGCAGTCAGATTGCCGCCGGTGACGCCGGCCTTGATTACTACAGCTAGCAGGTGCAGTGCGGTATGGGTGCGCATGTGGCGGTGACGGCGCGCCCAGTCCAGCGTCAGGGTGACGGGGCTGCCTGATGCCAGTTGTGGGGCATCGGCGGCGGTGATATGGAGGATTTCGCGGGTTTCGCGGTTGCGCCGGGTATCGCTGATGGCCAGCGTGCTGCCATCGGCCAGGGTCAGCGTGGCGGTGTCGCCGGGCTGGCCGCCGCCCAAGGGGTAGCACAGGGTGTCTGCCAGCACCAGGCCGGCATCGTCATGGCGCACGACGGTGGTTTCCAGCTGGCGTTGGTAAGGGTCGAGGTAAAAGCGCTCCGGCATGACGGCTCCTTGGGTGGGGAATGATCTGATCATGACAGGGTGATGGCGTTGTGCGGTCATTTCAAGTGGCAATTCCCTGGCAAATGCAGGGTGACAGCTTGTGAAGGCTGGCCGGGAATACGATAATCGCCCGTTCTTCGTTTTTTGCGCGCCTGCTGCAAGGCTGGGCGCGGTGTGCTGCCATGACCCAAGCCCATAATCTGGAAACCTACACCCCGCCGCCGGATACCGGTCTGGCGGTGATTTACGCCGACGACTGCCTGGTGGTGGTGGACAAGCCGTCTGGCCTGCTGTCGGTGCCCGGGCGTGGCGAGGGCAAGGAGGATTGCCTGGTCAGCCGGGTGCAAAAAGTGTATCCCGACGCACTGACCGTGCACCGGCTGGACATGGCTACCTCGGGCTTGGTGATCTTTGGCCGTGGGGCTGCGATGCAGCGTGCGCTGTCGATTGCTTTCATGGACCGCAAGGTGAAAAAGCGCTATATCGCCGTGGTGGACGGTATTGTCGAAAGCAATAGCGGCACCATCGACCTGCCGCTGATCATCGATTGGCCGAACCGGCCACGGCAGAAGGTGGATCTGGTGGAGGGCAAGCAAGCCATCACCCATTACCGCGTGGTATTGCGCGATTCCCTGCGGCAGACCTCGCGCATGGAGCTGGACCCGCAAACCGGCCGTGCCCACCAGTTGCGCATGCACATGCTGCATCTGGAAAGTGGCCATCCCATTCTGGGCGATGACATTTATGCGCCGCCGGAAGTACTGGCCAAGGCCGAGCGCCTGCTGCTGCATGCCTCGCGGCTGGTGTTGCGCCACCCGATTACCCGTGAAGAAATGGAATTCGAAGCCCCCGTGCCGTTTTGATGGCCTGGTGTTGCCCGCAAAAAAGCCTGCTTGTCGTCCAAGCAGGCTTTTTTACTTTAGATCGCCAGCTTACTGCCGTGCCGTGCGGGTGTTGTGCTGTGGCGGTTTTGCCGCATTGCTGCGCCAGGGGTTGATGTCCAGGCCGCCACGGCGGGTGTAGCGGGCGTAGACCGTCAGTTGCTGCGGTGCACAGGCACGCAGGATGTCGGTAAAGATGCGCTCCACGCATTGCTCGTGGAATTCATTGTGCTGGCGGAAGCCGATCAGGTAGCGCAGCAGTGCTTCGCGGTCCAGTTTCGGGCCGGTGTAGCGGATCTGCAGGCTGCCCCAGTCTGGCTGGCCGGTCACCAGACAATTGGACTTCAGCAGATTGCTGCACAGGGTTTCGCTGACGATATGGCTGTTATCGGCACGCAGAATCTCCGGGCAGGGCGCGTAGTTGTCCACGGCGATGTCCAGCGCGTCGATATAGTCGCCGGCCAGTTCGGCAATGCGCTCAGCGGCAAAGTCCTGCGGCAGCTGTACGCTGACCGATACCGCGCCGCCGGCAGCATTGGACAGGTCCAGCGCCAGCTGCGCCTGTAACTCTGCCAGGCTGGCAATGCGGGTCTGGTTATAGCTGTTCAGGTAAAGCTTGAACGATTTGGACTCGATCAGATTGGGGCTGTCGGCCGGAATGAGGAAGGTGGCAATGCCCACCTGCGGCTTGCCGCGTGCATTCAGCCAGGACAGCTCGAAGCCGGTCCAGATATCCACACCGGCAAAGGGCAGGGCCTGTTCGTTCACGCCGATTTCATCGCGTTTCATCTTGCGCGGAATGGGAAACAGCAGGCTGGCGTCGTACTGGTCCTGATAGCTGACGGTTTTGCCCAGCGGGGACTGATCGGGTGTCAGGTGCGGAGTGGTCATGAAAGGAATTCCGTGAAAAATGCGAGCTGGCTGCGCCGGTTGCTGCTCAGAACAGCAGGCCTTTGCGCCATAGCGCCATTAAGTCCATGGTGAGTGCCACGCTACAATGCAAGGCGATGCCCAGCCAGATCGAGCGATAGCGATAGCTCAGCGCACCCAGTGCCATGCCGGCGATGATGGCGGCCAGGCTTTCTAGCACCGGCTTTTCAAAATGGATCATGCAGTAGGGCAGCACCATCACGAAGATGGCAGATACCCCAAAGCGCGGCTTGAGGCCATGTACCATGTAACCGCGAAAGAAGAACTCCAGCGCGGCAAATTGGGCGAAGTATAACAGTTCCCACCAGGCCCAGTGCGGCCACAGGCTTTCTTGTGGGCCAAGGCGGAAGAAGGGGTAGATCTGCAAGAAACCCGGCTGCGCCGACGCCCACCACACCAGTGGCAACATGATGGCGTAAAACAGCAAGAACAGCTTTCCATCCGTGCGCAGCAAACGCCAACTGGGTAGGGCCAGACCAAAATCGCTCAGCGGGCGGCGCAGCACCAGCTTGATGTGTAGCAGCGGTAACAAGCAGTAGCTGGCCACGCTGGCCAGCGACCAAAACAGTGAGCGGTAGAGCTGGGTGTCCGGGTTGTGCACGATCTGGCGCTGAAAGACGGTGGCCCAAGCAGGTAGCGTGTTGCGCAGACAGTCCAGCAGCCAGTGGCTGTTGGCCGGGTAGTACAGCAAGGTCAGGCTTAGGCAGCACACCAACAGTACGGCGACAGCTTGCCGGTCGGCCGGGGGCAGGGGTGATGACGTGGTCAACTGTTAGTGTTCCTTGCGCATGAACTGGCGCGGGCGGAAGCCCAGTGCAAACAGCGAGGCGAAGTAGGTGACGGCGCCGGCCACCACCAGCAGGGTCAGCCAGCACACGCGCTGCCAGGCGTGGCCATCCCAGTGGATGGGCAGCAGCCATTGCAGGGCCAGCAGTACGGCGGTCATCGCCAGGATGGCCAGTGCCATCTTGCCGAGGAAGCTGCTCCAGCCGGCTTGCGGCTGGTAGATCTTGCGTTTGAGCAGGGTGGACAGCAGCAGGCCGGCATTCAGGCAGGAGGCCAGGCCGATGGAGAGCGCCAGTCCGGCGTGTTTGAGCGAAAACACAAACATCAGGTTCATCAGCTGGGTGCAGCCCAGGGTAATCAGGGCAATGCGTACCGGCGTCTTGATGTCTTGTCGCGCATAAAAGCCCGGTGCCAGCACCTTGACCAGAATCAGCCCCAGCAGGCCCAGGGAGTAGGCGATGACGGCCTGTTGCGACATCAGCGCATCATGCGCGGTAAAGCGGCCATACATGAACAGGGTGGACAGCAAGGGGCCGGACAGCAGGCCCAGGCCTACGGTGGCCGGCACCGCCAGCAGCAGCGACAGGCGAATGCCCCAGTCCAGCAGTACGCTGAATTCACTGTCGGACTTACTGGCAGCATGCTTGGACAGCGAGGGTAGCAGGATGGTCCCCAACGCCACGCCCAGCACGCCGGAGGGGAATTCCATCAGCCGGTCGGCGTAATACATCCACGACACGCTGCCGGTGGGCAGGAAGGAGGCGAAGGTGGAGTTGATCAGCAAGGAGATCTGCGCCACCGATACCCCGAAGATGGCCGGGCCCATCTGGCGGATTACCCGCCATACCGCTGCATCCTTGAAGTCGAAGATAGGCATGGTGAGCATGCCGATCTGCTTGAGAAAGGGCAGTTGCCATACCAGCTGGATCAGGCCGCCGACAAACACCGCCCAGGCCATGGCCATGATGGGCGGGTGAAAGTTGTGGGTGAAGAACAGCGCAAACACGATGAAGCTGAGATTCAGAAAGGTGGGTGTGAAGGCCGGGATCGAGAATTTGCCCCAGCTATTGAGTATGCTGCCGGTCATCGACGACAGCGAAATGAAAAAGATATAAGGAAACGACACGCGCAGGATGTCGGCAAACAAGGCTGCTTTGGCTGGTTCGCGATAAAAGCCGGGGGCGGAGATCCACATGATGGCCGGGGCAGCCAGCATGCCGATGGCTGTCACCAGCAGCAGTACCGAACCCAGTACACCCGTTACCTTGGCGACGAATTCGCGGGTTTCGGCTTCGGTTTTCTGATTCTTGTATTCACCCAGGATGGGGACAAACGCCTGGGAGAACGCCCCTTCGGCGAACAGACGGCGCAACATATTGGGAATCTTGAAGGCGGCATTAAAGGCATCTGCCGCCATGCCGGCGCCAAAGACGCGGGCGATAAGGGTGTCACGGACCAAGCCGAGAATACGCGACACCATGGTCATGCTGCTGACTGCAGCCAGAGCCTTGAGCAGGTTCATTTATTGGGGGGGAGCTGTCTCTTATACACACTGACGCTGCCGACGAACGCGCC
>NZ_JACERN010000042.1 GCF_013911085.1 Aquitalea aquatica
GGAAGCGCTGTGAGGCGTTAAGCTAACCGATACTAATTGCTCGTGAGGCTTGATCCTATCATTTGAGTGGCTTGGGAAACCGAGCTGACTGGATAGTGAATGTGCGACGCGATCAAAGATCCAAGAGATACCTAATTAATTCAGTGTTTCAGACGGAGTCTGGGATACAAAGCTTCTTCGAGTTTGTTGACAGTTTATGTCTGGTGGCCATAGCGAGGTGGTCCCACGCCTTCCCATCCCGAACAGGACCGTGAAACGCCTTAGCGCCGATGATAGTGTGGCATTCGCCATGTGAAAGTAGGACACCGCCAGACTCCCCATTAGAAGCCCAGCTCAATCGAGCTGGGCTTTTTGCATGGCGGTGCTGCATTGCGGCCGTTCGCGCCGCTGCTGATGCCCGCACAGCCGCCACCTGGGCGGCTTTGTTGCGTCTGGGATGATCACAGATTGTTGTGGAGCAGATTTTCCAGCGTCAGTCCTGTTGTCGAGTGCACTGGGTAGTCACTGAATTGCAATTCCAGTCCATTTTCGCTGCTGTTGAAACGTGCCGGGTAGCCGAGCGGCAGGGTGGTCTTGTCGTGGATGTGGCCGAAGGGAATGCCCGTGAGGATTGGCACCTTCAGTTGCTGGCGTAGCTGTGCAATGACGCTGTCTAGCGTATAGCCAGCATCATAGGCATCAACGATGCGCCCCATGGCAAAGTCTCCCAGGAAGATGGCCCGCTGCCACTGCAGAATGCCTGCCAGGTATAGTTGCTGAAGCATGCGCTCCAGCCGGTAGGGTTGTTCGCCTACATCTTCCAGAAACAGCAAGCCGCCGCGGATATCCGGTAGGTAAGGGCTACCCACCAGGCTGCTGAGAACACTGAGATTGCCACCCCAGAAAATGCCCTCACCGTGGTCGTTTACGCTTTGCATGGTCTGACTGCGTACTACCCAGTCCGGGGTGGTGGTGGCCTGGATAAACTGCTGCATGGTGTAGGGGCTGATATTGCGTCCACCAAAGTCGCTATACAGCATGGGGCCGGCAAAGCTACCAACGCCGCCCTTGGCCAGCAAGGCAAGCTGGATGGCGGTGAAATCGCTATAACCCATGATCTGGGTGCCTGCCTCCTTGAGCATAGGGCACAGGCGGGCATAGTCGATGTCCGGCAACAGGCGGCAGGCACCGTAGCCGCCACGGCCAGCCAACAGCATGCGTGGCATGTCCTGACGTTGACTGAGCTGATTAAGGTCTTGCAGGCGTTGTTGGTCAGTGCCGGCAAAGCGCTGGTATTGGCGGTCGATTGCCTCACGATTGGTTACATCGAAGCCGGCCTGTTGCAGGCGGTCGATGCCATGTTGGCGCTGCGCGGCGCTGGGGAGGCTACCGGAACAGGCTAGCAGAGTGATTTCCTGGTTTTGCAATGGCATGGTCGGATAGGCGGCAGTAGGTGAAGTGGGGCGGCGCAGGGGGCTGCTACAGGCTTGCAGCATACCGATGGCGGCAAGGCTCAAGCCGGTTCGCAGCAAGCTTCTGCGTGACAGCATTTCAATGGGGTGCTGGCTGGTCAGTGACAAACGATTCCTGATGGTGTGGCTGCTCAGTTCTGTTTCTGGCGAATGGCCAGCAAGGCCTGGTTGCGCAGGGTTTTGAGCAGATTGAGTTCGTCGGGACGTAATGGCAGGCTGTGTGCCTGTTTTTTGTCACCATACAAGAAGCCTATTTTCCTCTTTTCCAGCACTAACGGAAAGATGATGAAAGTTTGCGCCAGATTCAGTTGTCGATACCAGTCGGGTATATGACTGGCGATGGTGGCATCGCTGGCATCTTCGATGAAAATGTCGACATTACGTTCCATTGCAATGCAAAAAGCATTGTCTTGTTGATCGAGATCGACCCGGAACTGTTTGAGTAGCTCGGGGATGTCCGGGCCAAAGCCGAAGCGTGCCTGCAACTGGTTTTGGCGCGGGTCTTTGGTGCAGAGCACGACATGATCAAATCCCACCGCCCGGAACATGATTTCCAGAATCATCCGCAGCAGATCGTTTAGCTGATAACTCCCCAGCAGGGTCAGGGTGATGTCCTGGATGCCGGCGGACAGTAGGGATGCCGTAGCCGGCGGGGCAAGCAGGTAGCTGGTGGTCAGGGCATCGTCTGGGATGACTTGTGCTGTGGGCTGTTGCGCTTGCCTATCCAGGCGGGCTGTTTTCAGCTGATGAGCCTGCCCATGGCGTGGCTGTTCGCCACTCCATTCACGCAGGTAGTCGTCAAAAGCAGCTTGAGTCTGTTCGATGACAGTATTGAGCTGCTTCATGTCCAGCGCACTGGCCCGTTCGTAGCGAGTAAGTAACTGTCGGGCTGCAGCCTGCGAGGGTGGGTTGGCCGTGCTTAGCAGGCTGGTCAGCTCCTGTGCCAGATTGCCCAGCATGCGCAAGCGGGCGGTGCTGCTTTGTGGCTGGCGCACCGGGCCGGCAGGATAGGGCTCCAGGCTGCTGATCATGCTTTCCGGAAAGCTCCACAGGCTGACGGTGCCTGCGCCGAGCGCGGCATAGGAAAGACCTAGCGTATGCAGTACCGCTTGGTCAGCCGTACTGCCACTGCTGATTTTTTTATGGATCAGCCGGTATTCATCGCGGAAGTAGTACACACAGAGCAGTTCGCCCAGCTGCTGGAACATGCCGCAGATCAGCGCCTCTTCTGCTTCGCGCAGGCCACTGTGGCGGGCCAGGTTGCGCGCCAGCAGGCCACAGAACAATGCCTTGATGGCGACGTCGCGTACCTCCTGGGCGTGGCTGCGGTTATGCATGTGTTCAAACAGCAGCAAGGTCAGGGCGAGGTTGCGGATGGTGTCGAAACCGAGGATGACGATGGCGCGCGATACCGTGCTGACGGTGCCACCAAACTGGCTGAAGTTGGCCGAGTTCACCACCTTGAGCAGCTTGTTGGTGAGTGAGAAGTCTTTCAGGATGATTTCTGCCAATACTTGCAGCCGTTCGCTATCGGCATTGCCAATGTGATTGATGGCAGAAACGGCTTGGGACAAGGCCGGGAAGTCCGGGCTGTGCCGCATGCGTTGCAAGAGTTGCTCCAGTGCGGTGCGATGATTGCCCTGCGGGCGGATAAAGCTTTGCTGGCGGACCAGCCAGTCCTGTAACTGTGCCAGGATGGCGCGAGTGGGGAGCGGGCTGGCCGTGTGGGCGGTTAGTAATTGCTGGCAGAGCTGCAATAGCTCGTTATCCAGTTGGGGGCGCAGGCTGGCCAGTGGCAGGCTGCTATAACGGCGGCCACTGTAAAGCCAGTACAGCAGGCGGCCGGCTTGTATCAGGTTCTGCTGCTGTTGCACGGTGTCATGCGAGATGGCGGCATGTTGACCGAGCAACTGAATCTGCTGCTGGGCGTCGATCAGGATATGCTCGGAATCCACTACAGGCAGGGCTAACTGGTTCAGCTGCAGTTGCAGCAGGGCTTCCATGATGTCACAGGCGATGCCGGTGACTTCCTTGTCGTTCAGCATGCCGGGGGGGATTTCACTCAACAGTTTCTGTCCGTCACGCAGGTAGCAGGCATAGTCCTGGCCGGCGAGTGTGGTGTGATCCACAGGCTGGGCAAGCAGGCTGTGAGGCAGCTTGCCGGCAGAGGGCTGTGCGGCGGCGGGTAGTAGCAGGTAGTCGTGTTCGCCGGCCCTGGCCAGTAATAGTGACGAGCCATCGGCACAACTCAGGCTGTGCTCCAGCTGGTAGTCCGCTGTATTGTCGACGCGGTTCATGGTCTTGATCTCCCTGCTTGTCACTATATGGCGAAACAGCCATCACGGCATGACTTAATCAGTATTGCGTTATTGCTCTTTGGACTGAATTTTCACTTGGATAGTGCATATTGATATATCCAACTGATTTTGGAAAATGGCAGGCCTTCCGGTAAATTGAGCGACAAGCAAACCATCGTGCTGTGCTCACCAGAAGTGCAGGCAGCCCAGGAACAGGCGGGAACCATGAACATCAGTCAACAGAAACTGACTCACCTCAAGCAGTTGGAAGCCGAGTCGATTCACATCATCCGCGAAGTGGCGGCGGAGTTTGAAAACCCGGTCATGCTGTACAGCATTGGCAAAGATTCGGCGGTGATGCTGCATCTGGCGCGCAAGGCGTTTGCCCCTGGCAAGCCGCCGTTTCCGCTGATGCATGTGGATACCACCTGGAAGTTCCAGGACATGTATGCGCTGCGCGACAAGCAGGCTGCCGAAGGCTGGGAGCTGATCGTGCATGTGAACGAAGAGGGCGTGAAGGCCAACGTCAATCCGTTTACCGTGGGCAGTGCCAAGCACACTGACGTGATGAAGACCGAGGGCCTTAAGCAGGCGCTGAACAAATATGGTTTCGATGCCGCCTTTGGTGGCGCGCGTCGTGATGAAGAAAAATCGCGTGCCAAGGAGCGTGTGTACTCCTTCCGCGACAAGAACCACCGCTGGGACCCGAAAAACCAGCGTCCGGAACTCTGGAATATCTACAACAGCAAGATCGACAAGGGCGAGAGCATTCGCGTGTTCCCGCTGTCGAACTGGACCGAGCTGGATATCTGGCAGTACATCTATCTGGAAAACATCGACATCGTGCCGCTCTACTTTGCCGCCGAGCGTGAAGTGGTGAATCTGAACGGCACGCTGGTGATGATAGATGACGACCGCATCCTGCAATACCTGACGCCGGAACAAAAAGCCAGCATCAGCAAGAAGCAAGTGCGCTTCCGCACGCTGGGCTGTTACCCGCTGACCGGCGCGGTGGAATCCACTGCCGCCACGCTGCCGGAGGTGATCCAGGAAATGCTGCTCACCACCACTAGTGAGCGCCAGGGCCGTCTGATCGACCATGACCAGGCAGGGTCGATGGAGAAGAAGAAGATGGAAGGCTATTTCTAAGCCCGGCTCCATCCTGTCACCATTCTGAAGAATTGATGTCCGGCGCCCTGGCGACGGAATACAGTGGAAAGAACGATCATGTCTCACCAGTCCGAGCTGATTGCCAGCGATATCCTGGAATACCTGAAGCAGCATGAAAACAAGGACATGCTGCGCTTTATCACCTGTGGCAATGTCGATGATGGCAAGTCCACGCTGATTGGCCGCCTGTTGCATGACTCCAAGCTGATTTTTGAAGACCAGCTGGCGGCCATCGAGCGCGATTCGAAAAAGTACAACACCACCGACCAGGAAATCGATCTGGCGCTGCTGGTGGATGGCTTGCAGGCCGAGCGCGAGCAGGGCATTACCATCGATGTGGCCTACCGCTATTTCAGCACCGAAAAGCGCAAGTTCATCATTGCCGACTGCCCGGGCCACGAGCAGTACACCCGCAATATGGCAACCGGGGCCTCCACCTGCAATCTGGCCATCATCCTGATCGATGCCCGCCGTGGTGTGCAGACCCAGACCCGCCGCCACAGCTTCATCGTCAGCCTGCTGGGCATCAAGCACGTGATCGTGGCCATCAACAAGATGGACCTGGTCGAACACAGCGAAGAAACCTACCAGCGCATTCGTGACGAATACCTGGCCTTCTCCGAGCACCTGACCATTCCGGATATCCGTTTCGTGCCGATCTCTGCCTTGCGTGGTGACAACGTGGTCACCCGCAGCGAAAACATGGGCTGGTATCAGGGCGCTACCCTGATGGAGCTGCTGGAGAGCGTGCAGGTCAGCCACGACGTCGCGCTGGAAGCCTTCCGCTTGCCGGTGCAGTATGTGAATCGTCCGAACCTGGATTTCCGCGGCTTCTGCGGTACCGTGGTGGCTGGCGAAGTGAAACCCGGGGATGAAATTGTGGCCCTGCCTTCCGGCAAGCGCAGCAAGGTGAAAGAGGTGGTGACCTTCGAAGGCAACCAGCCTTCTGCCTTTGTCGGCCAGGCCATTACCCTGACCCTGGAAGATGAAATCGACATCTCGCGTGGCGACATGATCGTACGCGCTGGCGAGCAGCAACCCAGCGTATCCCAGGCTTTTGATGCCCACCTGGTATGGATGGCCGAGGCGCCGCTGGAGTTGGGCAAGGAATATGGTTTCAAGCTGGCTGGCAAGGTGGTCACCGGCCGGGTAAGCAGCATCCAGCATCGGGTGGATGTCAATTCCCTGCAGCAGTTCAATGCCGCTGAGCTGGCGCTGAATGAAATTGCCCTGTGCCGGGTGGAGTTGAATGCGCCGGCCGTGTTCGATGCCTATGCCCTGAGTCGTGGCACGGGCAGCTTCGTGATTATCGATCGCCTGTCCAATGCAACGGCGGCTGCCGGCATGATCACGGCCGCTGCTGAATCCAGTGCGGCTCCGGTAAGCGATGAACTGGCCCGCCTGCGCGCCTTCGAGCTGGAATTCAATCAGCTGGTACGCAAGCACTTCCCGCACTGGGAAACCAAGGATATTTCAAAGCTGTTTTAAGATGTCCAAAGTAGCCTGCATTTCCTTTTTTTGTAGGCTTTTGGGTTGTTGAGAGTCCAAAGTGAGATAGTAAGAGTCAGCTACATCCACATCAAAATGTTCCCCTGAATGTACCCCCGTGATATTTTGTGGGGGAACGTCGGGGGGATTCTTTATGGCAGTGGAGAAAAGCATTGGGATGGCATTGCTCAAGGATATTCAGTGCCGTTCTGCACGGGTCGAGGCAGGCAAATCCGAGTCAAATTTTCGAGATGGTGGTGGCTTGTGGTTAGTTGTTAGCGTTGATCGTAAGCGTTGGAGGTATCGACGTCCCCCCACTTTCAGTAGCAGAGGGCTTTAGAGTCCGGGCTTAATTTACCTGATTTCTCAGCAAGTGATTCGGCATAGGCCGCCGGCGTCAAACCACCCAGTGCTTTCTTCGGCCTTTCATTGTTGTATTCCCTTCGCCAGGCTTCGATAACAACCTGGGCGTGGCGCAGGCTGGTGAACCAGTGTTCGTTCAGGCACTCATCCCGGAAACGTCCGTTAAAGGATTCGATATAAGCGTTCTGATTGGGCTTGCCCGGCTCAATCAGAAAGAGTTGAACCCCACGGACGTGCGCCCAGCTCAACATCGCACGGCTGCAGAACTCCTTGCCGTTATCGGTCCGGATGGCTTTGGGCAAGCCACGTGTCTTCGCCAGTTGGTCGAGGACGCGCGTCAGATGCAGGCCTCCCATCGCCCGCTCTGGAACAATGGCGACTGCTTCATGCGTGGCATCATCGACCACTGTCAGATTCTTGATGACACGCCCCTCTGCCGTCCGGTCGAACACAAAGTCCATCGACCAGACCTGATTGGCCGCCAAAGGGCGAGCTAGTGGGTGACGGTCTGCCACGGGAATTTTCTTGCGCTTGCGCCGGCGAATTTGCAGACCTGCCTCGGCATAGAGTCGATCTACCCGCTTGTGATTGACCAGCATGCCGCTCTGTCGCAGCTTCAAATAGATCATGCCGGCCCCATAGCGTCGGTGCCGTTGCGCGAGCGCGATGATCTGCGCTTTCAAGGCGGCATTTCGGTCAGTGGCGGGCTGGTAGCGGTATGAGCTGGGGCTCATGTCGGCCAGACATAGCGATCGACGCTCGCTAAGCCCTTTGCCCACAAGATGGCGCACCAGCTCCCGCCGTGACGGTGCGCTTACCACTTTTTTCGCAGGGCCTCTTTGGCAATCTCGTTCTCGAGCATGGTCTCGGCCAGGAGCTTCTTCAGCCGTGCGTTCTCAGTTTCCAGCTCCTTGAGACGCTTGGCCTCGGAGACATTCATGCCGCCGAATTTGTTGCGCCAGAGGTAATAGCTGGCTTCCGAGAAGGCGTATTTGCGGCACAACTGTGCAACAGGCATGCCGGCTTCTGCCTCGCGCAGGAAGCCGATGATCTGTTCTTCGGTGAAACGTTTCTTCATGTCCAATCTCCATGTGGGGTTGATTGGACCCTAAAGTCAGGTGCTACTCAATACTGGGGGGACGTCGGGCATCAGGCTGCTATTGCCTGGGGGCTGTCCCTGAGATACCGCTGATTTTGATCGTCCTGCACATGAACAACAAGAGCACTGATCCATCAAAGGGTCAGTGCTCTTGTTGTTCATGACATTGAAAGTTGGCCACGTCCGCGTTTCGGCCAAAGCGGTCCTTCGCATACAAGATATGAGACGGCTGCTCTAATGTTGAAAGCAGCCATAAAAATATCCAGTAAACAAGATGCGGCTCAATCATTTTATTGCCAGCATATCCGACCCACTGGGCTGCCAACCGCCACCTAGTGCCTTGAAGGCTGCAACCGCCGCACGTGCTGCTTCCGTTTTGGCTTGTGCTTGCGCATCGGAGGCGCGCAGCAGGTTTTCATCAGCCTGTAGTACCTCGATCAGACTGACGACTCCTTGTTGATATGCCGCAAACAAAGCGGACCTGGCACGGCCCAGCGAATCAACCCCCCGAGCCAGGACAACAGACTGCTCCTCGCGTTTAAGCAAAGAAGAGAAGGCGTTTTCGACATCCTCTGTTGCATGCAGCACGGCAAGTCGATAGGCGGCCAGCATCTCGGCCTCTTGCCCCTTGGCTTGTTCAATCTGCGCGTTGATGCGGCCAAAATCGAAGAGACGCCAACGCAGCCCCAGTACGCCTGCGGCCTGGCTGGCACCACTGGTGAACAGATTGCCGGAGGAAACTGCCGTGGCACTACCCAGCAGCCCACTTAATGACAGCTTGGGGTAGTACTCGGCAATTGCCACGCCAATGCGGGCATGGGATGCAGTCAGGCGACGCTCGGCCACAATCAAGTCTGGCCGGCGCCGCAGCAAGTCGGCGGGTGACCCGGTGGCGGTAATGTGAGGAACGGTCGGGATGGCACTCACGGTGGCCAGTTTGGCGCGATGGGTGCCGGGGGGCGAGCCCAGCATCACATCCAGGGCATTCATGGCGGCGTCCAGCCCTGTTTCCAGCACAGGCACTGCGGACTGAACTTCTGCCAGCGCCCCTGCCGCTTGGTCTACCTGTAGTTCAGCCGCCAATCCTTTGCCATACAGCAGCTGGATGGTATCAAGCAGTGCTTGTTGTTTCTCAACCTGCTGACGTGCAATGTCCAGGCGGGTTTGCAAGCCGCGGATGCTGATATAGATGTCGGCAGTCTGGGCAGCCACCGTCAGACGTGTAGCAGTTGCACCTGCCTGAGAGGCTTGGTAATCGGCGAGTGCCGCTTCCCGGTCACGACTTAAACCACCAAACAAATCCAGCTCCCAGCTGGCACCGAGGTCTGCTTGGTAAGTATTGCCATAGCGCTTGAATCCCGGTTGCGAATTCAACAGCTGGCCCAGGGGTGTTTCAACCGACTGGTAGGCTCTGGCGGCTTTGCCGCTGATCGTGCCTGAGGGCAGTAACGCAGCGGTGGCCGCTCCCAGCCCGGCCCGGGCTTGCAGGACGCGTGCGGATGCTTGTGCGAGATTCAGATTCTGTTCCAGTGCCAGCATGACGTATCGATTCAGTTGCGGATCGCCAAACCCCGTCCACCATGTAGCCAGGTCGGCCGCGGTGGCGGCATGGCGTTGTTCCACGGCGGCAGCACCCAGATAGCTCACCGAGGTCGGTATATTGGGCCGCGTGTAATCAGGACCAACGGCACAGCCGGTCAACAAACTGGCGGCAACAAGCAAGGCGAGGGGGTGTTTGGCTGGCACGGAAGGCTCCGAATAAAAATAACTATAGTGACCATAATACATATTGGTCACTGATTGTCAATTTTTGAGCACGTCTGTAAGCTACTAGCCATGAAAAATGCACACACATCCCCGAACGCAGCTCGTGGCCCGGCGGATCACGAAGTCCGCGATCAAATCGTGACTGCCGCCACCGAGCATTTCAGCCTCTATGGTTACGAAAAAACCACGGTGTCTGACCTTGCCAAAGCCATTGGCTTTTCCAAGGCCTATATCTACAAGTTCTTCGAATCCAAGCAAGCCATTGGCGAGATGATTTGCAGTCAGTGCCTGCGCGAGATCGAAAACGATGTCAAAGCTGCTATTGACGCGGCGGAAGGCCCGCCGGAAAAGCTGCGGCGCATGTTTAAAACCATTGTGGAATCAAGCCTCAGGCTGTTTTTTCAGGATAGAAAGCTGTACGAGATTGCAGCGTCTGCAGCGGGTGAGCGCTGGCCGGCGACCGTTGCTTACGAGGAGCGCATTCGCAATTTGCTGCAAGACATCGTGCAACAGGGGCGGCTCAGCGGCGACTTTGAACGCAAGACCCCGCTGGATGAAACGACCAAGGCAATTTTCCTGGTGATACGGCCTTTTCTGCACCCCTTGATATTGCAATACAACTTTGATTACACCGAGGTGGCCCCGGCCCAGCTTTCCAGCCTGGTGCTACGCAGCCTGTCGCCATGAAGCTACGCCTGACTAGTGACTATTGACTAAATTGGTCACAAGAATAATACTGAAAGTCCCGATCACTTCGTCAAAGGGACTTTCATGCTTCGGCGTCGCCTTACCATCTCTACCGTCATCTGTGCCTTGCCGTTTGCCCTGGTCGCTTGCGGCGAAAAAGCACAGACCGACCCCCGCACCAGCACCCCGCTGGTACGTACTGCCCTGGTGCAGGCCGGCACGCCTGAATCCCGCGTATTCACTGGCACCGTAGCCGCCCGCGTTCAAAGCGATCTTGGCTTTCGCGTTGCCGGCAAGGTGCTGGAGCGCCTGGTCGACGCAGGCCAAACCGTCAAGCGCGGCCAGGTGCTGATGCGTATCGACCCGGTCGATCTGCGGCTTGCCGCCAATGCCCAGCAGGAAGCGGTCAGCGCCGCACGGGCACGGGCGCTGCAGGCGGCACAGGATGAAGCGCGTTACCGTGAACTGCGCGGTACCGGTGCCATCTCCGCTTCTGCTTACGACCAGAGCAAGGCGGCAGCGGATGCAGCCAAAGCCCAGTTGAGCGCTGCAGAAGCCCAGGCTGATGTGGCCCGTAATGCCAGTCGTTATGCCGAGTTGCTGGCGGATGGTGATGGCGTGGTGATGGAAACGCTGGCCGAACCCGGCCAGGTGGTGAATGCCGGGCAGACTGTCGTGCGCCTTGCCCATGCCGGTCGGCGTGAAGCGGTCATCCAGTTGCCGGAGACCTTGCGTCCGGTGGTAGGCTCTGTCGGGCAAGCCGCGCTATATGGATCTGAAACCCATCCTGTCCCCGCCAAACTACGCCAGCTCTCAGAGACTGCCGATCGCCTGACCCGTACCTTCGAAGCACGCTACGTGCTGGATGGCGACTTGGCCAATGCGCCTTTGGGTGCCACGGTGACAATCCAGATTCCGGATGGTCGTGCAGTAAAAACAGGGGGAGTGCAGGTACCTATCGGTGCTTTGTTCGATGCGGGTAAAGGGCCTGGCGTCTGGGTAGTGACTGGCAAGCCGGCCAAGGTTTCCTGGCAGCCTGTCGTGGTCCAGCGTATTGAAGATGACAATGCACGCGTAAGCGGCAAGCTCGTACCGGGCGACAAGATCGTCGCACTCGGAGCCCACCTGCTGCGGGAAGGCGAACAGGTTCGGCTTGTCAAACCGGTCTTCAATAGCGCTACGGAAGGGGACCGTCCATGAGCGAGAGCCGCTTCAATTTATCTGCTCTCGCCGTACGGGAGCGCGCCATCACCTTATTCCTGATCCTGCTGATTTCCGCCGCAGGCGTCCTGGCCTTCTTCAAACTCGGCCGGGCGGAAGATCCGCCATTTACCATCAAGCAGATGACGATTGTGACCGCCTGGCCGGGCGCAACGGCGCAGGAGATGCAGGATCAGGTGGCAGAGCCCCTGGAAAAACGTATGCAAGAGCTACGGTGGTATGACCGCACCGAAACCTTCACGCGACCCGGTTTGGCTTTCACCATGGTTTCCCTGCTCGATAGCGCGCCACCAGCGGAAGTTCAGGAAGAGTTCTATCAGGCCCGCAAAAAGATTAGTGACGAAGCCAAAAAGCTGCCCGCAGGCGTCATTGGCCCCATGGTCAACGATGAATATGCAGACGTGACGTTTGCCCTGTTTGCCCTCAAAGCCAAGGGCGAGCCGCAAAGACTGCTGGTGCGTGATGCGGAGGCGCTGCGGCAGCAACTGCTGCATGTCCCCGGGGTCAAGAAGGTCAATATCATCGGCGAGCAGCCGGAACGTATTTTCGTATCTTTCTCGCATGATCGTCTGGCAACGCTGGGCGTTACGCCGCAGGACATATTTGCGGCCTTGAACAGCCAGAACGTGCTGACGCCAGCCGGGTCGATCGAAACCAAAGGCCCCGAGGTGTTTGTTCGTATCGATGGGGCGTTCGACAAGCTGGAGAAGATTCGGCAGACCCCGATTGTTGTACAGGGGCGCACGCTGAAGCTGTCCGATGTGGCCACCGTGGCACGTGGCTATGAAGACCCCGCTACCTTCCTGGTCCGCAATGGCGGTGAACCGGCCTTATTGCTCGGCGTGGTGATGCGCGACGAATGGAATGGACTTGATCTGGGCAAAGCACTTGAGGCCGAAGTCACCAAGATCAATGCCGAACTCCCCAAGGGAATGAGCTTGTCGAAAGTGACAGACCAGGCGGTCAATATCCACTCCGCAGTGGACGAGTTCATGGTGAAGTTCTTCGTCGCCTTGCTGGTGGTGATGGTGGTGTGCTTTGTCAGTATGGGCTGGCGCGTCGGTATTGTGGTGGCTGCGGCGGTTCCGCTGACGCTGGCTGCCGTGTTTGTCGTCATGGCTGCTTCTGGCAAGAACTTTGACCGCATTACCCTTGGCTCCCTGATCCTGGCACTGGGCTTGCTGGTGGATGACGCCATCATTGCGATTGAAATGATGGTGGTTAAGATGGAGGAAGGGTACGACCGTATTGCCGCGTCGGCTTATGCCTGGAGTCATACGGCCGCCCCCATGCTTTCGGGGACCTTGGTCACCGCGATCGGCTTCATGCCAAACGGATTCGCACGATCCACGGCAGGTGAATATACCAGTAACATGTTCTGGATCGTCGGGATTGCGCTGATTGCGTCGTGGGTGGTGGCCGTGGTCTTCACGCCCTATCTCGGGGTCAAGTTGTTACCAGACTTCAAGCAGGTGGAAGGAGGGCATGGAGCGCTCTACGACACACCGCGCTACAACCGCTTCCGGCAGTTGCTGGGGCGCGTCATTGCCAGCAAATGGTGGGTGGCTGGCGCAGTTGTCGGGATGTTTACGCTGGCCATCGTCGGCATGGGTATCGTGAAGAAACAGTTCTTTCCGACTTCCGACCGGCCAGAAGTGCTGGTTGAAGTGCAGATGCCTTATGGCACTTCGATCCAGCAAACCAGTGCTGCAACAGCGAAGGTAGAAGCGTGGCTGGCCAAGCAGAAAGAAGCAAAAGTGGTGACGTCCTACATTGGGCAAGGTGCACCCCGCTTTTTCCTGGCCATGGCACCGGAATTGCCTGATCCGTCCTTTGCCAAAATCGTGGTGCTGACAGGTAATGACCAGGAGCGGGAAACCCTCAAGTTCCGACTGCGCGAGGCGGCAGCCGCGGACTTGGCTCCCGAGGCAAGAGTCCGTGTCACCCAGATCGTGTTTGGTCCTCCCTCGCCCTTCCCGGTCGCCTATCGTGTGATGGGGCCAGACCCCGACAAATTGCGCGAGATTGCCAAGCAAGTCGCAGGGGTAATGCATGCCAGCCCGATGATGCGTACCGTCAACACGGATTGGGGCGCGCGCGTACCTACCCTGCATTTTGTGCTTGATCAGGATCGCTTGCAGGCTCTCGGTCTGAGTTCAAGCGCGGTGGCATCGCAATTGCAGTTCCTGCTCTCCGGAGTGCCGCTGACCGAGGTGCGGGAAGATATCCGTGCCGTGCAGGTGATTGGCCGTGCCGCCGGTGATATCCGCCTTGATCCCGCGAAGATTGCTGGTTTCACGCTGGTCGGCGCGGCCGGGCAGCGCATTCCCTTGTCCCAGGTCGGTAAGGTCGAGGTGCGTATGGAGGATCCCATCCTGCGGCGCCGCGACCGTACGCCAACCATCACGGTGCGTGGTGACATTGCCGAAGGTTTGCAGCCGCCAGACGTATCAACAGCAATGACCAAGCAGCTGCAACCCATCATGGCAATGCTGCCCAGTGCCTATCGCATCGTAGAAGCTGGCTCCATTGAGGAATCCGGCAAGGCCAGCACTGCCATGCTGCCGCTGTTTCCAATCATGATTGCCCTCACGCTGCTCATCATCATTCTGCAGGTTCGCTCCATCTCCGGGATGGTGATGGTTTTCCTCACCAGTCCGCTGGGGCTGATCGGTGTGGTACCGACGCTGCTGTTGTTCCAGCAACCCTTCGGCATCAATGCGCTGGTGGGCCTGATTGCCCTGTCCGGCATCCTGATGCGCAACACGCTGATTCTGATCGGCCAGATTCGTGAAAACGAAAAAGCCGGGCTGGACCCGTTCCGCGCAGTCGTCGAAGCAACGGTGCAGCGGGCACGGCCAGTGATTCTGACTGCGCTGGCGGCCATTTTTGCTTTCATCCCGCTCACCCATTCGGTGTTCTGGGGAACGCTGGCTTACACCCTGATTGGCGGCACCTTGGCCGGGACCATCCTGACCCTGGTATTCCTGCCGGCCATGTATTCGATCTGGTTCAAGATCAAACCCCTTCAATCAAAAAGCCGATTCGCCGCTTGATGCCACTTGATGCGCAAGGAGATGTGAAATGAAGCAAAGAGAAATTGTCATCTGCAAGCCGGTACGTACCGCCATCGGCAACTATGGCGGCAGCTTGAAAGACACACCCGCAACGGTACTTGGCGCTGCGGCAGTTCAGGCAACATTGCAGCGCTCTGGCCTCTCGTCTCTAGACCTTGATGCTGTGGTGATGGGCAATGTGATTCAAGCCGGTGCCAGGATGAATCCCGCCCGTCAGGCTGCTATTCATGCAGGCTTACCGGTCGATATTCCTGCTTTCACCGTGAATCGAGTTTGTGGTTCTGGTGCTCAGGCGATTGTCTCTGCCGCGCTCGAAATACTGGCGGGTTACGGAAACTGCGCGATTGCCGGCGGAATGGAGAATATGGATCAAGCACCGTACTTGATTCCGGGTGGGCGCTGGGGCTATCGCATGGGCAACGGCCAGGTCATTGACAGCATGTTGAATGACGGACTGAACGATGCATTCAGTGGTCAACATTCCGGTTGGCATACCGAAGATCTGGTGAGCCGTTTCCATATCAGTCGCGAGCAGCAGGATCAGTGGGCCTTGCGCTCTCAGCTGCGCTTTGCGGCGGCGCAAGCTGCCGGAAAATTCGAAGATGAAATCATTCCGGTCGAATTGCAGAGTCGAAAAGGAACCGTCGTTTTTGCCAGGGACGAAAGCAATCGGCCGGAAACGACAATCGAGGCTCTGCGCCGCCTTAAACCGGCATTCCGCCCCAATGGCACGATCACTGCCGGGAATGCACCAGGGCTCAACAGTGCAGCCTCTGCCATGGTGATTGCACAACGCAGCTTTGCAGAGACGCATGGTCTGCAGCCATCGGTACGCTTGGCATCCTATGCGGTCGCTGCGGTTGAACCCGGCATGTTTGGCATGGGGCCGATACCTGCGGTAAAGCTTGCCATGGAACGCGCTGGCTGGAAGACCTCCGATGTGGATCGTGTGGAGATCAATGAAGCCTTTGCCGCCGTTTCGTTACTGTGCCTTCAGCAACTTGGCTTTGCCGAGGACATTGTCAATGTCGAAGGTGGATCTATTGCGCATGGCCACGCTATCGGTGCCACCGGCGCAATTCTCACGACACGGCTGATTCACTCCATGCATCGAGACAAGGTGCGGCGCGGCATCGTGACCTTGTGCATCGGCGGCGGTCAAGGCATCGCCCTGGCGCTTGAGACACTGGACTGAGCGCAACTTCATTTGTCCTGGTCAGGGGCAGGGCATGGATCTGGCCCACAGATTGGCCAAGCATTCACCATCCACGGAAAAACCATCATGTCGAATTCTCAGGTTGTCATCATTACTGGTGTGTCATCGGGCATAGGCCGCGCTACTGCGGAGCAGTTTACCCAGCGGGGTTGCCGTGTATTCGGCACGGTCCGGAACATTGCAACAGCACGGGCCATCCCCGGTGTAACGCTCATCGAAATGGATATCCGCGAGGACACCTCCGTTCTGCAAGGGATTCAAACCGTTATCGATCTGGCCAAGCGCATCGACGTGCTGGTCAACAGTGCCGGCGTGACCCTGCTGGGCGCACTGGAAGAAGCCTCGATTGCCGAAGCGCAAACGCTGTTTGATACCAATCTCTTTGGTCTTATGCGGGTTTCCAAGGCGGTGCTGCCCCACATGCGCAAGCAACGCTCCGGACGTATCGTCAACGTCAGTTCGGTGTTGGGCTTTCTGCCCGCACCCTATATGGCGCTCTATTCGTCGTCCAAGCATGCTGTTGAAGGCCTGTCCGAGACCCTGGATCACGAGCTGCGCCAATTCGGCATCCGCGTGGCCTTGGTCGAGCCTTCCTTCACCAAAACCAATCTGGACCTCAACGCGCCGCAGACGGCTTCCAGAATCTCCGACTATGACGCAGAACGCGGCGTCGTTGCCCAAGCCATTCAAAACAATGTCCAGAAAGCGCCCAATCCCGACAGTGTCGCCTCCACCATTGTTCATGCCGCTTTAGGCGCGTGGAAAATGCGCCATACGCCCAAGGGTGAAGCATCGCTGTTGGCCAAGTTGCGGCGTTTCATGCCTGCTGGCCCGGTCGAGAAGGGGCTGCGCAAAACCTTTGGTCTGTCGTGAAATCCAATCCCACATTTTGATTCCGGATGCGTTGGCTGCTTGCTAACGCTTGACCCAGCGCTGATCCGATATCGACCAGACAAGAAAAAGCCAACCGCTGACGGTTGGCTTTTTTCTTTGGCAGATCAGGGATCTGCCGGAATCCGGTGTGGAGCGGGGGATGGGGGGGAACACAAGGACCAGCTTTTAGATCAATGGACGTTTTTTGACATCAAATACCAAAGCACACAATGGGCTTCTCCGCGCAGCAAGATGAGCAACTCTTTGTTTGTATCAATTTGATAGTGACTTAAGAGAGGAGTGCTGCTAAAGTCACTACTGAAATAGTACTTATGCTAATCCTCTCAACAACCTCGCTTCAGCCAGAGTGACATAGAGGATAAGTTGCCCTCCATCCTGCATACAGGAGTAAACAAATGTTCATCATTGCAGCCCCACTGGCTTATCTTGTGTTCGCATTTATGTCTGTTGGTATTGGCCATGATCTTGCCGTGCCTGCAGATCAATCCAGCCAGCAAGCCAATGCCTCTATCAAAAACAGCAGCTTGCTTGCCATCCCTGCAGATGGAAGCCAATGAGCCGGACTGAAAGCTGAATCATCCCTGTGCTGGCAGCCTGTACATTGACAGTGCTGTCAGCGCTCATCCGGAACAACGACTCGCATTGGACGCGTTCCGATCTTCGCTCCGGTCACTTCATCTACCGCAATTGCTTGAATTTCAGTCCCCGTTTCTGCATCAAAGAACTGCGTCAACTTGCCACCACCCCGGTATTTGCGTCCCCACGCCCCGATCATGAACAGCACCGGTAAAAAGTCCCGGCCTGCATCGGTCAATAGGTATTCCTCACGCGGCGGGTGCTCCGAGTAGCGCCGTTTTTCCAGCAGTCCTTCCTCCGTCAGTGTCGCCAAACGTCGGGTCAGCATGGTGGGTGCAATACCCATGCTCTTACGGAATTGGTCGAAACGGGTCAGTCCGGCATGGGCATCACGCAGGATCAAAATGCTCCAGGCATCACCGGCAACGCTCAGGCTGCGGGAGATAGGGCAAGGGTTCTCACAACTATTTTCTGTGTCCATACTATTTCGATAGTGACTTATCGGGAAATTGGTAGTATTGTTCGTATCACTTTGATACTAACACTTCATGGACTGGCAATCCACCCGTCAGGAGAACTCTTTGATGAGCACGAACAATACAGGCACTTCATCGGCCGCCAAGACAGTGGCTGCACAACATGCCGTGCTTGTTGTGCAGCCGGTACGCAAAGCAAAATGGCAGGACGTAGCAACCCGTACCATTAACGCTGGCGGGGTGTTTTTTGCCTATCGCGATCTGGGCCCCGATTCCGGTGTGCCGGTTATTTTTCTGCATCACCTGATGGCAGTACTGGACGATTGGGACCCGCGTGTTATCGATGGCATCGCCACCAAACGTCGCGTCATCGCATTTGACAACCGCGGGGTGGGTGCCTCTACAGGGCGTGTACCCGAGACGGTGGAAGAAATGGGGCGTGATGCCATTGCCTTTATCCGTGCCATGGGGTTCACACAGGTGGATTTACTCGGCTTCTCCCTGGGCGGTGGCGTTGCCCAAATGGTGGCATTGCAAGCACCGGATCTGGTGCGGCGGATCGTGCTGGCCGGTACCGGACCGCGTGGTGGTGGCGGTATTGAAAAAGTGACCAAGGTGGCCGTCCTGGCCTACATCAAGGCGGCGTTGACCTGGAGCGATGCCAGACATTTTCTGTTTTTCCCTCGCACACCGGAAGGAAAGCGCGCTGCGCGGGATTACTTCACCGCCCTGAAAATGCGGACGACTAACCGCGACAAGGGCATTTCCCTGCAAGCCAGACTTGCCCAATTGAAAGCCATCAAGACTGCTGGGCTGAGTACACCAGACGATCTCTCCGTGATCACGCAGCCGGTTTTTGTCGCCAACGGTGATCGTGACCTGATGGTGGACAGCAACCATTCCGCAGACATGGCGCGCCGCTTGCCCAATGCACAACTGACGATTTATCCCGACTCAGGACACGGCGGCGTGTTCCAGCACTACCGGACATTTGTGCCCGCCGTGTTGGATTTCCTCGCGGATTGAGCTGAGCCGGTTGAGCTGAACCGGTTGAGCAGGCAAGACAAAATTCAAGAACCAAGGATGGAAGTTGAAAACCATGAAAGCACTCACCTTCAAGCGTTATGGCAAGTCGCCAGAGATCGGCATTGCCGAAGTTCCCCGGCCAGCACTCAAACCCGATGAACTGCTGGTGCAGGTTCACGCCGCCGGGCTTAACCCGATCGACAATATGATTCCGACCGGGATGTTCAAGCCGGTGCTGCATTTCCAGCTACCCGGCGTAATGGGGAGTGATCTGGCCGGTGTTGTCACCGAAGTGGGTAGCAATGTGACGCGCTTCAAACCGGGCGATGCCGTGTTTGCCAGCATTTTCGACTTGGGTACCGGGGCGATTGCTGAATATGCCGTTGTGCCGGAGCGTGCAGTTGCACTGAAACCTGAAAATCTGGACTTTGTGCAAGCCGCTTCCATTCCGATGGTGGCCCTCACCTCGTGGCAAGCGCTGAAAGAGCGGGCCAATCTGCAGGCGGGCCAGAAGGTCTTCATTCCGGCCGGGTCCGGCGGGATAGGCACGTTTGCCATCCAGCTGGCCAAGTACCTGGGCGCAAAGGTTGGCACCACAACCAGTACTGGCAATGTTGATCTGGTACGCAGCCTGGGGGCCGATGAGGTTGTCGACTACAAAAAGCAGGAATTTGAAACCGTGCTGCGTGACTACGATGCGGTGCTGGGCACAACACGCGGTGACACCATTGAAAAGTCACTTGCCATTCTCAAACCGGGTAGCCGGATCGTCTCGCTCATTGGCCCGCTGGACGCGGCATTTGCCCGCAGAAAACGCTTGAATTTTGTGCTGCGCTTCGTGTTCGGCTTGATGAGCCGCAAGATCATGCGCCTGGCGCGGCAGCGGGACGTCTCTTATTCCTTTCTTTTCGTCCGTCCGGATGGCAGTCAACTCGCCGCCATCAGCAAGCTACTGGAAACAGAGCACATCAAGCCGGTAATCGACAAGGTATTCCCATTCAAGGATGCAAAGTACGCACTTGAGTACCTGGCCCAGGGGCGATCCAAGGGCAAGGTCGTGGTCAAGATGTAAGGCGCGCGGTACTTCCCCTTTCCACCAAATCAACTGATCCAGAGCAAACCCATGACTACACTGCCGACCGTTTTCATTACCGGTGCCTCCAGCGGCATTGGTGCCACCTATGCCGAACGCTTTGCACGTCGCGGCCACAATCTCATTATTGTTGCGCGTGACAAATCGCGCCTGGAGGCCTTGGCCACGCGCCTGCGTGCCGAGCACCAGGTATCTGTCGAGGTACTGCAAGCCGACCTGACCAACACGGCAGAACTGTCCGCACTGGAGGCAAGGCTGCGTGATGACGCAGATATTGGCATCTTGATCAATAACGCAGGCATGCCGCAAGCCGGTGGATTCCTGCAGCAATCCGGCGAAGCGATTGAACGCCAGATCACGCTCAACACCACCGCCTTGACACGGCTTGCTGCCGCAATTGCACCGCGCCTCGCCCAGTCCGGCACTGGTGCCATCGTCAATATTGGCTCGGTGGTGGGGTTCGCCCCGGAATTCGGCATGTCGATTTATGGCGCGACCAAAGCCTTTGTGCTGTTTTTGTCGCAGGGCTTGAGCCTGGAGCTGTCACCCAAGGGCGTTTACGTACAAGCGGTACTGCCAGCCGCCACCCGCACCGAAATCTGGCAGCACGCCGGCATTGACGTCAACACCTTCCCGGAGGTGATGGAAGTGGGTGAACTGGTTGATGCCGCGCTGGTTGGCTTTGACCGTCGCGAGCTGGTGACGATTCCCCCCTTGCATGTTGCCGAGCGCTGGGATGCGCTGGATGGGGCGCGTCAAGGGCTGATGTCAGACATTCGGCAAGCCCATGCCGCTGAACGCTATCAGCAACAACACTGAGCCATCCACCGTATTCATCGGAATGTGAATCCAACACCAAGGTCGCTTCAATGCCCAATCTCTTATTTAGCCCTACCCAGCTTGGCAGCCTGCCGCTGAAAAATCGCATCGTGATGGCGCAGCTGACCCGAAGCCGCGCCATCGCAAATCTGCCCAATGACTTGATGGCGGAATACTACAGCCAACGGGCGGGCGCAGGACTGATCATTACCGAGGGGACATCCCCATCGCCAAATGGCCTGGGTTATCCGCGCATCCCCGGCTTGTTCAATACAGAGCAAGTACAGGGCTGGCAACAGGTGACTGAGCGCGTGCATCAGGCCGGGAGCAGGATTTTTGTGCAATTGATGCATACAGGCCGCGTCAGCCATCCTGCCAACATGCCGGATGGTGCACGTGTCCTGGCACCGTCACCGATTGCTGTGCCTGGTGAAACGTGGACGGATACGGCTGGTATGCAGCCGCATCCGGTGCCACATGAAATGAATGAAGCGGACATCGCCCAAAGCATCGCCGAATATGCCGAGTCGGCCAAACTGGCCTTGCAGGCTGGCTTCGATGGGGTCGAGCTGCATGCCGCCAATGGCTATCTGATCGACCAGTTTCTTAATACCGCCTCCAATCAGCGCAATGATCGCTGGGGTGGTTCGGTTGAAAACCGTATCCGCTTTGCGGTTGAAGTGGCCAGAGTCACCGTCGCTGTGGCTGGTTCCAAACGTGTGGGCATGCGCATCTCGCCGTATGGTGTTTTCAATGCCCAAGTACCAGATGCAGAAATGGACGCGCTGTATCTGCGCTTGATTGATGAGTTGAATACCCTTGGCCTGCTGTATATCCATGTCGTTGATCACAGCGCAATGGGCGCTCCAGAAGTCAGCCCCGAATTGAAAGCCAAAATCCGTAGCGCATTCAACGGGCAGTACATTCTTTCTGGTGGCTACGATGCCGCACGTGCCGCGACCGATCTCAATGCAAACCGTGGCGACCTTGTCGCATTTGGTCGTCCGTTCATCTCGAACCCTGACCTCGTAAGCAAGCTGCAGACCGGGCAGCAACTGGCAGAGCCGGATTTCGCTACCTTCTACACGCCTGGTGAAAAGGGCTACACCGACTATTGATCGAAGTCTCAGCCCGCTTGTGCTTGAGGTCACACCCTTATGGCCTGCGCAACCCGGGCAGATGCTCAAGCAAAGTCAAGGAGAGAAACATGCCTCTCGTGCGTATCGACATCAAAAAGAACCCTGATCCGACCTTTGCCCAAAAACTGGGCAAGGTGGTTTACGCGTCGATGAAAAAGGCGATCAATGTTCCAGACAAGGACAACTTTCAGGTCCTGACAGAGCACGACGACAATCATTTTGTCTACGACTCCGCCTATCTCGGAATACAGCGGACTGATGGCGTGGTGTTTATCCAGATCACGCTGAATGAAGGACGCTCGACAGAGCAGAAGAAGCTGCTCTACCAGACGATAGCAGAAGGGCTCAATGAAGAAGCCGGTGTCCGGATGGAGGATGTCTTCATCAGTCTGGTCGAGGTCAAAAAAGAAAACTGGTCATTCGGCAGTGGCCTTGCCCAGTACGCAAACTGATGCGCTCGGCACCATCAGCTGATTCAGCACACGAATACTTCCATTAACGGAGCAAAGCATGAAATACACCACTTTTGGCAAAACTGGCTTGCAGGTATCGCAAGTGGCTTTGGGTACCGGCAACTTTGGCACTGGCTGGGGCTATGGAGCCGACCCGGACGTTGCCGCAGACATATTCAACGCCTATGCCGAGGCGGGTGGTAATTTTATTGATGCCGCAGACGTTTATCAGTTCGGACAAGCTGAAGCGCTGCTCGGAGACCTGCTGAAAGGACGACGTGAAGATTTTGTCCTGGCAACGAAGTTTACCAACGGCGCGGTACCTAATGCCAACCGGCTTGTAACCGGTAATAGCCGCAAGGCAATGATTGCCTCGGTGGAAGCCAGCCTTAAACGGCTCAAGACGGATCGAATCGATATCTACTGGGCACACCATCCTGACGGCATCACGCCCATTGAAGAAATCGTGCGTGGATTTGAAGATCTGGCACGTGCCGGCAAGATTCTGTACGCAGGGTTGTCGAATTTTCCAGCCTGGCGGCTTTCCCGGGCAGTCACCTACGCAGAATTGACGCATGCAGTTCCCATTGCTGCTGCCCAGTTTGAACACAGCCTGGTACACCGTGAGCCAGAAGCTGATCTGTTCCCTGCATCACTTGCGTTGAGCCTGGGTATCGTCACCTGGTCACCACTGGGGGGCGGTATGCTCACCGGCAAGTATCGACAGGGGGAAAAGGGACGGGCTGAAGGTTTTGGCGGGCGTGTGTTCCAGGCAGAGAATTCAACCCAGCGCACGCAGATTCTTGACACGGTACTGGCAATTGCCGCTGAGCTAGGCGTGAGTGCCAGTCAGGTTGCCATTGCCTGGGCAGGGACACACGGTTCCGTACCCATTATCGGGCCGCGTTCGCAAACCCAGCTCAAGGACAACCTTGAGGCGCTGGATATGACGCTTTCGGCAGAACAGATTCAACGTCTTGATACCGTTAGTAGTCTGGGTGCATCCATGGCTAGCAGAAAACCGATTGCCTGGCATGATGATCACCAAACTAACCCGGTAGCGTAGGCAGTACGATCTCCCTGCTTTGAGCGCCATGCTTAAGCGGCATGTACCCTCCTTCACTTACGACATTGATGGCTGCTTTCAAACAGGAAGCAGCCATTTTTGCTATGGACAATCAAAGTCGGTTTTGGCCGAACTGCCGCCTACCTGGCAGACTTACCGGCTGTTGGTCGGCCAGAGTGGCCTTTCGACAAATGAGTGGGGAACTGCTGATTTACACAGAACTCCGGACACACTCTTCTTGTGCCATGACAGCTGACGTGATTGATAAAACAAGTTTAAAGTCCTTCTTGTGCTATATCGCTGGTTTTGAACCGAGCTATAGCTTGTGTCTCTCTTTGGTCTGTCCCGTTCTCCGGGGTCAAGATTTATATGCAGGGCTTGGACTACTCACGGGATGTTTCCTTGCCCGACTAATACATCAGTGGTGTTTGTATTTTGTGCACTGTGATTGCGTCATTTTCGCTTTGATAGACGCCGCCAGCCCATTACCACCGCGCTGAGTGCAAGTGCCACACAGGTTGTGCTGCCCAGCAGCATCCAGATATCCCACAATGGCCGGTACTTCAGCATGGGCAGGTCCCAGTTGTGCAGGCCGCTGAACAGCCAGCGCAAGCTGCGCTGACCTTGTTTGAGCTGCAGCACGGTTTCTCCGGTTTGCGGATTCACATACAGCCAGTTGGCCGCCGTGTCAGCCAGTTTGATGCGCCATACCGGCAGCGGGAGCTCGGCACGGCTGATGCGCGGGCTGCTGTAGTAATAGTCGTCATCCTGTTGCAGCAGTTCGGCGGCGCGGATGGGGGCATGGTGCTGGCTGCTTACCGCAGCCAGCACGGCGTCTTTGCTAAAGCCTGCTTCTGGTTGCGGCTGGCCTGATCCGGTAGTGGCCAGAAGCCAGACATGGCCTTGTCGGTCGCGCGCTTGTAATTGTTGCTGTCTGCCCAGCTGAAACCAGTTCAATTCCACCGCCGGTTCCGACGGCTTCTGCTGCAATTGCCCGGCAATCTGCGCCATGGGCAGCCCGGTGGCTTGGGCAGGCAAGGCTGGCTGGCTGTGCTGATGGGTTTTGCCATGGCCGCCTTGCTGGCCAAACAGCTGCCAGGGGTTGCCGGACAGAAAGCCGCTCAGGCACCAGGTAAAAGCCAGCAGGCCAGCAGACAAGCCCAGCCACAGATGCCAGCGCTGCCACAAGGCGCGGTAAGGGTTGCTGCTGCCATTGGGGTAGGGACGTTTGCCAAGCCAGGCCGGACGCCAGCGCCCCACACCCAGCCATAACCCGCTACACACCGACAGCAAGGCCGCCAGCGCTCCCCAGGTAAGGATGGGCTTTCTGGCTTCCGCGAGGCCAATGGCATCCAGCGGGCGCAGAAAATGCAGGTAACTGCCGCTCCAGAACAGGATGCGCTGCATGCGGGTGGTGGATTTGACCACTTCGCCGCTCTTTTGCGAGATGGTGACTTCGTGCTGCTCGGCATCATCCAGCGCCACGCGATAAAACGGCCGGTAGGGGTCGTAGTTCATCATGGCGGTGCTGGCATCGCGCTCGAATGCGGCTTGCAAGCGGGCCTGCTGGCTGGCGGGCCGCCAGTCGCGGGCAATCTGCACGGCCTGTGCCGGGGTGAGCGGGCGCAGCTGTCCATCCTGTGCGGAGATGCGCTGGCGCTGGCCGCTATTGTCCGTCACCAGCCAGACGGCCTCGCCAGCCTGCATGCTCAGCCGGGCTGTGACCGGTTGGCGCGTGGTGGCCAGCCCGCTGCGCTGCCAGGCGTCGCTCAGGCTGAGCCAGTGTCCGGCTTCGGCTGCCGGCAGCGGCTGAGCGTGTGCCAGCCGGACATCCGGGCTGATGCCTGAAGGCCCGGCATAGATCATCATCAAGCCGGAAAACGACCATAGCAGCAGCAACAGGCACAGGACGATGCCCAGCCAGCGATGGGCGAGAAACAGCAGGCGCTTCATGCAGGTTCTTCCATGAAAACAGCGTGCGCTGCGAACAGCACACGCCGGATGGCTCAAGACAGGCCGAAGTCAGTAGTCGAATTTCAGCTGCGCATAGGTGGTGCGCTGCGGCATGGGGTGGTAGGCAAAGCTCTTGTAGTTGTTGAGATTGTCCACGCCCAGCGCCACGGTGAACTGGCGATCCAGCTTGTAGCTGATGCGCGTATCCATGATGAGATAGGCACTGTTGGCTCCGTATACGCCGCTGTTGATCACCGTGTTGCCCACATCCGAACTCTGGAAGCTGCTGTAGCGCCCGGCCAGCGAATAGGACAGCTTGTCGTTCTGGCGGTAGCTCAGTACGGCGGTGGCACGCCACAGCGGAATGCCGGGGAAGGGGTTGTTTACCGAGGCCGGGTTATTGCTGTTGGCGCGGATTTGCGATTTGGCATAGGTAATGTTGCCGCTGAAATCCAGCTCGCGCAGGCCGATGTCGCTTTGCTCGTAGGCCACTTCCAGCCCATTGGTCACCACCCGGTCGATGTTCTGGATATTGGTGACATTGGGGGTGACGGTGGTGTTGGTTTGCGACAGCAGGGCATCGCTCAACTGCTCGCGGAAGGCGGTCAGGCGCAGGGTGCCGCCTTGCAGCTGGCGCGTGGCGGTGATTTCGCCGGTATCGGCCCGCTCGGCTTTCAGGTTGGGGTTGTTGTTGACGATGGTATTGCTGCTGGGCACCGAGCCCTGGAACAGCTCGGCCACGGTCGGGGTGCGGTAGCCACGGCCATAGGCGGTACGCAGCGACCATTTGTCGTTCAGGTCGAACACCACCGCGGCCTTGGGCGAGAAGAACTGCTGGCTGCGCGCCGGGTCGTTGTAGGTGTTCTGGCCGCTGGTGGTGGCACCACCAAAGGCCGACCACCACTCGTAACGGCCTCCGGCAATCAGCTGCACGCCGGGCAGCATGCGCCAGGTGTCCTGGGCAAACAGGGCATGGATCTGGGTATTGCCGACAAAGGCGGCGGTCTGGCTGCCTTGTGTACCGGACTGCCAGTCGCTGGTGGCATAGCTGTGGCTGTTCAGCGCGTAGTGGTCGTAGTGGTAGCCAAAGCGCAGCTGGTGTGCGCTGGCTAGGCTGCCGCCGGGACGCCAGTCCCCTTTCAGGTCCACCGTTTGCCAACCGGTGCCGGCCAGGTCGGTAATGGTGCCGGCGCCGGTCAGCCCGGCAGTCGCACTGCGCTGACGGTCCTTGCTGAAATCATAAATGCTGATATTGCCCTGCCAGTCCCAGCTGCCGTCAGTGCTGGTCTTGAAGGACAAGGCGTTGAGCAGGTGTTCCTGCTGCTTTTTGCTGGGCTGGAAGGCATTGGCCAGATTGTATTTCTGACCGTCGATGTTGACGATGCCGGTGTAAACCGGATTACCGGCGGCATCGCGCAGATAGCTGTTGACCGACACCGTGGAATTGTTTTGCCAGTAGCCCAGGGTGTAGTTCAGCTTCAGGGTGGGGGTGATGTCGTAGGACAACTTGAGGTTGGCATTGTCCTGTATCGAATGCTCGGCACCGGTGGCTCCGGCAATCAGCCGTTTGGCGCCGGTGGTGTCGACATCGCTGACCGCACCGCTCACCGTGGTGGCCGCGCTTGCACCGGTGTACTTGTTGGGGTTGGCGGCAAAGGTGGCCGGATGGCCCAGGCTGTCCAGATGCCCGGCTTCAATCATCCACGCAAGCCGGTCCTCGCGGCTGCCCAGCATGACGGCATTTTTGCTGCCGGTGAAATGCTGGCTGGTTTTGTACTGGCTGAAACTTTCGTCAAACAGCGTGCTGCTGGCATGGGCTTCGAATTTCTCCGGCATGCGGGTGGTCAGCACGATGACGCTGCCAATGGAATTGCCCGGATATTCGGCCGCAAACGGGCCGTAGATGGCATTGACCTGGCTGATTTCTTCCGGGCTGACCAGGTTCCAGCGCGGTGGGTAGGCGTAGCTGTTGCCCAGCAGGTTGGACAGCAGGATATCGTCGGCATACAGCAGGGCGCGGGCGCTGCTGGTCTGGCCGGAGGTGCGGGTAGCGATGATGCTGTTCTGGTCACCAATATAGCGGCGGCGCACCTGCACATCCGGCAGGTATTTCACCGTGTCTTCGGTGCTGGTGACATTGGTGGTCTGGGCAATCTTGTCAGCAGTCATGCTGCTGGTGGTGGCCGGCAGATTATCCGGCACGCTGCTTTTGTCGGCTTGCGATTGCACGGTCACTTCAGCTAGTTGCTTGTCGGTATCGCTAGCCTGGGCCAGGCTGATTTGCCCCAATGCCAAGGTAACAGCCAGAACCAGTTGATGTCGGGGAAACGCTGCGAAGTGTCTCATCAGGAAAGCTCGCTCTTGTTTTGATGACGTTAGATTTTGTTAAGCGGCGTGGATGATGCCCTGCACGGTGGCGGTTCGGGAATGTGGCATTTTGTCGCAGGCGGGAACTTTGCCGGCTGCGGCAATTGGTCGCACGGAGGCGCGGAGAAATCCTGTTAAGGTTGCTCCCGCATTGGTAGGCGCATCGGCCTGCCTGGCAGCAAGGGGGAGAGCAAGTGCAGGCGATGTTGCAGATGACACGGCCGGGTAGCAGACAGAATCCGCAGCACACCAGGGCCATTTGTGTGCTGGCGGTGTTGCTGCTGCATGCTGCTTTTGCCAACTGGTTGCTGGGCTTGCAGCAAACCCGGCCAGCGCAGGCGCTGCCGTCCCGGATTGCGGTGCAGATGCGCACCGCACAAGTCGCCATGCCGCAAAGCGTGGCCAAACCATTGCCCACTAAAGCGCAGCAGCCTGTCCATTCCTCCCGGCATGCAGCACAGGCCAAACCAAGGGCAGCGCAGCCAGTTTCCGCCGCGCTCATGGCCTCCGCCCATCCTGCTGCCCCTGCTGTGCTGTCCGGTACGGCGGCGGCTACCAGCACCGGTTCGGTCACTCCAACCGCTACAGCACCACAGGCAACGGCAGAGGCGCATTCGCCAGCCACGACCGAGGCCGGGTTCACCGCGGACTACCTGCACAACCCTGCACCGGTCTACCCACCGTCCTCTCGGCGTAACGGTGAAGAGGGCAGGGTGTTGCTGAGGGTGCGCGTTTCGGCCGCTGGGCAGGCAGAGGCGGTGGATGTCCAGCATGGCAGCGGTTTTTCCCGGCTGGACGAAGCGGCCAGAGAGGCCGTGGCCAACTGGCGTTTTACCCCCGCCCGGCGTGGAGGGCAGGCACTTGCCTCTACCGTCATCGTTCCCATTACTTTTCGCCTGGGCCATTAAGCGCCGGGGCTGGTTTATTGCAAGGAAGCATCATGGATACACAACTGGGTCTGGCCCATTTCTGGCAGCAGGGGGATGCGGTATCCCACACGCTGGCCATCTTGCTGGTGTTGATGTCGATTGCCAGCTGGAGCCTGCTGCTGATCAAACTGCTGGAGCAATGGCGCTTGCGCCAGGCTCTGCGTCATGCGTTGCCAGCCTTCTGGCAGGCGGGCAGCAAACAGGCCGCCCAGCAGGTGCTTGTGACACGTGACGGTAGCCAGCTACTGAGCGGAATTGCGCTCCAGGCCGAACACGCCGCACAGGCTTATGCGGGTAAATCCGGCCTGGGCCTGGGGGGCGGGCTGGACGCGGGGGAGTATCTGGGACGAACCCTGCAACAGACCTTGCTGCAAGCGCAGGCCCGGCTGGAACAGGGCCTCACCATGCTGGCCTCCATTGGTGCCACCGCGCCTTTCGTTGGCCTGTTTGGTACGGTATGGGGGATTTATCACGCCCTGATCAGCCTGTCTGGCCATGGCCAGATGAACATCGACCAGGTGGCCGGGCCGGTGGGCGAGGCGCTGATCATGACCGCCATCGGCCTGTTTGTCGCCATCCCGGCGGTGCTGGCCTATAACGCCTGCACCCGCAACAACCGGCTGATGCTGGCCGCGCTGGAAGGCTTTGCCCATGGCCTGCATGCCTATCTGGTGGCTGGGGTGCGTCAGTACCCGTCATCGCCCATGCCAGACGGTGCACTACAGCCGCATTCCGCTGGCAAGGGGGTGTAAACCATGGCATTTCACGGCTTTTCATCTTCAGGCCAGCACGGTCAGCCCATGGCCGAAATCAACACCACCCCGCTGGTGGACGTGATGCTGGTGTTGCTGGTGGTGTTCATGATTACCGCGCCCTTGTTTCATCAGGCGGTGGGTATTGACCTGCCCAAAACAGTGGCCACGCAAGACAAGCCGCAGGAGAAGGTGCTGCACCTGACGCTGGCGCGAGACGGCAGCGTGGCGCTGGACGGGCAGGCCATCAGCCAGACAGCCCTTGGCGTGCAACTGAAAGCAGCCAGTGCCGGGAATCCGGAACTACAATTGCAGGCTGATCAGGCCACGCCGTATCAGGCCGTCGCCGCCGTGATGGCGCTGGTCCAGCAGGCCGGGGTGAATCGTATTGCCTTTGTCACCCAGCCTCTTGAACACTAAATATTCGGCGCAGTACGTGTCCAAATTTTGCGTAAACCGGTAGTTATGCCAAGCCTGTCCCATAGATCGCTTTGGCCGATCTGCTGCCTTCACACGTAGAGCAGCGGCAGGCTGTCTGCCTTAGCGGTCTTCCGTACACTAGGCGGAAGATGGTTCCTTTCATCGTGTAAAAAGCCTGAAGGTGTAGAGAACACAGCAGGCATTTTTCCCCATGTCTCTTAGATCGCGTTATCTTCCGGATTTAACACCCAGCAGGGGAAGGGATCAGCCAGGCCGGACCAGCCTTGCTCGCCGCTAGCCAGTTCTGCATCGGTCATCAGGCAGGCATCAAACCCGGCAATCAGTGCGGCTTGGTCCATCTTCATGCCGATCAGCACCAGTTCCTGCTGGCGGTCGCCCCAGGGCGCTTCCCAGCGCGCCTCAATCATTTCCACGCTTTCCGGATCTTCCGGCCAATCTTCTCTGGCGACCGCAGCCCACCACAAACCGGCACAGGCATGGCGTGAGATGGTACCCGCTTGAGACCAACTGCCAGCGAAATCCGGCCGGTTGGCCAACCAGAAGTAGCCTTTCGAACGTATCGCCCCCGGCCATTGGCAGGCAAACCAGTCCCACAGGCGCTGCGGGTGAAAGGGCCGACGGGCACGGTAGACGAAACTGCTGATGCCGTATTCCTCGCTCTCCGGTACATGCTCGCCGCGCAATTCGGTCAGCCATCCGGCGGCTTCCGCTGCCTTGTCGAAGTCGAAGCGGCCAGTATTGAGCACGCGCGTGAGGGGTACTGTGCCAAACGCACTGTGCACGATGTCGGCGTGCGGATTGAGCGAGCGCAGAATGCTGTCGAGGCGGTCCAGCTCTTGCGGGCTGACCAGGTCGGTTTTGTTCAGCACGATCACGTCACAAAATTCCACTTGCTCAACCAGCAAATCCACCACGGCGCGATCGTCTTCTTCGCCCAGGCTTTCGCCACGGTCTGTCAGTTGGTCGCGGCAACTGTAATCGCGCAAAAAATTGTGGGCATCGACCACCGTCACCATGGTGTCCAGCCGGGCTATGTCCGACAGGCTTGCCCCGTCGTCATCGCGGAAGGTGAAGGTTTCTGCCACGGGCAACGGTTCGGCAATGCCTGTCGATTCGATCAAGAGGTAGTCAAAACGGCCAGTGCGTGCCAGTCGGTCAATTTCAATCAGCAGGTCTTCGCGCAAGGTGCAGCAAATGCAGCCATTGCTCATCTCGACCAGTTTTTCTTCGGCACGTGACAAGGCGGCACCACCCTCGCGCACCAGGCGGGCGTCGATATTGACTTCCGACATGTCGTTGACGATGACGGCAACCCGCTTGCCTTCACGGTTGTTGAGGATGTGATTGAGCAGGGTGGTTTTGCCGGCGCCAAGAAAGCCGGACAGCACGGTGACAGGGAGTTTTTGCATGGTTGTTCCTTGGGCGTTCAAATTAGGTGGCGGGCTACCAAATGGCGTCCAGCGCCAGTAGCACACGGCATGGCTCAAGCGGGTCCGGGGCGGGGGAGCGATGAATCGCGCCACGGCCATCATTGCCCTGCCATTGCGTTCCCTTGAGCAGGAGCAGGGCAAAGGGCGCTGCCTGCCGGATGGCCGCCGGGTTGCGGATCAGCCCGGAGGTTTCGTCCGGCCTGCCCTGGGCCAGGCGGCCGAGCCTGCTGCGGTCGGCGGCTTCCTCGCTTAGCCATTCGGTACCCTGGCCGTAGTAGGTGCACAGCATGCGCACACCTGTCCGGTCGACATGAAAGCGCGGGCACATGGCGCGGTCGAGCACTTCAAGACGCATGCCAACCTGCGGACAGCCAATCAACTCGGCATACATATCAAGCAGATAGGCCATGTCCTGCAGTAGGGCATCACGTCCGGGCAGGGCGGCCAGGCCCGGAATATCCAGCGCCTGGCCCGGTGTGGCCACCAGTCGGAATCCCAGCCCGAGCACACCCTGCTCGCGTGCGGCGGCAAAGTAGCGGGTGATGGGTTCTATCGGGCTGCGCGGATACAGGCAAAGCTGCACCTCTTCATCGAAAATGTGCAGCAGGTCGGTCAGTCGGGCCGCTTCGCGTAGTGAGCTTGTGGGTGGTGTCGCGCTAGGCGCTGGGTTGAGGGCGACAGTCATCGTCGGGTGTCCTGGTCATCGCGCTGTCCGCCGCCGCCAGCGGCTTTCATGTTCTGTCAGGCGGGGGGAGCGGGCGTAAAAATAGTTTGCATAATGTTATATCATTACATAAAATCGAAGAAGCGTTATAACATAACATTTGAAAGTGAGAATACACATGAATCGCATCACCCGCCTTGCTTCACTCCTGGCCCTGGCCTGCACATCGTTGTTGGCACAGGCATCCGGCCAGCCGATCAACGTCGTGGCTGGCGAGAATTTCTATGGTGATATTGCCCAGCAAATTGGCGGCAAGCATGTGCATGTCACCAGCATCCTGAGCAATCCGGATCAGGACCCACACCTGTTCGAAGCCAGTGCATCGACAGCCAAGGCCCTGAGTGCCGCCAGGCTGGTGGTGTACAACGGCATCGATTACGACCCGTGGATGGCCAAGCTGCTGTCCGCTGCCAAAGCTGCCGGCCGCAAGGAAATCGTTGCCGGTCAATTGATGCAGAAAAAAACCGGCGATAACCCGCACCTGTGGTACGACCCGGCCACCATGCCGCTGGTGGCGAAAGCGATTGCGGTGGAGCTGGAGGCTGCGGATCCGTCCAACAAGGCCGAATACCAACAGAACCTGAAGCGCTTCCTGGATTCGCTGCAGGCAATCAACAGCAAGGTAAAGTCGATTCATGACAAATACGCAGGCACGCCGGTAACCGCTACCGAGCCTGTCTTCGGCTATATGGCCAGCGCGCTTGGCTTCAAGATGCGTAATGAAAAATTCCAGCTGGCCGTCATGAACAACACCGAGCCCAGTGCCAGTGATGTTGCCGCCTTCGAAAACGACCTGAAAACCCACAAGGTAAAAGTGCTGTTCTATAACAGCCAGGCTTCGGACCAATCGGCCAAGCGTGTACAGAAGATTGCCAAGGAAGCCAAGGTTCCGGTGGTGGGCGTTACCGAAACCGCGCCGACTGGCAAGCACTATCAGGACTGGATGCTCGGTCAGCTGAATGCGCTGAATCAGGCTTTGTCCTCCGGTAAGTGATGAGCGCACTTTCCTTACAACAGGTGACCGTCTCTTTCGCGGGAAGGACGGTCCTGTCGGACGTGACTCTGGAGATTGGCCAGGGGCTGTTTATTGGCATGCTCGGCCCCAACGGGGCGGGCAAGACCACGCTGATGCGCACGGTACTCGGCCTGATACGGCCTGTTGGAGGCAGCATCCGCGTGCTGGGCGAGCCTGCCTCGCGCGGTAATGCTGCGGTAGGGTATATCCCGCAGCTGCGCAGTCTGGCTGGCAATATGCGGCTGCGTGGCTGGGATTTTGTCGCCAGTGCCTGCAATGGCCATCGCTGGGGGCTGCCTATCCTGAGCCGCGCCGCGCGGCAAGAAGTGCACTGGGCGCTCGACATGGTGGGGGCCTCCGAGCTGGCACGGCGCCCTCTCATGGAAACGTCGGGGGGCGAGCGGCAGCGGCTGCTGCTGGCGCAAGCCTTGCTGGGCCGGCCACGTCTGCTGTTGCTGGATGAGCCCCTGATCAGTCTGGACCCGCACCATCAGCATGGGGTGGTGACGCTGGTGAAACAGGTACAGCAAGAGCTGGGCATTACCGTGATCTTCAGCGCGCATGAGCTCAATCCGCTGCTTGCTGCCATCGATCAGGTCTTGTATCTGGGGCGGGGTCAGGCGGCGCTGGGCAAGGTGGACGAGGTCATTACCAAGCCGGTGTTATCGCGGCTGTATGGTTCCAATATTGATGTGATACGCATGAAAAACCGCATTTTCGTGATGGCCGGTGATGTTGAAGTGGAAAAAGAGGAGCACTGCCACCATGCTTGAATTCGATTTCATGCAGAACGCCTTCATTGCTGGCGGCCTGGTGTCCGTGCTGGCCGGGGTAGTGGGGTTTTTTCTGGTCATGCGCGGGCAGACCTTTGCCGGCCATGCCTTGTCACACGTTGGTTTCGCCGGTGCAACTGGCGCAGCGCTGCTTGGCCTGTCGCCCATGTGGGGGCTGATCTGGGTTACCTTGCTCGGTGGTGTCTCCATGGGGGCACTGGGTGAGCGCTTGCAGGGCAGTGATATTGTGATTGGCACCATCCTGTCACTCGCCCTGGGCCTGGGGATGCTGTTTCTTCATTTCTTTACTGCCTATGCCACACAAGCCACAGCCTTGCTGTTTGGCAACGTCCTCGGGGTGAATACCGACACGCTATGGACATTGGCATGGCTTGGCATGGCTTGCCTGCTGTTGCTGGCCATCATGGCCCGCCCGCTGGTCTTTGCCAGTCTGCAACCCGAGCTGGCCGAGGCCAAGGGCGTTTCTCTGCGGCAGGTGTCCATGCTGTTTCTGGCCATTGTTGCCTTGACCACGGCGGAATGTATCCAGATTGTTGGCGTCTTGCTGGTATTCACGCTGATGGTAGGGCCTGCGGCAACCGCGCAAAAGCTGACTTCACACCTGGGTACCGGGGTGCTGCTGGCAGCGCTGCTGGCACTGGCCGAAGCATGGTTGGGCATTACCCTGGCTTTCTATACGGATTGGCCTACCAGCTTCTGGATAACTGCGCTCAGTAGCAGTGCTTATCTGGCGGTGACCGTACTTCACATGCTGCGCAACCGCCGCCCCCTGGCATCTGCCGCCTGAGTCCAGCGGGTTTTGTCATGGGGCTGGCTCTTGAGCCGCGGACCGCCGTGTCAAGCTGTCCTGGTTACGACTTGCTTGAGCGGCGGCGGCTACTCCCTGGTTTTTCCTTCCCTGTTTTTGATGACAGCCAATATGCAGTTTCCTTGCTACTGAAGGTGTGCCGGAGAAAGCTGCTGCACCAAGTCTGGCGTATCGGGACATAGGCAAGCTGATGGCATGCTTGCCGGATACAGAATTTCAGTGCGGATCTAGCGTGCCAAGACAGGCTAGCAATGCCAAAGCAAGCAGGCACAGGGCAATTTGCATGTTAACGGCGCGGATCAACCAGGGAATGGCGCTGCGCTTGTCGCGCATGCGCGGAACAAGATAGTAGCGGTTGAACACGGCCAGCAGCACCATGCCGAGTATCGCCAGCAGTTTTAAGCCCAGCAGGATGGTATACGCGGAAAAACCATCGGGTAGCAAACTGCCGTTGATCAGATAGAAATTGCCCATGCCGGTGAGGATGACGACTGCAACAAGCGCATGACCCGCCGTGGAAAAGCGGATCAGCGCCTGCATGGCAGGCTGCCGCCATGGCCCGGTTTGCCGCATCAGTTGCAATACCAGCGGCAGCGCACCCAGCCATGCTGCCGCAGCGAGTAAATGCAGCAGGTCGTTGAGTTGATGGACTACGCCGAGCCAGCCCTCATTCATTGCCGCGTGACCACTGAGCGTCAGACTGGCCAATAATGCGGTGGCAAGGAGTGCCGTCACTGGTGCAGCGCCGGCCCTTTGCCCGGCATGGCCGGACAGCACCAGCAGCAAGGCTGCTGCCAACTGCCAGCACCAGGCCCGACCGATACTGGATTCACCGGCCAGCATGGCCAGGCTGCTGATCTGCCAGCTGTCTGCCCAGCTATCGGCAAGGATGGCGTTGTGCAAGGGTAGTGCACACAAGGTGGCGAGCAGGATGAGCCAGCGAAGCCGCGCCAGCCTCGGCTGCCAGGCATGCCCGAGCCGGCTGCCCAGCCCGCCTGGCACCAGACTGAGCAGAAACCAGGCCGTGCCGAACAAGCACATGGCTGCACCGTCTGTCAGCCAGCGGCACAGCCATAACAAGTAATCAGCCGAGTTCACTTGCCTACGCTGAAGCTATACGTGCCGTTGGTCTTGTGGCCATCCACGGACAAGGCATGCCATTCCACCTGGTAGCTTCCTGCGGGCAATGGCTGGGCCGGTTTCACCACCAGTGTCTTGCCGCCATTGGTCAGCGTGGCTTCACCCAGCGCGATGTCCTGCTTGCTGGCGTTAATCAGCTTGATGCCGCTGAATTTCACATCCAGTGCTTCGGAAAATGTCAGGCTCAGGCTGGCAGGGCTGCTGGCTATGCTGTTGGCGGCCGGCTCGGCTGCTTTCAGATGGGCATGGGCCCAGGCGGCCGTGCTGGTGAACAGGCTGGCGGTGATGATCAGCAGGGCAAAACGGATAAAACGCAGCATGGGAACTCCTGTTGGTGTGAAAAAGATAGATTATAAAAAAACGATCCGGGCCTGCCGAGGCGACACGCCAAGCTAGCAGCGCAGTGCCTGCCATCCGGTGTTCAGGGCTGGCTGGCGGTCAGCTCCCCGGCGCATTGCCGTTTAATTTTGCGCGCAGATTGCATGATCTGGCGTAGCATTTAAATCTTATGTCCTGAAATATTGATTGGAGAAATGATGGACCGTCGTGAAGCCATTGGAGCTGTTGGTGCCTTTACTCTGGCAGCATTGAGTACGGTGGGCCGGGCGGAGAGCATGCCTGCGGCGAGCGCACCTGTCAGCAAGACCGCTGCGCTGGCAGAGGCGGCAAGCCACTGTGTGCTGAATGGCCAGCACTGTCTGGCCCATTGCCTGTTCTTGCTGGGTAATGGTGATGATTCGATGGCTGATTGTTCCAAGGCCATCAACCAGATGCTGGCGTGCTGTACGGCCTTGCAAAGCCTGGCAGCACAGGATTCGGCCTTGTTGCCGGCCATGGCCAAGGTGGCGCTGGAAGCCTGTACCGTATGCGAAAAAGCCTGCAAGCAGCACAGCAGCATGCACGCTCCGTGCCGCGCCTGCATGGAGTCCTGTGCGGAGTGCATCAGGCAGTGCCGTGCATTTGCTGCCTGAGCCTGCAGGCCACGGCCCTCAGGCAGGCTGAGCATGGCGACCATGGTAAAACAGCGCAAAGCCGTCATCGGCGGTGATGCTGGAAATGGGCGTGTGATATAGCTGGCTGAGCAAGGCCGGGGTCATTACTTCTGCCGTTGCCCCAGCCGCCAGCACGCGCCCCTGTTGCAGCAGCCAGCAATGCTGGCTGTAACGCCGGGCGGCATTCAGGTCGTGCAGCACCATGATGGTGAGCATATTGCGCTGGCGGGTTTGCTGCTCAATCAGTGCCAGTACTTGCTGCTGGTGTTGCAGGTCCAGCGCGCTGATGGGTTCGTCCAGCAGCAGGATGGACGGTTCACGCATCAATGCCTGTGCCAGAAACACCATCTGGCGCTGCCCGCCGCTCAGTTGGCATAGCGGCTGTTGCGCCACAGCGGACAAGCCCAGCTGCGCCAGTTGCTGCCGGGCTTGCTGCTGCAAGCTTTCCGGCACGCGCCAGCCCAGGGTTTGCAGCTTGCCCAGTAGTACCACTTCCACTGCACTCAGCCGGCTGTTGCTGCCACAGTCCTGCGGCAGCCAGGCCACCTTGGCGGGCAGGGTGCCGTGGTGGTGCTGCCAGTCGGGCTGACTGGCATGCCGGATGCTGCCGGCATAGGCCAGTTGCCCGGCCAGGGTGCGCAGCAGGGTGGATTTGCCGCAGCCATTGGGCCCCAGCAGGCAGGTGATGCTGCCTTGCGGGCCGCTGGCAAGGTCCAGCCCGTGCAGCACGGTTTGCCCGGCCAGGCGTACCGATAGCTGTGTGAGTTGCAGCATCTTATTGCCCGCCTTTTCTACGCAAGATCAGCAGCAGGAAGAAGGGCAGGCCGATCAGCGCCGTGACAATGCCGATGGGAATCAAGCCGCCGGGTGACAACCATTTGCCCAGTACCGAGGCCAGTGACAGTAACAAGGCACCCGACAGCGCCGCACCGGGAATCAACAGCCGGTGGTCCTCACCCAGCAGCATGCGCGCCATATGCGGGGCAATCAGCCCGACAAAACCGATGGTGCCGACAAAGGCCACCGCCACGCCGGTGAGCAAGGACACCAGGGCCAGCGCGCGCCAGCGCAGGCGGCTTACCGTAATGCCCAGGCTGGCGGCGCGTTCATCTGACAGACTCAGCGCGGTAAAGCGCCAGGCGTCGCGCGCCAGTACGCCACAGGCCAGCAGCAGGGTAAGCCACATCAGTCCCACCGCATGCCAGCCGCTTTTGTACAGGCTGCCAAACAGCCAGAATACGATCTGCGCCAGGGCGTCCGGTGCGGCCAGGTATTGCAGCAAGGACAGCAGCGCCTGAAACAGGAATAGCAGCGCAATACCGGCCAGTACATAGGATTCGGCATTGCCACCACGGTGACGGCCAATCAGCAATACCGCACTGCCGGCGACAAAGGCAAAGCCCAGCGCGCAAAGCGGCAGGCCCCAGGCTTCGGCCAGCCCCAGGCTGCTGCCCGCCACTATGAATAGGGCCGCGCCAAAACCGGCCCCCGCCGAAATGCCTAGTGTGTAGCTGCTGGCCAGCGGATTGTGCAGCACGGTCTGCATGACCAGCCCGGATACCCCCAGCGCCGCGCCCACCGCCAGCGCCATCAGCGCCACCGGCAGGCGGATTTGCCACACGATGACGCCATCGCCCCCTTCCCCTTGCAGCAGGCTGTGCAGTACCTGAGTCATGCTCAGCTGTGCCGGGCCGCTGGCAATGTCCAGCAGCAAACTGCCAGCCAGCAACAGGGCTGCCAGCAGCAGCAAGCCGCTGCGGCCAAGCCAGGACTGCCAGCGGCCAGTCAGCGCGAGAGTCAGTGTGCTCATGGTTTGAGAGACAGCAACCAGCTGCCGCTATAGGCAACCGGCAGATAGCGCTGGTGGTACTGGCGCAATTCGGCCAGCGGGTCGACATCGGCAAACTGCGCCGGGTACAGCTGCTTGGTGATAAAGGCCATGGCGGTGTAGTCGTTCAGGCTGCGGCACAAGCCGTGTTCGATAGCATAAACATGCTGTTGGCGCACGGCGGGCAGGCTGCTCCAGCCGGGGCGGCCCAGATAGGCCTGCAGGCTGGTGCGGGCGTCCGCAGCGTTATGGTTGTATCCGAGTTTGACTGCCTTGGGGCGGTTTACCCAGGACGAGCCGGCAATGAAGATGTAGTCCGGCTGGGCGGCCAGCACGGCTTCCGGGTTCAGCGGCCCCCAGTTGGCGGCAATGCGGCCATTGGCCAGATTATCCGCGCCCAGGGTGTCCAGCAGCTTGCCCCACATGGTGTCGCGGTAGGTATTGCCCACCGTGTCTGCGCCGTCGCGGCCCAGCTCCACATATACCTTTGGCTTGCTGCTGGCTTTGGCCAGTGCCACGCGACGCAGGATGTCACGGTATTTGCGCTGGTATTGCTGCGCCAGTTCCTCTGCACGGATATTGCTGCCCATCACCGCCCCAATGGCGCGGGTGCTGGCCAGATGCCGCTCCAGCGTCTGGGCGTTGTAGTCGATCACCACGATGGGAATGCCCGCCTGGGTGATTTGCTGTACCGCCGTGCCCAGCACCTTGAAGCTGCCCTCGGGCAGGATCAGCACATCCGGCTTCAGCGCAATCACCTTTTCCGCGCTGAAGGTGTTGTCCTCGCTATAACCCACGTCCGGCATGGTTTTGAGTGCCGGAATCACCTGCTGATAAAGCGCCCAGTTGGCCGGACGCCAGCCAGCCCAGGGGTTTTTGCTGATGCCTACCACGCGTTTCCAGCCCTCGGTACCGGCGATGGCGGTGAAATCCTCGAAATTGAAACCCAGCACTACCCGTTTGGCCGGAACATCCACCACCACCTTGCGGTTAAGGGCATCACTGATGGTGAGCGGTTTGGCAAAGGCGGGCAGGGCCAGCAGGGAGGACAGGCACAGGGCAAGGATGGCGGTGCGGCGGCTGGTCATTATTCTTTGGATATCGGGTGACAAGGCCGTCATTTTAAGGAAAGGGCGGGATGGGTGGCTGCGGCAAATTGTCGCAGCATGGTGCGGCAATATGTCACAGCGCTTTGCCTTGGCAAGCTTGTAAGCTCGCAAGATTGACAGGCCAGGCCGCCGAACTGTGTTCGGCAAGCATGCTTGGGCCTGATCGGCATAACAGGGCTGGCAATCACCAGTTTGACCGGCCCGGCTGATTATCCGTTGCTCACTTGGGAAGCCTCATGCATTACCAGACCAAACCGGCCGTTGTGGCCGTCACCCTTGCGCTGTCCGCCCTTGGCCAGCTGGCTTATGCCGCCGACAGCACTGAAGTACAGCAAATGCCGGAGGTAGTTGTCCACGGCAGCCGGCCGGACAACCAGGCCAATGGCAGCAGCCTCAGCCAGACACAACTGGCTGGGCAAGCAGCGCGCAGCAGCGACAGCGCCCAACTGCTGCAAGACATCCCCGGCCTGACTCTGCACGCAGCCGGTGGTTTTTCCAGCCTGCCGGTGCTGCGTGGCCTGGCCGACGACCGCCTGCTGGTCAAGACCGATGGCGCCAGCCTGATTGCCTCCTGTCCCAATCACATGAACTCGCCGCTGTCCTATATGGATGCCAGCAAGGTGGACAGCGTGCAGGTGTATAACGCTGCCGCTCCGGTCAGCGCCGGGGGCGACAATATCGGTGGAGTGATCGTGGCCAAGTCGGCTGCGCTGCAGTTTGCCGAGCCAGGCCAGATATTGCAGGGCGGCGAAGTAGGGGCCTTCTACCGCAGCAATGGCGATGCGCGTGGTGCCAATGCCAGTGCTACCCTGGCCAACGACCATGTCAGCATCAACTACACCGGTTCCACTGCCCGTAGTAATAACTACGACGCCGCGGCCAACTTCAAGAGCGCCGGTGCCGCAGCTTCCGGTCGTGCCTGGATGGATGGCGACACTGTGGGCTCCACCGCTTACAAGACCGAAAACCATGAACTGGGCGTGGCCTGGCGTGACTACTACCAGCTGCTGGAAGCCAAGGTGGGTGTGCAGCGCACCCCATACGAAGGCTTTGCCAACCAGCGCATGGACATGACCGACAACAGCAGCGACCAGCTGAACCTGCACTACAACGGCCAGTTTGCCTGGGGCGAGCTGGATGCGCGGCTGTACAGCCAGTATGTGCGTCATCACATGGATTTCGGTAATGACAAACAGCTGGATTACATGGGCGACATCGGCATGCCGATGGACACCGCCAGCCATACCCAGGGTGGCAGCCTCACGCTGGATCTGCCGCTGAATGCCAGCAACAAGCTGAAGCTGGGTACCGAATTCCAGCGCTACCAGTTGAATGACTGGTGGCCGCCAGTCGCAGGGGACACCATGATGATGGGGCCGGAAACCTTCTGGAACATCAAGAACGGCAAGCGTGACAAACTGGATGTGTTTGCCGAATGGCAGGCGGACTGGACCCCGCAATGGCGCAGCATCATCGGTACCCGTCTGAGCCAGGTGAAAACCAATGCCGACAATGTGTCCGGCTATAGCAGCATGTATGACAGCGACGCTGCTGCCTTCAATGCCCAGAGCCATGCCCGTACCGACAACAATATCGACTTCTCGGCCTTGACCCGCTACATCCCCTCGGCAACCGAGCAGTACGAACTGGCTTTTGCCCGCAAGACCCGTTCGCCCAATCTGTACGAGCGCTATACCTGGGCCACCGACAGCATGACCTCCATCATGAATAACTTTGCCGGTGATGGTAACGGTTATGTCGGTAACCCTAACCTGAAGCCGGAAGTGGCCAATACCTTAAGCAGCAGCCTTGACTGGCATGCGGCGGATGGCGAAGCGTGGCTGTTCAGGGTCAGTCCGTATTACAGCTACGTGCAAAACTATATCGACGCCAAGCGTTATGATGCCAGCAGTACCGCTACTACCGGCTATGTGGTGCTGCAATACATCAACCAGAACGCCCAGCTATACGGCGTGGATGTCAGCGGCAAGCTGCAGCTGGCCAAAAACACGGCCTATGGCAGCTTTGATGCCACCGCGCAGCTGAGTTACACCCGTGGCGAAAGCCTGACGACCGGCGACAATCTGTACAACATCATGCCGCTCAACGCCAAGCTGGCGCTGGTGAATAAGCTGGGGCAATGGACCAGCACTGCCGAATGGCAGGCCGTACGCGCCAAGACTGAGGTTTCTGCCGTGCGTAATGAGGCCAAAACCCCTGGCTATAGCTTGTTCAACTTGCGCACCCGCTATGAAACCAAGCAATTCAGCGTGGATGTGGGCATCGACAATGTGTTCAACCGCTTCTACACGCTGCCGCTGGGCGGGGCCTATACCGGCCAGGGTGCCACCATGGGCATCAACAGCATTGCCTGGGGTGTTGGCGTGCCGGGAGCTGCCCGTTCGCTGTATACCGCCTTCAACTACAAGTTCTGAGCCGACTGCGTTTAGTCATTCAGCCCACCTGCATGGTGGGCTTTTTTATTGGCAGGCAGTTTGGGCTGCGACAATATGCCACATTTTTAATTCCGGCCAATTGATTTATATTGTATTACGCAATACAAGCACTCCAAGGCTTGCTAGCTCATCTGCATGACTGTCCTGACCAGATAGATAAAATGCCCGCCCTGACCAGGTGGGCATTTTTATTTCATATTTATTTCATGCGGCTTGTTTTGATGCGGCATTCTGTCACATTTCATTTTATTGGTGATGGATATACCATTTCAGCACCTCAAGCAAACTTCAAACACTTTGTTGAGTGCCGCCTCCCCCTGAGGCGGCTTTTTTATTTGCGCGGTATGTTTTTCTGATTGTGGCATTATGTCGCACTTGAAAAACCACTTGAAAATAAAGGGCATTGGCGACTTGCGACATTTGGTCGCATTCTGGCAATTCCAGTTATATGGCATGGTGTCGCTGTTTTTTATTGCAGGTGCATGAGGCCATGAAAGACAAAAAAAATTATCGCCGGGATATTGTCCTGGTATTGCTGGTGAAGTTGATTCTGTTGGCCCTGTTGTGGTCGGCATTTTTCCGTGAACGGCCGGCCGTTGTGCCGACCAAGGCAGCCACGCACTGGTTGCAACACGAGGAGGTAGCACCATGAATGAAGCACTGGTAGATATATCGCGGTTGCAGTTTGCTGTAACTGCCTTGTATCACTTTCTGTTTGTTCCGTTAACACTGGGGATGGTGTGGATTCTGGTTATCATGGAATCCGCCTATGTCATTACCAAACAGGAAATCTACCGCGACATGACCCGCTTCTGGGGCAAGTTGTTCGGTATCAATTTCGCGCTTGGGGTGACCACCGGTATTACCATGGAATTCCAGTTTGGTACCAACTGGGCGTATTACTCGCATTATGTCGGAGATATTTTCGGCACCCCGCTGGCCATTGAAGGCTTGATGGCGTTCTTTCTGGAATCCACCTTTATCGGCCTCTTCTTCTTTGGCTGGGACCGACTGTCACGCGGCAAACATTTGCTGGTGACCATCCTGATGGCCATCGGCTCCAATCTGTCCGCCTTGTGGATTCTGATTGCCAACGGCTGGATGCAGGACCCGGTAGGCGCGCATTTCAATTACCAGACCATGCGCATGGAAATGAGCTCGATGTGGGACATCGTGTTCAACCCGGTGGCACAGGCCAAGTTCGTCCACACCGTCAGCGCCGGTTATGTGACGGCCGCCTGCTTTGTGCTGGGTATTTCCAGCTGGTACATCCTGAAAGGCCGTGACCTGCCGTTTGCCCGCCGCAGCTTCCGTATTGCCGCGGCCTTCGGTTTTGCCTCGGCCTTGTCGGTGATTGTGCTGGGCGATGAGTCCGGCTACACCGTGGCCGAATCACAGCAAACCAAGATTGCTGCGATGGAAGGCATCTGGGATACCGAGCCGGCACCGGCTGCGCTGACCTTGTTTGCCATTCCGGACCAGGCTAATCGCACCAATCACTACGAAATCCGCCTTCCTTATGTGATGGGCCTGATTGGCACCCGCTCTACCACCAAGGAAATCCCAGGTATCAAGCAGATTGTGGCGCGTAACAAGCAGCGCATTCTGAATGGTCAGCAAGCGGTGATTGCGCTGGAAGCCCTGCGCAAGGCACCGCAGGATGCTGCTTTGCGTGCAGCCTTCGAAAAGAATCAGGGCGACCTGGGTTTTGGCCTGCTGCTGAAAAAGTATGTGGCTGACGTACGCACCGCCACCCCGGCCATCATCGACCAGGCGGCCTGGAGCACCATTCCCAATGTGGCGCCGATGTTCTGGAGCTTCCGCCTGATGGCTGGTCTGGGCTTCAGCTTCCTGCTGCTGTTTGGCTGCGCCTTCTGGTTCTCCCTGCGTAACCGCTTTGCCGGCAAGACCTGGCTGCTCAAATGGGCGCTGTTGTGGATTCCCATGCCGTGGATTGCTGCCGAGCTGGGCTGGGTGGTGGCCGAATATGGCCGCCAGCCGTGGACGGTGTACGGCCTGCTGCCGACCCATCTGTCCACCTCCTCGCTGACCGCGGGCAGTGTGGTGGCCTCGCTCAGCGGCTTTGTGCTGTTCTACACCGGCCTGCTGATTGCCGAAATGTTCCTGATGGTGAAGTCCGCCCGTCTGGGCCCGGCCAGCCTGGGTACCGGCCGCTACCACCAAGAAACAGCAACCCCGCACGGCAAGCCGCAACTGGCTGGCAAGGAGGCTTGAGTCATGTTTGATTACCCGACAATCAAATTTATCTGGTGGTTGCTGGTGGGCGTGTTGCTGATCGGCTTTGCCATCATGGATGGCCACGACATGGGCGTGGGCGCATTGCTGCCTTTTGTTGGTCGCAGCGATACCGAACGCCGTGTGGTGATCAATACCATCGCCCCGCACTGGGATGGCAATCAGGTGTGGTTCATCACCGCCGGTGGCGCCATCTTCGCCGCCTGGCCCTTTGTCTATGCCACGGCCTTTTCCGGTTTTTACTGGGCGATGCTGGCGGTGTTGTGGTCCTTGTTCTTCCGCCCGGTCGGTTTTGATTACCGCAGCAAGATCGAAGACCCGCGCTGGCGTGCCTTCTGGGACTGGGGCCTGTTTGTCGGTGGTTTCGTGCCGCCGGTGATCTTTGGCGTGGCATTCGGCAATCTGCTGCAAGGCGTGCCTTTCCATTTTGACGACACCCTGCGCGTGTTCTACGAAGGCAGCTTCTGGGCCTTGCTCAACCCGTTTGCCCTGCTGTGCGGTCTGGTATCGGCCAGCATGATCCTGCTGCAAGGTGCCACCTACCTGATGCTGCGCACCGAGGAGAAGATGGCACAACGTGCGCGCCGCGCCGCCATGCTGTTTGGCGTGCTGACTATCGTGCTGTTTGTGCTGGGCGGCCTGTGGGTGGGCCATCTGGATGGTTACGTGATTACCGCTGGTGGTGAAGCCGCCGCGCAGTCCAACCCGCTGGCCAAAACCGTGGTGCGTGCCGCTGGAGCCTGGCTGGCCAACTACCAGCGTTATCCGCTGACCATGGCCCTGCCGTTGCTGGGCATTGTCAGCGCCGCTGCTGCAGTGTCGCTGGCGCTGGTGCGCAAAGCAGGCCTGGCCTTTATCGCCTCCAGCCTGGTGCAGGCCGGGGTGATTGGCACGGCGGGTGTCAGCCTGTTTCCCTTCCTGCTGCCGTCCAGCTCGGACCCGCGTTCCAGCCTGACAGCCTGGGACGCCACGTCCAGCCAGATGACGCTGAACACCATGTTCTGGGCTGCGCTGATCTTCACGCCCATCGTGCTGAGCTACACCGCCTGGTGCTACCGCGTGATGCGCGGCAAGGTAACCGAGCAGCACATCCGAACCAACAGCAAGAGTGTTTACTGAAGCGAAAGGACAAAATCATGTGGTATTTCGCCTGGATGTTGGGGCTGCCGCTGGCCGTGGCCATGGGGGTCATCAATGCGGTGATTGAGGAAAGCCTGCATCACGATGATTGATACAGAGTAAGTGGTGTACAGGGCGACGCAGCGAGTGCTGCGTCGCTTTTGTGCGGTTGGCGTTGCTGCCTGTGACGCGTGTTGCAGGCATGAATGAAGGAGTGGCCATGAACGTGTTGCTGGTGGATGATGATGTCGATTTTTGCCAGGTACTGGCGCGCACCCTCAGGCGGCGTCAGCTGGATGTGCTGCTGGCACACAATGGCCGCGAGGCGCTGAGTCATGCTGCGGATAGTTGCCAGCGTATCATTCTGGATTTGAACCTGGGCGGGGAGAACGGGCTGAACCTGCTGCCCGCCTTGCGCACCCATTTCAGTGACAGCCGTATTCTGGTGCTGACCGGTTATGCTAGCATTGCCACGGCGGTGGAGTCGATCAAGCTGGGAGCCACCCAGTATCTGCCCAAGCCAGCCTCGGTGGATGACATTCTGCAGGCCTTTGCGCAGGCCGAACCAGACCCGGACTTGCCCATCTCGCCGCGGCCGGTGTCCGTGCGGCGGCTGGGTTGGGAATACATTCAGCGCATCCTGCTGGAGAATAATGGCAATGTTTCTGCCACCGCCCGGGCGCTGGGCATGCACCGCCGCACCTTGCAGCGCATGCTGGCCAAGCATCCGCCTTCGGCTGTGTAGACCTTGTCTGGCCGAGCCAGTCCGCTGATGAACCGCGAGCCAGAGGAAGGTGCTTAGTCGCCAAACTGCCGGACTGTGACAATTTGCCACATGGTGCTGTCAGTGGGCGCTGTCTATGATGTCGGGATTTGCCAGCCTGGCTATCGCCATGCCTATTTCTGCCGACATCGCCTCCTTGTATCTGAACCATATTGTGGAACTGCGCCGCTACCTGACTGGCAAGGTAGGCAGCCCAGCCTTGGCCGACGATCTGGCGCATGAAACCTTTGTGCGCGTCCTGGCGACAGATAAAGCGCTGGATGATGTGCGTCAGCCGCGTGCCTTGCTGTTCTGCATTGCCCGTCACCTGCTGATAGATCACTACCGAGGCAAGGCCGCCCATGCCGGGTGGATGGTGCCGCTGGAGTCATGTCAACAACAGGTGTCCGCCACCCCGTCTCCCGAGCGTATTGTGCTGGCGCGTCAGCAGCTGGCCCAGCTGCGCCACGCGATAGACAGCCTGCCGCCACGCTGTCGTCAGGCATTTGTCCGTTTCCGTTTTGATGGCATTCCGCAAAAAACACTGGCGGCCGAGTTGGGTATCACCCTCAATGCCGTGGAAAAGCTGTTGATTCGCGCCATGCTGGCATTGCGCCAGCAGCTGGAGTGGGTATGAGCCATGAGGCCGATGCCGCAGTCCGCCAACTGCGGGAAGAAGCAGCCCGCTGGTTGTTGCGCCAGCAAGAGGGACTGAGTCCACAGCAGCAGGCGGAATTCCAGCGCTGGCATGATGCCGCTGCAGAACACCGCCAGGAATACGCCGCCCAATGTCGCTTGTGGGGTGCCATGGACCAGCTGGCCAAAGCACCCGCGCGCCGACGCGGCCGGGCTGGCAGCCTGGGCTGCCTGTTGCTGGTGGTGCTGGGTGGCTGGACCTTGTTGCACTTGCCGGTGCAGTCGGCGCTGTTCACTGCCTACGGACAAGGCAGCAGCCAATACCTGGCAGATGGCAGCAAGCTGACGCTGGGTGGGCATAGCCGGGTACGGGTGGATTATCGCTGGGGCGAGCGGCAGTTGCTGGTGGAGCAGGGTATGGCCAGCATCCGGGTGGCACCCAATCCGCGCCCGCTGAAAGTACTGGCCGGTGCCGGCGAGTTACGCGATATCGGCACCGAGTTTGCCGTGCTGCGCAACGGGGATCAGGTAGCGGTGCATGTACAGCAAGGGCTGGTGGAGCTGCGTCTTGCCGGCCAGGTGCTGCAACTGGCTGCCGGACAGCAGGCCCGTTATCAGGGCCAGCATCTGACAGGGCCCTTATCTGCGGGCAGCTTTGACTGGCAGAGTGACACCTGGACTTTCAACCACCTGCCGCTGGGGGACTTGCTGCAGGCAGTCAATGGCCAGTCGGCGCAGTCATGGCGGCTGGAGGACCCGTCACAGGCCAGCCTCTTGCTCAGCGGCAGCGTACAGCGCGACGACCGTGACACCTTGCTGAGCATGCTCACCAGCATGCTGCCCTTGCAGGCGCAGCCACAGCCGGATGGCACTGTTTTGCTGCGTAGAAAAAAATAAGTGCTGAGCCATGTCAGGTTGTGGACCCTTGTTTCGTCTTCCTTCTTGTCCGTGATGAACACTCAAAAGCAAAGAAACGAAGATGAAACAACGCCACCAATCACTGGGCTTGGCCCTGCTGGTTTCTACCCTGTTTTCCAGTGCCGCTCTGGCACAAGATGTGACAGTCAACATTCCGCCGCAAAGCCTGGCCTCTGCCCTGACCGGGCTGGCCGGGCAAACCGGCCTGCAACTGCTGTTTGCCAGCAATGAACTGGATGGTCAGCGCAGCGCCGGGCTCAATGGCACCATGTCGGCCGAGCAGGCGCTTGCCCGTCTGCTGCAAGGTAGTGGCTTGCAAGCCCGGAAAACCGCGAGTGGCAGCTATATCATTGTCAAAGCAGCCAATCCCGCCAATGCACAGCTGATGCCGGAAGTGGTAGTGACCGCCATGGCACTGGACAGCTACAAGGCGGACAAGGTAGCCATTTTTGGCAAAAAGCCGGTCAGCCTGCGCGAGATTGCCAACTCGGTATCGGTGGTGGGCAAGCAGCAAATGGAAGACCAGCACATGACCACGGTGGCCGATGCCATGCAGCAGGCCACCGGTGTCACTGTCATTGCCAACGACACCCTGAGTAATCAGTACCTGATACGCGGCTATAACTCGGTCGGGGTGATGTATGACGGGGTGACGTCGTATAACGGCCTGTCGCCCTCGCACCAGTTTGACCTGCCCTTGTATGAAAGCATCGAGGTGCTGCGTGGCCCCGCCGGACTGCTGCGCGGGGTGGGCGAGCCGGGGGGGATTGTCAATCTGGTAAAGAAAAAGCCGCAAAAAGACTTTGCCGCCAGTTGGGAAGCCAGTACCGGCTCCTGGAGCAATAACCGTCTGGTGGGCGATGTCACCGGTGCCATGAATGAAAGCGGCACTGTCCAAGGCCGGCTGATTGCCAGCAGCGAAGACCGCGACTATTTTTACGACCACACCCACAGCAACAAGTGGCTGCTGTCCGGCATGTTGCGTTTTGAACTGAGCCCGCAAACCACCTTTGACATCAGCTATACCGGGCAGAACCAGACGGTGAAAGACCCGTGGTCCGGCTTGGCCACTTACACCTCCACCGACAGTAATGGTCATTACCAGTTGCTGAAGGTATCGCCCTCTACCTTCAATGCCCCGGATTGGGGACGTACCAGTTACAACACGCAGGAGCTGTCCGCCGCGCTGGAACACAAGTTCGGCAATGAATGGGCCGCCAAGCTGAACGTGAACCACCGGGTGCAGGAGCTGTACTACAAATATGCCTATACCTCATCCGGCCTGAACCCGCTGACCAATACCATCGACTACAGCACCATGCGCGGTGACTACACCTATACCCGCGACGGCATGGATATAAGCCTGTCCGGGCCGCTGGAAATATGGGGCCGCAAGCATGACATGCTGCTGGGCTTCAATGTCGATGAATACAATAGCAAGGGCCGTTCCGGTCGCGGGCCGACTTATTCCGGGGTGGACTACGCCAGCGGTAGCAGCTTGGCCGAACCGGTGATCAACTACACCTCCGGCAGCGAAAGCAATACCCGGCAAAGTGGCTTTTATACCCAGGGTCGCCTGCACCTGACTGATGCCACCACCCTGCTGCTGGGGGCGCGCACCACCACCTTCCTAGCCAAGTCGCACAATATTGCCCCGTCCACCGTGACCGACTGGAAAGACGGTGCCAAGGCCAGCAATCGCGTCACGCCTTATGGCGGCCTGCTGTACGACTTCAGCCAGCAAGTGACCCTGTACGCCAGCTATGCCAATATCTTTGTGCCGCAACCCCAGCAAAAGGCCGATGGCTCCACGCTGGACCCGCGGGTCGGTCGTCAGTATGAAGTAGGGGCCAAGGGGGAGTTTCTGGATTCCAGGCTGGGTGCGACCCTGGCCTTCTTCAATATCCGTGACAAGAACCGGGCCTATGCCGACCCGGCCTATCCCAGTTCCAACTACTACCTGAATGCCGGTGAAATCGAATCGCAGGGGGTAGAGCTGGAAGTACAGGGCAAGGTGAACAGCCGCTTTGACGTGACGGCCGGCTACACCTATATGACCACCACCTATCTGTCCGACCCCAGCAACCAGGGCAAGACCTACTCGATCCAGACCCCGCGTAACCAGTTCAAGCTGTGGAGCAACTACACCTTTGCCGATACCGGCTGGCTCAAGGGCTACTCGCTGGGTGGCGGCCTGATTGCCCAAAGCCGTGCGCAAAGCTCGCGCGGCTGGTCGGACGAGGTGGTGAACAGCGGCTATGTGGTGGCCAATGCCCGTATCGGCTACCAGTTCAACAAGAACTACAGCCTGGCGCTGAATATCAACAATCTGTTTGATACCCGCTACTACGCCTCGGTTGGTACACCGAATATCTACAACTTCTATGGCGAACCGCGCAATGTCATGCTGACCCTGCGCGGCAAGTACTAAGCCAGCCCGCAAGCCGGGGGCCTCGGCCCCTGGCTGGAGTCCTTGTCATGTTGCAGCGTTTTTTCCATACCGGCCTGCTGACTGTCTGCTTGCTATCCGTCCCACGGCTGGCTGCCGGGCAGGAAGTCGCCCTGCATTTTGCCTTGCAGGCCGGCGAACAGGCCTTCTCTTGTGCCAGCCCTGCATTGCCACTGGGGCAGCCGCCCGTGTCCACCCGGCTGAAAGATGCCAAGTTCTATCTGTCGGACATCCGTCTGATTCGCGACGACGGCCAGCCGCAGGTTTTGCAGTTACGTGCGGATGCATGGCAGTCGCGCGATGTTGCCTTGCTGGATTTCGTCCCCGGTGGTGGCAGCTGTCACGCAGGTACCATCGGTCCCGTGCATGACACCGTGCAAGGGGAGGTGCCCGCCGCGCACTACCGTGGCTTGCTATTCACCATCGGCGTGCCGGTGTTAGGTCTTAATCCACAAGGGCAGGCCGTGTCACTCAATCATGGCAATTTCGAACTGGCTGATGCGCCGCTGGATCGCGCCAGCATGGCCTGGAGCTGGCAGGTGGGGCGCAAATTCATCAAGCTGGAACTGCTGCCGGAAGGCGGGGTGGCACGCAGCAATGGCCGCGCCGCGGTGTGGACGCTGCATCTGGGCTCCACCGGCTGTAGCGGCAACCCGGCCGAGGCGGGTACCGTGCATTGCCTCAGCCCTAACCGGGTCAGCGTGATGCTGCCGGATTTCGACCCGGCACAAGACCATGTGGTGCTGGATGTGGCCCGCTTGCTGGCCGGCAGCAATCTGGCCGAGGACAAGGGCGGGGCCTGCAGGTACAGCACCTTACCCGTTTGGGAGGGCGACTCGCCAGCCCGCAATAACATGCTTGCCTCAGCGCGGGGGCTGGCCGGCCGGATGCCGCAGCCGCTGCAGCAGGAAATCAACAAACGAGCGAACCCGGGCAGACAGATGGCGGTTCTGCGGATAGGTTATGGAAAACTGCCGTGATCTTCCACCATAGGCGTGCATCACTTCCAGCAACTCTCCCCGGGCCAAGGCGGGCGCGGTGATGAAGTGATAGGTCTGGAATAATCCGCCATCGGCCTGCCCCCAGCTGATGCAGCCAAGCGCATCATCCAGCAGGCGGAATCGGCTGTGGAACTGATGGTCCAGTGGCTGGCCATCGGGCATTTGCAGAATCCAGGGCATGGGGCGGCCGGTGGTGGGCAGGATGAATTGCAGGCAATCATGCTGTGCCAGATCATCCAGCTGCTGTGGTACGCCGTGCCGGGCCAGATAGGCCGGCGTGGCAAATATGCCCACCGTGGCGTCTTCCAGCTTGTGTACGATCAGCCGCGAGTCTTGTGGTGTACCCACGCGGATGGCCAGGTCGTAACCCTCTTCCACAATGTCAGCCACCCGGTTGGACAGACTCAGCTCCAGTTCGATCTGCGGGTAAGTCGCCGTGAATTCGTGTAGTAGCGGCAACAGGCGGAAATTGGCATACAAGGTGCCGACACTGATGCGCAGCAAGCCACTGGGCACTTTCTGGTGGCCGCTAATGGTGCGTTCGGCCTCGGCAATCTGCTCCAGAGCCTGTCTGCACTCCTGCCAGTACAGTTCGCCTTCGCTGGTCAGCCGTACATTGCGCGTGGTGCGCGAGAACAGGCGCACACCCAACCGCTCTTCCAGCCTTTTGATGGCGCGACTGACCGACGCTGGTGTCAGCCCCAACACTTCTGCGGCGGCGGAAAAGCTGCTCAGCTCTGCGGCTTTGCAAAACAGGGCGATGGTGCTGATTTGGGTGGCATCGAATGCAGGCATGGTTATTCTCTGGCGTAACAGATGATGTGATTTTACGGCTATTTATTCATTGATGTGTGATGCGTACAGTAGCAGTCAAGCTTTCTTACCTACAACTGCCGCAAGGAAAACATCATGAGTGACATTATCTGGCCCGCCGGCTATGTGCCCGGCTTTACCGACAATTACTGTTCCAATGAGGTGATTGTCACCGGGGTAACGATGGAAAAACTCTGGACCCTGCTGAATACCCCGCAGCTGTGGCCCAGCTATTACGCCAATTCGGCCAATGCCCGCTTCTACGATGGCAAGGGGCCGCAGCTGGCGTTTGGCGACCGTTTTTACTTTGAAACCTTCGGCTTTCCTGTCGAGGCCCAGGTGGTGGAGCATGTAGCGCCGCTGCCTGGTCAGCCTGCGCGCATCGCCTGGCATGGCTGGGCCGGCAGCACCGCGGAGGACCGCCTGGACGTGCATCACGCCTGGCTGATTGAAGAACTCTCTGCCGGCCGGATACGCATCCTCACCCAGGAAACCCAGAACGGCAAACCTGCCCAGTCACTGGCACAAGCCAAACCGAATCCCATGATCAACGGCCACCAGGACTGGCTGGATGGCATGGTGGCTGCTGCACGCCAGTGAGCTAAGGGGGAGGGCAAGCACGGCCATGCCTGCCGGGGCACTGCGGCTCAGACGGGCTGGAACTGTTTGCGGTAGGCTGCCGGCGTGCAATGCAGCTCGCGCTGGAATAGTCGACGAAAGCTGGCGCTATCGCTATAGCCCAGCTGCTGGACAATCTGCTCCAGTGGCAAGTTGCTGCCCTCCAGCCAGCGCCGGGCGGCATGCAGGCGTAGCTGCTGCAAATAGCGCAGCGGGGATACGCCCAATACCTGGTTGAAGCGGCGGATCACCGTGCGGCTGCTGCTGCGCGCATGCCCGGCCAGCGCTTCCAGACTGAAGGGCGCGGCCAGATTATCCTGCAGCCAGTACTGGCAGCGCAGTACCAGCGCATCATCATGCCCGGCAAAGCTCTGCATGGTCATATACGGTGCCTGGCTGCTGTGCTGAGGCCCGGTCAGCAGCAGGCGCGAACAGGCCAGGGCGATTTCCTGCCCGCCGTGCTGCCTGACCAGATGCAAGGCCAGCTCTATATAAGAAGTACTTGCCCCGCCGCATAGCAGGCCCGGGCTTTCGCTCATGGTGGCATAGGGTTGTAGCTGCACACTTGGGTAGCGGTTGCGAAACCAGGTGGTCAGCCACCAGCTGATGGCGGCCGGCCGCTCATTCAGTACTCCGCTTTCCGCCAGCAAGGGGATGCCGGTACAGAATGAAAGCAGCTGCTTGCCTGCCGCATGCCAGGCAGGAAGCTGCTGATGCAGCGCTGTTTCACTGCTCAGCCTTGCCTGGAATTGCTTGAGTGAGGCATAGGCAAGCGGTGGCACGATGATGGTGTCTGCGCCGCTGGCCAGGCTGAAATCGCCATCCGCCTGCAGCAGGATGCCCGATGCGCTTTGCACCGGCTCGGCCTGCTGGCTGCACAGGGTCCAGCCAAATAGCGCTGCCTGTCCCTTGCGCTCGGCCAGTTGATTGGCAAATAACAGGATGTCGATGAAACCGGTGACGCTCCCGGCATAGCAGTGCTGGGGAAGCAGGATGCTGATCTGGTACATGAGGTGGCGCTATTGACCTGAATATTGTCGATATTGCCACTGTGCCGGCTGGTTTGCCATGGCTACACTGCATGACAAACGGGGTAGGCCCCGGCCATACAGAGAAACAGCATGCATATCGATGAAATGATCCCCACCCTGCAAAGTGCAGACGCTACTGTTGCGCGGTTTGTTTGCGAAACAAGTGATGACTGGGCGCAGGGCCGCACCTTGTTTGGTGGCGCGCAAGCCATGCTGGCGGTGCGGGCCATGCGCCAATGGCTGCCGGCATTGCCGCCCTTGTGGTCGCTGCACAGCACCTTTGTGGCGCCGATTGCCGCAGGCCAGATACTGATTGAAGTGATGCTGCTGCGGCAGGGCAAAACCGTAGTCCAACTGAGCGCCCGCCTGCTGGATGGCGAGCAGACTGCTGCCATCTTCGTCGCCGCTTTTGGCCAGTCACGGAATTCCGCCATACAGTTGAACCCGGCTGCCTGCCCGCTCGGCGCCGCTGGCGAGACAGCCCAGGAACTTCCTTATATCGCCGGCCTCACCCCGGCTTTTACCCAGCATTATGCTTATCGCTGGCTGGCCGGAGCCTTGCCTTTCAGTGGTGGCAGCCAGCCGGTCAATCGCATTCAGCTACGCCAGCGTGATGCTGGTGTGCTGGATGAGGCACACATCGTGGCGCTGGCAGATGCCATTCCACCCGTGGCCTTGTCGCTGCTGCAGGGACTGACGCCGGCCAGCACACTGAGCTGGTCGCTGGAATTCGTGCGCCACCTGCCGCCCATCAGCGCCGAGGGCTGGTGGCATATGGATGCCACCTTGCTGGCTGCCCGCGATGGTTATTGCAATCAGGATGCCTATCTGTACGGGCCGGATGGCGAGTTGATGGCCTTGTCGCGCCAGGTGGTGACGGTATTTGGCTGAGTCAGCGAGTTGATGGCTCAGGCATCTGGCCTGATCGCCAGTGTTGGATGAAACCCATGCAATGCCAGCGGGGCTGGCAAAAGCGCTATTGGTCGCTGGCCGCGCAGCCAGCGGCGGCAGCTTGCTCATTGACTCAGCAAGCCCGGCAGTCAGCAGGGCGATGAGGTGCTTGCACGGCCCTGATTGTCGGGCCTCAGGAGAGAATAGCTCATGGCCCGATTCATGCTTGCCACTTGGCCATCTGAAACAGAAGGTTTAGTGTGGCCGAGTGGATATGCCTTATCCACTGGCGATAGGAGGCATGATGCAACATTCGATTGCACTGGAGACCGCGGGTGCGCTGCTGGGCAGCATGGGCACGCCACAGTTCACCACGCGCTTGTGGCAGTGGCTGCATGGTGCGGTAGACCCCAGTTCCTATCACATGACGGCCCTGCGTTTTCGCCGTGGCGGCTACCAGCAGCCGGTGGAGCAGCTGGATGTGTTGTTCTTTGCCGGCGAGGCGGATCCGGAAGAAACCCGGCTGGCCTTGTCGCTATACCAGCGCGATATGGAATGGAAGCAGGACCAGCAGTTGCTGCAGTTCATCGAACAGGTGCAGGACCCGCAGCTGGTGTTGTCACGCAATGAGCACTATCCGCCCACGGCCTATGGCCGCATGATCGCGCAAAGCCCGCTGGGCGAGGAGTGCAGCCTGCTGGGCTGTGAAACCGACTATGTGTACCTGCTGTCGATTTTCCGCTGTCGCAATACCCCTTCCTTTACCCTGGCCGAGCTGGGCCGCTTGCGCCAGACCTGCCATTTTCTGATGCCGCTCCTGGCGCAGCATGCCCGGCTCAGTTCGCCCTGTATTGCACCAGCACAAGATGTGCTGCTGCACTATTTTGATCGCTGCCTGCAGCTGGCCGGCAAGCAGTTGTCAGCACGCGAACGGCTGATCTGTCATGCCATGCTGCAAGGCTGGTCGGTGCCGCAGATTGCCGAACATGTCTCGATCAGCCCGTGCAGCGTACGCACCTATATGGAGCGTGCGCTGACCAAGATTGGTGTGGCCAGCAAGTCCGAACTGTTTGCCTGGTGCGTGGCCGTGGAGCAGCGTCACCATCAGCCTGCCGCTTTGTCCTGAAATACGAGGACAGACAGCCTGTCGCCCTCCCTCCATGATCAGAACCGGTTGCACACGGTTCTGCCCCAGGGCGCAACAGCCTCCTGACGCATGACCCTGTGTTGGTCATGAATCAGGAGGCAGGCATGCAGTATCCCGAAAAAATCTATTACAACGGCAGCATCCATACCGGCAACGACTTCAGCGCCATGCACAGTGCGCTGGCCATTGGCGGCGGCAAGATCATCGCCAGCGGTGATGACCAGACCATACGCGCCATGGCCGGCAGCCAGACCGAGCAGATCGACCTTGATGGCAAGCAGATCATCCCCGCTTTTGTCGATGGCCATGCCCATCCGCTGGAAGGCCAGCAGATGGTGGGCGATACCGAGCTGGAGCGCGCCGACAGTGCCGAAGGCGTGCTGCAACTCATCCGCGAAGCCGCTTTGGCACAGGCGGACGAGCAATGGGTATTTCTCGGCGGCATTGATTTAAACGTATTCGGCAGCTATCCCACCCGCCAGCAACTTGACGTCGCACTGGCCGACCGCCCGCTGCTGCTGCTGGGGCACGACGTGCACAGTGGCTGCCTGAATAGCACCGGACTGGCGGCGGCCGGCATCAGCGCCGATACCAGCGACCCCAGCGGCGGCATTCACGAGCGCGAGCCAGACAGCCGCCAGCCCAGTGGTGTGGTGCATGAGGCTGCGCTGTACCGCCTGTTCGGACTGATTCCGCAGCTGGGGCCGGCGCGCTATCCGCAATCGCTGGCCAAGGCCATTGCCATGGCACACCGCCTGGGCATTACCGGCTGGTTTGATGCCCGTGTGGACGAAGGCCTGCTGCAGGCTTATGCCAACGCCCGCGATGCCGGCAGCCTCAAGCTGCATGTCAGTGCTGGCTTGCTGGCCACGCCGCGTCATGATCCGGCAGCACAGATTGCCCGTTTTCGTGAGTGGAAACAGCGCTACGAGGGCGACACCCTGCATGTGCACACGGTGAAAATCTTCATTGATGGCGTAACCGAATCGCGTACTGCCGCGCTACTGGAACCTTACCCCGGCACCGACGACAGCGGCCTGGCCTTGTGGCAGCAGCCGGCACTGAATGAAATCGTCGCCATGGCCGACGCGGCTGGTTTCGACCTGCATTTCCATACCCTGGCAGATCGCGCCGTGCGCATGGCCCTGGACGCGCTGGAATGGGCTGCCAGCTGCAATGGCCCGCGCGAGCGCCGCGCCCAGCTGGCGCATTTGCAGCTGGTACACCCGGACGACATGCCCCGCTTTGCGCCGCTGGGGGCCATTGCCAGCGTGCAGGCTTTGTGGACGGCGGCCGCGCCGGCCTTGCAAGCGTTGTACTGCGACATTCTGGGCAGCGAGCGGGCAGGGCGCAGCTATCCCTTCCGCAGCCTGCGCAATGCCGGTGCCATGCTGGCTGGCGGTTCGGATTGGCCGGTTTCCACCATGGATCCTCTGGAAATCATGCAAACCGGTGTCACCCATCTGCCGGCGGATCATCCCGCAGCCATGCCATGGAATCCCGACGAGCGGCTGGACCTGCAAGTCATGCTGCAAGCCCACACCCTCAATGCCAGCCATGCGTTGCGGCTGGATGAGTGCTGCGGCCTGCTGCCGGGCAATGAGGCCAATTTTGTCATTCTGGCCGGCAATATCTTCGCGCTGCCGCTCTCCGGGCTGAACCATTCGCTGGTGCAGGCCACGGTGTTCCGCGGTGAAACGGTGTATCTCGCCAGCCCAAACTGAGCGATGGCCGCGACTGATTGATTGTGTTGTACCCACCATGCCGCCTGTAGAGCGGCGATAACGACAAAGGCTGAGAAATGAGAAAACTGATCCATACCTGTTGTGCGCTGGCCCTGCTGGGCAGCGTTTCTGGCCATGCGGCTGCCGATGCCGGCCAGGTCAATGTCTACAACTGGGGCAATAGCCTGGCCAAAGACAGCAATGCCAACTTCCTCAAGCAAACCGGCATCAAGGTGCGCTACCAGGAGTTCGACAGCAATGACACGCTGATGAGCAAGCTGCTGGTGGGCAATTCCGGTTACGACGTGGTGGTGCCATCGGATGCCTACTTTGGCCGCCAGTTGCAGGCTGGACTGTTCCGCAAACTGGACAAGAGCAAGATTCCCAATCTGGCCAAGCTTGATCCGGTGCTGATGAAGATTCTGGAAAGCAGCGATCCGGGTAATCAATATGGTGTTCCGCTGAACTGGGGGACGGATGGCATCGGTATCAACCTGCAAAAAGTGGAGACCGTGCTGGGCAAGGGCGTGCCGCTCAATACCTGGGACATGTTGTTTGACCCCAAGTACATGGCCAAGCTGTCCAAGTGTGGCGTGTCGGTGCTCGATTCGCCGGTGGACGTATTCGGCATGGGCTTGTACTACCTGAAAAAGAACCCGCTCAGTACCAATCCGGCGGATTACCAGGAAGTATTCAAACTGCTGAAAACCATCCGTCCTTATATCGGCCAATTCAACTCCAGCAGCTACGCACCCGATCTGGCCAGTGGCGATATCTGCATGGCCTTCGGTTACTCCGGTGATGTGAATACCGCCCGCCTGGCCGCACAGGCCGCGCACAAGCCTTACACCATCCAGTACATCCTGCCCAAGGAGGGCAGCGTGATCTGGTTTGACGTGATGGCAGTTCCCAAGACTGCGTCGAATGTCGATGCCGCGATGAAATGGATCAACCATGTCATTTCGGCCAACGAAGCAGCGGCGCTGAGTAACGAAACCTTTTACCCCACTGCCGTACCGGCAGCCAAGCCACTGATCAAGCCGGAGGTGCTATCCGACCCGACGGTCTACCCGAGCGCGGCCGAGATGAAGAAGCTGTTCACCGTACGTGCCTTGCCCACTGAAATCATGCGGCTGGAAACCCGGCTGTGGCAGGAACTGAAAACCCACTAAGCGCCATACATCAGTCACTCGGGGAAGCTCATCATGCAACTGAAACATATCGCCCTGGCCATCATGGCGCTGCCGGTCTGTGCCCAGGCCGCCAGCGAGGCCACCTCGCCCTTGCTGCAAAAACTGGAAGCCCTGGAACAGCAAATCAAAGCCTTGCAGCAAAGCAATGCGCAGATTCCCTTGCTGCAACAGCAAGTGCAAAACCTGCAGCAGCAACTGGGGGTGACGGCAGACGCGGCCCCGGCCCCGGTCAATGCCGGTACGCCGCCGGCCGATGCGGCCGACGAGCCGGAAACCCTCAAGCAAACAGTGAACAGTCTCAAGATCAAGGTGGATACGCTGAGCGAAGCGGCGCAGACCGGGCCGATAGCCGGGCTGAGCGTGACCGGCTTTGTGGATCCGATGTTTCTGTACAACCGCAACAGCAACTCCGCCAGCTTCCATTTTCTTAACAAGAACGGTGCCTACAACTATTACGACAGCAATCTGGGCGATGTCTATCTGGACATCAAGAAGACCTTTGGCGTAGGGCCAGAGGCGCCCAGTGTCGAGCTGGTGATCCAGCCGGACCGGGGCAGTGGTGCCAGTTTCAGCAGCGAAAGTGGCGGGCTGACCAACAGCATTTTCAATCAGGCGAATGTCAACCTGCCGCTAAGCAGCACCGACACCTTGCAGCTGGGTCTGTTGCCCAGCCTGGCCGGCTATGAGCCTAATCCCACCAATCAGACGCAAACCCTTACCCACAACCTGCTGTTTGATTTCAGCGAGCCCGCTTCCTATCTGGGCATGAACTACAAGCTGTTTACCAACAACTACCAGACACTGTGGCAATTCATGCTGGCCAACGAGCAGCTCAAGTCGGCCGGGGCGGTGGTCAGCGGGCAGAATGGCCGCAGTAGCAGTAACAGCACGCCCACGCTGGCGGCGCGGGTAGATTACCAGTACTCCACTTCGCTGGATTTGGGCTTTTCCGCCAATATTGGCCGGCAAACCCTGTTCACCCCGTCCAGCTGCAGTGGTGGCTATGGTTATCAGTGCAATCTGTCCTCGCCGTTTGGCCGCTATGCCTATGCCGAGGCCGACCTGACCTATACCTGGGCGGACATCCAGTACAACGCCCAGGTCGACTACGGCCAGCAGGCCCACGCGGCCTGGAATGGCGGCATGGCACAGTGGTATGGCTTTTCCCTGCTGGGCAGCAAGAAATGGCATACCGACTGGCTGGGCAAGGTGGGCACGGTGCTGCGCTTTGATTACCTGAACAACAGCCGCAACGGAGGCGGTGGCAGCGGCATCCTGTACGGCTTGAGCGGGAACACTGCCAGTATCAATCCCACCAGCGGCTGGGGGGTGGACCAGCAATGCCTGAATGCCTCAAGCAATAATGGCATGGACTGCAAGGGGACCAACCGCAGCGACATTGCACTGGACCTGTTGTTCTACCCGACCGACAAGATGACGGTGAAAGTGGAATATCGTCACGACTTTGCCAGCAATGCGGTGTTCCAGCGCAACGATGGCAGCCTGTCGCGCAATAACGATATTTTTGCCACGCAGTTCATTTACTCCTTCTGATCGCCTGGCTCACACCATCCCGCCTGTGTTGGCGGGATGGTGGCCGTATCAGCGCCGCCGGCCCCTGGTCAATCCAATCCAGCCATTTTCCTTTGCCAGAATCATTGGCCGCAGATACGGCGTCAGCCGGGCTGCCCGGCCGCTAGCTGACACAGTGTTGCGCCAGTTCTGCCGTCCGGCGGGGTGTGTAGCTCGCTGCTGGCGGACTGCATGGCAGCAGGTCGCTGGCGCATATCTTGCGCACCTCCTCCAGCAGTGCCTGCATGGCGGGAGGAGGGTGGCAGCCGGAGCGCTGGATAATTCCTATGCTTCGCTCGGCGTCGCCCAGGTCGACATTCAATTCGACAATGTCCCCTTTTTCCATTTCATAGCGTAGTTGATGGGGTGAGCAGGCCGTCAGCAGATCGCTGTGGGTCAGCAGATTGCGCACGACGGCCAGGTCACCGCTTTCCACCGAGGGCTGCGGGGCGCTGAGTCCTTGGCGGGTAAACGACCTGACCAGGGCCCGCCGTGCGGGAGAGTCCTGCCGGGGCAGGATCCAGCCGTTGTGCTGCAGGGTGGCCAGGCTGAGGTGGTCCGGCGTGCGGGTCAGCGGGTGATTGGCGCGGCAGAAAATGCGTACCTGATCGACAAACAAGGCTTCGCTGACCAGCTGCCGGTTTTCCTCTTGCGGCCGCAGTGCGCCAAAGATGAAGTCGATGTCGCCACAGCCCAGGTCGCGTGCCAGCTCTTCGTAAGAGCTTTCCCGTGTCTTGATCTGTATGCCGGGATATTTTTGCAAAAGATGCACGATGGCAAGCGGCAGCAGACGCGTGCGGCCCAATGGCAAGGCCCCCACCGTGATACAGCCCTCGACGCTGCCTTGCAGCGCCATCAGGTCGGCCTGCATGTGGCGCACTTCGGCAAACACCCGTTTAGCATGCAGCAGCAATGGCTCGGCCGCTTCGCTGACGACCAGTCCTTGTGCCGTGCGCTGGAATAGCGGCTGGCCCACCGATTCTTCCAGCCGTGCCAGCGACATGCTGATGCCGGATTTGCTCATGCCCAGATGGTGGCAACTGGCAGCAATCTGGCCATGGCTGGCCAGACTGACAAAAACGCGCAATTTGTTACCGGATAGCAGTAACTGGGTGAGGACGGCCGGATCTTTCCTGGTGCTCTGGCCGTTACACAAGGTTGTTGCTGCCTGGCGGATTTCGGCCTGAATGCGCCGCGCCCGCAAATGGACGGCTTCGCCATAGGCATTGAGCAACATGCCACGCGGGCGGCGTTCGAACAGGCTGACGCCCAGCAATTGCTCCATCTGGGTCAGGGCACGGGTGATGGCCGAGGCGGCCTTGAAAATCTGCTCGGATGAACGGGTGACGCTGCCTGTATGTGCTACTGACAGAAATACGCACAGATAGCGCAACACGTCATCCCGGTCCGCGCGGGCGGCAGGGGTGGTCATGAGTCTCTCCTCCATCAATGCAAGGTCCGTGATCACTGGGCGTTTCGTTGGCGCACCCGAGCGAACCGGAGGTTTTTTTGCTTTGTGGGGCATTCTGCGGCTAAGGTGCGATTCATCAAAGATGCTAAAACTGTGCTGGCGATCCGCTTTGTTGATCGCCAGAGCCGGTGGGAATGACTGGTGAGGAGGGAAGAATGAAACTGGCAACACTGGCGGCGCTGATCGCTGCCGTGGAAGAGGGCAGCATGCGTGCGGCAGCCCGGCGGCTTGCTTGCTCGCAACCGGCGCTGACCCGGATGATCCGTGAACTGGAGCTGGAACTGGCTGCGCCATTGCTGGTGCGCTCCTCACGCGGGGTGCAGCCCACGGCGCAAGGCCGGGTGTTGTATGAGCGGGCGGTGCGGGCGCGCCACGAGCTGGATGCCGCAGCCGATGAAATCAGCCAGATCGGTGGTCATCTGGTGGGCAAGCTGCATATTGGCGCAGTGCCATTGGCCGTGATGCTGCTGATACCGGAGGCCATGCGCACCTTTGTGCGTGAGTTTCCGCAGATTCAACTGCGCATCAGCGAAGAGCTGTATGTGGCGCAATTGCAAAAACTGCGTAGCGGCGAGGTCGACATCACCGTGGGTGGCATTCCGGATGACCTGTCTGCCGGCGAGTTCTATGTTGAGCCCTTGCTGGCCACCACAATGATTCCGACCGCACGCAAGGGCAGCCGCTGGTTGCAAGCAAAGAGTTTGCAGGATTTACAGCAGGCACCCTGGGTGTATGCCGGTACCAACAGCCATTCCGGTTATGCACGGGCCCTGTTCGAACGCAATGGCCTGGAGGCACCGCAGCAAGGCGCGCTGGTCAATTCCACCCTGGCCTTGCTGTCGCTGGTGTCCACTGGCGATTACGTGGCCTTGCTGCCGCAGCAGATCGCCCACCAGCCATGGCTGGCCAATTATGTCGCCCCCATTGCACTGGCCGAAGCCGGCCTGCCGCTGCAGGTGGGCGCCATCTTGCGTCAGGAGCTGGCACTGGCCCCGGTGGTACGCCATTTGCTGACCCATCTGCATCGCGCTGCCCATCACATCAATCGCGGCGACAGCCTGTTGTCCTGAGCATTCCCGCGTGCGCGGCGAGCAAGCTGCCGCCGCTTGCGCCGGCGGGCGGCCATCGGAAAAACTGGCTGGCCGCTGTCACAAAATGAGAATGCACAGTCACGAAGGGGCAAAGTCGGCCCGGCTCCCTCCGCATATATTGTTGGAACGAAAAGAAATTTGCCCAGGCAATGCGGAGGATGAGCATGAATTCGACAGCACGATACGGTGGCCTGCAGGCGCTACCCTGCGTGTGGATGCGCGGCGGTACGTCCAAGGCGGCATTCTTTCACGCGGCAGACCTGCCAGCCGACCCGGCCAGCCGTGATCGCCTGCTACTGGCCGCCATGGACGGCAGTGACTTGCGCCAGATCGACGGCATTGGCGGTGCCCATCCGCTGACCACCAAGATCGCCATCATTTCTCCCTCCAGCCGTGACGATGCCGATATCGATTATCTGTTCGGCCAACTGGTGATCGGGGCCAATCGCATCGATTACGCGCCCACCTGCGGCAATATCCTGGCCGGGGTGGCGCCGTTTGCACTGGAAGAGGGGCTGCTGCCCTGTGCCGACGGTGAAACCCGCGTGCGCATTCACATGGTGAATACCCAGTCACTGTGTGAAGCCGTGCTGCCCACCCCGGGCGGCAAGGTGAGCTACCAGGGTACTACCCGCATCAGCGGCGTACCCGGCAGTGCCGCCGCCATCGAACTGCGTTTTGCCGATGTGGCCGGCTCCTCCTGCGGAGCGCTCTATCCCACCGGGCAGGCGCAGGATGTGGTCAACGGTGTTCCGGTTACTTGCACCGACAACGGCATGCCGGTGGTGCTGCTGCGGGCTGCCGATCTGGGCATCAGCGGCTATGAAAGCCCGGCCGAGCTGGACGCCCACGACAGTTTCAAGCAGCAGCTGGAAGCCATCCGCCTGGCCATCGGCCCGCGCATGGGGCTGGGCGATGTCAGCCATCGCGTGGTGCCCAAGATGACGCTGATTGCCGCGCCGATTGCTGGCGGGGCCATTCATACCCGTACTTTCATTCCGAAAAAATGCCACGACGCCATTGGCGTGCTGGGCGCTGCCTCGGTGGCCACCGCCTGTGTCGACCCGGCCACGGTGGCCGCTGGCCTGGCCGTGCTGGCTGGCGGTGAGGCGGTTTCGGTGGAGCACCCCAGCGGTGAATTCACCATCCGCCTGACGCCGCAAGGCGATGCCGCACCTGCGGTGGCGCTGATCCGTACCGCTCGACCGCTGTTTCGCGGAGAGGTATTGCTGCCGCGTGGCTAGACGCGGCTGATTTCATAGACTGACAAGAAAAAATCATGTGGCGCGGCACGATCTGCGCCCAACGTTCGCAACAGGAGAGATTCATGAAACAAGCTGAAGTACTGGACGTGCGCGAGTTTATCAACGCGCGCAAGATGTCGGCCTTTCAATGGGGGCTGGTGGTCTTGTGTTTTCTTATCGTGGCCGTGGATGGCATGGATGTGGCCATCATGGGCTTTGTTGCGCCCAGCATTCTGGGTGAGTGGCATATCTCGCGTCCGGCCTTTGGTGTGGTGATGGGCGCTGCGCCCATCGGCCTGGCGGTGGGTGCCTTGCTGGCCGGCTCTTCGGCGGACTGGTTTGGCCGGCGCAAGGTGTTGCTGGGCTCGGTACTGGGCTTTGGCCTGGCCACGCTGGCCACGGCTCATGCCACCAGCCCGCAAGGGATGGCCGCGCTGCGCTTTGTCACCGGCCTCGCGCTGGGTGCCGCCATGCCCAATACCACTACGCTGATCTCCGAATACATTCCGGAGCGCATTCGTTCTTCGGTGATTGCCACCATGTTTACCGGCTTCAATCTGGGGTCGGCGGCCATCGGCTTTGCCGCTGCCTGGCTGACTCCGCGCTTTGGCTGGCAGGCGGTGCTGACCTTTGGTGGCCTGATGCCGCTGATCCTGCTGCCTTTCATGTTCTTCCTGCTGCCTGAATCCGCCCGTTATCTGGTGGGCAAGGGCGCACCGGCCGAGCGCGTGCGCCCGCTGCTCGCGCGCGTGTGCCAGGTGAAGCTGGACAGCTATCAGGTATTTGTTTCGCAAGAAGCCCCGGTCAGCGCCAAGCAACCGTTGGGCGTGCTGTTTTCCCGCGGTTATGCGCTGAAAACCTTCAGCCTGTGGCTGACCTACTTCATGGGCCTCTTGGTGATCTACCTCACCACCAGTTGGCTGCCCACCATGATGAAGGACGCCGGCATCTCGATCGACCGTGCCTCCACCCTGACCGCGATGTTCCAACTGGGTGGCACCGTGGGCGCCATCGTGGTGGGCTTTGCCATGGACCGCATCAAGCCCAGCCGCGTGATCAGCGCGTCTTACTTGCTGGGCGGCGTGGCGCTGCTGGTACTGGGTAGCAGCGGCTTGAATTCGGCCTGGATCGTGCTGGCCATCCTGGCCACCGGCTTCTGCCTGAGTGGCGCACAAACCGGCCTCAATGCTTATGCCCCCGGCTGCTATCCCACCATGGCCCGTGCCACGGGTGTGAGCTGGATGCTGGGCGTCGGCCGCCTGGGCAGCATTCTGGGTTCGTCCATCGGCGGCGTGCTGCTGAGCCTGGGCTGGGGTTTCGAGTCCATCTTCCTCGCGCTGGCGATTCCGGCGGTGATTGCCGCAGCGGCCATTTTGGGCGGTAACCGGCAAGGCAGCGCGCAAGCCTGATTTTTCACTACGGCGGCGGTAGTGCGGCTACCGCCCTTGCACTCAATAACACAAGGCAGACTTGATATGGCAACTATCATCGGCGGCATCGCCTGTTCCCATACTCCGACCATCGGCTTCGCGGTGGACCGCAACAAGCAGGACGACCCGGTATGGGCGCCCATTTTTGAGGCCTTTGCCCCGGTCAAGGCCTGGCTGGCTGAGAAAAAGCCGGATGTGCTGTTCATGATTTACAACGACCATGTCACGTCTTTCTTTTTCGACCATTACTCCGCCTTCACCCTGGGCATAGACCAGCGTTACGAAGTGGCGGACGAGGGCGGTGGCGCACGCGATCTGCCGCCGGTGGCCGGCCACGCCGCGCTGTCGCGCCATATCGGCCACAGCCTGATGGCAGCCGAATTCGACATGTCCTTCTTCCAGGACAAGAAGCTGGATCACGGCTGCCTGTCGCCGCTGTCCATGCTCAACAATGGCAAGAGCGACTGGGATGTGCCCATTGTGCCGCTGGCCGTGGGGGTGTTGCAGTTCCCGGTGCCGTCCGCCGCGCGCTGTTACAAGCTGGGCAAGGCGCTGCGCGATGCCATCGAAAGCTATCCGGAAGACCTGAAAGTGGCCATCGTCGCTACCGGCGGCCTGTCGCATCAGGTGCATGGTGCGCGCTGCGGCTTCAATAACCCGGAATGGGATCTGCAGTTCCTGGAACTGTTCGAAAAAGATCCGCAGGCGCTCACCCGGCTGACGCTGGCCGACTACGCCGAGTTGGGCGGCATGGAAGGGGCGGAAGTCATCATGTGGCTGATCATGCGCGGCGCGCTGTCGGCACAGGTAAAGAAAATCCACCAGACCTACTACCTGCCGTCGATGACCGGCATTGCCACCGCCATTTACGAAAACGCCAGCCTGCCGCTGCCCAAGCCGCGCACGGCCGACCTACGTCATGCCATGGAGCGTGAACTGGCTGGAGCGGAAGCCCTCAGCGGCACCCATCCCTTCACGCTGGAAACCAGCCTGCGCACCTATCGCCTGAATAAATTCCTGCGCGACATGGTCGACCCGGCACACCGCGAACTGTTCCTTAACGACCCGCAAGCGGCGTATGCCAAGGCCGGGCTGACGGCCGAAGAGGCTGACATGCTGCAGCGGCGCGACTGGGATGCGCTGATCCGCTACGGGGTGATTTTCTTTGGCCTGGAAAAACTAGGTGCGGTAGTGGGTGTGTCCAATCTGCATATTTACGCCGCCATGCGCGGCCAGACGCTGGAGCAATTCCAGGCCACCCGCAATGCGCCGGGCGCGCTGTATTCGGTCACCGGCAAGGATGCTGGCGCACTGGCCTGGGACCAGAACAAGCAGGGCTGAGCATTGCACAGCCGCTGCCCACAGGGCGGCGGCAAGACAACAAGGAATCACACCATGATCATCGACATCCACGGTCACTACACCACCGCCCCCAAGGCGCTGGAAGACTGGCGCAAACGCCAGATCGACAACCTCGCCACCCCGGAGCTGGGCCCCAAGCCGTCCGAACTGAAGATTTCCGACGACGAGTTGCGCGACACCATCGAAAGCAACCAGCTGCGGCTGATGAAGCAGCGCGGCTCCGACCTCACCATCTTCAGCCCGCGCGCCAGCTTCATGGCCCACCACATCGGCGACTTCAACACCTCTTCCACCTGGGCGGCCATCTGCAACGAGCTGTGCTACCGCGTCAGCCAGCTGTTTCCCGACAACTTCATCGGTGCCGCCATGCTGCCGCAGTCGCCCGGTGTGGACCCGGCCACCTCCATCCCGGAGCTGGAACGCTGCATCCAGGACTACGGCTTTGTCGGCATCAACCTTAACCCGGACCCGTCCGGCGGCCACTGGACCAGCCCGCCGCTGTCCGACCGGCAGTGGTACCCCATCTACGAAAAAATGGTGGAGTACGACATCCCGGCCATGGTGCATGTGTCCACCAGCTGTAACTGTGCCTTTCACACCACTGGCGCGCATTATCTGAATGCGGACACTACCGCCTTCATGCAATGCCTGACCTCCGACCTGTTTACTGACTTCCCCACGCTGCGCTTTGTCATTCCGCATGGCGGCGGCGCCGTGCCTTACCACTGGGGCCGCTTCCGCGGGCTGGCGCAGGAAATGAAAAAGCCGCTGCTCAAGGACCATTTGCTGAACAACATCTTCTTTGACACCTGCGTCTACCACCAGCCGGGCATCGACCTGCTGACCAAGGTCATCCCGGTGGACAACGTGCTGTTTGCCAGCGAAATGATTGGCGCGGTGCGCGGTATCGACCCGGAAACCGGCCACTACTACGACGACACCAAGCGCTACATCGAAGCGGCGGCGCTGACGGATGCCGAGCGCAAGCAAATCTTTGAAGGCAATGCCCGACGCGTGTATCCGCGACTGGATGCCGCCCTGAAAGCCAAGGGCCTGTAAGGCAGATAGAAGCCCCGCTCCTACGTTGCGCCGCCTTGCCGTACCACACGTACTGTCTGCGGCGGCGCGCCTTGACCCAGGGCTTCTTCGCAAAAAATGTGATGCTCATCACGAATTAAGAAAGACAACACCATGTACGAACTCGGAGTCGTTTACCGCAATATCACCCGCGCCGACCGCGCTGCCGCCGATGCGCTGGCTGCGCTGGGTTCGGCCACCGTGCACGAAGCCATGGGCCGCGTCGGCCTGCTCAAGCCCTATATGCGCCCGATCTTTGCCGGCAATCAGGTCTCCGGCACCGCCGTCACCGTGCTGCTGCAACCGGGCGACAACTGGATGCTGCACGTGGCGGCCGAACAGATTCAGCCCGGCGACATCGTGGTGGCAGGTGTCACTTCGGAATGCACCGACGGTTATTTTGGCGACCTGCTGGCCAGCAGCTTCCAGGCACGCGGCGCACGGGCGCTGATCATCGACGCCGGGGTACGCGACGTCAAAACCCTGCAGGAAATGGACTTCCCGGTATGGAGCCGCGCCATCAGCAGCAAAGGCACCATCAAGGCCACGCTGGGCTCGGTGAATATCCCGGTGGTGTGTGCCGGCATGCTGGTGCATCCGGGTGATGTCATCGTGGCGGACGACGACGGCGTGGTGTGCGTACCGGCGGCGCGTGCGGCCGAAACCCTGGCGGCGGCGCAAAAGCGCGAATCGTTCGAAGGGGAGAAGCGCGCCAAGCTGGCCTCGGGCGTGCTGGGGCTGGACATGTATGCAATGCGCGAGCCGCTGGCCAAGGCCGGCCTGCGTTATATCGACTGACGTTTGCTGGCGTAAACGTCACTCTCTGTGTTGGCCACCCTGCGGGGTGGCATTTTTATGGGAAGCCGTGTGGTGAAGGGGCAGGGCAGCTTTGTGCCCTGCGTGTTGATGGCCGCAGCCTGGCTGGCCCTTGTCCGCCATGGGCAAGAAAAACGGCTGGCATGAGCCAGCCGTTGTCGAGTATTTGCTGCCAGCAGGACTGGCAGCCACACCGGTCAGAAGGCAGTGGACATGCCCACGCCAACGGTGTGCAGGGTATTGCCTTTGCCAATGTCCACCGCGCTGCTGCTGGTGGTGAGCGGGCTGAAGCCGAAGTTGGCGTTTTGCAGTGCGCCATTGCTCAGGCGGGTGGCATAGGTGTAAAAGCTGGTGCGCTTGGTGGCGGCATAGCTCGCGCCCAATACCCACTGTGTGGCCTTGTAGTCGTCGGCATTGCTGGCATTGTTCAGGCTGCCCAGCTTGCTGTACGAGGCTTTCAGCGCCAGGCGTTCGCTCAGCGGCTGGCTGATGCCTACTGTCCAGCCAGTCTGGGTCTGGGTTTGGCCGCCGGTGGCGGATTCATAGCTGCCACGTTCCACCCCGGCACCCACCAGTGTGCCCGTGCTGCTGAAAGTCCATTGTGCCAGCAGCTTGGCGAAGTCGACATGCTTGCCACTGGCGGCAGTGCCGGCGTTGCTTTGCTCGTAGCCGGCGGTATCAAACTGGCGATCCCAGCCGAAACCGGCCTTGAACGGACCATCGCCATATTTCACCGCCAGGCTCAGGCGGCTGCGGTTGGTGTTGTTGGTCTGGGTTTCATCCACGCCGTAGGATACGCCGCCCTGCCAGCCGGACAGAGTGGGCGATACATAATGCACCGAGTTTTTCAGGCGGGTTTCGCCACGGCTGAACAGCTGGTAGAAGCCCGGTCCGGTGCCCCAGCTATCGGCAATGGTGCCGGCCATGACGTCGATGCCGAAGTCGGCGGTACTGCCTACCAACGATTTGTAGACGGTATCGTTATAACCGGCAATCAGGCGGCCATACTGCTCGCTGGCCAGGCCGACAAAACTGTTGCGGGTGGCCAGGGTGGCGCTCTGGCCCCAGTCGGTCGTGCCGCCCTGTTCGAAGTTGCGCAGGCTGGATTCCACCTGCCAGATCGCTTTCAGGCCATTGCCCAGGTCTTCATTGCCACGAAAGCCGATGCGGGAGTTGTTGTCAGTGACGCGGGTGGTTGTGGTTTTGCTGCCGCCGCTGCCGCCGGACGCGCCTACCGACTCCAGCGAGGCGCTGATGACGCCATACACGGTGACACTGCTGTCTTCGGCATGGACGCTCAGGGTGGTGAGTACGGCACAGGCGGCCAGGCTCAGTTTGAAAGTGGATTGCTGCATGGTTTCTCCTCTATCGCAGAACTGCAATGCGTTGTTGTGACAATTCTTGTTATTGCAGGCAGTAATCTAGGGCAGGGGAATGGGGGCTGTGTTGCCAATCAGTGAACCTGCGTTGCCGTGTTATGTCGCGCTGCCGGCGGGGCGCTGCGCCAGGCATGTGTCATGGGCTATGCTGTGTTTCCAGGGTGGTATTGTCGTGTGTAAAGGCAGGCAAAGTGCGGCAAAACTGCATGACTGACTGGCGGTTGAATGATAGTAATTCCCGTTTGATCCGGATGTGAAACAGGAGTGTGCAAAGTGAACAATCCCAATCGTGCTGGTGCTCGAGTGCTGAGCCGCCGGCGCTATCTGCCCCTGCTAGCCTGGCTATCGCTGCTGTGTACGGTACTGTTGCCGCAACTGGCGCAGGCGGCTGATTATCAAAGCCTGCCGCCACAGCCGGCGCTGATCAGTTGTAGCGCATTGGGTCAGCAGGCTTTGAATGGCGTGGCCGATGCGCCGGTCAGCATCAGCAATGCCAGTGTGGTGGCAACACCCAAGGGTGATTTTTGCAAGGTGGAAGGGACCATCGCCCCGGCCATCGGCTTCGAGGTAGACCTGCCGCTCAAGGGCTGGACCCAGCGTTATCTGCAAGGCGGTTGCGGCGGCCTGTGTGGCATGACCCGCGTGGGCATCAGCAATGCTGGCCGTTGTGGCCCGGCGCTGAATGGCGAATTCGTGGTGTCAGGCAATGACATGGGCCACAAGGGCTCGATGACGGGCCCGGATCAGGCCAGTTTCGGGGCTGATCCACAAAAACGCATCGACTTTGCCTACCGCGCCAATCACCAGACCGCGCTGGTGGCCAAGGCCTTGATCAAGGCCTTTTATGGCCAGCCTGCACGCTTTGCCTATTTCGTCGGCTGCTCCGATGGTGGCCGTGAAGCCTTGATGGAGGCGCAGCGTTATCCGGATGACTTTGACGGTGTGGCAGCCGGCGCGCCGGCAGCCTTGTTCCAGCTGCAAAATTCGCTGTATCACGCCTGGAATGTGGTGGCCAATCAGCGTGCGGATGGCAGTAACATCCTGCTGCAAAACCGGCTGGGCATTCTGCACCGTGCCGTGCTGGCGCATTGCGCCGAGGGTTCCGGAGTAAAGGACGGCCTGCTGCAAGACCCGCTCAGCTGCAAGGTGGACCCGGCCTGGGCACAGTGCCCGGCCGCTGCCAAGGACAGCAGCCAGTGCCTGAGCGCCGAAGAAGTGGCGGTGGCACGCAAGCTGTATGACGGCCCGCTGGATGCCGCCGGCCGCCGCCTGACGATAGGCGGTGCCTTGCCGGGGTCCGAGCTGCAATGGATGCTGCCCAATAGCGCAGCAGGCAAGTCGATGAGTCAGGACATGGCCTCGCTGGCTATCAGCTACCTGATCCTGCCGCAGGTGGACCTGGCCATGGGCAATCTGCAACAGCTGCGGTTTGATGACGCCACCTTCCAGAAACTAGCCCAGCTGGCTCCCCTGTACAACGCTGCCAATACCAATCTGCTGCCCTTCCAGCGACGTGGCAGCAAGCTGATTCTGTGGCACGGGCTGGCGGATACCTCGATTACGCCTGCCGTGTCGCTGGCCTATTACCAGGGCGTGCAGCAACAGCTGGGCGCAGCGGCTACCGACAGCTTCATGCGCTTGTTCCTGCTGCCCGGGGTAAGCCACTGCGGTGGTGGTGATGGCTATAACCAGGTAGATGTGCTCAGCCCGCTGATGGCATGGACCGAGCTGCAGCACGCGCCGGAGGCGCTGATTACCGGCAAGCTGGCGCAGCCCGAGCCGGATTTCATGGCGGGCCCGCCACCGGGCAAGCTGCCGGCCAAAGGCAAGCCTGGCCTGGCACCGCCCACCTTGCATCTGCCAATCATGGCCAGCAGCCCGCTGGCCAAGCCGTGGGCGGCACTGAAGGCCACCCGGCCGGTGTATCCGTGGCCGCAGATTGCACGCTATAGCGGACAAGGCGATGTCAACGACGCCGCCAGCTATCAGCCAGCGCGCTCGGCCCTTGCCTTGCCGCTGGATTTCAACAGCCTCGCCACCAGCCTTATCGGCCCTGACAATCAGCAGGACAATGCCGCCAGTGCTCAGCGCCTGTCGCCGGCGCAATAAAGCGGCGGCACCTGCGACAAGGAGTGGGTGAACTTGCCGCTGCCCGAGCGGCCGGGCTGAGCCCGGCAGCCGGGGCGGGTGCTCAGCCCGCTGCTGCAGCTGCCTGGTCGTGCAGGAACAAGGCCCCCGCCGCACAGCGGGGGCCTTGTGCATGGTTCAGTCCTGTCCGGTGGCCTGGCGATACTGGCGCGGGGTAAGGCCGGTGAGTGCCTTGAACTGGCGGCTGAAGGCACTGTGGTCGGTGTAGCCGCAGTGCAGGGCGACATCGGTGATGGGCATGTCGCTATGCAGCAGGCGGTGCGCATGTTCCAGCCGGGCCTTGTGAATCATTTGGCGTGGTGTCAGATGAAACACCTTTTTGCAGTAGCGCTCCAGCTGGGCGGCGGACACGCCGGCAATGGCGGTGAGCTCTGCCATGCTGAGCGGGCGGTTGAAGTGCTGGCGAATGAATTCATCCACCGCCACCAGCCGCTTGTAGGCCGGGTGGGTCTTGCTGGCTGCTTGCAGGTCCAGCGAAATGCCGATCAGCCCGATGATTTCATTGGCCTGGCTGTATAGTGGCCATTTGTAGGTCAGGCACCAGCCGGGTTCGCGGTTCTTGAACAGGTGCAGTTCCAGCTGGCTTTCCAGTACCAGTCCACCCTCCAGCACTTTCATGTCCTGCGCGGTATAGACCGGCCCCAGTTGGGCTGGAAACACCTCGGCACTGGTCTTGCCCAGCAGCGGTTGCAGGCTTTTCAGGCCGCAGCGTTCCACCAGTGTCTGGTTGGCCACCAGATAACGCGCCTGACGATCCTTGATGAAGATGGCTGCATTCGGGATCAGGTCCAGCACCGGCAGCAGCGGCCCCAGCCCTGCCAGCAGTGCAGCAATGGACGGCGGGCGCATGGCTTCCTGCCAGCGCGCGATGGTTTCCAGCGTATCGCCAGTCATTCTTTCCCCTTTGCCTTGCCTCCCCTCAGCGGGGGAGTTTTTATCCCGGAAACAGTAATTGTGCTGATTTCGTCATTGTCGCTGATGATAACCATCAAGATTCCGGGCCGCAATGCAGCCATTCTATGCAGGTGCTGACGAAGACGGATGCGGCACGAAGATGCAATGGAATCAAGGCACTGCACGGCATGGCCGCGCACGCTCCGCGCCTTGTGCATCTGCCCGCCATCCGTCATTCACGTTTCTGGAATGGATAGGTATATGCAAGAGATACACATCATCGATTCCCACACCGGGGGCGAACCCACCCGGCTGGTGATGCAAGGATTCCCCGCGCTGGCCGGTGGCAGCATGGCCGAGCAGCGCGACGCACTGCGCCAGCAGCACGACCAGTGGCGGCGCGCCTGCCTGCTGGAGCCGCGCGGCAGCGAAGTGCTGGTGGGGGCACTGTATTGCGCCCCCGTGTCGCCGGATGCCACTTGCGGGGTGATCTTCTTCAACAACACCGGTTATCTGGGTATGTGCGGCCACGGCACCATCGGCCTGATCGCCTCACTGCATTACCAGGGCCTGATTGCACCGGGCGTGCACAAGATCGACACCCCGGTTGGCCCGGTCAGTGCCACCCTGCATGCCGACGGCGCGGTCACTCTGGGTAATGTGCCGGCCTACCGTTACCGCCAGCAAGTGGCGGTGGAGGTGCCAGGTTATGGCGTATTCCATGGTGATGTTGCCTGGGGCGGAAACTGGTTCTTCCTGGTGGCCGAGCACGGCATGACGCTTGAAATGGCCAATGTGGAGGCGCTGACCACCTTTACCTGGGCCATGCTCAAGGCGCTGGAAGCGCAAGGCATTACCGGGGCCGATGGCGCGCTGATCGACCACGTTGAGCTGTTCGCCGACGATGCCGAGGCCGACAGCCGCAACTTTGTCATGTGCCCAGGCAAGGCCTATGACCGCTCGCCTTGCGGCACCGGCACCAGCGCCAAGCTGGCTTGTCTTGCCGCCGACGGCAAGCTGGCCGAAGGCGAACACTGGGTACAGGCCAGCATTACCGGCAGCCAGTTTGTCGGTCATTACCAGCGCGAGGGCGAACTGATTCGCCCCTTCATTACCGGCCGCGCCTACGTCACCGCCAACAGCATGCTGCTGATCGACGAACAAGACCCTTTCGCGTGGGGCATTTGAGCCCGCACGCCGGATGCCCGGCATCCTTTCCCCACACACACGCATGAATGCTGCAAGGAGCAAAACAATGAGCGACAACATTTTCACCGGTTGCATCCCGGCCCTGATGACCCCGTGTACTGCAGAGCGCAAGCCGGATTTTGACGCACTGGTAGCCAAGGGCCAGCAACTGATTGCCGCCGGCATGAGCGCCGTGGTGTATTGCGGCTCGATGGGCGACTGGCCGCTCTTGACCGAAGCCGAGCGTCAGGAAGGCGTGGCCCGGCTGGTGGCTGCCGGTGTGCCTACCATTGTCGGCACCGGTGCGGTGAATACCCGCGAGGCGGTGTCCCATGCCGCGCATGCCGCCCGTGTTGGCGCACATGGCCTGATGGTGATTCCGCGCGTGCTGTCGCGTGGTGCATCACCGGCTGCCCAGAAAGCCCATTTCTCCGCCATCCTCGCTGCCGCGCCAAACCTGCCGGCGGTGATCTACAACAGTCCCTACTACGGCTTTGCCACCCGTGCCGACCTGTTCTTCGAACTGCGTCGCAGCTATCCCAACCTGATCGGTTTCAAGGAGTTCGGTGGTGCGGCCGACATGCGCTATGCCGCCGAGCACATCACCTCGCAGGATGATCAGGTCACCCTGATGGTGGGGGTGGATACCCAGGTGGTGCATGGCTTTGTCAATTGCAATGCCACCGGCGCCATCACCGGTATCGGCAATGCGCTGCCGCGCGAGGTGCTGCACCTGGTGGCCCTGAGCAAGGCGGCCGCCAAGGGCGACGCCACCGCTCGCCGTCAGGCGCGCGAGCTGGAATCCGCGCTGGCGGTGCTGTCCTCCTTCGATGAAGGCTGCGATCTGGTGCTGTATTACAAGTACCTGATGGTGCTGAACGGTGACACCGAATACAGCCTGCACTTTAACGAAACCGACGTGCTGAGCGAAGCCCAGCGCCGCTATGCCGAAACCCAGTACACGCTGTTCCGCGAGTGGTATCGCAACTGGTCGGCCGGCCTGAATGTGGCCTGAGCCTGTCTCTGACTACCTGTGCCATGCCGCTGTGGCGTGGCCGGGTTTACCTCATTAGCAGTCATCGAAGGTGCAGGAAACCATATGAATCTGACAGGCAAGATGCTGATTGGCGGACAAGCTGTTGCCGGCATGCGCGAGGCTAGCCACGGGATTGACCCCGCCAGCGGGTTGGCGCTGGAGCCGGCCTATGCCGGTGCCGATGCGGCACAGCTGGCGCAAGCCTGCGCGCTGGCCTGGGCTGCGTTTGATGTCTACCGCGAAACCACGCCAGCGCAGCGGGCGCAGTTGCTGGAAACCATTGCCGAGGAAATCGAAGCGCTGGGCGATGCGTTGATTGAACGCGCCATGCAAGAAACCGGCCTGCCACGCGCCCGCTTGCAGGGCGAGCGTGCCCGCACCTGCGGCCAGCTGCGCAGCTTTGCCCGTACCGTTCTGGCTGGCGAATGGCTGGATGTACGGGTAGACCCGGCCCAGCCGGCACGCCAGCCGCTGCCGCGTGCCGACCTGCGCCAGCGCCAGATCCCGCTGGGGCCGGTGGCGGTGTTCGGTGCCAGCAATTTCCCGCTGGCGTTTTCGGTGGCCGGTGGCGATACCGCCTCGGCGCTGGCGGCCGGTTGTCCGGTTATCGTCAAGGCGCACAGTGCTCACCCCGGCAGCAGCGAGCTGGCCGGACAAGCCATCGTGCGGGCGCTGGCCCGCTGTGAGCTGCCTGCCGGGGTGTTCGCCCTGCTGTTTGGCAGTGGCCGCGCAGTGGGGCAGGGTCTGGTGGGCGATCCGCGTATCAAGGCCGTGGGCTTTACCGGATCGCGTGCTGGCGGTCTGGCGCTGTGTCGGGCGGCGCAGAATCGCCCGGAGCCGATCCCGGTCTATGCCGAAATGAGTTCCACCAATCCGGTATTCCTGTTGCCCGCTGCCTTGCAGGCCCGTGGGGATGCGCTGGCACAGGGTTTTGTCGGCTCGCTGACGCTGGGGGCAGGGCAGTTCTGTACCAATCCCGGTCTGCTGATCGCCGTACAGGGGCCCGCGCTGGAGCGTTTTGTCGCCAGAGCGGCCGATCTGCTGCAACAAAGCGCGGCGCAAACCATGCTCACGCCTGGCATCTGGGCCGCGTATCAGGCCGGAGCGGACAGCTTGTCCACCCATGCCGCGACAGTCGCCTGCGGCCTGCCCGCCAGTGGGCCAAACCAGTGCCAGGCGCTGCTGCTGCGGGTGAGTGCAGCGGAATACCAGGCCAATCCGGCCTTGCAGGCCGAGGTGTTCGGCGCGGCCGCGCTGATTGTGCAATGCCGCGATGAAGCAGAATGCCTGCAACTGGCCGAGGCGCTGGAGGGCCAACTGACTGCCACCTTGCAACTGGAAGACGGCGATATCGCACTGGCGCGCAGCCTGTTGCCGGTGCTGGAGCGCAAGGCCGGCCGCATCCTGGTCAACGGCTGGCCTACCGGGGTTGAGGTGTGCGATGCCATGGTGCATGGCGGGCCGTTCCCGGCGACATCGGATGTGCGTTCTACCTCGGTGGGGACTGCTGCCATCCAGCGCTTCCTGCGCCCGGTGTGCTATCAGGACCTGCCGGATGTACTGCTGCCGCCAGCCCTGCAGCATGGCAATCCGCTGGCTTTGCGCCGGCTGGTGGATGGTATGAGGGAGGCCTGAGTCATGGCGCAATTCCTTGCACCGGGAGATGAGGTCATCGTGGTGGGGGCTGGTGTGGTCGGTATCGCCATTGCGCTGCAACTGCGACTGGCCGGGTTTGCCGTCACCCTGCTGGACCGTGGCGAACCGGCCATGGAAACCAGCTATGGCAATGCCGGAGCCTTTGCCATCAGCGACGTGATTCCACTGGCAGAACCCGGCGTGCTGCGCAAGGTGCCGGGCTGGATGCTGGATCCGCTGGGACCGCTGGCCCTGCGCTGGCGCTACCTGCCCAGCCTGATGCCCTGGTTGCTGCGCTTTCTTGCCGCCAGCCGCCCCAGCAAGGTGGCCACGCTCACCCGCGATCTGTCCGCCTTGCTTGGGCGTGTGAATGATGACTACGCCGCGTTGATCGGAAATGCCGGGCTGGAGCATATGTGGCGACGCCACGGCAACCTCACCCTGTATCGCAATCAGCAGGAGTTCGACACCGCGCTGCCTGCATGGCAGGAAAAGGGTCGTCACGGTGTGCAGTGGCAGGCCTTGTCACGCAGCCAGCTCTTGGAGCAGGAGCCCTTGCTGGCCGAGGAGTGGCAATGCGGGGTACGGGTGCCGGACTGGTCGCATGTGGACGACCCCTACATCTTCAGCCGCGGCCTGTTCGATGCCTTCATCCGTGCCGGTGGGCGCTTTGTGCAGGATGAGGTGCTGGCTACGGTCGCTGGGGACGGGCGTGTGAGCGGGGTGGAAACAGCCAGCCATGGCCGCCTGTCGGCAGCCTCCACGGTGATTGCCTGCGGCGTGTGGAGCGATCGCTTTACCCGTCAGCACCGTTACCGCGTGCCACTGGAAAGCGAGCGCGGCTATCACGTCAATCTGCCCTGTGCCGGGGTGAAGCTGCACCACTTCATCCAGTGCGCCAGTGAGAGCTTTGTCATTCTGCCCATGGCGGGTGGCGGCCTGCGCCTGGCCGGTACGGTGGAGCTGGCACACCGCGATGCCGCGCCCAACTGGCGGCGCGCCCACATCCTGCTGGACAAGGCCCGGCGCATCGTCGGCGACTTTTCCACCGAAGACATGACGGTATGGATGGGCAACCGTCCCTCGCTGCCGGACACCCTGCCCATCATCGGCCCGGCGCCGCAGCAGGCCGGTTTGTGGTTTGCCACCGGCCACGGCCATCTGGGCCTGACGCTGGCGGCCACTACCGCCGTGCTGTTGTGCGACATGCTGCAAGGGCAGGGCCCGGCACTGGATATGCAGCCCTACCGGCTATCTCGTTTTTGATCCTGTCAGACACCGGCGCAGACCGGTCATGACGGGGGAGCAGTAGCAGGGGAAACCAGCGGGTTTCTCTTGAATAAATGCAGCATCAAAGGAGAAATGACATGGCACAGAAGAAACTGTTTGCAGAAATGAACTGGGTGGTGGCGCTGGGCGGCATGATGATGCCGTTTGCCATGGCGGCCGTCCATGCCGATACGGTGGTGAAAATCGGCTTTTCCTCGCCGCTGTCCGGCCCGCAGGCCCACTATGGCAAGGACAATGAAAACGCCACCAAGATGGCGATTGACGACGTCAATGCCAAGGGACTGCTGGTGGGCGGGCAGAAGATCAAGTTTGAGCTGGTGTCCGAAGACGACCAGGCCGACCCGCGCGTTGGCACCCAGGCCGCGCAGCGGCTGGTGGATGCCGGAGTGAAAGCCGTGATCGGCCACTTCAATTCCGGGGTGTCGATTCCGGCTTCGCGCATTTATTCGGAGGCAGGCATCCCGCAGCTGTCGGTGTCCACCAATCCGGCTTACACCCAGCAAGGCTATAAAACCACCTTCCGTCTGGTGGGCAGCGACAGCCAGATTGGCGGCTCGCTGGGGCAGTTCGCCGTGAAAACGCTGAAGGCCAAGAGCATTGTGGCCATCGACGACCGCACAGCTTACGGCCAGGGCATTGCCGACGAGTTCGTCAAGGCGGTGACCGCCAATGGCGGCAAGGTGTTGCGTCGTGAGTTCACCTCGGATAAGGCCACCGATTTCACCTCCATCCTCACCGCAGTGAAGGCGGTCAATCCGGAAGTCATCTTCTACGGCGGGGCCGATGCCCAGGCTGCGCCGATGGCCAAGCAGCTCAAGCGGCTGGGATTGAAAGCCAAGCTGATGGGCGGTGACATGATGAACACGCCTACCTTTATCCAGCTGGCAGGTGCCGATGCCGCCGGGCATTACTCGGCCGTGGCTGGCGGCATCCTGTCAGCCCGTCCGGCCGGCAAAGAGTTTGAGCGTCGCTACAAGGAGCGCTTCCATCAGGACGTGGTCTTGCTGGGGCCGCAGTTCTACGACGGGGTGATGCTGGTGGCCGAGGCCATGAAGCAGGCCGGCTCGGTGGAGCCAGCCAAATACCTGCCCAAGCTGGCTGCCATCCGCTACAGCGGCGTGACGGCGGATTTTGCCTTTGCCCCCAATGGCAATCTGCTCAAGGCACCGGTCACCCTGTCCGTAGTCAAGAACAATGCCTGGGCGGTGCAAACCGTGGTGCGCTAGGTGTAACGGCTTCTGCGGTATTCCCCTGTAGTTCTCATCAGTCTCATGCTTGGGCTGGCTGCCATCTGGCAGGCCAGCCGTTTTTTATGGTTGGCCGGGCAGCAAAAAGGCCATCGCGCAGGATGGCCTTGTCGGTGGCACTGTCTGTTACAGATCGCCGCCGGTCTCCAGGATGAAGCTGGCCTTGGCATCCTGGCCTAGCTGCTCCACCAGATAGGGCAGCACTTCCTTCAGTGTGGCGGGCAGGGTCCACGGCGGGTTGAGCAGGAACATGCCGCTGCCGTACATGCCAAAGCCGTCGGCAGAGGGTGCTTGCACGTGCAGCTCGGCGCGCAGCCAGCTCTTGGCCGGCAGCTTTTTCAGTTCTTTGGGCAGTTCTTTCATCTCGGCGCGCTGCAGGCAGGGATACCACACGGCGTAAATGCCGGTGGCAAAGCGCTTCAGGCCTTCTTTCAGTGCGGTCACCACATGCTGGTAGTCGCGCTTGTCTTCGTAGGGCGGGTCGATCAGCACCAGGCCACGGCGCGGCGGTGGCGGCAGAATGGCCTTGATGCCTTCAAAGCCATTGGCCTGTTGCAGCTGGGTGCGGCGCGGCTGGCCGCCAAAGTTCTGCTCCAGCAGCTGGAAATCAGTAGGGTGCAGTTCGAACAGGCGCAGCTTGTCGCTTTGCGGCATCACCGCGGCGGCACACCAGGGCGAGCCGGGATAGAAACGCAGCTCACCATCCGGGTTCATCTCGCGCACCACATCCACATAAGCCGCCACGGCGGGCGGCAGGTCGCTACGCTCCCACAGGCGGGCAATGCCGCTCAGGTATTCGGCATTCTTGGCGGCATAGCCTTCGTGCAAGGCGTAGCCGCCGGCTCCGGCGTGGGTGTCGATATACCAGTAGGGTTTGTCTTTCTGGCCCAGGTAGTCCAGCACGGCAATTTCAATCAGGTGCTTGAGCACGTCGGCGTGGTTGCCGGCGTGAAAGGCGTGGCGATAACTCAGCATGCATCAGCTTTCTAAGACAATGGCGGCATTGTAGCGGATTTGGGCGCGCCTCAGACGGCCGGCAGCCAGCTGGCGGGGATGGCATCTGCCCAGCCCAGTGCGCGTACCACGCTGGCAAAGTCCTCCGCCAGCGGGCAAGTCAACTGGATGGCCGCACCTGTCACCGGGTGGCTGATCTGCATTTCCATGCAGGCCAGCAACATGCGCTGGCTGCCAAAGTGCTCGGCAAACATGCGGTTATGCACGCCTTTGCCGTGAGTGGCATCGCCGATGATGGGGTGGGCAATATGCTTCATGTGGCGGCGCAGCTGATGGCGGCGGCCGGTCAGTGGCGACAGCTCCATCAGTGCATAACGGCTGCTGGGGTAGCGGTCCACGGCAATCGGCAGCTCCACCGTGGCCAGGCGGCGGTAGTCGGTTTGTGCTTCCTGCGGGCCTTGTTCCACCTTTTCACCCAGCCAGGCCAGGTCATCCACGCGGCGGCTGAGTGCGTGGTCGATATGGCCGGCTTCGACCGGATGGCCGCGCACCACCGCCAGATAGCGCTTGCTCACTTCCTGGCGTTCGAATTGCCAGCTCATCGCCTTGGCACTTTCCTTGTCCAGGGCAAACAGCAGTACGCCAGAGGTGCCCTTGTCCAGCCGGTGTACCGGGTAGACGCGCTGACCGATCTGGTCACGCAATAGCTGGATGGCAAAGCGGGTTTCGTGGCGGTCCAGCTCGGAGCGGTGCACCAGCAGGTTGGACGGCTTGTGGATGGCGATCAGCTGCTGGTCGCGGTAGAGAATGGGTAGCATGGCGGTGTGGATGAGGCGAAGGCGGCGATTGTAGGGCTTTGCCGGCGGCTTGGATATGCGAAAGGCGAGGCCGTGGCCGAATTGCGACAGCCATACGGTCAAATTTCGCCGGTCAGCGGCATTGACAGTGACTTCTTGCGCTTGCCTCAGGAAAACGTCATATTTTGTGATCCGGTCATGCAAATAGGCATAAATTTGCTGCGCGCTGCGGTTTTTTAACGCCGGATCATTGCGAATTCAGCCCCTCAATTACCAGCTTTGCGACAAGGTATTTCAAAGTGGAGAGGAAATTGTTTACAGTCAATTTCCCGGTCATTACAATTCGCCGCGCCCACCAAATTGAAATACTGCCTTGTCGGCTGACATCGGTTTAGCCATAAGCAGGTGATGGGTGCAAAATAGCCAATGCGGAAGGTGGGGCTTCCCGATGGTGCATGAACAGGCTAGCGTCCGCTCGTGCATGTTGACCAACAAAACCAAGAGTTCCTGATATGACCATCCAACTGAAACGAGCAAGCCTTGCCGTCGCCCTGTCCATGCTGGCCGGTGCCACCTTTGCCAAGGACTTCACCCCGGCCGTGATCTACGATCAGGCCGGCAAGTTTGACAAGAGCTTCAACGAAGCGGCGTTCAATGGCGCAGAGCGTTTCAAGAAGGAATTCAAGATCAGCTATCGTGAAGGCACCATTGCCTCCGAAGCACAAAAGGAACAGCTCCTGCGCAACTTGGCGCGCAAGGATGCTGACCTGATCGTGTCTGTCGGCTTCTCCTTCACCCAGGCGGTAGAAACCGTGGCCAAGGAATTTCCCAAGGTGAAATTCACCATCATCGACTCGGTGGCCAAGGGTCCGAACGTACAGAGCATCGTGTTCAAGGAACAGGAAGGCTCCTTCCTGGTGGGTATGGCCGCTGCTATGGCCTCCAAGTCCGGCAAGGTCGGTTATATCGGTGGCATGGATGTGCCGCTGATCCGCGCCTTTGGCTGTGGCTATGTGCAGGGCGCCAAGTACGCCAACAAGAAGGCTGAAGTCATTCAGAACATGACCGGCACCACCCCGCAGGCCTTCAACGACCCGGCACGTGGTACCGAACTGGCCAAGAGCCAGTTTGATCGCGGTGTTGACGTGGTGTTCGCTGCTGCCGGCGGCACCGGCCTGGGCGTGCTGCAGGCTGCCAAGACCGCCAACAAGCTGTCCATTGGCGTGGATAGCAACCAGAACCACCTCTACCCGGGCTATGTGCTGACCTCCATGGTCAAGCGCGTGGACAATGCCGTGTACGACACATTCAAGTCCGCCCGCGACGGCAGCTGGAAGCCGGAAGTCAAGGTCATGGGCCTGAAGGAAGGCGGCGTGGACTGGGCGCTGGACAGCAATAACCGCAAGCTGATTTCTGCCGACATGGAAAAGAAAATCGGCGCAGCCAAGAAGGACATCATCAGTGGCAAGCTTAGCGTGGTCGACTACCGCGCCAGCAATAGCTGCCCGGTGAAATAAGTCTATTTGAAGATATTTTCCCGGTCGCGGCCCGGGAGGACTGCAGGCACGATGGCTCAGGCTATCGTGCCTGTTTGGTTCTGGCGGGGCCGCCGACCGGATTCATGGAAATCGGGGAAATACGGGCATGACTGATTTCGCCATCGGGCTCAACGGCATCTGCAAGCGCTTTGGCGCAGTGCAGGCCAATCGCGATGTCTCAATGAACATCGCCAAGGGCTCCATACACGGCATCATCGGCGAGAACGGCGCGGGCAAATCCACCCTGATGAGCATTCTGTACGGCTATTACCAGGCCGACAGCGGCAGCATCACGGTCGATGGGCGGGAAGTGCGCATCCGCAATAGCCAGGAGGCCATCCGCCTGGGCATCGGCATGGTGCATCAGCATTTCATGCTGGTGGACAACTTCACCGTGCTGGAAAACATCGTGCTGGGCGCCGAAGGCGGCCTGCTGCTCAAGCAGGGCCTGGCCAAGGCGCGCGAACATCTGCAGGCGCTAAATCGTGATTACTCACTGGAGGTGGATCCGGACGCCATCGTTGGCGAGCTGGGTGTTGGCCTGCAACAGCGGGTGGAAATTCTCAAGGCGCTGTATCGCGGGGCCGACGTACTGATTCTGGACGAGCCGACAGCCGTGCTGACGCCGCAGGAGGCCGACCACCTGTTTTGCATTCTGCGTGCGCTGCGCGAGCAGGGCAAGACGGTGATCCTGATCACTCACAAGCTGCGCGAGGTGATGGATATCACCGACGCGGTCAGCGTGATGCGTGCCGGCACCGTGGTGGGCAATGTCCGCACGGCGGATGTCGACAAGGAAAAGCTGGCCGACCTGATGGTAGGGCGCAAGGTAACGCTGAAGGTGGACAAGGCCGAACGCGAGCCCGGTGCTGCGGTGCTGGACGTGCGCCAGCTGTGCCTGACCGATGCGCGCGGTGTCAAGCTGCTGGACGATTTGAATTTCCAGGTGCGTGCCGGTGAGATCGTCGGCATTGCCGGGGTGTCCGGTAACGGCCAGTCCGAGCTGCTGGAAGTGCTGGCCGGCATGCTGGAGCCGACTTCCGGTGAAATCCGCTATCAGGGGGCGGATCTGCTACAGGAAAAATCCAGCCAGCCGCGGGCGGCGCTGTACCGCAAGAAGGGCATTGCCCATGTGCCGGAAGACCGTTCGCGCGAGGGGCTGGTTAAGTCTTTCCCCATGTTCGAGAACGCCATTCTTGGCTATCACGACGACAAGAGCGTCAGCAAGGGTGGCTTGTATTCTCGCCAGGCGCTGCTGGCGCGCACGCGCGATTTCATCCGTCAGTTTGATATCCGTCCGGACAATGCCCAGCTGCGCGTGGGCTTGCTGTCAGGTGGCAATCAGCAAAAAGTGGTGCTGGCGCGTGAAATTCACGCCAATCCAGAACTGCTGCTGATCGGCCAGCCGACGCGTGGCGTGGACATCGGTGCCATCGAGTTCATCCACAAACGGCTGGTGGAACTGCGTGATGCCGGCAAGGCCATCCTGCTGGTGTCGGTGGAACTGGAAGAGATTCTGGCCTTGTCCGACCGCATTCTGGTGATGGCCGGCGGGCAGATTAGCGGCGAAGTGGCGGCCAGGGATGCCGACACCATTTCGCTGGGTTTGTTGATGGGGGGGCACAAACATTGAAATTCGGACAACCGTCCACATTGCCGCGCTGGGCACAGCTCACTGTGCTGCCGGCATTGAATCTGCTGGCCGCCTTGCTGGTGACCGGTTTCGTGACCTGGATGATAGGCGAAGATCCGTGGGAATGCCTGCAATTGCTGGTCAGTGGTGCCTTCGGTAGTGGCGAGGGCATAGGCTACACCCTGTTCTACACCACCGGTTTCATCTTTACCGGGCTGGCGGTGGCCACGGCTTTTCATGCCGGGCTGTTCAATATCGGTGGCGAAGGGCAGGCCTATCTGGCTGGCCTGGGGGTGACGCTGGTGGTGCTGGCGTTTGATCACACCCTGCCGCCGATTGTGCTGGTGCCGCTGTGCATTCTGGCTGCCATGGGCTTTGGTGCGGCCTGGGCCTTCATTCCGGGCTGGCTGCAGGCACGCCGTGGCAGCCACATCGTGGTTACCACCATCATGTTCAACTTCATCGCTTATTCGCTGATGTTGTATTTGATTGGCCATCACCTGATCGAAGCCGGTTCGCAAAACCCCACCACCCGCGAGTTTGGCCAGGCTTCATGGATTCCTGCCATTCATCAGGTGGCTGCCGGCATGGGCATCAGCCTGCCCAGCACGCCGCTGAACCTGACTTTTGTCATGGCGCTGCTGGCCTGCGGCCTGTTTTACCTGCTGGTGTGGCATAGCCGCTGGGGCTTCCAGCTGCGTACGGTGGGCGTGAACGAGAGCGCCGCCCGCTATGCCGGCATCAATGTCAGCAAGACCATCATCCTGGCGATGTGTGTGTCTGGTGCGCTGTCCGGCTTTGCCGCCATCAACGAGCTGCTGGGTTCCACCCACCGCATGAATGTGTCCTTCACCAATGGCGTGGGTTTTGTCGGCATCGCCGTGGCGCTGATGGGACGTAACCATCCGGTGGGCATCATTCTGTCGGCCCTGCTGTTTGGCGGCCTGACCCAGGGCGGGCTGGAGCTGTCGTTTGAAAAGCCGGTGATTACCCGCGAAATGATCATCTTCATCCAGGGCCTGATCATCCTGTTCTGCGGCGCGCTGGAAAACCTGTTCGAGCCGTTTATTGCCGGCCTGTTCAAGCGCAAGGAGGACAAATAATGGAGCAGCTGTTCAGCTTGCTGGACTCAACCATCCGGGTGGCTACGCCGCTGGTGCTGGCGGCACTGGCCGGCATGTTCTCCGAGCGCTCCGGCGTGGTGGACATCGGCCTGGAAGGCAAGATGCTGGTGGCGGCTTTTGCCGCTGCTGCCGCTGCCTTTGTCACGCATTCTCCCTGGCTGGGGCTGCTGGCCGGCATCATGGCCTCGGTCAGCCTGGCCATGGTGCATGCTTTTGTTTCGGTCACCTATAACGGCAATCAGTTGATCTCCGGCATGGCCATCAACACCATTGCCTCCGGCATCACGCCGGTGCTGGGGCTGGCCTGGTTCCAGCAGGGCGGCAATACCCCGCAGCTGGATGACGATTCACGCTTCCACGACATCAGCCTGCCGTTTGCCGATGCGCTGTCGAATGTCCCAGTCATTGGCCATCTCTACAGCAAGCTGCTGTCCGGGCACAGCATACTGGTTTACCTCACCATCCTGATCATTCCCGTGGTGAGCTGGGTGGTATATCGCAGCCGTTTTGGCCTGCGCCTGCGTGCGGTGGGTGAAAATCCGCATGCGGCGGATACTGCGGGCGTGTCGGTGGCGCGGGTACGCTATATCGCCCTGTTCTGGGGTGGCGTGCTGTGCGGGGTGGCCGGTACTTTCCTGTCGGTATACCAGACCGGCAGCTTCATCAAGGAAATGACCGCCGGCAAGGGCTTTCTGGCACTGGCTGCGCTGATTTTCGGCAAGTGGCGTCCGCTGCCGGCGGTATTGGGCTGCCTGTTGTTTGCCTTTGCCGACGCCTCGCAGATCCGGCTGGAAGGGGTGGATTTGCCTATCGTTGGCCAGATTCCCTCGCAGGCCATCCAGGTGATTCCTTATGTGCTGACGGTATTGTTGCTGGCCGGCTTTGTCGGCCGAGCCGTGGCACCCAAGGCCATTGGCGTGCCGTTTGTAAAATCACGCTAAGCAGTAAAATCGGCCGCCTCTGGCGGGCTGCAGGAAAAACCGGCTTTGGCCGGTTTTTTTACGTCGCCATGCTGCTGGGCTGATGCTGGCGGGTCGAAATGTGAAGTGAATTGCACTACAACAAGGGTAATGCACCAGCCAGCCTGGGCAGGGATTGACAAAAGAAAATAAACAAGGCTGCAATAGTCGGCCGAATCTGGGGGAATGGTATGTGGCTGGCCATGCTGACACTGGTCCTGGTGGGGTGTACTGTCGCCGCTCTGGCCGGCTTGTTAGGCGGCGCGCTGCGCCAGCATGATCCTGATGCCCTGACCGGGCAGGGCAGGCCGCCGGGCGATAGCGTACTTGGCAAGGTAGTGACCATCCGCAAGACGCGCGACGACTCCTGGACCCGCCGTCCCTGGCCCTACATCCGTGACAGGCTTACCTTTCCGCCGCTGGACATTCCCGCAGTCATCCTGCATAGCACCATCACCCCGGGCAAGTGCTACCGTGTCGACCCTGCTACCCTGACTTGTACCTGTAGCTATTTCCTGCTGCGCGGATCAAGCGCTGCCATTGGCAGCAAGGAAAGGCTTTGCCGCCATCTACGCAAGGTGTATGCCGAGCGTGGTGCACTGCCCGCTGTGGTCAATATGGTGCTGTTGGATGATGTGCATTTTTGCGAGACCGACCAGCTATGGTCGGGTGAAGTGGAAGGGGTGCCGGTGGCCATCGCCTGGCGTGAAGGCGACCCGTGGGTCACCATCTATACCCGTAGCAATGCCCTTAATCAGTCACCGGAATTCCAACGCTACAACTTCCATCTCGATCACGCCGGCTGGTCTGACAGCCGCGCTCCCAAGTACAACGCAACCGCTATCCGCCAGATGCTGGCGGACTGGTTTGGCGACCGCAAGCTGATGGCCTGAGCACGCACTCAACGCTTTCTCAGCGCTGCCCGCATTGATGCCCGTCGATGGGCGGGTAATTTGTCGACGTAGTTGATGGCCGTTTGGTCGTATTTATCGGTTTCATCCAGCGATGCGCCATGTGCCACAAGAGAGGCAACGATGGCCGGTGAGGACTCAAGCACCGCAATCATCAGTACGGTGATCCCGCTGGTGCGTGTACATGCATTGACATCGGCACCCTTGGTGATCAGATCTTCCACGATACCAACGTCCTTGGATTCCGCCGCGTAAAACAATGGTGTGCGGCCATCGTAGCCATCGACATTGGCATCAGCACCAGCCTGCAGCAACACTTGCACCGCTGCACGGTTACGACTGTCGATCGCATAAGCCAGTGCTGTCTTGGAAATATTGTCTAGCGATTGATCAAGCTCACAGTGATGGTTCTTGATATGGCTGACCACCGCGGATGCGTCGGCATGGCGCAGCAGTTGTTGCCAGTCTGCCTTATTGCACGCTGCAATTGTTTGTTGTGCGAGTAGCAGCATGCCAATGCTGAGCAGGCATCTATTCGAATAGTTTTTTGCAAACGTCATCTAAAGTGTCACCATCAAGTCCGCCAAGCGTAGCTCTGCTTCCTGGTCATCTAGTTTGTAAGTTAAATGTCAGTCGCTCAGTCCACGCCTGTTTACTGCACCTTGTACACATTGGATGACAGTTGCAACGTCGCATCAAAAGTAACCGGAGGGCGATGCGGGTGGACTTTCAAGACAGCATCCACCCGAAAACGCAGATGTCTTTCCATTTCACGCGGGGCATCCAGATTGACGCGCACTCTTGATAGCCGGGGTTCGTGCGTCTCAATGGCGCGCCGCAATTGTTCGCGCAGCAATTCCCGATCATCCGGGTTCAGCAGGCTGATGCCGCTGAGATCAGGAATCCCAAAACGCAGCATGCTGCTACTGGCCAGCGGGTAGGCGTCGAACAAGTCGTCCAGCGGCATGGTGCGGGTGTTGAGCAGGGCTTCAAGATCGCGCGCCAGCGAACGCTTGAATTGGGCAAGCTCGTAGAGCATGGCCTCGGGCTGGCGCGATCTGTCCGGTTCATCATCCAGCAAACGGTCGAGTACCGAGGGCTGGATCAGGGCGTGGCGACTAAGCGTGCTCATGTCAGCTGGCAAACAGTTTGCCTAGCTGCTTGGCCAGCAACCAGCGGTAGGTCATGAAGATGCCGCTACCGGCAATGGCCAGCAGGGCGAAGTACAGCCATAGGGGGAGCTCGTGCCGGACAAAAGCCTGAAAGCGTTGTGGCAACTGGGCATTAGGGGCGAATTCGGCCTTGCCGCCACGCACTTGCTGAATCTCCTGTGCCAGCTTGTGGGTCAGATAGCCCAGTTTCTCTTCGCCCTCCAGCAGATATTTGCCCTGAAAGCCCAGCAGCAGGCAGCTGTAGAACACTTCTAATGGCTCAATCTGCTGTGCCGGTTCCAGTCGTAATTGTTCCAGTCTGCTAAAAAAGCCCTCACCCGCCAGATGTTCGCCGAACAGACGCAATTGCAAGGGCATGCGTTCCCATTCGTCGCGCAAGGGAAATTCCGACGACAGAATGATTTCATCCATCAGCGCGCAAAAAGCGTATTTGGAGTAGTTGACTGCATTCATGTCCTTGTTGAAATTGCGCGCGGTTTTCTCGTATTGCGCCAGGAACTGGTCCACGCGGCGATTGAACTCCACTGCGCTGCCGGGTGCATTACCGTCTTTGAGCAAAAACAGCAGGTAAATGCCGTCTTCCAGCATCTCGCGCAGGCTGGGAGCCGCAGAAGGGGTAACGGCTAGTGGGCGTTCTTGGTTGGGGAGGGCGGTAGTTTGGTTCATGGCCTTATCAACGGAAAACAGCAATCAGTTCTAGTGACAGATTGGCGAGGGTTTGCGGGAGGTAGATGCAGATGCTGCGTGACTGCAGCATGCGGCCAAAAATATCTCCGTGCGGTTCGAGGGCGAAGTAATGGTTGCCAACACGCACCGGTACGGCAGAGGGCGTTTGCGCAGCATGGCTGAGTGCTACGCCACGCAGCGCCGAGTTCAGGATTTTTTCCACATCATCCGGTGCGCCGATCTTGAGTTTGAGCGGCACGCTGTCGATTACCTGGCTGGCTGGCATCTCGCTTTGTACTGACAGGTAGAAATCGACGTTATCCAGTAAGCGGTCGCTTTCCAGTCGGCCAATAAAGAAGGATGGCTTGGGCGAGTGCAGGGGGATGATGGTGTAGCGTGCCGAGATGACCGTTTCCAGCAGTTCGCGGATTTGCTGATCCAGTACCGGCAGTACCAGATGCAACTGGTCGTGCCGGTAGGCGGGAATGTCCGACAGCGTGTACAGCGTGGCAAAGGTTTGCAGCTCGCCGCAGAATTCAGCGAGCGCCATGTAAAGCTCTTCCGGGTGTAGCGGGCTGCTTTGTGACAGATGGCGCAGTCGGGCGAAGTTACGATTTACCGTGTGCAATAACCAGAATGAGCTGATATCTGTTGAGCCGTATTCAACAACGCTTTTTGAACGTTCGCGGTGGCTGTTGCTTAAGGACTGGTTCTTCACTAACAAAATATCCAAAAGCCGGCGCAACAACTGCTGAATTTCGGTTGATCCCTCGGTGGTGAGTAGAGGAGGGATAAAACCGGTGCAGACACGCCATTGGCCTGTTGCATCCTTTTCCAGTTGGCAAAGCGGTATAGATTCATACCCGTCACGGTTCTCTTCCTCGAACATCAGCTTCACGTCGAGTTCCAGTGTGCTGACATCCGCTTCCAATGCCTGTGTGTAGAGATCGGCGATTTCGCTGTTGTGGCTGACGAAGCGGGTAGGGCGATTGAGTGCCTCACCGTTGCGGGTGTTCCCCCCGTATGGCTGCAGCTGGGCAAGACAGGCGTAGAGGGTGGTCTTGATGCCAAGTTGGGGGATGGTGGCGCACTCTCTGGACAAGGGCAGGGCCGCATTGCCTGGTGCCTGGTACAGGGTGCCATCACGAAACAGCAGGGTCAGGGCGTCGATACGCACCATGCCGGCTTTCAGTGCGGTTTCATCAACCAGCAAATGGCTGACGCCCCAGCAATGGCGGCCGGACAGTTGTAGTAGCTGTGCACTTTTTTGTTCTAGGAACAATGACTGTTGCTGGAAATGCTGTGGCCGCAAAAACATGCCTTCGCCCCACAGAACTCTTTTTGCATATTGCATCTTGTGATGACCTTGCATTTGCAACTGTAGATCAATGCGCTGCATTGATTTTCACAGTGCTTAAGGGATTTTACTTAGTAGTAATATCATTTGTCATATTTATGGCAAATGGAATGTGCATAGCAATAATTAAATATTCAATTAATGGACTAATAACAATCGTTGTTAAATTGCAACAGAGGGCAATTATTTGCAGGCTAAATCAACGCCGCTTGCTGGTGCACTCGGCGGGAGGCTGTGATGATTGCCCCGGAATTGCAATGTTCTTGGCAGTCACCGGCTGCAGGTAGCAATCAGCGGCCTTGAAGATCAGTCCACGGCTCTTGATGGCATCGGCGTCAAACAGCAGCCTCCAGTAACCTGGGTCAGGCTGCCTGAAAAAACCGACCACGCCAACGTAGCGGGTTTCTTCACCGATGGTTTCACTATCGGTCACCGACTTGCCCGGAATCATGGTCAGTTCTTTGCTGGAAATAAGGGTGTTTCCTAGCAGATCCTGCTCTGTTTTACCCGCCAGCAGGGCGTCCATTGTCATCCTGTTGAATGCGTCGGCACTGCGCAATTGGTAGATGTGCACGACCACAGATAGCGGTTTGCCTTGTGCGTCGCGGTTGAGGCCGGCGGCACTTTCCCCGTGGATGGCGATCATTTTTGGGCCGCTGCAGGCGCTGAGCATCAGCGGAATTACGATGCCTGCCAGCAGGCTTTTGCGATGACTTTTCAAACTAAATGTCATTGGATAATGCTCGTTCCTGATTGAAAAAAACCGCGTAGCATATTCTATCGGTACTTTTACTAGTACTTACAGTTATCTTTTCGACAGAATAAATTACATTATAATATTCTTTTTGCGTATTGTTACATATTGTGATAATACTTTAAATGCAATTATGATTCTCGGGTGTTGATTGTGTCATGCAGATGATTTTTGCCTTGCCGGTACTGGTGGCCTTGCTTGTACTGCTATTGGCATGGGTTGGCTGGCGTTACTTCTTGGGAGCCGGTGCGCAGAGGCAGGTTCATCAGCTTCAGGCCTCGCAGGCGACAGAAGTGCTGCTGTCAAAGCCCTTGTTGAGTATGGAGGAAGCGGTTGACTTGAGAACGCTGCCTGCTGGGTCAGTTGCCAATGTTCAGGCACAAAGCCCGGCGGTAAGTCACAGCTTTCGCTGGTTGCTGCTCCCTTTGCTGTCCTTGCCGCTGGTGGGGTTGGGGGTGCTGCTGGTCTTGAATATGGGGCGCTACTATCAGCGGCCGGACTACGTGGCACAGGACTATGCCCAAGCCGAGCGCATCAAGCAAACACTGCGGGAAGAAAAACTGGTGCCGCCACCGGCCCTGCCGCCAGCTGCCTTTGTCGATGCCCAAGCCGAAAGACCCAGTTTGGATATCAATCATGCGAGTCGTGATTGGAGTCGCTTGAATCCGGCATTCGTACAAACAGTATTGCGCGTGATGGCATCGATGAAAGAGCGCGGTTTTTCCATGGTTTTGCTTGAAGGATATCGCAGCCCTGAGCGTCAGAATGCCTTGGCTGCCCAAGGCAATCATGTGACCCAAGCCAAAGGCGGGGAGAGCAAGCATCAATATGGTTTGGCTGTCGATTTGGCTCCAATCCGTAATGGCAAGGTGGTGATATCTGAGCGTGACCCGTGGGCGATGCAAGCGTATCAGGCCTTGGGTGAGGAGTCGCAAGCGGCTGGCCTGACCTGGGGTGGTAATTGGAGTTTCAAAGATTTTGGCCATATCGAACAGACAGGCTCGATTCGGGCTTTGCAGGCTAGAAAATAGCCCTTCTTTTAATTTTTGCTAAGTGATGGTTATGCAAGGTTGGCTTCGGCACGGAAAAGTGGCATCAGCAATCGGTTTTCTGATCCTGATCGCTTTGATTTGGTTTATCGGTCCCTGGATGGGTCTAGCTTCCCAAGAAGCGCGCCTCGGTTGGATTCTCGGGGTAATGCTGCTATGGGTACTGAGTTTGCTGGTGGGACAGGTGCTGACCCGCCGTGCCGGCGGCCTACTCGAGAAAATGCTGCGCAAGCAGGCGGATGACGCTGTGATCGGTGCGGATGCCGGTAAGCGGGCCGAGGTAACCATGTTGCGTCAGAAGCTACTGGCGGCAGTGGATACCCTGAAAAAGTCCAAACTGGGCAGCAGCAGTGGCAGCGCTGCGCTATACGAACTGCCTTGGTACATGATTATCGGCCACCCTGCTGCTGGGAAGAGCTCGGCAATCCTGCAGTCGGGGCTAACGTTTCCGTTTAGCGATAAGAGTGGTATCCAGGGGGTTGGTGGAACGCGCAATTGCGATTGGTTCTTCTCCACTGAAGGGGTACTGCTTGATACCGCCGGTCGTTATGCTACGCATACCGAGGATCGTGTTGAGTGGCTGGAATTTCTCAAATTATTGAAAAAGTACCGTGCCAAAGCGCCGGTAAATGGCATTCTGATCGCGATCAGTCTGCCGGAGTTGGCTCAGCATAATAGTGAAGGCTTCGCCACCTATGCTCGGCAGATTCGTGAGCGTATTCATGAAATGTGCAATACCTTCGGTGCACAGGTGCCTGTGTATCTGATGTTTACCAAGCTGGATTTGCTGGGTGGTTTTGGCCAGTTTTTCCTGGATGCAGACGACGAGGCCCGTGCCCAGGTATGGGGCGCTACCTTGTCAGCAGAGCAGGGTAATGGTTTTGATGTGGGTACTGTTGTGGCACAGCAGTTCGAATTGCTGTACCGCGGACTGGTTCAGCTTGGGGAAGACAAGCTGGTGCAATATCGCGGCAGCCAGGTGAAGCCCGCACATTTTGCGTTTCCCATTGAATTCCATGGGTTGAAGCCAGCCGTTGTCAAATTCATCAAGCTGTTGCACGAAGAAGATCCCTATCATGCACGGCCTCTGCTGCGTGGATTTTACTTTACCAGCGCCCTGCAGGAAGGGGTGCCGCGCATCGTGGCTGCCAATCGCGTGCAGGGCCAGTTCGATCTCAGCCCCTTGAGCAAGGACGCCAAGCAGCCGCCGTCTTCGTACAGTTTTTTCTTGCGTGACTTTTTCCGCGACGTCCTTTTTCCGGACCAGCATCTGATTTCACGACAGACGGCACCCGGTGGCGGGCGTTTGCGCATGGCCATTATGGGGGTTGGTGTTTTGCTGCTGGCGGGGCTGGCCGGCGTCTGGTCGTGGACTTATATCGGCAATCAACGGCTGATCGAGCAAATCACCTCAGAGCGTGCTGAAGCCAGCAAGCTGGCGGCTAGTGGTCAGCTGTACAACAAATTGAAGTCTCTGCAATTGCTACAGCAACGGCTGGAAGAGCTGCAGGCCTATCGCAAGAATGGAGCCCCCTGGCAGTTGGGTTGGGGCTTGTATCAGGGCGATGCACTGGAAGCAGGGCTGCGCGCAGAATATTTTGCCGGTTTGAAGCAAGTCATGTTGCAACCGGTGCAGCGCAATCTGGAAGCCACTCTGGTGGCTTATAAGCCGCAAGCGGAAGCAGTGCCGGTTGTTAAACCGGTACCGGTTGTCACGGATATGCCTAAGCCCGTGGTAAAGCCGCCCGTCAAGCCTAAGCCGCGTCCGCCGCGCCATGGCAATAGCCTGCCCAATATCAAGTTGAGCGCGCTGGGCTGGCCACAGAAAGCAACCGCTGCCGAGAGTTCCAGTCCGGCCGCAGAAGCGGCGCCGGCTACGGTTACTGCCACGAATAATCAGTCGCGCCAGCTGGATGCAGGCTACAACGCACTGAAAACCTATCTGATGCTGCATGACCGCAAGCGTATGGATGAGGCACATCTGATTGACCAAATTCCGCGTTACTGGCGGCCCTACCTGGAAAGTCAGCATGGGCAGTACTCTGTGGACGAGGTCATGGGAGTTGCTGAGAAACTGGTGGCCTTTTATGTCAGCCAGATCCATGAGCCAGACCTGCCGGTTATCGACAACAACGCTCAGGTAGTTGCTGCTGCACGTGAAGTACTACGGGGTTCTTACAAACATCTTTCTGCCGAAGAGCGGGTTTACAACGAAATTCGTGCCCGTGCCAATACCCGTTTTGCCCCGTTGACGGTTGCCCGCATTCTGGATAATCACGATCTCGACATCATGGCCAGTAGCCAGATGGTTGAAGGTGCGTTTACCAGGGAAGCTTGGAATACCTATGTCAAGACGGCGATAGATGAGGCGAGCAAGGGCGAAATTCGCGGTGATGACTGGGTGCTGGCTTCCTCCATTCAGGACAATCTGGGGCGTGATGGCAATATCGAGAAGAACCGCGCAGCCTTGATGGCGCTTTACCGAGCTCAATATATTGCAGCCTGGAAAAAATTCCTGCCTGGGGTTACCACGCGTGATTTCACCAGCCCGGCACAATCGGCATCGGCCTTGACCCGTCTGGCAGACAAGCAAACTTCACCGGTGAAGTTGATCTTGGCGCGTGCCGCAGTGGAAACCGCTTGGGATAACCCATCAGAGCTGAATCGCTCGCTGGAAAATGCCAAACAGTCAGTGCTGGAAAAAACGGCTGATTTTATCAAGGGCAACGACGGACAAGCACAGCCCAAAACCGACAAGCAGTACGGTGAGGTAGGGCAGGTATTTGCCGGCGTAGCCTTGCTGGTCAAGGGGGATAATCCGCCCATCAACGGCTATCTTGATCAACTGGCCAAACTCAAGGCCAAGCTGGCGGGTATTGCGTCAACCGACGAGCCCGGCCCGCAAGCCCGCAATACTCTGCAAGCCACGTTGAATGGTTCTGGCTCGGAACTGGCCGATACGACTAGCTATGTCGACAATTCCCTGCTCAGCCAGGTGCCGGCTGACACTGCCGTAATGGTACGGCCGATGCTGATCCGGCCTTTGTCACAGTCCTATTCTGCCATCCTCGCGCCGGCTCAGCAGGATATCAACCAGGCTTGGGCGAATGAGGTTTTGCCGCAATGGCGACAGTTGGCCAGCAAGTATCCATTCAGTGATTCCAGCACCACGGCCTCCGTCGCCGAGATCAATCGCTTTGTCAAAGCCAATGATGGCGTGCTGGACAAGTTCGTCAACAAGTATCTGAACGGTCTGGTGCAGCGCAAGGGCGATACTCTGGTGCCGCGTGCCTGGGGTAATCAGGGCATGCGCTTTAATCCGGAGTTTCTCTCCAGCGTGGGGAGACTCAGTTCATTGGCCAGTAATCAGTTGCAGGATGGTGAAAACAGCCGCTTCGAATTACAGCCGCAGCCAACGCCAGGACTATCTGACATTTCCTTCGTGATTGACGGTCAGGAGTTGCGCTATCGCAATGGCCCGCAAACGTGGCAGCCGTTTACCTGGCCTGGTAACGACGCTAGTGGTGGGGCACGGATTCAGGTGGTGTCCTACAGCGGAGCGGTTAGTGTCATTGCCAATCAGTCTGGTCGTATGGGTCTGATGCGTTTGTTGGCCAGTGCCAAAGTAACACAGGACAGCCCTGATCTGGCCCAGTTGAGCTGGTCCGCCGGCAAGGCCGCCGATGGCCAGTCCGTTCATTTCAATTTCCGTATGGTCGGTGGAGTCAACCCTTTGCAATTGATCAAACTATACAAATTGACGTTGCCAGAGCGTGTGACCTTGTAACAGGAAAACAGTCACATGGCCTTTAATTTCAAACGTGCTCAAGACGTGCCGGCGCAGTTTTGCATTTTCGGCAAACTGCCCCGCCGTGGCGATTTCGTACGCATCAATGCGACGCACCCGGCAGCTACTCAGCTGGATACGGTATTGGCAGAAAGTATCCGGCAACTCGACTCCGATGCCCGGATCGATGGCTATCGCGCCATGCCACCCACTTCTTTTGTCATCCGCTCGCGAGATGGTGCCTGGCTTTCGCTGGGTGTGATTCATCCCAGCCATGATGAAAGCGGGCGGAATTACCCGCTGGTGGCGGCATCGTTGCTGCAGTCCGATGGCCCGCAGCCGCCGATTGCCGTGCTGATGCTCTCCAACGAATTGTTTTTCAATGGTTTGCAAGAGCAGCTTGGCAACGCCATTGACAATGCGGTCGAGATGCTGGCCTGCCGGCAATACCTGGAAGAGCAGTCAATCTTCGGAGCCAGCTCGGCTGCAGATCTTGAACTGGCAGAACAACTGCTCAGCAGGCATTTGTCTTTGACTCGTCCAGATTACCTGGCGGGATTGCTGCGTCAGCATGGCGATACGGATATCGAAGCCTTACTGCTGTCCTTTGTGTTTCACAGCCAGTTGCTGCGCAAATTCAAGGACAGCCTATCTGCACAAACGTATTTGCTACCGCTGCCGGCAGGTGAGGGTGAGGATATGTTGGCCGCAGTGACTTGGCTGTCACTGTTTTCCGCTGCTACCGCTGGTATGCGGGATATCCCGGTGCAGTGTCTGATTATCCGTCAGCCACAAGCCAGTTATCTGGCCCTCGTGCCGGGTGCACTGAGTGAGCATCTGCTGGCACAGTGCTGGGGTGTCCCCCTAGATGCCCGTTTCATAATTGATGTTGATGATGAGCAGGCGCCGTGGCGCAACCATCAGTCTTATGCGGAGGCAGCCTATATTCTCAGCCGCCGGCTGACTGATCCGCAGTTTTCGGTAGCTCAGCTTTGCGATGTGATGGCCAGCCTTTCGCGCAGCCTTGTTTAATCTTTTTGGCGATTAGTTCAAACCTTGGGGAGTCATGATGGCTAACGAAAGTACACAAAAGAAATTGTCGCGCGTACGTCCGCCGCGCGTACAGATTACCTACGACGTTGAGATCGGCGATGCCATCGAGACCAAAGAGTTGCCTTTTGTCATGGGTGTGCTGGGTGACTACGCCGGGCACAGCAAAGAGCCGCTTCCCAAACTGAAAGAGCGCAAGTTTGTACAAATTGACCGTGACAATTTTGATGAAGTGCTCAAGGGCATGGCGCCGCGCTTGGCAATGAAGGTGGATAACAAGCTGGTCGATGACGAAAGCCAGTTGGGCATTGAACTGAATTTCCAGAATCTGGCTGATTTTGAACCGCAAAACGTGGCCCGTCAGGTTGAACCCTTGAACAAGTTGCTGGCGGCGCGCCAGCGTCTGGCGGACCTGCGCAACAAGATGGCTGGCAATGACAAACTGGAAGAGCTGCTGGATGACGTCGTGCGCGATACCGAAAAGCTGCGGCAGATCAGTCAGGGTAAGAATGACAAGGCGGGTGAATAAGCGATGAACGCGGAACAACAGCTGAATACTATCGAGCCGACTGCTGCAGCGAATACTTCCAGCCTGCTGGAAAGCATCATCGAGCAGAGCCATGTTGCCACCAATGACAGCGAAAAAGGCCATGCCCGGGATTTGATTTCGGAGTTGGCCGAACAGGTGCTGGAAGGCAGTGTGACCATTTCTCGTGATTTGAGCGCCAGCCTGGATGCCCGAATCGCCGAAATCGATGCCCTGATTTCCGACCAGCTCAATACCATCATGCACCAGCCCGATTTTCAGAAGCTGGAGGCCTCCTGGCGTGGTCTTAACTATCTGATCAAAGAGTCAGAAACCAGCACCATGCTGAAGATCAAGGTGCTCAATGTTTCCAAGAAGGATCTGGTCAAGGATTTCAAATCGGCAGCCGAGTTTGACCAGAGCGCACTGTTCAAGAAAATCTACGAAGAAGAATACGGTACTTTCGGTGGCGCTCCTTATGCAGCCTTGGTGGGGGATTATGAATTTACCCGCCATCCGGAAGACTTTTACCTGCTGGATGAACTGTCCCATGTGGCTGCTGCGGCCCATGCTCCGTTGATTTCCGCTGCTGCGCCCGGTCTTTTCGGTCTGGAAACCTTTGCCGACATCGGCAAACCGCGAGATCTTGCCAAAATATTTGATACCGTTGAATATGCCAAATGGAAGTCATTCCGTGAGTCTGAGGATTCGCGCTATGTCGGTTTGGTATTGCCGCATGTGCTGGGGCGCTTGCCGTATGGCCGTGACAATGTTCCGGTTGAAGACTTTGATTTTGAAGAAAATGTCGACGGCAGCAATCATGGCAAGTACCTGTGGACCAATGCGTCTTATGCCTATGCTGCGCGGTTGACTGATGCGTTTGCTCAGTTCGGCTGGCTGGCGGCCATTCGCGGGGTTGAGGGGGGTGGTTTGGTAGAGGGTTTGCCGGCACATACCTTTAAAACTGATAACGGCGAGGTGGCGTTGAAGTGCCCGACCGAGGTGGCGATTACCGATCGCACCGAGAAGCTGTTGTCGGATCTGGGACTGATTTCATTGGTTCACTGCAAGAACACGGATTATGCCGCTTTCTTTGCTGGCCAGTCGGTGCAGAAAGCCAAGACATACAACACGGATGCTGCCAATGCCAACGCCAGATTGTCGACCCAGCTGCCGTACATCTTTGCGGTATCGCGCATCGCGCACTACATGAAGTCCATCATGCGCGACAAGATCGGCAGTTTTGCTTCCCGTCAGAATGTGCAGGACTACCTTAATACTTGGCTGGCGCAGTACGTATTGCTGGATGACTCGGCCAGCCAGGAAGCCAAGGCGAAATATCCTTTGCGCGAGGCTCGGGTGGATGTGGTGGAAGTGCCGGGCAAGCCTGGAGTTTACCGTGCAGCTGCCTTTTTGCGTCCGCACTTCCAGCTTGATGAGTTGACCATTTCGTTGCGACTGGTGGCGGAACTGCCGCAGCCCGCAGCTTAATTGGTGATTGTGGAGGGTGTCCTCCGTTTTGTTCTTGCTTTAAGGAGAAGTAATAATGGCTTTTGATGCATTCCTGAAAATTGATGGTATTCCTGGTGAAAGTACTGACGACAAGCATAAAGACTGGATCGAAATCCTGTCCTTCGCCCATGCTCTGGAACAGCCGGCACAGTCCACTGCCAGCTCGGCCGGTGGTGCTACTGCCGAGCGTGTAAACCATGCTCCCTATCAGATCACCCACTTTCTGGACAAGGCCAGCCCGAAGATTTACGAGGCTTGCTGCACTGGTAAGCACATCAAGGAAGTTGTGATTGAACTGTGCCGTGCTGGTGGAGACAAGGTGAAATACATGGAAATCAAGATGGAACAAGTCCTGATTTCCAAAGTTGAGCCGACTGGTTCTGCAAATGATGCCGGCTTCCCCAGCGAGAAGGTGAGCTTCTCTTATGGCAAGATCAAGTGGACCTACACCCAGCAGAAACGTGCTGACGGTACTGGCGGCGGCAATGTAAGCGCCGGCTGGGATCTGACCAGCAACAAGACTATCGCCTGATTCCTGTGAATTGAGCATAGCGCCCGCTCCGTCCGGAGCGGGCTGTTTTCCGCTTTTCTCGGATGTTTGTCATGAAGCAATTGTTGTTAGCCTGCCTGTTTTCCTCACTATTGGCTGGATGTGCCAATACGTCTCATCCGGTGGATCCTGTAGCCGTTGCTGCAGCCCAAAAAATGGCTGCTGAGCGTGCTGCACTGGAAAAGAAGATTGATGCCAATATGGCAATTGATTCGAATTTCATCCCCTTCGACAAGATGAGCCCCAAGCTGGATCCGGTAGGGCAGGGACAGCTGTTGCGTTTGCTGCCGCAATTGAAAGCCAGCAAGGCCATTGCCATTCGTGGCCATTGTTATCGTGGTGATGTCGGCAATGCCAAAGCAGCGGCCCAGGCGCGCGCCATTGAAGTGAAAGATTTCCTGGTGGGAACCGGGGTGCTGGAAAGCAAAATTTCCATCCGTTTCGATACCGAGCGCAAGACGCACGGAGTGCAGCTGATTTTCAAATAATCGGCTTGCTTGCTGCTGTCTTGCGGACATGTGGCTAGTTCAGCAGCGGCTTGCTGCCAGTTAGCAAGCTGCTATGTAGGTTTGGTTTTGTTGCGTCGCGGGGCTGTCCTTGTCTTGTGGCAGCTTGTCGTGGTGGTTTCTCCGGCAAAGTACTGCTGCAGATAGTCTTCCAAGGCCGTGGCATTCAGTGGCCGTGAGTAGAAATAGCCCTGGAAGGTGTCACAGCCGTTTTCGCGTAGAAAGGCGACTTGTTCGATCAGCTCGACGCCTTCGGCAGTGATACCCAGCATCAGGCTTTTGGCTAGCATGATGATGGCCTTGCATACGGCGGAGTCCTGGCTGAGTGTCGGTGTGTTGCAAATGAAGGAACGGTCTATTTTCAGCCGGTCGACTGCCAGATCTTTCAGCACCGCCATGGACGAATAGCCGGTGCCGAAGTCGTCGATGGCGACCGATACGCCTACTGCTTTCAGTTCTTTTAGTATGCGTTTGCTGTCTTCCAGTGACTGCAGCACACTTTCGGTGATTTCTAGTTCCAGCAGGTGGGGTGGCAGGCCGGAATCCTCCAGCACGGCGGCCACTCGCTGGCGAAAATCCGCTTCGACAAACTGCATGACCGACACATTGACTGCCACCTTGAGCGGATAGTGAAAGGTGGTGTTCCAGCGCTGTGCTTCGAGGCAGGCCTGTTGCAGCACCCAACTACCGATTTCCTGAATCAGCCCGCATTCCTCAGCCACCGGAATGAAATGGGCTGGTGGAATGTCTTGTTCGCCATCCCGCCAGCGCAGCAGGGCTTCGAAGCCGATCAGCACGCTGTCCTCAACCCGGATCAGTGGCTGGTAGTGCAGCTGGAAGCGTTGCTCCTTCACCGCCTGGCGCAGGCGCTGTTCCAGCCGTAGCCGTTCGTGCACTTTTTCAGCCATTGATTCATCAAAAGTGCAATAGCGCCGCTTGCCGGATTCCTTGGCCTCATACATGGCGCTGTCGGCTGCGCTGAGCAGCTTTTCTGCTGTGCGGCCATGCTGCGGGTACATGGCAATGCCGATACTGCAGGTGACCACGATGGTTTCATCGCGGGCTTGCATTGGCTGCTCCAGCTTTTCCAGCAAGCGCCCGGCAATCGCCGTGCAGTCTTCTTCGCTGCTGTGTGGGCAGATGATGAAGAACTCGTCACCCCCAAAACGTACCGGAATGTCGGAGCGGCGTATGGTTTCGCGGATGCGTTGCGCCACCACTTTCAGCAACTGGTCGCCGGTGGCGTGTCCCAGCCCGTCATTGATAAGTTTGAAACCATCCAGATCGATGAACAGCAGGCCCATGCGGCTACCGTTCAGCTCTGCCCGCTGCAGTTCGATGGCCAGCTGTTCGTTCAGCAGATAGCGATTGCCAAGGTCGGTCAGTGCGTCATGAAAGGCCATGCGGTTGAGCTCGATTTCGGCCTTCTTGATGGAGCTGACATCGGTGCAGCCGATGATGTAGTGCGAGGGGAATTCATTGTCGTAAGACACCAGGCAGATGTGTTCCCAGGCGGGGAACTGCTCGCCATTTTTGCGCTTGCACATGACTTCGCCATGCCACCCTACCTCTTTCATCTGGCTGATGCTGTGGTAAAAGTCTGGCGTGTGCTTTTTGACATGCAGCAGTTCGTCGATGTCTTGTCCCAGTATTTCCAGCAGGGAAAAACCGGTCATGCGCAAGAATGCCGGATTGGCGGATTTCACCAGCAGCTCGGCATCGATCACCACAATCCCCTCGGCGGTGGACTGGAACACCGCACCGGCTTGCTGCAGCAGCTGTTCGGATTTGATACGTTCGCTGATGTCACGCAACACACCGATTTGCTTGGCGCTTTCCTGCCATTGTGGCTCGTACTCCTGTACCGACATTTCCACCCATACCGATTCGCCATCGTCCGGGGTGATGGTGGTGATCATGTCGACGCGGCCGCGATCTTTCAGTAATTGGTTCAGCCGGGTCTGGTCGGCGTGTTCCAGCAAACGCATGAACGGCGGCGCGCTTTCCTGGCGTGGCTCCATGGCCAGGCCGGTGATTTTGCCGAAGTAGCCCTGGCCGGTAAACAGCGATTGTTGTTGATCCCATTCCCAGATTCCCAGCTGGGCGGTTTCCACTGCCAGCATCAGCAGTTTTTGCTGCTTGTGTACTTCGAGCTCGGCCGTGCGGCAGGCCAGCGCCATGCGGATGGTGGCGTTCAGTTCGCGTAGCTCGAAGGGTTTGAGCAGATAGCCGTATGGCGCACTTTTTTCGGCCTGCTGCAGAATGTTTTCTTCGGCAAAAGCGGTCAGATACACCACGGGGATGTCCAGTTGCTGGCGGATGATCAGTGCAGCCTCGGTGCCGGGCATGCCGCCCTCCAGATGGATATCCATCAGGATAAGGTCGGGCCGTAGTTCGCTGGCGCTGCGGATGGCTTCTTCGCCGGAGGCGCAGTTGGCGACAACCTCAAAGCCCAGGCTTTGCAAGGCAATTTTCAGATCCAGCGCCACGATGCGCTCGTCTTCTACGATCTGGATGCGGTGGGCCATGCTTACTCCCGGATGAGGTCTGGAATGGTCAGGGTGAAGCAGCAGCCCTGGCCTGGTGCCGTCTGCAGCGTGAGGGTGGCTTTCAATTGCTCGGTCAGCATGGGTAGTAACTGAAAGCCCAGGGTAGTGGTGCTGCCCAGCGTCACGCCGGGCGGGCAGCCCTGGCCATTGTCGTAAATCTGCAGCACGACAGTAGCGGCACTGAGCATGTGAATTTCCACCTTGCCGGGGCTGCCGGGCGTGAAGGCGTGCTTGCAGGCATTGACCACGATTTCGTTGAGAATCAGCCCGAAGGGAATACTGTTTTGTAATTCCAGATAGGCCTCGTTGCCCTCGCGCTGAAAGCTGAAGGCGATATGGCTGCCATAACCGGTGCTGACGTCGCGGAGCAGATGGATCAGGCGCTCGATATACACCGACATCGGGATACGGGAGAAGTCATTGCGCTCATACAGCAGCTGATGAATCAGTGCCATCGAGCGCACATGGTTCTGACTGTCCAACAAGGCTTTATTGACTTCGGCGGTGGCATTGCGCGATTGCAGGCTGAGCAGGCTGGATATCACCTGCAGATTATTCTTTACCCGGTGATGCACTTCGCCTAGCAGCACGGTCTTTTCTTGCAGCGCTTTTTCCAGGTCCAGCTTGGCGTAATAGCGATCGGAGACATCGGAAATACAGGCCAGAGTCAGCAGTTCGTCGCCAACCTGCATCGGATTCAGGCCAATCTCGCAGGGGAATTGCGTACCATCTCGGTGCTGGGCAAACAGGGGTTTGCGATTGGCCATGCCGCGCGCTTCGGGCTGGCGGAAGAAGCCGCTGACATAGCTGCCATGCTGGCTGCGAAAGCCTTCCGGCAACAGTTGGTCCAGCTTTTCACCCACCAGCTCGTGCCGGCTGTAGCCAAACAGCTGCTCCATGCGGGTGTTGATCAGGCGAATGGTACCGTGCGGGTCCACCATCATCAGCCCGTCCGGCGTGGACTCCACTACTTCGCGAAAATAGGTTTCGCTGATCTGCAAGGCCTGCTCGTTCTGCTTTCTGGCGGTGATGTCGATGCCAGAGGCGATCAGGTTGCAGATCTGTCCCGCATCGTCCATGAGTGGGGTCAGCATGAAGTCGATGGTCATGCGGCTATCGTGCTTCATGCGTACCACCACGTCGTAGCGTATGGTTTCTCCAGTGGTTGCGCGACTGATGGCCTGGCGTAGCCCGGACTGGATGTCCGGGTGGTAATTCCACCAATAGCAGTCCCAGAATGGTTTGCCTTGCACGTCGGGCAAATCAAGCCCGGCTTGTTCCAGTGGTGCGCGGTTGGCTTCCAGCAGGACGCCATCGATACTCAGCACGCCGACAAAGGTGAACAGGGCGTCCAGTACCTTGCGGATACGTTCGCTGCTGCTGCGTATTGCCATTTCCGCCTGTTTTTTCAGCGAGACGTCTTCCACCATGGCGATGATGCCGCAGGCTTTGCCGTCCTTGTCGAAGCGTGGATGGTAACTGGCATTCCAGTAGGTCATGCGGCCGGAACCTGGTGGTATTTCCTCGCTGGCTTCGAAATCGCATTCGGCCACGCCGCTGCACATCACCTTGTGCATGATGGCTTCCAGCGCCGGGCCGGCCAGCGGCAGGATGTCACTGGGCTTGCGGCCAAGATGCTGGCTGGCGGGCAGGCCATTGGAGTTGGCCAGCCGGCGGTTGATGTGCTGGTAGCACAGCTGACTATCCAGAATCGCAATGCCGATGGGAGAGGTTTCCAGCAAATCCGCGACCAGTTTTTCCATGCCCTTGTCCCGCTATGCCGTGTATGGCGGCTGAATAGTCATTATGGGTAACGAAAATGAGTATTGAAAGTATTGTATTGGGCATGTGTGGGTCGATTAATACCGCTATTGCCCACATGGTTTTGTAGAAATAGGCAAAAATCAGGCATACGTACCCAGCCTGGCTGCTGCCTTGTGACCGCTTCCGTATCGCGAATTGCTGCTGGCTGGTGCCAACTGCGCTTGCTGCTGTTGCGGTGAGGTAATGGCTGAAAAATTTTCTGGCCGTCTTGAATGATTTTGAATGGGAGGTGTGGAGTTATTTTAAATGCGACGATTATTTTAATCTGGTTTGAATATATTCATTCGGATTGCCGAATAAATAAACGTATTGGTGTTCGGATTTTCGAATTAATGCTTTTCTGTGCAAATGGCCATAAAAACCGCGTTGCGCCGAATATATGAACTGGTTAGCATTCACCCGTTGTTAGATCAAAGATTATCAGCGTGCCGCTTGACAGAATATTGTCGCGGCTTTGATAGTCGCTAATAAATATGTGAAACCAACGGGAAAAACATCGTGTCAGAAAATCAAGGTGACAAAAAGCTGCAGCGCGGGCTTGAGGCACGGCACATCGAGCTGATCGCCCTGGGCGGTACCATCGGTGTCGGGCTATTCATGGGTTCGGCCAGCACGCTTAAGTGGACGGGGCCTTCGGTATTGCTGGCTTATGCCATTGCCGGCGTATTTATCTTCTTCATCATGCGCACCATGGGCGAGATGCTGCATACCGAACCGGTAGCCGGCTCGTTTGCTTATTACGCCTATAAATACCTTAGCCCCTACTGGGGTTATCTGACAGCCTGGGCTTACTGGCTGATGTGGATTGCGGTGGGTATTTCCGAGATTACCGCCGCCGGGGTTTATGTGCAGTATTGGTTCCCCTCGATGCCACAGTGGGTACCAGCCATTGCCTTTGTCGGCATTCTGGCTGCGTCCAATCTGCTGGCGGTACGGCTGTATGGCGAGTTCGAGTTCTGGTTCGGCCTGATCAAGATCTCCACCATCGTGGTGATGATTCTGGTGGGGCTGAAGCTGATTCTGGTAGGTGGTGCAGACATGCCAGCTATCGGCTTTGCCAACCTCACCGCGCATAGTGGTTTCTTTGCCGGTGGCTGGCAGGGCTTCCTGTTTGCCTTGTGCCTGGTGGTAGCGGCATACCAGGGGGTGGAGTTGGTAGGCATTACTGCGGGTGAGGCCAAGAACCCGCAAGTTACGCTCAAGCGCGCCATCAACAACATCATCTGGCGCATCCTGATTTTCTATGTCGGTGCCATCTTCGTCATCGTGGCCATCTACCCGTGGAACCAGATTGGCAGCAGCGGCAGCCCCTTCGTGCTGACCTTTGCCAAGGTGGGCATTGCCGCCGCAGCGGGTGTTATCAACTTCGTGGTGCTGACCGCAGCGCTGTCCGGCTGCAATAGCGGCATCTACAGCTGTGGCCGCATGCTGTATACCCTGGCGCAGAACAAGCAGTTGCCGTCTTTCCTGGCCAAGGTGTCCAAGGGTGGCGTACCGGTCAATGCAATTTGGGTGACCATTGCCTGTATCGGCCTGGGTTCAGCGCTCAACTACATCATCCCGAATCCGGAACGTGTATTCGTATATGTCTACAGTGCCAGCGTGCTGCCGGGCATGGTGCCCTGGTTTGTGGTGCTGGTGTGTCAGGCGCGCTTCCGTCTGGCACACAGTGACAAGATGGCGGCTCACCCCTTCAAGTCCATCCTGTTCCCCTTCACCAACTGGCTGACTATTGCCTTCCTGGTGTGCGTGCTGTTCGGCATGCTGGTGAACCCGGATACCCGCGTATCGCTGTTTGTCGGTAGCGGACTGCTGCTGGCGGTATCGCTGGTGTACAAGATGTTCAATCTGGGGCGTCATCACCAGCCGGCCACCGTGGTGGTCGAGCGGGATTGAGTCATGGTTGCGGCATGCGCTAGCGTGCCGATGCAAGCAGCAGGGCGTGCCAGCGGGCACGCCCTTTTTCATGGTGAAATTTCAGGAAAATAGGGTAGTGCTGTGTTGCAGACGGGCTCCCAGTCGGCTGATTTCTGCGACAAAGTCCTCCGCCTGCTTTTCGAATCCTGGCACCGGGCTACTACAGTCTTGCAGCAGGATGAGTTTGCGGGCGAAGTCCGGCCCCAGATGACGCAGCAGGCTGCGTACCGAGCTGGCCACGCAGTGGGACAAGGCTTCGCCGGCGATCAGAATATGGTCGGCTGCCAGCAGTGGTGCCAGTTGGCGGCTGTCGAAACAGGTGGCGGGGTCGTCGGCACGCGGCACATCGGCCTCGAAAGCAGAAAAATGCTCGGTCAGCGGGTTAAGCCCCTTGAACAGCAGCTGCATCACCCGCTGTCGCTGGCATTCCCACTGTTGCAATGCCTGGTTCAGATCCTGCTGGATATTGTGTCCCCAGCTACCGACCAGGCAGTGCGGTGGCCACACATACAGGCTGCTCTGTTGCAGATAAGCGCGGACCTCGGCCAGCAGCACCGGGTTGGCCGGCAACCAGTGCCCGCTATCGACATCTGCCAGGCTGATCTGGGTGTGCAGCGGTTGCTCGCCATGCGGGCCGCGCCAGAAGGCCGGATGGGCGATGTCATAGCGATGATGGCTATCCAGCGTCACCGTGATGCCGTCCAGCTGCGTGCCATGATGGCTGATCAGCTGCGCCAGCCGCTGCAGATCGGCATTGGCTCCGCTGACGGGTAGCGCCGATTGCGGCAGGTCACAGAAATCGTTCTGGGGGTCGATGATCAACAAATGATGGCGCATGGTGGGCTCGCGGCTTGGCTGGGCGGATATTGTGCGGCAAGCGCTGCTATTTGGACAGGGTGGTTGCAGGCCGCCATGACGGCCATGGCGCAATCTGTTGGGCCACGCGGCGCTGGCCTGGCACCGTGGCTGGATTGGTCTCGTTGCTGCTGCCAGTTTATCTGTTTGAACCGAGCATGCTTGCCATGTCATCGACTTCAGGCATTATAAATTTTCATTTCAATGACTTTGAAGGAGTGGTTATGGGATTGCTGGATACCCTGGGTGAAGTAGCCGGTGCCATTGCTGCGGTGGAAGCTGCGGAGAAGCTGGATCCCGATGCGGGTCTCCTGACCAAGGGCATTGCTGCCGTGGCTGGTTTCAAGGGCGCAGGAGCACTGGAAGAAATGCTGGAGAAGAAGGACGAGAGTGCCAGCGAAGACGGGCAGGGCGACCAGGCCCAAGCCTGAGCGATTGATCTGCCAGCCCGTGCCGACAGCCATCGGCACGGGCTTTTGCAAGCCTGACGCTAAGCAAATCATGTTGTTTCATTAGCTTTTTTACTGCTAACAAGTTTATTTATTCTTGGTTATGGATATAAAAGGGCTCTGCTAAGGTGCTGTTCATTGACATGACGCACTGCGGAAAACCCACCCATGACCGTTCTCGCCATTCTCGGCAGCCCCAGCAAGAATTCGCGTACCGCCCGCCTGATCGAGCGTAGCCGTGTCGCGCTGGCCGCACTCGATATCGAGCTGCAAACCCTGTCCATTCACGATTTTCCGGCTGATGCCCTATTGCATGGCCAGTTTTCTCACCCGCAAATCCAGGACTTCCAGCAAAGGGTCAGCGCGGCCAGCGGCCTGATCATTGCCACCCCGGTGTACAAGGCCGCCTATGCCGGCGCGCTCAAGGTGCTGCTGGACCTGATTCCCGAAGGCGGCCTGGCCGGCAAGCCGGTATTGCCACTGGTCAGCGGCGGCAGCCCCGGCCATTTGCTGGCGGTGGATTACTCCATCAAGCCCGTGCTGGCGGCACTCAAGGCCAGCGCCATCCATCAGGGCGTGTATGCGGTGGAGTCGCAAATCGGCGCCAATGCCAATGGCGAGGCCGAACTGGCCGAGGAGCTGGAACAGCGCCTGCAAACCGCAGTGCACGAATTCGCCGCGCTGCTGGGGGTGAATGCCCCGGCCCCGCATGCGCCGCGCTATGCCAACGATTTCATTTCCCGGCTGATCAGCCTGTAAGGAGCGCCAGCATGGCCATTTCCCTGTTGAAGAAAACACTGGGCCTCGCCTGGCTGGCTGCCGTTTCACTATCGGCCCAGGCGCTGGAGCTGAATGTCGGCTACCAGAAAAGCGCTATCAATCTGGTGTCGCTCAAGGCGCAGGGCACGCTGGAAAAACAGCTGGCACCGCTGGGGGTGACGGTGAAGTGGTATGAGTTCCAGGCCGGGCCGCCGATTCTGGAGGCCATGAATGCCGGCAGCGTCAGCATCGGCATGACCGGTGATTCGCCACCGGTATTCGCCCAGGCTGCCGGAGCCAATATCGTGTATATCGGCCAGGAACCGTCCAAGCCGGAATCATCGGCCATTCTGGTGCCCGCCGGTTCGGCCATCAAGAAGCTGGCCGACCTCAAGGGCAGGCGCGTGGCCTTTACCAAGGGCTCCAGCGCGCACTATCTGACGGTGGCGGCATTGAAGAAAGCCGGGCTGCAATACAGCGACATCACCCCGGTATACCTGACCCCGTCCGAAGCACGTGCCGCCTTCGAGCGCGGTAGCGTGGACGCCTGGAGCATCTGGGACCCGTACTATGCAGCGGCCACTCGTGCCGGTGGTGTGCGGGTGTTGTCCAGCGGCAAGGGCTTGAGTGCCAACAATACCTTCTATCTGGCGGCGCGTGACTTTGCCCAGGCTAACCCGAAGGTGATTGCCATCGTGTTCAAGGCCCTCACCGACAACAATAAGCAGCTGCGTGGCGATGTGCAGCAAGTGGCGAAAACCCTGTCCGGCTACACCGGGCTGGAGGCGGAAACCTATGCCGCCATGCTCAGCCGCCATCCGGACTACAGCGTCAGCTACGTCAACGCCAAAACCATCCAGCAGCAACAGCAAGTGGCCGACACCTTCCACGCACTGGGCCTGATTCCCAAGGCCATCAAGGTGCAGGACGCGGTGTGGAAGCCCTGAGCCCAGATCAAGAACACATTAAAAACAAGACAAAATGAAGACAGGAACAACAGACATGCAGATTTTCTGGTTTTTCCCCACCCATGGTGACGGACGTTATCTGGGCAGCCCGGAAGGCGCGCGCACGGTGGACCTGGACTACCTCACCCAGATTGCCCGCGCGGCCGACAGCCTGGGTTTTGATGGAGCACTGATTCCCACCGGCCGTTCGTGCGAAGACCCGTGGGTGACTGCCGCTACCTTGATTCCGGCTACCCGCAAGCTGAAATTCCTGGTGGCGGTACGTCCCGGCATCATGTCGCCCACGGTGGCGGCACGCATGGCTTCCAGTTTCGACCGCCTGTCGCAAGGCCGCCTACTGGTGAATGTGGTGGCCGGTGGCGACCCGGTGGAGCTGGCCGGTGATGGCAGCTGGCTGAGTCATGACGAACGTTACGAAGCCGCCAGCGAATTCCTGCATATCTGGAAGGGCGTGCTGGCCGGTGACAAGGTGAATCTGGACGGCAAGCACATCAAGGTGAGCGATGCCCAGTTGCTGTATCCGCCGGTGAGCAAGCCGTATCCGCCGCTGTACTTTGGTGGGTCATCGGATGCTGCGCATGATCTGGCTGCCGAGCATGTGGATGTCTATCTGAGCTGGGGCGAGCCTCCTGCTGAAGTAGCCAGGAAAATTGCCGACGTGCGCGCACGGGCAGCAAAGCTGGGCCGCACGGTGCGCTTTGGCATCCGTCTGCACATCATCGTGCGCGAAACCAACGAAGAGGCCTGGGCTGCGGCCGACCGGCTGATCAGCCGTCTGGATGACGCCACCATCGCCAATGCGCAGAAAACCCTGGCGCGGGCCGACTCGGAAGGCCAGCGCCGCATGGCTGCGCTGCATGGTGGCAGCCGTGACAAGCTGGAGATTTCGCCCAATCTGTGGGCCGGCATCGGCCTGGTGCGCGGCGGCGCAGGCACGGCACTGGTGGGCGATGGCCCCACCGTGGCAGCGCGCATGCAAGAGTACGCCGAGCTGGGCATCGAAACCTTCGTGTTCTCCGGTTACCCGCATCTGGACGAGGCCTATCGCGTGGCCGAGCTGCTGTTCCCGCATCTGCCGGACCGTCTCCAGGCCAGCCTTGGCCAGCAGCCGGCAGGCGAGGTGATGGCCAATCAGCTGTTGCCCAATGAGACCCGCCTGGCGGCGGCCTCCTGAGGAGCTCCCATGTCACGTTCTGTCTCATTCGCACGTGGGCTGTGGCAAGGCCTGCTGCCCTGGTTGGTGCCGCTGTTGTTGGTGATCGGCTGGCAGATCGCCTCGCTGGCCGGCTGGCTGAATCACCGGGTCTTGCCGGCGCCCAGCGAAGTGCTGGTGGCCTTCTGGCAACTGCTGGTCAGTGGCGACCTGTTCCGCCATCTGGCGGTCAGCTTTGCCCGGGTGGCGGCCGGCTTTGTCATCGGTGCCGGCCTTGGCCTGTTGTTTGGCCTGCTGACGGGGGTGTCACGGCTGGGCGAGGCGCTGTTTGATACCACCTTGCAGATGCTGCGCAATATCCCGCCCTTGGCCATCCTGCCGCTGGTGATCTTGTGGTTTGGCATTGATGAGTCGGCCAAGGTGTTTCTGGTGGCGTTTGCCGTGCTGTTTCCGGTGTATCTGAATACCTATCACGGCATCCGCTCGCTGGACCCGCAGCTGCTGGAAATGGCGCGCAGCTACGGTTTGAGCGGCCGCGAGTTGTTCCGCCAGGTCGTGCTGCCGGGGGCACTGCCATCGATTCTGGTGGGCATACGCTACGCACTGGGCATTGCCTGGATCATCCTGATCGTGGCGGAAACCCTGTCGGCTACCAGCGGCATCGGCTATCTGGCGGCCAATGCCCGCGAATTCCTGCAAACCGACATCGTGGTGCTGTCCATCCTGCTGTATGCCGCACTGGGCAAGGTGGTGGATGTGGCGGCCCGTTTGCTGGAAAAACGCTGGCTGCGCTGGCATCCATCCTATTTCAAGGCGGCCTGAGGAGAACATGATGAAACTGGATGATCTCAAGACCGGCAACCCGATTTTGTTGCAGGGCCTCAGCCGGCGCTTTGGCGAACGACTGGTGCTGGATCAGTTGGATTTGCAGATTCCGCAAGGCCAGTTCCTGGCCATTGTCGGCCGCTCTGGCTGCGGCAAGAGCACCTTGCTGCGGCTGTTGGGTGGGCTGGATCAACCCGATGGCGGCCTGTTGCAGCAGCCGGCCGGGCAGAGTGTGCGGGTAATGTTTCAGGAAGCCCGCCTGCTGCCATGGAAAAGCGTGCTGGACAATGTGGCGCTGGGTTTGCCGGCCAGTCGTCGTGGCGAGGCCGAGCAGGCTTTGGCTGAAGTAGGGTTGGCTGACCGGGCGCAGGAGTGGCCGGCCCGGTTGTCCGGCGGTCAGCGCCAGCGGGTGGCACTGGCACGGGCGCTGGTGCATCAGCCCTCGCTGCTGTTGCTGGACGAGCCGCTGGGTGCACTGGATGCACTGACCCGGCTGGAAATGCAGGGCCTGATCGAGCGGCTGTGGCAACAGCATGGCTGCACCACGGTGCTGGTGACGCACGATGTTAGCGAAGCCGTGACCCTGGCCGACCGCGTGGTGTTGCTGGAAGAGGGCCGGGTGGCGCTGGATTTGCCGGTGGAGCTGCCGCGCAGCCGCACTCATGCCGACCCGCGCTTCGTCGCACTGGAGCAGCACATCCTGCAGCGCGTGTTGCAGGGGCCGTCATTCAATACGCCGCTAATTAATGAAGCACCGCTCACGTCGCTGCATTTCTCGCAGCTGCACTGGGCCTTGTAACCCTATTACACAGAAAGCAGAGCATGAGCATTCAATCCATTAATGTACGCAACCAGTTCAAGGGCGTGATCAAGGAAATCATCGAAGGGCCGGTGTTGTCTGAGGTGGACGTGGAAACCCCATCCGGCATTGTTACCTCGGTGATCACCACCCGCTCGGTGCGGGAGCTGCAACTGAAGGTGGGCTCGCCGGTGGTGGCTTTTGTCAAATCGACCGAGGTCTCCATCGCTACGCTGGCCTGAGCTTGACAGGGCGGCTTGCTAGTCCGCCATTACCCCCTGCGCAGTCAGGCAGGTGTGCAACTTGTCTGCTGTATCCAATATTCTCTAAAACGATATACAACGAAATTTTTATTATTTTTGGTTTGGGCGTACTGCCGCTAGACTTGCCACTCCTGACGGGTTATCCCCCGTCGCTCACCCGCTTTCTGCCTGATCAGGGCAGGGGATAGAACGCAGACGGTATGATAGAAGTACGCAATCTCAGCAAACATTTCAGCCATGAAGGCCGCCGCATCGCCGCACTGGACGATGTCAGCCTGCATGTGGCCGCCGGCGAAATCTACGGCATCATCGGCCGCTCGGGGGCCGGTAAAAGTACCCTGATTCGTTGCCTCAACCTGTTGGAACGCCCCGATAGCGGCACCGTGACCCTGGGTGAGCAGGAGCTCACCGCCCTGCCGGAAGCTGCACTGCAGCAACGCCGCCAGCGCATCGGCATGGTATTCCAGCATTTCAATCTGCTGCGTTCGCGCACCGTGGGCGGCAATGTGCGTTTCCCGCTGGAGCTCGCAGGTACGCTGAGCCCGGCACAAATGGACGCGCGGGTAGACGAATTGCTGCAGCTGGTGGGCCTCGCCGATCACAAGGAAAAGCGTCCGTCGCAATTGTCCGGCGGGCAAAAGCAGCGCGTGGGCATTGCCCGTGCGCTGGCCAACCACCCCGACCTGTTGCTGTGTGACGAAGCAACGTCCGCGCTGGACCCGGAAACCACCGATTCGATTCTGGCCCTGCTGTCCGACATCAATCGTCAGCTTAACCTCACCATTGTGCTGATCACCCACGATATGCGGGTGATTCGCCAATTGTGCGACCACGTGTCGGTGATGGATCACGGCAAGGTGGTGGAAAAGGGCAGTGTGCTGGATGTGTTCCTACAGCCGCAGCATGCCGTCACCCGCAGCCTGCTGGCCGAAACCGGCTTTGGTCAGGGCGAACGGGTGGAAGCCTGGCGTGCACGTATCGGCGTGCCGCTGCTCAAGCTCACCTTTGTTGGTGAACCCACGCTCAGCCCGGTGCTGGACAAGGTGGGTCGCGAAACCGGCCTGCGCGTCAATCTGCTGAGCGGCACCCTGAGCGAAATCCGTGACACGCCTTGCGGCCAGCTGCTGGTGGGCGTGGTGGCGTCTGATGTGGAACTGCCGGCACTGCCGGAGATTTTTGCCCGCGAGGGTGTACGTTGCGAGGTGCTGGCATGAGCGGATTCGACCCAAGCCTGTTGTTGACGGTGGACTGGCCGGAAATCGGCGGGGCCACGCTGGATACCCTGACCATGCTGGGCGTGTCCCTGCTGTTTACCATTGTGTTCGGCCTGCCGCTGGGCGTGCTGCTGTACATCAGCGCACCGGGCCAGCTGCGCGCCCGCCCGCGCCTGTATGCGGTACTGTCTTTCCTGGTGAACGTGCTGCGCTCGCTGCCGTTTGTCATTTTGCTGATCGTGCTGATTCCGCTCACCCTGCTGCTGGTGGGTACCTCCATCGGCGTGGCCGGTGCCATTGTGCCGCTGGTGGTGGGGGCCATTCCCTTCTTTGGCCGCCTGGTGGAAAACGTGCTGCGCGAAATCGACCGTGGCGTGATTGAAGCCAGCCAGTCCATGGGGGCCAAACTGCCGCAGATCGTGTTCAAGGTGCTGTTGCCTGAGGCTATGCCCGGTTTGATCGGCGCGGCTACCGTTACTGCTGTGGCGCTGGTGGGTTATACCGCCATGTCCGGCGTGATTGGCGGCGGCGGCCTGGGCGATCTGGCCATCCGCTATGGCTATCAGCGCTTCCAGACCGAGGTGATGATCGTCACCGTGGCCCTGCTGCTGGTGTTGGTACAAGCCCTGCAAACAGCCGGCGACGCCTTGGTGCGCCGCTGTCGCTTCGGCTGAGTCAGCCGCCAGCACATTACTGCATTCCCTTTGTTGTGAATCCCTGTGCAGCCGGAGTTTGCCGGCTGTATGGACCCCCTTTGCCCATTGATCTGGAGAAAAAAACGATGAAACGCGTTTCCAAGCTGTTTGCTGCCCTGAGCCTGAGCGTGGCCGCCCTGGCCGTGCACGCTGAAAATGTAAAGCTGGTGGTTGCTGCCTCGCCGGTGCCGCACGCTGAAATCCTGGAAGCCCTGAAGCCCACCCTGGCCAAGCAAGGTGTGGATCTGCAGGTGAAGGTGTTCAACGACTACGTGCTGCCCAATACCCAAGTAGAGGAAAAGCAGCTGGATGCCAACTTCTTCCAGCACATTCCGTATCTGGACAAGTTCAACAAGGACCGTGGCACTCACCTGGTGGTAGCTTCCAAGCCGGTACACATCGAGCCGTTTGCTGCTTACTCCAGCAAGTACAAGAAAGTGGCTGAGCTGCCGCAGGGCGCTACCGTGGCCATCCCGAATGACCCGACCAATGCCGGCCGTGCGCTGCTGCTGCTGGATCAGGGCGGTGTGATCAAGCTGAAGGACCGCAAGAACATCTACCCGACCACCAAGGACATCGTGTCCAACCCGAAGAACATCAAGATCAAGGAACTGGAAGCCGCTACCCTGCCGCGCGTGCTGAACCAGGTGGATGTTGCGCTGATCAACGCCAACTACGCGCTGGAAGCCAAGCTGAACCCGAAGAAAGACGGCCTGTTCACCGAAACCACTTCGCCGTATGCCAACCTGCTGGTAGCCCGTCCGGACAACAAGAACAGCGCCGCTATCAAGAAGCTGGCTGCTGCGCTGAACAGCCCGGAAGCCAAGAAGTTCATCGAAACCAAGTACCAGGGTGCGGTGATTCCGGCTTTCTGAGCCTGATTTACAGTATCTGATTGCACCAAACGGGATGGCTACGGCCATCCCGTTTTGCATTTCAAGACATCCCATGCGCGCTTTCTACTGCTTTTGTAAGCAGCTGCCATGACTGAAAGCGACGATTCGTTTTGTTATGCCAGAAAATGCCATAAGTGCGGTGTGGTTATCGATTTTCTTCATAACAAGTGCAGATTTTCTTGCTTAGTCGCCAGCTTGTCGCCGCGTATATTCATTGGCAACAGACACGGCGCCAGCCAAGGAGACAAGCATGAGCCAACTGCATTCCACCATCAGCACCACCCAGGCTGGCCCGACCGGCCATCAACTCAGTGCCACTGATGCCGTAACGGCCAGTACCGAACTGCTGGAAATCGCCCGGCTGCGTGCGGCAGACAGTGGCCTCGCCTATACCGGTGCGCTCTATCCGCTGGAGGCCTGGTCACTGGTGGAAGCCGGCGTTGCCACGCTGGTGGATGTGCGCACCGCTGAAGAGCGCAAGTTTGTCGGCCAGGTGCCGGATTCGCTGCATGTGGCCTGGCAGACGGGCACGGCGCTGATCAAGAATCCGCGCTTCCTGCGCGAGCTGGAAAGCAAGGCTGGCGGCAAGGATAGCGTGGTGGTGTTGCTGTGCCGTAGCGGCAAGCGCTCTGCCGCCGCTGCCGAGGCTGCTGCCAAGGCTGGCTTCACCCAGGTGTACAACGTGCTGGAAGGCTTCGAGGGTGATCTGGACAGCCAGAACCAGCGCGGCGATGTAGGCGGCTGGCGCTACTGGAATCTGCCCTGGCAGCAGGACTGATTGTTTCTTCCTCCGCGCACCACGAGACAGCGAGTACTGCCATGAATGATCTGGTCCGTCCCTTTAATCCCGCCCAGCCAGTGGTGCATGACTGGCATCTGGACAGCGTGGTCAGCGCCCTGCATGCGGCACGTGCCGACTGGCGGCAAAGCCAGGGCCGCTTGCGTGATTTCAGTACCCGCGAGTTCCCCTCGCGCACGGCATTGCGCGACATTGTGGCTGCACTGGTGGCGGCACTGTTTCCGATGCGGCTGGGGCCGCCGGGACTGCGCGACAGCAGCGAGGATTTCTTTGTCGGCCATAGCCTGGCCGTGGCACTGGATGCGCTGGTGGCGCAAGTGCAGCTGGAGCTGCGCTATGGCGCCAGATTAAGCGGCCAGCCTGGCGCGCTTGGCGAGGCAGGGCTTGAGGCGCAGGCGGTGGCCATCATCCAGCAGTTTGCTGCCGCCTTGCCCGATCAGCGCCGCCTGCTGGATGCTGACATCACCGCCGCCTGGCAAGGCGATCCGGCAGCCCGCAGTGTGGACGAGGTATTGCTGTGCTATCCGGGCATCAGCGCCATCCTGCATCACCGCCTGGCGCACTTACTGTACCGCGCTGGCTTGCCCTTGATTGCCCGCATCATTGCTGAAATTGCCCATGGTGAAACCGGTATCGACATTCATCCTGGTGCGCAGATTGGTGCTGGTTTCTTCATCGATCACGGCACCGGCGTGGTGATCGGCGAAACCGCTGTCATCGGTGCGCGGGTGCGCTTGTATCAGGCAGTCACCCTGGGCGCCAAACGCTTCGAGCAGGGCGAGGATGGCAGCCTGCTCAAGGGCCAGCCGCGCCACCCCATCGTGGAGGACGATGTGGTGATCTACGCCGGTGCCACTGTACTGGGTCGCATCACCATCGGGCGTGGCTCCAGCATCGGCGGTAATGTCTGGCTCACCCGCAGTGTGCCGCCGGGTAGCCAGATTACCCAGGCCAGCCTGCAGGCAGCCCCCCCGTGAGCAGCTAACAAAAACCCTGCTGCTGCGTTGCGCCGCCTTGCCGTACTACTTGTACTGTCTGCGGCGGCCCGCCTTGCCCCAGGGGCGCTACGCTATTTTGTTAGCCGCTCTTAACCTCACCACTATTCACTGTTTGACCACCTCGCCACGCTGCATGGACAGCGGGCAGGGCGGAGCTTTGCCTGCAGGCCGCCGGCAAGGGGGCTGTGTTGCCTGCAGATTGTTTTTTAACCCATCCCTTATGGAGCAGACATGTCTCAACATCAGGACGTCAAACAGGCACTGGGCGACAACGCCGCGCGCCAGCTAGCCAATGCCACCAAAACCGTACCGCAGTTGTCCACCATCAGCCCGCGCTGGCTGGTGCACCTGCTGCAATGGTCGCCGGTAGAAGCGGGCATTTTCCGTCTGAACCGGGTGAAAAACGCCGCCGGGGTGCAGGTAGCCTGCTCGCAGCGCGACGAGTCCGAACTGCCGCAAACCTTTGTCGATTACGAAGAACAGCCGCGTGAATTGTTCCTCAATGCGGTGACTACCGTACTGGACGTGCACACCCGTGTATCCGACCTGTACAGCAGCCCGCACGACCAGATCAAGGAACAGCTGCGCCTGACCATTGAAACCATCAAGGAACGCCAGGAATCCGAGCTGATCAACAACCCGGAATACGGCTTGCTGGCCAATGTGGACGATACCCAGCGCATCTCCACCCTGACCGGCGCACCGACCCCGGACGATCTGGACGAGCTCCTGACCAAGGTATGGAAAGAGCCGGGCTTCTTCCTGGCCCACCCGCTGGCGATTGCCGCATTCGGTCGTGAATGCACCCGCCGTGGTGTGCCGCCGCCGACCGTGAGCCTGTTCGGCTCACAGTTCATCACCTGGCGCGGTGTGCCCATCATCCCGTCGGACAAGCTGCCGATCGACGAAGACGGCAAGACCAAGATCCTGCTGCTGCGCGTGGGTGAAAAGCGCCAGGGTGTGATCGGCCTGTACCAGCCGGGTGTGGCTGGCGAACAGAGCCCGGGCCTGTCGGTGCGCTTCATGGGCATCAACCGCAACGCCATCGCGTCCTACCTGATTTCGCTGTATTGCTCGCTGGCCGTGCTGACCGAAGATGCGCTGGCCGTGCTCGAAGACGTGGAGATTGGCAAGTACCATGACTACCCAGATACCTACAAGTAAGCCTGAGGGCTTGCCGGACATCGCCCAGCTGGCGAATCTGGCCAATGCCTTCTTCAGCGCCTTGCCGGGGCAGGTGCCGGGCAGTGCGCCAGCGGCGTCCAATGGGCTGAATCTGGATGTGGCTGGCCCGCAGTTGTCGCCACAGCCGGCCGCCGCCGCCGCGCATACGCCGGAACCGGCGGCACTGGATGGCTTTGGCCGGGGTGGCCCGCATGCCTATGCCGTGCCTGAGGGCTATGGTGCGGCCATTCCGCAAGTGGCCGCGGCCCAGCCTTCGGCACCGTCCGCTGCTGGTGCTGCCGTCCCGTCCTCGCCGTATTACTTTATTGGTGAGTCCTCGGCTTATCCGGCATCGTCCAGCAGTTTGCCGGTGGATGACCGGGTGACGGCGCAGTCCTTTGGCCTGCCCGGTGCGGATGAGCTGCGCGCCTTGCTGGCCGGTGATAATCGCCAGCCAGTGGCAGCGGCACCTGCGCAGGGTAATAGCCATGGCTATTACTTTGTCGAGGAGTGGCCGCAGCATGGCAAGGCACCGGATTTCGACCGCAAGGTGGCCAGTCGCGGCCATGGCTTTGATGTGAACGCCGTGCGCCGTGACTTCCCCATCCTGGCCGAGCGGGTGAATGGCAAGCCGCTGATCTGGCTGGATAACGCCGCTACCACGCACAAGCCGCAAGCGGTGATCGACCGGCTGGCCTATTTCTACCAGCACGAAAACTCCAACATCCACCGCGCGGCGCATGAGCTGGCGGCGCGGGCGACGGATGCCTACGAAGCGGCCCGTAACAAGGTGGCCCGTTTCATCGGTTCTCCCAGCCCGGATCAGGTGATTTTCGTCCGCGGAGCCACCGAAGCCATCAACCTGGTGGCCAATACCTGGGGGCGTCAGAATATCGGCGCTGGCGATGAAATCGTGGTGTCGCAGCTGGAACACCACGCCAACATCGTGCCCTGGCAGATGCTGGCAGCCGCCAGCGGTGCCAGGATCCGGGTGATTCCGGTGGATGACAGCGGCCAGATTCTGTTGGACGAGTACCGCAAGCTGCTGAACAGCCGCACCAGGCTGGTGGCCATCACCCAGGTATCCAATGCGCTGGGCACGGTGACGCCGGTGCAGGAAATCGTGGCGCTGGCGCATGCCGCCGGGGCGCGGGTGCTGGTGGACGGGGCGCAGTCGGTATCGCACATGCGGGTGAACGTGCAGGCGCTGGATGCAGACTTCTTCGTGTTCTCCGGGCACAAGGTGTTTGCACCCACCGGCATCGGCGTGGTGTACGGCAAGAAGGAATTGCTGGACAGCATGCCGCCGTGGCAAGGGGGTGGCAACATGATTGCCGATGTCACCTTCGAGAAAACGCTGTATCAGCCGGCACCCAACAAGTTCGAGGCGGGCACCGGCAATATCGCGGACGCGGTGGGGTTGGGTGCAGCCATCGACTATGTCGAGCGTATCGGGCTGGAAGCCATTGCCCATTACGAGCACGACCTGCTGGTGTATGCCACCCACGGCCTGCAATCGGTACCGGGCTTGCGCCTGATCGGCACGGCAGCCAACAAGGCCAGCGTGCTGTCCTTCGTGCTGCCGGGCTACCGCACCGAGGAAGTGGGCAAGGCGCTGAATCAGGAAGGCATTGCGGTGCGCTCTGGCCACCACTGCGCCCAACCGATTCTGCGGCGCTTCGGGCTGGAAGCCACGGTGCGGCCTTCGCTGGCTTTCTATAACACCTGCGAGGAAGTCGATACCCTGGTAGCCGTGTTGCAGCGGCTGGCGCGGCGGAACTAAGACCCGCTAACAAATCCCCCGGCTCCTGGGGTGCGCCTTGGCCCGGGTTCTCTACGGGGTTTTGTTAGCAGCTCCAAGCTGTGCTGGAAATGAAGAAAGGGCCGATGCGCATGCATCGGCCCTCTTCGTTTGGTGTGCTGCTCAGCTGCTGGCTTGCTGGTTGCGGATCAGCAGCAGTGATTCGCCACTGTGCATGATGACTTCCGGGTCTGGCGAAAACTCCACTTCACCCGGGCTGCGTTCCAGCGCAATCACCATGGCCTTGCCATCGAAGCCATCCTTGAGAAAACTGCCCAGCGGCTGGCCTTCCCAGCGTTCGTCCAGTACATGTACCTGGGCATGGAACTGGTTGGGATAGCGATGGTGCAGGTGTTCGAAGAAGTGCAGGGTTTCCGGGTGGGCCACGATATTGGCCATGTTCATGCCGCCCAGATGGGACGGAATCACCACATTGTCAGCGCCCACTGCCAAAAGTTTCTTGCGCGAGCTTTCGTTTTCCGCCTTGGCCACGGCCAGTACCGTCGGGTTCAGGCTCTTGGCCGTTACCACCACAAAGGCGTTGTCGGCATCGGCACTCAGGCAGGAAATCAGCGCGCGGGCATGGGTAATGCCGGCAGCGGTGAGGTTTTCGTCTTCAGAGGCATCGCCGACAATGAAGGGCACATCGCGCTCTTGCAGCAGGGCGATATTGGCTTCGTCCTTTTCGATGACCACCACCTGGTGGTGAGTGCCCAGCAACTCTTCCAGCGCGTAGCGCCCGGTATGGCTCAGTCCGCAAATGATGGTGTGCTGGCGCATGCGCGCAATCAGTTTTTCCATTTTCTTTCGTCTCAGATAAAGCGGCAGGTCGCCCTGGAACAGCATCAGGGTGAGCGAGGAAATGCCATAACCGACCACGCCGGTGCCGAACACGATCAGCGCAATGGTGAAATAGCGGCCTTCCAGCGACAGGTTGTGGGTTTCGCCATAGCCGATGGTGGCCAGCGTGATGACGGTCATGAACAGACTGTCGGAAAAGCTCCAGTCCTCGATCAGCATGTAGCCGGAGGTGCCAAACAGCAGGGCGGCAAACACCAGGCTGCTGAGGAACACGAGCTTACGCGGGAAACTGTGGCGCATGGGTGAGGGGGCTTGGAAAAGCGGCATTATAGCGTGCTATTACAGGATAAATGGATAGTTGTGCCAGAGTATTTCCACCGTGGTTTCCCCTTGGTTTACAGCAGGGCGCTGACTTCCCTGTGCAGGGCCGGATCAAGCTGTTCGCCACGCAGCAATTGACGGATGGCTGGGCCCAGCAGGTCCAGTTCGGTGTCCAGCGGGGGCGTCATGGCAAAACGCAGGCGGTTGGCCTGGGTTTCTTCCAGTATGGCCTTGTCCTGGCGCAGGATGACGCCAAACAGGCGGCGCAGCAGCAGCCGTTTCAGGCCGGCTGGCAAGTAGCCGCGACGGGTGGCTATGCGTGCATGCAGGCGGAGGCGCTGCGGGGTTTCCGGTGTCAGCCAGGCGCTGACCAGCAGGTTGAGCCCGCGCTGGCCGTGATATTCGATTTCAGCTAGGCCGGGCAGGCGAAAACGCCCCATGCTGTGGCTGCGGCTGCCTTCGAACAATTGTGAAATCAGTCCGGACTGCAAGCCTTCCTCGCTGTAGCGGGCTTCTATGCCATCCGTGAGCGCGCTGACACGGGCGCTGACCTGCTGGCGGCGCTTGTCGCGGCGAATCCAGCCGGCATGGACAAAATGGGTGTGAAAGCCGTCGAGAAAATTTTCGGCTGCGTCGGCCATCTCGCAGTGCACGATGTCGCTCATGAAAAAGCTGTCCACGCTGCTGCTGATGGCCGGGGCAACCGGCGGCGGTGTTGCGGGCCCAGGCTGCAGGCAGGCCCAGATCAGGCCATGGGCGCTGCAACTGGCCAACGGCTTGATCAGCGGGCCACCTGCCGGCTGGCGCTTCAGCCCCGGCACCTTGCTGCAGTGGCCATCGGCAGTGAATTGCCAGCCGTGATAAGGGCAGGCCAGCTCGCCGTGGTGCACCCGGCCGCAGGACAAGGGTGCGTGGCGGTGTGGACAGCGGTCTGGCATGACGACTGCCTGACCAGCACGGTCACGAAACAGCACCAGCGGCTGGTCGTGCAGGGTGCGGGCCAGCGGTTTGTCATGTGTTAACTCTGCCTCGATGGCCAATGGCCACCAATAAGCGCGAAGGTCTATCACAGTTTCAGTCTCCGCATCAGGGGAATGCCTATGCCGTGCAGCAGCCGGCCAAGCACGTGCCAGGCTCGCTGGCGGGCAGGTGGCAGATGGCGGACATACAGCATGCTGTATTCAATTTCGGCTACGCCGCCACGGCGGCGTTTGAAATCGGCTGCGCCGGAACTGAAGTTCAGCAGCTTGCCTTCATTTGCGGCGCGTTGCAGGCAAAGTTGGGTCAGCTGGCGGTACAGACCGAGCTTTTGCGGCAGGGCCGTATCGTAGCCGACGATGGGCGCGGTCAAGATGTGGCTATTGGCAAACCAGCCGACGATGCCATCCAGCCGGCCGTCGCTGTTTTGCAGGGCGCAGAGCTGCAGCCAGCCATCGCGCTGGCCGTGGTATAGCCAGTCGGCAGTGAACTGGGGGTTGAGCGGGGAGTATTTTTCCAGGTAGAGCTGCCGGTAGAGCTGGGCCAGTCGCGGGTAGTCGTCTTGCTGCAGTTGTTCTCCTGGCAGGCAGCGGTAGCCGGCATTGCGCAGCAGTGTGGCATCCAGCCGGGTGTTGTGGCGCTGCAGAAAAGCCGACTGCTGGCCGGCACGGCCATCGAACAGGTAAACCTGCCGGCTGGGAATGGCCACATAGCCACAGGCCAGCATGCGGTCGATCAGCTGAGCATTGCTGAAGCGGTTGAGCGAGCGCAAGCCGATGGCGTGCCGGGGGAACTGGCTGCACAGGAAGCGGGTGAGCGTGGCGATTTCGCCGCCTTGCCAATCCGGTGGATAAAGGTTGGTTGATAGCAGCCAGTTGTTCACCTGCACCAGCCGGTCCAGCTCTGCCTGTTGCAGCCAGTGACTGATCCCGCGCAGCAATTGCTGTAGCGGCCAGCTCAGCCAGGGGCGGCCGATTTGTGCCAGCTCGTAGCTGGCGTAGCGGATATAGGTGGTGAGCGGGGATACCACGTAGCTGTTGGCGGCTGCCTCGTCGCCATCATTGATGCTGAGTGGAAACAGCTGCTCGCCACACTGCAGTAATTGCAGACGGGTACTGACATTGGCGATTTCGCTGGCGGCATGGCGGGAAAATGCGATCAGCGGGGCATGGCTGGCCAGCAACGACGGGTCATCGATCTGCTGCGGGTCCAGCACGCGCAGGTCGCTGCTCATAGCGGCTGGCCATCCCATTCGATATCAGTGGTGGCCGCAGCCAGCAGCCCGCAACGACGGTGGAGGGCACGGGCACAAACTTCCAGCAGACCGGGCAGCTGCGCCCATAGCGGTCCGGTGTCGCCCGGACGGCTGATCACATCGTGTGCGGCCCTGTAGTCCTGCCAGAAAGCGGGCAGCAATGCCTGTCTGGGCGCGGCAAACAGCAGCATGGCCAGCCCGACCATGCGCGGCTGGGCTGTTGGCAGTAATAGCGGGCCTTCACCCAGCAGGGCCTGCACCAGTGCCTGTGGCTGGTCATCGAACAAATGCACGCCACTGGTGGCGCGTGGGTTGCATTCCAGCACATGGCACTGACCGCTGCTGTCTTCCATGAAGTCGAAGGCCACTTGTCCGTTGAAGTGGGTGGCCTGGCCAAAGGCTTCGACAAAGGCGCGGATGGCTGGTGGATCGCTGGGTTCAAAGCAGATGCCCGAACCACCGCCCACCCGGTGGCGCGGATGGTAGCAGGCATGGGCAGTCAGGCGGCCGGCACTGAACAGGCTGTAGCTGCAATGTTCACGCCCGGCAATAAAGCGCTGCGCTACCCATGGCTGGGCCGGGGTGGGGTGCAGGCTGTCCAGTTGGCGTGCGCTCGGGCAGATTCGCGTGTGTCTGGCAAAGCGTGAGTAGGCCGGTTTGAAAACCCATGGCAGCTGTTGCCCGGCTGTCGCGTGCTGGAGGATGAAGTCATCCAGCTCGGCGCGGGATGACAGCAGGCTGGTTGGAGGGGCAGCTGCCGGCCAGCCTTGGGTCAGCCAGGCGAAGTGCGCCTTGTGATGCAGTCTGTGTAGCAGGGGAAAATCGCTGACCAGCACCCGGCAGGACAATTGCCTGGCAATGTGCGACAGGTAAAACGCCTCCTCGCAGGTGGGCAGGATGAGGTCTATGCCCAGGCGCTGGACGGCCTGCTCAAGCGCCCGGCCCCAGGCCTGGGGGGCGTGGCGCGCTTCTGGCAGGCGCAAAAAATGATCGACGGCTTTGCTGAAGCGGCTAAGCGGCCAGGAGAGCGAATCGCCCACGCTGACTTCCCAGCCGGCAGCATGAAAGGCACGAGCCCATTCCAGGCAGGCTGGCGCGCGGGCGCCGGTAAGCAGGACATGCATGTAATGCTTTCAAAACAGGTTGAACACTGCGGGTGGTAACAATGGCTGGTCTGGCATATCCAGTATTACGGATAGGTGACATTACGCATTGCGTTCATTATGCAACACTCATAAACTGCTCGGTTTAAATTAAACGTAAATAGTGATTTCAGGGAAATTGATTTCCAGAGTGGCTGTTGTCGGCAATGCTGGCGGCACAGAGCGCAAGATGAAGTCATGAACACACCAATATGAAATTGATTGCCACCGGAAAGGCGCTGCCAGAACTGTCGGTCAGTGCTGCCGATCTTGATCTGCGTCTGGGCTGTCGCTCAGGTGATTGTTTGCGCAAAAGCGGGGTGCATACCCGCTATTTTGCTGGTGAGCAGGAGACACAGAGTGCACTGGCTGCGCGGGCTCTGCATGCGGCGCTGGGCAATGCCGGGCTGGGGGTGGGGGATATCGATCTGCTGATCGGTGCCTGTGGCATTCCCGAGCAGGCACTGCCGGGCACGGCCTGTTTCATCGCGCATGCTGCCGGCTTGCCAGCAGGGCTGGCCGTGTTTGATGTCAATGCCAGCTGCCTGAGTTTTCTGAGTGCCTTGCAGGTGGCCGACAGCCTGCTACAAAGTGGTGCCTACCGTCGCATCGCTATTGTCGCTGCCGACCTCGCCTCGCGTGGGTTGGACTGGAGCAATCCCGAAGCCTCGCTGATTTTCGGCGATGGTGCGGCCGCCGCCATTGTCGAGCGTGGCGAAGCGGGGCAGGGCTTGCGCGCTTTTCGGCTGGCCAACTATCCCGAAGGGCGACGTCATTGCGAAATCCGCGCCGGCGGCACCCAGTGCAATCCGCGCCGTGGAGCGGTGGCCAGCGACTTTCTGTTCAATATGCAGGGCAAGGCCGTATTCAAGCTGGCCGCAGAGAAGATGCCAGCGTTTATCGACGGCCTGCTGGCGGCTACGCCGGGTGGTCTGGACAGCATAGACTGGGTGTTGCCGCATCAGGCCAGCCATCTGGCCATGCAGCATATGGCGAAAAAACTCGGTATTGGCCGCGAGCGGGTCATCGATATCTACGCCAGCCACGGTAATCAGGTGGCGGCATCCTTGCCCACCGTGCTGCACGAGGCAGTCAGCAGTGGCCGGGCGCAGCGTGGTCAACGTCTGCTGATGCTGGGGACAGCGGCCGGGCTGAGCCTGGGCGGGTTGGTATGGGATTTATGAAACAGGTGCTGGTGACCGGTGCTACCGGAGGGCTGGGGCGCAATGCCGTCGCCATGCTGTTGCAGCGTGGCTGCAGGGTACGCGCCACTGGCCGCAAGCTGGAAATTGGCCGGCAACTGGTGGCGCAGGGGGCCGAATTCCTGCAATTGGATCTGGCCAGCGCTACCCGTGCGGAAGTGGCCGCTCTGCTGCATGGCATCGATACGGTATGGCACTGCGCCGCCTTGTCCGCCCCCTGGGGGGCGGAGGCCGATTTCATCGCCGCCAATGTGCTGGCGACCGAACGCCTGCTACAGGCCGCTGGACAAGCCGGTGTCAGCCGCTTCGTACATATTTCCACGCCGGCACTGTATTTCGATTTTCAGCATCGCCACCAGATTCCGGAAAGCTATCGGCCACGGCAGTATGTCAACGGCTATGCCCGCAGCAAGGCGCAGGCCGAGGACAGGGTGCAACAGGCGGTGGTCCGCTATCCGGCCATGCGCTGCATCATCCTGCGGCCACGGGCCATTTTCGGCGAGTACGATCAGGTGCTGATACCGCGACTGGCGCGCTTGTTGCGCCGTCCGGGGGCGCGGCTGCCCTTGCCACGGGGCGGGGAAGTGTTGCTGGACCTCACCTATGTCGGCAATGTCACCCATGCCATGTGGCTGGCCAGTACCCGGCCAGAGCTACTGAGCGGCGAAGTGTTCAATATCACCAATCAGCAACCGGCGGTGCTCAAACAGGTGCTGCAACAGCTGTTTGTCGAGGAGCTGGGCTGGCCGATGCGCATTGTCAGCCCGCCTTATACCGTGCTGCATTACGCCAGCCTGGCATTGCAGTGGCTGTCTCGGTTTAACGGGCGTGAACCGCTGCTGACGCCTTATAGTCTGGGGGCGGTGCATTTTGACATGACGCTGGACAACCGCCGCGCCAGCGAACGGCTGGGTTATGTTCCGCCCTACAGCATGCAAGAGGGCATACAGCGTACTGCGGACTGGCTGAGGGAGCAGGCTGATGGCCATATTGCATGAGTTCAGCGTGGGTCATTGCACCCATCCGGCCTGCATGGCGCTCAAAGGCGCAGGGCTGGCCAGCCGCTGCTTTCCCTCGCGTGCTTATCTGATTGAAACCCGCGACCGCCTGCTGTTGTGGGATACCGGCTATGCCGAGCATTTCCATACCGCTACCCGCCAGGGTATCTATCGCTTGTATCCGCTGGTGACACCGGTGACCTTCAATGCGGCAGATGCCTTGTCCAGCCAGCTGCAGGCGCGCGGGGTGAACCAGCGCGACATCCATGCGCTGGTGTTGTCACACTTTCATGCCGACCATATCGCCGGCCTGCGCGACTTCCCCCAGGCCCAGCTATGGTGTTCGGCCGCAGGCTGGCAGGCTGTGCGCGGTTTGTCTGGTCTCGCCGCATTGCGGCAGGCTTTTCTTCCCGCCTTGCTGCCCGCTGATATCGATAGCCGGCTGCACTTTGTCGAAGCGCTGGAGCTGGTGGACCTGCCAGCGGAGCTGGCACCGTTCACCCTGGCCCGCGATCTTTCCGGCACTGGCGAAGTGCTAGTGGTGGACCTGCCTGGCCATGCGCCGGGGCATCTGGGGGCATTTGTCCGTACCGAGCAGGGCTGGACGCTGCTGGCGTCGGATGCCGCCTGGGCGCGCGAAGGGTTCCAGGATTTGCGTGGCCCCGCCGAACTGACTTTCCTGATCCAGCATCAGCGTGCGGCCTATTACCAGACGCTGGGCCGGCTGCATGCCTTGTACCGCAATGGCTTGCATGATATCCGCCTGACCCACCAACAAGAGGATGGCCCGGCATGATGCGACTACTGCGAGTGCTGCAGGCCTACTGGCAGGCGCGGCGGCTGCAATTTCACGATCGGGCTGCGCTGGAGCGCTATCAACAGCAACAGTTGGCGGTATTTCGCCGCCGCCTGCAACAGCGCAGCCCGTATTTTGCTGCGCTGGGAGACGTGCCGCTGGCGCAGTGGCCGCTGATGGACAAGGCGCTGATGCTGCAGCATTTCGACAGCATGAACACTGCCGGACTGAGGCTGGAGCAGGTGATGCAGATCGCCCTGCATGCCGAGCACAGCCGGGACTTTGCTCCCACCATCGGCCCCTATACCGTGGGGCTGTCCTCCGGCACCACCGCGCAGCGGGCAGCCTTTGTGGTGAGCCGGAGCGAGCAGGCGCAGTGGGCTGGCATCATGCTGGCGCGCGCCTTGCCGGATGGCCTGCTGGCGCGCGAACGCGTGGCACTGTTTCTGCGTGCCAACAGCAATCTTTACACCTCAGTGCGCAGTCGCTGGCTGACATTCCGCTATTTCGACCTGTTTCGTCCCTTTGCCGAACATCTGCCCTTGCTGGCCGACTACCAGCCCAGCATCTTGCTGGCACCGGCCCAGGTCTTGCGTGAACTGGCACTGGCGCAACTGCAAGGCCGCATCCGCTTGCAGCCCAAGCGGGTGTACTCCATTGCCGAGGTGCTGGAAGCACAGGACCGGCAACTGGTTGAACAGGCTTTTGGCACCGTGCATGAAATCTACCAGGCAACCGAGGGCTTTCTCGCCAGCACCTGTGCCGCCGGGGTGTTGCACCTGAACGAGGAGTATGTGCATGTCGAGCCGGAATGGCTGGACGATGCACACCGCCGCTTCGTGCCGGTGATTACCGACTTCAGCCGCTATACCCAGCCCATCGTGCGCTACCGGCTGAACGACGTGCTGCTGGCGCGCGCCACGCCCTGCCCATGTGGCCGTGCCAGCATGGCACTGGACGGGGTGGAGGGGCGCTGTGACGACATGCTGCTGCTGCCCGATCACCAAGGGCAGCCACAAACGGTATTTGCCGACCTGCTTGGCCGTGCGCTGGCCCAGGTCTTGCCATTTGATGCCGACTACCGGCTGCGGCAAACCGGCCCCAGCCGGCTGACGCTGCATCTGGCACTGCCTGTCGGGCAGCAGGCGGCGGTGCAGGCACATCTGGAGCGCGTACTGCAGGGCGCTGGTGTGGATGTGGCGGCATTGCAGTGGCAACACGAGCAGACCTTGCCGCCGCTGGATACCAGCCGCAAGCGGCGACGCATCATCCGGGAGCTGGCATGAACAGACTGCTGAGCCAGTTGCCGCCCCGCCTGCGGCATTTGCTGCTGGGCTGGGGCTCGGTGGGCTGTGCCTATACCCTGGGCAGTCTGCGCAGCGGACCGGCCTGGGTGCTGCCGGAGCTGGCCAGTGACCGCTTGCTGGCTTTCGATCCTTCGGCCATCTGGCTGTATCTGTCGTTTTTCCTGTTGGTTCCTGCTGCCTTTTGGCTGACGCCGCCGCAGCGGCTGCGCTGGCTGCAACACGCCATGCAGCTGTCGGCATTGCTGGCTGGCCTGGTTTTCCTGTTGTGGCCCACTACGCTGGTCTATCCGCCAGCTTTGTCAGCGCCATCGCATGGCGTGCTGCAGCTTTTGCTGCAGTTCGACACCCCGGGTAACTGTCTGCCGTCCTTGCATGGCGCGCTGACCTGGCTGGCCTTGTCGGCGCTGTGGGATGGCCGGCGGCCCTGGCGCAATACGCTGCTATTGCTGTGGGCGCTGGCCATCATGCTGGCGGTGGTTCAGCTGCGTCGTCATCTGACACTCGATCTGGGGGCGGGCTTGTTGCTTGGCCTGTTTAGTGGCTGGCTGGCAGCCCGTCCTGTTCTGCATTCTTTTTTTCGGTATCGCTGCGCATGAATGTATTTGCCCTGACCTTCGCCCTGATGCTGGCCATCGTGCTGCTGGAGCTGCTGGCCTTGCGCCACTGGCGCAAGGAGGCCATTCCCTGGCATGAGATCGTGTTCAACCTGAATTCCGGCCATATCCTGATGTGGGCGCTGCGTGGCGTCGAGGTGGCGATGTTCGGCTGGCTGTTGACCCATGCCAACCTGCATCTGGTGGATCGCTTGCCGCTCTATGCCCAGTGGCTGGTGGCGATTGTCGGCTGGGACTTGAGCTTTTACTGCATGCACCGCGCCCACCACCGCTGGCCGCTGTTGTGGGCAGTTCATCGCGTGCATCACCAGGGTGAGCATTTCAGCCTGTCGCTGGGTATTCGCAATTCCTGGTATTCCTCGCTCACTTCGCTGTTGTTCGTGGCACCACTGGCGGTGCTGGGTTTGCCGCTGGAGCTGTTTGTCGCCGCCTCCTCGTTTCATTACGCGGTGCAGCTGTATAACCATAATGCCTTTGTCGGCCGTTCCGGCTGGCTGGAGGGGCTGCTGGTAACGCCGGCTGCGCACCGGGTACATCACGCTACCCATCCGCTTTATCTCAACCGCAACTTTGGCGGCACTTTCCTGCTGTGGGACCGCTGTTTTGGCAGTTATCAGCCGCCGCGCGACGATGTGCCGCTGGTGTATGGTGTGCCGGGTAGTGCCGCGTCCTTCAACCCGCTGCTAGCCAGCAATCCCTGGCTGGCGGCCTGGTCCTGGCCTTGGAGTCGGGCCGGGAAAAGCGATGCCGGATGGCAGATCAGTGGCAGTTATATTGCCTGCGGTGCCGTGCTGCTGTTTGGCTGGGTGATTTACTACGTACAGATGACTGGCAGTTTCACCCTCTGGCAGCAATGGAGCCTGTTTGGCGCACTACTGGCCGGTACGCTGGCTCTGGGTGCGATGTCGGACCGGCAGCGGCTTGGCTGGTGGGCCTGGCAACTGCTGGCGCTGGGCTTGCCCCTGGCTTGTGGCATGCTGCTGGGCCTGCGTGATACTGCAGCACTGGTCTTGTCTGCACTATTGCTATTGCATGGCGTGCTGGGCTGGCGTCGTGCGGAGGTAGTGGTATGAGTCAGCTGCGTTTTCAGTCATCGCGGCAACTGGCCTTCCGCGTGGCACTGCAACAGGCGGCGCAGGATTATCTGGCCGAGCAGGGGTGTCACCGCTACGCCGGATTTGGCATGGCCGGCAAAGCAGCACTGCTGGGCGGCCTGAGCCTGTACTGTTATTGGCTGGCCGTGCATGCCACGCAGGGCTGGAGCTTTGCCGCAGCCTATATCGCTGCATTTGTGCTGGCCATGCTGCTGGCGATGAATACCCTGCATGATGCCGCACATGGTGCGGTGTTCCGTTCTGCCGTGCTGAACCGGCTGCTGGCACGGCTGACCAGCCTGCCGATGGGGGTGGATGCCGATATCTGGACGCGCCGTCATGTCCATCTGCACCATACCTATCCCAATGTCGAAGAATACGATCTGGATATCGAGCCCAATCCCTTCTTGCGGCAGACCCCATTCCAGGCCTGGGCCGCGCAGTATCGCTGGCAGCATCGCTACTGGCCGTTGATTGCTGCGTTGTCCCTGCCTTATCTGTGCTGGTATGGCGACTGGCTGGACTGGCTGGGCAAGAGCAAGCTGCGGCTGCGTGATGCGAGGCCTATCAATACGCCGTATTTTCTGGCCAGCAAGGCCGCCCATGTGCTGCTGGCGCTGTGGCTACCGCTGTGGCTACCGCTGTGGCTGCTGCAGGGTAGCGCCATTGGCTGGGGCACGGTGCTGCTGTGCTATGTGGCCGGGCAGATGCTGGCTTCCTGTTTTCTGGTGGCCATGATTCTTGGCACGCACTGGGCTGATGTCGCCTTTTTCCAGCCGGATGCAACTGGCCGCTTGCCACACACTTGGCATGAGCACCAGTTTCTGACCTGTTGCGACTGGCTGCCGGCACCTGCTTTGCTTGGCGGCTTGCTCGGCGGCCTGCATCTGCACCTGACCCATCACCTGTTTCCGGCCTACAGTCATCGCCACTATCCGGCGCTGGCCCGCATCGTGCAGCAGCAGGCGGCGGCACATGGCCTGCCATATCGCTGCCTGAGCTATCCGCAACTTTGGCGGGCGCAACAGCGTTTCCTGCGTGCAATGGGGCTGCGGCCGGAGGCCTCATGAGCATGCCGCGCTGCACTATGCCGCTTTGTGTGTGCAGATGTGTAGCAAGCTGGGGCGGGCAATAGTTCTTCACACTGTTTTACAAGCGGTTACCTGCCGTTGGTTAATCTGGACTGGTATCAACGCACTGGAGGTCCAGTCCATGAAAACCCGAATCCTGATCCCCGCGCTGTTGGCGCTTTCCTTCACCGGCATGGCTTATGCCGATGCTTCTGCCATCCTGGGTGGTGCGCTTGGTGGTGCGGTGGGTGCTGCCGTTGGCCAGTCCATCGGTGGCCGTAACGGTGCCATCATCGGTGGCGCAGTGGGTGGCAGCGTAGGCACTGCGCTGGCCTACCAGCGTGATGACTACCGCGCTTACCGCCCGGCACCGGCGCCGGTACCGGTTTACCAGCCGGTGGCTTATGTTGCCCCTGTGCGCTATGTCGAGCCGCCGCGTTATCCGCACTGGCATGAAGACCGACGTGAGCCATACCGCGATTGGCATGATCGCGGATGGCATGGCCGTGGGTGGCGCGACGGTTATTATCGTTACGGCGATTGAGTGTCGCCACAGCAGACCGAGCCCTGAGCAATCAGGGCTTTTTCTTTTTGCGCAGCGCATGCACATTTTTACTAGTGTTGATAAGCGGCACGGTCATCTGTTGTTTTCCAGGTGATGGCCTGGCCATGCACTGATCTCTGGTCAGTTGGCAGAGCCTGGCTCACACTCTCGCTCCGCTGGGTGATGGCTGTCGCTTACCGCTGTCTGGATGACGATAAAGTGGTTGCCTGTCGGGCTTGCTGTTCCTTATAATTGATTAGCAATCAAATCATTCACATGCGAAGCATTATGAACAGTGTAGATTTACTACGGCTTGGCATCACCAGTGCCATCATGCACGCCGGGCGCAAATGGCGGCATATTTCACAGGATGTGGTGTTTGGTCATGGCCTGACCGCGCCTTGTGCCACGGCGCTGATTTTCATCGGCCGCCTGGGCGAGGGCATCAACCAGATCGCGCTGGCCGAGGAAATCGGCATCGAAGGACCATCGCTGGTGCGGGTGATCGACCAGCTGGCTGCAGATGGCCTGGTACGGCGTGAGAAAGGCAAGGAAGACCGTCGCTCCAATACCTTGTGGTTCACCGAGTCGGGCAGGGCACTGACAGCCAGGATAGAGGCCGAGCTGGTGGCTTTGCGCACGCTGGTATTCAAGGATGTGACACCGGCTGATCTGGAAGCCACCTTGCGGGTGTTCGCGGCGGTGGAGTCCGCCTATCAGCGGCCGGGACTGGTGGCCGAACTGGCAGCCATGGCTGGCCAGGCACGCACATGACGCTGCCGGGCTGGCGTGACTGGCTGTTTTCGGCCAAGGCCTTTGCTGCAGCCATGCTGGCGCTGTACCTGGCCATGGCGCTGGAGCTGCCGCGGCCATATTGGGCCATGGCCACGGTGTATGTGGTATCGCATCCGCTGACCGGGGCCACCCGCTCCAAGGCGGTATACCGTATTGGCGGCACCTTGATCGGAGCATCGGCCGCCGTCATTCTCATGCCGCTGTTTGTCAATGCGCCCACCCTGCTAAGCCTAGTGGTGGCGCTGTGGACGGGCACGCTGCTAAGCGTCTCGCTGCTGGATCGCACCCCGCGCAGCTATCTGTTCATGTTGTCGGCCTATACGCTACCGATGATTGCCTTGCCGGCGCTGAACAGTCCGGAAGGCATTTTCGATCTGGCACTGGCGCGCAGCGAGGAAATCCTGGTGGGCATCCTGTGCGCCAGCGTAGTGTCAGCGCTGGTGTGGCCGGGCAAGGTGGCGCCCATTTTCAGCGCGCGTATTGGCAGTTGGCTGGGTGATGCCCGCGACTGGGCTTGCGAGCTGCTGCAGCAGAGTGATGCCGCCAGCCAGCCCGCACATGCCAGCCGCCACAAGCTGGCGGCGGATATCCTGGCGCTGGATCAGTTCATCTCTCACTTGTCTTACGACACCACCAGTTTTGCCATGGTGAAAAACGCCCGCGAACTGCGCGGCCGCATGAGCATGCTGTTGCCGATTTTGTCGTCGCTGACCGAAACCAAGCAGGCATTGCTGCGCCAGCAAAACGGTGTGCCCAGCGGGCTGAGCGAGCTGATGCACGAGGTGGCACGCTGGATGGCCAGCCCTGATCTGGCCCATCTTCGTCGCGAAGCACCCTTGCTGCAACGGCGTCTGGCAACATTGAAACAGCAGATCGCCAGCGGCGACAGCTGGCAGGCACTGCTGATTGCCCACGGGCTGGCGCGTTTGCAATCGCTGATCAACCTGTGGCTGGACTGCCGCTTATTGCAGCAACTGATCGCCGAAGAGCATCCTACTTTCCAGTGGAAAGCGGCTTATCGTCATTGGCCGGTGGGCGGCACGGCGCGCCATTACGATTACGGCATGATGGCGTTTTCCTCGCTGCAGGCTTCTGCTGCCATATTCCTGGCATCCCAGTTGTGGATTCAGCTGGGCTGGACCGATGGTTCCGGTGCCGTGATCATGGTGGCCATTGCCTCCTGCTTCTTTGCCGCGCTGGACGAGCCCGCGCCGATGATGCGCACCTTCCTGATCTGGGCGCTGGTCAGCATCGTGCTGACTACCGTGCTCTTGTTCATGGTGATTCCCGCGGCCTATACCTTTGAAATGCTGGTGGCGATGCTGGCTGTCCCGTTCTTGCTGGTAGGGACGCTGTTTACCCGGCCGCAATTCACCATGATTGCCATGATGCTGACGGTGAATACCGCCACCTTTCTCAGCCTGCAAGGCGCTTACGATACTGACTTCACCGCCTTCTTCAATGGCAACGTGGCTACCGTGGTGGGCGTGTCGTTTGCGCTGCTGTTCAGTCTGCTGGTTCGTCCCTTTGGCATCGAGCTGGCCATCCGTCGGCTGCGTCGTGCCAGCTGGCATGACCTGGCCGAAACCTCGGCGGGCCGCCGCCTGGAGGATTATTCCCAGCTCACCGCACGTATGCTGGACCGGCTGGGCCTGCTGATTCCACGGCTGGCCGCCAGTGGCCACGACCAGTTGCCACAAGTATTCAATGAGTTGCGCGCCGGCTTCAGTGTGTTGCATCTGCAGCGGGATGAAAATGCCCAGGCCGGCCCCGCCGGGGTGGCGGTGCAGCAGGTGCTGGACGAAGTCCAGCGGCATTACCGCCAGGCGCTGCAGCAGCGACAGCAGCCACAGGCCGATGTCCGCCTGTTACAGCGTATCGATGCCGCGCTTAATCAGCTGCTGGCAAGCGGCCGCCGTAGTGATCATCACCTGCTCACCGTGCTGAACGCCCTGGTTGAATTGCGCATTACCCTGTTTCCGGCTGCCGGCAACTATGCCATGGCAGCCAGCTCACCCTTGCCTGCAGGAGGCTCGACGCCGTGATCGGTGAAATCGAAATCTACGGGGTGTATTTCCCCAGCCTGCTGATCCTGATGGTGCTGGCCTTTGGCGTTACCGCCGGCCTGCGCATTCTTTTGGGTCAGCTGGGCTTCTACAAACTGGTATGGCACCGTTCTTTGATGAACTTTGCCTTGTATGTGATTGTGCTCGGCGGTTTCGTCGTGCTGACTCGCGGATGGTAATGATGAAAAAGCTGATAGGTAAAGCAGGGCCGGTGGTGCTGACCCTGATCGTGGTGGTGGCGGCCGTGCTGGTGGGGCGCTACCTGTGGGATTACTACACCAATGCGCCGTGGACGCGGGACGGCCATATCCGTGCCGACGTGGTGCAGATCGCCCCGGATGTGTCCGGGCTGATTACCGAGGTGAAAGTCACTGACAACCAGCTGGTGAAGCGCGGCCAGGTGTTGTTTGTCATCGACCGCGCCCGCTACGCACTGGCACTCAAGCAGGCCGAAGCCGCACTGGCACAGCAGAGCGCCGGGCTGCTGCAGGCAAAACGCGAGGCCGCGCGCAACCGTGGCCTGAGTGATCTGGTAGCCAGAGAAAACATCGAGCAGAGCGAAGCCCGTGTGCAACAGGATGAGGCCAGTGTCGCCGCCGCCGCAACTGCGGTGGAAGTGGCGCGGCTCAATTTGCAGCGCACGGTAGTGAGCAGCCCGGTGGATGGTTATCTCAACGACCGCACCCCACGGGTGGGCGATTATGTCAGTACCGGCAAGCCAGTGTTATCGATGGTGGACGCCCATTCCTTCCATGTGGATGGTTATTTCGAAGAAACCAAGATGAACCGGGTACAGGTCAATCAGCCGGTGGAGATCCAGATCATGGGCGAGACGCACAAGCTGCGCGGCCATGTGCAGAGCATTGCTGCCGGCATCGAAGATCGTGACCGCAGCAACGGCGCCACCTTGCTGCCCAATGTTAACCCTACCTTCAACTGGGTGCGGCTGGCCCAGCGCATTCCGGTGCGCATTACCCTGGATGAAGTCCCGGCCGACTTCCGCATGATCGCCGGGCGCACCGCCACCGTGGCCGTGGTGGCCGGCAAGGGAGGCCAGCAGTGAGCCGTCTTTATCCTGCCAGCCTGCTGCTGGTGCTGACTACGCTGGCTGGCTGCACCACCGTGGGCCCGGATTACCAGCTGCCGGCCAATTCCGCCATGCAACGTCAGGCAGCACAGGGCCGCTTTGCCAATGCCGATGGCCGGCTAAGCTCCAGCCAGCCAGTTGCCCCACGCTGGTGGCAGCTCTACCACGACCCGGTGCTGAACCAGCTGGTGGAGCAGGCGCAACAGGCCAATACCGATTTGCGCGCTGCCACGGCCAATCTGCAAAAGGCCTTGGCGGTGGCGAGCGAAGTCAGTGCCGAGGCCGGCCCGCATGCAGCGCTGGCGGCGTCGGCCGAGCGGGCGCGCATCTCCGGCCAAAGCATGTTGCTGGACGTGCCGTTACCGGTGAGCAATCTGGGTGACGAGGGCATCCGTGTGGCTTACCAGCTCGACTTGTTTGGCAAGCTCAGACGCGGCGACGAGGCTGCCGAAGCCAATAGTGAAGCCAGTGCCGCCGCCCGCGATCTGGCCCGCATCACCGTCACCGCCGAAACCGTGCGCAGTTATCTGCAGATATGCTCGGCCAATCATGGCTATCAGGTATTGCAGCGGCAGTCTGCCTTGCAGCAGAAACAGCTGGAACTGACGCGCCGCCTGGCCAGTGCCGGCCGGCTCACCGCCACCGATGTGCTGCGCGCCCAAGCCCAGGCCGACAGCGTAGCGGCCGGCCTGCCGGCCTATCAGGCCCAACGCGACGCTGCGCGTTACCGTCTGGCCATGCTGCTGGGGCAAACCCCGGCTGAAACCCTGCCACCTGCAGCACTGTCCTGCGCGCAGGAGCCACAGCTGGCGCAAGCCATTCCGGTAGGTGATGGCCGGACCTTGCTGGCGCGGCGGCCGGATGTGAAGCAGGCCGAGCGCAAACTGGCGCAATCCAGCGCCATGATAGGCGTGGCTACTGCCGAGCTGTATCCCAGCATTACTTTGGGGGCATCGGCTGGTTTTACCGGCTTACTCGAAGATGTTGGACAGCGTTCCACCCAGCGTTTCGGCTATGGTCCGCTGATCAGCTGGACCATTCCCGACAGCGGCGCACGCGCCAGGGTGACGGCTGCCAAGGCCGATAATGCGGCGGCACTGGCGCACTTCGATGGCGTGGTGCTCAATGCCCTGCGCGAGGTGGAAACCAGCCTCAGCCTGTATGGCAAGGATTTGCAGCGGCTGGCTTTGCTGCGCACGGCGCGTGACAGTGCCAGCCAGGCCGCCGCGCAGAATCGCCGGCTGTATCAGGCAGGGCGCTCTCCCTATTTGTCCAGCCTGGATGCCGATCGCACTCTGGTCAGTAACGAAATGGCCGTGGCCAGCGCGGAAAGCCAGCTGGCACAGGATCAGGTCAATCTGTTCCTGGCGCTGGGCGGCGGCTGGGAAGAGGGCAAGCCCCAGGCTGCTCACTAGGCCACAAAGACAAGCCCGGCTTGGAGACTGTTAATGCCGCAGGTCACCTTGACCGGGCTTGTTTGCGAGATTTTCGCTGGCAGCCCAGGCCACAGCTGCACACGGCCCAGACCTTGTGGATGCAAGATGCTGGCAATTAATGCCAGATGGGTGTGATTTCTGTTGTGCCGGCTTGGTCACGCGTATAGCATCTGCCATCGCCGTCTTTCGTCCGGAATCCCTGCCATGTCCGCACCTGCCAGCGTTCCCGTGTTGTTGCCGGTTTTTCTGGTGACCGATATTTTGTGCGCCTGCATCCTGGTACAGCTACTGGCCCTGCGTAAGGCCGGGGTGGCGGGCACCCGCAGCTGGATCGCTGCCAACATCGCCATGGTGGCCTACCTGCCGGCACTGGGCCTGCGCACCGTGCTGCCACTGGTGTTCAGCGTGGTGCTCAGCAATGGCTTGGGCCTGCTTGCCGCCAGCCTGTTCTATATTGGTTGCGCCCGTTTCCTGGGTCGGCCCAGCTATGGCCGCTGCTGGCTGGCATTGATACTCTGCGCCCTTGGCGGCCTGCTGTGGTTCACCCTGGTGACGGATGTGATCCGGCTGCGCGTCATCATCGCCTCGGGCGGTATTGCCGTGGTGTTTGTTGCCACCGCTTATCTGCTGTGCCGTCACCGTCCGGCTGGTCATGGGGTAGCGGTGTACTGGCTGGGGGCGTTTTGCAGCATGGCCACGGCCTTGCTGCATACTGCGCGCGCCATCTATTACGGTGCTGGTTTGGGCAATCTGTCCGACCTGTTTGCCAATACTCCGGCCAATGTGATCTCGATGAGTCTCACCGCCGCGCTGGTTCCCGGCCTGTCCATGCTGGCGGCAGCCATGGTGCAGCAACAGTTGCTGAGTGATGCCACCTGGCGTGCCGAGCGCGATGGCATGACCGGCACCCTAACCCGGCAAAGTTTCGAGTCGCGCATCGTGGCCGACCTGCAGCGGGCCACCATCACCGGCGATGCCTTTTGTTTTGTGCTGGCGGATCTGGACTTCTTCAAGCGCATCAACGACAACCATGGCCACCAGACCGGTGATCGGGTGCTGGTGGCTTTTACCGAGCTGATTCGCCAGCATGTGCGTGCTGCGGACTATATCGGTCGCATGGGTGGCGAAGAGTTCGGCATTGCGCTACCGGCCACACCACCGGCCGAGGCCATGCGCGTGGCCGAGCGCCTGCGTCAGGCGGTGGCCGGACAGTGCATCGTTACCGATAGCGGCAGCCTGCGCTACAGCGTCAGCATGGGCCTGGCCATGCATGCACAGCGCGAGACCTTTGCCGATTTATACCGCCATGCCGACCAGGCCCTGTATGCGGCCAAGCAGGCCGGGCGCGACCGGGTAGCGGTTTATGCTCAGGATGCCGCTTGAGCGGCACTGAGCGGACTCCAGCCGTTTTCAAACACCAGCTCAGCCAGGTTTTGTCGCTGCGCCCAGTTTTCCTGTTCCAGCATGGGCTTGTCGTAAAAAGCCTCGACATGGCCGATGCACAGGATGGCCACCGCCTTGGCCTCGGTCGGCAGGCCCAGCAGTGCGCCCAGCCGCTGCGGGTCGAATAGCGATACCCAGCCCAGGCCAATGCCTTCGGCGCGGGCGGCCAGCCACATGTTCTGGATGGCGCAGGCAATCGAGCAGATATCCATTTCCGGCAGGGTGCGGCGGCCAAATACATGGCGTTCGCGCCCATCCATCAGTGCGGCTACCAGCACCTCGCCACAGTCGAGAATGCCCTCCACCTTCAGCTTCATGAACTCTTCTTCCCGCTGGCCCAGTGCCTTGGCGGTGGCTACCCTTTCCACTTCCACCTCGGCATGCAGTTGCTGGCGCAGGGCGGTGTCCGTAATGCGGATGAAGCGCCAGGGCTGCATGAAACCCACGCTGGGAGCCAGGTGTGCGGCCTGCAGCAGGCGTTGCAGCAGGGCCGGGTCCACCGGGTCCGGCTTGAAGTGGCGCATGTCGCGCCGTTCGCGGATGGCGCGGTAGACGGCGTCGATGTCGGCTTGGGGATAGGCATTCATGGCAGGAACAATCTGGTGCAGGCCGCAGGGTTGGACGGGAAGTAAAGATGCAGATAACTGGCCAGCAGGCTGCCGTGGCGGTATACCGCCTCGCCCGGCCCGCTACCGGTAGCGCGGCTGGCATGGGTGAGCGGGGTGATGGGCGTATCCAGGCTGGAATAGTGAAAAGTGTGGCCACGCAGCACTGCGCCATCCAGTTGCAGTTGTTGCAGACCCAGCGCGCTCAGGCGGCTATTCAGCCGGGCATGCCCGGGCAACAGGCCCAGCATCTGTCCGCTTTGACCCTGTTTGTCGGTCAGGCTGTCCAGCAAATACAGCATGCCGCCACATTCGGCATGCAGCGGTTTGCCTGCTGCCACGTGAGCATGCAGGCTGGCGCGGCTGCTCTCTGCACCGGTCAGTGCGGCCAGATGCAGTTCCGGGTAACCACCGGGCAGCCAGACTGCATCGCAGTCCGGCAGGGCATCGTCGGCCAGTGGCGAGAAGTAATGCAGCTCGGCTCCCATTGCCTGTAGCGTCTGGATATTGGCCGGGTAGATGAAGCTGAAGGCGGTATCGCGGGCGATGGCGATGCGCACGCCGTCCAGCAGCCGTGGCAGGCTGGGTGCCGTGGCAGGCTGGAAGGCCACTGCGGGTGGCAGATCGGCCAGACGGGTGGTGGCCAGCTGGGCGGCGGCGCGCTCCAGCCGTGCTTCCAGATCGTCCACTTCCTGCGCCTGAACCAGGCCCAGATGGCGCTCCGGCAGGCCCATGTCCTGCTGGCGCATCACCGCGCCCAGATAATTGAGGCTGGCGGGCAGGGCGGCGGTGAGCATTTCTGCATGACGGGCTGATGCCACCTGATTGGCCAGCACACCATAAAACGGCAGGCCGGGGCGGAAGGTGGCCAGACCATGCGCCACCGCGGCAAAGGTTTGCGCCATGCCGGCCGCGTCGATGATGGCGGCCACCGGCACGCCGAACAGCTGGGCCAGGTCGGCACTGCTGGGGGTGCCATCGAACAGGCCCATGCTGCCTTCGATCAGGATCAGGTCGGCCTCGGTGGCTGCGGCATACAGGCGCTGGCGGCAGTCGTCCTCGCCATTCATCCACAAATCCAGCGCATACACGGTGTGGCCGCTGGCCTGTTCCAGCACATAGGGGTCGAGAAAATCCGGCCCGGTTTTGAATACGCGCACCTGTCGACCCTGCTGGCGGTGGTAGCGCGCCAGGCCTGCCGTCAGTGTCGTTTTGCCCTGATGCGAAGCCGGGGCGCTGATGAACAGCGCCGGGCAGTGGCGGATGGCCATGTCAGAACTCCACGCCCTGTTGCGCCTTGATGCCCTGTTCGCGGAAGGGGTGCTTGACCAGTTTCATCTCGGTGACCAGATCGGCCGCATCAATCAGCGCCTGCGGCGCATGGCGGCCGGTAATCACCACATGCAGATTGGCCGGGCGAGCCGCCAGCGCCGCCAGTACCTCGTCCAGCGGCAGGTAGTCGTATTTCAGCACGATGTTCAGCTCGTCCAGGATCAGCATGTCGTAGTCGCCGCTGTTCAGCATTTCCAGTGCGGCCTCCCAGCCCTGGCGCGCGGTGGTGATGTCGGCCTCGCGGTTCTGGGTGTTCCAGGTATAGCCCTCGCCCATGGTGAGGAAATGGCAGTTGTCGAAGCGGCTGAACAGATCGCGCTCGGCGGTGTGCAGCGCGCCCTTGATGAACTGCACCACACCCAGCTGCATGCCGTGGCCGATAATACGCAGGCCCATGCCGAAGGCGGCACTGCTCTTGCCCTTGCCGGTGCCAGTGTGGACGATGAGCAAGCCTTTTTCCTTGGTGGCGGCGGCTTTTTTCTTTTCAAAGCCGGCCTTGCGCTTTTCCACCATGCGCTGGTGGGCGGCGGCGTCGGTTTTCATGGTCTTGTCCTTGTCTGATCAGGCTGGCGCTTACTGCCAGTGGGTGCCGGTTAATGTCTTGAGCAGCTCCACAATGCGCGGTCGGCTGGGGTGGTAGCCGATGAACACCAACTGCGCCTGCCATGGCGTAGCGCTGTCCGGCTCCTGTTGCAGTTGCACGCGCTGGCGTACTGCTTGCAGCGTCAGCCGGCCCTCGCCATCGGCACTGGCTGCATGGCCCTTGATGCGCAGCAGCGCTTCTTCGCGGGCAATGGTCTCGATGGCACTCAGCAGCCGGGCCGGGTCTTGCACGTCCTTGCTGCGAATCAAAAACGACTGCCAGCCCGGGTCCTGCTCGTGAAAATGCTTGTGCGTGGCCAGACCGTGGCTGTGGGCAGCCAGTCCGCCGTGGCTGTGACCGTCCAGCAGCGCCTGGTTGGCCAGCGGGCGCAGATTCAGTGGCAAGCTGGAGACCGGGCCGTAATGGCGGTGGCCGCTGCCGCTGACTTCGTGCAGATGCAGGCCCAGCGTCAGCCGGGTGTCCAGTTTTGCCTGATAGGCCAGCTCGATGAAGCGGATGGACGAGGCCAGCTGGCGCACTGTGCTTTCCGCTTGCAGCATGGCGTCGTCGTCAAGCTGGTCTATCTTGTTCAGCACCACGATGTCGGCGTTTTCCAGCTGCTGACGGAACAGGCTGGCCACCGCGTCGTCCTGCTGGCCGTGGCCGCTGTCAAAATCGCCCGCCAGCAGCAGCGGGGTGTCCACTACCGCCAGCGTGGCATCCAGCACAAAGCGCTCGGCCAGCTCAGGGCCTTGCAGCTGCTCCATTACCGCGCTGGGCAGGGCCAGCCCGGAGGTTTCGATCAGCACATGGTCGATCTGCTGGCGGCGCTGCCACAAGGCCAGCATGGTGGGCAGGAAGTGTTCGTCGTCGTCGTAGGCCACCAGGCCATTGGCCAGATCGTGAATCTCCACCCCGGCCTTGTCGTCCGTGCGCAGGATGGTGCCGTCGATGGACACCTCACCAAACTCGTTGACCAGAATGGCCAGCCGCCGTTGTTTGCTGTCGCGGATCAGATTGGACAGCAGGGTGGTTTTGCCCGCGCCCAGAAAACCGGTGAGCACGGTGACCGGAATGCGCGGGCTGCTCATGCCAGTTGCTCCAGTGCGGCCTGCAGGCTGGCAAAGTCGGCAAAGCTGGCCGGGTAGTCCAGCTGTGGACGGTCTACCACGATAAAGGGAATGCCCAGTGCAGCTGCCGCTGCCGCTTTTGCACCATAGCCACCGGCGTCACCCGACTGCTTGCTGATGACGCAGTTGATCTGCCAGTCGCGCCACAGGGTTTCATTGGCCGCCTGCGAGAACGGGCCTTGCATGGCACATAAGCGGGAACGTGGAATGCCCAGGTCGATGGCGCGTTGCAGGTGTTGCGGGTCCGGTGCCAGTCGTACAAACCATTGCTTGTCGGCCGCACCCTCGGCCTGCACGAAGCTGGCCAGCTCCTTGCTGCCGGTGGCCAGGAAAATGCGCTGGCCGTGCTGCATCGCCAGCTTGGCTGCTGCGGCCATGCTGCTGCAGTGAATAGCCGGGTGCTGGTCGACAGCGCTGGGGCGCTCGTAGCGCAGATAGGGCAGGGCCAGCTCGCGTGCCAGCGCCATCAGCTGTTGCGACATTTCGGTGGCATAGGGGTGAGTGGCATCCACGATGCAGCGTGCCTGGCTTCGTTGCAGCAGCTCGCGGCGACGCTCCACACCCAGCCGCCCGCTGATGCTGGTGAGGCCGGGGCTGTCGGCGGCGACGATTTCGGCACCGTAGTCGCTGGCCGTGCTGACAATCACCGGCTTGCCGCCTGCCGCCAGCTGGCGCGCCAGCGCATTGCCGTCGCTGGTGCCAGCAAATACCCAGGCAGCGGTGCTGGGCAGGCTGTCGGCGGTAATGGTATCGGCGGTGTTCTGCCAGTTGAAGTAGCCGCGCGGGGTGAACATCCAGTTGCGCTTGCGGCGGGTGAAGCGGTTGCCGATCACCAGCGAGGTGAGCATGTTGAACTGGCGGGTGCGCAGCTCGGCCAGCGTGACGATTTCCACCGTCTGACCTTCGCGGTAGGCATTGTGCACGATGCCGCACAGGGTTTCCGGCCGCTTGTGTTCCAGCATGATGTCCAGAATGCGGTACACGCCTTCCTGCCGCTGTTTGCTTTGCACGTTGTAAAACACCACGGCCAGATCCGCCTCTGCAATATGGCGGGCGCGGCTTTCAATCCACTCCCAGGGACACAGCAGGTCGGACAGGCTGAGGGTGGCAAAGTCGTGCGACAGCGGCGCGCCCAGCAGCGAGGCGCAGGCATTGGCCGAGGTGATGCCGGGGATCAGCTGTACGTCGAAGGTGTCGTCTTCGCGCATGTCTTCGTAGGCCAGCGTGGCCATGGCGTAAATGCCGATGTCGCCGCTGGAAATCAGCGCCACCGTTTTGCCGGCGCGGGCTTCGGCCAGTGCCAGCTGGGCGCGGTCGCGTTCCTGGGTCAGCGGCAGGGTGCGGATATCCTTGCCGGCAATCCACGGCTGGATCCAGGTGAGGTAAAGGTCGTAGGCGACGATGACGTCGCTGGCGGCCAGCGCTTGTTCCACCATGGGCGGGATCAGTTCGCGGCTGCCGGGGCCGACGGAGACAAGGTAGAGTTTGCCGGTCATTGTTTTGTGCTTTCTGCTGCGTGCAGGCGGGGCCTGCCAAAAGTTTGTCTGGGCAATGCGTGGTGCGCATTGCGGATGCAAAGCCTGTTTTTACTTGGTAATGGCAAGCCGATTTTCATCCAGCCCCACTACGTTTAACTTCGCGGGTCTCGCCCCGCCGTCGAGGTACTTTGCTTTTGCTTCGCCAAAAGAAAGTACCCAAAGAAAAGGCGAGCCGCAGCGCGTCGAATTCCCGCCCCAGCTGCACCGCTCAGGGCGCGGCCGGAACTTGCGGCGCGCTAACGTCGCGCCGCTTCAGACAGCCGACCGCTTAAGACCCTGGGCGGCACGTCTGCGTCGGCTCTCGCTGACGGGGCTAGGGCTGCGTTGGAGTTGTTATTTCAACTTGCCAACAGCTGCGATTACATAACTGCTTCTATGGCTGCTTTGGCGTTCTCGGAAAACCAAGCCTCTAGCAACATCATTTACCTTTCAAAAATCATCCACCGCACCAACGCGCCCACTGGGCCCTGTCGGGCAGCCGCAGGCCATGCTTGTGGGGTGGCCTTGGAGGTGAAGGAGGGCTTGGCCAGGCAAGCCCTCTTTCCCGTCCGCCGCGCGGAAGCGGCACTTAAATCATCATCCGCGTCAGCGGATACAAAGCATTCTTTCACTCCATTACAGCTAAAAAACCATCCTCCACCACCGCCACCGTCACCCCCTCACACGCCATCTTCGGCAGCAGCAGCCGCCCGCGCGGGCTGGCAATCAGCGCGCAGGGTTCGCATACCCCGTCCACGCCCACATTCTGCTGTACCCAGGCGGAGGGCTGGTCGGTCCAGCCACGGGCGGCCACGTCGGCACGGGCAATCACCCGCAAGGGCAGGTCGTGGCGGGCGCAGAACTCCAGCAGGCCTGCTTCATCGGCCTTCAGGTCGATGGTGGCTACCTCGCGCACTTCGCTGAGGCTGCGTCCAGCCAGTGCCTGCAACACAGCCTGTTCGATGGCGTCGGCGCTTTTGCCACGGCGGCAGCCTATGCCCAGCGTCAGCGGCTTGAGTGCTTCGGTTGCCGTGGTGATGGCCGGAGTGGCAGCGGTGAGGCGGGCGACGTGGTAGGCCAGCGCATTGGCACCACCTTCGTGGCCGGACAGCAGCGGGATGGCAAAGCGCGCGGCTTCGTCCAGCACCACCACCGCCGGGTCGGTGAGTTTGCTTTGTGGCAGGCCATCCAGATAGCGCACGGCAATGCCGCTGGCCATCAGCAATACCCATTGGCGGTGCTGGTGGAAAACGGCGGCAAACTGCTGGCGTGCGTTGTCATCCGGCTGCTGCCAGGGTTGGTAGACGGTGGCGTCCAGCGCGGCGGCCAGTTGCCGCGCCAGCGGCAGGGCCGATTCGCGCACGGTCCAGATGGCGGTGTGGCTCACGAGGCTTCCTGCTCCGGGTCCTGCTCCGATTGTTCCGCCAGTTCCGGCTTGCGTTTGCTCGGGCGCGGGGTTTTGCGGTCGCTGCCATCACGGAAAATATGAGTGAAACCAGCCGCGTACAGGCTGGATTCCACCCCGCCTTCGCGCGACAGCGCCGCACCCACCAGCAACAGGGTGGTGAGCAACCAGTCTTTCTGTTTCACCTCTTCCAGCAGCCTGCCCAGCGTGCTGCGGTGGATAGACTGGTCCGGCCAGCTGGCGCGGCGCACCAGTGCCACCGGGGTATCCGGCGGGTAGTGCAGCAGCAGGTCGGCCACGGTGTATTTCAGCCGTTGGCCGGACAGGAAGATGCACATGGTGGCCTGGTGTTCGGCAAAGCGGGCGATGGATTCCAGCTCCGGCACCGCGCTGGCACGGCCGGAGACGCGGGTGAGGATAATGGATTGCGAGATGGCCGGGCGGGTCAGCTCGCTGCCCAGTGCGGCTGCGGCAGCGGTGAAGGAGGACACGCCGGGGACGATTTCATATTCAATACCCAGTGCTTCCAGCCGGCGCATTTGTTCGGCAGTGGCGCCGTAGATGGCCGGGTCGCCGGAGTGCAGCCGCGCCACGTCGATATTGGCGGCCTGGGCGCGGCGGTAGCAGTCTTCCTGCTGGTCCAGCGACAGTTCGGCGGTGTCCAGAATCTCCGCCCCCGCGCTGCAATGTTGCAGCATGTCGGTGGGTACCAGCGAACCGGCGTACAGCACCATGCCGCAACTACCCAGCAGGCGCGCGCCGCGCAGGGTGATCAGGTCGGCGGCACCGGGGCCGGCACCAATGAAATAGACTTTCATGAATGACGTTTCTCTCTCGCCTGACGGCGGATCAGCATGGTGGCCAGATAACCGCTGGCCGAGGCGTCCAGCTGGCTGACATCCGGACAGAGGATTTCATCGGACAGGCCGATGCGGCGGGCGAAGGCGCAATACTGGGCAATGCCCAGCCGCGCCAGCAGGGCCAGCACGTCCGGCAGACGCTGGCCGATTTTCATCAGCACCACGATGTCATGGCTGGCGATGTCCGCTTCCAGCGCGGCCATATCGTCCGGGCAGGGCAGAATCAGCATGCGTTCCTTGCCTTCACCCAGCGGCCAGGACAGCGCCGAGGCGGTGGCGGCAAAGCTGGTAACACCGGGAAAAGTGGTGTGGGCCAGGCCGGGCAGGCGTTCGCGCAGCGCGGCCAGCAGATAGCCGTAGGTGGAGTAGGTCATGCTGTCGCCGATGGTGAGATAGGCCACGTTATGGCCTTGCTCCAGCTCGGCAGCCACGCTGGCGGCCAGCGTGGCGTAGTGGTCGGCCAGCAGGCTGCGGTCCGGGTCCATGATGAATTCCACGTCACGGAATTTGCTGGCGTCGACGGGCAGGCCGGCCAGACATTGCTGTGCCACCGATTGCTCGCTGCCGCGCGCGCGCGGCAGGTAGATGATGTCGGCCTGCTGCAATGCCTGCAGCGCAGCCACCGGTATCAGCCCGGCCTGGCCCGGGCCTACGCCCACGCCAATGAAATGTCCCAGTTCACTCATGTGTGTCTCCGGCGGCTGCGCCCAGCGGCGTGCCGTCCATGCTGAACAGCCGCACTGCCACGCGGCGGGCGCTGGGCAGTCGGCTGTGCATGCGGGTGGATACCCGCTGTTCTATCTCCATCCAGAAGGCTTGCGCCTGCGGATGGCCTTGCAATATCTGCACGATGTTTTCCACCGTATTGGCCTGGCGGATGGCCTGTACCAGCTCCATGCTCAGGCCCAGTTCCTGCGCCAGTTGTGCCACATCGCCCATGGCCATGCCGCTTTTGCCTGAGTGGGTGTCCCATACTGTGGGGTCCAGCAGCTTGGCCAGCTTGCCGGGGTGGCCCAGCACCCACAGCGTGTCCAGCTCGCGGCCTTGTTCCTGCAGGATGGCCTCGGCCTGTTCCAGCGAGCTGCCGACAAAGTTGGCAATCTGCACCACCTGTTTTTTCGGCAGGCCCAGCACGTCGGCGGCATAGCCACGGCCTATCTTGCCGGGGGTGAAGGCGATGGCGGCAGGCAAATCACCCAGCGCCACGCGGATATACACTTCGATGGAGGCCATCCACGCGGCCAGTGACATCGGCTCGACAATGCCACTGGTGCCGAGGATGGAAATGCCGCCGACGATGCCCAGCATCGGGTTGAAAGTGCGCTTGGCAATGCGCCCGCCCTCCACGCAGCCGATGGCCAGATCAAAACCGGGGTCGGCACGGCCAGCCAGCACCTCGGCCACCGCCCACTGCATCATCTGCCGTGGTACCGGGTTGATGGCCGGTTCGCCCGGTGGAATGCGCAGGCCGGGCAGGGTGACCGTGCCCACGCCTTCGGCAGCGATAAAGCGCAGCTGGCCGCTGCCATTGCGCCGTACCTGGGCAAAGATGGTGGCACCGTGGGTGTTGTCCGGGTCATCGCCACCGTCTTTCAGCACTTCGGCGCACGCAGTGTGTTCATCCAGCAGGTCCACCGCCTGGATGGGTACGCTGAGGTAGTAGTCCGGGTCGGGCAGGCTGATGTCCACTTCACTGGCGCGCACCCCGTCCAGCAGGCAGGCCAGCGCGGCTTTTACTGCCGCCGTGGCACAGCTGCCGGTGGTGCGACCACGGCGCAGGCCGTTGGGGGCCGGCACCGTCAGGTCGTAGGGGACGCGCCGTTCGTGGCTCATGCCTCTGGCGCTGCCTGTTGCTGCTGGTAAACATGGCCGATGGCGTCAATCATCAGCGCATTGACGATGGTGGCCGCCCACGGCGAGCCGCCACGGGTGCCGCTATTGGTGATGCGCGGCACTTGCAGCAGGCCGCGCAGTGCGTCCTTGCATTCGCGGGTGCCGACAAAGCCCACCGGCAGGCCCACTACCAGCTGCGGCCGCCAGCCGTGTTCGCGCACCAGCCGCACCAGTTCCATGATGGCGGTGGGCGCGTCGCCAATGGCGACGATTACGTCATTGCCAAACTTTTCCCAGGCGCGGCGGATGCCGGCAGCGGAGCGCGTGAGGCCGTGGGCCTCGGCCAGCAGATAGGTTTCCGGGTCGTGCACGCCGCACCAGGTTTCCACTTCCAGCTGTTGCAGCACCGCGCGCTTGAGGCCGGTTTCCACCATGGTGACATCGGTGACGATGCGGCGGCAGCGCAGCAGGGCGCGCATGCCGATGTCGGCCGCGCCGGGCGAGAAAACCAGCTCGTCCACGCTGCTGAAATCACCGGTGGTGTGTACCAGCCGGTGCAGCGCGGTGTGCTGTTCTGCCGGAAAGGCCGACCAGTCACGCCCCTCGCGGATGATGCACATGCTTTCCGCCTCGATGGGGTGCGGCACATAGGGCGGCCAGGCGGGTGTGGCGGCTGGGGTGTTGTCCTTGGCCAGCAGGCCGCGCACCTTGCCGTGATGGCCTTGTTGCGGCGTGCCCACTTGCTGCTCGAAACCGATGATCTGCACCCGGTATTTGCACAGCGAGCAGTTCATGCTGGCGCGGCCTTCCACGCCTTCCTGCGCTCGCTCCAGAAACACCTCGGCCACATGCTCGTGCACGCCCAGATACGGCGCGGCCAGTACTTCGATGTCCGGGCAGCGCGCGGCCAGATCGTCCACCGAGCCGTAAATGCGTTTGACCAGCACGCCATCGAACAGGAAGTAAGGCAGCACCACGATGCGCTCAAAGCCCAGCAGGCTGGCCGCTTTCAGGCCATCGGCCACCAGCGGGCGGGCGGTGCCGGAATAGCAGACAAAGGACGCGCCAAAGCCCATGCCTTCTTCCAGCATGCGGGTGAGTTTGGCGATTTCCGAGTTGGCGTCCGGGTCGGTAGTGCCACGGCCCACCACCACCAGACAGCTGTCGCCACGCGCCACGGTGCGCGGCGAGCGGGCTTCGGCCTCGATGATGCGCAGGCGGCACAGCTCCAGCAGGCGCGGGTGCAAGTCCATCGCCGCGCCAAAGTGGAAGGCGGTGTCCGGGTGTTCCTGTTGCAGTGCCAGCAGTTCGCTGGGCATGTCGTTCTTGGCATGGGTGGCGGCCAGCAGCACGCCGGGAGTCATCACCACCGTGTTGGCACCATCGGCAATGGCCTGTGCCACTGCCTGATCGATGGTGGGCGTGGCGAACTCGAGAAAGCCGTGGTAGATGCGGCGCTGCGGTGCACGCTGGCGCATGATGTCCACCAGCGCCATGAATTCGGCGATGCCGGCGGGGTCGCGGCTGCCGTGGCCGGCCAGCACGATGCTGTAATCCTGCGTGCTCATTGCGCCTGCTCCGGCGTGGGCAGATGGCTGGGCTCGATCTGGCTGGCCATCGGCGTTTTGGTGCGGATCAGCATGATGCTCATGTCCGAGCAGCGGTGTTCGGCGCACTCGGCCAGTGTGCCGTGCCATTCGGCCTCGCCACGGGTGAGGTTTTCCCACACTTCCACCTGCTGGTCGGCCGGAATGCCGTTTTCCAGCAGGTAGGTGGCGATATGCCAGGGCATGAAGGAGCGGGCTTCGTCCCAGGGACAGGGAATCACGATGGCATTGCGCTGGTCTTGCAGTACATGCACCAGATGGCGCTTGAACGGGGTGAGGTCGCCACGGCGGTGGAAGGTGATGAAGGTGGTTTCGTCAAAACACACCTTGGCGCGCGAGGCCAATACCTGGGCCGAGGACAGGCCGGGCATGGTTTCCACCGGGTGGCCACAGGCGCGCTCCACCCGTTCCAGATACTGGAAGCCGCTGAAGTGAATGTCACCCATGAACACCACCACACAGTTCTTGCCGGCGTGGTGCAGCTTGGCCACTTCGTCCAGCTGGGCCACCTGGTCGCGGTAGCCCATCTGGATGACTTGGGCGCTGTCCGGAATCAGCGGGCGCACCACGTCGATGACGGCGTTGAAACCGGCCACCACGTCGGCGTTGGCAATGAGCTCGGCCGAGCGGCGTGGCAGGTAACCGATATCGCCGGGGCCTGCTCCGATGCAGATAATCATGTCTGTTCCTTTATGCAGCGCGACGGCATCAGCCCAGTCGCGCCTGAATCGTGATGGTGAGTTGTTCGCTGGACAGCTGCTCGCACGGCAGGTACTCCGCCCGCATGGCTTCGGCCAGTTGTCTGGCGCGGCCCAGCTTCACATAAGCTTGTTCGGTATCCAGCACCAGCGCCGGGATGGCGGCGTCGGCCAGCTCGCCCGCCAGTTGCAGGCTTTGCTGCCACGGGTCGGCATGGTCTTCGCCCAGTGCCACATTGGCACGGCCATCGCTCAGCAACACCAGTAGCGGTGACAGGCCCTGCGCACCCTGACGGCCCAGCGTGCTGGCTGCTAGTTGCAGCGCATGCGGCAGCGGGGTGCGGCCACCGGTGGGCAGGGCGTGCAGCGCCTGTTCGGCCTGTTCCACTTGGCGGGTGGGCGGCAGCACCAGCTCGGCCTGCCGGCCACGGAAGGCGATGACGGCAATCTGGTCGCGGCGCTGGTAGGCGTCTTGCAGCAGGCTGAGCACCGTGCCCTTTACCTGCTCCATGCGCTGCTGGGCGGCCATGGAACCGGAGGCGTCCACCACCAGCACAATCAGGTTGCCCTGTTTTGCCGTACGCACCTTGTCGTGCAGGTCGGCGCGGGTGACAGCAAATTCCGCCGGATTGCGCTGGATGGCATGGCGCAGGGTGGCGTCCAGTGCCAGCGCCTGCGGCTGGGCGTTGGGCACGGCACGCACGCTGTGGCCGCGCCGTGCATTCAGCACCGTGCTGCGGCGGCCGCTGGCTTCGCTGTCGCTGCTGTGGCTGGCCAGGCGGATGGTGCCGATGTCCTGCGGCGCACGGGCGGCGAAAACTTGTTCGCCGCCATTGTCCGGCTGGGCTGGCTCGTCCTTGCTGTCTTCTGTGGGTTTGTCTTGCCGATCGCCTGCTTGCTGGTCATCGCTGGCAGGACTGTCGGCAGGGCTGGCGGGCGGCGGCGGATTTTGTGCTTGCTGCGTCAGCTCGTCCAGCTTGTCCTGATCCAGCCCGCTTTGCTCGAAGGGCTTGCGGCGGCGGCGGTGCGGTAGCACCAGCATGGCGGCGGTGCGGATGTCTTCGGCACTGACCTGTGCCCGGCCATCCAGCGCGGCCAGTGCCCGTGCCGCCTTGTGCAGCACGATGTCGGCGCGCAGGCTGGCCACTTCAAACTCGCAGCACAGCTGGCTGATGAAGTCGAACAGATGATCGCTTACCGTGACGCTGGCCAGCATGGCCTGGGCCTGACGAATCTGCTCCTGCAGCGCGCTGCCCTCGGCCTGCCAGCGGGCGGCAAAAGCCAGCGGGTCGGCTTCGAAAGCCAGGCGGCGACGTACCACCTCGCTGCGGATGGCGGCATCGCGCGGGGCAGCGACGTCCACCATCAGGCCAAAGCGGTCCAGCAGTTGCGGGCGCAGCTCGCCTTCTTCCTGGTTCATGGTGCCCAGCAAGGTGATGCGTGCCGGGTGGCTGATGGACAGGCCTTCCCGCTGCACGGTGTTGACGCCCATGGCGGCCACATCCAGCAGCACATCCACCAGATGGTCGGCCAGCAGGTTTACTTCGTCGATGTACAGCAGGCCACGGTGGGCATTGGCCAGCAGGCCGGGCTTGAAGGCTTGTCTGGCCTGCTTGAGCGCCTGTTCAAAGTCCAGGCTGCCCAGCACGCGGTCTTCGCTGGCTCCCAGCGGCAGGTTGACGAAGGGCACGGCGGCATCTTCCGCCACCGCGTGTTCGCCCTGACAGCAGCTGCATTCGGGCAAGGGGGAGGCCGGGTCGCAGTTGAAGGCACAGCCTGGCACGCGGCGGATGGGCGGCAAAATGGCCGCCAGCCCGCGTGCGGCCGTGCTCTTGGCACTGCCCTTGTCACCACGGATCAGCACGCCGCCTATGCTCGGGTCCACCGCGCACAGCAGCAGCGCCTGCTTCAGTTGTTCCTGACCGACGATGGCGGCAAACGGATAAATCTGTTTCATGGGCGGCCTTGCGGATGTTCGCCACGCGCTTCCAGCATGGCTTCGCTATTCAGATGCAGTTGTTGCAGTGCGGCCAGTGTCTCTGGCTTGGGCTGCTGCCACAGCTGGCGCTGGGCGGCTTCCAGCAGGCGTTCGCTGATGGCATTGAGCGCCCACGGGTTGCTGTCGGCAAAAAACTGCTGCATGGCCGGGTCCAGCGCGTAGCGCGCTGCCAGTTCTTCGTAGACCCAGTCGTCCACCACATGGGCGGTGGCATCGTAGCCGAACAGATAGTCCACGGTGGCGGTCAGTTCCAGCCCGCCCTTGTAGCCGTGCTGCTGGATGCTGGCAATCCACTTGGGGTTGGCCACCCGCGAGCGGAACACGCGCAGCACTTCTTCCTTAAGCCCGCGTACTTGCGGCTGGTCCGGGTTATGGCTGTCGCCAAAGAAGGCACGCGGCTGGCGGCCGGTCAGGCTGCGGATGGTGGCAATCATGCCGCCGTGGTATTGCAGGTAGTCGTCGCTGTCGAAGATGTCGTGTTCGCGATTGTCCTGGTTGTGCAGCGCCACTTCCACGCCGGACAGGCGATGGCGCAGCGCGTCGCGCGCATCTGCCCCTTGTACCTGACGACCATAGGCATAACCGCCCCAGTTGAGGTAGGCGGTGGCGAAGTCGGCGTCGGTCTGCCAGTTCTGCTCGTTGATTAGCGGCAAAATGCCCGCGCCGTAGCTGCCGGGCTTGGCGCCGAAGATGCGCAGCAATGCCGGTTCGGCGGCTTGGTCGGGCAGGGCTTGCAGCAGCTGGTGGCGCATGTCGTCCAGATAGTGTTTGCGCAGGTAGTTGTCGGACGGGTCTTCGTCCAGCATGGCCACCGCCTGTACTGCGTCGTCCACCAGCGCAATCAGCTGCGGGAAGGCATCGCGGAAAAAGCCGCTGATGCGTACCGTGACGTCAATGCGCGGCCGGCCCAGCTCGGCCAGCGGAATCACCTCGATGCCGGCCACGCGGCGGCTTTCCGCCTGCCAGCGCGGGCGTACGCCCAATAGCGCGAGGATTTCGGCAATGTCGTCACCATGGGTGCGCATGGCGCTGGTGCCCCACACGCTGATGCTGACCGATTCCGGATAGCTGCCGGTTTCCTTGCGATGGCGCGCCAGCATTTCATTGGCCAGCTGGCTGCCCACCTGCCAGGCGGCTTGCGAGGGCAGGCCGCGCGGGTCTACCGAATAGAAATTACGTCCGGTGGGCAGGATGTGCGCCATGCCACGGGTGGGTGCGCCGCTGGGGCCTGCTGGCACATAGCCACCGGCCAGACCGCGCAGCAGATTGTCGATTTCCTCGTGGGTGCGCGCCAAATTGGGCAGCAGTTCGCGCTGGATAAAGGCCAGCACCTGTTGCAGGGCCTGGCTGTCACCGGCATGCGGCAGGACGGCGGCAATGATGGCGGGCAGCGGCGAGCTGACCGGGGCCAGCAAGCGTGCCACCAGTTGGCGTGCCAGCTGATTGATATGGTCGATGGCGTCGCTGCGGGTGTGCAGCAGCTGTGGGCTGCTCATTTCCAGCGGGACGGGCAGGTTTTCCAGGCGGCGGCCCTTGTCATCCTGCAATTCATCCCAGTCCACACCCAGCGCTTGCGCCACGCTGGCGGGCAGGCTGGGCACGGCCAGATTGGCCAGGCGTGTGAGGGCGCACAGCATGTCCACCAGCGCCTCGCCTTGCGGGGCCTGGCCCAGGATGTGCAGGCCGTCGCGGATTTGCGCCGCGCCCAGTTCGCACAGATAGCCGTCGATGTCTTCGATCAGGTGGGCCACGTCCACGCCCTCCATCTTGGCCAGCGTCAGCGGCACACCGTCGGCATTCAGCGTGGCGTCCCATTCGTGGGCATGGCCGTGGTCATGGTCATCGTGAGCGTGATGGTGGTGGCCGTGCTCATGATCATGTTGATGGTGGTGATGTGCATGGTCATGCTGGTGATGATCATGCGCGCCATGGCTGTGCGCTGCGCCCTTGGCCACCGGGCGGAACTGCATGCCGCCAGCTTTGGCCGGGCTGGCTGTGGCCGCCTTGGCCGGCTGGCTCAGGCGGTAGCCGGGCTGGGCTGCCTTGGGCGGGTGGGCATGATCATGATCATGTTCGTCATGGTGGTCGTGATGATGGTGACCGTGTTCATGTTCATCATGGTGATGATGGTCGTGCCCCAGCATGGCGGCCAGGTCGCTGTCCAGCTTCGCTTCCTTGATCAGGTCCCAGATTTGCTGCTGCAACAGCGGCAGCTTGTTCGGGTCCAGCATTTCCACCTGGTAGTACTCGTCCACCAGCTGGGTGAGCTGGGCCAGCGGGCCGTAGGTGTCAGCGGTGGTCATCGGCGGGGTCAGGTGGTCGATGATCACCGAATGGGTGCGGCGCTTGGCCTGCGAGCCTTCGCCCGGATCGTTCAGGATGAAGGGGTAGAACATGGGCATGTCGCCCAGCAGCGCGTCGGGGAAGCAGTGTTCCGACACGCCCACACCCTTGCCCGGCAGCCATTCCAGCGTGCCGTGCTTGCCCACGTGGACAATGGCGTCGGCCTGCCATTCGTCGCGCAGCCAGCAGTACAGCGCGTAGTAGTGATGGGTGGGCGGGAGGTCCGGCGTGTGGTAAATGGCGTCCGGGTCCATGCCATAGCCACGCGGCGGTTGCAGTGCGACAAAGGCATTGCCCAGTTCCATGCCGGCAAATACCAGCTGGTCGCCATCGACATATGCCGTACCCGGTGCTGCGCCCCAGCGTTCCAGCATGCGTTGTTGCAGCGGGGTGGGCAGTTCGGCAAACCATTGTTGGTAGCGCGCCAGCGGCACGCGGGCAATGGCCTGGCGCAGTTGGTCGGCACTCAGGTAGTCGGTGTCGTAGCAGCCACGGTCGATCAGGCTGTGCATCAGCGCGTCGCTGCTCTCTGGCAGGGTATTGATGCTATAGCCATTGGCCTGCATCGCCTGCAACAGCGCATACAGCGAGGCGGCGGAATCCAGCCCCACCGCATTGCCCACTTGCGAGGCCTTGCTGTTGGAGTTGGTAAAGATGAAGGCGACCCGCTTGTCGGCAGCCGGGGTGTGCTTCAGCCGCGCCAGCCGGGCGGCAATGCCGGCCAGGCGGCGCATGCGGTCCGGCAGTGGCTGGTAGTCGCTGCTGGCCGGGTCTTCCGGCTTGAAGGATACCGGCACGCCGATGATGCGGCCGTCGAATTCCGGCAGCGCCACATTCATGGCGGTATCCAGCGGGTTCAGCCCGCGTTCGGATTGCTCCCACTGCGCCTGGGTCATGCTGCTGGTGATGGCTTGCAGCACCGGGATGTCCAGTTGTTCGAAGGCTTCCACCGCCCAGCTGGCCTGGGTGCTGCCCTCGGCATTCACTTCGCCCATGGCAAACGAGGTGGTGTTGATCAACACGCAGGGCTGGCCAGCGCGTGGGTCGCGCAGCCATTGCAACGCTGCCGGCAGGCCGCTGTCGTCCTGGCTGCGCAGCGAGGAGGTAAACAGCGGCAACGCGTTGATCTGGCGCTCGGCCAGCATGTCCACCAGCATGTCGATGAAGCGGGTGTTGCCGCTCAGCCAGTGGGCGCGGTAAAAGCTGATGGCTACCGTGGGCCAGCCAGGCTGGCGTATTGCACACCAGTTATCCAGCCAGTCATCCATGCTGCAAGCGTCGGACAGTTCCGGGTGATACAGGCCGTGTTCCGGCAGCGCGGCTGGCAGCAGGTAGCCGTGGCCGGTCAATAGCAGGCGGTCGGACAGATAGCGCATCAGCTGCGCCATATTGCCGCTGCCACCGGCTTGCAGATAGGCATTGGCATCTTGCTGGATGGCAGTGGCCACGGTGCTGAGGCCGGCCAGTTCCGGGTCCGGCTCGCCGGTGCCGCTGAGCACGATCAGCGCCTGGTGGTGAGCGATGGCTTGCTGGCGCAGTGCATCGAAAGCGGGGATGGCCTGCACCCGCCCCAGTACGCGCAGCAACAGGATGCGGGCGCTGGCCAGCGGCCCGTCCAGTAGCTGCTGCATGTGGTGTTCATCGGTGATCTGTTGCAGGGCGATGCCCGTCACCGGGCAGAAATCCTCCGGCCAGTGGGCGCGGCCCAGTGCGGTGAGGTCGGTGCCGGCATGGCTCAGCAGCACGATGCCGCCGTGTGTGTGTTGGCTCATGTGCTGCTTTCACTGCAAACATCGCCCGCGCCCAGGCGGTGGAAAATCAGCGGCTCCACCGGCACATCGCCCTGCAGATGCTCGCTGACAATGCGTTGCACCGCGCTGGCATCTACCTTGCGATACCACACGCCTTCCGGGTAAACCACCATGATGGGGCCTTCCTTGCACACGGCGAAGCAATGACTGCGGGTACGTTTGACTTTGAGGCCGGCGCAGGCGTCGATGGCCTGGCCCAGCTGTTTGAACATGGCCTCGGCCTGCTGGCCGTTTTCGGTGCAGCGCGGACCGGTGCACATCAGCACATGGCGATAGTGCTGTCTCATCGGCGGCATTCCGGCAGGGAAGGGTGGCGTGCCGGTAACGGCTGGCTGGATGAATTCATGGCGGCCCTCAGCTAACGATAGGTCGCCGCAGGCGAGGGCACGGCGCGCCGGCGATGGGCGGCACGGTGCATTCCCCCGGTACACCCCGCCCGGATTCAGCCTGCGTCGACACGGATGACGGCCGGTCTCCTGGCTCGCGCTTCTTTACCCGGCATCGCCTTCCCGGTTGGCCCCGGTGGCATCGTGATGCGGACTCGTCGCTTACAGTTGCGGGGGCAGCTGCGGTGTCTCACCGCATTCCCGTTTCACCCCTGGCGGGGCACCGTCATTGAAGCGCGCATGATACGTGACAACGGGGTAAATGGGAATTCTGCCGTCTGATTTTCAAGGCTTTTCCCATTGCGCCAGTGCAGTTTCCAGCCGCTGCCAGCCGGCTTCGTCCGGTGGCAAGCCCAGGCGCAGGCTGGGGCCGTCAGCAAACTGGCGCACCAGGATGCCGCGCCGCGCCAGCAAATCGAACAAGGTCGGGCAATGCGCCCCGTGCAGCCACTGAAACAGCAGGCTGCCACCGGTCGGGTGCAGGCCGTGGCGGGATAGCAGCTGTTGCAGGCGCTGGCTGTCGGCGGCCAGTTGCCCGCGCATTGCCTGTTGCCAGGCATGGTCTTGCAAGGCCAGTTTCACCACTTCACGCGCCGGGCCGTTGATGCTCCACGGGCCGATGGCCTCGGCCAGTTGTTGCAGCAGGGACGGCCAGGCAAAGACAAAGCCCACCCGCGCCCCGGCCAGGCCAAAGAACTTACCGATGGAGCGCAGCACGATCAGCCCCGGCAGGCCCACCTCATCCAGCAGGCTATGCTGGGGAGTGGCATCCATGAAGGCTTCGTCGATGATCAGCCAGCCGCCGCGGCTGGCCAGCCGGGCGCGCCAGTCCTGTAGCTGTTCGCGGGTAAAGGTGGTGCCGGTGGGGTTGTTGGGGTGGCACAGCAGCAGTACGTCCAGCTGCTCGATGGCGGCATCGATATCTTCCGGCGCATGGCGGCTCAGCCTGTGGCCATGTTGCTCCCAGTGCCAGGGGTGTTCGGCATAGCACAGTGGCAGCATGCCCACCCGGCATGCTGGGCGCAGGCTGGGCAATAGCTGGATGGCCGGCTGCGAGCCGGCTACCGGCAGCAGCAGCAGGCTGCCGTAGTAATCTGCGGCGGCTTGTTCCAGCCCGTCATTATCTTCCGGCAGGCGCTGCCAGCTGCGCGGGCTGATGGCCGGCACCGGCCAGCCCTGCGGGTTCAGGCCGGTGGACAGGTCCAGCCAGTCTGGTACGGCAATGCCGTATTGCGCTGCGGCACGCAGGATGCCGCCACCGTGTTCAAGCATGCGTAAAACTCCAGTTCAGCAAGCCAGCCAGCAAGGCCAGCACCACCCATAGCCACAGGCTGCGCTCTACCAGCGCGATGGCGCGGGCGATGTCCTCGGCCACTGGCGGGCGTTGCAGGCCCAGGGTGGGGCGTTGTTTCAATTTGCCGTGATAGCTGGCGGCACCGCCCAGCAGCACGCCCAGCGCCCCGGCACCGGCGGCCATTACCGGGCCTGCATTGGGGCTGTACCAGGTGGGTGCCTGGGCGCGCCAGCATTGCCAGCCCTGACGGGTATGGCCCAGCAGAATGTAAGTGAGCGCGGTGAGGCGGGCTGGGATCAGGTTCAGCACATCGTCAAAGCGCGCGGCAGCCCAGCCGAAATGCAAAAAGCGTTCGTTGCGGTAGCCCCACATGGCGTCCAGGGTATTGGCGGCGCGGTACAGCACCACGCCCGGTGCGCCCAGCAGCAAAAACCAGAACACGGCGGCAAAAATGGCATCGCTGCCGTTTTCCAGCACCGATTCGATGGTGGCGCGCGCCACGGCAGTTTCGTCCAGTTCGCTGGTGTTGCGGCTGACGATCATCGACACCTTGTAACGGGCCAGCGGCAAGTCACCGGCGCGCAGCGCATCCAGCACCGCCTGGGCATGTTCGCGCAGGCTTTGTGCGCCAATGGCCAGATACAGCAACAAGACCGAGGCCAGCTGGCCCAGCCACGGCAGCCGCGCCAGTACGCAGGCGAGGCCGGTCAGCGGCAGCAGCAACAGGCTGATGCCCAGCACGCCGCGCAGGCGCAGGCGCCACACCGGTTCGGCCTGGGGTGTGGCCGGGTAAAGTGCATGCTCCACCTTGCGTACCAGATAGCCATAGCCCACCAGCGGATGCCAGCGCCGTGGCTCGCCCAGCAGGCGGTCCAGCACGACGGCCAATAACAGAAAAACAGCTGAAATCACGTCACGCGCCTATATAATCGCCGGCTTCGGGGCAGCCGCTTGCCGCGCCGCCCTACCGTTGAAAAAGCGACATTCTAGGGGTCTTCCCGAAAAATTGCGCGCCGGAGAATTGCATGTCTGCCAAAACCATCATGATTCAGGGCACCACTTCGGATGCCGGCAAGAGCACCTTTGCCACCGGCTTTTGCCGTCTGCTGGCACGGCGCGGGCTGCGCGTGGCCCCGTTCAAGCCGCAGAACATGGCGCTGAACAGTGCGGTGACGGTGGACGGCGGCGAGATCGGCCGCTCGCAAGCGGTGCAGGCGCTGGCCTGCGGCGTTGAGCCGCACACCGACATGAACCCGGTGCTGCTCAAACCCAATAGCAACACCGGCTCCCAGCTGATCATCCAGGGCCATGCCGTGGGCAATATGGACGCGGTGTCCTATCACGCCTACAAGCCGGTGGCGATGCAGGCCGTGCTGCAGTCGCATGCCCGTCTCGCCAGCCAATACCAGTGCATCGTGGTGGAGGGGGCGGGCAGCCCGGCGGAAATCAATCTGCGCGAGGGGGACATCGCCAATATGGGCTTTGCCGAGGCGGTGGACTGCCCGGTGGTGCTGGTGGCGGATATCGAGCGTGGCGGGGTGTTTGCCCATCTGGTGGGTACGCTGGAATTGCTGTCCGACAGCGAACGCGCACGGGTGGTGGGGCTGGTGATCAACCGCTTCCGTGGCGATCCGGCCTTGCTGCAATCTGGCGTGGAGTGGGTGGAGCAGCGCACCGGCAAACCGGTACTGGGCGTGCTGCCTTATCTTAATGGCCTGCATATCGAGGCGGAAGACAGCCTGGCGCTGAACCGACCGCAGGGCGCAGCTGCAGCGCAACAGACGCTGCGGGTGGTGGTGCCGGTGCTGCCGCGCATCAGTAATCACACCGATTTCGACCCGCTGCGCCTGCATCCGCAAGTGGAGCTGTTGCTGGTCAAGCCCGGCCAGCCGCTGCCGCCGGCCGACCTGATCATCCTGCCTGGCAGTAAAAGCGTGCGGGCCGATCTGGCCAGCTTGCGCGCCGCCGGCTGGGAGGCCGCCATTGCCCGTCACCTGCGCTATGGCGGCAAGCTGATTGGCATCTGTGGCGGCCTGCAAATGCTGGGCCAGCAGCTGCACGACCCGTTGGGGCTGGAAGGCGAGGCGGGCAGCAGTGCGGGCCTGGGCTGGCTGGAAATGGAAACCACGTTGGCTGCGCACAAGCAACTGACCCGGGTGAACGGCCAGCTGACGCTGGATGGTGCTGCGGTGAGCGGCTACGAAATCCACATGGGGGTGAGCACGGGCGCGGCGCTGGCACAGCCTGCGGTACGTCTGGAAGATGGCCGCTGCGACGGCGCCATCAGTGCCGATGGCCAGATTCTGGCCACCTATCTGCACGGGGTGTTCGATCAACCGGCCAGCCTGGCCGCCCTGCTTGCATGGGCCGGGCTGGCCGCGCCAGAGCCGCTGGACTACCCGGCCATCCGCGAAACGCATATCGAACGGCTGGCCGACATGCTGGAACAGCATCTGGACCTGACGCCGCTGGCTGGCTGGCTGCCCTGAGCGCGGGGCCTGATCTAGAGCCGCTAACAACAACCCTGCTGCTGCGTTGCGCCTCCTTGCCCCAGGGACGCTACGCTATTTTGTTAGCCGCTCTTACTGGTTTATTTCAATATCCAGTAGGTGCATGGCTTGGCTGAAGCCCAGCACATGCTGTGCCGGCAACTCCACGCTGGCACCCTTGTACTGTGTCACCACCGACGCCGACGGCTTGTTGTTGTAGCTGCGCATGCCATACACGGTGTTGCTGTGTGTGCTGCCAACGAATAGCCGCAGCGGAGCATGCAGCCGTATTGCCTCTTCCACGGCGGCCGCTGGCAGCTCGACATACTGCTTCCAGCTGCAGTAGCCGTCACCCGGCGTGACCCGGCACTGGAAATCCTGTAGCGGCAGGCTGCGCGAGTAGGCGCTCAGCAGCAGCATGCGCCGCCTTCCGGCAGCATCCTGCCACCATACATGCAGTTGTTCGGCATCCTGCTGCTGCACCTGGGCCAGCGGCTGATTGCGTGCCACCAGCGGTGTGACTGCCAGGTAGTTGCCGCTGGCGTTGATATCCAATACCAAACGGTAGGCATAGTCCCCGCTGGCAGTGTGATTACTGGCCAGCAAGCTGGTCCTGGCGCTGAGCGTGCCCTTGAAGCGGGCATCGCCGGCGTGCTGTTCTGCGCCAAAGCTGCGTTCGGCGCGGTATGTCACGATTTTGCTGCAATCCGGACAATCCGCTTGCCCGGTCTCCCTGCGGATAGGCCCGGCCGGGCCGTCCGGCAAAGCGGGAGGATGACTGGCGCAGGCGCTGAGCAGCGTGCCCAGCAGGAGTGAAATGACAGTCTTGTTCATGGCTTGTCTTGGGTAGGGCCTGTAAACGCTATTTATTCCACGGCGGCGGATGTTGAGTGGATGCAATGCGCGGAAAACGGCGCGCAGCAGGGCATTGCCTGTCAGCAAGGTTTGACAAGGCAGCGCGACTTTACCGCGCCTGACCGGCAATGCCAGCGGTTTTCACGGCATCTTACGAAAATTTACCCGCCGGTCGCTGCGCATGCCGTGGCTGGCGCTACTGCCAGGCACACGGCGGAGTGCGCCATTAGCGGTCGGTGGTGTCGGGAGTGCCCAGATGAGGCTGGATTTCCGCCAGCAAGGCCTGGCGGCCTGTATCCAGCTCTTGCAGCAGGCTGGCCAGCGCAGCGCCCTGCTGTTGCCGCGCCGCAGCTTCAAACTGCTGGCACTGCATGGCGAAGGGTTTGGCACCAATGGACAAGGCGGCCCCTTTCAGCGCGTGTGCCAGCCTGGCGGCCTCATCCAGCTGTGACTGAGCGACGACCTGCTGCAGGGTGGCCATGCGCGTGGCGGAATCGGTGACAAAGCTGCGCAGCAGGGTTTGCAGAAAGGCGATATCGCCATCGCAGTTGTCCAGGGTGGCTGGGTAATTCATCAAGGGGATGTTGCCAGCGTCGACTTCTGCCGCCAGCGCCGGGGGCGGTGCTGGCGCCATGTCCTGTTCGCCGGCCAGTACCCGTTCTATTTCCTCGAATACGCGCTGGGCATCAATGGGTTTGCTGACATAGCCGTCCATGCCGGCCTCCAGGCAGCGCTCCCGATCGCCCTTCATGGCATTGGCGGTCATGGCGATGATGGGCAGGCGTGACTGCTGCGTCAGGGCTTCACCACGGCGGATGTGGTGGCAAGCTTCCAGGCCGTCCATCACCGGCATCTGCATGTCCATCAACACCAGGTCGAATGCTTGCTGCGCCAGCATGTCCAGGGCTTCCTGACCATGGTTGGCGATACTGACCTTGCAGCCGCGCCGGGAGAGGATGGCCAATGCCAGCTTCTGGTTCACTTCGTTGTCTTCCACCAGCAGGATATTCAGCTGCTGATGCTGTTCTCTTACCGTGTGGCGGGTGACCAGGCCGCTTGTGCCATGTCCGGCGGAGATGCCCAGCCGCTGGCGGATGACCGCAAGCAGTTCTTCCTGCAACACCGGCTTGGTCAGGTAGCCGCCGATGTTCAGGTCTTGGCAGAGGCGGCCATCACCGCGTTCGCCAGAGGAGGTAAGCATGATGATGTCGGCCTGGCAACCTTGTTGCTGCAACTGCCCGGCGACCTCAAAGCCGGACATGCCCGGCATGTGGCCATCCAGCAGAATCAGGTCGAAAGATTGCTGTTGCAGCAGGTCCAGCGCCGCGAAACCATCGGCAGCCAGCGTGGCCTGCATGCCCCAATTGGCCAGCAGGGTAGCCAGCCAGCTGCGGTTGGTGGGGTTGTCGTCGCAGACCAGGACTTGCAGCCCGTTCAGTTCGGCCGGCAGGTTGGCGGTGGAGGCCTGTTCGGAACTGAGCTTGAGCGGAATGCTGAACACAAACTCCGAGCCTTGGTCGGGCACGCTGCTGACTAGGATGTCGCCCCCCAGTAATGTCACCAGCTTCTGGGTGATGGACAGGCCAAGACCGGTGCCACCATAGCGCCGGGTGGTGCTGTTGTCGGCCTGGGCAAAGGCATCGAAAATGATTTTCTGCTTGGCTGGCGCAATGCCGATGCCAGTGTCGCGCACGGAAAAAGTCAGCAGATAGCTGTCAGCCGACTGGCGCTTGCCGCTGACGCTGAGGACAATTTCACCCTGTTTGGTGAATTTAACGGCATTGCCCAGCAGGTTGTTCAGCACCTGGCGCAGGCGCGAAGGGTCGCTGATGAGGCGGTCGGGCAGGGCAGTGTCGATCTGGCAGACGACTTCCAGCCCGCGTTCTTCGGCCTTGAGGGTGAAGGGGTAGATGGTCTGGCTGATCAGGCTGCGCAGCGAGAAGGGCAGTGCTTCCAGCACCAGCTTGCCGGCGTCTATCTTGGAGAAGTCCAGAATGTCGTTAATGATGGTGAGCAGCGCATCGGCCGATGATTTGACGATTTCCAGGTATTCACGCTGGCTGGGTGCCAGCTCGGTGTCCAGCGTCAGTTCGGTCATGCCGATGATGCCGTTCATCGGCGTGCGTATTTCATGGCTCATATTGGCCAGAAATGCCCCCTTGGCCACATTGGCCGCTTCGGCCTGCTCCAGCGCCCGGTCCAGCTTGCGGCTGAGTGCTTCGGCCTCTTCACGCCGTCTTTCGCTATGGGACAGGTTGCGGTAGGCCAGTGCGGCAATCAGCGCTGCCAGCAGCATCAGCAAGGCGGCGGTGATGGCTACCGTGGTATTGATGTTTTGCAGGCTCTTGTTGCTGGTATTGGCGGCGTCGGTCAGCCGGCTGTTGGCACCCACCGTCAGCTCACGTACGTTCTCGACCACGCTATCCAGCTCGCCGATGAGGGCGGCGGCTTGCGCCCGGTCGAAATAGCCGTCATTGGCCGCCAGCTTGCGGTCGGTTTGCAGTACTACATTGTTCAGCGCACTGATTTGCTGCTGATACCACTGATCGTTGGCAAACAGCGCCGCATAGCGGTATTCCTTCAGCAGATTGATACGCGATACCAGGATGTTGTAGCGCAGTTGCAGCTCGTCCAGATCAGTGGTCTGGCCGGTAGCCTGAGCTACCTTGGCCGCACCCACGGTGCGGAAATAATCTATTCCCAACTGGGAGTACACCCACACCACATTGTCCTGGCCTTGCTCGGCAAAGCGCTTCATTTCGGCTTGCTGGCGCTGATAGAGCATGCCGACCACCAGGAGTGCCGCCAGCATCAGGATGCCCAGCAGCCACACCTGGTTGTTGATGCGGTATTGACGAGAGAACAGTGACACTGGCTATCCTGGTAGTGATTTATTCAACGCGGATGCGGTTGACCTGCCATACGCAGCGCGAATAGGTTTCCTTGTTGCGCAGCTCCGGCTTCTTGTCAAACGGGTACATGATGAACAATGGCCCCTTGTCGCGTACCGTCAGCGTTTTGCCATTGATCTTGCGGGCCAGGATTACATCGTATTTTTCCAGGTCGGCCAGCGGTATTTCCGCAGCATAGTCGTTCAGGGCAACGACATACAGTTTGCTGCCCTTGCTGCCAGTGGCTTTCAGCACATCGCGAAACAGCGGTCCCTCAAAGGTTTGTGCTTCCTTGTACCACGGCGTCGCTACGGTCATTTTTACTTGCGGCAGCTTGTCCAGCATGGCGCTATCAAAAGCGGCATTGGCGCCGCTGTTCTTTTCGCTAATGAGTCCGGAAATAGTCACGATAGGGTGGCCGGCAGGTTTTTCCAGTGCCAGTGCCGTGGCCGACTGCAGGGCCAGCCAGCAAGAAAACAGAAAAATGTGACCGGTTTTTGCCATGGTGATTTCCTTGATGTGTAAACGGCATTCGGTAAAAAAGCCTGCGGTACTTGGCTTGGCCGTGCTGCATTCTACAAACGGATAACAAAAAATCCATCTTTGATGATTTCGTCATGCCTGACGGCTCTTGCTGACCAGTAGCTGTTTGGACCAGTAGCTGTTTGCATGACGCTTCCATTTTTATCCGCCACTTTCTGCGTTTTGTCTTGCGGTTTCTGCCTGGACGTACTGGGGAGGGTGGTCGGCCAGCCCTCCTGGCTGTTTCTGGGTCGGTCAAAGTTGCATAAAAATTAATGATTCAATAAAGAAGATATATATATTTTCCGTATTCAAGACCCTTCCCTAGACTGCAGTGGTCAGGCCGGCATGCCAACCGTGCAGCCCGGCCACCACCCGCGCCAGCCTTGTCGTGCCGGCGGGTGGGCATACACAGGGGAGGAGACGACGATGGTGATGGAAAAGACAGACACACTGGTCATCGGTGCTGGCCAGGCCGGTATCGCCCTGAGCGAACATCTGAGCCAGCTGGACGTGCCGCATCTGGTGCTGGAGCGCCAGCGCATTGCCGAGCGCTGGCGCTCCGAGCGCTGGGACTCGCTGGTGTGTAATGGCCCGGCCTGGCATGACCGCTTTCCCGGACTGGCCATTGCCGATGTGGCAGCGGATGCCTTTGCGGCAAAAGAGCAGGTGGCTGATTACCTGGAAGCCTATGCCCGTCATTTCAAGGCACCCATCCGTACCGGGGTGGAAGTAACGCGGGTAACGCGCAATAGCGGCCGTCCCGGCTTTACCGTTGAAACCAGCGCCGGCCTGATCGAAGCGCAACGCGTGGTCGCGGCTACCGGCCCTTTCCAGCGGCCGCTGATTCCGGCCATTCTGCCCGAGCAGCCTGGCATTACCCAGCTGCATTCCGCGGCCTATCGCAATCCGCAGCAGCTGCCGGCAGGTGCGGTGCTGGTGGTGGGGGCGGGTTCCTCCGGGGTGCAGATCGCTGATGAGCTGCACCGTGCCTGCAAGAAAGTCTACCTGTCGGTCGGCCCGCATGATCGCCCGCCACGCAGCTATCGCCAGCGCGACTTTTGCTGGTGGCTGGGGGTGCTGGGCCAATGGGATGCGCAGAAAGTCCAGCCGGGTCGCGAGCATGTCACCATTGCCGTGAGCGGTGCGCGCGGTGGCCATACTGTGGATTTCCGCCGGCTGGCCGAGCAGGGCGTTACCCTGTTGGGGATGACCCGAGACTACGCGCAGGGCGTGATGCGCTTCCAGCCGGATCTGGCTGCCAATATCGCAGCCGGCGATGCCAATTACCTGGCGCTGCTGGATGCTGCCGATGCCTATATCGAGCGCAACGGGCTGGACCTGCCACCCGAGCCGCAAGCACGTCTGATCGGGCCGGATCCGGCCTGTGTCAGTCATCCGGTGCTCGAGCTTGATCTGGCCGCTGCTGGCATCACCACCGTTATCTGGGCTACTGGTTTTGCCGTCGATTACAGCTGGCTGCAGGTCGATACCTTCGATGACAAGGGCAAGCCGGTGCATCAGCGCGGTATTTCCGCCGAGCCTGGCGTGTACTTTCTTGGCCTGCCCTGGTTGTCACGTCGGGGGTCCAGCTTTATCTGGGGTGTCTGGCACGATGCCAAATTCATTGCCGACCATATCTCCACCCAGCGCAAATATCAGGCTTATCACGCGCCGGAGCCGGTGGCGCCGGCCAGCACCGTCACTGCACCGGCCTGAAACAACAGCCCCGCCAATCAGACACATCCGGGCTGTTCGCTCAGCCCGCCATCCACTGCCATGAGGTGAAATATGGTTCACAAGCGCATTCGTCCCTTCAATACCAAAGAAACCTATCCGGAACAAAAGCTCGACAATGATCTGTGTCAGGCGGTGGTGGCCGGCAATATCGTCTTCCTGCGCGGGCAGATCGGTCAGGATCTGGACACCCGCGAATCGGTGGGCATCGGCGATGTTGCAGTACAAACCGAAAAAGCCATGGCCAATGTGAAAATGCTGCTGGAGGAGTCGGGCAGCTGCCTGGATCACGTGTGCAAGATCGTCATCTATCTGGTGGACACCCGCTATCGCGAGACGGTGTACCAGGTCGTGGGCAAGTGGCTGAAAGGGGTGTATCCGGTGTCTACCGGGCTGGTGATTTCGGCGCTGGCGCGGCCGGAATGGCTGGTGGAAATCGACATCACCGCCGTTATTCCCGAGGGCTATCAGCCATGACCTTCTCCATCGCGGCACGCTGCCCGGAAACCGGCATGCTGGGGGTGGCGGTGGCCTCGTCCAGTATTGCCGTCGCCAGCCGCTGCTGCCACCTGCAGGCCGGAGTGGGGGCGGTGATGAGTCAGAATGTGACCAATCCGCTGCTGGGGCCGCTGGCGCTGCAAGCCATGGCCAGCGGAGTGCGCGGCGCTGCCTTGCTGCAGCAGTTGGCACAGGCCGATCCTCACCTGCAATGGCGACAGCTGTTGGCATTGCCAGCCAGTGGCGAGGCGCTCACCTTTAGCGGCGAGCATGCGCTGGGTATCCACGCTACTGCCAGCGGCGCAGATTGCCTTGCCGGTGGCAACATCCTGCACAGTGCCTCCGTGCCGCAGCAGATGGTGGCCGCTTTTGCCGCCAGCTGCGGTCATCTGGCCGATCGCCTGCTGGCCGCCATGCAGGCCGCCGTGGCGGCGGGTGGGGAAGCCGGCCCCATCCATGCTGCCGGCCTCAAGCTGGTGGCAAGCCAGGCATGGCCGGTGATCGACCTGCGCATTGACTGGAGCGATGGTGAACCCATTACCGAATTGACCCAGTTATGGCAGCGCTATCGTCCGCAAATGCAGGACTACATCACCCGGGCTGAACACCCGCAGCAGGCGCCTGGCTTTGCCGTGCCCGGCGTGGTGGCGTAGCACAGCGCCGTGGCGTCGCGCAGGTGTGCGGGTCTGGGCTGGGCAGCCCGGGCCTGCCGCCGCTGGCGCATCTTGTTGAGTGCATTCCTTCAGCGGTGTTCGTAGCGGTTTCTGCTTATGCAACACAACTTAAATGTAAGTCTGCGGCATCCTCAGCACAGTTGCAGTGGCTGATGCCGCTGCAATGACCATGCAGATTGGCTCAAGCTGACTATTTAATCAGTAAATAAACAGATTTGAGCGACTTCTCCAATTTGGCAGCATGGGCGTATCAGTTCGATAAATTGTTTCTGGCAGATTAATCTTCTGGTTTGGCCTGTTCTATCAGGAAAATTCCGCATTCAGGCTTGTTTGATCAGCCCTGTCACCGTGGCAGTAAAAAAGCCACATCGTCGAAAATATAGTGAAGTCATATCTTGTACACAGAGCATTCGGGCCATTTGTTGCCAGAGTGGTGTACAGGGGAATGGTCGTTTTGTTGATCTGGATCAAGCTCGACCGTGTTGACTTAAAATTAGCAGTTCATTATATTACCGTTTCATTATCTATATAAGTTTTTCCTTTCGGATACTGTTACTACTCCTGGCTTAAGCAAATGGCCGGTATCTGGAAAGAAGCCGTAGCAATGGCAGATGAGAAATCGGCAAATGTTCGCTACGGAATACCCTAAATCAAGTAAAAGGTGAGCATGATCATGAGTGGATATAACGCAGTTCTGGCAAGAAATACGACAAATGCTCCTGAGAATATGGGTCCCTATTCGCAGACAGCCGCTTTCTCTCATTACAATAATCTGTCGGCGCAATTGCCGATTGATCCGGTATCCGGCCAATTGGTGGCTGGCGGCGTAAAAGAGCAGGCCGAGCAATCCTTTAAAAACATCAAGGCCATTGTCGAAAGCATCGACCATGTTATGGATGATGTGGTCAGAATCACCATCTTCCTCAAGAATATTGCCGATCTTGACGCGGTAACTCAGGTCTATGCCAGCTTCTTCCCGGCTTATCGTCCGGCACTGACCACGGTAGCGGTAGCCGCATTGCCGCTGGGTGCGCTGGTGCAAGTGGAAGCGCTTGTTTCCAATGGCGAAGGTACCATCCCGAATGCACCGCAAGCCGGTGATCTGGTGAAAATCGCCAAAAATATCGAAAAGGCACCGATTAGCCCCTTGTCGACCCAGACCGTGGCTTTTTCTCACTACAACAATATTTCGGCGCAATTGCCGATTGATCCGCTATCCGGTCAATTGGTAGCGGGTGGGGTGAAAGAACAAACCGCGCAATGCCTGAAAAACGTCAAGGCAATTCTGGAAGGGATTGATGTGCCTTTTGACGATATCGTCAAGGTTAATGTCTTCCTGAAAAACTTCGCGGATATCGATGCCGTCAATGAAGTTTATACGACCTTCTTCCCGGATTCGGCCATTGCCCGCGCTGTAGCTTATTTCCCGGCCCGTACGGTTATTGCTGCTGCAGCATTGCCGATGAATGCGCTGGTGCAAATCGAAGTGGTGGTATCGCATGGCGATGGCACGCCTCCGCAAGCCGTTGAAGATCGCCACGGTATTGTCATCAAGGCAAATAACACCCCGGCAGCTCCGCAAGACCGTCTGTCCACCCAGACCGTGGCCTTCTCGCATTACAACCATCTGTCCGCCCAGCTGCCGCTGGATGCTGCCAGTGGTGCGCTGGTGGCCGGTGGCGTCAAGGAACAGGCTGCGCAGTGCCTGAAGAATATCAAGGCGATTGTCGAAAGCATCAACCACCAGCTGGCTGACGTGGTCAAAGTGAATATCTTCCTCAAGAATATCGAAGATATCGCGGCCATCGACGAGGTTTACGCCACCTTCTTCCCGACTGGCACGCCGGCTCGCCGCATTGTTGCTGTAGCAGCATTGCCGGGCAATGCGCTGCTGCAAATCGATGCAGTGGTATCGCACGCGGAAGGTACTGCTCCGCAAGCCTAGGCCCTACTTGCCGGAACAGGCGAAAACGCTTTGTTCCAGTCAAAAAGAAAGCCGGGTATTTACCCGGCTTTCTTTTTTGTGTGCAGATAAGCTGTGCCCTATGGCGTGGCGGCCAGAACGCTGGGGCCATGGCTGCCACGCAGGATGATGGTGTCAGTGCGCCTGGCTGGTATCGGCCACTCGTGTCGGGCGTGGGGCCAGCCAGATGGCGCAGGCGGCCACGACAAAGGACAGACCGGTCAGCCAGAAGATCTGGTTGGTAGCCAGCATGATGCTTTGCGATTGCAGCATCTGGCCTAGCTGGGCGGTGGCGGCATCGATGCTCAAGCCGCTGTCACGCAGCGTGCGCAAGGTGCTGCCGGTGCTGTCCAGGTTGCCGACCAGGTCAGCATGGTTATAGCTGGCCTTGTCATCCCAGGCGGTGGTCACCAGCGAGGTGGCAAAGGCGCCGGACAAGGTGCGCATAAAGCTCATCAGCCCGGCGGCGGCAGCCATTTCCTGTGGCTCGACGCTGGCCATGGCCAGGCCGGTCAGCGGCACGAAGAAGAAGGGCATGCCCACACCCTGGAATAGCAGCGGCAACGCCACTTGCCAGAAACCCATGTCGGTGGTGGAGAAGCTGCGGTACAGCGTGACGCCGCCCAGCCACATCACCCCCATGAACACCAGCGGACGCGGATCGACCCGGGTGGACAGCTGCGCCACCAGCGGTGCCACCAGCACGGCCAGGATGCCGCTCATGGCCGTGGCGTGGCCGGCTTCGGTGGCGGTGTAGCCCATATAGCTTTGCAGCCATTGCGGGGTCAGTACCGTGGCGCCGAAGAAGGAACCGAAAGCCAGTGAGATGGTAAGTACGCTGGCCCAGTAGCCACGGTGGCGGAATACCCGCAGGTTTACCACCGGGTTTCGTTCGGTCATCTCCCAGATCAGGAAGGCGGCAAAGCCGACCGCTGCCGTTACCGCCAGCGCGATGATCTCGACCGAGTTGAACCAGTCCAGGTTCTTGCCTTCGTCCAGCATGATTTGCAAGGCGGCCACCCACACCACCAGCAGGCCCAGCCCGACGGCATCGACGCGGATTTTCTCGCGCAGGCTTTCCTGGCTTTTCAGCAACTGCCAGCCGGCATAGCCGCACAGCATGGTGATGGGGACGTTGATCCAGAAGATCCACGGCCAGCTTACCTGGTCGCACAGCACCCCACCCAGGATCGGCCCCATGATGGGCGCAATCAGCGTGGTCATGCTCCACAAACCAATGGCTGCGCCGGTTTTTTCCTTGGGGAAAATCCGCAGTAGCAGGGTTTGCGACATCGGCATCAGCGGGCCGCCGGCCAGGCCTTGCAGCACGCGGAACAGCACCAGCGTTTCCAGCGAGCCAGCCATGCCGCACAGCAGGGAAAACAGGCCAAACAACACCATGGAACCGATAAACAGCCGGACCGTCCCCAGCCGCGCGGCCAGCCAGCCGGTCAGCGGCACGGTGATGGCTTCGGCCACGGCATAAGACGTAATGACATAAGTACCCTGGCTGGAAGAAATCGCCAGGCCGCCGGCAATATTGGGCACCGATACGTTGGCAATGGTGGTGTCCAGCACGGCGACGAAGTTGGCGGCGGCCAGTACCAGGGCGGCCAGCCACAGCGTATTGCCCTGCAGCGGCTGCGGGGCGGTGGAGGATGGGCTGCTGGACATGACTTACTCGCTATGGCCGGTGCTGGCGGTGTCGATGGTGACTTCCATGGACAGGCCCACTTGCAGTGGATGGGCGCGCAGTTCGGCCGGGTCCAGTGCCACCCGTACCGGCAGACGTTGTACCACCTTGATCCAGTTGCCGGTGGCGTTTTGCGCCGGGATGGTGGCAAATGCGGCACCCGAGCCGCCGGACAGGCCGGCCACCTTGCCGTGGTAAGTGATGCGGCTGCCGTAGAGGTCGGCAGTCAGGGTGGCCGGCTGGCCGATGCGTACCTTATCCAGCTGTACTTCCTTGAAGTTGGCGTCCACATGCACCTGCTGCAGCGGCACCACCGACATCAGCTGGGTGCCGGACTGCACGCGCTGGCCGGTTTGCACCTGGCGCTTGGCCACCACGCCATCCACCGGGGCTCGGATCACGGTACGCGCCAGGTCGAGGCGGGCCTGGTCACGCTTGGCGCGGGCCAGTGCCACTTCGGGGTTGTTGTCCACCGTGGTATTGACGGTGAGCGTCTGGTTGGCCTTGAGCGAACCCTGTGCGGCACGGGCGTTGGCTTCGGCCTGTTTGGCGGCGGCTTCGGCGGCGGCCAGGCTGGCGCTGGCGGTGCTGAACACGTTTTGCGCATTGCTCAGTTCCTCGCCGGATACTGAGCCGCTCTTGGCCAGTGCCTGGCGGCGCTTCAGATCCAGCTCGGCGCGTTGCAGGTCGGCGCGGGCGGAGGCTAGTTGTGCATTGCTGCGGGCCTGGTCGGCAATGCGCGCCTGGATCTGCGCCTGCAGGCCTTCATCGCTGGCCAGATAGCCTTGTACGCGGCGTTCGGCACGGGCCAGCTCGGCCTCGGCCTGGGCCAGGTTCAGCTTGGCATCGCTGTCGTCCAGACGGGCCAGCATGTCGCCACGCTTGACGGCCTGGGTGTCCACCGCCAGTACTTCGCGCACGGTACCGCTGACTTCCGGGGTGACCTGGGCAATCTCGGCTGCAACATAGGCATTGTCGGTGCTGACATGGTGCGAGGCCACCAGTACCCAGTAGCTGCCGGCTGCCAGTGCGCCAAGGGCGACGGCGCTGCCGAGCAGGATAAATAGTTTCTTGCGTTTGGCCAGGCGCAGCTGGTCGCTGGCTTGCGGGGCTGCACTGGCGGGAAGGGTTTGGCTGATTTCACTCATGATGGTTCTCTAGTATGCGGTTTGTCTGTGTGTGCCGGGTGGGTGGGGTCAGGCTTGCTGATAGCCGCCGCCCAGTGCCTTGATCAGGCTGACGTCAAGCAATAGCTGGCGGGTTTCCAGGCTGGCCGCACTGCGGCGGCAGCTGATGACGCTATCTTCGGCATTCAGCACGTCCAGATAGCTGGCCAGGCCGCCCTGGTAGCGGTTCTGCATGACCTGGTAGGACTGCTCGGCGGTTTTCAGTGCCAGGCGGCGTTGCTCCAGTTGCGGAGCCAGTTCCTTTTCTTGCGCCATTACGTCGGCGACATCGTGCAGGGCCTGGGTCAGGGTCTGGTTGTAGCTGGCGACGGCGGCATCGTATTCGGCACGTGCCACGCGGTAATTACCCTGTAGCGCACCGCCACGGAAGATGGGCAATGAAATGGCCGGGCCGATGCCGCCGACATCCGAGCCGCTCTTGCCCAGCAGGCTCAGGCCCAGCGACTGCACGCCCAGATAGGCCGACAGATTGACATTGGGGTAGAACGCCGCGTGCGCCACATCGATGCGGCGGGCTGCGGCTTCGGCGCGCAGGCGGGCGGCTGCCAGGTCGGGCCGGCGGCCCAGCAAGTCGGCCTGCAAGGTGGCGGGCAAGCCCTGAGCGTGCAGCAGGCTGGCTTGTGGTCGTGCAATCGCCAGTCCGCGATCCGGGCCGGCGCCCATCAGGGCGGCGATGCTGAAGCGTTGCTGGGCAATGGCCTGACGCGCAGCGCTGAGGTCGGCACTGGCACCAGCGGCGCGTGATTCGGCCTGGCGCAGGCTGCCCAGGGTTTCCAGGCCATTGTCGTAGCGCTGCTGCAGCAGTTCGACGCTGTGGCGGCGTACGGCCAGAGCTTGCTCGGCGGCATCCTGTTCGGCAAACAGGCGGGCCAGTTCGGCATAGCCGGCGGCAATCGAGCTGGTCAGGGTCAGCCGGCTTTGTGCGGCTTCAGCCTCGGCTGCGGCCAGATCCGAGCTGGCGGCGGCCACGGCAGCGCGGTTCTTGCCCCAGAAATCGAACTCGTAGCTGAAGTTCAACTCTACGCTGGCGGAGTTGTTGTAGCCGTGCGGTACATAGGCAGCCGGCATGCCGTTGTTATAGCTTTGTTTGAGCTTGGTGACCGAGCTGTCCAGGCTGGCGCTGGGTAGCCGGCTGGCACCGGCCTGTTCGGCCTGACCTGCTGCTTTGGCCAGGCGGGCCTGGGCGGCGGCGAGGTCGGGTGCATTACGCAGTGCTTCCTGCATGATGGCATTGAGCTGACTGTCGTTATAATCCTGCCACCAGTTGCTGCTGGCCCATTGGGCTGTGCTGGCGGGCAGGCTTTGCTGACTGGCCAGTTCAGCGGTGGTTTTGCTACGGGCGGCCGGGCCCAGTTCTGGTACGCTGGCGCAGCCGGTCAGCAACAGGCTGCCCAGCAGCGAAAGTTGCAGCAATGAGTGCCGGCGGCGCATGCTTGATGTGGTGTCCATAATATTGCCAAGGTCTTTAACTGTACGGTACGGTACGGTTATAATGCAGCCAAATATTGTCGTCAAGAAAAACTGTACAGTTTGGTACTGTTTCGGAGTGTGAATGCGTACAAAAAGCGAAGAACGCCGTCAGCACATGGTGGCAACGGCGGCAGAGGTGTTTTTGCAGCGTGGCTACGAAGCTACGTCGATGGCGGAAATCTGCAGCCGGGTAGGTGGCTCCAAGGCCACGCTGTATGGTTATTTCAAGTCAAAAGAAGAACTGTTTTTAAGTGTGATGAAGATGCTGGCCGAAGAGCGCATGTCGCAGGCTTATGCCCGACTGGTGCCAGGTGGGGATATTGCCACTGCTTTGCGTGCCTTTGCGGAAAACTACTTGCAGGTCATCCTGGGGCCGGATTTGATGGCCATGCGCGGCATCATCGTTGGCGAGTTGGTCCGTGCCGGCGCGGCGCAGCAGTTTTATGATGCCGGCCCGCGTCAGGGGTGGAACAAGGTGGCGGCCTATCTGGAGGCGGAAATGGCGGCCGGGCGACTGCGTCAGGCGGATGGCTGGGTGGCTGCCATGCATTTGCTGTCGCTGGTTCAGGCGGAGTACCAGGAGACCTTCATGATTGGCGTAGTCCGTGAGCAAGACCTGAGCATGTTGCAAGAGCGGGTGGACAGAGGGGTGGAGGTATTCATGGCCTGGTATGGGGTGTAGTGCTTTTCCTGCCATCACCATGCAAACAATCGCGCCAGGGTCCTGCTGCCGCGCACTTGTTGCTGCCAATATCTCAAGCACTGCAAGCAAGGAATGATGATGAAGACTGTTGGCTTGTTGATGGTATTGTTTTCAGGTGCGGTGCTGGCCAAGCCCATTTTTGAAACCTACACGGAAGAGCAAACCACCGGCTGGTCGGCTGTGTCTCAGACCGTGGCCAGCTTAATCGTCCGTTCCGATGCGGATTTGAAAGCACAGGCCGACGAGGAGATGGCAGAAAAAAACGTCAGGGCTGGCGACTATCGGCAGTTCTTTGCCAGTCGCAAGCTTCCTTTGTCCGCTGATCGCAAGACCTTTCTTTTTGTTCGGCCCAAGTCTTCGCCATACTTCCAGACTTTCTATGGTGCCCATATCTTCTGCCACTGGATTGTGGATGACCGGAACAGCATGCTCTACGCCGGCAGCTCGGATGCATTCCAGGTGCTGGGCAGCAGTCGCAATGGCATGAAAGATATCCAGGAGGCGCAATGCCATGGTGGGAAATGCTACTTGGTAAAGCTTTCTTTCAAGGCTGGAAAATACCAAGAGACCTCATGCGCCACGCAAGACATCGATAGTGGCAAAGTCAGCCAAGGTTGTGAGCCTGATAAGTAGTGTGATGTGCCCGGATTGTTGAGCGCAGCGGCAGTGAGTTTGTACGTGGTCGGGTCAGTGCACTTGTGCTGGCGTTGTTGCTGAAAGCAAAAAAAGCACCGTTTCCCATGTGTGGGGCGGTGCTTTTTTATTAAGTGCGCAGCATAAGGCCGGTGCGCGGTTTTTCATGCTGCTAGCATGATGTTCAGTTGCACAGTGTTTTCAGGTACTGGCCAGCGTTGAAGAGGTCGCGCTCGATGGCGCGGCGCACGGCGGATGGGTCCTGGCGTTGCAGGGCGCGCATCATGTCTTCATGACAGTCGTTCATGATGCTCCATACATGCGGGTCCTGGTGCAGCTGGTTGGAGATGGGGCCGACGTGCAGCCATACGCTTTCGATCAGGGCCAGTAGCATGGCGGAGCCGGAGGCGCGGTACAGGGTGATGTGGAACTCTTCATTGGCCGTCAGGTAGCCCTTGACGTCGTGCTCCTTGATCGCCTGCTCCATGGTGACGGTCAGTTGTTGCAGCAGCTTGAAATCGGCACCGCTCAGATTGCGTGCGCCTTTTTCGGCTGCTTCACCTTCCAGCAACATGCGGGTTTGCAGGATGTCATCAAACTGGGTGCGGGTCAGTTGCGGCACGGTCACGCCACAGTTGGGAATATTGGCCAGAGCCTTTTCCGCTACCAGTCGCTGCAAGGCAGTACGAACCGGCATTTCACCGACCTGCATGTCTTGTGCCAGCTGTTTGATCTTGAGTCGTTCGCCGGGCAGCCAGCGGCCGAGTGATAGCCATTGGCGCAGCGTGGTGTAGGTTTCGTCCTGCAGAGTGGAGGAGGCTGAAGTCTTCATCGTTGGCGGGTCGGTGAGTATTGGAGTTTGCCACAAGGATACCATAGCAGCAGTAGTGCTGTGATGCTTAGCTTTCTTTCATTTATTTGATCAAATATTGACATTGAAATTTTATCTTACTATGATTTGTTTCAGCTTTAATTCCGGTATTTACATTTAATTTCACTCGGGTTGGTGCGGTATTGGAATGCAAGCTATTTTGCACTTATGATCATAAAGGAGAAATCATGCATGAACATTTGCACAGCTTCATTCGTGAACACAATATCCACGAGGTGGAATGCGTCATTCCCGACATGACTGGCGTGGCACGCGGCAAGATCGTGCCGCGCGATCTGTTTCTGGCGGAAGCCAGCATGAAGATGTCGCGAGCAGTGCTGACCATTACCGTCAATGGTGAATTTGCCGAATTCGAACGCTTTGTCGGGGCCAATGATCCGGACATGGTGTGCGTGCCGGACCCGTCATCCATCCGCCTGGTACCGTGGGCCATCGAGCCGGTAGCGGTGGTGATCCACGACTGTGAGGATTTTGATGGTCAGCCGATTGGCATTTCACCGCGCGCGGTATTGCGGCGTGTGCTCAAGCTGTATGCCGAGCGCGGCTGGCGACCAGTGGTGGCTCCGGAAATGGAGTTCTACCTGATCCGCCAGAACAGCAATCCGCACGAACCCCTGCGCCCGCCCACCGGCCGTGCCGGGCGCTCGGAAGTGGGGCGGCAGTCCTTCTCCATTGATGCCGTCAACGATTTCGATCCCTTCTTTCAGGAACTGTCCACGTTCTGCCAGCAAGCCAAGCTCAATGTCGAAACGCTGATTCACGAGGTGGGTGCCTGCCAGATGGAGATCAACTTTGCCCATGGTGATGCCATGGCGCTGGCCGATCAGGTGTTTCTGTTCAAGCGTGCCGTACGCGAAACCGCCTACCGTCACAATATCTTCGCCACCTTCATGGCCAAGCCGATGGAGGGCGAGCCGGGCAGTGCCATGCATATCCACCAGAGCATCGTTGACAGCACTAGCGGCGAGAACATCTTTTCGGCAGCCGATGGCACGGCTACGCCACAATTTTTCCAGCATATTGCCGGCATGCAGAAATACCTGCCGCTGGTGATGCCCATGCTGGCACCGTATGTGAATTCCTATCGACGCCTCAGCCGCCACGCGGCTGCTCCCATCAATGTGCGCTGGGGCTATGACAACCGCACCTGCGGCATCCGCATTCCACCATCCGGCCCGGCGGCGCGACGGCTGGAAAACCGCGTACCGGGGGTGGATGTGAACCCCTATCTGGCGATGGCGGCGACCCTGGCTTGCGGTTATCTGGGCATGGTGCAGCAACTGCAAGCTAGCGAGCCGATGAGCGACAGTGCCTATGATCTGGATTTCGAGCTGCCGCGCAGCCTGGAAGATGCCGTGGCGCTGATGCAGGACTGCCCCGAGCTGTCGGAAATTCTGGGCGAACAGTTTGTACAGGCCTTCTGCGCGGTGAAGGAGAAGGAATTCGAAACCTTCAATCGCGGCATCACCGCCTGGGAACGCGAACACCTGCAACTGCACGTATGACATGATGGCGGGCTGCTGCCCGCACAGAACAAGATCTGGGAGAGATGGATGACTACACGACACGGCATCAACTGGGACAAGGCCCTGCAACTGCACGCCCAGGAGCGTGAACGTTTCATCGCGGCCCGTCCGCAATCGCAGCAACTGTCGGCCCGTGCCGACCAGCATCTGTTGTTCGGCGTACCGCTGCACTGGATGGACGACTGGTCCACCCCCTTCACCCTGTATGTGAAACAGGCACAAGGTGCCAGTTTTGAGGATGTGGACGGCAATCGCTATGTCGATTTTTGCCTGGGCGATACCGGTGCCATGTTCGGCCATGGCCCGGTGCCGGTGGCAAAGGCCGTAGCCGAGCAGGCCGCGCGCGGCATCACCACCATGCTGCCGTCGGAAGATGCGGTATGGGTGGCCAGCGAGCTGGCCCGCCGTTTTGGCCTGCCGTACTGGCAGTTCGCCATGACCGCCACCGATGCCAACCGTTTCGCCCTGCGCTGGGCGCGTGCCGCCACTGGCCGCCAGCAGTTGCTGGTATTCAACGGCTGCTACCACGGCACCATTGATGATGTGTTTGTCGATCTGGTGGATGGGCAGCCGCTGCAGCGCGCCAGCTTGCTAGGCCAGGTGTACGACCTGACGCAATACACCCGCGTAGTGGAGTTCAATGATCTGGCCGCGCTGGAAGCAGCGCTACAGGACGGGCAGGTAGCCTGCCTGCTGGCCGAGCCGGCCATGACCAATATCGGCATGGTGCTGCCGGAACCGGGTTTCTGGGAAGCGGCGCAGGCGCTGTGTCGCCGCTACGGCACGCTGTTGATCATGGACGAGACTCACACCATCAGCACCGGCATGGGTGGCTATAGCCGCGCCCATGGACTGGAGCCGGACATGATGGTGCTGGGCAAGCCGATGGGTGGCGGCGTGCCGTGCGCGGTATATGGTTTTTCGGCGGAAATGGCCGAGCGGGCGCAGCAGGCCAAGCGCGAAGCCGTGCCGGGCCATAGCGGCATCGGCACCACGCTGACCGCCAATATGCTGGCGATGGCCGCGATGCGCGCCAATCTGGCCGAGGTGATGACCGAACAGGCGTATGCCCACATGTTTGCCCTGGCCGGCCAGCTGGCCGAGGGGCTGCGTGCCGTCATCGCCCGCCATCAACTGCCGTGGTGTGTTACCCAGGTGGGGGCGCGTACCGAGTTCCAGTTCACCGCCACCCCGCCGCGCAATGGCAGCGAGGCGGATGCCATTCTGGACAGCGATATGGAGCACATCATTCATCTCTATCTGCTCAATCGCGGTCTGCTGATCACACCTTTCCACAATATGTTGCTGGTGTGCCCACGGACCACGACGGCGGATGTCGAGCGTTTGGTGGAAGCTTTCGACAGCTTCGTGCAGCAGGTGCTGTAATCCATCATCAAGGGGCCGCCGTACTGGCGGCCTGCTTTAATCTACCGTCTGGTCGGCGGTGACACTGAACTGCTCGCCAATGCTGAAGAAGTTGCCGCCGGCAATATAGTGCAGGCTGCGCTTGTCATCATGGCCGTCAAACTGCCAATGGCCATCGTGCCATACCGCCGGGTCGGCCCTGGCGAATACAACTTCGCCGATGAACAGATCATATTGCTGCTGATTGTGCGGCTCGCTGATGATGCGGCATTCCAGATAGGCAATGCAGCCCGCCACATGCGGCGCGGCTACCTTGTCGCCCGCCACGGCCTCCAGGCCGCAGGTCGCAAACTTGTCCACTTCCTTGCCGCTGACGCTGCCCGCCTTGAGTACCTGCTCCGCCTGTGCCCGGCACGGGACATTCAGCACGAATTCGCCTGAGGCTTCCATCAGTTCGCGGGTGTGGGTGGCTTTGTCCACCACCACCAGCACCTTGGGCGGGGAAAAATCCAGCGGCATGGCCCAGGCGGCAGCCATGACATTGCGCTGATTGCCATGCGCGCTGGAGACCAGCACGGTGGGGCCGTGATTCAGCAGGCGATAGCTTTTGGCCAGATCGACATCAACGAGAGTGCTCATGAGGATTTTCCGCAAGGTGAAGATGGCGGATTCTAGCAATATCCATCTGTTGCCAGCCAGAACCTTGCCGATGGCGTGTACAATGCCGCCTCAGTTTTTACTTTTCATTGAAAGATCAACCATGTCCAAACGCAAAGACGACGAGCTGGATCCGGAAACCGAAGCCCTGCTGCAATGGTGCGCCGAAGTGGAGGCCCTGTTCGTGGCTGCCGGTGCCAAGCCGGATGAAGCGCAACAGCAGATCGAAGAAAATGCCGAGTGGTTTACCGACATGTTCTTTGATGGCCTGAGCCCGGAAGAGGCCGCCAAGGCCGCATTGAACTAAGCCCCATGTCTGCCTGTTTTGCCGTAATCGACTTTGAAACCAGCGGGCTGTCACCCGCCGTAGGCAGCCGCGCCACCGAAGTGGCCGTGGTGTTGTGGCAGGACGGCCGCGAGCTGGACAGTTACCAGAGCCTGATGAATGCCGGGGTGCGGGTGCCCGCCGATATCGAGCGCCTGACCGGCATCAGCAATGCCATGCTGCGCACGGCACCGCCGGCGGCACGGGTGATGGCCGAGGTGGCCGACTTTGTTGGTGACATCCCGCTGGTGGCGCATAACGCCGCCTTCGACCGCAAATTCTGGGATCACGAGCTGGCTTTGCTGGGCCGGCAGCGGCGGCAGGATTTTGCCTGCACCCTGCTATTGGCGCGCCGGCTGCTGCCGCAGGCCCCGGACCACAAGCTGGGTACGCTCACCCGCTGGGCTGGTTTGCCTGCCGCTGGCCGCGCCCACCGCGCCCTGGCAGATGCCCGCATGGCGGCGCATCTGCTGCAATACCTGCTGGATACCGCTGCACGCCAGCATCATCGCCCAGGCCTGGCGCATGCCGAGTTGTGTCAGCTGCAAAAAGTGGCTGCTGCCAAGGTGGGAGAGTTTCTGCGCCCGCGTTGAAGCGGCTGCCGCCTCAGCGCTGGTACTCCAGCGACAGCAAGTGCGGGGTGAAGGCTCCTTGCTCCAATACCCGGATGCAGGCATCGACTGCTTCCGGGTCCAGTTGCACCCCGCGCATCAGCCGGATCTGGGCGATGGCTTGCTCAATGCCCAGGGCTGCACGGTAGGGACGGTCAGACGACATGGATTCGACGATGTCGGCAACGGTGAGGATGCGCGCTTCCAGCAAAATGGCGTCACCGCTCAAGCCCAGCGGATAGCCCGAGCCATCCATGAATTCGTGATGCTGGCGGATGATGTCAGCGATGGGCCAGGGAAAGTCGATGTTTTTCAGGATGTTGTAAGCGACGTCCGGGTGGCGCTTGACCAGAGCAAACTCCACCGGGTGCAGCCGGCTGGGCTTGCTGAGGATTTCTGCTGGCACTTCGATCTTGCCCAGATCATGCACTACACCGCTTAGATACAGCCCGCGCAGCCGCTCGGCTGACAAACCCATTTCCCGTCCTATCAGCACGGCCAGTTCGGCGACATGCTTCTGATGGCCGGCGGTATAGGGATCGCGCTGTTCCAGCACCGAGGCAATGGCCGCCAGTGCATTTTCCAGGGCCTTTTCCAGTACCTGGGCCTGGCTGGCCTGCTCCTGCAATGACTGCTGGTAGGCTACCTGGGTGCGGCGTGACTGGATGCCAAACTGCACATTGCGCGTCAGCTCTTCAAATACCTGTACTTCTACCGGGCCGAAGGACTGCGCTTCGCCGGCATACACCGCCAGTGCACCGATCAAATCCGGCCCTGCCACCAGCGGGATGGCGACGATAGCTTCCAGGCCGAACTGGCGCACGGCCTCTTGCCAGGGCTGGAATTGCGGGTGTTGTTGCAGCTCGCCCAGGCTGATCGTGCCACCCTGGCGGATGCAGTGGCCGATAGGCCCTTGCCCGATAGGCTCGGATTCATCCCAGCTGACTTGCAGCTGTTCGGCATAGCGTCGGGCGCTGCCGGCACAGGCCAGTACTTGCAACTGCTTTTGCTGCACATCGCTGATGCCACAGATCAGCGCCAGCTGATAGCGTTGGTCCGCCACAATGGCCTCGCACACTGCCTGTAATAGCTCGCCTTCATCCCGTGCCTGTACCAGCGCCTGATTAGTGCGGCTATTGGCCTGCACCGCCCAGGACTGGCGGCGCATTTCGTCGATATCGCGCAGCCGCTGGCTGATGTCGCGGATGATGACTGTTAGCCCGATGCAGTGACCGTTGGCATCGAAAATCGGTGATTTGCTGGTTTCCAGCCAGCCGGGGTTGCCGGCAAAGGCACCGGGCTCCTGTACGGTAATGCTCTCGCCGTTGCGGATGATGCGCTGGTCGTCGGCCTGATAACGGGCAGCCAGCTGCGGTGGGAAAAAGTCGAAGTCGGTTTTGCCGGTGACGGCATCGACCGCCAGGCCCAGATCATCGGCAAAGCGCTGATTGCAGGCGATGAAGGTCGAGTTGCTGTCCTTGATGACGACGCGATCCGGCAATTGGCGGATCAGCGCCTGTAAGCCACAGGCGGTCAGCGGCGAGGGGTCGAAGGGGATGGACATGGTTAGTTTTTTCTTTTGCTGTCCGGCAGCTGGTAGCCCTGCTCGAGAAACAGGCTGAGGCAGGCATCGACCACGGCCGGGTCGTAAATGCTGCCACGGTGTTGTTGCAGTTGCGCTATCGCCTGCTCCAGGCCCAGCTGGCGGCGGAAGGGGCGATGCGACAGCATGGCTTCCATGCTGTCGGCCACGTGAATGATGCGCGCCTCCAGCAGGATATCGCTGCCGGCGAGGCCGCGCGGATAGCCGCTGCCATCCATGTTTTCATGATGCTGCCAGGCGATGTCGGCGATAGGCCAGGGGAAATGGATGTCCTTGAGGATTTCATGGCCGGCCTCGGCATGCATTTTTACCAGTTCGAATTCTTCATGGTTGAGTCGGCGCGGCCGGGTGAGAATTTCCGAGGGGATCTGGATCTGGCCGATATCGTGCACCATGGCGGCTAGTCCCAACCCTTCCAGCTGCTCGGCGTCCAATTGCAGCTGGCGACCGATGGAGACGGCCAGGTCGCTGACCCGTACTTCGTGGCCGGCCGTGCTCAGGTCGCGATGCACCATGGCTGAAGACAGAGCGCTGATGGCCTGGATCAGCGACTGGCGCAGAGATTCTTCCGCCTTCTTGCGGGCACTGATGTCGATGAAGGCCCCGATGATGCCGCCAATCTGGTTGTCATCGTCGTAGAACAGATCTTTGGCGTAGACCACATCCATCAGCTTGCCTTGCTGGCTGCGGATCACGTATTCGAACAATTGCGGCTGGCGGGTGGCGATCAGCTCGCTGTCTTTCTGGGCGAACATGGCGGCAAGTTCAGCCGGCCACACTTCTGCCGGCAGTTTGCCGATGATGTCCTTGGCCTGCATGCCCACGGTGCGGCTGAAGGCCGGATTGCAGCCCAGGTAGCGCCCCTGGGCATCCTTGTAGAACACGGCAATGGGAATGGCGTTGAGCAGGGCCTGGTTGAAGCGCAGTGCGCGATTGAGTGCGGCCTTGGCCTGATTGCGTTCGCGCTGCATGGTTTCGGCCAGTTGTTCACTGTCCTGGCACAGCTTGATGGCGCGTGACAGATTGGCCAGCACCGGCGGAAACACATGCTCCAGCGGCAGTTGCTGCAGCAAAGGGACTGGCGCCAGCAGCAGAATGGTGTGGTACTGGTCCAGCGGCAGGCGTAAGCCACAGTGGTAGCGCGGCTGGCCGGTGAAGCCTTGCAGCAGTGCCTGGGCTAAGTCGGAGCGGATGGTGCGGCCCAGCAGGCCGGGTGGCAGGGCAATGTCCTCACCCAGTTGCTGTTGTAACAGATGATCGCCTATCACTTTGAGCAAGCGCCCGTGGCTGGCATCCAGTCCCTGTGGGTGGCTAAGCACCAGCCCGGTGGGGCAGCCGGTGTGGTAGAGCAGGCGTTGCACCACCTTGGTGAGCAGGGCATCGACCGTTACTTCGCGCCCGATGGTGAGCGACAGGTCGTACAGCACGGCCAGTAATTGGTCCTTGTTCATGCCGACCGCCACAGGCTGCACAGGATGCTGGCATTATGAAACAAGGGATAGCCCCATTCCTGCAGGCTGGCGATTTCACCCAGCGTCAGCGCACCCACCAAGGGGGCTGCTGCGCTGCTGGCTTGTAAATGACTGATCTCCTGCAAGGCGGCTTGGCCGAAGTGCATGCTGCGACCGGCGCAGTAAAAGCTCACGAGCGCTTGCTGGCTGATATCACCATGGCGCTGGCGCAAGTCGGCCACAATGCTGTCCACGCACTCAGTCCCTGGTTCTGACGGGGCCTGCAGCATGATCAGCAAGGCATTTTCCGGTACTTCACCCACGCAGAACACCGAGCCGTCGTCCTCCAGTGCCACCGGCACGCGGATCAGCACCTGCTGGTTGGCCAGTACTACGCCCAGCGGAAAATGCACGCCAAAGGAGTAGAAATTTTCCCGGGTCAGTGCGGCACCATACTGTTCTTGCACCATTTGCCGGTAACTGTCGAAAGCGGGCCGCCAGTCGATCTGAAAGATGCGGTTGCCGGCAGTGGCGGTGGCGCAGGTGGTTTTTTGTGGTGCGGAATAGCCGTGGGCAATCACCGGGTTGGCGGAGGAGGGCAGCAGCAGGCACAGCACACCGTGGCCAATAGTGCGGTGCTGGTCGAACAGGCAGGGCATGGGCTGGAAGCTCTCACTGCCGGCGTTCACGCCGCCGTAGTACACCTGATCGGCCAGCAGCAGGTAGAGCTCATCCAGAATGGAGGCAATGTCCGGCAGCATGGCATCGAACAGCATGAACAGTGTGGGCTTGCCCTGCGCCGCCGGCCACTGCTGCAGCATGTGCTGCACCTGGTCGGCCATCTGCTGGGCTGCAATGCCTGCACCACGGTCAGGGTGGATGCCGAGCAGGGCCGCATTGGCCGATGAGGCATAGGGTAGCAGCCAGGCACCGCCAGGCAAAAAGCCCTGGCCGTCCAGCAGGCGCGGAAAAATGCCGCCGGCCAGCGCAATGCCCAGATGCAGGCAACAGGTTTGCAGCAGGGGCAGCTGCTGTTGATCGGATTCGGCCACCAGCGCCAGCAATTGCTGGCCGGGGTGGCTGGATTGCCATTGGCGTAATTGCACTTCCAGCTGTCCGCTATCCAGCGGGCTGTGCCAGGGGGCGTTCATCGGCGGGGCTTTCGATCAGTAAGCTACTCTTGCTAGCGATAGCCTTATCATAAACGAGGTCATCGCTGATTCCGACCGTTTTACACAATAAATCATGACAAAAACTGGCCAGCGCAATCCTATGCCACTGTCGTTCAGTGCTCCCCGGCGAGTGAAGGGTCGTGCTGGCGCTTGCCTTGCAGCCAGTTGCGCAGCAGCCGGCTGCACAAGGGGATAAAGCAAAACACCATGGCTGGTGTCAGCAGCAGCGTGCTGCACAGCACGCGCAGTACCAATGGCAGCGCGGCCAGTTGATCCCCCAGCAAGAGATTGAAACTGAGTGAAACCGGGAAGAAAGCCAGCCAGATCATCACTGCCTGCTTCCAGCGCGGTGGCGCTTGCAGGCCGAACCAGCTATCCAGTCCGCTGGCGCAATGCACCTGGCTGTGCTGGATCAGTCCGGCACCTTCTTGCAGCCATTGCTGGCGGGCGGGGCTGGCGGCCCAGGCGTCCAGGCTGGACTGGCTGGCGAAGCGGAACAGAATCTGCCAGCTGTCGTCGCCGGGCGGTGGCGACAGCAGCCCCGAGCCGAGATAGCCAGCAGCCTGGCTGGCAAGGGCTTCGCCGTGGCGGAGCCATTGGTGGAATTCGGTATGGCGCGCCGGATCGATGCGGCGGGTGATCAGCAAGGTAAGCGGGGTGTCGGATGTCATGTCGGGCTCCTGCAGGCAAGCCGTACCGCATCGGGGTGGGAGTGGACGGCACGCTTCCGGGGTGGTGGAAGCGTTTCTGTCACAGTTAAAGCAAGCAATATGCCTGCTGTGACACAGCCGCCCGTCGTACAGCCTTATTTGCGCAGCAAACGCAGGCCGTTGCCCACTACCAGCAGGCTGGCGCCCACATCGGCGAACACCGCCATCCACATGCTGCCCATGCCCAGCAGGGTCAGCAGCAGGAAAACCGCCTTGATGCCCAGTGCCAGGGCGATGTTTTGCACCAGAATGGCGTGGGTGGTGCGTGACAGGCGCACAAAAGCCGGGATCTTGGCCAGATCGTCATCCATCAGGGCCACGTCGGCGGTTTCGATGGCCGTATCCGAGCCCATGGCACCCATGGCAAAGCCGATATCGGCACGGGCCAGAGCCGGGGCATCGTTGATGCCATCGCCCACCATGCCGATCAGGCCCTGGCCAGCAAGGGCGGCTATCGCATCGGCCTTGTCCTGTGGCAGCTGATTGCCTCGCGCCTCGTCGATGCCGGCCTGGCTGGCGATGGCAGTGGCGGTGGCCTGATTGTCGCCACTGAGCATGAGGGTTTTCACCCCCAGCTGGTGCAGTTCGGCAATGGCCGCCGAGCTGCCGGGTTTGATGGTGTCCGCCACCGCGAACAGGGCCAGCGCGCCGCTGTCATCCAGCAAGGTCACCACGCTTTTGCCCTGCGCCTCCAGTGCTGCCAGTTGTGCGGCCAGCTGTGGTGGGCAGTGACCGCGCTCCTGTAGCAGCCGCTGATTGCCCAGCAGGTAGTCACGACCGGCGATATTGCCCTGGATGCCACGACCGGGCAGGGCGATAAATTGGTTCACCGGCAATAGCGCCAGCGCCTGCTGCGCGGCGGCCCGGCTCAGTGCTTGCGAGACCGGGTGGTCGGAACGGCCGGCCAGGCTGGCAGCCAGCTGCTGGTAATCGCTAGGCTTGGCTTCGCCCAGTGCAACAAAGTCGGTCTGTTCCGGTTTGCCGTGGGTGATGGTGCCGGTCTTGTCCAGCGCCAGCCAGCGCAAATGCCGGCCCTGTTCCAGCCAGACGCCACCCTTGATCAGGATGCCGCGCCGTGCGGCGGCAGCCAGGCCGCTGACGATGGTGACCGGCGTGGAAATGACCAGGGCGCAGGGGCAGGCGATGACCAGCAGCACCAGCGCCTTGTACAGCCAGTCATGCCAGCTGCCGCCAGCCAGCAACGGAGGCAGCAGCGCAACAGCCAGCGCCAGCAGGAAGACTGCCGGGGTGTAGTAGCGGGCGAAGTTGTCGACAAAGCGCTGGGTGGGGGCGCGTGCGCCCTGCGCCTGTTCTACGGCATGGATGATGCGCGCCAGCATGGTGTCGTTGGCGGCGGCAGTGACCCGGTATTCAAACGAGCCGCTGGCATTCAGCGTGCCGGCGTATACGCTGTCGCCCACGTTTTTTTCCACCGGCAGGCTTTCGCCGGTCATGGCCGACTGATTGACGCTGGAGCTGCCGGCAAGCAGTACGCCATCCAGTGCGATGCGTTCGCCCGGGGCCACCCGCACGGTACTGCCGATGGCGATGTTTGCCACAGCCATGTTCTGCCAGCTGCCGTCCGTCTGCTGCACCATGGCCTGCGGCGGGGTCAGTTGCAGCAGGCTGCCAATGGCATTGCGGGCGCGCTCCAGCGAGCGGGCCTCGATGCGCTCGGCCAGGGTAAACAGCACCATCACCATGGCGGCTTCCGGCCATTGACCCAGCAAGAGTGCGCCGGTGACGGCGATACTCATCAGCGCATTGATGTTGAGGGTGCGGTTGCGCAGGGCAATCCAGCCTTTTTGGTAGGTGCTCAGGCCGCAGGTGAGAATGGCCGCCAGCGCCAGCAAGGCTGCCAGCCAGCCGGGCAGGGCCAGCCAGCTGCATACTTCGGCCGCTGCTGCCGCCATGCCGGCCAGGGCCAGCGGCCACCATGCGGCAGGTGCTGCCTGGGCTGCTGGTGTGTCGCCGGTTTGTGGTTCAAAACCGAGGCTGCGCAAGGCTGCAAGAATGTTTGGCAGTACGGTTGGCAGATGGCTAACCGTCAATACCCGCTGCATCAGGTTGAATTCCATGTCCTGCACGCCGGGCATATTACCCAGCTTGTTGCGGATCAGCGCTTCTTCGGTGGGGCAGTCCATTTGCAGGATGCGGATAGGGGTGCGCAGCAGTTCGCCCTTGGCTTGTGGGGCAGGTAGCGCGGCCAGGGTGCTCGCCGCTGCGCCGCTGCAGCCACAGCTGTGCTGATGGGCATGTTGTTCGGCATGGCCATGATCGTGGACATGGTCATGGCTGTGTTCATGTGCATGTTCGCCGTGCTGATGAGGGGGGTGTTGATGTTTCATGCTGGTCTCCGCTGCGACATTGGCTTACAGTAAACACCTTGTAGCAACTTCAAGGTCAAGCCTTGTCAGGGAGGGTGAGATGAAAATTGGTGATCTGGCCCGTCACGCGGGTTGCACCACGGAAACGGTGCGTTTCTACGAAAAGGAAGGGCTGCTGCCAGCGGCTGACCGTGCCGCCAATAATTACCGCAGCTATGGCGCGCGCCATCTGGAACGGCTGCGTTTTGTGCGTAATTGCCGCGCCCTGGACATGACCCACGAGGAAATCCACCAACTGCTGGCGCTGATGGAAACGGCCGGGGCGGATTGTGGTGGAGTAAACGAATTGCTGGACGCGCATATCCAGCATGTGGACTTGCGCATTGCCGAATTGCTGCAGCTCAAGCAACAGCTGGATGCTTTGCGTCAGCGCTGTCAGCAACAGCAAGGGGTGGACGCCTGCGGCATCCTGCTGGGGCTGGCGGAAATGGAGGCCAGTGCCCGGCCGGAGCGCCACACCCATCTGGGCTGAGTGGCGGGCCGGCGGACACTGTGCTGTCTCATACCTGATACTGCGCTACGGTTTGCAGAATGCTTCTGGCCTGCCGGTGCAGTTCGGTGGCCACATCGGCCGAACTGCTGGCGGCTGATGAGTTTTCTTCGGCCATCTGCGCAATCTGCTCCACCCGCTGGGCGATGGTGTTGCTGGTGCTGGTTTGCTCGGAAATGCTGTTGGAAATATCGTGCACCAGCCCCATGGCCTGCTGGGTATTGGTCTGGATCTGGCCGATGGCGCTATTGGCCTCGCGTGCGCCATCTGCTTCGCGATTGGCGCGTTCCACCACGGTTTGCATGCTGCTGACCGCCTCCTGCGTGCCTTGTTGCATCTTGTTGATGACCGAGGAAGTCTCGGTGGTGGATTTGGCCGTGCGCTCGGCCAGCTTGCGTACTTCATCGGCCACCACGGCAAAGCCCCGGCCCATTTCGCCAGCACGGGCCGCTTCGATGGCGGCATTCAGCGCCAGCAGATTGGTCTGCTCGGCAATATCCTTGATGATGCCCATCACGGTTGCCACTGTCTGGCTGTCTTGCTGCAACTGATTGATGTGGTTGGCGGCATCACGAATCGAGCTGGATACCTGGGTAATGCCCTCGACAGTGGCCAGAATGACCTTGCCACCCTGGATAGCGGTGTCGCCAGCGGCGCTGGTCTGGCTGCTGGCCTCCTGGGCACGGTCGGATACGTGGTTGATGCTGACTGTCATTTGCTCGATGGCTGCAGCCATGGCCGAAGCGGCTTCGCTTTGTGCTTCCGAGCTGCGGGCGATCTGCGAGGTATTGGCGGCCATGCCTTCGATCGCCTGGTCTACCGATTCCACACTACGCCGGATATCCTGAAAACTGCCCTGTAGTTGCTGTAAGAGTGCATTGAAGGCTTCGGCGGTTTCGCCCACTTCGTCCTTGATGCCTACCTTGGCACGCTGACGGAAGTCCAGTGACTGGCGCACGTTCAGCATCACGCCACGAATATTTTGCAGGCTGCTGCGGATATGGAAGAACAGCCGGCCACCCAGGACACCGCATAACAGCAGGCACAGGGCGACAATGGCAGCGGACAATATGATGGCTTGCTTGTAAGCCTGGGCATTTTCTTTCGACAGCCTGTCGGCCAGGACATAGTTGAATTTGATGTGCTCACGGATTTGTTTGCTCAGCGCGGCGGTGGCATTGCGCATGGGGCCAGCGTTAATAGCCTGTTCCGCTTCCTGGATTTTGTGCTCTTTGGAGAGTTGCAACAGGGCATTGCGGGCGCTGCGGTAGTCCTGCATCAGTTTGCGGTCCTGCTCCAGTAGTGCGCGATCTTCTTCATTAACAATCAGCTCCTTCCCATAGCGCGCCATGACTTCGTCGAAGTGCTGATCATTGCTGCTGATGGCCTGCAGGTCCTTTGACTTTTGTGCATCGTCGTGGGCGATGACATGGCGGTAGGTGCCGGTGCGTGACTGGGTCAGCGCATCCTGAGCCTCATCCAAGGCAATAATGCTGGGGAAGGTGTTTGTTTCCAGGTAGTTGAAGCGCTCATTGGCCTGGCTCTGTTGATACAGTCCGAAGCCGCCTATGCCGAGCAGGGCAAGCAGGGCGATGCCCAGCGTAAGCGCGAGTCGTTGTGAAATATTCATGGTTTCCCCTTGGCCCATTGGCTATCTGTTGCTGACTTTCTACTTTGCCTGTTCCGTTATAGCTGGCAGCCGGCTTGTAACAAGCCTTCTTTCATGCGCCTGGTGAATGGCCAGTGGTGGCGGAGCGGTGATCGGCGGCCGTGTCGCAGCGCTGAGACGCTTTGTCTGCGGCCTGCCAGCACAACAGGCCCGTGGCAATTGGCACGGCCACCTTTTCCGGTGGCCGCACGCCGGCCAGGCATGGCTCTTGCCCGGTGCAGTGCTGATTCCTGTCGCAGTGGTGAGACAGTTGCCCGATTTGCCAGCGGTGCTCACACGCGAATTTCCTTATGGCATGCGGGTAGCGGCGCGCTGGCATGCTTTCTGCACTGGATGAGGCATTACCCAGCCCTCAGGTGGTCAGCATGGATAGCACATTATTCCGCCTCGTTTTGCCGGCTTTGCTGGCTGGTAGCCTGCTGGCATCGACTGCAGCACAGGGCGAGGGCGAGATGGTGATTGGCCGTGAAGTGCCGGCCCGCCCGGCTATCCGCCATGGCGATCCCAGCCCAGAGGTCAGCCGGGTTTCGACTTCGCCATCCAGCACCATGCCCACTGTCACGCAACAGCTGGCTGACCCCGTGCTGGCAGCCACGCATGCGGTGACGTCCACCCCAGCCTTGCACCTGCCCGTCGTGGCGCAGGATGGGCCGTCTGCCTGGTCTGGCATGGCGGTCGGCGCGGTTGGTGGCCGGCAGCCGGCAGGGGGGGCGGGCGCTGCATTGTCCGGTGTCGGGATGGGGCATCTGCTGCAATCGGCCCTGCACCCTTGAATGGGTTGGCGGCGGTAAGGAGACAAGTTATGCGCATCTTGCAGATGGTGTGGTTGGCAAGCGGGCTGAGTGCGGCACTGGCTCACGCCGAGCAGTTGGCCCTGATAGACAGCAGCGGGCAGGCAGCACAGGGCGTGCTGGCGGTGAATCAGGCGGCAGGCGATGCCAATCAGCAAGGCAATCTGCAGGCGCTTGCCTTGGCCGCCGGGGTAGCGCAGGCCTCGGTCACTTTGGCGCAGCAACAGGGAGCCGCGCAGGGCATGGCCCAGCAAAGCCAGCATGCCAGCATTGTTGGCGCAGCGTTTGCCGGCAGCCAGGGCTTGCTGGCGGTGAACCAGACTGCCGGCAATGCCAACCAGTCGCTCAATGCCTTTAGCCTGGCGCAGGCGGCACGGCCACAGGCCACCGTCCGCGACATGCCTGCCGCCGTGCAGGATGCGGTATTGGCCGGGACTACGGCTGCAGCAGCCCCCACGGCGGGAGCCACCGCCAATGTCGGACAAACCACCGAATTATCCGCAGCAGCTTTCCAGGGAAGCCGGGGGCTGGTGCAGCTTAACCAGATTGCTGGCAGCCACAACCTGGCTGTCAATGTCGTGGCCGTGCAATGGGCCAATCCGTGAGCAGTGCCGGCCTTAGCCTGTAGTGGCTCAGCCGGTATTCAAGCAAATCGCCAGGAGAACAATCATGACCGCAATGCTGCAGAAAAAAGTGCTTTTCGTCGCTCTTGTTGGTGTGTTCGGCGTAGCGCATGCCGTGGAACCGCCGGCTCCGCCGTCCACCACGACGACCAAGATCAGCAACAATCTGTCCAATACCTATAGCAATACCAACGTCAACCTCACCGGTACCGCCTATCTGGAAGGCATCGCCGTGTATGAGGTGTTTGATCCCAAAGCCGACGCGCTGGCCAGCGCCCGCGTGAACGACGTACAGAAAAATCTGGGCAACAAGCTGAATGTGACCGATCCGGCCAATGCGGGGGTGAGCGGCAGCGTGAGCAATATCCAGGGCAATGCCGGCGTCAACAATGCTGCTGGTTTCTTCAATCAGCAGGCTAATAATGTGGCGATCAGTTCGGCTTCCGGCAAGAACAGTGCTGCGGCAGCCGCTACTGCATTCGAGCAGTTGAACGACGGTAATAGCTACACCTTTGCCGAGCCGATGCGCGGCACGTCCAACGACATGAATGCCAGCCTCAGCAACTCGGTGAACAACATCCAGGGTAATGCCGGGGTGAACAACGCCGCCGGTGCCGGCAACCAGCAGAAGAATGATGTCGCCCTGGCCTCGGCCAGCGCCGCCGTGCTGGCCACCGCTTCGGCTGGTGGCATGCAGGTGAACCAGGGCACTGCGGTGACCACCTTCTTCCCGCTCAATGCCACCGCCAGCATTGCGGGTTCGGTGAATGGCATCAGTGGCAATGTCGGCGTCAACAATGCCGCCGGCCTGTCCAACCAGCAGGTTAACAGCCTGTCGGTTGCCGCTACCCACTAAGTTGGAGACGCCGGCAGCGCAGTCGTCTGGCCGCGCTGCCGGCTTTGCCATGAAAACCTCTATCCGCTTGCTATTGCCCATTCTGCTGGGCCTGTTCTGTCCAGGTGGCGAACAGTTTGCCCAGGCCGCAGACTTGGCCCTGCCCGCGTATATCGGCGAGGGCAATGTCTACAAGCAGGTACACAGCCTGCGTGAAATGCGTTTTTCCCATGTGGTGGAGCAGCATACTGATTTCAGCTGTGGTGCGGCGGCGCTGGCCACCTTGCTGCGTTACGGTTTTGGCCGTGATCTCGACGAGCAGCAGGTCATTGCCGGCATGCTGGCCGGTGCCAATGCCGACGTGGTACGCCAGCAGGGGTTTTCCATGCTGGACATGAAGCACTATGTGAATACGCTGGGCCTGCGGGCCAGCGGTTTTGTCAGCGGACCCGAGCGTCTGCCCGCCTTGCGCATTCCGGCACTCATCATGCTGGACATCAATGGTTACAAGCATTTTGTCATTCTGAAAATGGCGACCCGCGACACGGTGTATGTGGCTGACCCGGCACTTGGCAACCGGGCGGTGGCCATGGCGGAATTCGCACGGCAGTGGAATGGCGTGCTGTTGGCAGTAGCCGGCCCCGGCTACCAGCCACAAGGCCCGCTGCGGCAGCCGCCCAGCTTGCTGTCGGCGCGGCAGTTGATGAATGGCATGCAGCCGGTGCAGCCGGCCGATCTGGTGGAGTACGGCTTTATCTACAGTGATTTCTTATAGTTGCGGCCTGTGGGCTTAGCCCTGCCGGCGACGACCGGGAGCATAACGTGCGTATCTTATCCAGGGCAGTACCGCTACTGCTGGCGCTGACTGCCAGCGTGCCGGCGCAAGCCATGCTGGCTTATGTAGACGACGGCGTGCTGGACAGTTTGCGCGGTCGTTATCTCGATGCCGGGCAGATTGTGCGCTTTGGCGTACAGATGCTGACGACCTGGCAGAACCAGGCCGGCGTGGTGCAGGGGGCCGGCTTGCAGCTGACTGCCCAGAGCGGCGCAGTGCCGGTTATCAGCCGCTATACCCTGAATGCCGATGGCGCGGCCGCGACAACGACTGCCCCGACGACAGGGCTGGCATCGGTGCAGGGCGTGGTGCAGCTTAACCAGCAGGCTGGCAATGGCAACAGCTCCCGCAACAGTACCAGTATCGACATTCGGCGTGATGGTACCGCCGGCCTGCAGATGCCCACCGGCTGGCAGGCTGGCAGTGGCAGTAGCGCCCTTGGCAGCGGCCCACTGGCGGTGAGCATGGACTTGGGAGGGGCCGGGCGTATTGGTCAGCAATTAGGGCAGGGGCAGTTGCTGCAGTTTGCCAGCATCAATGGCAGTGGCATCCGTACCGACAATACCCTGCGCATCCAGTTGGTATTGCAGCCACAGGCTGCCACTTTCGGTTTCAGCATTCCCAATCGCTTGATGCTGTCCGGCACTGGCGTGCGCTGAATCCATGGCGGGTCCCGCTGCATAGAGCGGCTAACAAAACCTCGTAGAGAGTCCGGGCCAAGGTGCGCCGCCGCAGACCGTACAAACAGTAGGACCAGGGGGCGCAAGGCCGCAGCGGGGTTTTGTTAGCGGGTCTTAGTCGACGGCGTTCATCTCGTACTTCTTCAACAGCCGGTACAGCGTGGCGCGGGAAATACCCAGCGTGCGCGCCGCCTGGCTGCTGTTGTGATTGTGCAGTTGCAGCGCCGTAGCCAGCGCTTCCCGCTCCGCCCTTTCCCTGACAGCCTCCAGTCCATGATCCAGGGTCTGCATGCGGCTGCCCAGCCCCATGTCTTGCGGGCGGATAACCCGACCGCTGGCCATGGCCAGCCCCTGGCTGATGCGATTGGACATTTCACGGATATTGCCTGGCCAGTCGTGCTGTAGCATGACCGCCAGTGCCTCGTAAGACAGCCGCTTGAGTGGAATGCCATGGCGACTGGCACTTTGTTGCAGCAAATGCTGCGCCAGCAGCGGTATGTCCGAACGCCGCTCGCGCAGCGCAGGCAGTTGCAACTGGCAGACACACAGGCGGTAGTACAAATCCTCGCGAAAACGGCCCTTGGCGATGGCTGCCGGCAGGTCGATATGGGTGGCCGACAGCACGCGGGTGTCGATGCTGCGGCTACGGTTGTCGCCAAGCCGGTCTATGGTGCCTTCCTGCAGAAAACGCAGCAGATTGACCTGGGCCTCTATTGCCATGTCACCGATTTCATCGAGAAACAGCGTGCCGTTCTGCGCCGCTTCGATGCGACCGATACGGCAGCTGGATGCGCCGGTAAACGCCCCGCGTTCGTGGCCAAACAGCTCGGATTGCACCAAGTTGACTGGCAGGCCGCCGCAGTTGACCGCCTGGAAGGGGCCGTCGGCGCGGTCGGAGTACTGGTGGATCAGCTGCGCCACCAGCTCTTTGCCAGTACCGGACTCGCCGCTGATCATTACCGTGACATTCACCCGCGCCAGCCGGCGGATTTCCTGCCGCAGGCGGCGGATGCTGGGGTGCTCGCCCACCAGTTGTTGCGGCTCCTGCTCGGTCTGTTCGTGCTGGCTGCGGCGGCGTAGCAGAGTCTTGCCGTGCAGCCTGCCCAGGGTGACGGCCAGCCGTTCGTTTTCAACGGGCAGGCAGTGGTAGTCATAGCAGCTGTCGTTGATGAAGGCCCGCACGGCGGCCTGCTCCAGCTGGGCGCGCTCGGTCAGTAACAGCCACTCCATATCCAGCTGGCTGGCCAGTTGCTGCAGGGCGGCGCTCTTGCGCAGCAGCTTGCCATCCAGCAACAGCAGCCCGGCACTGCAGCTGGTGCTGCGCGGTGCTTTCCACTGCTGCGGATCGTGGATATGGATGATGTGCCAATGCTGCTGGCGCAGCACCTGCAATACTGGCAGCAGGGCATCCGACCCCACTGCCAGCAACGTCTTGTTTGCTTGCATGACCGACTCCGTTAAAAACGGTAGGGGAATTTCACCGAAAACGCATAATTGGGGCTGTCCGGTGTCATGCCCAGCGACAGATTGGGGATGATGGAGAGCCGTTTGCTGAAGGCATAGGTCAGGCCCAGATTCAGATTGGCTGCGTTGGCGCTGCTGCCGACCACGTTGGTCCAGTCACCCCCCTGTTGCCGCATGCGTGCCTGCTGCACCATCTGTTGCGAGTAGGACAGTCCCAGGCTGAGCTTGTCGTTGAGGGCAAAGGCAATGCCGGCACCCCAGCTCCAGCTGTCACCCAGCCGCACATCTCCCGGCTGGGTTACGCCGACCGTCGGGCTGATGTCACTGAAATGGCCATCCAAATAATGGGTGTAGCTGAGGCTGGCAAACAGCACGGCCGGGTCTACGGTCTTGACGAAGGACAGACTGGTGCTCAGGCCCCAGACACCATTGCCGGTGGGCAGGCGGTCGGGAATGGACAGATTGTTGTTGTCGGCCGATTGCACCAGCTTGATGCCGTAGGGATTGCGTCCGGTAGGGGCTTTGGCGCGTACGCTCCACACAATGTCCGGCCAGTCGGCATTTTCTTCCACCAGCTTGTAACCCACGCCAAAGCTGACATCACCCAGTGTCGGGCCTTGCTGCACCGATCCTTGCGACACGCTGTTGGCCGCACCGCCAGCCCCGCCGGAAAAATAAGTGGCATCACGCGCGACAAAGGGGATATCCACGTCCAGCTGCCAGCGTGGGCTAGGTGAATAGCGCGTGGTCAGCCCCAGGGTGACACTGTCGCTGACCACCTTGTCCAGATTGATATTGCCCAGAAAAATCGAATCCAGCGCCAGAAAACCATTCAGCACCAGCTCACGGGTGTCGTAGTGGGTGTAGGTGAAGCTGGGTTCGATGGAAAACTTCCCGGCGGCAAAGCCGCTGGCTTCCTGATAGATGTCTTCCACGCTCTTGGGCACTTCGCTGACCACCGGCAGAGCCGGTCCACTGCCTGCGGCCACCGCTCCGCTGCTAGCGGCAGGGGCCTCGCTGCTGGCCGGGTTGTTGGCGGCGCTGGCGGCGGTATTGCCGTGTTGCAGGCTGGCCAGCTGTCTTTCCAGCTGGCGGATACGGCTTTCCTGCTGCTGATTGGTCTGGGCCAGGGCGCTGATTTGCTGTTGCAGGCTCTCCAGGCTGATTTCGGCCTGTGCCTGCAGTGGGAAGGCCAGGGCAAGGGCGGCGGTCAGTAGTAGCGGTTTGGCGCCTGGGCCAATACTACGCGGCAGATTCATGATCATTTCCTTGTAGCGCAGGTGCCGGCGGAGCAAGGAAGGATGCCGACCAAGGCAGGCATGCCGATGCTTCCCGATCACCTGATGGGGTGAGTGATGCATTACATGGCCCGACTTGATGTTATTTATTTAAACTGTAATTTGTGAAAATTATTTATCTTGTATATTAGTTCAGCGCAGGACCAAGACAAGTTCAAATTGACTGGCCTGCGAAAACAGTGCGCAATTAAGCAGCGGCTGGCAGACCGGGGTGAATCAGCTCGCCGCAGTGCAGTCTGCCCGCTTGGCGCGCAATCATGATGAACAGGCTTGATGACAGGGAGTAAACGATGAGGAAGCTGATTGCACTACTGGGTGCTGTCTTGTTGCTGGTGACCTGCGGGCTGGTACAGGCGGCCGAGCCTTTCAAGCTGGCTTTTGTCGATACCGGGAATACCGGGCGCAGTGTGACGGCCGAAGCGCTGGCCAGACAACGTATCGAGCAGCAGCAACTGCCGATTGCGGTGATTTCGCGTGCGGTCGACATGGACCCCTATGACAGCAGCCCCGAGGCCAATGCCGCCAGCCTGCTGCTGCAGCGCGGCATCGACGTGTCGGCCCACCGTGCCGTACAGCTGAATGCCAATGATGTACGCCATTCCGACCTGATTCTCACCATGACTGCCAAGCACAAGGCCAAGGTGCTGGAGCTGTTTCCCGAGGCCAAGGGCAAGACCTTCACCCTGTCCGAATACGCCAGCGGCAATATGGATGATGTCGCCGATGCCTGGGGCAAGCCGCTGGCGGTATACCAGGCGATGCTGCGCCAGGTAGAAGGCTATCTGCCGGCGGTGCTGGACAAGGCACAACATAAGAAACCGTAATGCCGGGCCGGCTGCACGGTGGTGATGGCGATAACAGCGCCGGCAGCTGACTGACCAGCCCTGGCGCAGGCGCTCAGGCTTGTCTTGTCGCCAGCGCGGCGGGTTCGGCCACCACGCCCCAGATGGCAAAGTCTTGCTCATAGCTGGGTTCGATCAGCGGGTAGTCAGGGTGTGCTGCCAGCAATTGCAGCCGGCTGCCACTACGCTGCAGCCGGCGCACCAGCAGTTCGCCATCTACGGCCGCCACCACCAGACAGCCCTGTACCGGGCTGCCTTGGCCATCCACCTCCAGCAGGCAGCCAGCCTCGATGCCGGCACCGGCCAGTGCCTGGTCTGGCATGGGCAGGCAAAACAGCCCGCTGCGCTCGGCAGGGAGTTGGGCTGGCGAAGGCGTAGCATCGTGTGTGCTTTGTCGGGAGAGGGTGGTCATGGCGGCAGTTTTGAAATTGTACGTAATCAAATATAGCAGATGGCTGGCTAGCCGTGCAATTGCGCTTGTCATGCTTTTTCTGCTGCACGGGAGGCGATTTGCCATGCCAGTGCAAATTTCCCTTGATGTAGCAGGCTCTGGCTGGTTACCCTCACACTTTGTAGCCATCAGCCAACATTACCGGCGCAGGAGCCATGCATGACCAAACAACAACTCATTGCCATCCTTTCCGAAAAAACCGGCAGCAGCAAAGTCGATGTACTGCGTTTCATGGATGCGCTGGAACAGACCATCCGCGAAGAACTGGTGAATGGTGGCGAACTGACCTTGGCCAGCACCGGCAAGTTCAAGGTGAAAGACACTGCGGCACGTAATGGCCGTAACCCGAAAACCGGCGAGACCGTGCTGATCCCGGCCAAGCGCAAAGTGGTGTTTACCCCGATCAAGGCACTGAAAGACGCAGTGGCCAACTGAAACAAGCGGATTGTTTTCGGCGTGGCCGGAAATGCTCACCCAGGGACGCCACGGCGTCCTTTTTTCATGCACTCAGGATAAATGTGCAAATGACTGGACTGTGCTGGAAATCTGTCCAATAAATAAAGTGTGCTGTAAGACAAGATTGTGAACTGCTCGCAGTTTTGATATCCCGGGGAGAGATATGGCGCTGGATGAGCCAGTAAATGCTCGTTGATGCCATTATTCTTGAGGTTTTATTTTAAAATGCTCGATGAATTTGTAATGGTATTGACGAGCCTGAGTGAAGGTCGGAATATGGCAGCCTGCCTGTTGATTGTTTAATGTCTGCAAAGCGCAACAGGCGGCAATGTGCGGTTTTAAGAAATTATAAGAATAGGATCCTCCATGCGTACTCTACGTTCCAGAATGCTGGTGTTTGTATTGATGATGCTGGTGGCCATCTCGCTGCTGTTTTGCGGTGTGGCCTACTGGAAGATGAAAGACGCCTTGCTGTCTTCCATTAGCGATCAGATCAGTCAGACCGCCAACAATAAAGTCAGCTTCATTACCGAATGGGTATCCACCCGGCAGAACATCGTGGGCTCTGCCCTGTTGCATTTTACCGAGGGGGATATGAAGCCCATCCTCGATCAGTCACAAGTCGCCGGCAAGCTGGACGACATGTATGTGGGTGAGCCCAGCAAGAAAATGACCCAGTTCACCGGCTCTACGCCGGTGCCGCCGGGTTATGACCCGACTGGCCGTCCGTGGTATCTGGCCGCCAGCAATTCGCAAGAAGCCATTGCTACTGCACCGTACATCGATGCTGCTACCAAAAAGCCGATCATTACCTTCGCCAAAGCCCTGCGCAAGGATGGCCAACTGGTGGCGGTGGCCGGTGGTGACGTATCGCTGCAGCGGGTAGCCGAAGAAGTGGTGTCTTCCAAGCTGCCAGGTGATGGTTTTGCCTTCCTGATTACCGGTGATGGCTCGGTGATTGCTCACCCGGTCAAGGATTCGGGCATGAAGAAGATCGGTGAGGTGATGACCGGCTTCGATCTGAATGGCATCAGCAAGGATGGCGCGCTGCAAACAGTGAGCATTAACGGCGAATCCAGCATGACCGCGCTTTATCCGGTGGGGAAGACCGGCTGGCTGCTGGGTGTGGTGGTACCGGTGGCTGCCGCTACCGTATCCGTTACCCATTTGATCGAACTGATGATTGCCGTGCTGATTGCCGGTGTGGTGGTGGTAGCGTTGCTGGCAACGGTAGGCGTGTCGCGCATGCTGTCCGGCCTGACCGAGCTGCGTGACGCCATGCGCAATGTGGCCAGCGGCGATGGCGACCTCACCCTGCATCTGCCGGTGCACTCGCAAGATGAAGTGGGCCAGATTGCCGAGGCATTCAACGGCTTCGTGCACAAGCTGCATGGCATGTTCGTGTCGGTACGTAATGACGCGGAAGCCCTGGCACGCGACACATCGGCCTTGCACCAGGCAGCAGAGAGCATCGCCTCCGATTCGCGTGTGCAGTCCAACGAGCTGTCGGCCACTGCGGCAACCATCGAGCAGATTACCGTCAGCATCAACCATATTGCTGACAATGCCGGTGAGACTGAAGTGCTGGTGGCCAGCACCCGCGAGAACTCGGAAGACTCCTACCAGGCCATGGAAAAAGTGGCCAGCGAAGTGCAGTCCATCGTGCAGACCGTGGATGCCCTGCAAAGTGCCATGGGCGATCTGTCTTCCCACTCCGAGCAGATTCGCGGCATCGTGGCAGTGATTCGCGATATTGCCGACCAGACCAACCTGCTGGCACTGAATGCGGCTATCGAGGCAGCACGTGCTGGTGAGCAGGGTCGTGGCTTTGCCGTGGTGGCTGATGAAGTGCGCAAGCTGGCTGAACGTACTGCCTCGGCCACGGTGGAAATCGCGCAGATGATCAATAGCGTGATGAGCCAGACCGAAGTGGCCATCGGCCATACCAGCAAGACCAACGAGCGCGTGGCCACCGGTGTGGCACTGTCGCGCGAGGCGGCTGACAAGGTGGGCAAGATCAAGGCCAGCACCCATGATATCGCGGGTCGCATGTCGGAAATCACCAGCTCCACCAAGGAGCAGAGCACCGCCACCACCGTCATGGCGCAAAGTGCCGAACGCATCAATGCCAAGGCGCTGGAAAGTGATGAAAACGTGCAACGCATCCTCAGCATCATTCAGGATCTGTCGCGTCGTGGCGGCGACCTGCGTGCACTGGTGTCGCAGTTCAAGCTGTAGCCGATGTGGCAGTGCTGACTTGCCGCTGAACAGAACCCCCGCCATGGCGGGGGTTTTTTTATGGCAGTCTGACCATGCTGGATGGGTGGTGGTCGGCTTTGCGCCATCCCTGATGAAAAGGACAGTTTTTCGCTCGGAACTTTCACCTCACGACAAGGAAGTGTCAGCTGTCAGTCGCTGGAATGAATTGCCAAGATAGCTGACAGGGTGCTGTAGCGCAGTCTGACAATCTGTCTGGAGGTGTTGGTGATGAAAGCCTATTTACTGACCGTGGTGGAGCGGGATGGCCGTCGTTATACGGTGTGTGCATTGGCCAGCAGTTGTGGCGAGGCCTGCCTCAACGTGCTGGACATGCTGGGGCGGGTGGCCGGCATAACCGGGAGACGCATCAAATGAGGGCAGGTCTCTACCACTGGCTGGGTGGCATCTTGCTGTCCAGCCTGTTCATCGCCGCCCTGGCACTGGCCCAGGCGCTGGAATAGCCGGGTATTAGCCGGTCAGGTCGGGGCTGCCTTCGTCGGCATAGGTCTGGTGGATTTTCAATATTTCTGGCAGCGCCTTCCTGAAGGCGGGTATCAGCTCCGGGTCAAAGTGCTGGCCAGACTGGCTGTACATGTAGTCGAGCGCCTCTGCCAGCGGTAGTGCCGGCTTGTAGGGGCGTACTGACAGCAGGGCGTCGAACACGTCGGCAATGGCCACGATGCGGCCGACCAGCGGGATGGCATTGCCGCGCAGGCCATAGGGATAGCCGCTGCCATCCCAGCGCTCATGATGGGTGAGGGCGATGGTGCGGGCGGTTTGCAGCAGCTCGTCATCATGATTGCCGATGATGTCGGCCCCCATCAGCGGGTGCTGTTTCATCAAGACCCACTCGGCGTTGTCCAGCTTGCCCGGTTTGAGCAGGATATGGTCGGGAATGCCGATCTTGCCGATGTCGTGCATGGGGGCGGCCAGCTGCAGTATTTCCTGGGCCTTGTCGCCCAGGCCAGCCACTTCGGCAATCAGCCGCGATGCATGTGCCATGCGGATGACGTGATTACCGGTTTCATTGTCCTTGAATTCGGCGGCCCGCCCCAGGCGCTGGATGATCTGCTGGCGCGAAGTCAGCAGTTCGTGGGTGCGCTGGGCCACCATGCGCTCCAGTTCACGCGTCTGGTCGTACAGCGCCAGCTGGGTACGTACCCTGGCCTTGACCACTGGCGGGCTGATTGGCTTGGTAATGTAGTCTACCGCACCGATTTCCAGCCCCAGTTTTTCATCCTCCACCGAGCACATGGCGGTGACGAAGATCACCGGAATGTGCTGGCGGTCGGGGTTGGCCTTCAGCCGACGGCAGACTTCATGGCCGCTGAGTCCGGGCATCATTACATCCAGCAAGACCAGATCCGGTGGCGAATCGGAATACACGATCTGTAGCGCCTTTTCGCCATTGGCGGCCACCTTGATGCTGTAATCATCTTCCAGGATGGCGGCCAGCAATTCGATGTTTTCCGGTACGTCATCGGCAATCAATATGCTCTGGCGCAGTCTGAGATCGGCCATGGTATGGGCTTTCAGTTGGCTTGCTGGGTCTGGTCGGGCTGCAAGCGCTCCGCCAGCTGGTTTAGCTGCCGCAGGGCAGCATCGTAGTCGTACTGCGCCGCCAGTCGCGACAGCTGGCGGGCGGCGTCCGCTTCGGCATGGCCGGCCAGTGCCCGGTACAGTTCGGCGGCACTGCGGCTGGCCTTGATATCGTTGTCTTGCAACTGGCTGGCCAGCGTACGCATTAGTTGCTGGCAGTCGACCAGCGTACTGGCTTCGCTGGCGACCGGCTCTGCCGGGTGTTCTTGTTCCACATGCACGAGCAGTCGCTGCAGTTGTTGTTGCAGCTGCTCGATGGCTTGCTGCCGCTGGTTATCATTGCCGTCCAGGTGGTATTCCAGATGGCGGCAGGCGGCAGCCAGGGCATCGGCGCCGATATTGCCGGCCAGACCCTTGAGATTGTGCACGATGCGCCGTGCCGTATCGGCTTCGCCTTTGTGCAAGGCCTGCTGCAGGCGTTGGGTCGCATCGCTCTCGCGTTCCTGAAAGCGGGTCAGCAGCCGCTGGTACAGGGTGTGATCGTCGCCCATGCGCAGCAGGGCTGACTTGCGGTCGAGTAGCTGTTCGCCTGGCGTCACAACTGGGTCGGGGCTGGCGGCGGTGGCCAGCGGCTGGCCGGGGCGCAGGTGGCGCAGCAGCACGGCGTAGAACAGCTGGATGTCGATGGGCTTGGCGATGTAGTCGTCCATGCCGGCATCCCGGCAGCGTTGTTCTTCACCCACCATCACATTGGCGGTCATGGCAATGATGGTAAGTGCCCGGCCATGTGGCTGCTGGCGCAACTGGCGGGTAGCTTCCAGCCCGTCCATCACCGGCATCTGGCAGTCCATCAGCAGCAGTTGATAGTCGTGCGTAGCCGCCATCTGCAAGGCTTCGGCACCGTTGCAGGCCAGCTGGGCCGTGATGCCGACCTGCCGCAGCAGTTCCAGCGCGACTTCCTGATTGGTCAGATTGTCTTCCACCAGCAGGACGCGACTACCTTGCAACAACTGGCGCAACTGCGGCAGGTCGATGCGTGGCGCGCTGCTGGCGGGCAGTGTTGGCACCTGGTGGCGGCAGCCGGTATGAATGGCATCCAGCAGGGTAGAGAAGGTGGCCGGCTTGTCCATGATGCCATCCACCGGCGTTTGCCCGAGAGCCTGGCTCAGGCTGTCACTGTCGTGGGCGGTGGCCAGCAGACAGACCGGCGCGGGTAGTTCTGTCAGTGCACGGATCTGTTGCAGGGTTTGTACGCCGTCCATGTCGGGCATTTTCCAGTCGATCAAGGCCAACTGGTAGGGCTGGCCGGCCGCATGTGCCTGCTGCAAGGCCAGCAGCGCGGCTGGGCCGCTGTCGACGGCGTCGGCCTGCAACTGCAGTGCCTGCAACATATGTACAAAGACTTCGCGTGCGGCGGCATTGTCGTCCACCACCAGTGCGCGCATGCCACGGATGTCGGGCAGGCTGGCTGGCGTGGCCGGTACTGACTGCGCTTTGCCCAGCCGGCAACTGAAGCTGAAGCAGCTGCCGTGGCCGGGTGCGCTGCTGACGCTAATCTCGCCCTGCATCAGCTGCACGATGTGTTGGCTGATGCTCAAGCCCAGGCCGGTACCACCATAACGGCGGGTGGTGGAACTGTCGGCCTGAGAGAAAGCCTGGAACAGCCGTTGCTGTTCGGCCTGGCTCATGCCGATGCCGGTGTCGCGGACGGAGAAATCCAGCAGGACCGATTGTTCGTCTTCCTCACGCAGGCGGACGGCCAGCGTGATTTCGCCCTGTTCGGTAAACTTGACGGCATTGCCCACCAGATTGTTCAGCACCTGGCCCAGCCGCAGCGGGTCGCCTCGGAGTTGTGGGGGGAGCGCCGGGTCGATGTCGAACAGTAGTTCCAGCCCCTTGTCACGCACTCGCAAGGCAAGCAGGTCGGCTACCTGGCTGATGACGTTTTCCAGCGAAAAATCCACCTGCTCGCAATGCAGCTTGCCGGCTTCGATCTTGGAAAAATCCAGAATGTCGTTGATCAGCCCCAGCAGGCTGTTGGCGGCGGCGTGTGCCTTGTCCAGATAATTGCGTTGCTGCGGGTTTAGCGCGGTCTGCAAGGCCAGCTGGGTCATGCCGATCACGGCATTCATCGGGGTGCGGATTTCATGGCTCATATTGGCCAGGAATTCTGCCTTGGCGCGGGTGGCGGCTTCTGCGCTGCGGCGAGCTTCACTGGCTTCCTGCTCGGCGGTTTTGAGTTCGCTGACATCGACGATGACGCCGATCAGCCCGCCAGGTGTGCCGTCCTGATGCTGAAAGCCGCTCACTGAATACAACAGGTGGTGTGATTTGCCATCGGCCAGTACCAGCTCTTCCGCGCGGGATATCCGGCTGCCATTGGCAATGACGCTTTCGTCTTCCTGCTGGAAGTGCTGGCGATCCGCCAGGGGCAGATACTCCAGATCCAGCACCCGCTTGCCGATGAAATCACGCCGCTCGATACCGAAAGCCTGTTCGTAGGCCTGATTGCAACCGAGAAAGCGGGTATCCGCGCCCTTGTAGAAAATCGGATTGGGGATGACGTCCAGCAAGGCCTCCACCAGTGCTACCTGGTGCAGCAGGGCCGCCGTGCGTTCGGACACTTTCTGCTCCAGCAGCACGCGGGATTGCTGCAGCTCGGTGGTATTGGCCAGCAAGCGCTGGCGCATGGCTTCCTGGGCGGCAGCCAGCTGGCTGACCTCCTGCCAGGGGGCATGCAGGGCGGTGGCACAAACGGGTGCGGCCAGGTCGAGCTGGCCGATGCGTTCACTTTCCCGAGTCAATAACTGCAGCGGGCTGGCAAAGCGCCGGGCCATGCGCAGGGCCACCACGCCACCGCAGGCCAGTGCTGCCAGCGTAATCAACAGCAGCACCAGCAGATCGCGTGGCTTGAGCGGCAAAAAAGCCGCTTCCGGCGCTACCACGGCTATCCATAATGGTTGCTGGCCTATGCGGGTGGGCTGGAACAGGCTGAACCAATCCTGCCCGGCAGCATGAAAGCGGCTGGCGCGGCCCGGTTGCTGCTGGCGGCGCAGCCAGTGCTCGTAACCATGCGATAGCGGGTTGTCACTGAGGCTGGCCAGCGGGCGCATCAGCAGGGAGGCCGTTGACTGGCCGCCGCCATAGGGCAGGGCCAGCACCATGCCCTGCTCATCTAGCAAGGCCAGGGTTTGCTGTTGGGCAATGGGTAGTGCGTTGGTAATACTGGCGATGCTGCTGAGGTTGACGTCATGGCCGATGATGAAATGACTGCCGTCGGCAGCGGTCCAGCGACTGGCAGCAGTAAGGCCGGTCTGGCGGGTGGTATAGAAGATATAAGGCTGAGTCCAGTGAATGTCACGATCACTGCTCAGCGCCATGGCACCCTTAAACCAGGGACGCTGGCGGGCATCGTAATCCTGCTGGCGGGTTTCGCTGTGTAGCAGCCGGCGCTTTTGGTTCCAGTAAAACCAGTAGGTGGTACGCCCCCAGCGGACCGGATCGCTCAGGCGATTGACCCAGCCACCATCGGCGGTGTGCAACAACAGGATTTCCCGGCCAGACTCATGTGCCAGATTGACCGAGGCAATCTCGCGCTGGTTTTCGATGATGGGGAAAAAGAATTCGTTGAAGCGTTGCAGCTGCTGGCGATCGTCCTGCAGCCATTGGGTATGGCTGTTCCACCGGCTGTTACGGCCCCAGGCCTGGCTGGTGCGCAGATTGGCATCGACTGTATCAAGCAGGCGCTGCATGCGCGCATCCAGCTGCTGGGCAGCAATCTGCATTTGCGATTGCGCCAGGCTATCTACCGTCGATTGGACGATCAGGTGATAGCAGCCAAAGGCGAACACGACCAGGGACAGCAGGATCAGCCCGCACATGCGCAGGACCAGGCTGCTGGCAAATGTCTTTTTCAATCAGCGCTCCAATGTGGATCTGGCTGCTGCTGTACTGTTGTGGGGCTGTCGTGGCCAGGCGGGCGTCGTGCGATTGTCTGCCCAGCGCCTGATGCGGTGTGTGGCGAGTTTCAGGCAAGTGTGGTGATAGTAGCACGCGTCAAATCATTGACTCAATTGTCATGATTGATTCAAAGCGCGCTGTCTGCGGCGGAGTGATCAGACAGGCAGGGCGGTGACACAGGGCCGGCCGCAGCCCGCCCTGTGCACACTAGTATCAAGCTTATTCTTTGGCAGCTGCGGCAGCAGCAGCGCGCAGCTTGTCTTTCTTGCTCATGCGCTTGCCCTTGATGCCGCCATTGCTGTTGGGGTCGTGTTGTGCAGCAGGACTGTTGTCCGGGGCGACGCTAGGTGCAAAGCCCTCAATCTGTTCGCGTGGCAGCTGTTGTTGCTGGCGTTTTTCGATCAGGCGGAAATGGGCAGCGTTGTCAGCAGAAACAAAGCTGATGGCAACACCACTGGCGCCGGCCCGCCCGGTGCGGCCGATGCGATGGGTGTAGTCGACCACCGAGCGCGGCAGATCGTAATTGACCACCACCGGCAAGCCGGCAATGTCGATGCCACGGGCGGCCAGATCAGTGGCAATCAGCACTTGCAGCTGGCCGTTTTTGAGGTCGGCCAGTACCTGCCCGCGCTGGCTCTGGCTGCAATCGCCATGTAATGCCGCGGCGCGGATGCCGGCGTTTTGCAATTTGCCGGCCACGCGTTCGGCACTGTGGCGACTGGCCACGAACACCAGTACCCGTTCCCAGTTTTCACTTTGCAGCAAATGGCGCAGCAGCATGGTGCGCCGGCCAGTATCCACCTCGATGGCGCGTTGCCGGATGTCGGGTGCGCTGCTCTGGCTGAGCGGGATGTCAATGCGCTGCGGCTGTTTGAGCAAGGTTTCGGCCAGCTGGCGTACGGCCGGCGGGAAGGTGGCGGAAAACAGCAGGTTTTGCCGGTACGGTGGCAATAGCGCCAGCAACTGCTTGATTTCGTCAGCAAAACCCAGGTCCAGCAGCCGGTCGGCTTCGTCCAGTACCAGGGTTTGCACGGCAGACAGGCGCAGTGCATTGTGCTGCAGCAAATCCAGCAGCCGGCCCGGCGTGGCCACCACGAAGTCGGCCCCGCCGCGCAAGGCCATCATCTGCGGATTGATCGACACGCCGCCATAGACCACCGCCACCTTGATGGCCTGCGGCAGTGAGGCTGCCAGATCGCGCAGCGTGGCACCTACTTGCACCGCCAGTTCGCGGGTGGGCAGCAGAATCAGGTTTTGAATCTGCCGTGGCGAGCCGTGCTGAGCGGCCAGCCATTGCTGCAACATGGGCAGGCAAAAGGCAGCAGTTTTGCCCGAGCCGGTCTGGGCAGTGGCCAGCAGGTCGTGACCTTGCAGAATGGCCGGAATGGCTGCTTGCTGAATGGCGGTGGGCGCGGCATAGCCTTGTGCGCTGGCTGAGGCAAGCAAGGCGGGCTGCAGGCCCAGGGAGGTGAATGGCATGTATGGAGGAGGCCCGGCAGAGGGTTGGGCGGCACCGCCGCCAGAGGCGCAGCAGTATCGTCCCGGCGGGCGGCAGGGTCAAGGCTGCTGTCGATCGCTGCGGCAGGGAGGGGCAATTGCGAGTAAGATCGGGGCTTGCCACCAAGTAAAGCAATCTGCACATGCAAACAGAAGTTAAAGAGAAGCCCAGATACGCCATCGTGGCGTCGGTCCAGCTGCCGGATGTCAGCGATGTCGAATTCGAGGCCTCGCTCACCGAACTGAGCGAGCTGGCCAAGACCCTGGGTTTCCAGGTGGTGCATACCTTTGTTCAAAAGCGTAACAGCTTCGACCGCACCGCCTACCTGGGCGTGGGCAAGCTGGAAGAAATCCACATGGTCGTCAATCGCGGCCTGCGCGCTGACGAGCTGGAACATGCACCACCGCAGCTGGACCCCTCCGCCATCGAGATCGACGTCTTGCTGGTGGATCATGAAATCTCTCCTTCGCAGGCACGCAATCTGGAACTGGCGGTCGGCTGCGAGGTGATGGACCGCACCATGGTCATTCTGGAGATTTTCCACCGCAATGCCCGCTCGCGTGCGGCGCGGGCCCAGGTGGAAATTGCCCGTCTGGGCTATATGGCACCGCGTTTGCGCGAAGCGGCCAAGCTGGCCGGGCCGCAAGGCCGCCAGCGTAGCGGCATGGGCGGTCGGGGTGCCGGCGAATCCCATACCGAGCTGGACCGGCGCAAGGTGCGTGACCGCATTGCCGAGCTGCAACGCGAAATCCTCGCCATGGAACTGGAACGCAAGACCCAGCGGGCGCGCCGGCTGGAGCGTCAGGGCCAGGGCCTGGCCGGTGTATCGCTGGTGGGCTATACCAATGCCGGCAAATCCACGCTGATGCGGGCGCTGACCGGCAGCGAGGTGCTGGTGGCCAACAAGCTGTTTGCCACGCTGGACACCACGGTGCGCGCCATTTACCCGGAAAGTGTGCCGCGTGTGCTGGTAAGCGACACCGTCGGCTTCATCAAGAACCTGCCACACGGCCTGGTGGCCTCCTTCAAGTCCACGCTGGAAGAGGCGCTGGATGCAGCGCTGCTGTTGCATGTCATCGATGCCAGCGATCCGGGCTTTGAACGCCAGCTGGAAGTGACCGATACCGTGCTGCAGGAAATCGGTGCCGATGAAGTGCCGCGCATTCGCGTGTTCAACAAGATCGACCATATCGGTGACGAAGCGGCCGAGGCTGCCTGGACCGCCGAGCTGCAACAGCGCTATCCCGGTTGCGTGGTGATGAGTGCGCGCCGGCCGGCGGAAGTTGCCGCCTTGCGCGAACGCATCGTGTCCTTCTTCCAGCAGGATCTGGTCGAAGACGAAGTGCTGCTGCCGTGGTCGGCCCAGCAACTGCGCGGCGAGCTGTTCAGCCAGTGCCAGGTACTGGAAGAACGTGCCGAGGAAGAGGGCAGCTGGTTCCGCGTACGTGGTGAGCCAGAGCAACTGCGCCGGCTGCACGAGCAGCTGAGCCCCGGCTCGCAAGGCCGTGAGAAGGAATACTGGGAAGTCTGACGCCCAAAGCCTCCAAATGAAAAACGCCATCCGTCCTGGATGGCGTTTTTTATGCGCATCACGACTGATGCTTGATCTGCAGCCGGCTTAGCCCGGCACCCCCAATATCACGCTGGAAGCCTTGAAGATGGCGCAAGCCGGGCTACCCAGTTGCAGGCCCAGCTCGCTGGCGCTGGCATTGGTGATGATGGCGGCGATGCTGCTGCCAGGGGCCAGTTCGATCACCACTTCGGTATTCACCGCGCCAGGCTGTAGCCGGCTGACCGTGCCGGGCAGCTGGTTGCGCGCCGACAGGCGCATGCCATCCTGGCCGCAGCCAACGATGACCGACGACGCCTTGATCAGGGCAAAGGCGGTGACGCCCGGAGCCAGCCCCAGGCTTTCGGTACTGTCATGGGTGACCACGGCCACCAGCCGCAGGCCATCGGCCACTTCCAGCTCGACTTCATCATTGACCGCGCCGGTCCGGATGGCCACCACCTTGCCCAGAAACTGGTTGCGTGCACTGGTTTTCATGCTCATGCCTTTCAATAGCAGCAGATCGTCGGCCATGCTGCTGGCCTGACGCTGCAGATTACGCAGAAACTGTTGATGTTCCTGCGCGATGATCTGGTAATTGGCCACCAGCTGTCGGCCACGCGCGGTCAGCCGGGTACCGCCGCCGCCCTTGCCACCGGACAGGCGCTCTACCAGCGGCTCGCCAGCCAGATTATTCATGTGGTCGATGGCATCCCAGGCCGCCTTGTAACTGATGCCGGTGGTGCGGGCGGCCTGAGTGATGGAGCCGCTGCCGTCTATCTGTGCCAGCAAGGCCAGCTGTTGCGGGCTGCCGAACTTCTCACCCGCCATGCTTAACCACAGTGCACCTTGCAAGGTGATGTCTTGCGGCTTCATGTCTGCTGCTCCGGCAGGGCCGGCAGGCAGGCTGCGTGTTCGCGGCAGCGACCACATTGCGGTGGTTTGAGTCCGGGAAGGCCAAGCTGATCGCCCAGCTCCGCGTACAGGAAACGCTTCCACTTGATATCGGCCTGATTGCGCGCATACAGCGGATACAGATAGTACTGCAGCAGCAGGCTTACCTCGTGACGGCTTGTCAGTCCCATGTCCTGCCATAGATGGCGACTGCCCAGGCTGGCCACGGCCACCACATGGGCCAGCCAGCTGCCGTGCTGCGGATTTTCCGCCGCCGAACGGTTGGCTAGCAGCAGGCTCAGCAGCGCGGAATGCAGGGGCGGCTGCTGCGACAGCAGCTGCTGGTATTGCGTGTCAGCCAGTGCTTCCATGCTGCCCAGTTCCGGTGCGCAGGCTGCCAGCACCTCCAGCAGCATCTGCTGCGGCAGGCCCAGCGTCCAGGCATAGAGGGGGAGCTCACCATCTTGCGCATTGCGCAGCACACCGAGTACCGCGCGGGTCAGCAGGCGGAAGGCTCGCTGCTGCTGGAAGTCATTCATGGGAAGTCTCCGTCAGGCCGGCAGGCGGCTGGCCAAGTCGGCCATCCTGCAGGTATAGGGTTTGCTGGCCAAAGGCCTGCACGTCCGCGGCATCGTGGGTGATCAACAGCATGGGGATGGACAGCCGTTGCAGCAGTTCAGCCAGTTCCCCGCGCAATTGCTGGCGCAGGGCCGGGTCCAGTGCCGAGAACGGTTCGTCCAGCAGCAAGGCGCGTGGCTCGGCCACCAGTGCGCGTGCCAGTGCGGTGCGCTGGCGCTGGCCACCAGACAAGGTGGCTGGCAGCTGGTCGGCCAGTGTGCCCAGGTCAAAGGCATCCAGCCAGTAGTCCACGGCAGCCAGCTGACGGCGGCGTCCGGGGTTGAGCCAGCCGCGCTGCAGGCCAAAACCGATGTTCTGCCGCACGCTCAGGTGAGGAAACAGCGCGTAGTCCTGAAACAGATAACCCAGCTGCCTTTGCTGCGGGCTGAGGCAAATGCCCCGTGTGCTGTCGAACAGGCTGCGGCCATCCAGCCGGATATGTCCGGCGTCAGGATGATGCAGGCCGGCAATCGCCTTGAGCAGCATGCTCTTGCCGGCACCGGACGGGCCATAAACCACCAGTTGCTGGCAGTCGCTGTGCAGGGCGATATCCAGCGAAAAGCTGCGCGTGCCGCTGCGTACGGTCTGACGGATGGCGAGGTCGAAACGGGGTGTGGGCATGTCAGCGCTCCGCCAGCCGGCCGGGTGCCAGCTTGCCGGCCAGCAGCAATACCAGCACGCAGACCAGCGAAGTCACCAGCACCAGCCGGTTGGCACTATCGTCCTGCCCGGCTTGCACCGCTTCGTAAATGGCCACCGACAGGGTCTGGGTCTTGCCGGGAATGCTGCCCGCCACCATCAGCGTGGCGCCGAACTCACCCAGGGCGCGGGCAAAAGCCAGCAGCAGGCCGGCCAGAATGCCGCGCCAGGCCAGCGGCAGGGTGATGCGAAAGAAAATGCCGATTTCTGACACGCCCAGCACGCGTCCGGCCTGTTCCAGCTGGCCGTCCACCGCTTCAAATGCCGCCCGTGCCGGCTTGTACACCAGGGGGAAGGCCACCAGCGCAGCGGCAATCACCGCGCCTTGCCAGGTGAAGATCAGGTTGATACCAAACTGCGCCTGTAGCCAGCTACCCAGCGGGCCACGCCGGCCTAGCAGGGTGAGTAGGTAGTAGCCCAGCACGGTGGGTGGCATCACCATGGGCAGAGTCAGCAGGGTGTCCAGCAGGTCGCGGCTGGGAAAGCGGCCACGCGCCAGCAGCAGGCCGACGCCCACCCCTAACAGCAGATTGAGCAGGGTGGCGCAGCCGGCCACCTGCAATGACAAGGTAAGTGCCGCCCACGCCGGGTCGGCCAGCCAATCGCTCATGTCAGGGCTTCTGGAAGCCGTAGCGGCTCAGCACGGCTTGTGCGGCTGGCGACAGCAGGTAATTGACAAAGCGTTGTGCCTCGGTGGCATTGGCTGCCGTGGCGGTACGGGCTACTGGGTAGGAAATGACTTCATCCAGCGGCACGCTGAACGCTACTTTCACCTTGTCCGGCATGATGGTAGCGTCGGTCTGGTAGACAAAGCCGGCCTCCACCTCGCCACGGGCAACATAATCCAGCGACTGGCGCACATTCTGGGTATTGATGGCCTTCGCCTCCACCGCCGGCCACAGGCGGGCGTTTTCCAGCGCACGCTTGGCGTAGCGGCCCACCGGCACACTGGCCGGTACGCCAATGGCCACATGCTTGATGCCGGCTTGCTGCAAGTCACTTAACTGTTGCAGTTTCAGCTTGCTGTCGGCAGGGGTGATCAGCACCAGCGCATTGCGGGCAAAGTCCTTGCGGTCTGCACTATTCACCAGCTTCTGCTTTACCGCACTGTCCATGGTTTCCTGATCGGCCGAGGCAAAAACATCCACCGGAGCGCCCTTGGCTATTTGCTGCAGCAGCGCGCCGGATGCGGCAAAGTTGAAATTGATCTTGCTGCCTGGATTCTGTGCCTCAAAGCCACGGGCAATATCCTTGAAGGCGTTGGTGAGGCTGGCGGCGGCAGAAACGGTGATTTCACCAGCCAGGGTATGGCCTGCCAGCAGCATGCTGCACAGGGAAAGGGCAATCAGCCTTGCTTTCATTGCGGGCTCCGGTTTGCGAGTGAGTTCGTAATATACCCGGATATATAACGCTACGAAATAATCCTTCTGGGGAATGGTTAATCAGCTGGAGTCGCTAGGGTGGCCGCACCAGGGCATGCCGTATTATCAACAGCGGCTAGCAGCTTGGCGCAATGCCCCGGGCTAAGTCGTACTGCGCTGCCCGTGTACCGCATGACAGCGCAAACCGGCTGTGAGCGGCCGGTAGAACGACCGTTCTGACTGCAGCGGGCTGCCTAGAATGGTGGGCAGGACGACAGGCCTTGCCCGTCGTGTTTGCTGACTCCACCGGAAAGCCCGCCATGTACTTTACCCATGCCATTACCCGCCTGCCTGCCGATTCCGTTGCTCATGGTCTGACCACCGCCAGCCTGGGCGCGCCGGACGCCGAACTGACCCGGCAGCAGTTTCGTAACTACCTGGATATCCTGCTGCAACTGGAGCTGACCGTGACCACCTTGCCGGCGCAGCCAGACTACCCCGATGCCCATTTTGTGGAAGATACCGCCGTGCTGATGCCGGAGCTGGCCATCATCACGAATCCGGGCGCACCGTCCCGCCGTGGCGAAATCCACAGTATTGCCCCGCTGGTTTCGCGTTTCCGGCATGCAGTGTGGCTGGGGGAGGGCGCGCATATGGATGGTGGCGATGTGCTGATGGTGGACAAGCGCTTTTTCATCGGGCTGTCCAGCCGCACCAACGAGGCAGGTATCAGCCAGTTTGCGGCGGCGGTAGAGAAATTTGGCTATAGCGTGCAGGCAGTGCCGGTCGGGGCAGGGTTGCACCTGAAATCCATCGTCAACTACGTGGGGCGCAATACGCTGATCTTGTCTGAAGATGCGGTGAATAACCCGGCATTCAGTGGTTTTGACCAGATAGTACTCAGTCCGCAGGAGGAGTATGCCGGCAACACCCTGTGGATCAACGACACGCTGATCACCCCCAGCGGCTATCCGCATACCCTGCGCCAGTTGCAGACGCTGGGCCTGCCCATCATCGAGACTGATACCAGTGAAATCCGCAAGATGGATGGCGGCCTGACCTGCCTGTCGCTGCGTTTCTGATTCAGGGCCGGGGCGTACCGTCACGCTTGATCTGCTGCAATTCAGTGGTGGTCAGGATTTTTTCGATATGAAACGCAGTGCTGGCCAGCCAGCGGTCGGCCAGTTGGCGGTATTCGTCGATATGCTGACAGCCGATGCGCAGCAGGAAATCAAAGCTGCCACTGACCAGCCAGCAATCCAGCACCTGCGGGGTGCCCTGGATTTCGCGGGTAAATGCCTGCTGCGATACCACATGGTCGGCGAGCGAAACCTGGGCCAGCACCACCAGTGCCGGCGCTGCTTGGGGCAGATCAACGATGGCGCTGTAACCCTTGATGATGCCGGCTTTTTCCAGCCGTCTGACCCGCTCCAGGCAGGGGCGGGCGGTCAGGTTTACCTGCTCGGACAGCCGCTGAAAAGGCAGGCGGCCATCCCGCTGCAGTACTTCCAGGATTTTCAGGTCGATTCGGTCAAGGCTGGGCTTGTGATCCATGTTTCCTGTTTTCGCGATGCCCGGCGTGCTGGGGCAAGGCTTGTGATTGGAGCGGTCTGTCCTGTCCTTGTCAAGCCAGCTGGATGGCAAAAAAATGCTTGTGCCATGCGGCATCCGCTTTTACGATAAGTCTGCCCCTCATGGGCAACGTCGCTCGGACGGTTCCGGGCGCTTACGTGAAAGGTTCACATGGCTTCTTCTGCAGGCAAGCGCCGCTTTGCGCGCATCGATCGTCTCCCTCCCTACGTCTTCAATATCACCGCCGAACTGAAACTGGCTGCCAGACAGCGCGGTGAGGACATTATCGACCTGAGCATGGGCAACCCTGATGGCGCCACGCCACCGCACATTGTCGCCAAGCTCAACGAAGTGTCGCAACGTCCGGATACCCACGGTTATTCCGCCTCCAAGGGCATTCCACGGCTGCGCCGCGCCATTTCCCGCTGGTACAAGGACCGCTACCAGGTGGAGATCGACCCCAATAGCGAGGCGATTGTCACCATCGGCTCCAAGGAAGGTCTGGCCCACCTGATGCTGGCTACGCTGGATGGCGGCGATACCGTGCTGGTGCCGGACCCGAGTTACCCCATCCACATCTACGGTGCGGTGATTGCCGGGGCGCAGATCCGTTCGGTACCGCTGGTACCGGGCATCGATTTTTTTGCCGAGCTGGAAAAGGCCATTCGTGGCAGCTATCCCAAGCCCAAGATGATGGTGCTGGGCTTTCCGTCGAATCCCACTGCGCAGTGCGTGGAGCTGGATTTCTTCGAAAAAGTGATTGCCCTGGCCAAGAAGCACGACATCTTCGTGGTGCATGACCTGGCCTACGCCGACATCGTGTTCGATGGCTGGAAGGCGCCGTCCATCATGCAGGTGCCGGGCGCCAAGGACATCGCCGTCGAATTCTTTACCCTCAGCAAGAGCTACAACATGGCTGGCTGGCGTATTGGCTTCATGGTGGGCAACCCCGACTTGGTGGCCGCGCTGGCACGCATGAAGAGCTACCACGATTACGGTACTTTCACCCCGCTGCAAGTGGCCGCGATTGCCGCGCTGGAAGGCGACCAGCAGTGCGTGCGCGACATTGCCGAAAAATACCAGCAGCGCCGCGACGTACTGGTGAAAGGGCTGAATGAGATCGGCTGGCAGGTGGAATGCCCCAAGGCCTCGATGTATATCTGGGCGCGTATTCCGGAACAATGGCGTGAGCTGGGTTCGCTGGAATTTGCCCGGCTGCTGCTGGAAAAGGCCAAGGTGTGTGTCTCGCCCGGCATTGGTTTTGGTGACCAGGGCGATGAGTATGTACGCTTTGCGCTGATCGAGAACGAAGCACGTATTCGCCAGGCCCTGCGTGGCATCAAGGCCATGTTCAAGGACGCCCAGGCAACAGCCTGAGTGGGCGCAACAGCCAAGCTGGCCGGCATGATCGGCCAGCTTTTTCTGGCAGATTATCCAGAGATCAAGCCGCCATCACCCGGTTGCGGCCGGCCTGTTTGGCAGCATACAAAGCCTGATCAGCCATTTCCAGTAGTGGCTCCCACTGGACACCATTCTTGGCTAGCGCATAGCCGATGCTCACTGTCACCGCTATCTCCATGCCATTGCAGCGAATGCGGCGCGCAGCAATATTTGCCCGGAGCTTATCCAGCCATTGTTGGCAGCTGATCTGATCGCAGCCGTTGGGTTGCGGTGCAAACAGCAGGAATTCCTCACCACCCCAGCGCGCCAGAATATTTCCACCAGCAGCCTCCTCGCTCAAGGCGCGGGCGCAGTCACGGATAACCTCGTCCCCAAATTGATGGCCGTAGCTGTCATTGATCGCCTTGAAGTGGTCGATATCGATCATGGCCAGCAAATAAGCCTGGTCACCATGCCGCTTACGCTGACGGCGAATGCGTTCGTGAAAGGCATGACGATTGAGCAAGCCGGTGAGCGGATCGGTAGTGGCAGCCGCGAACAGTTTTTTCTGGGTGTTGTAGACCAGTCCGGTGGTGGACAGAATGACGATAATGCTGGAAATAATGCTGACCAGCAGGGTTTCTATCATCGATTTTTTTTCATTTTTCAGCGTTTCCGAGACATCTTCCTCTACGGCCAGGTACCAATTACTGCCAGGCAGTTTGCGGATGCCGACAATGCGTTCTGTTGCCGTGGATTGCAGCAGGAAATTATGCGGAATGGTTTCATTCTGATGAATGGCAGCATTCATCGAATTGAAGTCAAAGTGCGGAGGAGAGCTTGCGTGACTGCTGCGAATGATGATATTGCCGGACTGGTCAAAAATGTAAATGTCGTTATTATATTTGTCGGCGTATTTGTCGATGATTTTCTTGAAGTGGTGTAATTCCTGGCTGATGCCGACTATGCCGATGACCTTGCCGTCATCATCGAAAATCTTCTCGTTGGCGAAAACCAGTAAAGAGTCATTTTCCTGGTACTTGCCCAGGTTTAGCTCATAGATCGCTGGGTCTGCCAAGACCCGCCAATACCAGGCATCTCTTGATGCATTAGGGTGTAATGTAAGCTGTTTGCCGTTGTCGGTGTAATACTTCTTTTCAGCATCATCCACCAGAAAAGCCGTGGCGGCGTTGTATTTTTCTTTTATCCCGCGTAGATATCTGCGAATGGTGGCGGGGTTGCTGTTGGTGTCGATAACCCAGTCGCGGACAAAGCTGTCATGGGCCATGAAGGTGGCAATATCCACCGGATTCATGATGCTGCTTTGTATTTCGGTATAAATCGAATCGCCGATCAAGGGTAGCGACTCTTCCAGAATCCTTTTTTCCGCCTCGCCTTTTTCTCGTGAATAAGTGACAACTGCGCTGATGGAAAATCCGATGCTAATAATAAGGGTAATAAAAATAATCTGCTTACGGTACCGGCTGCGCATGACCCACCCCGAGGTATTTATTATTTGAAGCAATATTATTATGGCGGAGAGACGCATTGGCCGTGCGCTCTCTGCTTTGTTTATAACCTAACTATGCATTAATGCCCAGCCCGCTGCGTCGCCGGCAGGTAATGGGCAGAACTGCAAGCCATGTGATGACGCGGCATTAGACAGATGATGTCTGTCCAGAATGCTTCAGGGCTGGGGCGGCCTGTTTTGCTGGCGGAACAAGGCCCATTCCTCGATCACTCGGCCATCGGCCAGCTGGCACAGGGAATATTCATTACCGGCATTGTCTTTTTGTGGCAGTAAGTGGCCGCCCTGCTGGATGCAATACACCGAGGCAGGATTGGCCATGCCCACCATGGGGGCTGGCATGGTTGCCGGCGCGGCTGAGGGTGTGGTGCAGCCCGCCAGCAACAAGCAGAGTACGGCGGGGATAGCGAACAAGGGACGAGTAAGGACTGGCATGCGGGCTCCTGAGTGTTTGATGCAATGACGGCAGTATAGCGCTGGCGTGATGATCAGCATGGAGCAAAGCAAAGCCGGACGCGCATGGACGGTCCGGCTTGGTCTGTCAGTCCCGCTTGGCGGGCCTGCCGAATTACTTGCTGGCGATCTGTACGCCGTGCTGCTTCTTGTCGGTATTGATGCGGATGATGATGCGCTTGGCTGGCACGCCAGACGCGATCAGGAAGTCCCTGACTTCGGCAGCACGGGCTTGTGCCATCGATTTGGCTTTATTCGAGCTGCCACGGTAGCAATAGCCACGCAAGGTAATCTTTTTCATGGCCTGAATGCTGCTGATCTGGCGCAGGATTTGCCCCTTGCCGACCAGGTCGAGTGTGCTATCGCTTGGGGCAAAGGGAATAAAGCCGGGTGCGGCTGCCATATTGGCGTCGATTTTCTGGTTCAGCACCGCTTGAGCAGCGCTGGAATTACTTGCACCAGACAGGGAGGTGGTGGGCTTGTTGATGGCATTATTGCCAGTGCTGACCGCTTGCTGATTATTGGTGCTGGAACAGGCTGTCAGCGTGGTGGCAAGGAGACAGCAAAGCAGAAGACGTTTCATGGCGTTGATTCCGTATGGAGTAAGGGCGTAGCTGGGCATGTTTCGAGCCGGTCTGAATCCATGCCGCAAGCAGCATGGATGAAAGCAGTCCGACATGACGATGTTATGAAAGTTCATGCATTAGCAATAGGGACCATTCCATACGGATAACGCACAACATGGCTATCGGATGACAAGAGGATTGGCTGGCATGCTTGCCACTCCACGCCGCGTATCAAAGAGCGAGTCGGCTGGGCGACCATCGTGTTCATCTGGACCTATATTCCGGGCCAGCTGTTGGGTGGTGAACGATATGTGCTCTCGCATCCACTCAATCGCGCAGCGAAAACAAATAGCCTCAACAAGTCCAAGCGAAATCTGCATCAGATGGCGCTGGCATCGAACACCAGGGTGACCGTGCCCAGAAAGCGGTCGCCGCTTTGCTTGGCCATGCTTGTCACATCTGCAGCCGCCACGCCAAAGTGTAGTTGGGAGCGACGCGTGGCACTGGCTGTCTGAGCGCTGAACACGACTGCATTTTCATTGCTCAGTGCGATGCGGGTGGCATTTAGGCCGCTGTCCTTTACCCGTAAACCCTCCATGCTCAGCGCGGTAGCCACCGGCACCACCAGTTGCTTGCCATTGGCAATGCCGCATTGGCTGCCTACCTTGTACTGACATTCCAGTCGAACGCTGAAATTGCCGGAGCTGGCCACGGTAAACGGGATATCGCGCTGTAGCGGGCCGGGGGTGCGGCCCTGCTGTAGCCAGACCGACCAGCCGCCAGGCGGCTCCAGCAGCACCTGGCGGGCATTGTCGGGATAATTCACTTTCAGTTCGTGTGCCACGCTCAAGACGAAATTGATTTTGACAATACTGGCATCAACAGTGGCGGTGTCGCCAAAATCAAAATCCTGTCCGGGGCCGATACGGTACTCCAGGCTGCCATGGTATTCGCCATTGCCCAGCTCCAGCGGGCTAGGGGTTTCCAGCACATACATCAGGCCAGCGTCGGTTATGCTGACGCCGGGAGCAGGGATCGGGTAGGCCGCCAGCTTGTAACATCCATCCGCATTTTCCGGATATCCCCAGAGCGCAGACCCCCATTTGTCGGAAATCCAGGTAACGGTCAATCCCTTGCATTTTCCTGATGGATAACCCCAATAATTGCCGACCCAGAGCTTGTCATGAGCGTCGAGCGGAGTGCTGGAGCCGGTGATATCCATCGCACGTAATGCCAGGTTGTAAGTGCTGGCCATACCGCTGACCCGAAAGCGCAGCTGGCTGGTTTGTCCTGTTTGGGCGTTCACCACCTGTACCGTGCGAAAGGTATTGGGCACCTTGATGTAGAGGCCTTTGCGGGGGTTGGTTTCACCGCTTTTGACATTGGGATAAGACCAACGCACCGGCAGGCCGATACTGAAAGTCTTGTTGGTGCAGCTGTTTGGCCAGTAGCGGCAAAAACTGGCCTGTGGGGTGGTGTTTTCAAATTGAACGGTTTGCGGGGACAGCACGGAAGGGCGGAATGCCGCGCTGATCGTCATTTCCACGCCATTGGCACTGCTGGCTAGCAGGCCAGCGTAGAAGCCGGCAGCCAGGTGCTGCCGCCAAGTGTGGCGATGCTTGCGGTGTTGCATTGTCTTGCCTTTGTCTGAGAGTGATGGCGACGCTGGTGAGGCAGCGCCGGATCCGGTGGCTTTGCCTGCGGACTATGGCGGTAGGTGGCTGGCCGAAATCCTGCTCAGTGCGCAGATATCCATGCGTGCCCCGGTGTCAGATGACTCCCGCATCAAACACCAGGGTGACCGCACCCAGGAAACGATCGCCGCTTTGCTTGGCCATGGCGCTGACATCCGGTGCGGCTACAGTAAAGTGCAGCCTGGAGCGGCGCGTAGCACTGGCCGCGCGGGTGGCGAACACCACTGCACTGTCATTGCGTAGCGGAATGTTCGCGGCATCCTGGTTGCTGTTCTTTACCCGTAGCCCCTCCATGCTCAGTGCAGTGCTGACCGGTACGACCTGTTGTCTGTCATTGGCGATGCCACAATGGCTGCCTGCCTTGTACTGACAGTCCAGTTTCACGCTAAAGCTGCCGGAGCTGGTTACCGTAAACGGTATATCCCGCTGCAGCGGGCCGGGGTCGCGTCCTTGCTGCAGCCATACCGCCCAGCCACCAGCCGGCTCTAGCAGTACACGATGGGCGTTCTCGGGGTAGTTCACCTTTAGCTCGTGCGCCACGCGCAGGCTAAAGTTGATTTTGATGCTGCTGGTATCAACGGTGGCATTGTCACCAAAGTCAAAATCCTGGCCGGGACCGATGTGATATTCAAGGCTGCCACGGTACTCACCGTTACTGAGTTCTAGCGGATTGGGCGTCTCCAGCTCGTACATCAGGCCTGGGTCGGAGATGACCAGGCCGGGAGCTGGAATGGAGAATTCGGAGCGTTTGTAACAGTAGCCAGCATTTTCCGGGACACCCCATACGGCTGTTGCCCATTTATCAGAAAACAAGGTTGAACCAAGGCTCACGCAACGGCCCAGCGTGCCGTAAGGATTGCCCCAGAACCCGCCAAGCCAGAGCAATAAGTGTCCGCCGAGTGCACCGGATTCACCGACGATATCCATCGCTCGCTTGGATAAGTTGTACGTAGTGGCAATGCCGCTGACCCGAAAGCGCAATTGACTGGCTTGTCCGGTCGACGTGTTGAATAGCTGTACTTGGCGAAAGGTGTTTGGAACCTTGATATAAGCGTTTTTACGCGGATCAGTGAGGCCGCCTTGCTCCAAGTGGTAGGTCCAGCGGACCGGGAAGTTGATACCGAAATTCTTGCCTGTGCAATTACTCGGGAAATTACTGCAAAAACTGGCCAATGGGGTGGTGTTTTGGAACTGCACGGTTTGCGGAGCCAATACGGAAGGCTGGAAAACCGCGCTGATGTTCATTTCTGCGCCATGGGTGCTGGCCGCCAGCAAGCAGCAGACAAGGCCGCCGGCCAGGCGGAACAAGCGTTTGCTGCGGTGCTTGTGGTGCATTGCTTTTGCCTTTGTCCGAGGTTGGAGAGTGGCCACGCTAAGGTGGTGCTAGATCAGCGCGCTTGTTCCAGCATGGCATTGCATTCGGCAACAGCCTGTACCAGGTCGGCCACGATTTCTTGGCATTCCGCCAGCGACTGCTGGCTGACGCTGTCTTGCAGCAGCTCGCTGAGCGACAGCATTTCCTGGTCCTGTACCATGCGCGCTGCACCCATCAGCTTGTGCGTCAGGGCTGACATCTGCACAAAATCAGCCTGTGCACTAGCCTGTTGCAAGGCAGCAATGTCCTGCTGATTGCTCTCTTGCATCAGGTCGATGAATTGTTGGCGTGCCACCGTGGCCAGCTTGAGCCCGGCAATACGCTCCTGCAGGATGCGGCGGCGCTGTTGGCTGGCATCGTCCCGCGGGCAGGCGGCAAGCGCAGCCGTCAGTTGCTCGATATTGACTGGCTTGGTCAGGCAGCAATCCATGCCGGCAGCCAGTGCCTGGCTCAGATTGCGCGGTCTGGCATCCGCGGTATAACCGATGATGTAGGGCTGCTTGCCGGTGCGGGCGCGCAATTGGCGCGCCAGGCTGAAGCCATCCATGCCCGGCATGAAACAGTCGCTGATGACGATGTCGCAGTGTTCTGCTTCCAGCAAAGCCAACGCTTCTTCTGCGCTGGGCAGGCTGTGGATGTCGTGTAGGCCGATAAAGCGCAGCTGTTGCTCCAGTAATAATCTGTTGGCCGGGTGGTCATCGACCACCAGCACCCGTAATGCCGGCTCTACTTGCTGCGGCAGTGGCGTGGACGTGTCTTGGCTGATGTCACAATCGCTGCGGCAGGGAATGCGGATCGATACCAGGGTGCCCACCCCCAGCTGGCTGGCCAGGCTGATGTCTCCACCCATTTGCCTAAGCAAGTTGGCGCATATCCACAAGCCAAGGCCGGTACCCGATTTGGTGGCCGGATTCTCCTGCGCATAGGCATCAAAGATACTTGCCTGGGCTTCATCGGAAATGCCACGGCCGGTATCGCGAATGTCCAGTTGCAACACGCCCTGGCCGGGTGATTGTGGCTGCCACTGGCAGTCGATGCGGATGTCACCCTGCTCGGTGAACTTGATCGCATTGCCCAGCACGTTGCCCAGAATCTGGCTGACCCGCTTTTCATCCATAAATAGCGTTTCGGGCAGGGCAGGGTCGGTGTGCAGGGCGAGCGACAGCCCGTTTTCCTTGGCAATCGGCCCGTACAGCGCCGCCATGCTGGCCAGCATGCGCCAGGGCTGTGCCGGATGTGGCGCGATGCTCAACTGGCCGGCTTCCATCTTGGCCTGATCCAGAATGCCATCCAGCAGGTGTAGCAAGCTGGTGGCCGACTGGAAGATGGTGCTCAGATTGGTATTGGCGGCTTTTTTCAGTTCCAGCTCCAGCAGGCCGAGAATGGCATTCATCGGCGTGCGGATCTCGTGACTGATCACCGCCAGGAAGGTGGTTTTGGCACGATTGGCGCTTTCGGCATCATCCCTGGCCTGTTCCAGTGCCCGTTCACTGTGTTTGAGCGGGGTGATGTCGAACCATCCGCCCAGTATCGCCCCCTCGTCCTGTGTGAGCGTGAAAAAGGGTTTGGCCCATAGCAACAGGTCTTGCTTGCCCTGGCGGGTACTGACCTGGCCCTCTCGCTGCGCGCTGCGGCCTTCGGTACGGGCGACTGCGATGATGTCTCGCTGCAACACTTCCAGTGCGCCATCTTCACTTTGTGCGCGCAGTGCGCGGTAAGGCGGATTGGATAGTTCGATACCGCTGCCGGGTAATTTGATAAAAAGGGCAAACGGCAGCTGGTCCACCAGCCGGCCCAGGGTGTCCAGCCGGTCGCGCAGGGCGCGCTGCTGCTGCCAGTGGCAGCGGGTACGGTAAGCAATCAGGATCAGCAGTGCCACCAGGCTGGCCACCAGCAGCCAGATCATGTTCTGGTAGTGGTGGTCGTTCAGGCGGCTCAGACCGACATGCATGGTGCTGGCCTTGCTGTTGACCCAGTCCAGCCGCAGTTTGTCCAACTCCTCTTGCGGGATGGCCAGCACCGCCTTATTGATGATTTCGGCCAGCAGCGGCAGGGTGCGACTGGTGCCGATGGCGATGTCCAATGGGGTCTGGTTGGCGGTGCCGATCACCTTGAAGCGGCCCAGTTCGCCATTGCGCACGATGGCATTGGCTGTCAGCAGGCTGTTGATGTTGGCATCCACCTTGTGCTCGGCCAGCAGGCGAAAGCTGGCCAGCATGTCGGCAGCCTCCACGAACTGAATACGCGCGCGCAGGGCTGGGTCGCTGATGCTTTCCCGCGCCGCCGAATTACGGATGATGGCGACCTTCTTGCCCGCCAGGTCGGCCAGCGTGCGGATGGTGCTGTCATCGCTGCGGGTAATTACGCCCCACAGCGAGTGGGCGTAGGGCATGGAAAACAGCATGTCCTGGCGGCGGCGGTCTGACACCACCAGATTGGGGATGATGTCGACCTCTGCCCTGGAGAAATCCACTAGCTGGTGGTTGCCGCTGCGTGCAGCCTCGATGAAGCGCAGGCCGGTGCGCTGGGCAATTTTTTGCAGCAGTTCGATGGCCATGCCAGCGGCCGGGGCATCCGGGCTGGTCTTGAAGGCCAGCGGGTAAAGATCGGCCGGTGCCGAATAGCGCACGACGGGATGTGCCTTAATCCAGGCCTGTTCGCTTGGCGACAGCTTGATCTGCTGGCTGATGTTGTAGTGCTCGTTGCCACCCTGCCAGCGTTTCTGTACCTCCAGCTCCACTTTGCCCGGGATGGCGGACAAGGCATCATTCACGCGGGACTGCAGCGCGCTATTGTCTTTGCGCAGCAAAAATACAAAAGGATCGTCCTCCAGCGCGGAGTAGTTGGCGATTTCCAGGCTGTCCAGCGACAGCTGGTTGATCAGGAAATTGGCCTCGGTGGGGTTGCCAATATAAAGATCGGCCTGGCCGAAGGCGACGGCTTGCATGGCCTGCAAGCCGTTGTCAAAACCTTGTATCGGGCTGCCTGGATAAATACGCGCCAGCTGCGCTGCCAACGCGGGATGTTTGCCGATCGCTATACGTGGCCGACGGCTATTGTCCTCATCAATCCGTTTGACCTCGATGATGCGGTTGGGGAAATAAGCATGCGTGCTGAGCAGGTCTGCCGCCAGATCGCTCTGGTTGCCAGCCAGCAGGTCTATGGCACCGGTGCGCAAGGCTTGCAGTAGCTGCTGTTTGTCGTTGAAGGGCAGGGCCTCGATCCGGCGGCCAAGCTGGCGGCCGATCAGTGCCAGGTAGTCGGCACTAATACCCTGCAGCTGCGTGCCGTCCTTGCGCACGTAGTAGGGAATGTATTCATCCAGCACCACACCCACCTTGAGCGGTGGGCGCTGGCGTTCCGCACCCGGTTGCGTGGCGGCCTGTTCGGGATAAAGCTGTAGCGGCAACGGCTCCGCCAGCGCACAGCGGGCAAGCCAGCATAGCGCCAGGCACAGTCCGCCAAGCCAGAACTCAATCTGCCGCATGAATCTGTACCTGCTGTGCCAGCTGCATCACTGATTGCACATTGAGCTTCTGGAAAATCCGTGTCTTGTAAGTGCTGACAGTCTTGTTGCTAATGGCCAGTTGCCGAGAGATATCCAGATTGGACAGCCCTTGGGCCAGCAGCCGCGCAATCATCAGCTCACGATTCGACAGCCGCCCGATGGCACAATCCAGCGCAGGATCTCCTGCGGAATTCAGGCTCTGCATGGCCGTCTGCGGGAAAAAGGTGTAGCCGGACAAAATCATGCTGGCTGCTTGGAAAATGTCTTCCAGATCCCTGCTCTTGCTGATATAGCCGTGCGCGCCGCATTTCAGGGCGCGTAGCGCGTAAATGTTTTCATTCTTGGCTGATAGGAATAAAACCTTACAAGGCAAATGGGCAGCGCAAACACGCTGCCATACTTCAAAGCCATCAATATCAGGCAATTCCAGATCAAGAATAATCAAATCGGCAGCCTGCTTTTTTAGAAAGGCCAAGCCATTCGTGCCCTTATCTGTATCGAATAAAACATTAAATGCATTTGTGTTATGAAACAGCCCGCGGATGGCGATGCGAATGGCTGGGTGATCGTCGATGATAGCTATTGATTTCATGAATGTCCTGATGCGCATTGGCAACGGATGATAACAATCCAGAATCTGTTTTGTCTATTTGTGGAAATTTCCTACAAAAATAAAGAATGATCGCATATTTAGCTAAGACTTATCTTGGATACAATGGCCCACGGTTAGTAAGGTGAATTTATGACGAGATTCTTGGTAATTGATGATCACGCGGCACAACGTTTTCTGATTTGTGATTTGTTGCGCACCATCGGTTTTGAAAAGATTACAGAAGCGGCTTCCGCCAGCGCTGCCCTGGCGACTATCTGTCAGCCAGATGCAGAGGTTTTCGATGTACTTGTTTGCGATCTGCAAATGCCGGATATGGATGGTATTGGCTTAATCAGAATGCTGGATGCGCGTGGGATAAAACCTTCGGCCCTGATACTGATGAGTTCTTATGATCATCGAATTTTACAGGCAGCTGAAATGGCAGCCAAAGAATCGCAGTGGCAGGTATTGGGCTGTGTGCAAAAGCCGGTATCTGGCGCTGATTTGCAACGTTTGCTAACGATGGAAAGCAGATCGCTCGCTCAGTCAGCTCAATTGCCTATGCCGGTTTATCTGAGTAGTGATGAGATATGGGACTGCTTATGCAAGGGGCAATTTATTGCGCATTATCAGCCGAAATTCAATCTGGATACCATGAAGTATATCGGAGCCGAATTATTGGCGCGCTGTGATCATCCTCACTATGGATTGCTATCGCCGGCCAGCTTTCAGGAGTTGTTTGACGATCCGGATGCGCTCAGGCAATTGACATGGCAAATGTTGCATCAGGGCTTGAAGGATTTACAACGCTGGCATGCGCAAGGTCTGTGCGTTTCCCTGGCATTCAATCTGGGGTGGCCGCTATTAAAGCAGCATGATTTTGCCACGGTGATGATTGAAGAAACCCGCAGGCGCGGAATTAACCCTGCCAGCATTATTATCGAAGTCACCGAAACCGAAGAGTTATCTGATCTGCCCTTGGTCTTGGGGAATATGGCCAGCTTGCGCCTGCATGGCTTTCAATTGGCGCTCGATGACTTTGGCAGTGGCTATGCCAATTTGCAGCTATTAAGCCAGATGCCGCTGACCCAGCTGAAGCTGGATCAGAGCCTGTTGCGGGCAGCCAGTCGTGGCCGTGATGGACTTACTGTGCTGGCTGCGGCAGTTGGCATGGCCAAAAGCCTGGCGGTGACCGATGTGGTGCTGGAGGGGATTGAAAGCACGCTGGATCTGGACATCGCCCGTCAGCTGGATATCAGCACCGGCCAGGGCTATTTCCTGGCGCGGCCGATGAGTGCTGTGGAAATAGGCAACCGCTTTTGAAGCGCGCACGGTGTGCTGCCTGCCGGCTGTTACGGTGGGGGAGCCAGAGAAAGGAAGGAAAACGATGCGCTTGATCATGCTGATTACGACGCTGCTGGCCACTTTCCTGGCACAGGCCGGGCCGGTCATCAGTATCGGCGCGCTGTACAACTATATCGATCATGACCGCAGTTCCATCCTGAAGCGGATCTACAACAGCGGCAGCAATACGGCATTTGTCCGGATCACCATCCATGAAGTGGTGTACGACAGCAATGGCAAGCATCGCGAGCTGCCCATCGCCCGCACCGACGGCAGCACTAAGCTGGAGGGGCTGATTGCCAGCCCCTCGCATGTGATCGTGCCGGCATCTTCTGCCAGTAGCGTGCGGCTGCTCCATGTCGGGTCGCGTGAGCGGGAAAGCTATTACCGCGTGCGTTTCGTGCCGGTGTTGCCGCAAAAAAAGGACGAATTCGGACTGGATGACAAGGCTGCCACTCAATACCAGAACTCGCTGGATGCCGGGGTGAATGTACTGACTGGCTATGGGGCTTTTCTGATTGTTAGGCCACATGTCGAGCATTACGACACAGAACTGGAAAACCAGGATGGCGCTTTTGTCATCCGTAATCGCGGCAACAGCACCATCGTGCTGGAAGCCTTGTATCAGTGCGATGGCGGCAATGCCTGCAGCGACGCGGTAAAGCGCCATGTCTTGCCGCAGGCAAGCTTGCGCCTGGAGAAGACGCCACAGCGGCGTTACCACTTCGAGTTGATAGAGGGGACACGATCCAAGCCCGTATCCCTTCCCTGATGTCGAGCTGTGCTTGGAACTAAATGGAGATGCACATGATGAAAAAATTATTGTTGGCCGTAACGCTAGCGACTGTGTGGGGCAATGCAATGGCGGAAACAAGCAAGTTGCAACTGACGGTGGAAGCACGCATTCCGTCCGACAATTTTTATGTCACCCCAGTCGGTGGCTGGGGTGGTCAGATACAGAACATGACTTGGCAACCTGGCACCAGCAGCCTGGAGCCTTTGCAAAAGACCTTGGAAATGAAGAGTACGCTGGGTCCGATCCAGGGCTATCTGGAAGAAGCCGCCATCCTGTACAGCAGCAATGGCCAGAACACCATCCCGCTGAACGTGAAAGTAGCTGACAAGAAGCTGGAAGTTGGCAGCACCAGCAAGGTGGAAGTGATGTCGGCCACCAATGCGGCAGTCAGCAAGCGGGTGACCCTGGCGCTGGAGCCGGTAAAACCCAGTAATGGTTATCAAGCTGGCCAGTACAACGCCGTGGTCAACATGATGTTTGAGAGCGTGGCTCCGGGCAGCTGATTTGTCGGCTATATCGCCGTTTTCTTTCTTTTCTCATTCGATGGTTTTGGCACGCGGTTCTGCGTGCCATTTTTAACTCCCGAGACCGATGTTGCATACCAATTCACTGTTGGCGGCCTGGCTGCTGGTAAGTGGTGTGGCGACAGCAGGTACTACTGTCCTGGCACCCTCCCTGCAGCAGCAGGCAGAAGAGATTCCCGCAGAATTCGCCGATCGATTGTTTACCAGTCCTCAAGCCAGTCGCGTCGAGCTCAATGGCGCGTTTCTGGGCGATGCGCTGCTGGTACTCAGCCGCGAAGGCAGCGTGGAACTGCTGCAGTTCAGCGATTCCGGCCCGCAAGGGCAAACGGACTTGCAGACCATCTGGCAGCACTATCTGAGCGAACCCAGAGCGCTGGGCGCCTGCAAGGCAGATTGCCCACGCGGTTTGCTCAGCATGCATTACAACGTGGAAAACGCCACGCTCTACCTGCTAAGCCAGTCTGCCACTGGCAATGATCAGGCACGGGCTTATATCCTGCAGCCCGATCATGGTAGTCAGGGCTTGATTGCGCGCAGCCAGTTGAACTTGGCCGGTGCGCAGCAGGGTGGGGTAGGCGGGCGTTACGCGCTGGACATGAGCGGCAGCCTGGGAAACTGGACCAGCCACGGAGGCATGCTGCTAAGCCGCAGCAGTGGTATGGATGGCGGCTGGCGTCACGCGCTGACCCAGTGGTATGCCCAGCGTGAATATGCGGGCAACTATTTGCGGCTGGGTTATTTCACCCCGGACAATCAACATATGGTGTTGCTGCCACGCCCGCTGGCCGGCAGTGGTGGCACCACGCTGGGTGTGATGGCAGGCAGTTCCGCCACGCTCAGGAGTAGTCACGATTTCTCCAGCAGCTATCCGATTTATGTCACCGCCAACCGTGACGGTATGGTGGAGGTGTTGCGCAATGGCGTGCTGCTGCACAGCCAGGCAGTCAGCTCCGGCTTGCAACTCATCAATACCCGCAGCCTGCCCGAGGGCGTCTACCAGGTAGAAATCAGGCTACTGCAGGACGGCGTGCTGCACAGTACGCAAACCGAGTGGATTTACAAGTCGCCGCGCTGGGGCAGTGCGGAACAGCGCTGGCGCTACAACCTGTTTGCTGGCCAGCAGCGCAAGTTGCTGGATAATTTTGACCGTAGCGATGCCGGAGAGCCGGTGTGGGGCGGTAACCTCAACTATCTGCTGCATCCACAGGTGGTGGCTGGCCTCAATGTGGCGCGCACCGGGCAATACGGCGGCCATGGCGCATCGGTCGCGCTGGATCTCAATAACGACAACAAGCTGATCGCCAACTGGCTGCATAGCGGGCAGACCGGCAATCAGGCCGATCTGCAATGGTACGGTGGCTATGGTGACGGCAGCCTGCTGCTGGGGCTGAGTCAGTGGCGGAAAAATCTGTCCAATGGCACCAGCCAGCCAGTACGCACGGTCAACCTGACCTGGCAGCAGCAACTGGGCCGGGGCGACAGCTTGTCCACCCGGCTCAGTCATGGCAGCGACCAGGGGGTGGGGCTGGATCTGGGTTTGAGCCGCAGTCAGAAGTTATGGGGGAGTGACCTGGCGTTCAGGCTATCGGTATTTGATCGCCCTTATGGCAGTTTGCGCGGGCAGCGCAATCGCGGGGTCGAACTGTCGATGAATCTGGACTTTGCCCGTGATGGCCGCAGTGTCAGTGCCACGCTGGGCAGCCGCAATGGCGGCGGCAGTCGTGAGCAATATGCCGGCCTTACCCTGCGACAGCGGCAGGATGAATCCTGGCTGCAGCAGTATGGGATAGGGCTGAGTGCCGATCGTTACGGGCTGGGGGTCAGCGGCGATATGCAATGGCGGCATGATCTGGCACAGGGCGATGCCTATCTGGCACGCGCCGCGCAAGGTGGCCATTTCAGCGGCGGCGTTAACCTGGAAAGCACGCTGGCCTTGAATGGCCAGGCGGTCGTGCTGTCGGCAGATGGGGTGTCCAGCGCAGTCGACACGGCGATAATCGTTGATGTGGCATCGGATATCCCTGAACTGACCCTGCATGCTGAAGACAGCGGCGGCGGACACTATATCCTGCACAGCGGGCGCAATCTGCTGCCGGCCTCACCCTATCGCCCAGGCAAGTTCAGCTTCTATTTCGCCGAGCGCGATGCTACCGCCGCCAGCATCAATCCAGCCCAGGCACGCTATCACCTCAACAAGGGCGGCGTGGATTATGTGGTGGTGAATGTGCGCAAGATCGTCACCCTGGCTGGGCGTTTGCAGAATGCCGAGGGCCGTCCGCTGGCCGGTGCAGCTGTCATCAATCATGCGGGCCGCACCATCAGCGACAGCGATGGTTTCTTTACTGTAGATGTCAGTGCCAGCCAGCCTGAACTGGAAATCAAGCTGAATGGCCAACGCCAATGCCTGTTCAAGCTGGCGGCCAAGCCACCAGCCCAAACGCAGGATGTGCAGTTTGTCGGTGATATTCGCTGTGAGTCCTTGCTGGCTCAGCACACGGCAGATACCGCCGGCCGCTCCGGCACGTTGTTATAAGACAAGGCCCTGGCTGGCAGCGTCCCGGCCAGGCCAAGCACGACAGGCTTGCGCGACAGCGCATGCCATCCCCGGTTTGCTGAATAAGTAACGCAGTTTTCCTTGTTTCCACTGGCAAAGCCGGCCGATTACAGTAAGAGCGGCGAACAAAATAGCGTAGCGCCCCTGGGGCAAGGCACGCCGACGCAGACAGTACACTGCGTACGGCAAGGAGGCGCAACGCCGCCACAGGGTTTTTGTTAGCGGCACCAAGCCCATGCCGCAATCACACCGAACAGGAAGCCATATGACACTGCGACTTGGCGATATCGCACCCGACTTCAGTCAGCAATCCACGGCGGGTGAGCTGAACTTCCATGCCTGGAAGGGTGACAGCTGGGCTGTGCTGTTTTCCCATCCGGCCGACTACACCCCGGTGTGCACTACCGAGCTGGGGGCAACGGCCAAGCTGAAGCAGGAATTCAGCCTGCGCAATGTCAAGGTGCTGGCCTTGTCGGTCGATCCGCTCGAGGCACACCACGGCTGGATTGCCGATATCAACGACACCCAGCAGGCCGTGGTGGATTTCCCCATCATTGCCGACGCTGACCGCAAGGTGTCCGAGGCTTACGACCTGATTCATCCCAATGCCAGCAGCACCCATACCGTGCGCTCGCTGTTCATTATCGATCCGTCACACAAGGTGCGGCTGATCATCACCTATCCGGCCAGCACCGGCCGTAACTTCCGCGAGATCCTGCGGGTGATCGATTCGCTGCAGCTGACCGACAAGCACAGCGTTGCCACACCTGCCAACTGGGAGAAGGGGCAGGAAGTGGTGATTGTGCCCTCGCTGCAGGATGAGGCGCTGATCCGCCAGAAATTCCCCCAGGGCTATCGCGCAGTCAGACCTTATCTGCGACTGACGCCCCAGCCTGCCTGATCGAATTTGTTGTTGTTCTGAGTTGTCTCTGTTTCTCCTTCTTGCATGTCTCTTCTTCAGCCGGATCTTGCGATCCGGCATTTTTTTTGCCTGCGCGGCACTGATGTTGTTAGCGAAATTTCTGCTAAACAGCGCATTTTTTCTTACTTATCGATATAAAAAAGCTCTGTTACCGTGGTTTGCATCAGCCGCAGCGGCCAAACCCACGAGAAAGACCATCCCATGAGCATTCAGTCGATCAATGTACGTAACCAGTTCAAAGGCGTTATCAAGGAAATCCTGGAAGGGCCGGTACTGTCGGAAGTCGATGTCGAAACCGCCTCCGGCATTGTTACCTCGGTGATTACCACCCGTTCGGTGCGCGAGCTGCAACTGAAAGTCGGCTCGCCGGTGGTGGCCTTCGTCAAGTCGACCGAAGTGTCGATTGCCACGCTGGCCTGAGGAGGCAGGCATGAGCTCGCCACTGTCAGCGCAAGCCCTGGACCAGTTGTTTGTCCAGGCACGGTCCACCCATCATTTTCAGGCGCGTCCGGTAACCGAGGACACCATCCGCCAGCTGTACGCGCTGCTGAAATGGGGGCCTACCGCCTTTAATGGCCAGCCGGGCCGTTATCTGTTCATTCACAGTGCCGAGGCACGCCAAAAGCTGCTGCCCACGCTGTCGTCCGGCAATCGCGACAAGACCGCCGCCGCACCGCTCACCGTGGTGCTGGCCTGGGATCCTGCCTTTCATCAGCATCTGCCCGAGCAGTATCCGGCATACGACGCCAAGGGTTTTTATGATGGCCTGCCGCAACTGATCGAGCCACATGCCCGCACCAATGCCAGCCTGCAGGCGGGCTATCTGATCCTGGCGGCAAGGGCGCTGGGCCTGGATGCCGGACCGATGGCCGGCTTTGATGCGGCAGCGGTGGATGCGGCCTTCTTCCCGGACGGGCAGTGGCGCAGCCTGTTGCTGGTGAACCTGGGCTATGGCGTGCGCGACGGCCAGCCACCACGCGGCCCACGGCTGGACTTTGAGCAGGCAGCTGCCATCGTCTGACCGGAGCTGTCATCTGAAACAAGAAACCGCCCCTGTGTATGCATGGGCGGTTTTTGTCGTCATTTGCCGGTATTTATCTGAATTTAAGATATAAAACGGCGATTTTATTGGTTTGTTGATGCATGCAAGATGGTTAGTCTGTGGGCTGCAAGAGCTGCCCACCCACTAGTGGCAGCCACCATCCGGGAGTCTGCAATGCAGCCATCAACAATCAAATCTTCACGCTGGGGCAGTGTGCTGGCCACACTGCTGCTGGCTGTCAGTTCGCTGGCCGTGGCCGGGGCCAACGGCATCAAGGTGGGCGTGTCGTCCACCCCGCAAATCGAGTCGCTGCAAATTGCAGTGAAGGAAGCCAAGGCCCAGGGGCTGAATGTGGAGCTGGTGGAGTTTTCCGACTGGAATACCCCGAATGCCGCGCTGGCCAATGGCGATATCGATGTCAATTACTTCCAGCACATTCCCTTTCTGGAAAATGCCAAGAAGCAGGGTGGCTACGATTTTGTGCCGATTGCCCCCGGCACCATCATGAAAATCGGACTGTACTCGCACAAATGGCAATCCTTTGCCCAGATACCGCAGGGTGCCAAGGTGGCGATTGCCGGGGACCCGGTGAATGGTGGCCGTGGTTTGCTGCTGCTGGAAAAGGCCGGGCTGATCCGGCTCAAGCCGGGACTGGGTTACAAGGCCACCATCCAGGACATCGTGGCCAATCCGCGCAAGCTGCAAATCGTACAGCTGGAAGCCTCGCAACTGGCGCGCTCGCTGGATGATGTGGATCTGGCGCAGGGCTACCCGTCCTTTCTCAAGCTGGCTGGTGACAACCCGGACAATGCGCTGCTGTTCGATGGCCTGGAAAACAGGATCTACGCCCTGCAGTGGGTAGTACGCAAACAGGACGTGAACAACCCGCAAATCCGCCGCTTCATTGCCATCTATCAACACTCGAAGCAGGTGCGCGCTTCGCTGGACAAGGTGTTCGGCAAGCTGTACGCCCCGGCCTGGCTGTAAGGAGCAGGACATGAATGCACGGGCAGATATCTTGCTGAGCGCACCGCCGGCCGCTGCGCCCAGGGAGGCCGAAGTGCTGGTGGAATTCCAGCAGCTGAGCCGGCAGTTCCAGGCCGGCGGGCGCAGCGTACAGGCCTTGCAGGAGGTGGAGTTCGGCATCCAGCGCGGCGAAATATTCGGCATCATCGGCCGCAGCGGTGCCGGCAAATCAACCCTGCTGCGCATCATCAACCGGCTGGAACAGCCCAGTAGCGGGCGTGTGCTGGTGGGTGGACGTGACCTGTCCGGGCTTAACGAGGCGCAACTGGCGCAGGCGCGCCGTGGCATCGGCATGATTTTCCAGCATTTCAACCTGCTGTCCTCGCGTACGGTGGCGCAGAACATCGGCCTGCCCTTGAAGATAGCCGGGGTGGCTACCGTGGAGATCGAGCAGCGTGTCGACGAGCTGCTGCGCCTGGTCGGACTGGAGGGCAAGCGCGATGTCTACCCGGCACGGCTGTCCGGCGGGCAGAAGCAGCGGGTGGGCATTGCCCGGGCGCTGGCACACCGGCCGGACATCTTGCTGTGTGACGAGGCCACCTCGTCACTGGACCCGGAAACCACGCAGTCGATTCTGGCGCTGCTGCGCGACATCAACCGTCAGCTGAATGTCACCGTGGTGCTGATTACCCATGAAATGGCGGTGATCCGCGAAATCTGCGACCGCGTGGCCGTACTGGAAGCGGGGCGGGTGGTGGAGCTGGGGCCGGTGTGGCAGGTGTTTGGTGCACCGCAGGCCGACGCCACCCGCGCCTTGCTGGCATCGCTGGTGCACGAGTTGCCGCCCGACGTGCAGGGCCGTATTGCCAGCGAGCCGGCGACGGCCCAGTCCGAACTGCTACTGGATGTGCGGCTGGACGGGGTCAGCGGGCAAGACCCGGCGCTGGGCCCGCTGGTGGCCGCGCTGGGGCCGGCCACCCGCCTGCTGCATGGCGGGGTGGAGCGCATTCAGGGCCGGGCGCAGGGGCGGCTGGTGCTGGCTTGCGCACCGCAGTCACGCAATCGTCTGGGCGATCTGGCCCGTCAGCTGGCCGTGCCGGTCGGCAATATTCGCATCCTGGGGTATCTGGACCATGCCTGATTTTGTTGATTTGTATCTGACAGCCACCTGGCAAACCCTGCAGATGGTCAGTGTGTCGGCGCTGGTATCGGCCTTGTTCGGGCTGGCGCTGGCCTTGCTGCTGGTCACCACCGGCCCGGGCGACCTGTATGCCCGGCCCTGGCTCAACCGCGGGGTGGGCAGCGTGGTCAATGTATTCCGCTCGGTGCCTTTCATCATTTTGCTGGTGGTCTTGCTGCCGTTCACCCGGCTGGTGGTGGGTACCACCATCGGCGTGTGGGCGGCGGCCGTGCCCTTGTCGGTGGCGGGGATTCCGTTTTTTGCCCGCATCGCTGAAGTCAGCCTGCGCGAGGTGGACCGTGGCCTGATCGAAGCGGTGCAGGCCATGGGCGGCCGCCGCCGCGACGTGCTGTGGCAAGTGCTGCTGCCGGAGGCGCTGCCCGGCATCGTGTCCGGCCTCACCATCACCCTGGTGGCGATGATCGGCTCCTCGGCCATGGCCGGTGCCGTGGGGGCAGGCGGGCTGGGGGATGTGGCCATTCGTTATGGTTATCAGCGTTTCGACACTCAGGTGATGGTGTCGGTACTGCTTGGCCTGATCGTGCTGGTCAGCGTGGTGCAGACCGTGGGCGACGCCCTGGCGCGCCGGCTGAACCATCGTCAATGAAACAGGAGTTGTCATGAGTCATCAAGCATTGTTCCAGGAAGCGGCGTTGATCCGCAGTGATGCCGAGGCGCTGGAAGTAGCCCGCCGGCTGGCGGCAAAGTTTGCCCAGGAGGCCGGGCTGCGTGACCGCGAACGGCGTCTGCCCTGGGCCGAGCTGGCACAGTATTCGGCCAGCGGCCTGGGCGGCATCACCGTGCCCAAGGCATATGGCGGAGCTGGCGTCAGCCTGCTGACGTTGTCGCAGGTGTTCCGCATTTTGTGCGCGGCCGACCCCTCGCTGGGGCAGATTCCGCAAAACCACTTTGCCGTGCTGGAGGTGTTCCGCCTGCTGGCCACGCCGGCGCAGCTGCGCTTCATCTATAGCGAGGTGTTGTCCGGCCGGCGGCTGGGCAATGCCGGGCCGGAAAAGGGTCAGCAGTCCATGCTGCAACTGAGCACCCGGCTGCAGCGCGGCGCGGACGGGCTGCGGCTGAGCGGCCAGCGTTTTTACTCTACCGGCGCCCTGTTTGCCGACTGGATTCCCACCCGGGCCAAGGATGAGTCCGGGCTGACGGTGCAGGTGCTGGTGCCGCGCCATGCGCCGGGGGTGGAAGTCATCGATGACTGGTCGTCGTTTGGCCAGCGCACCACGGCCAGCGGCTCGGTGCGTTTCGAGCAGGTGCTGGTGGACGAAGCGCATCTCTTGCCGGTATGGCAGCTGGCCGACCGGCCAAACCTCACCGGGCCGGTTTCCCAGCTGATCCAGGCTTCGATTGATGCCGGCATTGCCGAGGCCGCCCTGCGCGATGCCATCCTCTTCGTGCGCGAACATGCCCGGCCCTGGCTGGATTCCGGCGTGGCGCGTGCCAGTGACGACCCCTTTGTCATCCATGCCATCGGCCGGCTGCAGATCGATCTGCATGCTGCGCAGGAGGTGCTGGACAATGCCGCGCGCACGCTGGACCGCCTGCTGGCCGGTGACATCAGCGATGCCAGCAGCGCCGAGGCATCCATTGCCGTGGCCGAGGCCAAGGTGCTGAGCACCGAAATCGCCCTGCAAGCCAGCGAAAAGCTGTTCGAGCTGGCCGGTTCGTCCGCCACCCGTGCGCGCCACCAGCTGGATCGCCACTGGCGCAATGCCCGGGTGCACACCCTGCACGATCCGGTGCGCTGGAAATACCACGCCATCGGCCAGTACCACCTTAACGGCGCCTTCCCCGCGCGCCATCAATGGAATTGAAAGGAGAACCATTCATGAGCGCACCGGCCGTTTTGGATATCAGCCAACGATCAGCCCATCGCATTGCCAGTGATGAGGAAGCCTTGCAGCTGGCGCAGCGCCTGGCTGCTGATTTCGCCCCCGATGCAGCGCGGCGCGATCGCGAACGCATCCTGCCGTGGGCAGAGCTGGAAAGCTTCAGCCAGAGCGGGCTGTGGGGCATTACCGTGCCGCGCGAGTTCGGCGGTGCCGGCGTGTCCCATGTCACGCTGGCCGAGGTGATTGCCACCATCAGCGCGGCGGATGGCTCGCTGGCGCAGATTCCGCAAAACCACTACTACGCGCTGGAAGTGCTGCGCGTGGGCGGCAGCGAAGCCCAGAAGCGCTTTTTCTACGGCCTGGCGCTGGATGGTGTGCGCTTTGGCAATGCACTGGCCGAAATCGGCCACAAGGATTACCAGCGCCGCACCCGGCTTACGCCGGAGGGCAAGGGCTATCGCGTCAGCGGGCAGAAGTTCTATTGCACCGGTGCGCTGTATGCGCAGTGGATTCCCACGCTGGTGGTGGACGACAACCAGGACAGCTATCTGGCCTTTATCCCACGCCACAGTGATGGCGTGGAAATTACCGATGACTGGGATGGCTTCGGCCAGCGCGTCACCGGCAGCGGCTCGGTCAGCTTCAAGCAGGTATGGGTGGAGCCGGAGTGGATCGTGCCGTTCAAGGCCTCGTTTGACCGCCCCACCTCCATTGGCCCCTTTGCCCAGCTGCTGCACTGCGCCATCGACAGTGGCCAGGCACGCGGGGCCTATCAGGAAACCCTGCACTATGTGCGTGAACATGCGCGGCCATGGATAGATGCCGGCGTGGACAAGGCCAGCCGTGACCCCTTGCTGCTGGAGCGGGTGGGCAATGTGCAAGTACGCCTGCGTGCGGCGGATGCCTTGCTGCACCGGGCTGGCCGCGTACTGGACGCACTGCAGCAACAGGCTTTTCCGGACGCACGCAGCGTGGCCGAGGCCTCGGTGGCCGTGGCCGAAGCCAAGGTGCTGACCACCGAAGTGGCGCTGCTGGCCGGCAATCAGCTATTCGAACTGTCCGGCACCAGCGCCACACTGGGAGACCGCAACCTGGACCGCTACTGGCGCAATGCCCGCGTACATACTCTGCATGATCCGGTGCGCTGGAAGTTTTTCGCCGTCGGCAACTATGTACTGAATGATGTCTTGCCGCCGCGCCACGGAGCTTTGTGACATGAGCAAAAAACAGATTCTGCTCAATGCCTTCAACATGAATTGCGTCGGCCACATCAACCACGGCCTGTGGACCCATCCGCGTGACAACTCGGTGGACTACAACACACTGGGCTACTGGACCGAGCTGGCCAGAACACTGGAGCGCGGCCTGTTCGACGGCCTGTTCATCGCCGACATCATCGGTGTCTACGATGTGTACCAGCAGTCGATAGACCTGACCGCGCGCGAAGCCATCCAGCTGCCGGTCAACGACCCGCTATTGCTGGTGCCGGCCATGGCGGCGGTGACACAACATCTGGGCTTTGGCGTCACCGCCAATCTCAGCTACGAGCCGCCTTATCTGTTTGCCCGCCGCATGTCCACGCTCGATCACCTCACCGGTGGCCGCGCGGGCTGGAATATCGTCACCGGTTATCTGGACAGCGGGGCGCGCGCCATGGGCCTGCTCACCCAGGACGAACACGACCAGCGCTACGACCGCGCCGATGATTATCTGGAGCTGCTGTACAAGCTGTGGGAAGGCAGCTGGGAAGACGAGGCGGTGCGGCGCGACAAGGCGGCGCGGGTGTTTGCCGATGCCAGCCGCATTCATCGCATCAATCACCAGGGGCCGTTCTACCAGCTGGATGGCTACCACCTGAGCGAGCCTTCGCGCCAGCGCACCCCGGTGCTGTTCCAGGCCGGCAGTTCGGACCGTGGCCAGCAGTTTGCCGCCCGGCACGCCGAAGGCATCTTCATTGCCGCGCAGGACAAGGACAAGACCCGCCAGCTGGTGCAGGACATCCGCCGACAGGCGGTGGCCGCCGGTCGCCGTGCCGAGGATGTGAAAATCTTCATCGGCATCGCCGCCGTGGTAGGCCAGACCCAGGCCGAGGCGCAGGAAAAGTTTGACGACTACTGGCAGTACGCCAGCCCGGAAGCGGGCCTCGCCCATTTTGCCAGCAGCATCGGGGTGGACTTCAGCCGTTACGGTCTGGACGACCCGATTGAATACGGTGGCAGCAATGCCATCCAGTCCGCAGCCAAAACCGCCGCCGCCAACCAGCTGACCCGGCGCAAGTTGCTGGAACGCTTCCGGCTGGGCAGCCGCTACCCGACGCTGGTGGGCGATGCCGCCAGCGTGGCGGACGAGCTGGAAAGCTGGGTCAACGAGGTGGGCGTGGATGGTTTCAACCTGTCGCGCACCGTGACCCCGGAAAGCTACGAAGACTTTATCGACCTGGTGATTCCGGAGCTGCAAAACCGCGGCAGTTACAAGACGGCATACGCCGAAGGCAGCCTGCGCCACAAGCTGTTTGCCGAGGGCGACCGCCTGCCGGCGCGCCATACGGCGGCGGGCTACCGGCCACGCTGAGGCGACAGGAAATCAAAACAACATCACATACTCAAGGGAAAACCATGAAGCATCACAAGAAAAAACTGGGCGCACTGGCTTTGCTCGGCCTGCTGCTGGCACAAGGCGCGCTGGCGGCTGCATTGAAAATAGGCGTCACGCCCGGTGCCTATGCCGACTCGGTACAGGTGGCCGCGCAGGAGGCGAAAAAGCAGGGACTGGAGGTGGACGTGGTGGAGTTTTCCGACTGGACCACGCCCAATGTGGCGCTGGCCAGCAAAGACCTGGACGCCAATTACTTCCAGCATCAGGCCTTTCTCGACAATGTCATCAAGACCCAGGGCTTTCACTTCCGTCCGGTAGGAGTGGGCATCCTGGCCAATATCGGCCTGTATTCCAGCCGTATCAAACAGTTTGGGGACTTGAAAACCGGTGCAAAGGTAGCGATTGCCAGCGACCCGATCAATCAGGGCCGTGGCTTGCTGTTGCTGCAAAAAGCCGGCCTGATCAAGCTGCGCGACGGGGTGGGTGCCCGCGGCAAGCTGGCCGACATCGCCAGCAATCCGCGCAAGCTGGAGTTTGTCGAGGTGGAAGGGCCACAGCTGGTGCGGGTGGTAAATGATGTCGACCTGGCCCAGGGGTATCCGCACTTCATCGTGGCGGCCCATGCCTTCGACCCCGGCAGCGCGCTGATCTTCTCCGGCAAGGACGACGAGCAATACGCACTGCGTTTTGTCGCGCGCGATGACAATGCCCGTGACCCGCGCCTGTTGAAGTTCGTGCAGATCTACCAGAACTCTCCGGCAGTAAAGGCGCAGATTCGCAAGTCCTACGCCAATAACGACAAGCTCTACAGCCTGGCCTGGCTTAAATGAACAGCCGTGGCTTCGCTAGGGTAGCGGCCATGACAAGCAGGCCGCGCCGACCCCAAGCGCGTTAAAGCCGCTGCAATGACGATGTATCCGACAGGCACTCCCCTTGGGGGAGTGCCTGTTGTCTTTTGTGGTGGCCTGCGGCGATATCGGATTTGCTGCTTTGATTTCCCGTATTGCTGCAGTGCTGCACAAGCAGCAGCCGGCCAGCAGGGTGGTGCGGCAGCAGCAGCGGCTGCACGGGCAAAAAATCATGCAAGATTCTGATAATTAAGGAAATAAAAGCTGGCACGCTTACTGCTAATCATTAGGCAGACCCTGATGATGGAGCAGTCATGAGCCACACCTTCAATATCGTTGCCGTTTCCGGCAGCCTGCAGCGCCCCTCGCGCACCCTGGCGCTGGTACAAGCCGTACTGGCGGAACTGTCCGGCCACCTGCCGCTGCACGCCCGCGTGATCGAACTGGGCGAGCTGGCCCCGCACTACGGTGCTGTTACCCGCCCGGCCGACTTGCCGGAAACCGTGCGCGAAGCCATTCAGGCGGTGGAACAGGCTGATTTGCTGATTGTCGCCAGCCCGGTTTACCGCGCCAGCTACACCGGCCTGTTCAAGCATTTCTTTGATTTCGTGCATCACGAAGCCCTGTTCGACCTGCCGGTGCTGCTGGCCGCCACCGGTGGCAGCGAGCGCCATGCGCTGGTGATCGAACATCAGCTGCGCCCCTTGTTCAGCTTCTTCCAGGCGCAAACCCTGCCACTGGGTATTTATGCCGCTGAGAGTGACTTTACTGACTACCAGGTCAGCGACAGCGCCTTGCAGGCCCGCATCCGTCTGGCGGTGGAGCGTGCCTTGCCGCTGATCAGCCATCGCCAGCCGTTGATTGCCAGCACAGATGGTGCTGTCGCTGCCCCTGTTTGAATCAAGCCCGTTTTGCCCACTTTGAATTGCCTACTTTAACTCGCGGAGAAATCACATGAGCCAAGCACAAAACGCCATCAAGTTTGCCTACTGGGTACCCAATGTCAGCGGTGGTCTGGTGGTCAGCAAGATCGAACAGCGCACCAGCTGGGATATCGACTACAACCGCAAACTGGCGCAAATCGCCGAGAAGGCTGGTTTTGAATACGCGCTGTCGCAAATCCGCTTTACCGCCGGTTATGGCGCGGAATACCAGCACGAGTCGGTTTCCTTCAGCCATGCGCTGCTGGCCGCCACTGAAAAACTGCGGGTAATTGCCGCCATTCTGCCCGGCCCGTGGACCCCGGCGGTGCTGGCCAAGCAGATTGCCACCATCGACCACCTCACCGGTGGCCGCGTCGCCGTCAATATCGTTTCCGGCTGGTTCCAGGGCGAATTCACCGCCATTGGCGAACCGTGGCTGGAGCATGACGAACGCTATCGCCGTTCGGAAGAATTCATCCGCGTGCTCAAGGGCATCTGGACCCAGGACAACTTCAGCTTCAAGGGCGACTTCTACCGCTTCAGCGACTACACCCTGAAGCCGAAACCGCTGCAACAGCCGCACCCGGAAATCTTCCAGGGTGGCAGCTCGCGTGCAGCGCGTGACATGGCTTCGCGTGTGTCCGACTGGTACTTCACCAACGGCAATACGGTAGAGGGCATCAAGGCCCAAGTGGACGACATCCGCGCCAAGGCAGCAGTCAACGGCCATCAGGTCAAGATTGGCGTCAACGCCTTCATCATTGCCCGCGATACCGAAGAAGAAGCCCGCGCCGTGCTGGCCGAGATTCTCGACAAGGCCGATCCGGAAGCGGTCAATGCCTTTGGCGATGCGGTGAAGCAGGCCGGTCAGGCCAGCCCGGAAGGCGAGGGCAACTGGGCCAAGTCCACCTTCGAAGACCTGGTGCAGTACAACGACGGCTTCAAGACCAATCTGATCGGCACCCCGCAGCAAATTGCCGAGCGCATCGTCGCCCTGAAGGCGGTGGGGGTGGACCTGGTGCTGGGCGGCTTCCTGCACTTCCAGGAAGAAGTGGCTTACTTCGGTGAAAAAGTATTGCCGCTGGTGCGTGAGCTGGAAGCGCGTGCCAAAGCGCATGAAGCCGTAGCCGCCTGACAGGAGCAAGGGTGATGAAGCGACATCAGGAAGCACCGCAGCCAGCCAGCGCCAGCCTGCCGCATTGGCTGGCATGGCAGGCCCAGCAACAGCCGCAGGCCATTGCCTTGCGCCACAAGCGGCTGGGTATCTGGCAGCAATGGCGCTGGGCCGAGCTACAGCAGCAAGTGGCCGCACTGGCCGCCGGGCTGGCTGCGCAAGGCTTTGCGGCCGGGCACAGCCTGGTGTTGCTCAGTCACCCGCGTCCCGAAGTGCTGCTGCTTAGCCTGGCGGCGCAGTGGCTGGGCGGGGAGGCGGTAGCGCTGGACCCGCAACAGCCGGCGCGCGACTTGCAGGCCATTTTGCAGCACTTACAGCCGCGCTGGCTGCTGGTGGAGGATGCCGAGGCCCTGCACAGCCTGCCGCGTGATTTGCCCCGCCCCACGCTATTGCTTTACGCCGAAGGGCGTGGCTTGCAGCAGCGAGTAGGCCCGGGCTGGCTGGCGGTCGCCCAGTTGCAGCAAGCAGGCGCGGCCTTGCCTGCGCCTGCGTTGCTGGCCAGTAACAGCGCGGTGGCCTTCCGCTTCTGGCGGGTGGATGGCCGGGGCGAGCTGCAACAGCAGGCCTTGCAGCATGGCCATTTGCTGCAGGCCGGCAGCCAGCTGTTACAGGCCGAGGGCCTGACTGCCAATGAAGACGCACTGGCCTCGCGTGCCTTTGCCAGCTCCGCCCAAGTGCGCTACCTGCTGGCGCCGTGGCTGCAAGCCGGTTTCCGGCTGAATTTTCCGGAGAACCTGGCCACCCGCGACAACGACCGCCGCGAACTGGGTCCCACCCTGGTGGCCGGTACGCGGGAAACCTATAGCCGGCTGGAGCAACTGGCACGCAGCCGCCTGCCGCCCACCGGCAGCTGGCAACGTGCACTGGTGGACCGCGTGCTGCAACCGGATGCCGGGCGCTTCTGGCGCTGGGCCGGGTATTACAGCGTGATTCGCCCGCTGCGCGATGTGCTGGGTTTCAGCCGCACGCGTGTCCCGCTGCTATTGGGTGCGCCGCTGGCGGAAAACACCCGTCACTTTTTTGCCGTGCTGGGCGTGGAAGTACGCAACTGGCCGGATAACGCCGAATGGCAGCAACGCCCGCTGCAAGCCGAAGGCAGTGCGCCGCAATGGCTGCAAACCGGAGCGCCACCGCTGCAAGCCTGAATCAAGAAATGGAAACAACACTATGTCCGAAACCGTAGCGCCCTTGCTGAGCCTGGCGCACATCTCCCTGAGCTTCAAGGGCGTCAAGGCGGTGACCGACATCGGCTTTGACGTGGCCGAAGGGGAAATCTGCGCGCTGATCGGCCCCAATGGCGCGGGCAAAAGCTCCTTGCTCAATGTCATCAACGGGGTGTACCAGCCACAGCAAGGGGAAATCCGCTTTGCCGGCCGCTCCCGCCGCGCCATGCAGCCGCACGAAGCGGCGGTGGCAGGCATTGCCCGCACCTTCCAGAACATTGCGCTGTTCAAGGGTATGAGCGTGCTGGACAACATTCTCACCGGGCGCAACCTGGCCAGCCGCAGCAGCTGGCTGGAGCAGGCTTTCCGGCTGGGCCGTGCGGTGGCCGATGAAGAAGCCCAGCGCGCGGTAGCCGAGGAGGTGATTGCCTTCTTGCGCCTGCAAGCCTGGCGCCATACCCCGGTGGGCCAGCTGCCCTATGGCCTGCAAAAGCGGGTAGAGCTGGGGCGGGCATTGGCAGCCCGGCCACGCTTGCTGTTGTTGGATGAGCCGATGGCCGGGATGAACCGCGAAGAAAAGCGCGAGATGAGCCAGTTCATCCGCGAGGTCAACCAGGTGTTCGGCACCACCATCGTGCTGATCGAGCACGACATCGGCGTGGTGATGGAGCTGTCCGACCACGTGGTAGTGCTGGACTACGGCCGCAAGATCGGCGATGGCGAGCCCGAAGCCGTGCGCGCATTGCCTGAGGTGATTGCCGCTTATCTGGGCCAGCAGCGCCACTGAAACCTGTTTATCCGTATACACCTTGTTCCCGCCGGTATTCCCGCGCAGGGCGGGGACCTGTAAGGGGGCTGTCTGATGTCGTTTTTCATGGAAGTACTGCTCGGCGGCTTGCTGGCCGGGGTGATGTACTCGCTGGTGGCCATCGGCTTCGTGCTGATCTACAAGGCCAGCGGGGTGTTCAATTTTGCCCAGGGCTCGATGGTGCTGTTTGCCGCGCTCACCTTTGTCAGCCTGCTGGAGCGTGGCCTGCCGTTTTGGTTGGCCTTTGTACTGAGCCTGTTGTCCATGCTGCTGCTGGCGCTGTTGCTGGAGCGACTGGTGCTGCGCCATCTGGTGAACCGCCCGCCCATCACCCTGTTCATGGCCACACTGGGCCTGAGCTATGTGGTGGAAGGCGTGGCCCAGGCGCTGTGGGGCGCACAGGTGCACGGGCTGGACCTGGGCATCGAGGACACGCCGCTGGAGCTGGGCGGGCTGATGCTGTCGCGCTTTGACCTGTTTGCCGCTGGCAGTGCCGGGCTGTTGGTGCTGCTGCTGTCCTTGCTGTTCAACAAGACCCGCATCGGTCTGTCGCTGCGCGCGGTGGCGGACGACCAGCTGGCCGCGCTGGCAGTGGGCATCCGCCTGCAACGCATGTGGGTGCTGGTATGGGCGGTGGCCGGGTTGGTGGGGCTGGTGGCCGGGCTGTTGTGGGGCGCGCGGCTGGGCGTGCAGTTTTCCCTGTCGCTGATCGTGCTCAAGGCCTTGCCGGTATTGATTATCGGCGGCTTCACCTCGATAGGCGGTGCCATTGTCGGCGGCCTGATTGTAGGGGCTAGCGAAAAACTGGCGGAAGTGTATCTGGGGCCGCTGCTCAGCGGCGGTATTGAAAACTGGTTTCCCTATGTGCTGGCGCTGCTATTCCTGCTGCTGCGTCCGGCAGGCTTGTTTGGCGAACGCGCCATTGAACGGGTGTAAGGAGAATACGCATGTTTTATCAGGAATCCGGGCAGTTCAGCACCCGCTACCGGCAGGATGGCCGCGCATTGCGGCTGTGGCAGCAGCGTGCCGCGCTGTGGGCCTTGCTGGCACTGGCCTTCGGCTTGCTGCCCTTTATCGGTAACGACTACTGGTTCAGCGCCATTCTGATTCCCTTCCTGGTGTTGTCACTGGCCGGGCTGGGGCTGAACCTGCTCACCGGCTATGCCGGTCAGCTGTCGCTGGGTTCGGCCGCTTTCATGGCGGTGGGGGCGTTTGCCAGCTACAAGCTGCAATTCCTGCTGCCGGGCCTGCCGCTCTTGCTCAGTTTTGTTGCCGGTGGCGTGGTGGCAGCGGCAGTGGGGGTGGTGTTCGGCCTGCCCAGCCTGCGCATCAAGGGCTTTTATCTGCTGGTGTCCACGCTGGCGGCACAGTTTTTTGTCGAATGGCTGCTCACCAAGTTTGCCTGGTTCTCCAACGGTAATGAATCTGGCGTCATCACCGCACCACCGCTGCTGGTGGCCGGTCACGATTTTGGCAGCCCGGCCGGGCGTTACCTGCTCACCCTCAGCGTGGTGCTGCCCTTGTTTGTGCTGGCGGCCAATCTGGTACGCAGCAGCCTGGGGCGCAACTGGATGGCAGTGCGTGATATGGATACCGCCGCAGCGGTGATCGGCATTCCCATCCTGCGCACCAAACTGCTGGCCTTTGCCATCAGCTCTTTCATCCTGGGGGTGGCCGGTTCGCTGTGGGCATTTACCTATCTGGGCACGGTGGAGCCGCATGGCTTTGATCTTAGCCGCTCCTTCCAGGTGCTGTTCATCATCATCCTGGGCGGCATGGGCAGCATTCTGGGTAATTTCCTTGGCGCGGCCTTCATCGTGCTGCTGCCCATCGTGCTGTCCATCCTGTCCGGCAGCTTGCTCAGCGGGGTATTACCCGCCGGGCAGCTGGAGAACCTGCAAAAAATCATCTTCGGCGTGCTGATCATCCTGTTCCTGATCAAGGAGCCGGACGGTCTGGCACGGCTGTGGCAAGGCTGGCGCGCGCGTGCCCGGCTGTGGCCACTGCGTTTCTGAGCGTTTTTGTCTTGTTGTTTCCGTTAGCAGTTTCGTCTATTGAACCAGGGAGTTTACCCATAATGAAAAATCATCTGCACACACTGAAAGGGGCGGTCGTACTGGCATTGGGCCTGGCGGCAGCATCGGCCACGGCACAGGCGGGCGGCGAGCAGTATTTCCCGCTGCAAAGCTACCGCGTGGGGCCGTATGCGGCTGGCGGCACCGGCTTTTTCGGCGGCTTTATCGATTACCTGCAGTACGTGAATATCAAGGAAGGCGGCGTCAACGGCGTCAAGCTGACCTGGAGCGAGTGCGAAACCGAATACGTGGTGGAAAAAGGGGTGGAGTGCTACGAGCGGCTGAAAAAGGGCCTGAACGGCGCACCGGCTGCTGCCACCAACCCGCTGTCGGTGGGCATTGCCTATGCCACGCTGGAGCGCTCCACCGCCGACAAGCTGCCGCTGATTACCATCAACCACGGCCGTACCGACTCCACCGACGGCAGCGTGTTTCCTTATGTCTTCCCGCTGCAGCTGAACCCGTACTCCGAGGTGTCGGCCATCATCAACTACATCGGCCAGAAGTCCGGCGGCCTGGCCAAGCTGAAGGGCAAGAAGATTGCCGTGCTCTACCACGGCTCGCCTTATGGCAAGGAAACCAACCCCATCCTGGAGCTGCTGTCGAAGAAGTACGGCTTCCAGCTGGTGTCGCTGGAGGTGCCGCATCCGGGTAACGAGCAGCAATCGCAATGGCTGACCATCCGCCAGCAAAAGCCGGACTGGGTGATCCTGCGCGGCTGGGGCGTGATGAACCCGGTGGCACTGAAAACCGCCCAGAAAACCGGTTATCCGGCTGACCACATCATCGGCAATATCTGGAGCAACTCGGAAGAAGACGCCGCCCCGGCCGGTGCTGCCGCCAAGGGCTTCATCTCGATTACCACCCATCCATCCGGCAGCCAGTTCCCGGTGCTGCAAGGCATCAAGAAAACTGTGCTGGATGCGGGCAAGGGCAATCTGGCCGACCCCAAGCGCTTTGGCACGGTGTATTACAACCTGGGCGTGGTCAACGGCATCCTGAACGTGGAAGCCGTGCGTCTGGCACAGGCCAAGTTCGGCAAGAAACCGCTGACCGGCGAACAAGTGCGCTGGGGCTTCGAGCACCTGCACTTTGACGACAAGCGGCTGAAGGAAGTGGGCGCGCTGGGCCTGTTGCAACCGCTGCAACTGAGCTGCGCTGACCACGAAGGCGGCGGCGCGGTGCGCTTCCAGCAGTGGGACGGCCAGCAGTGGAAAGTGATTTCGCCGTGGGTACAGGCCGACCGCAAGCTGCTGCGCCCCATCATCGAGGACTCCTCGCACAAGTACGCCAAGGAAAAGGGCATCACCCCGCGCGATTGCAGCAAGGAATCGTGATGGCCTGAGCCCGTCCACGCCCGGCGCGGCTTGCTGCGCCGGGTTTTTGTCACCCGGTTTTTGACGGATTGCGGAGTTGAATCATGAGCCAGCCCTTACTACAGGTGGAAGGCATTCAGGTGGTGTACAACCAGGCCATTCTGGCCGTGGCCAGTGTTTCCTTGCAGGTGGACGAGGGGCAGGTCGTGGCCTTGCTGGGTGCCAATGGGGCAGGCAAGAGCAGCACCCTCAAGGCCATTGCCGGCCTGGTGGCAGCCGAGCGCGGCTGCCTGCAGCAAGGGCGCATTGTCTATGCCGGGCAGGATGTCAGCCACACCGCGCCGCATGAGCTGGTGCAGCGCGGGCTGGTGCAGGTGCTGGAAGGGCGGCATTGCTTTGCCCACCTGAGCGTGGAAGAAAACCTGCTGACCGGTGCTTTTGCGCGCAAGCCCAGCCGTGCGGCCTTGCAGCAGGATCTGGACCGCATCTACCAGTATTTCCCGCGTCTGAAAGAACGCCGCCGCTCGCAGGCGGGCTATACCTCGGGTGGCGAGCAGCAGATGGTGGCCATTGGCCGCGCATTGATGGCCGCCCCACGGCTGGTGTTGCTGGATGAGCCTTCCATGGGCCTGGCACCGAAAATCGTCGAGGAAATTTTCGAGATCCTGCAGGCGCTGAACCGGCAGGAAGGGGTGAGCTTTCTGCTGGCCGAGCAGAACGCCAACCTGGCCTTGCACTACAGCCATCAGGCTTATCTGCTGGAAAACGGCCATGTGGCACTGTCGGGCAGTTCGGCCGAGCTGGCGGCGCGTGAAGATGTGCATCAGTTCTATCTGGGCGGCAGTGTCGAGGCAGCCTGAGGCCAGGCTGTCACTGTCACATTCCGGCGCAGACAACAGCGCTCGCTATCATTCATCCTGCTGGTACAGGCGGCACCAGCGCGCCGTTCTTCAGCGGCGCGACACCCTGCTCAGCCACGTTATTGGCTTGATATTCAAATCAGTTTTTCTTGGTTCGCATTGCCATTGGCATGGCATATCGTGGAGCTTCCCGGCACCCCGGTGGTGCTGCTTTACGGAGTTGTCATGCCAAGCCCTCTTACCTTGCCTGTCATCGATTTCAGCCTGCTGAATGGCAGCCCGGAACAACGCCAGCAACTGCTGCAACAACTGCGCGGCGCAGCACGCGATCACGGTTTCTTTTATCTGGTCGGCCATGGTATTGCCGCTGACAAGGTGACGGCACTGCGTCAGGCCGCACGCGCATTTTTTGCCTTGCCAGAGGCCGACAAGCTGGCCATCGACATGGAAAACTCGCCGCATTTTCGTGGCTATACCCGTGCCGGAGAAGAACGCACCCGTGGTGCTGCCGACTGGCGCGAACAACTGGATATCGGTGCCGAACGCCCGGCGCGACCAGTCCTGGCAGCGCAGGGGCCGTGGTGGCGTCTGCAAGGCCCCAATCAATGGCCGATGGCCTTGCCGCAGCTCAAGCCGGTGCTGCAGGACTGGCAGCAGGAAACCACCCGGCTTTCCATCCGCTTGCTGCGTGCCTTTGCCGAAGCCCTGCAGCAGCCGGTCGACATTTTTGACGATGCCTTTGCCCTGGCTCCGGTGCAGCATCTGAAAATCATCCGCTATCCGGGTAGCGCGCAAGGTGCGGCCGGGCAGGGCGTGGGGCCGCACAAGGACGGCGGCTTCCTCACCCTGTTGCTGCAAGACGATAGCCAGGACGGCCTGCAAGTGGAAACCGAACAGGGCTGGATTGATGCGCCGTCACTGCCGGGCAGCTTCATCGTCAATATCGGTGAATCGCTGGAAATGGCATCCGACGGCTATCTGCGGGCCAATGTGCATCGCGTGCTGAGCCCGCCGGAGGGCAGGGACCGCTTGTCCGTAGCCTTTTTCCTCGGCCCGCGGCTGGATGCCACCATTCCGCTGCTGCAATTGCCAGATTATCTGGCCGCCGAAGCACGTGGCCCGGAGGCCGACCCGGATAACCCGCTGTTTTACCGCATTGGTGACAACTATCTCAAAGGGCGGCTGCGCTCCCATCCCAAGGTGGCCGTCCGACACCATGCCGACCTGCTTTCCCCGCAAGCATTGCAGGCCGCTTCCCTTCCCACCTCCGCAGGAGAATATGCATGAAACGCGCAAGCCTCTGGCTGGCATTGTTTGGCCTGGCCACCAGCCTCACCGCCCACGCCGAAGTACTGACCATCGGTGCTGAAGCGGTCCCGCATGCCGAGATTCTGGAGCACGTGAAGCCAGTGCTGGCCAAACAAGGCATTGAGTTGAAAGTGAAAGTGTTCAGCAATGGCTTGCAGGAAAACCTGGCGGTGGCCGGCAAGGAAATCGATGCCAACTACTTCCAGCACCAGCCCTTTCTGGATAGCTTCAACAAGTCCAAGGGCACCCGGCTGGTGAGCGTGGCGGCCATTCATGTGGAGCCGTTCGGCGCGTACTCGCACAAGGTCCACAAGGCCAGCGAACTGCCGGATGGCGCCACCATCGCCATCCCCAACGACCCGTCCAATACCGGCCGCGCTCTGTTGCTGCTGCACAAGCAGGGCCTGATCAGCCTGAAGGACCCGACCAACATCCTGTCCGGTGTGCGTGACATCAGCAGCAATCCGCACCATTTCAAGATCAAGGAACTGGAAGCCGCCACCCTGCCACGGGTGCTGGACCAGGTAGACATTGCGCTGATCAATACCAACTACGCGCTGCAAGGCGGGCTGAAACCCAAGCGTGATGCGCTGTTCAGCGAAGGCAGCCAGTCGCCTTACGCCAATATCATCGTGTCACGCGAGGACAACCGCAGCAGTCCGGCGCTGAAAAAGCTGGTGGCGGCGCTGTCCACCGACGATGTGCGCCAGTTCATCGACCAGCGTTATCAGGGTGCGGTGGTGCCGGTGTTCTGACACGGTGCTTCTGAGATACCGGCAGATGCAACAAAGGCGTCCCCTCACGGTGGACGCCTTTGTCTTGTTTACCTGCGGTTCTAGGTTTTACCAGTCTTCCGGCAGGCCTTCCTTCAGCGTGGACACATAGCTGGCGGTGCGCGGGTTTTGTGGCTGCAGGAATAACTGGCGGCTGCTGCCTTGCTCCACGATGCGGCCATCTTCCAGAAACACCACGGTGTCGGCCAGCGTGGCGGCCAGTCGCAGGTCGTGGGTGGCAATCAGCATGGTCATCTTGTTGGCAGCAAGGTCACGCAGTACGGCCACCACTTCGCTGGCCAGCTCCGGGTCCAGCGCCGAGGTGGGTTCATCACACAGCAGCAGGCCGGGGGACTGGGCCAGGGCGCGGGCAATGGCCACCCGTTGCTGCTGGCCACCGGACAGGGTGCCGGGCCAGGCATCCGCCTTGTGCGCCATGCCTACTTGTTGCAGCAGCTCACGGGCGCGGGCCTCGGCCTGGGCGCGTGGCCATTTCTTCACCACCAGCAGGCCTTCCATCACGTTTTCCAGCGCGGTGCGGTGCGGAAACAGCTGGAAGTTCTGGAACACCATGCCGGTTTGCAGGCGCAGGCGATGAATGTCCTGACGTCCCGGCTGGGCATGGTCATGGCCAAACTGCAGGCTGGCATCGCCCAGGGTAATCTGCCCGGCGCTGGGGGTTTCCAGCAGGTTGATGCAGCGCAGCAGGGTGCTCTTGCCGCTGCCGGACGGGCCGATCAGCGCCGTCACCTGGCCAGGGGCCACCTGCAGCGACACGTCCTTGAGCACGTGCTGGCTGCCAAAATGCTTGTCGATATTATGCAGTTGAATCATTTCGTCTCCTGGGCCTGGTGCAGGTGCTGGCCAAAACGGGCTTCCAGCTTTTGCTGACCGGCGGACAGCACGGAGCTGAACGCAAGGTAGATCAGTGCGGTTTCGGTATACAGGATCAGCGGTTCATAGGTGACCGAGGCAATGCGCTGCGCGGCCTGGAAGATTTCCGGCACGGTCAGTACTGCGGCCAGCGAGGTGTCCTTGATCAGCGAGATGAAGGTATTGGCCAAGGGCGGCACGGCCACGCGGCTGGCCTGCGGCAGGATGGTGCGGCGCATGGCCTGGGCCCAGGTCAGGCCGATGGAGTAGGCGGCTTCCCACTGGCCGCGCGGTACCGCCAGCAGGGCGGCGCGGATGACTTCCGAGGTGTAGGCACCCACATTCAGGGAAAAGCCGATGACGGCGGCGGGCAAGGGGTCGAACACGATGCCGGCCTTGGGCAGGCCGTAAAAAATCAGGAACAGCTGCACCAGCAAGGGCGTGCCGCGAATCAGCCACACATAAAAGCGGAAGCCGTCCGCCAGCGGCTTGGGGCCATACAGCCGCACCAGTGCGGTGACAAAGCCCAGCGACAGGCCACAGGCAAAGGACAGCAGGGTAAGCGGTACGGTGAACACCAGCCCTGCATACAGCAGCGGCGGCAGGGACTCCACCATCAGTTTCAACCATTCAGGCATGTGCCGACTCCATGATTGTTATTGTGCGGTGCAAAAAAACTTGCCCCGTAGAACGGGGCGGCAGATTTTGACAAAACCCTCTCGTTTTCCGAAAGGAAAGCGAGGCTCCCTTTCAGGGAAAGGGCGGGGGGATAGGGAATAGACAGGAAGGCTGCGGAAGTCATGACTTGGTCGAGAGGCCCGGCTTTGCCGGGGCCAGTGAAACCGTACCCAATCACTTTGTCCGCAGCCTGCTGCCCCGTAGGACGGGGCAAGCTGGCAAGTCCGGGGCGGGGTGCGCTTAGTGCGACACGTCTTCGCCAAAGTACTTGAAGGAAATCTTCTGATAGCTGCCATCAGCCTTGATGTCAGCCAGTGCCTTGTTGATGGCGGCCTGCAGCTGCGGATTGCCCTTGCGGAAAATGATGCCGGAGAAGTCGGCGTCCTTTTCGGTGGCGGCAATGCGCAGCTTGGAGTTGGGCTGGTGCTTCTTGTAATCCAGGAAGGACAGGCTGTCGTTGATGGTGGCATCTACCCGGCCGGAGGCCAGCAGCTCCAGCGAATCGTTAAAGCCTTGTACCGGGACGACTTCCGCGCCGAAGGATTGCGCCAGCTTGCCGAAGTTGCTGGTCAGGGTGTTGGCGGACTTTCTGCCTTTGAGGTCGGCAAAGCTCTTGATCGGGCTGTTGCCATTCACGATCAGCGCGGCCTTGGAGGCGATGTAGGCGCTGGAGAAGTCGTACTTGGCCTTGCGCGCATCGGTGATCGACACCTCGTTGGCCACCGCGTCGTAACGGTTGGCATCCAGGCCGGCAATCAGGCCGTCCCATTTGCCTTCGATGAATTCGGCTTTCACACCCAGCTTGGCGGCTACGGCCTGGGCAATCTCTACATCAAAACCCACCAGCTTGCCGCTGGCATCGTGATAGGTAAACGGGGCGTAAGTGCCTTCGGTGCCCACGCGAATCACGCCGGCGGATTTGATCTTGGCAAGGTCTTCAGCAGCGGCAAGGCCGGGCAGGACGGTGGCGAGCAGGGCGGCAATGGCAAATCGTTTCACAATGTACTCCTGGCTGTTTTTGTCGTGATGTATTGCCGCCATCCGGCGGCCTGCGGCGACTATATCAAGCAGGCCTTATTCTCAATAAACAAGAAAAATCACATTACTAATCATTAAAACGAATAAGCAGGGCTGCCTGGTGGTGATGATCAGCGGCGGCGCGATCGGGCTGCGCGCCACTGACAATGGCGCGCCGACGCAACAGTGCAAGCAGTACGGCAAGCAGGCATGGCGGCCCTGGCCGGAATGCGAATACGCTGCGGCGCTGCACCCAGCAGTGTTGCGTAAGCCAGCTGCGCCCTAGCGCAGGGCACTGATTTCACCCAGGCGGATCAGCCGGGCACGGATGATGTTGCGGCTGATGCCCAGCAGGCGGGCTGCCTGCACCTGGTTGCGGTGGCAGTAGTTATAGGCGGCGCGAATGATGCTGTTTTCGATGTCTTCATACAGATTGCTGCCATTGGCCTCGAACAGCGCTTGCAGTGCCTGCTGCAATTGCTGGTGAGCATCGTCAGTGCCGCTAGCGCCAGCCAGCGGTGGCTGGCTGCTGCGTTCATTGCGGCGGTTCAGCTGTAGTGAGGACAGCTGCAGGTCTTCGCTGCGCACTACATGGTGCTTGCAGATCAGCAAGGCATGATGGATGACGTTTTCCAGCTCGCGGATATTGCCCGGCCATGGGTGCTGTAGCAGCTTGCGTTCGGCTTCGGCATGCAGGGTGATATCGCCATAACCCAGGCGCTGGCGGTATTCGTCGACAAAGTGGTGGGCCAGCGGCAGGATGTCGCCGGGGCGGTCGCGCAGCGCCGGCAAGGCCAGGTGAGCCACCCGCAGCCGGTAGAACAGGTCCTCGCGGAAATGGCCGGCGGCGACGGCTTCTTCCAGCCGCACATTGGTGGCGGCAATCACCCGCACATTGATGGGAATGGGCTTGCGCGAGCCCAGGCGCACCACCTCGCGCTCCTGCAGGATGCGCAGCAATTTCACCTGGATGTTCAGCGGCAAGTCGCCGATTTCATCCAGAAACACCGTGCCGCCATTAGCGGCCTCAAACCAGCCGGGTTTGGCGGCAAAGGCGCCGGTAAATGCGCCTTTTTCATGGCCAAACAGCTCGCTTTCCACCAGCGATTCGGAAAACGCGCCGCAATTGACCGCGACAAAGGGCTGATCTGCCCGCTGGCTCAGCGCATGCACATGACGGGCGATCAGCTCCTTGCCGGTGCCGGTTTCGCCGATGATCAGCACATTGGCGTCGCTGGGGGCAATCAGCTGTATCCGCGCCAGCAGGGCGGTGGATTGCGGGTCTTCAAACACCTGTGCCGTGGCGCGGATGGAGGTGGTGAGGCTTTGCCGGTTCGGCAGGGTGATCAGGGGCATGGCCGGGCCTTGTGCTGGCTCGGCCCGCCGGGCCGATGCGGGTTTCAGGAATAAAACGTCGGTGTCGGATAGCTGCGAATCAAAGCCCATTCCCCTAACTCCTTTAATTTGTAATCAACCGGATCGTGCAAGGTGTGGGTGCGCAGATTGCGCCAGTGCCGGTCCAGACGCAGTCCGGCATGGGTGGCGCGCGCGCCGGTGACCTCGAACATCTGACAGGCCAGGTTCAGCCCCATCCGGGTGGCGGCCACCTTGGCCGCCGCAATATTCATCGCCACTTCGCCGCGTTCGCTTTCGCTCAGCGCCTCGCCACGGGCCAGTGCCTCCACCAGCCGGGCGCCAGCCCGGTCGGTGAGGGCGCGCACGCTTTCCAGGCCCACCCAGAATTCGCCGTAATGCCCCAGGATGTAGGGGTCTTCGTGGGTGTGGTCTACCTGCGCAGCCTGCCAGGGGCGCGCCTCGTGCAGGGTGTAGTGCCGGGCTTCTTCAAAAGCGCCTTCGGCAATGCCCAGATAGATATTGGTGAGGATCAGCTGCGCCAGCAGTGGCCGCAGGCAGGAGCGCGGCGTGGTGAGCGGGCCGGGCGTATCGAGAATTTCATTGTTTTCGATACGTACCTTTTCAAAGTGCACGCTGCCGCTATCCGTCTGGCGCTGGCCGATATTGTTCCAGTCCTGCTGCACGCTGATACCGCTGCGCCCGGTGGGGATGGCGGCCACCACCAATTGCCCGCCCGGCTGGCTGCGGGCGGAGACCACCAGCATTTGCGAATCCAGCGCGCCGGAGCAAAAGCTTTTCTGCCCGGAAAATTCGTGCCAGCCGGCCAAGCGCTTGCTGATGGTGCGCTCGTCCAGCGGATTAAGCGCATTGCCCCAGAACCAGTGTTGCCGGGTGGTGATTTCATGCCAGGGCTGCCACTGCTCCGGCCGGCCAAACAGCTCCACCGTGGCCAGCATCAGGTGGTGAAAGGCAAACACATGGGCCACCGAACTGTCGGCCTTGGCAAATTCGCGTACCACCAGCAGCGTCTCCTGCCAGTTGGCACCCATGCCGCCAAGCTCACGGGCAATGGACAGGCCGAGCAGGCCGCTGGCACGGATGGCATCGCGTTCTGCCTTGGGCGTGCCGCCGGCGTGGTCGCGTTCTGCTGCGGTAGCCGCAAACTGACTGGCCAGTTGCTGCGCCAGCAGCAGGGCCGAGGCGGGAGTGCTGGCGGTTTGCGGTGCTGCCAGCAGGTGGTGGGGGAAATTCAAGAGCACATCCTTTATCAATCGGCGATTTCCTATCAAACAGCACAGATTTGGCGATGTTATTGGCGCGATGTAAACCAAGGATTTGTCAGGAATATATCTGTAATTTGAATTAGCCTGCAGCAGGCTCTTATCGGGAATGGCTGAATGCTGCTGCATGGACAGCACGGTGTTTATTGACTGCTGCATAGGCAGCAGTGCGGCATGCCTTATCTGCTGCTTGAGCAGCAATTAATAGCTGAAATGATATTTTTGTGGATTGATTCAGCTGGCATGCAACGTGCTATTGAATAGCGGGAAAAACCGCTAAAGGTTTTATTTCAGCCTCAGGTAATCACATGCACAGCCATTCATTCACTACCGAATATGTTTTATTCGCCACACCGCACAGTCTGCTTCGCCAGGCAAAGGAGGGCGCATGAGCACCCAGTCGATCAGTCCTGACAGCCCGCTGGCCATTGCCCGCGAACTGGCCGGCCGTTTTGCCCGCACGGCCGTGGCGCGTGATCAGGCTGGTGGCACGCCCAAGGCCGAGCGTGATGCGCTGCGTGACAGCGGCCTGCTTGGCCTGATCATTCCGCGCGAATTCGGTGGCCTGGGCGAAAGCTGGAGCACTACCTTGCAGATCGTGCGCGAACTGGCACGGGTGGATAGCTCGGTGGCCCATGTCTTTGCCTTCCAGCATTTGCTGCTGGCCACTGCCCAGTTGTTTGGCCAGCCCGACCAATGGCAGCCCTGGTTCGAGCAAACCGTGCGTGAACGCTGGTTCTGGGGGAATGCGCTCAATCCGCTGGATACCCGCACGCTGGCCACGCCGGATGGCGATGCTTACCGCTTTCATGGTGACAAGAGTTTCTGCTCCGGCGCTACCGACTCGGACATGCTGCTGGCCTCGGCCTTGCGCGCCGGCGAGGGCGGTTTGCTGATTGCCGTCATCCCCACCAAGCGCGACGGTGTGCACATTCGCCAGGACTGGGACAATATCGGCCAGCGCCAGACCGATAGCGGCTCCGCCCGCTTCGAACAGGTACGGGTAGCGCCGGATGAGTTGCTGCTGCAGCCCGGCCCGTTGTCCACGCCACGCGCCTGCCTGCGCCCGCTGCTTGCCCAGCTGATCCTCACCAATATCTACCTGGGCATTGCCGAAGGTGCGCTGGCCGAAGCCCGCCGTTACACGCTGGAGCAACGCCGGCTGTGGCCGGCCTCGCTGGCGACTACGGCCAACAAGGACCCTTACACCCTGCTGCATTACGGCGAATTCCAGGCCGCACTGGAAGGTGCACGTTTGCTGGCCGACCACGCAGGCCAGCAGCTGGATGCAGCATGGCAGCAAGGCGATGCGCTGGATGAAGCCGGCCGTGGCCAGCTGGCCTTGCAGATTGCCGCCGCCAAGGTGCATGCCAGCCGCAGCGGGCTGGACCTGACCAGCCGCATTTTTGACGTAACCGGCGCGCGCGCCACCAGCGCCGCGCTGCGGCTGGACCGTTTCTGGCGCAATTTGCGCGTGCACAGCCTGCACGACCCGCTGGACTACAAGCTGCAAGAGCTGGGTGACTGGGCACTGAATGGCCAGTACCCGACCCCCTCGTTTTATTCCTGAGACTCAAGATGACCCAGAACCTGCCAGCAGTTGAAGACGATTTTGACAGTGTGGAACAAGCCATTGCCGCCATTGCCGCCGGTGGTTTTGCCGTGGTGGTGGATGATACCGACCGCGAAAACGAAGGCGACCTGATCATTGCCGCCGAGAAAATCACCGCCGCGCAGATGGCCTTTCTGGTGCGCTACAGCAGTGGCGTGGTGTGCGTGGCGCTGACTGGCGAGCGGCTGGACCAGCTGCAACTGCCGCTGATGGTGAGCAGCAATAATGAATCGCAACGCACTGCCTTCACCGTGACCGTGGATTACCTGCACGGCACCAGTACCGGCATCAGTGCAGCCGACCGCGCCGCCACACTGCGGGCGCTGGCGGATAGCCGCATTCCGGCCAGCGACTTTGCCCGGCCGGGGCATATTTTCCCCTTGCGCTATGCGCCGGGCGGGGTGCTGGCGCGTCCGGGGCATACCGAGGCGGCACTGGATCTGTCGCGCCTGGCGGGGCTGGCCCCGGCCGGGGTGCTGTGTGAAATCGTCAATGACGATGGCAGCATGGCGCGCCGCCCTGAATTGCTGAACTTTGCCCGTCAGCATGGCCTGCCCATCATCACCATTGCCGAGCTGATTACCTATCGGGAACGAACCGAAATGGCGGGGCTGGAAGTTGCTACTCCGGTGGGCGTGCCAGCCTGAGTTGGTTCTGCTGGTATCGCCTTGCCTTGTCACACCCGCTACGGCGGGTGTTTTGCTTGCTGCCGGTCAAGCAGGGCTGCTGCGGGGGTGTTGTGCTGGCAGCAGCGTGCCCGGCGTGTGCTAGTTCTGCTTAAGAAGTGTTCTGAAGAAAATGCTGCAAGTTACATGAAGAAAGTTGTTTATCACATTGAAAAGTAATGGATATGCAGATTTTCTAAATACGGGATTGTTTAGCAGGATTGCTGGTTTGCAAGTGCGACGCCGGGTATGGATATTGCAGTGACCGGGGAGTATTCATTCCACCCTGACAGGAACTGCAATGAGCAAGACCATCCGCTTCAATGCCTTTGAAATGAACTGCGTGGCGCACCAGTCGCCCGGCTTGTGGACCCATCCGCGCGACCGCTCCTGGCAATACAAGGACCTGGAATACTGGACCGACCTGGGGCGCATTCTGGAACGCGGCCTGTTCGATGCCGTGTTCATTGCCGACGTGATCGGCTACTACGACGTGTATCAGGGCAGCAATCACCATGCCATTCGCGAAGGCGCCCAACTGCCGGTCAATGACCCGCTGCAACTGGCCGCGCCGATTGCCCTGGCCACCAAGCATCTGGGCATTGGCATTACCGCCTCGACATCGTTCGAGCACCCATATCCCTTTGCCCGCCGCCTGAGTACGCTGGACCACCACAGCAAGGGACGGGTGGGCTGGAATATCGTCACTTCCTACCTGGAGAGCGGTGCGAAAAACATCAGCGAAGGTGGCTTGCGCCGCCATGACAACCGCTACGATGTGGCAGATGAATATATCGAGGTGATCTACAAGCTGCTGGAAGGCAGCTGGGAAGATGGCGCGGTGGTGCGCGACCGCGAGCGCGGCATTTTCGCCCACCCGGAAAAAGTGCATGAAATCGGCCACAAGGGGAAATACTTCGAGGTGCCGGGTTATCACCTGAGCGAACCTTCGCCGCAGCGCACGCCGGTGCTGTTTCAGGCCGGCGCATCGGGCAGAGGCAAGGCATTTGCCGCCCAGCATGCCGAGTGCGTGTTCGTGGCCGCGCCCACCAAGGATATTCTGCGCCGCTATGTGGACGACGTACGCAGCCAGGCTGCTGCCGCCGGGCGTGACCCGCAACAGATCAAGATATTCAATCTGGTGACGGTGATCGTGGACGAAACCGACGCCAAAGCCCAGGCCAAGTTTGCCGAATACCAGCGCTACGCCTCCTACGATGGCTCACTGGTATTCATGTCCGGCTGGACCGGCATCGACTTTGGCCAGTACGCGCCTACCGAGCTGGTACGCCACGTGGACACCAACGCCATCATTTCCGCTGTCGAGCATCTGTCCAATGGCAGCAAGGCCTGGACCATCGACGAGCTGGCGCGCTTTGGCGGCATTGGCGGGCTGGGGCCGGTGTTTGTCGGCTCGGCCGCCACCGTGGCCGACATCCTGCAAGACTGGGTGAAAGCCACCGATACCGACGGTTTCAATCTGGCCTATGCCGTCGCGCATGAAACCTTCGAAGACGTGGTGGAATACCTGGTGCCGGAATTGCAGCGCCGAGGCGTGTACCAGACCGAATACCGCCCCGGTACGCTGCGCGAAAAGCTGTTTGGCGCCGGCCCGCTATTGCCAGCCAACCACCCGGCCGCGCAATACCGCGACATCGAAGCCTGGAAACAAAAGCACGCGCAGGCTGCGGCGGCTGATGTGCAACCGGCTTGAACTCCGGACCCCGCTAGTCAACACCGCGCCTCATGGCGCGGTTTTCTATGCAGGGCATCCATACAAAAGGCCCGCAAGCGCGGGCCTTGTCATTTTCCGCTTCGTGAAACCAGTCAGCCCTTACCGCGGCCAATCTGCCAGACATAGGGCGGCTCGGTGCCGTTGATGGCCCAGTCACCGGCAATGCGCGCCTTGTAGATCAGTGGATTGTGCGATGCCACGGTGCGGGCATTGCGCCAGTGGCGGTCCAGCAGCAGTTCGGCGCGGGCCGACGATGCACCCAGGGCATTGAATAGCTGGGTGGCGGCACGCAATACCAGTTCGGATACCGCGATCTGCGCCTTGCCCGATTCCAGCTCGGCGTCGATATTAGCTCGGCGTTCGCGCGCGGCGTCATTGCCAAAGCGGGCTTCGTAAGCGCGCTGGGCCGGGTGGGCAGCGCGAATGGCGGTGGCTTCGGCAGCATAGGCCAGCGCGGAGATTTCACCCACCACCTGCTGGATCTGCGCATCCTGGCTCACGCTACTGGCATTGCCGGTGCTGAACACGCGCTTTCTATCGCGCACTTGCTGCGCCACATCGCGTTCCACCGCCTTGCCGATACCGGCCAGCACCGCCAGCAATACCAGCTGGTAGAAGGCGGTCTGGTATTTGAAGCGGCTGGCAAAGTCGATCAGGTTTTCCGGTTCCACCGTCACGTTTTCAAACACGGTGCTGCCGCTGCCGGTGGTGCGCTGGCCAAAGCCGTCCCAGTCGTCGCTTTGCGTGACGCCGGGGTCGCTGGTGCGGATGGCGGCAATCACGTCCTGATTGCTGCCATCCACCTGGGCGTAGACGTCGATCCAGTCGGCAAAAATGCTGCCGGTGCTGTAGAACTTGCGGCCATTGAGCAGCAGTTTGTCGCCCTGGCGGCTGACACGGGTAATGACCTCGCCCACGGCGACTTCGCCGATTTCGGTCCAGGCATTGCCGACAATTTCACCGGCAACAAAGCGCTGGAACCAGACTGCGCGTTCCGGGCTTGCCGGGGCATTCAGGCGGTCTTCGACAAAAGCAAAATGGCCACGCAGCGCTTGCGGCAGGTTGGAGTCGGCGGTTGCCAGTTCCACCAGCAGCTGGAACAGCTGCGGCAGCGAGGCACCGGCCCCGCCATATTGCTTGGGCACGCGTACCGCGCCAAACCCGGCCTGTTTCAGCCAGTTGATCGGCTCGTAGGGCAGCGTGCGCTCGCGTTCGCGTTGCAGGGCGGTCTGGGCGATTTCGGCAAAAATGGGGCGAAAGCGCTGGGCCAGGGTTTCGTAGTCGGTGCCGGTGGACAGGTCGTCCGGCAGGGTGTGTTGGCTCATGGTTGTTTCCTGTTTGGCGTGATGGCAAACCCGGCAGTGCTGCACTGCCGGTGAGGGTTTAGTTCCACGGGTGGCGCGGCGGCGCAATGTGGTTCAGGTAGTAGTTGCCGATGTGGAAGTATTTCCAGCGCACCGGGTCGTGCAGGGTGTGCACGCGGGCATTGCGCCAGTGGCGGTCCAGGTTGTGGGCAATCAGGGTGGCGCGGGTGCCGGTCAGTTCAAACAGCTTGTTGCTGGCCTCGATGGCAATTTCGGTGGTCAGCACCTTGGCTTCGGCAGTGGCAACGGTGGCCAGTGCCACGCTGCTGTCATCCGGCTGGGCCAGCGCGGCGTCGATCAGGCGGCCGGCCTTTTCCAGCAGGGCTTCGGCAGCATGCAGGCGGATTTCCAGCAGGCCGATGGCGGAAACGGTAAACGGGTCGTCGGCGGCCTTGTCCTTGCCGCTGTCCAGCCAGGGGCGGCTTTGTGAGCGGATGAACTCGATGGTGTCGGCCAGTGCGGCGCGGGCAATGCCGCCGTCAATCGCCGCCTGGATGATCTGTGATACCGGTCCAGCCACGGTGGGGGTGTCGAAGGCGGCAATCGGCAGCACGCGGCTGGCCGGTACACGTACCTGTTCAATCTTCACGCCGCCGGAGGCAGTGGTGCGCTGGCCAAAGCTGGACCAGTTGTTGATCACGCTCAGCCCCGGCGTGTCGCGGTCGGTAAATACCAGCGCGCCCAGGCCGTCCTCACCCACCGCCACGATGGGCACGATGTGCGCCAGCAGCGCGCCGGTGGTGTAGAACTTCTCGCCATTCACCACGGCGGTATCACCGTCGAGGGCATAGCGGGTTTCAAACGCGGCCACGGTCTTGCTATTGAGTTCGGAGAAGGCATTGCCAAAGCGGTAGCCCTGCAGCACCAGGCCGAACAGTTCCTGCTTTTGCGCCTCGCTGCCATCCAGCGCGATATGCAGGTTGATGGCCAGATGGTTCTGGGTGATCTGGGCGATGCTGGAGTCGGCTTCGGCGATGATCTTGATCACCTCGGCCAGCGTGGCGTAGGACACGCCTGCGCCGCCATAGGCCTTGGGCGCGTTGATGCCCCACAGCCCGCTTTGCGAGTAGGCATCCACTTCGGCCAGCGGCAGCAGGCCCTCGCGGTCGCGCAGGGCGGCATCGTGGGCAAAACGGATGGCCAGCTGACGCGCCACGGCGATGGCTTCGGCATCGTCGCGGATGATGTGCGCCGGAGTGGTCGGGCGCGGGCGGGCGGCGAAAGGCTCGGGAGAGTTGACACGAACGGCAGCTTGGTCGCTCAGGGAGGTCGTCATCGCATTTCCTTGTGTAAGTCCGGATATCCGGGGACGCCACAAGAATGGCAATAAGCGTGCCTGCGAAAATGCCTGGTTTTACCTCGAAAAATGCGGCTTTTTGCTGTAAATCAGCACAACGGTGCTGGCTGGCTGCTGCCTGCGCAGCAGGGGGGCTGTTGCGCAGGACGCGGGCTTAATTGCGCTCCACCCGCAGCTGGTAGCGAAAGCGGTCGGCACGGTAACGGATGAAGTCCAGCTCCAGCCCGGCGCCATCGGCACCACGGGTCATGCGTTGCAAGGCCAGCAGCGGGGCAGCGGGTGCCACGTCCAGCAGTTGCGCCTCTTCTGCGCTGGCCAGCGTGGCTTCTATGCTGAGGTCGGCATGGCCCAGCGGCAGGCCGTAGTCGTTTTCCAGAATATGAAACACGTCGCGGCTGGCCAGGTCTTCACGCGCCAGCCGTAGCCCCAGTTCCTGGGTGAAGTAACTGATGTCCAGCGACACCGGCAGATTGTCCAGATAGCGCAGGCGGCGCAGCTCCACCATGGGCGTGCCCACGGCCACGCCAAATGCCAGCGCCACGGTTTCGCTGGCGGGCAGGGTTTGCAGGCTCAGTACCCGGTTGCAGGCGGCGTAGCCCTGGCTGTGCATGGCCTCGGCAAAGCCTTGCAGCCGGGTAAGGGTCTGCGCCGGTTTGCTCTTGGCTACATAGCAGCCTTTGCCGGCAATGCGGAACACCATGCCTTCCTGTTCCAGTGCGCCCAGGGCATGGCGTACGGTGATGCGGCTGACGCCAAAGCTTTCCATCAGCTGCTTTTCCGATGGCAGTTTGTCGTGCTGGCCGTAATGGCCGCTGAGAATCTGGCTGCGCAGGCTTTCGCGGATGCGGGCATGCAGCGCCTGGGGGGCGTTCAGGGTGGGCATGAGTAGTAGTAGGGCAGATGCAGTAATGAACTGCAGCGAGTATATGCCGTAAACCCTGGCAACTTGTCATGACAGGTTATGACTTAAATTGATTTGCTTTGCTGTTTTCCTTGGTTCGTGACGGGCAGGGCGCTGACTAGAATCGGCCCATCACCTTCATGCCACAGCGGCCAGACCGGCGCGCTGCGGTGTCATGCAATCTGCCAGCAAAGGAAGCAGCATGAGTCTCGACATCTTCTGGTTTCTGCCGACCTCCGGCGATACCCGTTATCTGGGGCAGTCCGGCTCCGGCCGCGCCGTCAGCAACGAATACCTGCGGCAGATTGCCGTAGCGGCGGACAATCTGGGTTATGACGGCATCCTCATTCCCACTGGCAGCGGCTGCCTGGATCCGTGGGTGACCGCCTCCAGCCTGGTGCCGGTGACCAGCCGCCTGAAGTTGCTGGTGGCGCTGCGCACCGCGCTGACCAAGCCCACCGCCGCTGCGCGCATGGCCGCCACGCTGGACCAGGCCAGCAATGGCCGCCTGCTGCTGAATGTGGTGGCCGGAGGCGATTCGGCCGAACTGGCTGCCGATGGCATTTTCCTCGATCACGACCAGCGCTATGAGGAAGCCAGCGAGTTCCTGCATATCTGGAAACGCCTGCTGGCCGGGGAAACCGTCAGCTACGCCGGTAAATACCACACGGTGGAAAATGCGCAGAACTTCTTTGAGCCAGTACAGAAACCGGCGCCACCGCTGTACTTTGGCGGCTCGTCCAATGCCGCGCACGACCTGGCGGCCGAGCATGTGGAAGCCTACCTCACCTGGGGTGAGCCCCCGGCCGCCGTGGCCGAGAAGATTGCCGATGTACGCGCCCGCGCCGCCAAGCTGGGCCGCACCGTGCGCTTTGGCGTGCGCCTGCATGTGATTGTGCGCGAAACCACCGAGCAAGCCTGGGCGGCCGCCAATGCGCTGATCAGCCATCTGGATGACGAGGTGATTGCCAAGGTGCAGCAGCGTTTTGCTGCGATGGATTCCGAAGGCCAGCGCCGCATGGCCGCGCTGCACGGTGGCCGGCGCGACCAGCTGGAAGTCAGCCCCAATCTGTGGGCCGGGGTCGGCCTGGTGCGTGGCGGTGCCGGTACTGCGCTGGTAGGCGATGCGCAAACCGTGGCTGCGCGGCTGAAAGAATATGCCGACCTGGGCGTGGACAGCTTTGTCCTGTCCGGCTACCCGCATCTGGAAGAAGCCTACCGCTTTGCCGAACTGGTGTTTCCGCTGTTGCCGGGCAAGCGCTGGGTGTATGGCGACGACCGCGTGCAGACCGGCGGCCCGTTTGATGCCAGCACCGTGGTGCAGAAAACCGTGGCCGAAACGGAGGCCGCATGAAGGTAATCGATATGCGCTGCAGGCCGGCCTTCCTGCACGATTTCTTCGGCGCCTCGCCCGGCACGCAGGCTTACGAAGCCGCGCGCTGGCTCAACCGCCGCGTGGGTTCGCGTGACGACCAGCACTTTGTCTCCTCGCTCACCCAGCAGGGTTTTCTGGATGAAGTGGAAAACGCCGGCCTCAGTCACGCAGTGGTGGTGGGGCGGCATACGCCGGGCCAGCACCTGCCCAACGACACTATCCATCACATCGTTCATGGCCATGAGCGCCTGCTGGGCATTGCCGGGGTGGACCCGGCCTTGCAGGGCGAACAGGCGGCAGTGGCCGAGGTGGAACGCGCCATCCAGCAACTGGGCCTGGCCGGTATTGATATCGAACCGGGCTTTGGCGTGCCGGCGCGCCAGCCGGACGATGCGGTGTACTACCCCGTTTATGAGGCCTGCGCCGCGCTGGGCGTGCCGGTGTTTTTGATGTCGGGCCCCACCACGCCGGACCCGCACTTTAACGACCCGGCCGGGGTGGCGCGGGTAGCGGCCGATTTTCCGCACTTGCCGATTGTTTGCTACCACGGCTACTGGCCGCGGGTGGCGGAGATTGTCGGCATTGCCTTCCGTCACGAAAACGTGCTGGTGGTACCGGACATGTATCAGTTTTTGCCCGGCAGCCAGCTGTATATCGAGGCGGCCAACGGCTTCATGGCTGACCAGCTGCTGTTCGGTTCGTCCTATCCCTTCCGGCCGATAGGCCAGTCGATAGACGATCTGCACGGCCTGGGCCTGCGGCCCCATGTGCTGGACAAGGTGTTGTACGGCAACGCCGCCCGCCTGTTCGGCCTGTAAAACCATAAATTCATACTGCAAACAACAAGGAATCGTGATGCAACACTTCAACCCCACCCGTCGTCGCGTATTGGGCCTGCTGGCCGCTGCCGGCTTCGCACTGTCTGCGTTGTCGGCCAGCGCGCTGGCGGCAGGTAGCGACACGCTGAATATCGGTTATCAGAAATACGGCACGCTGGTGCTGCTCAAGGCACAGGGCACGCTGGAAAAACGACTGGCCCCGCTGGGCGTCAAGGTGAAATGGGCGGAATTCCCCGGCGGCCCGCAACTCTTGGAAGCGCTGAACGTGGGCAGCGTGGACCTGGGCACTACCGGTGAAACGCCACCCATCTTTGCCCAGGCCGCCGGTGCTGACCTGCTGTACCTGGCCAATGAACCGGCCGCACCGGAAGGCGAGGCCATTGTGGTGGGCAAGGATTCGCCCATCCGCAGTGTAAAAGACCTCAAAGGCAAGCGCGTGGCGCTGAACAAGGGCTCCAATGTGCACTATCTGCTGGTGCGTGCACTGGAGAAGGCCGGGCTGAAATATGAAGACATCACCCCGGTCTTCCTCAATCCGGCCGATGGCCGCGCCGCTTTCCAACAGGGCAGTGTGGATGCCTGGGTGATCTGGGATCCCTTCCTGGCTGCGGCCGAGAAGCAACTGAATGCCCGCCAGCTGGCGGACGGCAAGGGCATCGTCAACAACACCCAGTTTTATCTGGCACGCAAGCCTTATGTGGCCAGCAATCCCAGGGTGATCAAGGTGGTGCTGGAAGAGCTGCAACGGCTGGATGCCTGGGGCAAGAGCCATATTCCGGAAGTCTCAGCCGAGCTGTCCGGGCAGATTGGCCTGGACAAGGACATTGTGCAGGTGGCGGCCAAGCGCTCCGGCTATGGCGTCAAGCTGCTGGACGGCAAGGTGGTGGCCGAGCAGCAGCGCATTGCCGATACCTTCTTCAAGCTGAAGCTGATTCCCAAGCCGCTGGTGGTGAAGGACATCGTGTGGGATGGCAAATAAGCGCGACCACCTGAATAGATTATCCCCGGGAACAGGCGAGTCGCCAGCGCAGTGTTTGCTCGCTGCCGGGAATGCCGCCTGAGCTGGGCTTTGGTGGTTTGAGGCTGGCCGGCATTGTACGTGCAATGCCGGCTTTTTGTCGTCCTGCAGGGTTGTACTGTGCCGGTACCGGCGGCATGTAAAAAATGCTAAAAGCATTGCTAATAGATAGTGCTATATATCTGGCATTTTTCTCGTCGATGCAGCTAATTTTTCCTTATTTATCGCTGAGATATTCGTTATTTTATGGACGAAAACACCCAAATGGCATGATACTGCTGAGGTGTACAGCGATCTGTGTCACCACATCGATCGCTGCAGTAAAAATCAAATAGTTGCATACCGAGCAGGAAAAATAGTTGGACGCCAAAATCCCCAATATCGAGGCCATGCTGGAGCTGGCATTTCAATTGGTACTGTGCCAGTTGGAGGCGGATACTTTCCGTGCCAAGCAGGACATCAGGGAAATGGTCATACCCATCAAGATATTGTTGTTGAAAGATATCGAAGAAGAGACTCAACCCTGCACACTGGATGATTTCTAAGCCAGTTTGATCGCAGTGCTTGCCGGCCGACCTCCCGGCAGGCTCATCTTGCCAAGCCACTCCCCATCGCGGCCATGCTACATGGCTGCCACCCAAGCCACATCGCCCTGCCACTTATTCGGTCTTGTGCTGATAGCCAAGCCGGTACTAGCCGGCGTGCGCGTTGAACCCGGCCCACTGACTTCAGTACGCTTATTTTCCTTGTCCTTGCTGCCGACCGGCCAGTTCACTGCCTTATCCCGACCGCTGCCGGGCACCACGCAAACGGATAGCCACGACTTGTCACGCTAGCAGAGTGCCCGCCAACTGTTTGCTGACGGCGGTTCGGCAGCTGACAAAAAAACAGCCTCCTTGATGGAGGCTGGTGCATTGCCAGAACTGGGTGGCATCGCAAACGGAGGGTAAAGCGTCAGGCGGTCTGAGCCCGGTTGCGCAAGAAGTTGCGCATGTCCTGCCGGTACAGCGCCAGGGTGGCCAGTAGGCCGCAGGCCGCGGCCAGCATCATCCAGTAGGCCGGGGCCGCCTTGTCGCCACTGGCATCGATCAATGCCGTGCTGACCAGTGGCGTGAAGCCGCCAAAAATCGCAGTGGCCAGGCTGTAGGCCAGCGAAAAGCCAACGGTACGGACATGCGCCGGCATGATTTCGGTGAGGGCCACCACCGTGGCACCGTTATAGCTGGCATACAGGAAGGACAACCACAGCTCCACGCTCAGCATGCGGGCGAAACTGGGGCTGGCCACCAGCCAGCTCAGGGCAGGGTAGGCGCTGAGTATGGTCAGTGCGCTGAAGCCCAGCATCAGCGGCCAGCGGCCGATGCGGTCGGACAGGCTAGCCATGATGGGCAGCCAGATGAAATTGGACAGCCCGACAAAGAAGGTCACCAGCAGGCTTTCGTTTTCACTCAGCTTCAGCACGCTTTTGCCAAAAGTAGGGGTGTACACGGTAATCAGATAGAAAGACACCGTGGTCATCACCACCAGCAGCATGCCGGCTGCAATCAGCCGCCAGTTGTCGGCAATCGAGCGCAATATCTGGGCAAAGCTGGGGTGCTGCTTGTGCGCCAGGAAGGCATCGGTCTCCTGTAGGGAGCGGCGAATCATGAACAGAAAGGGAATGATCAGGCAGCCGATGAAAAACGGAATGCGCCATCCCCACTGGTCGATTTGCTGAGCCGGCAGCAGCTTGTGCAAGCCATAGCCCAGCACGGCAGCAAACATGATGGCAACTTGCTGGCTGGCCGATTGCCAGCTGACAAAAAAGCCCTTGCGCCCCGGCGTGGCCATTTCAGCTAGATAAACCGATACGCCGCCCAGCTCCACACCAGCGGAAAAACCCTGCAGCAAGCGGCCGATCAGCACCAGTACCGGGGCCAGCAGGCCGATGGTGGCATAGCCGGGGACAAAGGCGATTAGCGCCGTGCCGCAGGCCATGATGGACAGCGTCAGGATCAGACCCTTGCGCCGGCCAATGCGGTCGATATAGCTGCCGAGGATGATGGCGCCAACCGGGCGGGCCAGAAAGCCCGCGCCAAAGGTGGCAAATGCCAGAATCAGCGAGGCATACAGATTGCCTGCCGGGAAAAAGGTTTTGGCGATATAGCTGGCGTAAAAGCCATAGAGAAAGAAATCGAACATTTCCAGAAAGTTGCCGCTGGTGACGCGCAGCACCATGGACAGGCTGGATTGTTGGCGGGTGTGCTGCATGATCAGCCTCCTTGTTGTGCGGTGGTGGCAGTCGGGCTCAGCCCGGTCTGGCGGATGCTTTCGGCCGCCTGTGGCGATGCCAGAAAGCGGATGAACTGGCGGGCCAGGCTGGCGTGGCGGCTGTTTTGTACCGCAGCGGCAGAGTAGTCGGTGACCAGCTGCGCCTGTTCGGGCAGCAAGCCGACAATATCAATGCCATGTACCGGGATCAGCTCGCTCAGTTGCTGAAAGCCCAGCTGGGCCTCGCCCCGCGCCACCACCATGCCCACCGGTTCGGCAGGAATCATGCGGCTGCGCGTCTTGATTGCTTCGGCCACACCCAGACGCTCGAACAGCACGGTCGACAGGAATACCCCGCTGGCGCTGTCGGAGTAAGCCAGCGACTTGCTGTCGAGCAGGGTTTGCCGCAGTGCCGGCAGGCTGCTGATATCGGGATGCGGGCTACCGGCCTTGACTGCCAGCGCAATGCGCGAGCTGGCCAGCAGGGTGGTGCTGTCCGCTGCCAGTTGGCCGCTGGCTAGCAGTTTCTTCAGCGCGTTGCCCACCATCACCACCACATCGACCGGCTCGCCACGGGCCAGGCGCTGGGGAATGGCCTGCGCGGTGTCGCCCATGGAGGGGCCCCAGTCCAGCAACAGATGGTGGCCGGTTTGCTGTTCGAAGCGCGGGGCCAGTGTTTTCAGCGCGGCGGCAAAACCGCCGGAACTGACTACGCGCAGTTCATCTGCCACCGCCGTGCCGCAGAGGCTGCCAAACAGTAGCAGGCTGATGGCACAACGGCACCAGCCCAAGGTGGGTGCATGCATTCGTCTCTCCTGTTGTTGTGTTTTAGCGTTTGACGAATAATGCATGTGACGCATTAAATAGTTAATTGCAATTAATTCATGGATTAATAAATGGCGCGCATCAATTTCGAGCTCAATGAGCTGCAGGCCTTTATTGCGGTGGCGGAAAAGTCCAGCTTCAAGGCCGCCGCCGAGACGCTGTATCTGTCCCAGCCGGCCTTAAGCCGGCGCATCGACAAGCTGGAGCAGGCCTTGCAGGTGCGGCTGCTGGAGCGCACCACGCGCAGCGTACGGCTGACTGGTGAGGGGGAGCATTTCCTGCAGCACGCACAGGCCGTGGTGGAGGAGCTGGAGGCCGCCATGCACGGCATGGGCCAGCGCCAGCAGTTGCGCTGCGGCATGCTGACCATCGCCAGCATTCCATCGGTAGCCCAGCAATTACTGCCAGAGGTGCTGGCGGTATTTGCCCGTGAGCATCCGCAACACCGCTTGCGGGTCATTGATGAAAATGCGCAAGAGGTACTGGCCAGCGTGCTGGATGGCCGGGCTGATCTCGGTATTAATTTTATTGGCGGCGAAGATCCGGGCATCGATTTCCTGCCCTTGCTGACCGAGCGTTATCTGCTGGTGGTCCGCCGCGATCACCGCCTGGCATCCCGTAGCAGTGTCCGCTGGCAGGAGCTGGCGGGCGAAAAGCTGGTTTCAGTTTCGCCGCATAGCAGCAACCGCCTGCTGATCGATCATCAACTGGCCGCGCTGGCCGAGCGGCCGCAGGTCTACTACGAGGCCAATCACCTGTCCGGTGCCTATGGCATGGTGCTGGCCGGCATGGGCCCGGTGATCGTGCCCGAGCTGAGCCTGACTCAGGCGCAAAAACACATGCTGGTGGGCATTGAAATCAGCGAGCCGGCCTTGTCGCGCACCCTGGGGCTGATTCAGCGCAAGGGCAGCCAGAACTCACCTTTGCTGCAGCAACTGATCGACCAACTGAAGCTGGCATTTTCGCAAGGGCAGCCATAAGACGCGGCTGGCAGATCGCTGGTTTACGTTGGGAATTTACTGCGATTTTCTGAATAAGCTATCCGCAATTTCTTGCTTGGGAATGCCGGGTGGATTTCTTAATATCCATGTCTGACAAGTGGTTTTGCCGCAGGGCAAGGCCACCATTTTTCCCATAGGCACCCGAGGCTGCGAGATGAGTTTTTATCAGGATTACAACGACAAGCTGGCCATCGAAGGCTGGAATACCCGGACAGTGCATCAGTACCAACATCTGGACTTGCGTCGCCTGTCACCGGCGCTGGGCGCGGAAATCCGCGGCGTGGACCTGGGTCAGCCCCTGCCACCGGCACAGCTGGAGGAAATCCGCCAGGCGCTCACAGATTTCCTGGTACTGACCTTCCCCGGGCAGGCCATCGGTGCCACAGAACACAAGGCATTTGCCCGGCATTTTGGCAGCCTGCACCGCCACGTATTGGGCGACAGCACCCAGTTGACCGCGCGCAGTGATGATCCGGAAATCCTGGGCTGGAAAACCGGACGCAGCACCCGCTATACCGCTGGCGATGCCTGGCATAACGATGTGTCTTGCGATCCGCACCCGATCTGGGCCTCGTTGCTGCGAGTGACCCGGCTGCCGGAAGTGGGCGGCGGAGATACGGCATTTGCCAACCTGTATCTGGCCTACGAATCCTTGTCCGATCCGCTGAAACAGTTGCTGGAAGGGCTGACTGCCGTCCACGACGGCAAGGAAGGGTGGAGCAATGGCTATGGTGCCGAGCCCAAGCCCGGTGAGGTATTCAATGCCAGCGAACATCCGGTGGTGGCCCGTCATCCGGTCAGCGGTCGCAAGTTCCTGTTTGTCAACGAAGCCTTCACCTCGCACATCGTGCAGCTGAGCCGGGCGGAAAGCCGCGCCTTGTTGCAGCTGCTGTTCCGTCACATCGAAAAACACCAGTCCTTCCAGGCCCGCATTCACTGGCAGCCGGATACCCTGTTGCTGTGGGATAACTGGGCCACCCAGCATCATGCGATCTGGGATTATTATCCTTTCGAGCGCTGGGGCGAACGGGTTTCGGCCTATCGTGACCACGGCCCGCAAGCGGCGGGCAAGGTGCTGTCAGCCGCATAAAAACCTGTCCCTAAGCAGCTGGATTTAGCCGACATGGGGGCGCCTTAAAACGCCTGCGGAATACTCATTTACGGTATGTAGACTCCGCCTTCCCACTTCTTTTGGTCATTTCGCCTTGCCCCACGCTGGCCCGTGCAAGGGGCAATCAACCCAATCTATCATGGGGCATTCAGCCACTGGATGCCCCGTACTTCGCAACAAAAACCTTTCTTTCCGCCATTTTCTTCAGCATTGCTCACTGTCATTGCAATCAGGGGCAATCTTGTTGCCACTTGCCGTAATTTCCGGCCATCCGCATGGGCTAAGTGCAAATCATTGTCGATTGATAATTATCAATTTTATTAAGAATTGGCTGCATTCAAATATCATTTCCATATTATGATGCCACGGCAAAATTAGACCAATGTGCTAAACGGTTGCCGCTAGTGATGCGGGACCAGCATTCCGGCACGCACACATACCCTGGCCATCATCATGTCAAATCAATTCAACGCTTTTACCAGCAGGCTCAGCATTGCCGCCAAGCTTAACCTGGTGTTATCCCTGTTGTTGCTGGTGGTACTCGGACTAGCCGGCATCTGGCTGACCCACTGGCAAAGCCAGCGCATGGAACAACAGCAGCAGCAGGAAATGCGCCAGGCCAACCGTCAGGTCATCGACATGATGGATGCCTATGCCGCGCAGCTGGAACGCTCGGCCGCGCTGGCCGAATCAGCCTTGCGCGCCAACCTGCCAGGGCAGCCTATGCTGAGTGGCGAACGGATGGATACCGCCGGCAAAGCCCTGCCAGTGCTGCGTATTGGCGAGCATGTCATCAATAACAGCGCGCTGGAGGTGGATCGCTTCACCCGCGCCACCGGTTCGCTGGCCACGGTATTTGTCAAGGATGGCAGCGAGTGGATTCGTATTGCCACCTCGGTCAAGAAAGAAGACGGCAGCCGTGCAGTTGGCACCCCGCTGAGCCACGACTCGCCTGCCTATGCCAGCCTGAATGCCGGCCATGCTTATACCGGCCCGGCTCAGCTGTTTGGTCGCGATTTCATGACCTTGTACTCGCCGGTGCAGAACGAGGCTGGACAAGTGGTGGCTGCCTTGTTTGTCGGTGAGGAATTCACCGCCAGTCTGGCTGCGCTGCGCCAGAAAATCATGTCGGTGCGCTTTGGCGAATCTGGCTACATCTATGCTTTTGATAGCCGCAACGAGCCGGGCCGCATGATGATTCACCCGCATTCCCAGGGCAAGAATCTGCTGGATTTCAAGGACAAGGACGGTTTGGCCATCAACCGCATCATGCTGGAACAAAAGCAGGGCGTGTTGCATTACCACTGGGCCAAGCCAGACAGCAACGAGGCAGTGCGTCCCAAGATTGCCGTGTTCGATACCTTCGAGCGCTGGGGCTGGATTGTGGCCGCCAGCAGTTATGAGGATGAGTTCGCTGCCCAGTTGCAGGCCATGCGCTGGCGCCTGGCCGTGGGCATCATCGTGATGATCGGCCTGCTGCTGGCTGCCACCTTCTGGACCAGCCGCCTGTGGGTGACCCGTCCGCTGGCGCATGCGGTGGCTGCCATCCGTCGCGTGGCCGACGGTGACCTGACCGTGCGCATTCAGGCGTCGAGCCAGGATGAGGTGGGCGAATTGCTGCATGCGGCCGACGCCATGAGTAGCCATCTGCGTGAGATGATTGGCGAGGTCGAGCGCAGCCTGGCCTCCTTGTCGGTGCAGGCCAGATCGCTGGTCAGCATTTCCGAAGATGTTTCCACCGCCTCGGGCGAGCAGAATGCAGCAGCCAGCACCATGGCCGCCTGCGTGGAAGAAATGAGCAGCAGCATCAATCAGGTGGCGCGCCATGCTGATCTGGCGCGACAGATGGCTGCCGATGCTAGCGTGCAGTCGCAATCCGGCGTGCAGGTGGTTTCCCAGGCCACCAACACCATGGGGCAGATTGCTGCTGCTGTGAAACAGGCGGGCGGCACCGTGCGCCAGCTGGATGGCCTGTCCGAGCGCATTGCCGAAGTGGTGACCGTGATTCGCGATATCGCCGACCAGACCAATTTGCTGGCATTGAATGCTGCCATCGAAGCAGCACGGGCAGGCGAGGCTGGTCGCGGCTTTGCCGTGGTGGCCGATGAGGTGCGCAAGCTGGCCGAGCGTACTACCCAGTCCACACTGCAGATTACCGATACCGTGAGCAAGATTCAGGACGGTGCCCGTATGGCGGTGGAACATATGGAAGCCGGTGCACAACAGGTGGATGCCGGCGTCAGTAGTGCCAGCCAGGCAGCCAGCAGTCTGCAGGATATCCAGGCCGGCGCGGCCCAGGTGGGCGAGGCTGTCAGCGGCATTTCCGATGCGCTGGGCGAGCAGGATGCGGCCAGCCGTGATATCGCGCTCAATGTGGAAAAAATCGCCCAGCAAGCTGATGGCAATCACGGCAAGGCAAGGGCAGCCGCCCAGGCAGCGGCCACGCTGGTGGGGCTGGCAGAGGCGCTGCGCACCAGCATCAGCCGTTTCAAGCTCTGATACGGCCTGTCGGTAAGCTGGGCGGATTGTTGTCGGCTAGGGTATTCTGCGCGCTATAAACAAAACAGGGCGGTGCTCGAGCACCGCCAGCGCTAGGGGCAAGCCGACATCATGAACCAGACCGCATCCACGTTGGACGGGCTGCTGCACGAGGCAGGGCCTTTGCTATTGGGGCTGTGCAGCAATGCCCTGATCGGGGTGTACGTCATTCAGGACGATCACTTCGTGTTCGTCAACGCCAGGCTGGCCGAGCTGTTTGGCTACAGCCAGCAACAGCTATGCAGTGGCATGGGCCCGCGCCAGCTCACCGCCCCGCGCGACCAGGCCATGGTGCGCCGGGCAATCGACAGTCGCATCAAGGGCGACAGCCAGAGCAGCCACTATGTATTCCGTGGTGTGCGGCAAGATGGTTCCGAGCTGGATGTAGAGGTTTTCGGGGTCAGCACCCGCTTTGGCGAGCGCCCGGCCATCATCGGCATGCTGCTGGACGTATCCGAACGCAATGCCGCCGAACGTGCGGTCAAGGACCAGCTGCAATTCATCACCCGCCTGATCGACACCATTCCCAATCCGGTGTTCTACAAGGACGAAACCGGTCGCTATATCGGCTGCAACAGTGCCTTCGAGCAATACCTGGGCAAGCCGCGCAGCGAGCTGATCGGCTACACCGTATTCGATATTTCCCCACCGGATCTGGCGGCCCGTTACCAGGCGGCAGACCAGAGCCTGTTTGATACCCGTGGCACCCAGGTTTACGAAACCCAGGTGGTGTATGGCGATGGTAGCCGACACGAGGTGATGTTCTACAAGGCGACGTTTGACAAGGCCGATGGCAGCCTGGGCGGCCTGGTTGGCCTGATGCTGGATATCAGCGAACGCAAGCGCATGGAGCAGGCCATCTGGCACGAGGCCAACTACGATGCGCTGACCGGCCTGCCCAATTTGCGGTTGCTGCGTGATAGCCTGGCCAAAGAGCTGGAGCGGGCGCGGCGCAAACACAGCAATCTGGCCTTGCTGTTTATCGATCTGGATCGCTTCAAGGAAGTCAACGACACGCTTGGCCACTTGATGGGCGACCAATTGCTGAAACAGGCAGCCGAGCGCATCCGTGCGGTGGTGCGCAATAGTGATATTGTCTCGCGCCAGGGCGGGGATGAGTTTGTGGTCATCCTGCCCGATATTAGCGATGCCCAGGCGGCCGGGCTGGTAGCCGGTAAAATCATCCGCTTGTTGGGCCTGCCTTTCCTGCTGGGCAGCAATCAGGTTTATGTGTCGGCCAGCATCGGTATTGCCCTGTATCCGGATGACAGCACGCAGCTGGAAACCCTGGTCAGCTTTGCCGATCAGGCAATGTATGCGGCCAAGGCAGCCGGACGTAATGGCTTCAGCTATTTCACCCCATCCTTGCAAATAGAAGCACAACGTCGGCAACTGGTGGGCAATAGCCTGCGCCAGGCCCTGCGTGACAACCATTTCGAAGCGTATTACCAGCCGATTGTCGAGCTGGCCAGTGGCCGTGTCGTCAAGGCGGAGGCCCTGCTGCGCTGGCACCACCCCGAGCAGGGCATGCTGCTGCCTGGCGATTTCATTACGGTGGCCGAGGAAATCGGCATGATCGGCGATATCGGCAATCTGGTATTTCAACAGACGCTGGAGCTGATTGCGGCTTGGCCGGAAGGGCAGGTTAGCGTCAATATCTCACCGCGCCAGTTCATCAGTGGCGATTGCCGCCACTGGCTGCATGAAATAGCCGAACGGCAGCTGCCAGTTGGCTGCCTGGCGGTGGAAATCACCGAAGGTCTGCTGTTGGATGAGCGGCCGCTGGTAGTCAATACCCTGCTGGGTTTTCATCAGGCCGGGGTAGAGGTCAGCATCGACGACTTTGGCACGGGCTACTCCGCCATGTCGTATCTGAAAAAATTCAATATCGACTATCTGAAGATAGACCGCAGCTTCATCGCTGGTCTGGCCAGTGACAATACCGACCTCGCCATTACCGAGGCCGTCATCGCCATGGCACACAAGCTAGGCATGAAGGTAATTGCCGAAGGAGTGGAAACCGCAGCACAGCGTCAGCTGCTACTGGCTGCCGGCTGCGACTACGCCCAGGGCTATCTGTTTGCCCGGCCCATGCCATGCCGGGATTTTCTCGCTTTCATTCGTCCCGGCCAAAGCTGAGCAGTGTTGCGCCTGCTTGCCGCGCGCCATGCGCCCGTCTTGATTCGGTACCGCTGTCTGCTTGGCAACGACAAGCAGACAGCAGCGGCCAAAACTACGGCGTGGTGGTTTCGTAAAACTCGATCGGCAGCTGATCCGGGTCCTGGCAAAAGAAAAAGCGCTGTCCGGTCAGCTCGTCCAGTCGTATCTCTTCGCAGGCGACTTGCTGCGACAGCAACGTAAACCGCACGCCATCCAGATCATCCGTACTCAAGGCCAGATGGCGCAAGCCGCAGGCTTCCGGCCAACTGGGGCGTGGCGGCGGGGCGGGGAAACTGAACAGTTCTAGCTGCGTACCATCTGGCAACTGCAGATTCAGCTTCCACGACTGGCGTTCGGCCCGCCAGCTCTCGCTGACGATGGGCAGGCCAAGAATACGGTGGTAAAAGTCGCGCGCACGGGTGTAGTCGGCGGTAATCAGGGCGACGTGGTGCAGGCCGCGTAGCGGCAGGGGAGTGTCTGGCATGGTTAATAGATAATCTATATTGAAAATCTAATTTCAATCAATTGGACGCATGATGGCCAGGCTTGCACAATAGCGCCACTGACTGACACTCAGCACCCCAGACGCTGGTTCTGTTCTCGGAACCTCATCTGCCGTTAACAGGCCATCACACTCTGACAGCCTGTTGGCGACCCTCCCGCTTTCGGTGGTTTCGGGCCTTGACACCACCGAATGCTCTTGTGACCGGCACCACATTGTGGTGGCCGGTCTTTTTTTACGCCGTGCCGGATGGCTTAGCGGCGGTCTTCCAGCAGGGTTTTCAACCAGTGGCTGCGCTGCTGCCAGATGATGGGGGCCTGTAGCAGCAGGTGGGCGGTGGCCAGGATATTCAGCACGGCGGTGCCCAGCAGCAGGTAAGAGATATTGTCGAACTGCTTAAGCACCAGCACGCTGGCCAGTGCAGCAGCCACCATGTAGAAACCATTGATGATGTTGTTGGCGGCAATGGCTTGCGAGCGGAAGCTGTCCGGGCTGGATAGCTGCAGCCAGGTGTAAAGCGGCACGGTAAAGAAGCCGCCGAAGAAGCCCAGCATGGCGACATCCAGCATGTGGCGCCAGTTACTGATCTGGCTTAGAAAATCCGGCAGTGTCAGCAGGGTGCCGTGGTAGTGCGACATGGCTCCCAATGCCAGATCACCGCCAAACAGTGTCATGCCGGCACTACCCAGCAATACCAGCCCCAGCTGCAACTGCCCATGCGACAACTTGGCGCACATCACCGAGCCCAGGCCAATACCGATGGAGAACAGCGCCAGCATCACGGTGTAAACGTCGGCATCACCCCCCAGGTGCAAGCGGGTAAAAGTAGGCAGCTGGGTGGTGTATACCGCACCCATCAGCCAGAACCATGAAATGCCGAGAATGGCGCTGCGCACATCACGGATGTGCCAGGCCTCGCCAACCAGCCGCACCGAGTCGCCGATAAAGTTGAAGGAAAGCTTGAGATGTGGCGCACCGGGCGGGGCTGCCGGCATGCGTCGGCTGAACATCCAGCCGCACACCGCGGTACCCAGCAGCAGGCTAACGGTGATCCACGGGCCGCCCTGGGTCATCAGGCTGCCGATGATCTGGCCGATCAGGATGGCCAGGAAGGTGCCCATCTCGATCATGCCGTTGCCGCCCACCAGTTCGTGCTCGTCCAGGTATTGTGGCAGCACCGAATACTTGAGCGGGCCAAAAAACGCCGAATGGCAGCCCATCAGGAACAGTGCGGACATCAGCAGCCCGGCACTATGCATAAAGAAACCAGCGCCAGCCAGCAGCATGATGCCGATCTCCGCCAGCTTGATCCAGCGGGCGATGATGGCCTTGTCGAAGCGCTCGGAAATCTTGCCGGCGGTGGCGGAAAACAGGAAGAAAGGCAGGATGAACACCCCGGCTGCCATATTCACCAGCAGTTCCGGCGACATGCCATTCAGGCTGAGGCCGTGGTAGCTGATCAGCACCACAATGGCGGTTTTCAGCAGGTTGTCATTGAATGCGCCCAAAAACTGTGTGCCGAACAAGGGCAAAAAGCGGCGGGAGCCAAAAAAACTGAAGTCTGTTTTCACGGTTTGTCAGCACAAAAAGGCAAGAAGCGCATGCTAACGTATTCAAAAGCCGCTGTCAGCCTTGCTGGGTGACACTCTTGGGCTTGCCGGTTGCTGCCGCTGCTCGTGCTTGTTCAGGCCAGCAATTTTGCGGTGAACGGTATGGTGATGCGTATTAGCATGTTTGAATATTCTTGATGAAAGTCAACTGGCGTGCAGGTGGAGTCGTGCATGAAATCAACCACAGTAATAGCATTTCATGTCACTAATTTACTGTATATGGGAAATATCATGTCACACACCAGGTGCTTGTCTGCCATTTCATTTGCCGTACTCACCTTGCTGGCTGCTGCCGATGCGGCGCAGGCTTGTTCTTCCTTGCTGGTGGGCAACAAAGCCTCGGCCGATGGATCGGTCATCATCGCGCGCAACGAAGACTATTACATCAACAACTGGAACAAGCGGCTGGTATTGCACGCCGCACGCAATGCGGAAAAAGACGAGGTGCTGAGCTTCAAGAACGGGCTCAAGGTACCGGCTCCGGCGCACTTGCTGCGCTATAGCGGGCTGATGGACTGGAACGGTGACACGCCAAGTGGTGATGGCTTGTACGAAGAGCGCGGAGTCAACGAGCATAATGTGGCGGTATCTGCCAGTAATAGCGCCGAAGTGAATGAGCGCGCCAAGAAGGCCGATCCGCTGATCGATAGCGGCGTGATAGAGGCGGCCATTCCATCCTTGCTGCTACCACAGGCGCGCACTGCGCGTGAGGCGGTAAGCTTGCTGGCCAGCTATATCGACCGTTACGGTGCGGGTGAGGGCAATGGTGTGCTGATCGCCGACCTGCAGGAAGCCTGGTATATGGAGATCGGCTCTGGCCATCATTACCTTGCTTATCGCGTGCCACAGGATAGCTACATCATGGTGGCCAATGGCCTGCGCTTGCATGATATCGATCTGGATGACACGGCCAATGTGATAGCCAGTCCTGGCCTGGCTGACTTCGTCAGCAAGCATGGCCTGCTGGACAAGGTGGATCGCCACCGTTTCAACTTTGCCAAGGCCTTTGGCGTGATTGGCGATCGCTATAATGTGGATCGCGAATGGTTGGGGCAGCATCTGCTCAATCCTGCGCTCACCCAGAAAATCCGCCAGCAGCAGTATCCGCTGGCCATCAAGCCCGAGAAGGCGATTTCGGTAAGTGATGTGGCACGGGTACTGCGCGCACGTTTTGATGGCACCGCACTGGCTACGGTCAAGGATGCCGACCGTCCGATGGGTGTGGATCGCACCATCGAAACGCACATCATTCAATTGCGGGCGGACATGCCGGCGGAGCTGGCCGCGTTGACCTGGCAATCATTTGGCAGCCCGGCAGGAGCACTGCTGCTGCCCTTGTATGAAGGTGCGCTCAAGGATGTGCCGCAGCCGCTACGCCAGGGGTCGGCCACTTACGATACCGTATCGGCATACTGGGCTTTCCGCGCCAATGCCACTCTGGCGCAGACCCAGCCAGCCAAATACGGCCCCTTGCTCAAGACCTGGCAAGGCAAGCAGGAAGCGCGATTGACCACGCAGCAGCCTGCCGTGGATGCCATGCTGCGCAGCTTGCACGCCACTGCGCCGGATGCTGCTTTGGCTTTTGCCAATCAATGGAGCAACGGCATGATGCTGTGGGGCGTACAAGCGGCGCGTGATCTCAACGCCACCTTGCTGACGGACATCACCAAATCCACGGAGAAAAAATACAGCCCGGCAGAGCTGGAGAAAATCAAGGCGCTGTAAGGGTGTGCCAAATTGAATCGGGCAGTGCAGTGCGGCTGGCGTGCATGGGCGTGCTAGCCGCGCGAGTCGGCCTCGGGTGGGGTGGGAGCGTCTGCCTTAGGTGTGGCCGGACGGTCATCATCCATCAGGATGCGGTGGGCCGGGCCTTCCATGTCGTCAAACTGGCCGGAGCGGGTGGCCCACCAGAACACCACGGCGATGACAAAAGCCAGCACGATGCTAAGCGGGATAAGCAGGTAAAGACTTTCCATCAGGATTTCCGTTTGACGAGTCGCAGGGCATTGCTCACCACGATGAGCGAACTGGCGGCCATTCCCAGGCTGGCCAGCCACGGAGTGACGTGGCCGGTCATTGCCAAGGGCAGCGCCAGCAGATTATACCCGGCAGCCCACCACAGGTTTTGCCTGATTACACCCAGTGTCTTGCGGGCCAGCGTCAATGCAGCCGGGATCAGCGCCAGCTGGTCACCCATCAGCACCATGTCGCCGCTGGCGCGCGCCACGTCGGTGCCACCGCCCATCGCCAGCGATACATCGGCGCGGGCCAGTACCGGCGCATCATTGATGCCGTCACCCACCATCAGCACCCGTTTGCCGTCCTGCTGCAACCGGCCGACAAAGGCCAGCTTGTCTTCCGGAGTGGCGCGGGCGTGCCAGTCGCTGATGCCCAGGCTGTCGGCCAGGCTTTGCACCGCGCTGGCACCATCGCCACTGAGCAGGTGAATGGCAATGCCACGCTGGCGCAAGGCCTGCACCATGGCGGCGGCGTCATCGCGTACGGTGTCGCCAATGGCAAATACCGCCTGCGCCACCTGCTGATTGGCCAGCACCACCAGGGTGCAGTCGGCATGCCAGTCTTGCGGTAACTGCGCAGGTGCGGGCAGCCATTCATTGATGAACTCTGCCGAACCCAACCGCCAGGACTGGCCGGCGATGACGCCTTCCACGCCCTTGCCCGGCGTGCTGTCCAGCCGCTCGGTGGCCGGCAGCGGCAGGTCGGCTGCCGCCAGTTTCAGCGCCTGTGCCACCGGGTGCTCCGATGCCTGCTCCAGCGCGGCAGCGATGGCCAGTGTGGCGGCATCGTCCAGCCCGGCTAGCACCTGCTGCCCACGCAGACGCATGTCGCCATGCGTCAGGGTGCCGGTTTTGTCGAAGACGGCATCGCTGACCTTGGCCAGTGTTTCCAAAGCGTGGCCACGGGTGGTCAGTACGCCCAGTGCGGCGAGGTGGCCGGTAGCGGCGGTCAGCGCAGCCGGCGTGGCCAGCGACAGCGCGCAGGGGCAGGAAATCACCAGCACAGCCACCATGATCCACAGTGCACGTGCGGGTTCGATGAAGTGCCAGGCGATATAGCTGGCCGCCGCTGCCAGCAGCAGCAGGGCGACAAACCAGCTGGCAAAGCGGTCGGCGGCGACGGCCAATCGCGGCTTTTCGGCCAACGCCTTGTCCAGCAGGCGAACGATGCCGGCCAGCCGCGTTTCCTGGCCAGTCTGGCTGATGCGGATAAACAGCGGGCTGCTGGTATTGACGCTGCCGGCTACCACGGCATCACCGGCCTGTTTGCTGACCGGGCGGCTCTCGCCGCTGATCAGCGACTCGTTGGCGGCACTATGGCCATCCAGCACCAGGCCATCGCCGGGAATGGTTTCCCCCGGCTTTACCAGAATCACATCGCCGGGATTGAGCATGGCTACCGTGGTTTCCGCGGTATCACGGCTGGCCGGCCAGTCGTTGGCGCGGTGGGCAAAGGCCGGAATCAGACGTACCAGGCTCTCGGTGGCCTCGCCAGCCTTGCGCCGGGCAATGCTTTCCAGATAGCGCCCGCCCAGCAGTAAAAAGACGAACATTGATACCGAGTCGAAATACACGCCATGTGGAATCTTGTTGATCAGCGCCCACAGGCTGGCGAAAAAGGCGGTGAAAATGCCGATGGTGACGGGGGTATCCATGCCGACACGGCCAGTCTTCAGGTCGCGCCAGGTGTTCTGATAGAAGGGCACGGCGGAGTAGAGCATCACCGGCAGGGTCAGGATCAGGCTGGCCCAGTGCAGCAGCCACAGGAAGTCCGGGTCGATGTCGCCATCCGGCGCCAGGTACACCGGCACGGCGTACATCATTACCTGCATCATCGACAGGCCGGCCGCCCATAGCCGGCTGATGGCCTGCTTGCGCTGCTTCTGTGCCAGTGCCTCTTGCCGTTCAGCATCATAAGGATGGGCGCGATAGCCGATGGCCGTGATGGCCTGCAGGATCTGCGACAGCCGGATGCGGCTGTTATCCCAGCTAACCCGTGCGCGGTGGCTGGTATAGTTGATGTCCACAGCCAGCACGCCGGGCAGCTGGCGGATGTGCTGCTCGTTCAGCCAGACGCAGGCGGCGCAGGTAATGCCTTCCAGCATCAGCGCGGCCTCGCGTGTTTGGCCCTCGCTGACATGGACAAAGCTTTTCTGCAATTCTTCCGAGTCGTACAGCTGAATCTGCTGCAAAATATCGGCCGGCAATACCTCACCCTGGCGCGCGCCCTGCGTGCGGTGAGCGTAGTAGTCGGACAGCCCGGAGTCGATAATGGTCTGCGCCACGGCCTGACAGCCGGCGCAACAGGTGGCTTCGGTTTTTTCGCGATATCGCACCGGAAAATCGACAGTCTCGGGGACGGGCAGGCCGCAATGGAAGCAGTGATCAGTCATGGCGCGCCATTGTAAACAATACTCGGACGCATTGCTTGATCTGGCTCAGTTTCATGACGGGTGAAATTCGCTAAAGAACAGGCCGTGCAAGGAAAGGCAAATCAAGATGATGCAGGCGATTTTACAAAGTGCACCCGGTGGTGCTGACACGCTTTATCTGGGAGAAACCGCTAGGCCACAGCGTCAGTCCGGTCAGCTGCTGGTGCAGGTGATGGCCGCCGGAGTGAATCGTGCCGACATCGTGCAGCGCAGTGGGCATTATCCGCCGCCGCCCGGCGCCAGCAGCATTCTTGGGCTGGAAGTGGCCGGAGTGGTGATCGAGGCTGATGCGGATAGCCGCTTTCAGGAGGGCGATGCGGTATTCGGCCTGATCGCCGGTGGCGGCTATGCCGAATATGCCGTGCTGGACGAGGCGCTGGCCATTGCCAAACCGGATGCCATGTCCTGGGCGGAAGCAGCCAGCCTGCCCGAGGTATGGATGACGGCCTGGCTGAACCTGGTGCAGGTGGGGCAATTGCAAGCCGGGCAAAATATCCTGATCCATGCCGGCGCCAGCGGTGTCGGGGCCACCGCCATCCAGCTGGCGCGCTGGCTGGGTGCGCATCCTTTCGCCAGTGCCGGCAGTGCCGACAAGCTGGCCTTTTGCCAGCAGCTGGGAGCGGAGCAGGTATTCAATTACAAGGCGCTGCCGGCATTCTCGGCCACGATCAAGGAGTGGGGCGGGGTGGACATGATTCTCGACCCGGTCGGCGCATCTTATCTGGCAGAAAACATGGCTAGCCTGAAGCAGGATGGCCGGCTGGTGAATATCGGCCTGATGGGCGGCAGCAAGAGCGAACTCAATCTGGGCCTGCTGCTGGTCAAGCGGCTGTCGCTGATTGGTTCCACCCTGCGCTCGCAGCCGCTGGCGGCCAAGGCCCGTCTCGCGCAGGCGCTGGCGCAGGAGGTGTTGCCAGCCTTGCTGGCCGGACAGCTGCAACTGACGCTGGATAGCAGCTACCCCTGGCAGCAGGCGGCAGAGGCGCATGCCCACATGGAGGCCAATGCCAATCTGGGGAAAGTCGTTTTGACCTTCTTTCCTGTCATCACTGCGTAATCCGGCGTCAGTACATTGCACCGAGTGGGAGGTGCTCTGCCTCTGACTGGTATGGATGGGATTAGGGGACGATGCGGCTATCGTTCCCCTTTTTTTGCCCGCAAAAAAAGCCCGCCTCTGGCGAGAGCGGGCCTTGCTTCCTGGCTGTACCGGCAGGCCTATTCGGCGGTGCTGGCAGTTGGCAAGGGCGACAATGCTTCGATCAGGGCGACTTCCTGGGCGTAGGACAGTGCTTTCATCTTGCCCAGCAGTGCCTCGCCATCCAGCTTGAAATGCTGGTCCAGCTCCTCGTCTATCATGCAGGCTTCCACCGCCAGCCATACGCCGCGGCAGGATGCGGCGTCTTCAAAACGCACGTTTTGCAGTACATGGGCAATCAGCTGCAACTCGGCATCAGAGAACTGGCGGGACAATACAGCCTGCTCGCGGCGGACGATTTCCGCGTAGCGGTCGCAGATCTGCTGTACCCGGCTTTCATCGCCATAGTGGTGTGCTTCTGCTTCGCCCGTCAGCGAAGTGTGATCAAACCAGGCTTCGATCAGCGGGCGCAGCGTGGGCAAATCTTCTTCCCATACCCGGTGCAGCGCGTCGCGGAAGCGGGCGTTGTCGGTGAAGGACAGTTCGTCAAAAGGCATGGCCGGCATCACCTGCTCATCCAACGTGCGGCTGTCTATCCAGATGCGGCCTTCTTCATCGCGGCGAACGGCACCACGCCACACGGCCTGTTCTTCTGTGGCCAGATTGTCGACATGGATTTCCACATAAGGCAGCGTCAGTTCCAGGCCTTCGTCCTCGCTCACCAGGCGCAGGGTGATGTCAAACAGGCCGTGCTTGAACACTTCCAGCAGCTGCAGCCCATCGGCGTGGCCGGCCAGGATGAATTTGTCTGCCGTTTCGTATACCGCCACATCGGTGGGGTGTTGCGCCGGTTTCATCAGCTTGGCCGACAGCTCGTCGGCCAGCTGGTTGGCGTCGTTGTGCTGCACATCGAAGCCGGTGCGATAGCCTTCATGTTCATGCCACAGGGCGTCCCAGTCATACATGGTCGACTCCTCAATATCCGGGTTTGCAGGGGGAAATGGCGCGCAGTGTAACCAAATCATCATGCCTTGTCGCGATAATGCTTTGGGTTAAGCCTGTGCTACGTGATAGAATCGTACGATTTTTCCGCTTCAACCGACCGAATTCCGAAACATGACACGACAGATTCGTAATATTGCCATTATTGCCCACGTGGACCATGGCAAAACCACCCTCGTTGACCAGTTGCTGCGCCAGTCCGGCACCTTCCGCGAGAACCAGCAGGTAGATGAACGCGTAATGGACAGCAACGATCTTGAAAAAGAGCGTGGCATTACCATTCTGGCCAAGAACACCGCCATCGAATACGAAGGCGTGCACATCAACATCGTGGACACTCCGGGACACGCCGACTTCGGCGGCGAAGTGGAACGCGTACTGGGCATGGTAGACGGCGTACTGCTGCTGGTGGATGCCGTTGAAGGCCCGATGCCGCAAACCCGTTTCGTGACCAAGAAAGCCCTGGCCCTGGGCCTGCGTCCGATCGTGGTGATCAACAAGGTCGACCGTCCGGGCGCACGTCCGGACTGGGTGGTAGACCAAACTTTCGACCTGTTCGACAAGCTGGGCGCCACCGACGAACAACTGGACTTCCCCATCATCTATGCTTCCGGCCTGAACGGCTTTGCCAAGCTGGAACTGGATCAAGAGTCCGATAACATGCGTCCGCTGTTCGAAACCGTGCTCAAGCACGTTCCGACCCCGCCGGGCGATCCGGAAGCGCCGCTGCAGCTGCAAATCTCCGCACTGGACTATTCCACCTACACCGGTCGCCTGGGCGTTGGCCGTGTACTGAATGGCCGCATCAAGCCGGGTCAGCAAGTTGTCGTGATGAACCACGAAGTGCAAGTCGCTTCCGGCCGTATCAACCAGGTGCTGGGTTACCAGGGCCTGGAGCGCGTTCCGGTTGAAGAAGCCGAAGCGGGCGACATCATCATCATTTCCGGTCTGGACGATATCGGTATCGGCGTCACCATCTGTGACAAGGAACAACCGGTAGGCCTGCCGATGGTGGCCGTGGACGAGCCGACCCTGACCATGGACTTCATGGTGAACTCCTCGCCGCTGGCCGGTACCGAAGGCAAGTTCGTCACCAGCCGTCAGATCCGTGACCGCCTGACCAAGGAACTGCTGACCAACGTTGCGCTGCGTGTTGAAGAAACCGAAGACTCCGACGTGTTCCGCGTATCCGGTCGTGGCGAACTGCACCTGACCATCCTGCTGGAAAGCATGCGTCGCGAAGGCTTTGAAATGGCTGTGGCCAAGCCGCGCGTGGTGTACAAGGAAGTGAACGGCGAAAAGTGCGAGCCGTACGAAAACCTGTCCATCGACCTGGAAGATGATCACCAGGGCGGTATCATGGAAGAAATCGGCCGTCGCCGTGGCGAACTGACCAATATGGAATCCGACGGCCTGGGTCGTACCCGCCTGGAATACCATATTCCGGCACGTGGCCTGATCGGCTTCCAGTCCGACTTCATGACCATGACTCGCGGTACCGGCCTGATGAGCCACGTATTTGACGACTATGGCCCGGTCAAGCCGGACATGCCGGGTCGCCACAATGGCGTGCTGGTTTCCCAGGAAAACGGCGAAGCCGTGGCCTATGCACTGTGGAAGCTGGAAGATCGCGGCCGCATGTTCGTCTCCCCGGGCGACAAACTGTATGAAGGCATGATCATCGGTATTCACAGCCGCGACAACGACCTGGTGGTTAACCCGGTCAAGGGCAAGCAGCTGACCAACGTGCGTGCTTCCGGTACTGACGAAGCCGTTCGCCTGACCACCCCGATGAAGATGACTCTGGAATCGGCCGTGGAATTCATCGACGATGACGAACTGGTAGAAATCACGCCCAAGTCCATTCGTATCCGCAAGCGTTACCTGCAAGAGAACGAACGTCGCAAGATGAACAAGCAAGCTTCCTGATCTTTCAGCGGAGTGACAAAAGGCAGCCAATGGCTGCCTTTTTTTATGGCTGATTTTATATGTAAGCAAATATTTGATTGACTGGGGGTTATTTGATAGATATAAATTCAAATACGAGGTTCCCGCCTCGTATCTATCCCCGCTAAACGTTTGATCCCGGCCTGCGCCGGGATTTTTTTTGCTTACGCAGTCAGAGCTGGGCCAGTGCGGTGGAGGCCGGCTGTGCGGCAGGCGAGGGCATCGTGCTGACATCCATCGACAGCAGCAGACAGAGCTTGATGGCACGGATAATCGAAATATTGACATCGTCCCGGCTGAGCACCAGTGTGGCATCCTGAGTCTTGTGGTCGTGCAGAATGGCCTCGCGCCGTGCCTGTAGGGTGTCCAGCAGCGGGTCGTCCAGATAGGCGAGCAGGATGCGCTCCTGCGGGAAAAGCAGCTTCAGCCACAAACGCAGGCGCTCCACGCCACGGATATTGTTTTCCTCCAGCAGAATGCTGCCCAGCTTGTGCTGTACGGCAAAATCATGGCGCTGCAGTACTTCACTGCGGAATAGCTTGTCACGGTGGATCGGTTTGAGTTGTTCCAGCGCATCCAGTACCAGTAGCGGGCTGCGGTTGCAGCTCAGCTCGATGAAGTCGCGTAGCAGCGCTTCGATGATGTCCCAGGCCAGCGCTGCCGCCAGCCCATTAAGCCGCTGGAATACCACACCACCATGCTGGCGTTCGATAAAAGAAAATACCTTGCGCATTTCCTGTTCCAGCTGGTTGAGCCCGTCCTCGCTGCGGATGAAACCAGCAAAAGTGCTCTCACCCAGCTGCTCACTCAGCCGGGCGGCCTGGCTGGCATACACCATGTCAAACGGCATGCACAACATCGATTTGATGGCGAAAATCCGTTCCAGCGCACCCAGGCTCAGCTGACGCAGGGCAGGGTCTGCGCTGCGGCGAATAATAGCCTGTAGTTTCAACTGTAATTGTGAAAACGAAGCGGCACTGCTATAGGTCACGCTGTCTTTCATTGCCTCACTCATCTGCACCATGCCCGCCAGGATTCGGATATTTGTTTAAATTGTTTTAATAATTCCAGGGTGGATGAGACTTGATTTCCCGACCGGCGTCAAGTCAGCGCAACCCCGCTGGCGCGCTAAGCATGACCGGGTGAGACTATTCCACCAGCAGCATATTGGCGCGAATCCAGCCACGATCAGCCGCTTCGAAGTGCCACCATTCACTGGCAATGCCATGGAAACCTGCTTGCTGCATACAGCCACGCAGCAACTGACGCAGCTCTAGTTGCTGATAGTCGAGTAGGCCAGCCTGCAACATCTGCCTTTCCTGTGCAGGCTGCGCCAGCAGTGTGAAATCATCAAAACGGGTGCCCATGTCTTGCTCTTGTCCGTATTCGTCCTCCAGCGTCACATCCACCGCCATGCCAAAGCTGTGGATTGAGCCACGCGCCGGGTCGGCTACATAAATATGCTGCGGCGTACCTTTCACCCTGTCCCACAGCAAACGCTGCACCCGTCCGGGCCGCAGCGCATCCAGCACCCGCAAGCGCCAGCCCGGTCGTTCCGCTTGCAGGATTGTCACAGCCCGGGCCAGCTGGCTGGCAGCCTGGTGGTGTAGCAGTCCGCCATCAAAATCACCATACAGATTGTGTCCGATGAAGTTGTCCACTCCGGCGTAGCGCAAATCCAGATGGATGCCGGGCATCTGGTGGATTGAGATGTATTCCGGGTGGTTGAGTACGTCTTCCAGCTGAATGGTGGTAGTGGACATAGGGCAATTCCGGTTGATCTGACAAAGTGATGGCAAACAAGTGGCATGCCGCAGGCACGGCCATCATGTAAGTCGCATTCGCCCCGTATCTTCCACGAGCAGGCAGGGTGAAGCAATTACCGGCGGCACAAGCTGCCCGCACATGACCTGCACCGTGGTGGTGGCATCATTATTTGCGCCAGTGCTGGGTGGCTGCTTTGTGGTTTCGGTTATGATGCGGGCTTTGGTGGCATGGCAATGCTGCAGCCACTGCACAAGGGAGGTTTCGATGAAATTGCACACGCTGCTACTAGCGGCAAGCCTAAGCGCCGCAGCCATGCCGGCACTGGCAGCCAAGCCCCTGGTGTTCTGTGCCGAAACGGCACCGGAGGGCTTTGATCCGGCGTTATGGGATAGCGCATCCACTTATAATGTGACGCGGCAGATTTTCCAGGGCCTGGTGGCTTTCAAGCGCGGCGGGGTGGACATCGTGCCGGCCTTGGCCAGTAAGTGGGAAATATCGGCAGATGGTTTGAGCTATACCTTTCATCTGCGCAAGGGTGTGAAGTTTCAGCATACGGATTATTTCAGCCCGACCCGCCCCTTTTCCGCCGATGACGTGGTGTTCACCGTGCAGCGCTGGATCAAGCCGGAACTGGCTTTCAACATGGCCTTCAAGACCCAGCTGCTGGGGCCGGCCAATTACGGCATCGCCCAGTCGCTAGCCAGTGTGCAGAAAATAGACCCTTATACGGTGCGGCTGCAACTGAAAGAGCGTAATGCCACCTTTCTGAGTTTTCTGGCCATGGGCTTTGCCGGCATGCAGTCTGCTGAATACGCAGACCGGTTGCTGCAACAAAACCGTGCTGCCGACATCAACCAGCAGCCGGTCGGTACCGGGCCATACCAGTTCAAGAGCTATGCCAAGGATTCGGCCGTGCGCCTGCAGGCCAATCCGGACTACTGGGGGCGGCCGCAACTCACCCGCAGCCTGATTTTCGCTATCGTCACCGATCCGCAGGTGCGCATCCAGAAGTTGAAAAACAATGAATGCCAGCTGGCGGCAGCAGTACGCGAGGCCGACCTGGACAGTCTGCAAGCCGACCGCAACATCAAGGTCGACAGCACCGGTGCCATGAATATTTCCTACCTGGCCTATAACCTGAAACGGCCACAACTGGCCAGCCGTGATGTACGGGTGGCGCTGGATATCGCCATTGACCGCGATGCCCTGTTCAAGGCGCTGTTTCCCAAAGGCGGTGCCACGCAGGCGGTTAATCCCTTCCCGTCAGCGGTGTGGGGCTGGAACGGTAAAACCCGCAATGAATACAATCCGGCGCGGGCGCGCCAGTTGCTGGCCAAGGCAGGCTATCCGGATGGTTTCAGCATCAACCTGTGGGCCTTGCCGGTGCAGCGGCCAACCAACCCCAATGGCAAACTGATGGCGCAGATGATCCAGCAAGACTGGGCCAGGATAGGCGTCAAGGCCAATATCCAGAGTTACGAATGGGGTGAGTATCTGAAACGGGCCGGGCAGGGCGAGCATGATGTCTATATGAGCGGACTGACCAGCGATTCCGGCGATCCGGATGACTTTCTGTGGACTTCGCTTTCCTGCAGTGTCAGCAAGAACGGCCAGCGTTTCTGTAATCAGGAATTTGACCAGCTATTGCTGAAAGCCCGCCAGACCAACGACCGCAAGCAGCGTACTGCTTACTATCTGAAAGCCCAGGATATTTTCAAACGCGAACGGCCCTGGATCACCATGGCACATTCGCGCATTTATATTCCGATGCGCAAGGAAGTGCGGGGCTTTGTGATGAATCCGAACGGGTCGTTCGGCTTTGAGGATGTCTATGTGAAATAGGCCGCCCGGCTGGCAGCGGGATCATTCCCGCTGCCAGCAAGGTCTGGCTTGTTGACTGCTTTGGCAGTCTGTTCCCGCTTGCACGCATCTTCCCCGATGTGTTCGTACGCTGTTGCCGGAGCCTTCCCCAAGGCCTGCCGGCAGCTTGTCACAGAGTATTCAGGCGGCTGGCATATTGTTGCCTGCTCGCTGTATCTGTTAGTCCTATCTTACTTATTTCTGAGAGCCTTCCCAGACAATATGTAAATAACTCGTGAAAATACCTAAGTAAACCTACGTACTGTTGCAGTAATGTCATTATTGTGAAGTTTTTGATTTAATAATCAGTAGTAATTTGGTTTAAAAATTGAGGTATTGGGCAATAAATCCAGCCATCCACGGCACGCCAGCCTATGCTTTACCAGAATTTACCTACTTATTTGCAAGCATACAGCCGCGTATGTATTTAAAATAAGCCAACTGAACGACTGGGCGCTCAGACCCGGCACAGTGCAGTTCTTCATCATCTTCAAGCTCTGGAATGTTTATGCACATCAAGCAAGCTTCACCCGCTCTCAAGCTTGTCGCCGCATTGCTGCTGTCCGCTGCACTGAGCAGCTGTGGCAAGTCGCAAACCGGCGGCATGCCTGCCGCCGGCCCGGTCAGCGTCGGCATCATCACCCTGCAGGCGCAGGGTACTGTTCTCAGCCGCGAGTTGCCGGCGCGGATTTCTGCCTTTACCGTGGCTGAAATCCGCCCGCAGGTCGGGGGTATCATTCAGAAGCGCCTGTTTACCGAAGGCAGCGAGGTCAAGGCCGGACAGGTGCTGTACCAGATCAATCCTGACACCTACCAGGCCGCCTATCAGACTGCCCAGGCCAGCCAGGCCAAGGCCGAAGCGACGCTGACATCAGCAGAACTCAAAGCCCGGCGCTATGCACAGCTGGCGGAAATCAAGGCCATCAGCAGCCAGGACAATGATGATGCGCATGCGGCCTTGCTGCAGGCGCGCGCAGATCTGGCCACTGCCAAGGCTTCCGTGGAAACCGCCCGCATCAATCTGGCCTACACCCGCATCACCGCGCCGGTTAGCGGCCGTATTGGCAAATCCAGCGTGACCGCTGGTGCACTGGTGACCGCCAACCAGACCACCGCACTGGCCACAGTGCAGCAACTGGCGACTGCCTATGTCGACATGACCCAGTCCAGCACCGAGCTGCTGCATCTGCGCCGTGACTTCGCCAAGGGTGCACTGCAAAGCCAGCCAGGCAAGGCCAAGGTCAAACTGATTCTGGAAGACGGTAGTGAATACGCCAAAGAAGGCGAACTGCAGTTTTCCGACATCACGGTGGATGCCAGCACCGGCATGGTGACGCTGCGCGCCGCCTTTGATAATCCGAATGGCGAATTGCTGCCGGGGATGTTTGTGCGTGCGCGGCTGGAGCAGGGTGTGCGCCAACATGCCTTGTTGCTGCCGCAGCAGGCTGTCAGCCGCAACCAGAAGGGCGAAGCGGTGGTGATGGTGGTGGGCCAGGACAATAAGGTTAGCGCGCGCACCATCAAGACCAGCCAGACCGTGGGCAATAAGTGGCTGGTGGACAGCGGCCTGCAAGGGGGTGAGCACATTGTCGTGGAAGGTCTGATGAAGGTGCAGGACGGTACCGTCGTCAAGGCGGAGCCGCTCGCTGCCAACGCCTCTGCCGCCAAGTAAACCGGGAAAAGATTCATGTCAAAATTTTTTATTGACCGGCCGATCTTTGCCTGGGTGATCGCCATCGTGATCATGCTGGCCGGCCTGCTGTCGATTCGCAGCCTGCCGGTGTCACAGTACCCGGCCATCGCGCCGCCGCAGATTGCCATCAACGCGACTTATCCCGGTGCTTCGGCCAAAACCGTGGAAGACAGCGTTACCCAGGTGATCGAGCAGAAAATGCAGGGTATTGATCACCTGCGTTATATGAACTCCACCAGCGATGACACCGGTGCGGTCAGCATCACCATGACCTTCGATGCCGGCACCAATCCGGATACCGCACAGGTACAGGTACAAAACAAGCTGCAGTCTGCCATGGCTGCCTTGCCCACCGTGGTGCAGCAGCAGGGCATTACCGTCACCAAGTCGGCGCGTAACTTCCTGATGGTGGTGGGTTTTGTCTCGGAAGACGGCAGCATGAACGGCACCGACCTGGGTGACTATGTTGCCAGCAACCTGCAGGATACCCTCAGCCGGGTCAATGGCGTGGGTGAAGTGTCCTTGTTTGGTTCGCAGTATTCGATGCGTATCTGGCTGGACCCCAACAAGCTCAACAGCTACCAACTGACTACCGGCGATGTTTCCACTGCCATCACGGCACAGAATGCCCAGGTATCGGCCGGCCAGCTGGGTGGCCTGCCGGCCAAGCCTGGCCAGCAGCTGAATGCCACCATCGTGGCGCAGACCCGGCTGTCCAGCGCCGAGCAGTTCGGCAAAATCCTGCTAAAAGTGAATGCCGATGGCTCGCGCGTGCTGCTCAAGGATGTGGCGCGCATCGAGCTGGGGGCAGAAACCTATCGCACCAAGGCCCTGTTCAATGGCAAGCCGGCGACCGGTGTGGCCATCAAGCTGGCCAGTGGTGCCAATGCGCTGGATACCGCCCAGGCGGTACGTAACAAGGTAGCCGAGCTGTCCGCCTATTTCCCCAAGAGCGTGAAGGCGGTGTATCCGTATGACACTACGCCGTTTGTAAAAATCTCCATCGAGGAAGTGGTCAAGACCCTGGTGGAAGCTATCGGCCTGGTGTTTGTGGTGATGTATGTCTTCCTGCAAAACTTCCGCGCCACGCTGATTCCCACCATCGCGGTACCGGTAGTGCTGCTGGGTACTTTTGGCGTGATGGCCGCCACGGGCTTTTCCATCAACACCCTGACCATGTTTGGCCTGGTGCTGGCCATTGGCCTGCTGGTAGATGATGCCATCGTGGTGGTGGAAAACGTCGAACGGGTGATGAGCGAGGAGGGCCTGCCTCCGCGTGAAGCCACTCGTAAATCAATGGGCCAGATTACCGGCGCACTGATCGGTATCGCGCTGGTGCTGGCGGCGGTGTTTGTGCCGATGGCCTTCTTTGGTGGCTCTACCGGCGTCATCTATCGCCAGTTCTCCATTACCGTGGTGTCGTCGATGGCACTGTCGGTGCTGGTGGCCCTGGTGTTGACCCCGGCCTTGTGCGCAACCTTGCTCAAGCCAGTGGAGAAAGGCCATGGTGTCGGTCACGAATACACCGGCATCTTCGGTTGGTTCAACCGCACCTTCGATCGCAATAGCGAGCGCTATCAGGGCATCGTGGCGCGCATGCTGAAAAAATCGCTGCGCTATATGGTGATTTACCTCGGCATCATCATCGCCATGGCGGTGCTGTTCATGCGGCTGCCGACGTCCTTCCTGCCGGAAGAAGACCAGGGCATTCTGTTTACCCAGGTGCAATTGCCGCCGGGTGCCACCCAGGAACGTACCGATGCTGCCTTGCTGCAAGTGCAAAAGCATTTCCTGGCGGATCCAGCCGTCAATTCGCTGTTTACCGTGTCCGGCTTCGGTTTTGCCGGTAGCGGCCAGAACATGGGTCTGGGTTTTGTCCAGCTCAAGCCCTGGGATCAGCGTAACCGGCCGGACCTGACCGTGAAAGCGGTCGCTGGCCGTGCCATGGGTGCATTCAGCCAGATCCGCGATGCCATGATCTTTGCCTTTGCCCCGCCAGCGGTGATGGAACTGGGCAACGCCTCCGGTTTCGACCTGCAACTGCAGGACCGTGCTGGCTTGGGGCACGACAAGCTGATGGCTGCGCGTAACCAGTTGCTGGGCATGGCTGCCAAGAACCCGCTGTTGATGGCGGTACGCCCCAACGGTCTGAGCGACAACCCGCAATACCTGTTGGATGTTGATCATGAAAAGGCCAATGCCTTGGGCGTGTCGGTAGCAGACATCAACAGCACGCTGAGTACGGCAGTGGGTTCCAGCTATGTCAACGACTTCATCGACCGCGGCCGCATCAAGAAGGTTTATCTGCAGGGCGATGCACCTTATCGCATGTCGCCGGAAGACCTGGGCAACTGGTATGTCCGCAACAGCAGCGGCAGCATGGTGCCGTTCTCGGCCTTTGCCAGCTCGCACTGGGGCTTTGGCTCGCCGCGTCTGGAACGCTATAACGGCCAGTCGTCGGTGGAAATCCAGGGTTCGCCCGCTGCCGGTGTCAGTACCGGTACTGCGATGAGCGAGATGGAAAACATGATCAAGCAGCTGCCTGCAGGCATCGGCTACGAATGGACCGGGCTGTCTTACGAAGAGCGCCTGTCCGGCTCGCAAGCACCGGCGCTGTACGCCATTTCGCTGCTCATCGTTTTCCTGTGTCTGGCGGCCTTGTATGAAAGCTGGTCGATCCCCTTCTCGGTGATGATGGTAGTGCCGCTGGGGGTGATCGGGGCCTTGCTGGCTGCCAGTGTGCGTGGCCTGTCCAATGACGTGTATTTCCAGGTGGGTCTGTTGACCACCATCGGTCTGGCCTCGAAGAACGCCATTCTGATTGTGGAATTTGCCAAAGAGCAGCAGGAACACGGCAAGGAATTGATTGCCGCCACCATGGAAGCGGTACGCATGCGGCTGCGCCCCATCCTGATGACTTCACTGGCCTTCATCCTGGGTATTTTGCCGCTGGTGATCAGCCATGGCGCCGGTTCCGGCAGCCAGAACGCCATTGGTACCGGGGTGATGGGCGGCATGATCTCCGCCACTGTGCTGGCGATTTTCCTGGTTCCGGTCTTTTTCGTGGTCATCCGTCGCCGTTTTCCGCCCAAGAAGCGGGCAGATGATATGCACGGCATCAGCAAGGAGGGCCTGTAATGTCCCGATTCATCAAGCTATGCAGCCTGTCGCTGTTGGCGACGGCACTGGCCGGCTGCTCGCTGATCCCGCAATATCAGCAGCCCGCGTCGCCGGTAGCGGCGCAATGGCCGAGCGGCCCGGCCTATCTGGGGGTGCCAGCCGCCAAGGCTGGCAGCACATCGGCTGACCAGCTGGCCTGGCAGCAGTTTTTTACCGATCCTGCCATGCGGCAGCTGATCACACTGGCGCTGGAGAATAACCGCGATCTGCGTGTGGCAGCATTGAATATCGAAGCGGCACGCGCGCAGTATCAAATCACCAAGGCTGATCTGTTCCCGTCTGTCAGCGCCAGTGGCAGTGGCAGCAACCAGCGGGTGTCTGCCAACTCCAGTTCCACCGGCAGTGCTTACCTCAGCCACAGCTATAGCGCCGGCATCGGCTTCAGCGCTTACGAGCTGGATGTGTTCGGCCGCTTGTCCAGCCTGAAACAGCAGGCGCTGGAAAACTACTTCTCGCTGGAGGAAACCCGCCGCAGTACGCAGATGTCGCTGGTGGCGGAAGTGGCCAATGCCTACCTGACCCTGCTGGCAGACCGGCAGCACTTGCAGGTGGCGCAGAACACACTCAAGTCGCAGCAGGCTTCGTACGAGCTGACCCGGCGCAAGCTGGAGGTGGGCGCAGCAACCGAGCTGGATCTGAGCGATGCCGACTCGACCGTGCAGTCAGCACTGGCCGACCAGGCCAGCTATCAGCGACAGGTAGCGCAGGATGAAAACGCGCTGACCTTGCTGGTGGGGAGCAGTATTCCGCCGGGCATCCTGCAAGGTGGCGAACTGGAAACCCAAAGCCGGCTTGCCGACTTGCCGGCTGGTCTGCCGTCCGAGCTGCTGCAGCGCCGTCCGGATATTTTGGCAGCGGAGCACGACCTGAAAGCGGCCAATGCCAATATCGGTGCGGCGCGGGCGAAGTTTTTCCCCAGCATCAGCCTGACCGCCAGTGCTGGCGCCAGCTCCAGCAATCTGTCCGATCTGTTCAAGGCCGGCAGTGGTACTTGGTCGTTCAGCCCGTCGATTAATCTGCCCATCTTCAATGCCGGCAGCCTGAGCGCCAATCTGGAATCAGCCAAAGTGGCGCGAGACATCTCGCTGGCCAAGTATGAAAAGGCTATCCAGACTGCTTTTGGCGAGGTGGCCGATGCGCTGGCGGTGCGTGGCACGGTGGGCACCCAGTTGCGGGCACAGCAGGCGCTGGTGCAGTCCAGCCAACGCAGCCTGCAGCTGTCGGAAGCCCGTTTCAAGGTGGGGGTGGATAGCTACCTCACCTTGCTGGTGGCACAGCGCAGTCTGTATTCGGCGCAGCAAAACCTGATCAGCACCCGCTTGTCGCAGGCATCCAATCTGGTGACCTTGTACAAGGTGCTGGGCGGCGGCTGGCAAGCGCCGGAGCAGGGCAGCTAAGCAAAGGCCGCCGTGCCTACGGCATGGCGGCCTCTGGCAATACTCCAAAGGCCGGGCAATGTACCCGGCCATGATTCCGGTGATGACACGATGGCACGCAAGACCAAAGAAGAAGCAGATAAAACCCGACACCTGTTGCTGGATGCTGCGGAGCAGCTGTTCTGGGAGCATGGTGTCAGCAAGACCACGCTGGCTGGCATTGCCGCACACGCCGGCCTGACTCGTGGCGCCATTTACTGGCACTTCGATAACAAGTCCGACCTGTTCAACGCCATGTGCGAACGGGCCTTTCCTCAGTTCGAAGAAATGATGCAGGCGCTGCTAGTTGAAGACCACCGCCCGGGGCTGACCCCGGCACAGCGCTTGTGGCAACACAGCTGTGGTGTGTTGCAGCTGGTAACCACCAGCCAGCGCGTCGCCCGCGTGGTGGGCATCATCAATTTGCGCTGCGAATTTGTCGGCGAAATGCAGAACTCCTATCTGCTGGATCGTTCCTGGCTGATGGAAAAGGTGGGCAATCTACACGCCATGCTGAGTCAGGCGGCGGAAAGAGGGCAGGTCAGGCCGGGTATCGATCTCGCCTGCGCCTCCGGCTGCCTGCATTCGATGATTTGCGGGCTGGTCGACAGCTGGATGCTCAACCCCCAGGTGGTCGACCTGGAAAATCACTGCGCGCAGCTGCTGACCCCGTTTTTTGCCGGGGTGTTTGTTGACGATTGCTGGCTACCTGCCCCGCAGTGAAGCGCAGTATCTGATTTTCCCTTTTGCGCAATACTGACTACACTGTCATGGCCATGGCGCAGCTGTCTTATCGGCCAGCTGTGGGCGCTCTGGAATCAGCGGCCGGAGGCCCAGCCAGGCAGTCGTTTCTGTCAGAGAGTACATCATGTTTAAAAAAATATTAGGCGGATTGCTTGGTCGGGGAGAGTCCGTAGCGAATAGTGCACCACCACCGGTGCAGCCCGTTGCGCTTGATGATGGGGCCACTCAGGCAACGCCCTTCAAGCTGCCACAGACACTGGGCTTTGTTTCGCACCAGCCCATTCAGGATCAGTCGCAGCGCATTGTTGCCTACGAATTCGCGGTCAAGGAAAGTGTCGCGGTAGCCCGGCCGGCGGCCAGTCGCCGGAGCTTCGATCAGCTGCTATTCAACACACTGAAAAATATGAATATATTCCGCCTGCTGGCTTATCGGCGGGCATTCATTCATGTCTCACTGGCCTCGCTGGATGATTTGTTGCAACAGGAGCTGCCGGCAGCCAGCGCCATTTATTTGCTGGAGCTGTTGGATGGTGAGCAACTGGCCGATACGGTAATGCCGCAGCTGGATGCACTGCGCGCTGCCGGGCTGCGCTTTGCCGTGGAGCCGGCGCGCTATGGCACGGCTCCGGCTGCGCTGGCACTGTATCAGCGTGTGGATTACATGGTGCTGGATTTCGCCGCACCCAATACGCGGGCGCTGTTTCCCTTGCTGGAACAATTGCCACAGCGTTATCCGCAAATGCGCTGGCTGGCCCGCAATATCAATACCGCCGAAGAGCTGGCACTATGCCGCCACTCCCCCAATAGCGATCGCTTTGCCTTGTTTCATGGCTCTTATCTGTCGGTCGCACAAAACCGGGTCAGCCAGAAAGAAGGCGCGAGCCAGGGACGGGTGCTGGAAATCATGCGCCTGTTGCGCGCCAATGCGCCGGTGGCGGAGATTGAAGCCCAGTTCAAGCTGGATTCGCTATTGCTGTTCAAGCTGCTGCGCTTTGTCAATTCGCCTATCAATGGCTTGTCACGCAAGATCCAGACCATCGATGAGGGGTTGATGCTGCTGGGGCGCAGCGCCCTATTCAAATGGCTGTCGTTATTACTGTTCACCTCGGATAGTGATGGTGGTGCCACCTTGTCACTGCTGGAAAAGTCGCTGATCCGCGCCCACTTCATGGAAGAATTGGGCATTATCCGTGGTAACAAGCTGGAAGCCGAGCATCTGTTTCTGACCGGCATGTTTTCCCTGCTGGGTGATTTGCTCAACCTGACTCTGGCCGAGGCGCTGGAGCCGCTGGATCTGCCTTTCATGATTTCCGACGCGCTGCTGCAGCAAAAGGGATTGTTTGCCGCCCCCCTGCAGCTGGCCCAGGCTTGCGAGCAGGATGACGGCGAACGCATCACCAGCTTGGCCGAGCAAATGGATGTCGACCTTGATCAGGTCAGTAGCGTGTATATGGAAGCCGTGGTGTGGGCGCAAGAAGTACTAAGCGAAAGCGAAGTGCAAAGCAATGTGGAAGGGGTGTAGCGCAAGCCTCCGCCCTTGACCCATCACGGGTGATGGCGGAGGAGGCCGCTAGCGTTATCAACGGGGCACTAGCCGGGTGAGCGCTTGCCAGGCTTGCTCCAGTTAACGGTAGCCTGGTGCCGGTCGTCATCTTCGGTATGCAGGTAGCGTCGGGTGGTTTCAATCTGTGAATGGCGCAGATTCTGACTGACCGTCAGCAGTGGCAGGCCGGCCTCCAGCTGATGCGAAGCCGAACTGTGCCGCAGCCAGTGCGTGGTGGCGTGTTCCAGATTGCCAGCAATCTGGCTGTGACCGCAGGCCCTGGCATCATCAGCCGCAGATTTCATGATCGCCTTGATGATTTTGTACAGCGAATCGGCGCTGATTGCAGCCATTTCCCCATATACGCTGCAAACCAGCGGCGTGGCTTCGGCCGGCGAGGGCAGGGGAGTCAGCCCCAGAAAATTGCGATAGCGTTGCAAGGCTGCCAGCAGGGCAGCCGGCACCGGCACCAGCCCCTCCTTGTCACCTTTGCCCGTCACCCGAAACCACCAGTTGCCCCGGATCAGCCGTATGTCTGCCATGCGTGCTGCCGGAATTTCGCGCAAGCGCGCAGCGGTGTAGTAGTACAGCGAAATAATCCACAAGGCCCGCTCCGCATGGCGCTTTTCCCGCTCGGTTTCTGCGGGCAGGGTCTCCAGCCAGTTAAACAGAAAATCGATGGTTTCCTTCTCCAGCAGGCGCTCATCATGGATGGCCCGGGCATCGGGTGAGCGCCCACGCTTGAGTGCAAACGGGTTGTGGCGCAGATAACCAGCCTCAACCAGATAGCGGAACAGATTGGCCAGAATAACCTGAGCCTGCAGGCAGGACGATTCCGACAAGCCGTGCTTGTGCGGCGACCACTTGGCAAAGGGTTTCCAGTCTGGATGGCTGCGCGGCCGGGTTGGTCCGCACCAGCTGACATCCGGGTTACGCAGAAATTCGCGATATTCCAGTACATCATCGCGATTGACATCCGACAGATTCTTGCCCCGCTTGATGGACGCCCACAACAAAAAGCGTTCGGCCTCCTTTCGATACGAATCCAGCGTGCGCGGCCGGTTGCGGTATTCCTTAAGCCAGGTGCGCACCGCCTCGACATCGGAATCGGCATCGATCAGGCAGGCACCTTGCTGACGGTTCCAACCATGGGTTGCCGCAGGCTGCAATCCAGCCGAGCCGGTAGCGTCCGACTGATCATCTGGCTCAATAATCAAGGCAGGGAAGCTCAAACAATCACTCCAGCGCCTGGGAAAGCCGACAATTGCATGGCGATTAATTTGCAATAAAACATTTAAATAAATATCAACATTATGTGGATAATGGTGAATTATAACCAGTTTTTTGCCCGCTTGCCTGCTCACTTCAGGTATGTCATTTCACAGCAATCACCACACCTTCCGGCCTACTATCGCAAGGAGCTCCCCGCAGGGGAGGTGTGGTCAGCAGCGCCCTGTCCACATCGTTCGCTTGCATTGCCATTACCGCCGGAGGCCAAGACTCGGTGACTCATTCGCCGTGGCAGTGGCTGGTGGCTTGGCTTGTATTATCATGCCCGCTGGCACACATGGCTGTGGAAGCTATCTCCGCATCGGGCGTGCAGCCCTGCGTCGAATAAGCACGAGTCGGCTCCCGGACCATTCACTGGCCGCCACTGATCGTGCCATCCATCCGTACGCAGCTTACAAGCCTGCCTATGTGTAGTCCGGCCCATTGAAATCTTGTGCACGGATATCTCCACAGCAGCCTCTGCGCTTCAACTCGGCACTCATCATGCACGAGCGCATCATGCCGGGATGAGCTAATCACAATAGTAAGGACAGTGCATGCCGGTTCGAGCTGTTAGACACCGAACCATGCATTCCAATCCTGCCTTTAGGTAACTGACGCCGAGTTCATTACTGCGCAGCCATACTTCAGGATGCAGTCTCACCGCACGAGCCACGAGCCACGAGCCACGAGCCACGAGCCACGAGCCACGAGCCACGAGCCACAATAACAGCATATTTGACATAATATATAATCATTAGCTAATGCACCTGCACTGCTTACGCTAGGCAATGCAGTCATCGTTATCAGCATCAGGCTGCCTAGTATTGCCATCACCGGCACGAGTGCTTGGCCGCCCTGCTTCTCTCGTGCCTGCCTGAAATCCCGCCAAACCTCCCGTTTTTCCTCGCTTTTTTCACGTTCTTCTTGCGCTGCGGCGATGATTCTCATGGGGTCAATGCCTAGTGCTTTTGCCACTACAAGGCAGTGGTAATCGTCCATTACTGACCCGCCTGCCATGTACCGGCTTATGTTTTGTTGGTTCGTTTTTAGCGCTTTTGCCAGGGCGTAATCCGATTCCACTCCTAGCTTTTCTTTTGCTTCTTTCAGGTAGTCGATTGATTTCTTCATTCTGCCCTCCTTTTACATAGGCTTGTGTGCAACATAGGACTGTGTCTATAGTGCACACAGGCTTATGTGTAGTCACTGATATGTGTTGATTATAGAGGAGGCTCGGACATGCAAGTAAATCGTTTCTGTTCCGGTCGCTGGCGCTGTCATGGCCATTGCCTCATGTCCACCCTTCCAGGTCGTTTTGTAAGCCTTACCGGTTTTGTCATCAGAGGTGTTCATCTCCAAGTCGGATGCACTGCGCCCCTGAATCATTCTGAGGAAATAGCCATGCTCGTAATCGAAGTTGAACGCGCCGACGTGCAAGAGCGCACCGGCACCCGTGATAACGGTCAACCGTGGAAAATCCGCAACCAAGTCGTTTACGCCCACATGTTTGATGCGGAATCCGGCCAGCTGAAACGCTACCCGACTGAGGTAAAGCTGCGCCTGGTTGACGATGCCAAACCGTACCAACCGGGCTTCTACATGCTGTCCCCCACTTCCATTTTCAGTGATCGCTACGATGCGCTGGCTGTGGATGCGCACCTAGTTACGGTTGAGGAGTACATGAAGGCCACCGCAATGGCCATCAGCCAGCGTATCCCTAAAGAGCCTACTCAAGCTCAAGCCAAGGTGGCTGGCTAATCATGAATGCTGCGCCCAATCTCCCGGAAATCATGCCGCACAGCCCCATGTTTTGGGACTGGCACCGTGTCCAATTTATGGATCTCACTGCATCGGAAAAGGTCGAGTTGGAGCGATTGGGCGCTGACTTCTTTGAATATGCACCTGAACAGCTTGCTATCTACCGGACCCCTAAGGGTCTGACGTTCCTGACCCCTATCGAGTTCGTAGAGGTCTGATATGTCTATTGCCCAGCTGCTCGTTCCTAACAAGGCCTATCTCAAGCCGTTTCTGGCTGGCCTGCCGTCTGCCCTGTCTGACGACATCGCTGACGAGTGGAATGCGCGCCTGGTCAAACCCGCTACTGTGTCTTCATGGCTCCGTAGCGCTCCGGCTAATAGCTGGCTCAAGTTCACGACTGAGGCAATCCGTTCTATTGGTGTGCCTCGTTCTCTCTACCTTGATGAAGCTGATATCGATGCAAAGGCAAAGGCGTTATCTCGGCATACGAGTTGGTTGCGGCGGTCCGGCGCTTCACTTGCTGACGTACAAGCGTTGGCCGGGCTCTACCATCTTCACCTACCGGACTGGACAAAAAAGCCCCACACGACAGATTCAGTCTGGGCCCGTGCCTGTGACTTGGCATTCTGGAAGCGCCAGATTAGGGCGGTTCATTCTCGTCTTGCTGAGCGAGGAGCCATTATTGCCGGACGTGTGCATAATCGCGCCGGGTTATACGCCTCAGACGACCAAGTAAAGCGCACGATCCAGCGCAAGCGTCGCTCCGCACAAGTCCTTGCTAATCAGCTCGTCATCAATGAGTTGGGGCAGGAATACAGCCTTGCTGATCTCGCTGCACTTTCACCGGCCAATCCTTTGATCCGTCGTGCTGAGCTGATGGTTCGCCTTCGCGGCTTCGAAACCATCGCCAAGCAACAGGGCCATGCCTGTGATTTCTTCACTGTGACATGCCCCGGTAGCTATCACCCTCGGCTGTCCAAAACCGGCCAGCTTAATCCGAACTATCAGCCAGGCATTGGCCCGCGTGAGGCGCAAGCGCACCTGCAGAAAGTCTGGTCACGTGCCAGGGCAAAGCTCCACCGCAAGGGCATTCGCATGTACGGGTTCCGTGTTGCTGAGCCACATCACGACGGTACCCCGCATTGGCACATGGTGCTGTTCTTCAATGAGGCTGACCGCCGTGATATCCGTAAAGTGCTGCGCTCTTATGCGCTCCAGGTCAATCCATCCGAGCGAGGTGCCTGGCGTCGCCGCTGCACTTTTAAAAAGATTGACCTGCTCAATGGCTCGGCCTGTGGTTACGTCGCCAAATACATCTGCAAAAACGTGGATGGCCGCAAAGCGGACTCTCTCGCCCTGGGCGAATTTGACCATGAATCGAATCCCAATAATCCGGCTCTGCTACATGAAACTGCCATCCGTGTTGAGTCCTGGGCAAAGTGGGGCATTCGTCAGTTTCAGCAGATAGGCTGTGCGCCGGTCACTGTTTGGCGTGAGCTTCGTCGTCTTGATGCCACTGAGCAGCGTTCCGAGCTGGCCGACATCATTACCGCGACGCAAGCCAGCGACTGGGCCGGCTACGTGATGCTCCAGGGCGGCCCCTTTGCCTCCCGCAAAGAGCTGGCCGCAGCCCTGTATTCCGAGCCGGTCACAAATCGCTATGGCGAAGAGTCTGCCACTGCAAAAGGTGTCGATGCCTTCGGCGTCATCGCCATTTCAAGGATTCACACCTGGACAATCTCTCATCCTCTTTTTGGTGCAGCCGCCCATGGCCACCGCACGGAGGAGGACGGCCATGGCGGCGCAAGCCGCCCTTGGACTCGTATCACTAACTGTACGCACCAGCAGCAGTCGGTTTCTAGAATTTCTCATCGGGAAGCGCTCCTGGACGAAATTGACTCCTCTGATCCTTTTGAATCCTCGCTTATTACTCATTGGCCACCACCATGGATGCAATAACCGTAGTAATGAATACGGCGTTTCAATCGGGTTTTATTGCCCCTGTCACGTTTTATTGTTTTGGTCTGATGATTTCCGCCATGAAGAGTGGAATTCAAAAGATGTAACCCCCGTAGTGCCTTTTAAACCTGTAAGGAGTTTTGAAATGAAAACCTTCTCTCTCAAGAAAATCGCTGGCGTACTCGTTGCCACCGTTGTAGCTGCTCCGGCTTTTGCTGATACCACTGCCGTGGCATTTACTGCTCCCAATATCGATTTCACTTCTGTATCTGCATGGGTCGGCGGTGCTCTTGCTGCTGGCGTTCTCGGCATTGCCATCAGCTTCAAGGGTATCGATCTGGCTAAGCGTGGCATCAAGAAGGCTTAACCAGTCCCCTTGCTAAGGAGGGAGGGGGCTTCGGCTCCCTTTTTTATTATGGATACTCTAATTCCTGATTTGTGGCAGTTGGTTTACTTCCTTACTGGGGTTGTTTCTGCCTCTGCTCTCATTGTCGGCATTAATACAAAGTGGTGATGCTATGCGGCATATTCGTAATCTAATGTGGTTCATTGTCGGCATATTGATTGCTTTTGCCGCATCCATCTCTTATGCCGGTGGTCCTTTGACTGGCCCTAATGCTTCACTGCCAGTTACTGGTAGTCAAATAGGCGTTTCAGGTCAACCAACAACGACATGGTACAAAGTTAATAGTGCCTCTGTATCTGGCGCTGCTGCTGATGCGGTTAGGGTTGAGCGGGAAATTACTGTTAAATTAATTGAGGGAAATACCGGCAGGGTTTTAAATCCTAAGGTTATTGAGGCTATTGAAATCCCCAAGCCTGCTCTTGCTGGTTATGCTAAAGGTGTTTTAAAAAATGCAGGCAAGGGTTTTCTTTATGGTATAGCGGCTAGCATTATTGCTAACTACGCAATACAGAAGGGATGGGAATGGCTGGACTCTGCAAAGTGTCAAGTAACTGCTGGCTGCACTGCGCCGGGTTGGCATAAAGAGGGTCAGCCCGTAATGGCTTGCTTGCAGCAAGTCTCTACTTATATTGGTGCTCCTATTTCCACGTTGCAATTCAACGGGGGGCATCAGAGCAGTCCCGGTTGGTTTATTTGTGATGTTACATATAAACCAAATGGAAATAGATTTACATCGTGGGGTGTTCCAACTTCTTCAGCTACTAAAAATCCAGTTACTGACACCGAAATTGATGATTTGTCTAAGCAGGTTGATCCTGTTGGCGCTGCAAAAGACCTTGCAGATACTCATGATGACATTGATTACTCTCACGCGCCAAATCCTTATAAATTTTCCAGTCCTGATGGGTCATACAAAAGCCCACCCATTACCACTTCAGAAAAGACTACCAATCCTGATGGCTCTACAACAATAAAAAATGTAACAACTCAGACAGTTTGGAATATTAATGACACCACGATTAACAATAAAAATGTAACTACAACAACAACTCAGAATACAGATTCAAAGGGCAATGCATCTCCACCGGAAACAACAACAACAGAAGATGAAAAGCCTGATCAAACGCCCACTTGGACTGACCCTAGCATGCCGACAGTACCTGATTTGTATATTCAAAAATATCCTGATGGACTTAAAGGTGTTTGGCTTTCAAAACAAGATTCCTTTAAACAAACGGCTTTTGTTAAATCACTTCAAACGCTAGTGCCTTCTATTTCTGGTGGTACGTGCCCATCGTTTTCTATTGACACAAATAATCACTGGGTCAATACGGGTTCCATGCAAATACCCACCCCTTGTTGGATATATGACTTTGTAAGAGCCGTTTTAATGCTTACTGCCGTCTTTGTATCTCGCGCCATTATATTTGGAGGTTAATCAATGGGCTTTCTAGGCGTCTTTTTTGCTCAAATCCTATCCAAGTTTGTTTCGATGGCGGCAATCATTATTGCACTTTTTGTTGCTGCCTTTGCTGCCTTGTGGTTGCTTGGTACTGACTTAGGCTCTTGGCTATTTGGGCAAGTCTTGGATTTGGCAATCTTTATAATGAATACAATTAGCTTTGATTTTAACGCAATGAATGTTGCTCAATATATAACCATACTGCCGGCTGAAACTAGAAATATGCTTGGTGTGATTGGTGCTGGCCAGGCTATAGCATTAATCATTGGTGCCATTGGCGTGCGTTTGCTTTTGCAGGTTATCCCGTTTACTCGCTTGGGGTCTTGATATGATTAACTTGTTGCTCGGCGCCCCACGTTCTGGCAAGTCTTATGAGGCCACTGTTTACCATATTCTGGCTGCTTTGGAATCGGGCCGCATGGTGGTCACCAATCTACCGGTTAATGTGGACATGTTTGCGGCAATCAATGCAGAGTACGCAAAGCTCCTGGTCGTGATAAGGGATGATGGCCGGGTAAAGGCTTTTAGCCTGGAATCGCATTGGCACCATGAATGGCGTGATCCTGGTACGGGTCGTGGTCCGCTGTTTGTTGTGGATGAATGCCAGTTCGTCATGAAGCGGGGCGATACGCCCAGGTGGTTGCAAGAGCTGGCCTCTATGCATGGCCACTATGGGTATGACTGGCTGCTGATTTCTCAGAGTTACGGCAAGCTGGATAAGGATATTTGTGACATGGTGCAGTTCACTTACTATGTCCGCAAGAAATTGGCTTTTGGTGAGCCTGACGCTTATATCCGCAAGGTGTATGACGGCCTTAAGCGTCCCAGTTCGCAAGAAATCGAGATTGGTGAGCGAAAGTACAAACCTGCTTACTATAAGTTCTACAAGAGCCACACTCAGTCTGTGGGGTCTGTTGATGAGTTTACGGGGTCGGATGTGTCTAATCGCTTTGTGCGGTGGAAATGGGCTATTCGGATTTTCTGGGGCATTTTCCTTTTCATGTGTGCCGGTGCTGCATATAGCTATTACACACAAAAGCCTAAAAAGCCTGTCCCTCCGCTGACTGCTGGAATGTCCGCTTCCAGTCCGCAGCCACCCGTTCCTAAGCCTTCTGCGTCCGCTCCGTTGGGTGATTACGTTGCAAGGGCTGAAAAGCCTTCTCAGATGGATTCTGACCCCTTTGCCGGTATGCGCTTGTCTATTAAGGCCTCCATCATTGGCAAGGCCAAGCAAGTCTGGTTGTTTGCTGTGAGTCGGGATGGTCAGGAAATCATGCAGCAGACTGGACCACAGCTTTCTGATGCTGGTTATTCAATTCGTACTGTTAACGAGTGCCTTGTCATTGTCGATCACCCCAAGCTTTCCCGGCCTATGTATGTCTACTGTGATTCACCTGGTGCAGTAGAATCCAAGCCTGTCACGGAATCGAAGCCCATATCTATTAAAGCACCTGATTTATCTGCCGCGATGCCTTTTCAGGGCAAGCCTCAGCAGGCTGAAATCAATTCTGATTTAAATAAAAATCCACCTGTCAATAATGCAAAAAACATGCCAATCGGAAAACTATGATTTTTTGCATTAATACAACAAATAAAGCTAAAACACGGGTCACGTTATAAGCGCGCGCGGCCCGGCGACTGCATCCAGATATACCCCCCAGCGTTCGCCGCACCAGGTGCAAACACTTCCCACATCAAGCTGCCGCGAGTGAAATCAGTCCAGGGCGTCACCCCTGCGCACCTTGTCCACATCCAGCGGTCAAACCGCTTTTCACTTTCCCCCGGAAAGAAAAATTGATAGAGGAGGAAATGACGGTCCGACTTGATGCGGTGGGTATGTGGTAAACCCGTCGCGCTTGCAGGGGCTGTTGGCGGGGCGTGTGCAACTTGTGGGCAAGTTGTCTCTCTCCTTGTCCATCAGGTTGTGCACCCCCGTCACCAGCTCCTGCTGACGGGTTTTCCACATATCCACGGCCCTTCAAGGTGTGGCCAGGTCAGCGACGTGCGGCGTCGGTTTTTTGCAGACGGGGGAGGGCGCATTTGCTGCAGCCCACCCCTTTGGCCGCTGGTTGTGGTCAAGGTGCGCGTTTTGGGGTGGCGCCCTGGACTGATGAAACAAGCGGACGTACAGATTGATGCGGGATGGGTTTGCGTCTACCTGGTGCAAGAATCGACTGGGGACTACGGTATATCGGATGATTCAATGGAGCCGGGCCGCGCGCGTGTGTAAAGGATGGCGAGTGGTCACCACGCTTCCTTTTTGCAGACTGCATTGCAATGCCTCCGGCATTGCCCTGACGGTTGCCGAAGGCACCACCCGGCGACACGGAACGGTACTCACACCGAGCAGGTGCCGGGGAATACGGGGCAGGCTGCCCCGTCTAATACCAGTTGGCTCGTATAAAGCTAGCAGCCATGATGCCAATGTAAATTGTCGAGAAATGAATGGGCCACCATGCCCATTTCGGCTCGCTCCGCCATGACAAAAACACTGTTCCGCTGATGACGATAGCTCGCCCCGTCCAGTTTAGATAGGTCAGGAAAATAAGGGCTATCAGCAGCAATGCCCAGTTCTTAAGCGTCATCCATCGCCCTTGAAAATGTTATTCACCATCAGCCCGAATCGGGCTTGCCTGTCTAGGTTATCACGATAAAAATCACGTTCCATCATGAGTCTTTCGATCAAGTCGGCTTGCTTTTCGGCTAGTCGGGCAGCTTTGCGATATTCTGGCAGTCGTAAAATCTCGTCTGTGAGCATCGGTCCCCAGGGGGAATCTAGCCGATTTCCTGTGAGTGAAAAGCCCTGCAAGGGTTTTAGTTCCTCTAGCTGCTTTTGCTGTTTCAGGCAAAGCCATATCGCCTTGGGCACCGGCTCTGCACCTGTTTTCCATTGCATCCATTCGTCGACAGTTACGCCCAAGTCTCGGGCGCTCTTGTTGTCGTCTGCACTGAACATTAGCTTGGCAAGCTCCATTGCGTCACAGTCAAAATTGGTTCGCGGGTTGAGTCGTTTCAGCATGGCAATTGCAAAAAGCAAAGCCCCACACGGGGCGGGGCTTGGTATGATGTTCGGATAACTTAGACCGTAAATGGCTGCAAAGTGTCGCACCTAGGCGACATAGTATTTCTACGTATCCTGTTCTTTCTGAGTCTTTGCTTGATTTGACATAATATATATTATGCGAACAAATGTAAGTCAGGGAGCACAGCACAAACCATGTGCTTGCAATGGTCATATATGTCTTCTCACCCGACTGGCTGGCCGCTACCATAGCTAGCTTAAACCACCGCATTGAAAGACAAGCATCATGCAATACCGCAAGTTGGGCGACACCGATGTCTCGGTCAGCGTGATCGCTCTGGGCACCATGACCTGGGGTGAGCAGAATACCGAAGCCGAAGCGCACAGTCAGATCGACCTGGCACTGGAACATGGCGTAAACCTGATTGATGCTGCCGAAATGTATCCGGTGCCACCGCGACCTGAAACCCAGGGTTTGACCGAGAGCTATATCGGTAGCTGGCTGAAAAAATCCGGTCTGCGTGAGCGTATTGTTTTGGCCAGCAAGGCGGTTGGTCCGGCAACTGACCCCAAGCGACCAAGCCACTTTCGCGATGGCAAGCCGCACTTTGATCGCAAGAACCTGACTCAGGCGCTGGATGACAGCCTGCGCCGCCTGCAAACCGATTATCTGGATCTTTACCAGCTGCACTGGCCAGATAGAACTGCCAATACCTTTGGTACGCTTGGTTTTCCCTGGCAGGATGATCCAGATGGCAGCACGCCCATCGAGGAAACGCTGGCCATTCTCAAGGAGTTTGTCGATGCGGGTAAAATTCGCGCCATCGGCCTGTCCAATGAAACGCCCTGGGGACTGGCACAGTTCCTGAAGGCCTCGGAAAATCTGGATCTGCCACGCGTGGTCAGCATTCAGAATCCTTACAGTCTGCTCAATCGACTATTTGAAATCGGCCTGTCCGAGTTCAGTCGGCGGGAAAATATTGGCCTGCTGGCTTATTCACCGCTGGCTTTCGGTGTGTTGTCCGGCAAATACCTGAATGGTGCGCGGCCTGCTGCGGCACGCCTGACATTGTTCGAGCGCTTTACCCGCTATAGCAGCGAAGGCGCGGCTTTGGCTGCGCAGGCTTATGTCGATCTGGCACAACGCCACGGCCTGAGCCCGGCCCAGATGGCGCTGGCTTTCGTTAATAGCCGTCCTTTCGTGACCAGTAACATTATTGGTGCAACCACCCTGCCCCAATTGCAGGAAAATCTGGATAGTATTCATTTGACACTGGATGAGGCCCTGGTGCTGGAATTGGAAGCCATTCACAGCCGTATGCCCAACCCCTGCCCTTGAGTTCATGATTTATCGGCAGATATAAAAAAGCCCTGATTAATCAGGGCTTTTTCTTGGGTAGACATGCCTGTCAGGCTTACTCGATGTCTTTTTCGCGCTGATACAGGGCATAGCTGAAAATCGGCCAGCCGGAAGCCAAGGCCTGTTCCAGTGTAAGCTGTTGCGGCTGCCAGTGTTCCGGCTGTTCGTCGTCGAATTCACCGAACACGTCGTACAGGGTGGCGGACAGCACGTCATCCAGTTCGTCGGCGGATTTCATTTCCACCACGATGAAGTCGTACATTTTTTCCCATTCGCTGGAATTGCGCATCGGGATCTTGAAGAACACCATACTGTTACTCCTGTTATCAATGCGGGCCGCAAGGCTGCGACCCTGCTTCATGTTTCGCTGGGCGCTATCTTACCATTTGCACGGAATTGTTCATCCCCGTCTGGGACAAAATGCTGCGCCTGAAGTTTGCGTGACGACCGCCCATTGAGACTTTTCAGTCATCGTCGCCCTCCCCGGCTGCATCGCCCAGCAAGTGGCCGGGCAGCTGCTTGTTGGGTTTGATGCCCATCTTGCGCAGCCTTTCTGCACTGGACAGCAAGTTGCCGCGCCCGCTGGAGAGTTGCTTCATGGCATCGCCAAATGTGTCGCGGGTACTATCCAGCTGTTTGCCGAGTTTTTCCATATTGCCGACGAAGCCGGCCAGCTTGTCGTACATGGCACCGCTTTGCCGGGCAATCTCCTGAGCATTCTGGTTCTGGTATTCATAGCGCCAGATGCTGGCCACGGTACGCAGGGTAGCCAGTAGCGTGCTGGGGCCAACAATCATGATGCGCCGCTCGAAAGCCTCGTTGAACAAGCTCATGTCATGCTGCACGGCCAGCAGATAGGCTGGCTCGACCGGGATGAACATGAAAACGAAATCAACGGTATTGAGGTGGTACAGATCCTGATAACGTTTTTCCGACAAGCTGCGAATATGCTGGCGAATGGCCGCCACATGCAGCTTCAGTTCTTGCTCGCGGACTGACTCGTCATCACTGGCAACATAGCGCACATAGGCATTGAGGCTGACCTTGGAGTCCACCACCAGCTGCTTGCCTTCCGGCAGGTCGATCACCACATCGGGCTGGTAGCGTTTATGGCCATCTTCCGTTTTCACGACATCCGACACCTGTACCCGGTATTCTCGATCACGAGTAAGGCCAGAGGTTTCCAGCACCTTTTCCAGCACCATTTCGCCCCAGCCGCCCTGGGTCTTGTTGCTGGCTCCCGTCAAGGCCTGGGTCAATGCCACCGCGTCGTGATTCAACCTGGTATTCAATTCCTGCAGACGGCGCAGTTCGTTCTCTAGCGTCAGCCGTTCTTTGGAATCCTTGTCATAGGTGTCTTGCACCAGCTTGCCAAAACCCTGGATGCGCTCGTGTAGCGGCCCTAGCATGGCGCCGATGTTTTGCTGGTTCTGCTCGGTAAAGCGTTTGGATTTTTCTTCGAGAATATCGCTGGCCAGCGACTTGAACTGGTTGCTGAGCGTTTCGCGTGCTTCGCTGAGCAAGGCCAGCTTTTCGGCGGATTGCTGTTTTTCCTGTTGCAGCATGGTTTGCAGCTCTTGTTCCCGGCCACCCAGTCGCATCAGTTCATCGGCATGCTGGCGCAATTGTTGCTGCTGTTGCTGCCACTCGCTACGCAACTGCTCCAGTTGCTTGGTTTGCTCCTGCCGGCTGGCCCAGTGCGCTGCGGTTTGTTGCTGTGCTTCGTTCAACTGCTGCCGCAGACTGGCCAGCTCCTGCTGCAGCTTACCTTCGCGCAGCACCGACTGTGCGCAATTGTCCTGCGCAGCCTGCAACTGAGCCTGCAAGGTGGCTTCGCGCTGCAGCCATTGCTGCAACTCCAGCTGTTGACGGCGCTGTAGTTGGTAACGCGCCAGCAGCAGGCCGCTTGCCGTGCCCAGTAATATACCCAGTGCCAACTCAATCATCGGTTCATCCTGCAGCCTGTCAGTCTGACGGCAAGCATAGCGGATAATTTGATTTCGTACCAATTCACCCGCGGTGTTGCTGCATTGTGCTGTGGGGACTTTTTTCCGGGAAGCTGTGCGTCCGTTCCCGCGCCCTTCTTCCGCATTCATTTATGACCATGGAAACTTCCTGACCTGTAACCCGGTCAGCCAACAAGGTCAGTGCTTTGGCACACAATACCTTCCGCGCCGGCAACGCGGCTAAGCCGCCCCTGCTTTTTGATTCCCTTCAGCCCGCAAGGTCCTCACATGTCCAGTCTTCAGCCACTTTTGCAGCACATCCAGGCAGTCAATCCAGATCAACCAGAATACTTGCAAGCGGTAAGCGAGGTCATTGCCAGCCTGGAACCGTTTTTGCAGCAGCATCCACGCTATACCGAGCAATCCCTGCTGGAGCGGCTGATCGAGCCCGAGCGCATCGTAATGTTCCGCGTCTGTTGGACCGACGACCACGGCCGGGTGCAGATCAATCGCGGCTATCGTGTCCAGCACAGCATGGCCATTGGGCCTTACAAGGGTGGCATCCGTTTTCACCCCTCGGTCAATCTCTCGGTACTGAAGTTTCTGGTGTTTGAGCAAACCCTGAAAAATGCGCTAACCACCCTGCCAATGGGTGGTGCGAAAGGGGGTGCCGACTTCGACCCAAAGGGCAAGAGCCCAGGCGAAGTGATGCGCTTCTGCCAGGCATTTGCCAGCGAACTGCAACGCCATATCGGTGCCGATACCGATGTGCCGGCCGGCGATATTGGTGTCGGTGGCCGCGAAATCGGTTATATGGCGGGCATGGTGAAGAAACTGAATAATCGCGCCGACTGCGTGTTTACCGGCAAGGGACTGAGTTATGGCGGTTCGCTGATGCGGCCGGAAGCCACCGGGTTTGGCACCGTCTATTTCGCACAGGAAATGCTGCAAACGCGTGGCCTGTCGCTGGAGGGTTTGCGTATCAGCGTGTCCGGCTCTGGCAATGTGGCGCAATACGCCGTGCTCAAAGCCATGGAGCTGGGCGCCAAGGTGCTGACGGTTTCCGACTCCAGTGGCACGGTGATTGATGAAGCTGGCTTTACCCCGGAAAAGCTGGCCGAGCTGATGGAAGTGAAAAACCATTTATATGGCCGCGTCAGCGATTATGCGGCCCGGTTGGGGCTGCCGTTTCACGTGGGTATTCGCCCCTGGGGGGTGCCGGTGGATGTAGCGCTGCCCTGCGCTACCCAGAATGAGCTGCACGAAAACGATGCGCGCCAACTGATTGCCAATGGCGTGTGCTGCGTGGCCGAGGGAGCGAATATGCCTTCCACACTGGAGGCGGTGCGCCTGTTCGAGGAAGCCGACGTACTGTATGCCCCGGGCAAGGCCAGCAATGCGGGCGGTGTGGCCACATCTGGCCTGGAAATGAGCCAGAATGCCGCTCGGCTGAATTGGAGCCATGGCGAAGTGGACGCACGCCTGCACTCCATCATGCAGGGCATTCATCAGGCTTGCCTGATTCATGGTCGTGGGCCGGATGGTCGCCACAGCTATGTGCGCGGTGCCAATATCGCCGGTTTTGTCAAAGTGGCGGATGCCATGCTGGCGCAAGGCGTGCTGTAGCACCGGGCGGTCGGTGGCCATATGCCGCTGGCCGCAGATCTGGCCTGCAGTGATAATGCACTGTCATGATCCCTGTCCAATTTATGCCATGCGTTCCCTGCTTTTGCTGCTGACTCTGCCTGTCCTGTATACGCCATTGGCTGTTGCCGATGACATCCCGCCTCACCTGCAACTGGCGCGCCAACTGCTGGAGGAAGTCAGTCCGGCGCGCAATAGTTATCAGCACAATGGCTGGGTGCGCTGGAAGGGTGACTTTGGATTGTTTGGCAGCGTTACTGAGCCGGAAGTCAAGACAGACTGTAGCGGCCTGATCGACGCCCTGTTCGAGCGCGTCAATAGCCAGGCACTGACAGCCGTGCAGCATGGCCACTGGAAGGGCTACCCCAAGGCGGAAAACTACTTCGAGGCAATTTCCAGTGGCGAGGGATTTGTCCGGCGCGAGGTGATAGCGCAAGTGCGGCCTGGCGATATCTTTGCCGCCAAGTATCAGAATGAAAAAGACACCGGGCATGTGATGATCATCAACGCTATGCCGCAGCCATTGAACCCGTCACAAAAACCACAAATCGAAGGCACCCTGCAGTGGGCGGTGGAGGTAATCGATTCGTCTGGCGCCCACTGGAAAGGCGATACACGCTACCGCGAGGATGGCAGCCAGCAAGCGGGCATCGGGCGTGGCACTATCCGGCTCTACACCTTGCCGGATGGCAGCCTGGCTGGCTGGGCCTGGTCGCTGGGCCCGGGCAGCCGCTATCGCGATCACGACCAGTTGGCCATCGGCCAGCCGCTCTACCAATAGTGATGCCGGTTTATTCTGCCGCCGCCCAGTGCTGCAGGTAGATCTGCAACTCTTTGCGACCCTGCCATTCATTGGCCACCAGCTGATAGACGGCATTGATATTGTCCGGCAACCAGTCCACCTGATTGAACAGCATGGCGTCGAATTCCTGGCCCTGCTTGGCAATGCGCAACTTCAGATGCTTGTCGCCCACCACGCGCTGGCTCATCACGGCAAAGCGGTCGTAAAAATACGGGACCGGAAAGCCCTGCCCCCATACTTCGGCTGCCAGTTCTTCGGCAAAGGGCAGGTGCAATTCACGCGCATCCAGCCCGCCATCGGTCTCGATGGTGCGGGTCAGCTGGTTTTCATCCAGCAGCTCGCGTGCCACCTGTTCGAAAGCCTGCTGGAATTCGCCAAAGCGCGCCTCGGCCAGCGTCATGCCCGCCGCCATGGCATGGCCACCGAATTTCAGGATCAGGCCCGGATGGCGTTTGTAGACCAGATCCAGCGCATCGCGCAAATGAAAACCGGGAATGGAGCGGCCGGAGCCCTTGATTTCCCCTTCGTCGCCGGGGGCGAATACGATGGATGGTCGATGAAAACGCTCTTTCAGCCGTGAGGCCACAATGCCGACCACCCCTTGATGCCAGTCGTCGCGGTATAGGGTGAGCGTGTAGCGGTCAGCCGGATCAAAGCTGGCCAGCACCGCCAGCGCCTCGTCCTGCATGCCGTGCTCAATCACCCGGCGCTCGCGATTGAGCCGGTCCAGCTCCTGCGCCAGCGTCATGGCTTGGCTTTCATTGCCAGACAGCAGGCAGGCAATGCCCAGGCTCATATCATCCAGCCGCCCCGCGGCATTCAGCCGTGGCCCAAGGGTAAAGCCCAAATCAAAGGTATTGGCCTTGTAGTGGGCCCGGCCGGCAATGCGAAACAGTGCAGCAATGCCCGGTGCCATGCGTCCGGCGCGCATGCGGCGCAGGCCGTTCTCCACCAGGATGCGGTTGTTCTGATCCAGCCTGACCACATCGGCCACCGTGCCCAGTGCCACATAGTCCAGCAATTCGCCCAGATTCGGCTCGGTCTTGCCGGCATATACCCCGCGCTGGCGTTGCTCGGCACGCAAGGCCATCAGCACATAAAACATCACCCCCACCCCGGCCAGATTCTTGGACGGAAAATCGCAGCCGGGCTGATTGGGGTTGACGATCAGCGCCTGCGGCAAAGTGTCGCCCGGCAGGTGATGGTCGGTAATCAATACTTCGATGCCCAGCTCGCGTGCCCGCTCTACCCCGGCCACGCTGGCAATGCCGTTGTCCACGGTAATAATGATGTCCGGCTGGCTTTGCGCTGCCAGCTCGACAATTTCCGGCGTCAGGCCATAGCCGTATTCAAAGCGGTTGGGGACGATAAAGTCCACCTTGCCGCCCAGCATGGACAAGCCCTTTACCGCAACCGAGCAGGCGGTTGCGCCATCGGCATCGTAATCGGCCACCACCAGCATGCGCTGGCCACTTGAGATGGCATCGGCCAGGCGCTGAGCCATGGCCTGGATGTTCTTCATCTGCTGATAAGGCAGCAAGGCCTTGAGGGCGTAGTCCAGCTCCTCGCAGCCGGCAATGCCACGGGCGGCATACAGACGGGCCATCAGCGGACTCAGCCCCTGGGCAACCAGGGTGGAATGCGAGTCTGCGGAGACACTGCGGGTAACAATGTGCGACATAGTGTTCTCAGTACACGGCGGCCAGCGCTTGTGGCCGCTGCCAGAATTTCCACAGCGCGTGGCGGGAAATGGTTAGTTCGAAACCAGCCGGGCCATGGCACAGCAAGCGTAGCTGCTGCAGCTGCCCCTGTTTCAATAGCTGCAGCAAGGGAGCAAACCAGTCCTGTTCCATGCGCTGCAGTTGTTCGCGCCAGCCCCAGGCGTCGCGGTACTGTGCTGCGGCCAGCAAGGCATCTTGTACCAGCAGCACATGTTCACTCTTGCCAGCAGCTGCCAGCAGGCCATCACAAGCATAAGGGGCTGCGTCACAGGGCAACCCGGCTGCCGTCGCCTGCAGTTGCAGCAGCTCATCATCGGCCAGAACAAGATCCGGCCGCTCCACTGCGCTACCCGGTCCTGCCTCGACGGCATCGCCCCACAGCCAGACGCTATTCACTGGCAACTCGCCGCGCGCTTCGCGTTCATCATTCAGCGGGTGGATATACAGCAGCATCTGCATTTCGTTGAGCAGGCGGCTCCAGTGCAGGCCACGCTCGCCGGCAGGCAGATGCTCGTTGACGTTTTCACCCACGGCGTCTGGTAGCGGGGTAAATGTGGCGCGGCTGGCATCCGGCAGTTGCAGCAACCAGCGCCCCGGTTGTGGCGCATGAAATTGCAGGCCGTCCTCGGCAAAGTGCTGATTCAGGCTGAGCAGCAGTGCATCGGCCTCGTGCTGGGCGAGGGTCATCACCCCGACGTCGGCCAGCAAAGCGCGGTCACGGTCGATACGCACATGCACCGGATCAGCCAGCAGCCAGTGGCCGGCAGCCAGTCCGGCACGGCGTGCCAGCTGGCAGGCAATGCTTTCGGCGGGCGTGCCAAGTGGCTGCTGATAGAGCTGGCTCAAGGTGCTTGGTACGGTTTGCCGGCTTCCCCGCCCCAGCAGGGTGGACAGGGCAGGCAGCGCCAGTCCACGGCAAACTTCGGCCCCGTCATGGGCATCCAGCCAGCTCAGGCCGGGCATCAGCAGTGTCAGCTTCATTGATTGAGGTACGGGCAGGTGGCGGGCAAGTTTCTTGTCCGCACAGCACTCGGCAGCGAGGCCAAGTCCTTCATTGAATGGATGGTTTTCGGAACTTATGACAACCAGCCTCACCCAAGTGGGTCGGGCGCAATGCCACTTTTCACAAACCTTGTATTTTCCCGGAAGCACGCATGGCGTCCACCAAAAGATGAATTATCGCAAACTGCTGCAGTTCCCGCAAAATTGTACTCGTCGTCTGATCAATCACCACCTGAGCTGGCTGGGGCTGGCTGCCAGCCTGCCCTTGTTCGGCATGGTCACCGCCTTTGCCGTGGCGCCGGGTGACCCGCAGACGGCTGCCGCCGAAGTGCGCCAGCGCATGGTGACCGAAAAGCTGGCCTTGCCGGCCTTTACTCCGCCAAGCAATGGGGCGCGCTACTGGCGCAATGAAACAGTGAATCGTGGCGACACCATTGCCCGCGTACTGAACCGGCTGGGCGTGCGCGATAGCGAAGCGCGGCGCTTTCTTTATTCCAGCCCGCTGTCGCGCGACCTGCTCAAGCTGAACACCGGTGCCACCCTCGCCGTAGAAACCAGTGATGAGGGTGAGCTGTACGCCCTGCGTTTTCTCAATGATGACGAAAACGGCGAAAAAGTGCTGGTAGCCATCGCCAAGCAGGGCGATCAGTGGCAGGCCAGCGCCGACCCGCTGACAACCGAGAGCATGGACAGCCTGCGCTCCATCACCGTCCGCCGCAGTGCTGCGCGCGAGTTGCAAGCGGCGGGTGTGCCGCGTGAGGTGATGGCACAACTGGCGGACATTTTTGCCGACCAGTTCTCACTGGACAGCTTGCAGCCCGGCGACAGCATTCAACTGGTCTTCGAAAGCCTGATCTACAACGGCAGCCCCATTGCCAATGGCAATATCCTGGCAGCAGAAATCAGTCGTGGCGGTCAGTGGCATCGCGCCTTTTACTTTGCCCATGATAGTGAAAGCGGCGCCTATTACGATACAGCTGGGCGACCGGTCAAAAAAGGCTTCAGCCAGCAGCCGGTAGCCCATTACCGTATCAGCTCGGGCTTTGGCACCCGCTATCATCCGGTATTGCATTCCTTGCGCATGCATCAGGGGGTGGATTATGCCGCCGCACCGGGTACGCCCATTGTTGCGCCGGCCGATGGTGTGATCAGTGCCGCAGAAACGCAGAATGGCTATGGCAAAGTCATCACCCTGAGACATAATGCCAAGTTGAGCACGCTGTATGCGCACATGCAGCGTTTTGCCCCCGGCGTGAAGGCGGGCAAGCCGGTCAAGGCCGGCGATCTGCTGGGCTATGTTGGCAGCACCGGGCGCGTTACCGGGCCGCATCTGCACTTTGAGGTGAAACTCAATGGCCAGGCAGTCGACCCCGCCACCGCCGCCCTGCCCGCCCCCGGCCTGGCTGCCGGACAGCGCCAGGCCTTTGCCAAGCTCAGCAGCCAGCTGACCGACAAGCTGGCGCTATTGCGCGACACGCCGGGAACGATCGCACAACTGGATTGATGGAAAGACCGAAGCAGATGACGGAACGCTATATCGGACTGATGTCCGGCACCAGCCTTGATGGCGTGGACGCAGTTTTGCTGAGCATGGATGCACAAGGCCGTCCTCGTGTCGAAGCCGACAGCTTTCTGGCCTTCCCGCTGGAAATCCGCCAGCAGGTGCTTCAATTACAACCGGTCGGGCCAAACGAACTGGATCGTGCCGCACGGCTAGGAAATGAGCTGGCCCGGCTATATGCCGAAGTGGTTGCGCAACTACTGGCCGAACAGCGGCTCCCGCCCTCGGCCATTACGGCCATAGGCTGTCACGGCCAGACCATCCGCCACGCCCCGCATGCAGGCTATACGCTGCAGATCGGCAATCATGCGCTACTGGCCGAGCTGTCCGGCATCGACGTCATCGGTGATTTCCGCAGCCGCGATGTGGCAGCCGGTGGCCATGGTGCACCGCTGGTGCCGGCCTTCCATCAGCATGTTTTTGCCAGTGAGACAGAAAATCGCGTCATCCTGAATATTGGCGGCATCAGCAATCTGACCCGTCTGGCCAGTGGTGCAGCTGTTATCGGCTTCGATTGCGGTCCGGGTAATATGCTGCTGGACGCCTGGTGCCAACGTCGCACCGGTGCCGGTTTTGATGCCAATGGCGACTGGGCCGCCAGCGGCCAGCTGCATGCGCCGCTATTGCAGCAGATGCTGAGTGAACCATTTTTCCGCTTGCCACCGCCCAAAAGTACCGGGCGTGACCTGTTCGATCTGGCTTGGCTGGAAGCGCAGCTGGTCCGGCAACCAGACATTCCAGCGGTCGATGTGCAGCAGACCCTGTTGCAACTGACCGCCCACAGCATTGCCGACGCCATTAGCCGTCACTGCCCGGATACCCGCAGCGTCTATGTTTGTGGCGGTGGTGCACTTAATGGCGCGCTAATGCAGGCCCTGCAGCAGCAGCTGCCAGAGCTGCTCATCAGCAGCACCGCCGAACTGGGTTTGCCGGTACATCAGGTAGAAGCCGCCGCCTTCGCCTGGCTGGCCTGGTGTTTTTGTCAGCGGCAGTCCGCCAATCTGCCGGACGTTACCGGCGCCAGCGGACTGCGGGTGCTCGGTGCTCTCTATCCACGCTGAGCCGGAGCACCGCCCGGTCGCCTGACAACGCCAGCCACTCTGAGTGGCCTTGTCAGGCTATAATCAGCCACTGTCATAGCCCATAACGAGAAAAATGCGACTTTTCAAAAGAAAGGCCGTCGTCAAGAACAGTCAAACGCCATTGCCCCCCAAGCTTGCCAGCCTGCTGCGCGAAGCCTGGTGGTTGCTGATGGCCGTTGCTGCGGTCTACCTGGTGCTGGTGCTGGCCAGCTATTCCGCACAAGACCCTTCCTGGTCACATAGCTCCTCCGATCCTACCGTGCGCAACTACGGCGGCGCTTTCGGTGCCTGGCTGTCCGACATGCTGCTCTATGTATTCGGCCTGTCCGCCTGGTGGCTGGTGGTGTTCTGCCTGGTGGCCATCGCCTGGGGCTACCGTCGTATGGAAACACTGGGTTTTCGCCTCAATCCGATGACGCTGGCCGCCATGGGCGGTTTTTTCCTGCTGTTGCTGTCCAGCTCCAGCGTGGAGGGCATCGTCCTGGCCAGCAAGCAGCTGAACTTGCCGCTGACTGCCGGCGGCATGCTGGGACACTGGCTGGGCAAAGCCTTGTCGCATGGACTCGGACTGCCCGGTGCTTACCTGCTGTTATCGGTAACGGGAGCCATCGGTTTCTCCTTGTTCACAGGCCTGTCCTGGCTGGACATCATGGAGAAAATCGGCGGCACGCTGGAAGATGGCGCGCTCAAGCTGTGGCATGGCTGGCAGGCGCGCAAGGACCGGGAAATCGGTCGTGAAACCGCTCAGCAGCGCGAAGCCAAGGTCAGCACCGAAAAGAAAAAGCAGGAAGACAAGACCCCAGTACGCATCGAAGCCACCTTTGCCGAAGTACCGCTATCGCCCAAGGTGCAAAAGCCGGTTCAGCAATCGCTGTTTGCCGATCCCGACCGTGGCGAGCTGCCCGGCCTGAGCCTGCTGGAGGCACCCAAGGATCAGCATGAGCCGGTGTCCGCCGAGACCGTGGAGTACACCTCGCGCCTGATTGAACGCAAGCTGGCCGACTTCGGCGTGGATGTGAAAGTGATCGCTGCCTATCCCGGCCCGGTGATCACTCGCTACGAGATCGAACCGGCGGTCGGTGTCAAAGGCGCGCAAATCGTCAATCTGATGAAGGATCTGGCGCGCGCACTGTCATTGGTATCGGTACGGGTAGTGGAAACCATCCCTGGCAAGACGTATATGGGCCTGGAACTGCCCAATCCGAAGCGGCAGATCGTGCGCCTGTCGGAAATCATCGGCTCCGATGGCTACCAGAACATGAGCTCTCGCCTGGCCATTGCCGTCGGCAAGGACATTGCTGGTCAGCCCGTTACGGTGGACCTGGCCAAGATGCCGCACGTACTGGTGGCCGGCACCACTGGCTCGGGCAAATCGGTGGCTATCAACGCCATGATTTTGTCGCTGCTGTACAAGTCCACGGCACGTGAAGTACGCCTGATCATGGTCGACCCGAAAATGCTGGAATTGTCGGTCTATGAAGGTATTCCGCACCTGCTGGCTCCCGTGGTCACCGACATGAAACAGGCCGCCAACGCGCTTAACTGGTGCGTGGGCGAAATGGAACGGCGCTACCGCTTGATGTCCAAGCTGGGCGTGCGCAACCTGGCCGGTTACAACCAGAAGATCAAGGATGCCGACAAGGCCGGCGAGAAACTCCCCAATCCTTTCAGCCTGACCCCGGAAACCCCCGAGCCGCTCGACTCCCTGCCGCTGATCGTGGTGGTGATCGACGAACTGGCCGACCTGATGATGGTGGCCGGCAAGAAAATTGAAGAACTGATCGCCCGCTTGGCCCAGAAAGCGCGTGCCGCCGGTATCCACTTGATCCTGGCGACCCAGCGCCCGTCGGTAGACGTGATTACCGGCCTGATCAAGGCCAATATTCCGACACGGATTGCCTTTCAGGTGTCCAGCAAGATCGACAGTCGCACTATTCTCGACCAGATGGGCGCTGAGGCCTTGCTGGGGCAAGGTGACATGCTTTATCTTCCGCCAGGCTCCGGCTACCCCAACCGGGTACACGGTGCTTTTGTTGCCGATGACGAAGTGCATCACGTGGTGGAATTCCTCAAGACCACCGGCGAGCCCGACTACATTGAAGGCATACTCAGCGGCCAGAGCGAGGCTGACGAGGGTGCCGCCGCCAGTGGCGGCGATGTCGATGGCAGCGGCGAATCCGACCCCTTGTACGACGAAGCTGTTGCCATCGTGGTCAAAACCCGCAAGGCTTCCATTTCTTCGGTGCAGCGGCATTTGCGCATAGGCTATAACCGCGCAGCGCGGCTGATCGAACAAATGGAAAGCGCAGGCCTGGTTTCCGCCATGGAAACCAATGGCAATCGCACGGTATTGGCGCCGGCACGCGAGGACTAAACCGGCAGCGCCAGCCATGCAGCAAGACAACTCGGCCACCGGCTATCCTGCCGGTGGCGCAACCCAGCATCGGTAGCGAGAAACCCATGTCCGGATACCTTCCAGAACCTCCCTTCAGTCACGACTCCTCCGCCAAGACCGGCATTTTGCTGATTAACCTGGGTACGCCAACGGCCCCCACCGGCCAGGCTGTGCGCCCATATCTCAAGCAATTCCTCTCCGACACCCGGGTTATCGAAATTCCCAAAGCCGTCTGGTGGTTGATTCTGAATGGCATCATCCTCAATGTGCGGCCGAAAAAATCTGCCGAAAAATACGCCAGCATCTGGAGCAAGGACGGCTCGCCGCTGTTGGTGAACACCCGCAAGCAGACCAGCCTGCTCAAGGGCCTGCTGGGCGAACAGGGTGTGCGCAATATTGTGGTCGACTACGCCATGCGCTACGGCCAGCCATCGGTTGAAAGCGTCATTCAGAACATGCGCGCCCAGGGCGTGGACAAGCTGCTGGTACTACCCCTGTATCCGCAATACGCTGGTTCATCCAGTGCTACCGCCCTGGATGATGTATTCCGCGTACTGATGAAGCTGCGCAACATGCCCGAGCTGCGCACGGTACGTCACTTTCATGACGATCCAGGCTATATCGACGCACTGGCGCAACAAGTGCAGGCGCACTGGCAGCAGAATGGCCGGGCAGAAAAATTACTGATGAGCTTTCATGGCGTGCCACGTTTCACACTGGATAAGGGCGACCCCTATCACTGCGAATGCCTGAAGACCGGGCGCTTGCTGGCCGAACGACTGGGCTTGAACAAGGAACAATACGTGGTGAGTTTCCAGAGCCGCTTTGGACGTGCCGAATGGCTGCAGCCCTATACCAGCGCCACGCTGGAGCAATTGGGCAAGGCCTGCACCAAAAGTCTGGATGTGATTTGCCCTGGCTTTGTCTCCGACTGTCTGGAAACACTGGAAGAAATCGCCATGGAAGGAAAACACAGCTTCCAGAGCAGTGGTGGCGGCGAATTTCGCTACATCTCTTGCCTGAATGACAGCCCGCAATGGATTGCTGCGCTGGCAGGCATTGTGGGGAAAAATCTTCAAGGATGGCAGGAAGTTATAGAACAAGATACCGCCAAGCGCCAGCAGCGCGCGCAGTCGCTTGGGGCCAAGAGCTGACCTTCGAAAAAATAAATTTTAAACGCCCGAATAAACCCCGTTGACACTCGCGCAAACTGCTCCCCATAATCAGCGCAGCTGGTAGCCATTCCAAAAGAATGGCCTGAATCAGTAATGGGTAAGGTCTGAATTTTAATCAGGCTGCCCGCAGAGATCGCCAAGTCTACATAGATAAGATCAGGGGAAATAAAATATGAATAAGTATGCTCGTCTGAGCCTCATCGCTGCTGCTGCCATGACCCTGGCTGCTTGCGGCAAACAAGAGCAACCGGCCGCTACCGACGCCTCCGCTCCCGCTGCTGCGGCTAGCACTGGTGGCGACGTGACCGTGAAGATCGGTCAGGTATCCCCGATGTCCGGCCCGATCTCGCATCTGGGCAAAGACAACGAATTTGGCGCCAAGCTGGCCATCGAAGACCTGAACGCTGAAGGCGTTGAGATCGGCGGCAAGAAAGTCAAGTTCGAACTGGTTTCCGAAGATGACCAGGGCGATCCGAAAATCGGCACCCAGGTTGCTCAGCGCCTGGTTGATGCTGGCGTAGTCGGCGTGGTAGGTCACCTGAACTCCGGCACCACCATCCCGGCTTCCAAGATCTATTCTGACGCAGGCCTGCCGCAAATTTCCCCGTCGGCTACCAACCCGGACTACACCAAGCAAGGCTTCAAGACCACCTTCCGCGTAATCGCTAACGACGTGCAGCAAGGCACGGCGCTGGGTCAGTTCGCCGCTGACGGCCTGAAAGCCAAGAAGGTCGCCATCATCGACGACCGTACCGCTTACGGCCAAGGCCTGGCCGACGAGTTTGAAAAAGCCGTCAAGGCCAAGGGCGTGGATGTGGTTAAACGCGAGTTCACCACCAACACTGCTACTGACTTCAATGCCATTCTGACCTCCATCAAGGCTACCAAGCCGGACGTCATCTTCTACGGCGGCATGGACGCTCAAGCCGGCCCGCTGGCCAAGCAGATGAGCCGTCTGGGTATCAAGGCCAAGCTGATGGGTGGCGATGGCTGGCAAACTCCGGAATTCATCAAGCTGGCTGGTGATGCTTCCGAAGGTCAGTTCTCCTCCAGCTGCGGTGTTCCGCGCGACAAGATGCCGGGTTTTGCTGCCTTCAACGACAAGTTCAAGGCCAAGTTCAACACCGAAGTACAAATCTACGCTCCGTATGAATACGATGCCGTACGTGTACTGGTTGACTCGATGAAGCGTGCCAAGTCCACCGATCCTAAGGTATACCTGCCGGAAGTGGGCAAGACCGACTACACCGGCGTAACCGGCAAGATCACCTTTGACGACAAGGGCGACATCAAAAATGGTGCCGTTACCGTGTATCAGGTCAAGGGCGGCAAGTGGGAAGTGGTATCCACTGTCGGCGGCGCACCTGCTGCCGCCAGCGCAGCTCAGTAATCCCCTCTCGCATCACCAGAAAAGCGCAGCTTCGGCTGCGCTTTTTTTATGTCTGGCATTGAGTGGAGGCGGCTATTTTCACGGCAGACTGATCTGGATCAGCCACAAAGGTTGACGAAATGCTGCGGAACAACAAAAATGTCCGGGTCAGTGGCGTAGATTGTATCCAGTCCGTGCCATCAACAGACCCCACCACCCCCGGGGTGTGCTGACATGAAATGCCAAAAGCTTTCGTGGCGAATGACCCTCATCCAATTCTAATTAGACCAGGGCATTTCCATGTATCTCCCGCGTATTACCCTTATCACCGCCGCCGTGCTGGCACTGGCTGCCTGCAGCAAGCAAGACGCAGCCGCTCCGCAACAAAACGCATCTGCCGGCGCTGCCGCCAGCGATGCAGTCATCGTCAAGATCGGCTCTGCCAATCCGCTGACCGGCCCGTTCGCCCACTGGGGCCGCGATGCCGACAATGGCGTGAAGCTGGCTGCCGAAGAAGCTAGCGCAGAAAACCTCAAGCTGGACGGCAAGCCGGTAAAGTTTGAAGTGGTGTCCGAAGATGACCAGGCAGACCCGAAAACTGCCACTCAGGTGGCGCAGCGCTTTGTCGACAACAAGGTTGCCGGTGTAATTGGTCACCTGACTTCTGGCGCAGCGATTCCGGCCTCCAAAATCTACTCCGACGCAGGCATTCCGATGATTGCCGGTTCGGTAACCAGCCCCAAGTTCACCGAACAAGGCTTCAAGAACACCTTCCGCATCATTGCCAATGACCAGCAGCAGGGACAGGCGCTGGCCAAATTTGCGGTGGGCGACCTGAAGCGCGCGCGCATTGCCATCATCGATGACCGCACCACCTACGGCCAAGGCTTGGCTGATGACTTCGCCAAATCGGTGGAAGCCGCCGGCGGCAAGGTCGTCAAACGTGAATTCACCACCAATAGCGCCACTGACTTCATGGCCATTCTCACCTCCATCAAGGGTGAAAAGCCGGATCTGGTGTTCTACGGCGGCATGGATGCCCAGGCTGGCCCGATGGTGAAGCAGATGCGCAAACTGGGCATTACCGCTGACTTCATGGGTGCCGATGGCGTGAATACCGCCGAATTCGGCAAGCTGGGTGGCAAGGATGCCGATGGCAGCTACGCTTCCAGCGCTGGCGCACCCAAGGAAAACATGCCGGGCTTTGCTGCTTTCAACGACAAGTTCAAAAAGCGCTTCAATGCCGAAATCCAGGCTTACGCACCGTACACCTACGATGCCACCCGCGTGATGATCGAAGCCATGAAGCGTGCCGGCTCGGCTGATCCGGCCAAGTACCTGCCGGAAGTGGCCAAGACCAAGCTGCAAGGCGTGACCGGTGAAATCGCCTTCGACCCCAAGGGCAATATCATGAATGGTACGGTTTCCCTGTATCAGCTCAAGAACGGCAAGTGGGAATCGGTGGCCAAGCCGGCCGCAGCAGCAGCCAGCGCAGCGCAATAAGCATTTGCGTGATCGCCAAAGAAAAACGGCAGCCATAAGCTGCCGTTTTTCATGTAGCGCACCAGCTCAGTCGCGGAAGGTTGCGGTTTGGCGCGTCATCATGGCCATGCCGGCCTGCTGGATGTCTTCTGACAGCAGCATGGCGGCATTCCAGGTAGCTACGTGATTCAGGCTGTCTGCCACGCTGTGGTCACGCGCGTAATTAAGCATTTCCTTGCTGCCACGCACTGCCAGCGGCGACTTGCCCGCCATCAGTCGTGCGGTTTCCAGTGCTGCGGCCAGTACGCTGTCGGCATCCGGCAGCAGCCTATTCACCAGACGGATGGCTAGCGCCTCTTCGGCACCCACATCGCGTCCGGTCAGCGCCATTTCCCGTGCCATGCCCTGCCCGACCACGCCAGGCAAACGCTGCAGCGTACCCACATCGGCCACCATGCCGATATCCACTTCGCGCACGCCAAATACGGCATCGGCTGCGGCAAAGCGGAAATCAGCCGCCAGTGCAATATCCAGCCCACCACCCAGACAGGCACCATGAATGGCCGCCACAACGGGTTTGCGACAATGCTCCAGACTAGAAACGGTGTCCTGCAGCTGCAAGATGAGTCGCCGCAGCTTTTCGCGCTTGCGTCCTTCGCAGTCATCCGCAATCTCCGACTGGATACCCATCAGCATGGCCAAATCAATGCCGGAGCAAAAATGCCGGCCCTGCCCGGCCAGCACCACCGCACGCACGGTCGGCTCGGCGTCTGCCCACTCCATCACCGCCTGTAGTTCCAGCCACATGGCCTGATTCAGCGCATTGGCCTTGTCGGCGCGGTTGAAGCGCACCAGCGCCACTTTGTCCTGCTGTTCGACGCTAAAGGTCTGCCATTGCATCGTCTGCTCCTTATTGCGGCCGCTTCTTGGGAATCCACACCCACACCATCTCGCACTGGATGGGCGACTCACCAGACTCGTCAGTTACCGTGACTTCAACCAGGGTTTCACCTTTATCAATATGGTACAGGTCGCGAATCTGTGCATCGCTCAAGGTGGCCACGGCCCGCATATCGCCTTGGGAACGCTTGGTGTAATTCACCTTCATCGACTTGAGCAGCATCAGCTTGTCATCCGGCACATTCATGCCCACCACGAAGCCGCTGGCTGTTTCGGCCAGCAAGGCCATGGCTGCAGCGTGCACACCCTTGATATGGTTCTGCACCTTGCGCTGGTTGCGGATAGATACGGTCAGCTTCGTGTGATCAACCTGCTCGAAGCGCAGTCCGGATGTGGCAAGAAATGGCACCAAGCGGCCAAACAACAGGGAAAGTACCCTGCTGCGCAGGCCAACCGGTAGTTTCCCCACCTTGTCGGCGATGCGGCTCATGCTGTTTTTCTGATAATCCATGCGTGTTAGCCCTCTTTGTTATGTCATGGAAGTGGAGTGGCCAGGCCCAGCAAGGCCCGGATTTGAATCTTCAGTGCCGGCAATACTGTTTGATCGGTGCGGGCAAGTTGCAAGCCGCCCTGCAAGGCGGCCAGCATCAGCAAGCCCATCGCCTGCGGGGTGCCGCCATAATGCATGCTGCCATCAGCACGCCCTGCTTCGGCGATACGTACCGCCCAGTCACGCATCTCGTCGACGAAGGCATTGGCTTCTGCCTGCATCTCGGGTGGCAAGGTCTGGTATTCGGTCGTCAGGATGCCACTAGGGCAGATTTGCTGGTCATGCTCGAAATAAGCATCGGTCAGCGTGAAGTAGCGCTCCAGTTGCTGCTGCGGGGCCAGCGTGTGCTGAGCATCGACAAAGCGCTGGAAACGGCGGCGATAACGCTGGATCAGCGCTACGCCCAGATCGGTCTTCTTGGGGTAGTGATAGTGGATGGCGGCATTGCGCACCCCCAGCTCCGAACTGATGTGCTGGTAGCTGAAAGCATTGAAGCCGCGCGTCAGCAATAGCTGCTCGGCAATATCGAGAATGCGTTTGCTGGTATCGTTTTTGGCATCGGCGGCAGGTTTCATGCGGAAACTCTACTTACTGGTTAGTAAGGTGTCAATCCAATACCCCTGAAAGCTGGACAGGCTTAGCGTATCAGTTATGATGGAAGGCATTTGGCCAACCCTGAGACCGGACCTTTTCCGATGCGACTCAAATTCAGCAAGATGCATGGCCTGGGCAATGATTTTATGGTGATAGACGGCGTCAGACAGACCGTTTCACTGGATACCGACAGAATCCGCCAGCTCGGCAACCGCCACTTCGGCATCGGCTTCGACCAGCTCCTGCTGGTGGAATCCCCCCACGCAGAAAACAACGATTTCCGTTACCGTATTTTCAATAACGATGGCAGCGAAGTAGAACAATGCGGCAATGGCGCACGCTGTTTTGCCAAGTTCGTCTGCGACCAGAAACTGACCAATAAAAAGGCCATCCGGGTGGAGACCGCCAAGGGCGTGATCATTCCGGAATACCTTGGCCAGAACCAGTCGGTGGTCGACATGGGTGTGCCACGCTTCCGCCCGGTAGACATTCCCTTTGTCGCCGAAGGCGAAGCCATCACCTATCCGCTGGATATCGCCGACTACAGTTGCGACATCAGTGTGGTGTCGATGGGGAACCCACACGCCGTTCAGGTGGTCGATAGTGTCGATACTGCACCGGTACAGCAACTGGGCACCCTGATTGAAACCCACCACCGCTTCCCGGAAAAGGTTAACGCTGGCTTCATGCAGATTGTTTCGCGGCATGAAATCCGCTTGCGCGTGTTTGAACGTGGCGCGGGCGAAACCCTGGCCTGCGGTACCGGTGCCTGCGCTGCGGTGGTATCCGGCATTCGCCGTGGCCTGCTGGATGCCAAGGTGCTGGTGCATACCCGCGGTGGCGATCTGCAGATCGAATGGCATGGCGAAGGCCAGGCCGTACGCATGACCGGCCCGGCCATGACCGTTTTCCAGGGTGAAATCGAAGTCTGAACGACCGGACCTACCCTCCATGAAAAGGATGTGATTGATGCATAGCGACGAGGTATTGGCTTACCTGGAGAATCATCCGGACTTTCTGCAGCACCATGCCGACCGTTTCGGCCTGCGCGCTGCAGCTGCCCAGCAAGACCGGGTAGTGGTGTCGCTGGCCGACCGCCAGATGCTGGAGCTGAAAGACCGCAACCGCCAGCTGGAAGCGCGCCTGCATCAACTCATCCGCCATGGCGAAGCCAATGACCAGATCATCCACAGCGCACACCGTCTGTCCTTGGCGCTGCAACGCTGCCTTACCCTGCAGCAGGTAGCCGACGGGCTGGCCAGCTGCTTTCAGCAGGATTTTGCCCTGGAGCGCATGGCCTTGCGTCTGTGGCACCCGGCAGCCGAGGCCTCGCCGCTGTTCAATGCCCGCCACGAAGTGCAGGCATTGGCGCGCAATCTGTCCGCCCCCTACTGCGGACCTTACGTCAATGACGAGGTGCTAGGCTGGTTCCCCGCCACGCCGGTGCTGCAGTCATTCAGCCAGATTCCGCTGACCGATGCCAGCGGGGCAGTTTTTGGCTTGCTGGTGCTGGCCAGTGATGATGCCCAACGCTTTACCTTCGACATGCATACCCATTACCTGGCCCAAATGGGCGAGATCATTTCTGCAGCATTGCTGCGTGTACTGGGCCAGGCATGACAGCAACGTTGGGCGGCTGGATCCTGATTCTCCTGCTGGTAAGTTACTACTTGCACATTCTCTGGCGGCAGATTGCTGCGCGCAGCCCGGTGGCCATTACCGCTTTCGTGGCCGGCTACTTCATGCTGGCAGCGCTGTTCCGTCACGCTGAGCCCTATCCATTGCTGCGGCCGATCTGGCTACCTTTCATTTACTGCTATGTCTGGCTGGCTTTCTCCGCCGCCATCTGGCTACTGGCTACCGCCAAAGTGTCACGGCGCGGACTCAGCTTTCCCGGCGAGCCACCCCTGATCAGCGCCCTGCTTAGCTCGCAGCTGACGCTGAGCCTGGGCACCCTGCTGCTGTCACCGCTGCTGGACTGGCGCCCCATGGCGGCCTATGTGATGCTGCCGCCGGTGATCGTGGTGATCAGCTATCTGCTATACCGACTGTTTGCCATCCTGCTGCGGCGCAATGCTGACAATCGGCTCTCCTGGGCGGTGCTGCTGACCAGTACCCTGCTGTCGCCTCTGCTCAGCATGTTGCTGGGGGCATGGGTCGCACCTTATCTGTTAGGTTGGACCTGACCCAATTCAGCATGGCAATAGAAAAACCGGCCTCTGGCCGGTTTTTGCATGACTGCCAGCAGCTCAGGCCAGTGTACGGCCAAGCGCCAAGGCCAGTGCAGCCAGCTCACCCAGCAGTTGCCGGAAGTCCTGCGGATTGAGCGCCTGTTCGCCATCACACCAGGCATTGGCAGGATCCGGGTGAATGTCCAGCATCAGCCCATCCGCACCTGCTGCGATGGCGGCCTTGGCCAGGGACGGCACCATCCAGGCCTTGCCGCCGGCATGGCTGGGGTCGACGATGACTGGCAGATGGGTTTCCCGCTTCAATACCGGGATGGATGACAAATCCAGCATATTGCGATAACTCGGCTCGAAGCTGCGCACGCCGCGTTCGCAGAAAATAATGTTGTGGTTGCCACCTGCTGCAATGTGTTCAGCTGCCATCAGCCACTCGGTAAGTGTGGCCGATGGGCCGCGCTTGAGAATGACCGGCTTGTTGATCCGCCCTACCTCTTTGAGCAAACCGACATTCTGCATATTGCGTGCGCCGATTTCGATCATGTCGACATCCAGCCCCAGGAATGTCTCCAGCATGCGCACGTCCAGTAGCTCGCTCACCATGGGCAAGCCATGCCGGCGGGATTCCTGGCGCAATTGTTCCAGTCCGGCCACGCCGATTCCGGGAAACGCATAGGGGCTGGTGCGCGGTTTGAAGGCGCCACCACGCAGCAAGCGGCAACCTCCGGCTTTGACCAGCTCAGCGCACTGGGCCATCTGCTCGGCGGTTTCCACCGCGGCCGGTCCGGCGATGATCTGGATGGCCTTGCCGCCAAAGGCCTGGCCGCGCACTTGCACCACGCTGTCTGCCGGGTGTACTTCACGCGAAACGATGCGGTAATCCTTTACCACTCGCATGGCCCGTTCCACGCCCGGCATCAGCTCGAAAGCATCCGGACTGAACACCCGTTCGTCCCCCACCGCACCGATGATGGTGCGCTCGGTACCGCGCGAAACATGCTCGCTCAATCCGGCGGCGCGAATCTTGTCTACTACCGCCTGGATATATTCATCCGGGGCGTGGTGCTTCATCACAATAATCATGCTGATTTCCTGCTAGGGAAAGGTCCAGCCTGCCTCTGCAGACGCGGACGGAGCTAACGGTTCGACTGCGCGATTCTACCAGATCACACCAGATAGCCGACGGCTGGCTATTTGCGCAAATGCTGCCATTGTCGTGACAGGCGACGGCCCAGCCGCATCCACACCACCGGTCGCCGGCGTGTACGCAGCTGGCGCAACAAGGCCTGCGCAGCCTGCCAGTAGCGCGAGGCGGCCAACCGGTCAAAGACATATGCCTTCAGGCGCAGGAAAGCCTGATAGCTACGCGCAAACCAGGCCACCTGCAGCAGCTGATTGCGAGTCAGCTCGAACAGGCGCGCAGCGACGGCAGTGCCCAGCAGCTTGGCCAGCACAATCACCAGCAGACCAAACAAGGCATGGCCACGGCCGATCAGCAATACGGCCATCAGTTTTACCGGTAGCAGGCCCAGCACCGGCAGCAAAAACAGGCTGAGCGCAATGGCCGGTGGGCGGCTGGCAATCCAGCGCTCGATCTGGCGCAATAGCGGCAATCGGCCAAGCCTGGCCAGTATCGCCGCCAATTCGTCCCAGGCAAATTCCTCGAAGGCGATTAGTAGTGCTGCCAGCAGCACCAGCGGGCCGCTCACGATGCGCTTGATGCGCCAGGTAATGGTTTTACTGCGGCTGTCGCACATGGCGGGCTTTATGAAAGACGATGGCTTACAGGTGGGGTCAGGTATGGGCCAGATCAAGCCACTTGGCGGTGTGGCGCGGCTGATAATTACGCATGGTGTCCAGTAGTGTCAGGATGTCGGGCGAATGGCTGAACAATTCCATATTACTGGCCGGCACAAAACCTTCGGCCACGGCATGCCGGGTCAGCGCCAGCAGCGGTTGATAAAAGCCGGCCACATCCAGCAGCCCCACCGGCTTGTCGTGCACGGCGAGCTGCGCCCAGGTGAGGATTTCAAACAGTTCGTCAAACGTGCCAAAGCCACCGGGCAGTGCGACAAAGCCATCCGCCAGTTCGGCCATCAGCGCCTTGCGCTGGTGCATGGTGTCGGTGACGTGTAGCTCGGTCAGGCCCAGATGGGCCACTTCCTTGGCCTTGAGAAATTCCGGAATCACACCAATCACCTTGCCGCCAGCGGCTAGCGCTGCATCAGCCGCCACACCCATCAAGCCCACCTTGCCCGCGCCATAGACCAGGGTGATGCCCTGCTCGGCCAGCGTGCGGCCAAAATCGGCGGCGGCGGTGATGTATTCTGGGCGCTGGCCCTTGTTGGAGCCACAAAACAGACAAACAGACTTCATGCTTACACTCTCCCAAAAAGCCGCAGCCGGGTGGAGTGCTCCAGCCCGGCTGCGTATTGCATGACGATAAACTTACAAAACGGCTTGCGGGTAGGAACCCAATACCTTGACGAAGGAAGTGCGTTCTGCCAACCCGGCCAGCGCAGTAGCGACATTGGCGTCGTCGTGATGACCTTCCATGTCGATGAAGAACACATAGTCCCACAGGCCAGCACGCGACGGCCGCGATTCGAACTTGGTCATGGAGACGCCATTGTCCGCAACCGGTGCCAGCAACTGGTGCACGGCACCCGGGCGATTGGGGGCGGCCACCACAATCGACGTCTTGTCCTGACCGGTTGCCCCCACCTGCTGGTGACCCAGCACCAGGAAGCGCGTGGTGTTGTTGGGTTCGTCTTCGATGTTTTCCGCCAGCTTGACCAGGCCATAGCGCTCGGCTGCGGCCTGACCGGCGATGGCTGCGGCCTGACCATCTTCACTGGCCAGACGGGCGGCTTCGGCATTGCTCGCCACCGACACGCGCTCCACGCTGTCCGGCAGGTTCTTGTTCAGCCATTCGTGACACTGCGCCAAAGCCTGGGCATGGGCATAGACGCGGGTGATGCCGGCCACGCCCTCTTGCTTGCGTAGCAGATGGTGATGAATGCGCAGCACCACTTCACCACAGATGCGCAAGGGGCTGCTGACCATCAAATCCAGCGTGCGCCCTACCGCGCCTTCAGTGCTGTTTTCCACCGGGGCAACCACATAATCCAGCGCGCGCGATTCTACCAGGCGGAAAGCCTCGTCTACCGAGGCGCAAGCCACGGTATGCGCGGCATGGCCGAAATGTTTGGTGGCTGCCAACTGGGTAAACGTACCCTCCGGGCCGAGATAGGCAATGGACAGCGGCTTTTCCAGGGCCAGGCATTCCGACATCACCTCGCGGAACAATCGCGCCACGCTTTCATTCGGCAGCGGGCCGGGGTTGAGCTGCTGGATGCGGCGCAAGACTTGCGCTTCGCGCTCCGGGCGGTAGATGATGCCGCCACCTTTGATCTCGCCGATTTCGCGGGCGTGATTGGCGCGGCTATTCAGCAGATTGAGAATTTCCACATCGATGGCGTCGATGGCGTCGCGGTGTTGCTTCAGCAGTTCTTCTGACACGTAATCAATCTTTCACTATGACAAACTGGCCTTTTCCGATCTGGTAAGTTTCCGCGAGATAGCCTTCCGTCGCAAGCACCAGTCGTATGAAATCGGCACATTCCGCAGCATGCGACAAAACATTGTCCACCACGATCAGCCCGCCCGGGCGCAAAACCCGGCATAAAGCCGGCCAGTAAGCGGCGTAACAGCTGCGGTCGGCATCGAGAAACACCATATCTACGCTACTGTCTGTCTGGGCAGACAAATAAGCGCCGGCATCTTCGCAGCGCAGTGTCACCTTGGCGCTCAGGGCAAAGTCTTGCAGATGCGCTGCGGCCTGCTGCTGTTTGGCGGGCAGAATATCCAGGCTGGTGATGCTGCCGGCGCGGTCGCGCAAGGCCAGCGCCAGCCACAGGGTGGAATAACCATTGGATGTGCCAATTTCCAGCACCTGCCGCGGATTGGCATGACGCAGCAGCTGATAGAGAAAACGCCCGGTATCCGGCGTGATGAACAGGTTTTTCTGTGCCCGCTCACTGGTGGCGGCGTCATGGCGCTCGCCCTGCTCCCAGATGGCTTGCAGTCTGGTGAGTACCTGGCTTGTCAGCATAAGTTTTCCCTCTTGTGGTCAGAAACAGGCGGTAATCAGGTCCGCAAAAGACAGGACAAAGCGTGGCTGCTGATACATGGCCAGCAGCGCTGGCAGAATGATGGCAGCCAATAGCAGCCAGCCGGCGCTTTTCATGTGGCTGCCCGTTCGGCAAAGGCGGCGGAAGCGCGCTCGCGTATCGGCAGGTTGGCGAGCGCAGCCATAACTCCCAGTACGATGGCAATGCCCCACACGATGTTGTAATTGCCGTTCAGGTCGTACAGCTTGCCGCCCAGCCACACCCCAAGAAAGCTGCCTACCTGATGCGAGAAAAACACCGCGCCGGACAACATGCCCAGATGCTGTACGCCAAACTGGCTGGCAATCACGCCATTGGTCAGCGGCACGGTGGATAGCCACAGGAAACCCATCACAGAAGCGAAAATCAGCACCGATGGCACGGACAGCGGCAGCAGCAGGAACAGGCCAATGGCAATGCTGCGCGCCAGATAAATGCCGGCCAGCAAGGGCGGCTTGGCAAAGCGGCTGCCGGCTTCGCCAAACAGGAAGGTGCCAAAGATATTGAACAGGCCGATCAGTGCCAAGGCCATGCTGGCGACATTGCCACCCATGCCGTGGTCACGCAGATAGGCTGGCAGATGCACGCCGATAAACACCACCTGGAAACCACAGACGAAATAACCGGCCATCAACAGGCGGAAACCTGGCTCGGTCCAGGCGCGGCTAAAGGTATGCAGCATGCCTTGCAGCAAGTGTGGATGGCTGTGCGGCTGTGCAGTTTGCGGCAGCGCGGCGGCCTGGCGGGTTAGCGAGCGTCCCAGCGGCAACATCAACAAGGCGCAAGCCCCCAGCACCAGCAAGGCCGGCAGCCAGCCCAGGCCATCGATCAGCGAGCGTTCGATCGGCACCATGGCGAACTGGCCAAAAGACCCTGCGGCGGCGGTAAGACCCATGGCGCGCGAACGATAGGCAGCCGGTACGGTGCGGCCCAGCACACCGAATATCACGCTATAGGTGGTACCGGACAGCGCCAATCCCAACAGCACGCCGGCGGAAAGGGAGAATATCACCGGGCTGGCCGACACCGTCATCAGCAGCAAGCCCAAGGCATACAGCAGACCACCGCCCAGCAATACCTTACCCGGGCCGTGGCGGTCGGCCAATGCGCCGGCAAAGGGCTGGGCCAGGCCCCACACCAGATTCTGCATGCCCAGTGCAAAGGCAAAGCTCTCGCGCGTCCAGCCAAAGGCTGAAGTCATGGGGGGCATGAAGAAACCGAAGCCATGGCGAATACCCATGGCCAGTGAAACGATGAGGCCGCCCGCAAGCAGCAAGCGTTGAATGGAGCGGTCCATGGAATGATTTCCGATATTGTTATGGTCATCCATCATAAGACTGCAGCGCACAAGAAAAAACCCGTGTTCAATACGGGTTTTTGCACACACTGTCGCCACAGCAGAACAATCACGCTCAGCCGTGCTGGCGGGCGAAATCCTGCATGAAGTTGGCCAGAGCCTTGACGCCTTCAATCGGCATGGCGTTGTAGATGGAAGCACGCATGCCACCAACCACGCGATGACCCTTGAGCTGGATCAGGCCGTTTTTGCGCGCTTCCATCAGGAAGCTCTCTTCCAGCGCGTCGTCCTTCAGGCGGAACACCACATTCATGCGCGAACGGAACGGTGCATCGATATGGGTATGGTAGAAGCCTTCGCTGGCCTCGATGGCGTGATACAGCAGGCCGGCCTTCTCTGCATTGCGGCTTTCCATGCCCTTGACCCCGCCCAATTGCTTCAGCCACTTGAATACCAGGCCGGCAATATAGATGGGATAGGTCGCCGGGGTGTTGTACATGGAGTCGGCAGCGGCGTGGGTTTGATAATTCAGCATGGTGGGCAGGTCGGCACGGGCGCGGCCCAGCAGATCCTCGCGCACCAGCAAGACCACCAGGCCGGACGGGCCGATATTCTTCTGCGCGCCGGCATAGATCAGGCCGAACTTGCTGACATCCACTTCACGCGACAGAAAGTCGGACGACATGTCACAAACCAGCGGCACGCCTTGATCCGCAGGCACAAAGGGGAACTGCAGGCCGCCGATGGTTTCGTTGGAGGTGTAGTGCAGATAAGCGGCATTGGGGTCACGCTGCCAGGTGTCTTCTGCCGGTACATAGGCAAAATTACGGTCTTCGCTGCTGGCCACCACATTGACATGGCAATAACGGCGCGCTTCCTTGACTGCCAGCTTGGACCAGTGGCCGGTATTGACGATGTCCACCGACTGTTTGTCACCCAGCAGATTGAGCGGCACCATGGAAAACTGCATGGAGGCGCCACCCTGCAGGAATAGCACCTTGTAACCGGCTGGAACGTGCATCAGCTCACGCAGATCGTGTTCGGCATCATGGATGATTTCCATGAATTCCTTGCCGCGATGGCTCATTTCCATTACCGACATGCCGGAGCCGTGCCAGTCCAGCATTTCGCTCTGGGCTTGAGCCAGTACTTCGTGGGGCAATACCGCCGGTCCGGCAGAAAAGTTATACACCTTGGCCATGTCTGTCCTCAGTCATTGCTTCAATGTTGCGGCATGACCCGGCAGGCCATGCCGGTGTGTGTCACTGCGTGAGCAGGAAATGGGCCCGGGCAACAGCCACCGGCTTGCGGCGGTCTTCCTGCCAGGCTTCTATCAATACATGGGCTACACGCTTGCCCTGCTTGGTGATTTCGCAGCGGGCAAACAGGGTTTGCGGCCGGCCTGAACGCAGGTAATCCAGCGAAAAATCGACAATCTTGGGGGCTTCCAGTGATTCGCGATGCCAGATCAGGTGCAAGAGTGCGGCATTTTCCAGAAAGCCGCCAATCAGTCCGCCGTGCAGCGCCGGCAAAGCGGTATTGCCGACATTGCGCGGATAAAACGGCAACTGGAACAGCAGTTCGCCATCGTCACCCGTGCTCACTTCCACGCCCATCAGCCGGGCATAGGGAATGGCCTCGCACAGGGCGGCAACATTATTGTCATCGCGGAGCGCGGCCAGTTGCTGCATGAATTCACTCATCATGCCCCCTCTTTCAGCATGGAGGCGCGGCTGGATTCACGCATGAAGGTGGCTACGCCATGGGCAATGGGGTCGGCCGGATCGTCGTGGTAGCACACCGCGCGGGTGAAGGCGATCTGGCTGGCCAGGCGGTAACATTCCGCCCGGCAGTAGATGGCCTTGCCTGGCGTGGCGGCCTTGAGATAATCGATGCGCAGATCCAGCGTGGCGATGGTTTCAAAGTCTGGCAGGCAGGCCGTCACTGACACGGCACTGGTGGTATCCACCAGCGAGGTGATCACCCCGCCGTGGATGGTGCCGCTGGCCGGATTGCCAACCAGATCTTCACGCCAATCCACTTTAAGGGTGGGTTTGCGGCCCTCGGTGCCCAGATACTGGAAACCGAGGGTGGCGCAGTGCGGCAAGGAGACGAAGAGCGCGCTCATCGTCTCCAGCACCTGCGCATTGGCAGGCGTTGCCGTCATGCCTCGGCGTCCCCTGCGCTGGCTGCGTCAGCTGCCGGTGCGGCAGCATCCGCGCCATCAGCCACGTCACCGTCGACCACTTCCACCTCGTCGTCAGACTCGCCTTCGGCAACCTTTTCCAGGCCGATCAGCTTCTCGCCCTCGTCCAGGTTGATCAGGCGTACGCCTTGTGCCGAGCGGCCAGTTTCGCGTACTTCCGACACCTTGGTGCGAATCAGCACACCACCAGTAGTGATCAGCATTACGTCGTCGCTGTCTTCCACCAGGCTGGCCGCCACCAGCTTGAGGCCGGTCTTGTCGGTCAGGTCCATGGCGATCACGCCCTGGGTGCCACGGCTGGTATGACGGAACTCGCCGGTACGGGTGCGCTTGCCATAACCGCCATCGCTGGCGGTCAGCACTTGCTGCTCTTCCGAGTTGGTCACCAGCAGCGAAATCACGTGCTGACCTTCGGCCAGCATCATGCCACGCACGCCGGCGGCAGTACGGCCCATCGGGCGCACATTGGTTTCGCTGAAACGCACAGCCTTGCCACCGTCGGAGAACAGCATGATCTGCTCGTTGCCGGAGGTCAGTGCCACGCCGATCAGGTTGTCACCCTCGTCCAGACGTACGGCGATAATGCCGGCGGCGCGCGGACGGGAGAAGGCTTCCAGCGGAGTTTTCTTCACCGTACCGTTGGCGGTACACATGAAGATGAACGGACCCTTGGCCTTGAGGGCGGCATCTTCGTCGTCCTCGATCTCGTCCTCGGTCTCGGCGTCAGTAAAGGCCTTGATTGGCAGCAGTGCGTTGATTTTTTCGCCATCGGCCAGCGGCAGCACGTTCACCATCGGCTTGCCACGGCTGTTGCGGCCGCCTTGCGGCAGATTGTAGACCTTGATCCAGTAGCAACGCCCCTTGCTGGAGAAGCACAGCACGTAGTCGTGGGTATTGGCCACAAACAGCGTGTCGATGAAATCGTCATCCTTGGTGGCTGCAGCCTGCTTGCCACGACCGCCACGGCGTTGCGAGCGGTAGTCGTCGATCGGCTGGGTCTTGATGTAGCCGGTATGGGAAATGGTCACCACCATGTCTTGCGGGGTGATCAGGTCCTCGATATTGATGTCGCCACCAAACGGCTCGATTTCAGAGCGGCGGCCATCGCCAAACTGGGTCTTGATGGCCAGCAGTTCGTCGCCAATGATCTGGTTGATGCGTTCCGGGCGTTCCAGGATGTCGATCAAATCCAGGATGATGGCCATGATGTCGCGGTATTCGCCGACGATCTTGTCCTGCTCCAGGCCGGTCAGGCGTTGCAGACGCATTTCCAGGATGGCCTGGGCTTGCGCATCGGACAGGCGGTAGCCATCAGCATGCAGACCGAACTCGACGTCCAGGCCATCCGGGCGGGCCTTGCTCTGGTCCACGCGCGACAGCATTTCTTCCACCAGTTCGGAACGCCATGGGCGCGCCATCAGCGCGATCTTGGCAGCCGGCGGGGTTTCCGAAGCCTTGATCAGGGCAATGATGTCGTCCACATTGGACAGCGCCACGGCCAGGCCTTCCAGGATGTGGCCACGTTCACGCGCTTTGCGCAGTTCGAAGATGGTGCGGCGGGTAACGACTTCGCGACGGTGCCGCAGGAATTCGTCGATGATCTGCTTCAGGTTCAACAGGCGCGGCTGGCCATCAACCAGGGCCACCATATTGATGCCGAAGCTGTCCTGCAGCTGGGTCAGCTTGAACAGATGATTGAGCACCACTTCCGGCATTTCGCCGCGCTTGAGCTCGATCACGATGCGCATGCCGGACTTGTCCGACTCGTCGCGCAGATCGGAAATACCTTCAATCTGCTTGTCGCGCACCAGTTCGGCAATGCGTTCCAGCAGGCGCGACTTGTTCACCTGGTAAGGAATTTCGTCGACGATGATGGCCTGGCGGTCGCCCTTGCCGATGTCTTCGAAATGGGTACGGGCGCGCATGATGACGCGGCCACGACCCGTGCGGTAGCCTTCCTTGACCCCGGCCGTGCCATAGATGATGCCGGCGGTGGGGAAATCAGGTGCCGGAATGATGTCGATCAGATCATCGATGGTCAGTTCCGGATTGGCCAGCAGCGCCAGACAGGCATCCACCACTTCCGTCAGGTTGTGCGGCGGAATATTGGTGGCCATGCCCACGGCGATGCCGGAGGAACCATTGATCAGCAGATTGGGGATCTTGGCTGGCAGAATCAGCGGCTCGTGTTCCGAACCATCATAGTTCGGCCCGAAGTCCACGGTTTCCTTGTCGATGTCGGCCAGCAGTTCGTGCGCAATGCGCGCCATGCGGATTTCGGTATAACGCATGGCGGCAGCGCTATCGCCATCCACCGAGCCGAAGTTGCCCTGGCCGTCCACCAGCGGGTAGCGCAGGCTGAAGTCCTGCGCCATGCGCACGATGGTATCGTAAACAGCCGAGTCACCGTGCGGGTGATATTTACCGATGACATCGCCTACGATACGCGCCGATTTCTTGTAGGCGCGGTTCCAGTCGTTGGAAAGTTCGTGCATGGCAAACAGCACGCGACGATGTACCGGTTTGAGGCCATCACGCACATCGGGAAGCGCGCGGCCCACGATCACGCTCATGGCGTAATCGAGGTAGGAGCGGCGCATTTCCTCTTCGAGGCTGATTGGGATCGTTTCCTTGGCGAAAAGCTGATCTGTCATGGGTAAATGGCTATCTTTTCAGGAATCAAAAATAGCCTAGATTCTAGCACATCCACCCCGTCTACGCATGCCTTGTCGCTTGATGAACCGCTGCAATGACGGTCAGCAGGTCGCCGCCCTGCTGTGTCAGGTACTTAGCATCACCGGCAAGGGAAATAGTCTGCGAAACCGCCGCACCCAAGCGGGAGCAGTCATGACAAAGGGCCGCCCATGGCGACCCCTTGATCGGTACTGCAGTCGCCAATCAGCGCTTGCCGGCTGCTTCTTCGCGCCGACGACGCGCCTCTTCCAGCAGGTAGACCTGGTAATCGTCCAGGTCGCCATCGAAATCCTTCACCCCGCCGCGCGAAACCAGCCAGAACTCATCGCACACCGCACGCAGCAAGGCGCGGTCGTGACTCACCAGCATCACCGAGCCTTCGAACTCATTCAGCGCCACGCTCAAGGCCTCACGGGTAGCCAGGTCCAGGTGGTTGGTCGGCTCATCCAGCAGCAGCAGATTGGGGCGCTGCCACACGATCATGCACAGCACCAGCCGCGCCTTTTCGCCGCCGCTCATGCTGCCGACCTGCTGCTTGACCATGTCTCCGCTGAAGTTGAAGGTGCCGAGGAAGTTACGCAGCCCCTGCTCGCGGCAATCATTGGCTGGCGGACGGATGGCCGCCGGAATGTCACGCGCCAGGCGGAACATGTGCTCGAGTGGATTATCCTGCGGGCGCAGTACATCCAGCTCCTGCTGCGAGAAGTAACCGATATTCAGCCCCTTGCCGCGAATGATCTCGCCACCGGTTGCCTGCAAGGCCTCGGCCACGGTCTTGACCAGGGTCGACTTGCCCTGCCCGTTTGCCCCCAGAATACCAATACGCTGCCCGGCCAGTACCGAGCGATTAACCCCGCGCACGATAACTGTGGGCGGCGTCCCCTCCGGTGCACCCTCGGCTGCCGGATAGCCAAACTCGGCCTGCGACATGGTCAGCATGGGATTGGGCAGGCTTTGCGGTTCCTTGAATTCAAACTGGAAATCTGCCTCGGCCAGCACCGGAGCAATCTTCTCCATCCGTTCCAGCGCCTTGACCCGGCTTTGCGCCTGCTTGGCCTTGCTGGCCTTGGCCTTGAAGCGAGTGATGAAGCTTTGCAGATGGGCAATCTTCTCCTGCTGCTTGGCCTGCGCCGCCTGCTGCAGAATCATCTGCTCGGCGCGCATGTCTTCAAACTTGCTGTAATTGCCGCCGTAGCGCACCAGCTTGGCGTTGTCGACATGCAAGGTGACGTTGGTGACTGCATCAAGAAATTCGCGGTCATGACTGATCACCACCATGGTGCCACCATAGTTTTTCAGCCACGCTTCCAGCCAGACCAGTGCGTCCAGATCCAGGTGGTTGGTCGGCTCGTCCAGCAGCAGCAGATCGGACGGACACATCAGTGCACGTGCCAGTTGCAGGCGCATGCGCCAGCCACCGGAAAAACTGTTTACCGGCTGACTTAGCTCGGCCACGCTAAAACCCAGACCTAGAATCAGCGACTGCGCGCGCGCCGGCGCGTCGTGCTCGCCCGCATCATTCAATGCCGTATAGGCATGCGCCATGCGCATATAATCTTCGCCCGCCTCGGCCTCGGCCACTTCCAGCCGCGCCGCCAGCAAGGTGGTATCGCCCTCGACTACGAAGTCGGTGGCACTCTGCTCGGTCTCCGGCATGTCCTGCGCCACCTGCGCCATGCGCCATTGCGCCGGGATTGACACATCGCCGCCATCTTCATGCAGGCTGCCATTGAGCACTGCAAACAAGGAGGACTTGCCCGCGCCATTGCGGCCAACCAGGCCTACTTTCTCGCCCGGATTAAGCGTAACCGAGGCGTTGTCGAGCAAAACTTTACTACCGCGACGCAAGGCCACGTTCTTTAAGATAATCATTGAGTCAGTTGCGCATTCATGAGGGCGAGGTGAATTTCACTTGAGCGAGCCGCATCGGGCCCGCAGCCATGGACAGGCTACTAGCCGCCCTGGCCGGGGCAAGCGAGGCGGCAGTATCGCACGAAACGACCCACCTAGCGGTGCATTGCACTCTTCCGCAACGTACGCGTCGCAGTCGAATTGGTACGACAGGACGCGCAGCAAAGCGGCATGGCCGGTGATTTTATCTAAAATATTTTGCCAAAAACGCAAATGCAAAACGGGCCTTGTATTTCTACAAGGCCCGTGGAATATGGTGCCGGCGGCAGGAATCGAACTCGCGACCCCCTGATTACAAGATAGGGAGTCGATCACGCCAGAATCTTTGCCTGCCGGGCATCTGCGAAGGTAGAGCATCTAATAAAAGTGCATTCCGCATAAATACGGGCCTTGCTGGGCAAGGCTTTCAGCCCTGTCTAAAACGACTTATTAGACAGTTCTACCACGCTCATTTTACTTTACGGCCTTCCCTTTTCGGATCGCTCTCCGGTCGTACACGGCATGGACGATCGCATCATTTGCATGGCCTGTTGTGTTCTTGGCGTCCTCGCCCTGGTCGAGTAGATCGGTTGTGCCTTTGGCGCGCAGGTCATGAAAATGGAAGCGTGGATTCCCTGCCCCCTCCCAGGCCCGTTGAATTTTCTGCACCAGCGCATTGAATCCGCTATCTGTATAAGGCTTGCCTGTGCGCCCACTGACAAACAGATGGCGACTGTTCTTTGGGCGCCATAGTGACTGGGCTCTTCCTATGGCCTCCGCAAGACGCGGTGCCCACGACACCATCACCTTTACAGGCTTCCTGTCCTTGCCTTTGAGCTGGGACACAAGAAGTCCTTCTGGGTGGATGTTGTCCATGGTCAACTGCAAGATGTCTTGGCGGCGCTGCGCGGCCAGATAGGCAATCTCCATGGCCGTGGCCACGATCTGGCCCGAGAGCAATGGCTCCTGATAGGCTTTGTTCTTCGTGGGTGCTGGTACGCCGTCTTTACGAACGGCCAACATCCCGTGTTTCAGCCCGCGGCAGAACGCTATGAATCGTTCAAACTCATCGTCGCTGACATAGCGATCTCGCGGCTTCTCTTTGTTCCGCGAAACCCCCTTGCATGGGTTGACCTCAACAATTCCCCAGCGCATCGCCATTGTGAAGACATGGCTGAGCAGCGACTTTTCCCGATTCCCCGCCACTGCGGCGCCCTGGTCAGCCCGAGCATCAAGATACTGTGCAACGTGCACCGGCTTCACCTCATCAGGCCGAAAATCAGCAAAGGCCGCCTCCAGCAGTTTCATTTGCCGCGTCTGCTCCTCTCTGGTTTTCTTTGCCTTCTTAGGCAGCACCTCAACCGCATACCGATTGAATACGGCAGACATCCCCTGAGAAGGCAACCGGCATGGCGCTTCCAGCTCCACCCAGCGCCTTTTCGCCTCATCGATATCGGCAGAAAGCCGAATCCATTTGTTTTGGTTTGTTACGTAGAAGTACGCCCCATTTTTCCAGTACATCCGGGGTGGCAAGTCCCTGTTTTTTGTTCTCGGGCGCCCCATGTCTATCTCCTTGAGCTTGCAGCCTTGTTCAGATTTTGCAGATTGATTGACCGCTCTACCCTGGGCGGTGCTTCCATGGTGGTTTCGCCCAGAGCCAGGCGCATTACCGCTTTCGATACCAAGGGCCAGCCTCGGCCATTGCAAATGTATTTGATGCAGTTGGAGTCCAGCCAGCTACGTATACGGTAGGCTTTCTTGTAGCCGCTTAGCTCCTGCAGTTCTGCAGGGGTCAGTACAGTATCGTCCATATCCATCTCCCAAAAACTAAGCCGCCTTGTCGGCGGCTGTGTTGTGCTTATCAAGCAGTTCCTTGGCGCGGCGTGATATTGCCGCCTTTGCATTGCCAAGCCGTCGTCGCGCTTTCTTGCGCAACTGGATCAGCTCATGAGCATGCAGGCAGTGGGGGCACGAGTCGGCAAGGAAGTAGGCAATTTCGTCCTCCTCCATGTAGTCGTATCCGCCAAATTCCGAATCACGCACTTCCGGCGAATATGCCTGTTTCAAGTGGGTAATTTCGCTTGGGTCTTTCTGCATGGGCAGCCCATATACATTGTCAGTGCTGTAGGCGAGGCCGCCCTTGATGCCGGTGCATTTGTTCCGACAGGCGCGTTTTCGACGGTTAAAGCCACCGCCTCCCCACTCACAGCCGGGGCCGAGCAATCCGGGCACGGCTCAGAAACGTAGTCGAATGACTCCGGCGTCTGCCCAATATGGCCGCCAACTACACCGTGGCCGTTGCAGGTCTGGCATACCAGGGCCGAGCGGGCGGCTTGCCATGCCCACCATGTCCACGCAGCAGCAACGCCGTCATATTGGTTTTCATCAGCTGGGTGGCGATCAAGCGGGGCACCCGGAAATCTTTCTCTGAATGCCAGTTCAAACTCCTCGCGCATCTTGTCCATATCACTCCCCTTCAAAAGAGAGAAGCCCACTTGCGTGGGCTTCGTTCAGTGCTGCGTTGTCAGGCTCCGGCGGGGTCTCATCAGTCACTGGCTCCGTGCGCGGTACGATGTGATGGTCCTCGCCGTAGGCTTGGTAGAGATGGGCGGTCATGGCATCGCCCCCAGCGAAAGGCCTCGCGTGGCCAGTGCATTGAAAACCTCATCCCTTGAGCGTTTGCCCAGCCCTGGAATCCTGACCACCTGAGAGCGAGTCAGCTTGAGCAGATCGCCAACAAAGAAAATCCCCTCGGCCCGCAGGCAGTTACTGGTGCGTACCGACAAATCCAGCTCTTCAAGCCCGATCCGCACCTCAGCAGCTTTCGGTGTACGCGCCCGCATCATGGCGTCGGCAACCCCGTAGGAGATTGCCCCGATAATCTCGCCATGCTCTTGCTGGTAGGACACCGGAGCGATTGCAGCCGCCAGCGCCTTCATCACGGTCAGGGCGAATTCGTCACGTAGTTCCATTACGCTGCCATCCTTTCATCTTGAGCGCCGGCCACAGCCAGCACCTCCCCGTTCTCGATCCAGAAGGAACCGATGAGCTCGTCACTCGGCATGGCCTTCTTCATGGTCCCGCACACGACAGCCGATTCCAGCGCACCGTCCTCGGCCAGGTCGCACAGCAGGTCCAGCAGCTGGGAGCGGCCGACAAGGTCCAGCACGTCGAAGCGATCCAGCACCACCAGCTTGAGGCCGGACAGCTGGGCAATCATCAGCGCCAGCAGGGTGTCAGTGCGCCACTGCTCAGACTCGGACAGCAGGCCATAAGCGCGGCCGTCGGCGGTGATGTCCATGTCGCGGCTGATCTGGACGCGGGCCCAGCCAGCTTCTTGGGAAAGGCCGTGCAGCAAGTCATTCACCGGGCGCAGGGAGTCGGCCAAGATTTCACCGGGGATACCGTCTGGGGCCAGGGCATCAGCAATCAGGGTCCAGCCCTGCACGTCTGCGTGGTGCTTACCGGCGTCCTTGGTCTTCTTGTCGGCCTCGGCGGCTACGCGCTGGTTGGCACGCATCGCTTCCAGATCCGTGGCCATCTTCTTGCGGCTGGCCATCAGGGTGTTGATGCGGTCGCTGGCGGCGGACAGCTGCGCCTCGGTGACGGCCTCGCCACCATCCTGCTCCTGCAACACCTTGAGTTGCGCTTCAGCGTCTTGGGCAAGCTTCAGGTCGCGCTGGTCGTTGGCAACGGTGCGTTCCATCATGGCCAGGGACTTTTGCAGCTCCGGCAGGCTGGCGATATCAGCGGCACTGGCCTGCGCGCCCTCTTCTTCCACCGGACCATGCTGGGCCTCGTACTGGTCCAGCACATCGCAGGCCGTCAGGTAGCTGGGGCGGTCGGTACCCAGCGGCTGCTCTTCCACCACCAGGGCATTCATCGCCTTGGCCAGATCGTGCAGCAGCCCCTTGCGCTCGGCCGGGCCGGCGCTGATCTCGGCGACGCGGTCGCGGACATTGGCCAAGTCAGCCTCATCAACTGCCAGCTTCTTGCCGATGCTCTCCTTCTTCCCTGCCAGCTCGGTCAGCTGGGCGATCTGCCCTGCCCGGCCGGTGCTGGCCTGATGACGGGCGCGCAGCGTGCCCATGTCCTGCTGTGCCTGGGCGATCTGGGTATCCAAGGCGGCCAGATCCTGCTCGCACTGCTGGGCAGCTTCCAGGTCAACGGGAGGCTTGCCGGATTTCCAGCCCTCGGCCTTCTTGTCGCCGTAGGTTTCACCGGTCACCGCGCGCCATGCGCCCTTGGCCTCAGTAGCGCGCTGCTTGGCATGCTTCTCAGCCTCGGGAAAGCCAACGAGCACCAGCGGCAGCACGGCGTCGATCTTGCCCTGGTCGGCACCGCGCTCTAGCAAGCGCTTCTGCGCTTCATCGGTACCGCCAGCGCAGCCGGTCAGCGCGTACAGCGCGGAGCGGCGGCCGTCGGCCGGTGCTGCGGCAAAGGATGCCGGGGTCAGCACGAACGGCAGGCCAGCGCGAGCCTTGTCCGGGTCTTCGATGATCTTGCCGGTCATGGCCACGCCACCGTCCGGAAGGGTGACCACCGACTTGCGGCCATCGGCCAGATTCAGCTCGATGTGGCCGGCCTTGGAGCCTTCAGCCACCAGCTGGCCGTAGTCCTTCTTCAAGCTGACGCGGGTGGGCTGGCCAGACAGGGCCATCACCACCGCATCGCGGAGGCTGGATTTGCCGGTACCGTTCTTGCCGGAAACCATGGTGATCGGGGCATGCAGCTGCATGTCAGCGGTACGCAGGCCTTCGAAGTTGGCGATCTTGATGGATTGGATTTTCATGCTGCTTGCTCCTGAATCAGGGCGATGACATTGGCGCGACTGGCGGCCGGCAGGCTGGCAACGGCCAGCGCGCTTTCCAGTTCGCGGATACGCTGGTCGGCGGTGGCCAGCTGCTGCTCAAGCTGCTGGGCGCTTTCGGCCTCGGCGGCCAGGGCGATGTTCTTGCGGCCCAGCTCCAGCACCTGCTCTTTAAGATGGCGCACTTCGGACTCGCTGTTTTGGAACATGGTCCAGTAGCTGCGGGCGCTTTCGTCGGTGCTGGCAATGCGATTCTCCAGGCTGGCCTCGCGGCCCTTGAGGCGGCCGTTCTCAGCCTTCAGGCGGTCATAGCCGGCAGCCTGCTCGCGCAGCTTGACGTTCTCCTGCTCCAGCTTGGTCAGGGCGGCTTCGATCACTGCAATCAGCAGCACGTCGATGATGTTGGGTTTCATGGTGGCGATCCTTATCGGGTGGTCAGCACTTCACGGCTGCCATTACTTTGCATGGGAGAGACGATGCCAACCTGCTCCATCCCCTCGATCAGCCGGGCTGCGCGGTTGTAGCCGATGCGCAGGTGACGCTGCACCGAGGAGATCGAAGCGCGGCCGGTCTGCATCACTGCCTGGCAGGCGTCTTGAAAGAGCGGGTCATCCTGGCCACTGTCTTCAGTCAGCGCTTGCGAGAAGGTCACGCTGGGAGTGGCCTGCTCACCGCCGAAGAGATCCGGCTGGGCAGCAATGATCACGTCCACTTCTTCTTGCAGCAGTTCGGCCAGAATCGCGCACTCGTCCTTGGTCGGCTGGAAGCTGCATTGCCAGGTCAGCCAGAGCTGGTAACCGTCCTGCGGCTCAATCATGAACTTGCTGACACGCACGCCACGGAAGCGGCAGCCGGCAATGTCCAGTTCGCAGTCCTGTACCTCGTGCTTGTACTTCAGCGGCTCCATCATCTGGTTACGGACGGCACCAGTACCGTCCAGGTACAGAAAGCCTTCCAGGTGCTCATCGAAGAACACCAAGGCGGCACTTCCGGTTTTCGCCGTCAATTTGAGGTCCAGAGCGAGGGTTTTGTCCTCGTCCGGACCTTCCTTGCGAGCGTTGAAGTGCTTGATCTCGGCTTTGCCTTGGAAGTTGAACAAGGACATGGCTTACTCCACGTCGCGCTGGCGGCGGGTGCGGGTGGCGCCGGCCTTCTGCTGGTTGGCAATGGTCTGCTCAACGATGTCGCCGTCCTTCTCGCTCAGGCTGCGGGCGATATCGCGGGCTTCATCGAAAGCACCGCGGCGGACGGCTTCCAGTGCATCGTCCAGACCGAACATGGCGGATTGCTGCTGGCTGCCCTGCTCTTCCTGCTGGTGCTGCTGCACCGGCTCGGCTTCACGCTGCTGGCGCAAGCCCTGGGCAACGGATTGCTGGGTCAGGACTTCACCGGTGGTGGTGTCAACATCAAAGGGCGGCTCGTCGCTGACCACGGTCTTTTCCGCCGGGGCACCCTGCTGGCGCAGATCCTCGCTGGTGACGACGTAGTTGCCACTGGCATCCGGGGCAGCGTCGAAAACGTCGCCGACCTCTTCCGCAGTCTGTAAGCCCATGCCCAGTTCCGGCGCATAGGCGCGCTGCCAGAAGGCCGCTGCACGGTAGACAAACATCTGGTCGGGCATCGTTTTCCACTTGCTGCCGTTCTTGCTGGCCCAGCCTTCGGCTTGCACCATTTCCCAGGTGACCCAGATACCGTCCAGCCGCTCGCCGGTGGCCTTCTCAATTGCCCAGGCGCGGCAGCCATAGTCCTTGCCGCCCGGCTCGCCCTTCCATTCGTAGCGCAGCGACGAGAAGCGACCGCAGGCATTGATGGTGGCAATCAGGAACTTGCTGGACCAGCTGGGCGTCCCGTGCACGATGTACAGGTTCTGCATCACCATCAGCGGGTTTGCGCCGATGCGCTGGGCCATATCCATGGCGATCATGCAGTTGGCGATCTTGTCGGCACCGCGATACTGCTGGGGCACCAGGTCGGAAGATGCAAAGGCCTTAGATACACGCTGCATCAGCTCGAAGCTCTGCAGGTCGAAGAAGCCGGCATGCACGGCCGGGACGTTACTCGCTTGCGCGGCAGGCTGGCGCAGCGCCTGCAGGTTGGTAGTTTGTGCAGCAGTCATGGTGCTTATCCTTTGAACTTGCAGGTAGAGTGACGCGGGCAATACTTGGCGGAGCACAGCACCGACTTCGGGTTGCCGTAGAACTGGCCGCTATGAATGATGTGGCTGGCGTGCTGCAGCAGGCCGGGGCTGTCTTCGTCGCCGATCAGCGCCTCACGGGCATTGGCAATCAGGCCTACGCCCACCTTCTGGCTGGCAGCAGTCTTGCCGGTGTTAAGGCCGATAATCTGGGCCGGTGCGGTCAGCGCCTGGCCGACGGCAAACTCGGCGATCAGCTCATACACACCCATCTGCGGGCCATGGCCGCTGGTGACTGCGATGCCATCACTGCCCACGGCGCGGGCGCCAGACTTCAAGTCGGCGATACCCAATTCGCCATCCACGTTGCGATAGATCCGGTCAGTGGTACCGGTCAGCACCAGGCCAAGGTCGGTGATTTCCAGCGCCTCGCACGGCACTTCCACGCCCACGTAATCCTGCTTGGGTGCGATTTCGTGGCAGTAGCGGGAATGCAGGGTCAGGCCGATCGTTTCAGCGTCCTGAGGCTTGGTATCGCCCCACTCCACTTCGCCATTGCCCTGCTCATCATCCTTGGCATACAGCGCGTCGATCAGCGCGCCTGCGGTCTCAGAAGGAGTCAGCGGGTTGCCATCCAGCTTGGCTTGGTCAAACAGCGCGGTACCGGCGTGAATGGCAGTGCCCAGGCGGGCGGCGCCAGACGACGGCATACGCATGCGCAGCAGGTGCTTGGCCTCCCAGCGCGCCGGGCAGTCGAAGAGTTCTGCCAGCGAGCTGGCGCGTACCGTCACGGACGGTTTCATGGTGAATGGTGCGTTCATGCTGCTTTCTCCTGTGAATTCAGATGCTCCAGCACGGCCACGCTGAGCGCGGCACAGTCGAACAGCTCGGCCGCGTCGGTCGCGCTGTCTGCCAGAAACACTTCGGTTACTTCGAAGCCGGCCGGCTGGCCGGGGTGGAATGCCGCCGGGCGCTCAGGCTTGGTGTAGGTGCCGCGCACCACCAGGTCGAAACCATCAAACTCCAGCGTGACCTCGCCGCGCTGGTAGCCACGCACCAGTTCGGCCTGCCGCATCAGCTGGATGACAGCGGCGGATAGCTGGGACAGGCTCATATCAGCCTGCCCACGTCTTCCAGCACCTGGCTGCGGTAGTTCAGCTGGATCTTGGCTGCCTCGCGGCGGCTGATGATGCCGGCCAGCTGCTGCATTTCACGCTGCTGCTCGGACTGCAGCCGGGCGATCTCTGCTTGGTGAGTGGCCAGCAACCGGGCCTGCTTGCGGTAGCCGGCTTCGATACGGCGATTGGCGATGGCCACGCCGATGCGGGTGGCCGCTTGCTTGATCAGGTGTTTCAGGTCCATTGCTGGCCTCCATGGAATAAAAAAAGCCCGCGGGGTCGCGGGCAAAGGGACTGCTGAGGAGATGCGGTTAATCTGTGTAGGCAATGAACTTGAACTTGCCACCGCCAAAGCTTTCGAAGCTGCCGCCAAACGTACCGTCAACTACCTTCCGCACTTCTTCGATGGTCGTTCCTAGCGGGTAGCAGCCTTCTTTGATCATTGAGCAACTGCTATGTGATTTGCTGTGCCAGTCAATTTTGGTTTCATCCAATGGCCGTGGCGTCCACGTCCGGTACGTTCCCGTTTCCTTATTGACGTTGACCACACAGTCATTAATCACCATGTCGTCCTTTGCCTCCCACCCGCAATCTGGGCAGTATTCCCGTGGCGTAGTGCAGTAATGGCACGGCGGGGAAATGTGGCAGCTGCAGTTTTCGCGGGGATGCTCTTCAATCACGCCTTGGCAGCCCATGCGCTTGCATGTCTCGCCTTCAAGTTGTCCGTATTCGATTTCCATTTGTGCGGCTCCAAAAAAGAAGCCGCACAAGGCGGCCGGTATAAATCTGGGGGTGAAAAAGTGGCCGGCTTTCACCGGCCCAAGGCTCGTTTCCACATCCAACACATAAGCGGGCCAGTCGCGACACGGGCTGCGGCAGAACTGCACTTCTCGATGACGGCGCATCCGCGCTAATTGTGGCTCTGCCCGGAACCTCAAGCCTTTCGGCCTCATTATGGGCGCTTGTTCCCGCCCTTCCCGCGTGTTCCAGTGCCGATGATTTGGCACAGCTTCCACGCCTCCGCTTATGTGTTGGCCCCCGTCTTTCCGGGGGTGTCAGCGCTGCTGTGGCTTATCGTCGAACTTTCCAGCACATTCCCGACGCATCAGCTGTTGAGGCCGCCGCTCGCCTTGGTGCTCAGTGAAACCGTACGGCGCCGCCTTCGGATGCAAGGGCAAAGGCCGCCTTGAAATTGCCGTAAATCTCGACAAATCTTTCATCGGCATGCTGTGACGCCTTCTCTTGAAAGGCTTCAAAGTCTGCATGCAGCTTTGCGGAAACCGTAGCGCCAATCGTTCCATCGCAGTCGCTGAAGTTGATCAGCTCCCAAAATGGGCCGCTACTTGCTTTCCAAGCACTCGCCGAAAAGCTGGGATATTCCCGGCCATACTGCGTATACGTCCCTTGTGCCCACCCAGAAAGCTCGGCCAACTGATCTCGCCAATGGTTGTAGCCGCAATATCCGCCAGCTCTGAATCCGAGGCTGTCCTTTGCCGTGTAATAGGCCCCATCTTCCAGGTCATCAGCTCGGCCTGGAAAGTCCCGATTTACATATGCATGCATGTCGTAGTCGATGTACTCGCGAGTCTGCGCGTCGATCGGGTCTCCGTCTTTGTTAAAAACACAGTCCAGTTTTTGCAGTCCGCTGTACGCGGAAATATCCAATCCCATACCCACCTCCTCGTTAAACACATCAACCAGCTGCGACTGGCTCATGTGTTGCCACTCTTGCGAATGGCAGGGTGCTCAGTTCCAGAACATGGCCTCGCAGCCAAACATGCGTGTTCCACGAAACTCAATGTCAGCAGTAGCAATAGCGCCGACGTTTTTCTTTGCTAAGGACAGTGCACGCTGCGCCTCGGTCATCTTGATGCCGCGATGCAAGAGGTCTGCCAAAGCGGCGGCGTAGCTTTCGTGCCATTTCATGGCGTTAGTACCGGTGTATGCCGGGTGGCCGATGCGGATTTTCATGTCGCTCTCCTTGTGATCGTTAAACACCAAAACGCCCTGTTGCCCCCCCACCTATAACCCGCGTGGTTATTAGGTTTTGTCGTTAAAAGTGGCGTTTTCAACACCACCCAAACCGCTTTGGTGCCGGCCCTCCGGAGAAGGCCAGCCAGCTGGTTACGTCGTCCAGCGTCACTTGGCTTGTGACCGTCTGCATGCACCACGCCGCCTTTGCCATCAGGCCAATACTTATTGGTGTGCGGTAGCTGCCTGTCCTGCGCTTTCTTTGGGCTACGACTCAACTCCACCTGTTCGCTTCCTTTGCTCGGTCGCCTGGCCGTGGTCACCAGTAGATCCACTTCACCCGACTCCACTCCCCGCCTCTGCTTCTTGCGGCCCTGCCGCCTCCCGCTCACCCTGCAAGGTTTCTCTCCCCCGCCTGATGCCGCTGGTCGCATTGGTTCGTGTGCCGGTGCTATGCCGCCCTCTTCGCGCCTGGTTGCTGCCAGGCCGTCCCGGTGGGCGGTGTGCCGTTACTGCTGCTGGGTTGTGTAAGGAGCGGTGCCCTGTGTGCTGGGCTGATGGGATTAATTAAACACTACGTTTACACAACAGTCAACAACATGTGTACACAACAGACGTGGCTGTGTAACCAAAAAGGCAACAATATGTTTACAGCCAATGAAGAATTTTTGTTGCAGAAAAGACAAAGCCCCGCACGTGGCGGGGCTCAGCTGGCTGGTTGGTTTTTATCCGAGGGAAGGATACCGGCGGGGGTCAAGTGTGCGGCCTGGGCGGCTGGCGGGCAAGAAAAAACCCGCCGAAGCGGGTTAGTGCTTAGGATGACTGGCAGGAGGCCGGTGGCCGGTTGGAATTTAGTCGACGTATGAGTCGATTACCGAAATCAACCCCTCTCAACTCAACTATTCGATAGGTTAATGTTGAAATAATCATAGTCGCCGCAAGCGTTCCGGGGAAGAGGATGCTGAACTTTACTGCCGCTGGCCATTGCGGATCTATTATAAAGTTATAGATAATTGGCCAAACAGCAGAATGGAGAAGGTAGCAACTAAAGCTGATTTTTCCCAAAAAGATAGTAAATCGATTTACAACGAAAGGATTCGACTTGGCATTCAGGCTGATGAGCATTAAAAGTAGCGGGAATACATAAAGCGTGTGGTGCTGTACTCCATAAATATCCCCACCTTTCCATAAAGAGAAAATAAAGAAAATACTTGCCAAAAATAGAGGCGTGGAGAATTTTCTGTCTAGTTGCTTTACACACAGAAAATGTGCCAACACACCAAAAGAGAAAGCGCCAAAATGATTAGGTAACCACATGTACATGAAGTCACTCCAAACCTTTGGATCATGGACTAGTGGGTGTTGAGAGAAGTAGTTAGTAAGCTGAAAACCTACAGCAAGCCCACCAAGTGCTAGGTAGAGTGCCGCTTCTGTGCTCTTTATTCTAGCAAATAGGAATGGTACTAAAGCATAGAACATCATCTCAATAGCAACGGACCATTCCACATGCATTAAAGAATTAATGTATTGTGGAAAAAATCCATTAATGAACAAAACAAGGGAAATAATTTGCTTTAAATCCACACCATGCGAATACAGTTCTTTTAAATTCCAGTTAGAATACAAGCATAAATAAATAGGAATGGAAAGATAAAACATTGGCGCAATACGAAATATTCGACGTATAAAGAAATTTCGAATCCAGCACTCTTCCGCCCCGTGCTTGTATGTCATTGTACGGAAAAGTGTGAATGCACTCAGCATGTAAAAAAGTTCAACACCACGTGCGCCATCTTCTAATAAGTGTGGAAAATTACCTCCAGCAGGAAAGCTGACGTGAAAAGCGATTACTATCAGTATCGCCCAACCTCGTAAAGCATCTAGATAATCTAATCTTACTTTCAATTCGTACATTCCTATTTAATTCTTTATCGCATTTTTTTCATGCTATTGCCGCAAATAAAAAAACCAAATCAACACTCTTACTCACCCACCCCGCCACACCATCTTGCCGACTATACCCACTACAACACCTTCGCCAGCAGCCTCACCAGGCGGCTTGAGTGGTAGTGGCTGGCCTGATCCTGCGCGTGATCGACGTACTGCAGCGTCAGGGACACCAAAGCCCCGGCTATGCACATCCACGTAACTTTCGTAAACTTCCTGCTCATCACAATGCTTTCGTTACGCCACACCACCAACTAGAACACGGCACCCGCTCGATGCGGTTCGGACTGAGGTGAGTTGACCGGTCTTGCTCGTGATCCAGGTAGAGCAGGATCAAAGCAGCCAAGAATCCAGCCACATACAGCCAAACGATTTTCGGAATTTTTCCGGACATTTCGCACTCCTTGCCAACGTCATTGGTAGCAGTCTTTGCAATAAAACCCGCCATCGCGGGTTCCTGCCGTAGATCACCTGACTTGTAATCAGATCGTCGCGTATGTAAACGCTGACTTACCCGCCCCGCCAGACCATCTTGCCGATGATGCACAGCTGATTCATCTGCTCGCCCACTACCTCGATGTCTTCGAAGTCCTTGTTGTAAGAGCGGAGCACGACCGCACCGGGCTTGCGGTGCACGGCTTTGATGTAGAACTCATCCGCCAGGCAAACCGCGTACACGTCGCCGTCTACGATGTCCTTCTTGCTGGTATCGATCAGCACCGTGTCGTAGTCCTGCAGCACCGGCTCCATTGAGCGGCCTCGCACATACAACGCTTTGCAATCCTCAGGCGGCAGGCCCTTGAACTTGAACCAGGCCGCACGGAAGCAGATCGGGTCTTTCTGGTTCACCACCCACTGGATGTTGCCACAGCCGGCCGACAGGTTGATGTCGTACCGGTCGATCCAGACGTAGCGGTCAGGGTCCAGCTCGTCGGGGTTGTCGTAGGCGACTACAGAGGCACCGGCCGGGATGACCGGCTCTGGAATTTTCCCGGCTGCATTTTCTGGCAGCCACTTATCGCCGGTTCCATCTTCCAGCCACGCCGGATAGACGCCAACGATTTTTGCCAATTTCGTAATTTTCGAAGACGGCAGCCCCCGACTCTTCCAGTTGGTCAGCGTCTGGGAAGACTCATCAATCAATCGCCCAAGGTCAGACGGGGTTTCAACCACACCCTGAAATTTCTCCCTGGCCGCATCAAGCAGGCGTTCGTAATCAGATTTCATAGCTACCGAGACTACACCAAGTAAACAGCCTGTTGTTTCACGTACTGTTGCATGTTGTGTAAACATGGTGTTTAATCCTATCTGTGATATGTACACATGAGGTGTAAATGGAACCCAAGCGAAGCGAGCAGATCATCGAGGCCGCCGGCGGCGACGCAGCTTTTGCACGCTTACTCGGCCTGGACACTGCCAAAAAAGGCACGACTCAGCGCGTGAACAACTGGAAACGTCGTGGCATTCCTGCCGGCGTTGTACTCGAAAACCTTGAAGTCATCCGCCAGCTGGAACAACAGGCCGGTGAGATGGCCGCCTAACCCACCCCATTCGAAAGGATTCGATATGGCACGCAAACGCGCTGAGTTCCGGAACGAGGTTAAATCTCGCCTGCGTGACCCGACCTATCTCGCCTTGCAGAAGTACAAGCTGCTGTTCGGTATCGACAGCGATTCCGCCGCCCTCGCCCGCATCGCCGATCAGGCGCTGCTTGGTGTTGTCGGCAGTATTCCCGACCTGCTGGTGAATATCAGTGACGAGCCGGCCCAGGCTGGGACGAAAAGGGCCGCAGCATGACCAACGAAACACAGGATGTCCGCCTCGATATTCACCTCCCCGCCCCTGAAGCTGCCGATCTGACCTCGAAAGCTGCGGCAAAAGGGCTCACTACCCCCGAATTCCTGGGCTATCACGCCCTTCGAAGCGCTTATGGCGTCCTGCACCCCCGCGTAGCAGAGATTGAAGCCAAGGACGTTCTGGGACGCGCTGGGACTGATAGTTCCAAGGGATGACAGCATGAGCAATCAATGGCTGAGGCTCTGGCATGACATGCCGAACGACCCGAAATGGCGGACGATCAGCCGCATTTCCGGGCAGCCCATCACGCTGGTCATTTCCCTGTATGTGCACCTGCTTGTTGATGCGTCACGCAATGTCACGCGTGGTCACGTCGATGTCACGCCGGAAGATTTGGCGAGTGCACTCGATGTGACAGAGGATGCCATTTCTTCCGTTCTTGCCGCTATGCAAGGCCGCGTCCTTGAGGGCTCCAAGCTGTCTGGCTGGGAATCCCGCCAAGTAAAGCGTGAGGATGACGGAAACCCTGAAACCGGCACCAAATCAGCCGCTCAGCGCAAAAGAGAGCAGCGCCAGCGTGAAAAAGAGACCCGCGAAAACAGCCAATGTCACGCCGAGTCACGCAATGTCACGCTAGATAAGATAAGAGAAGAAACACCTACCTCACTACGTTCGGTAGGTGAGAGTTCCGCGCAAGACAGCTCTCGCACCACAGCCCCTGCCGACATGCAGCCAGCACGAACCCACGTCGCCCTGGCTGGAAACCTCAACCTGGACGTTCACGCCGAGCTGGCCAAGTTCCTGGACCACCACCGCGCCGAGGGCAGCACCTACGCCGACTGGAATGCTGCATTCAGCAAATGGCTGCGCACTGCCCGCCAGTTCGGTAGCGGCAAAGACCAGCAGCGCCAAGCCTCTGGCAGCAAAGCCCAGTTTGACCCCACCGAATTCGTAAACCGCAACCGCAGGAGCACCGGCAATGGACAGTCTGACGCCATCGATGGCCAATGCAGCCGCGTGGACTGAACCGCGCAACCAGCTCGACGGGCTGGCACTGATCGACCACCTGTACAACCAGATGGACGGCATGTACCCGAACCTGTGGCGGGCGAATTTCAAAGGCGAATCCGCCATTGCCAACTGGCGTGCATCCTGGCTGGAAGCCTTCGTCGAGGAAGGCATTACCCCGCTGATGGCCGCTACTGGCATCAAGGTTTGCCGCCGTGAACACGACATGCCTCCTAGCCTGCCGAAGTTCCTGAAGGCCTGCCGTGGCGGTGAGAGCGCACCGGACGCGGAAGCCCTGTACTACCGTGCCGCCACAGAGATGGGCAAGCGCCGGGCGCATCTGCCTCAGAGCTGGCCGTCCCCTGCGCTGTACTGGGCCGCTGTCGCCATGGGCGGTGACATCCTGACCAGCGAGTACCGACACGTTGCTGGCCGCTGGAAAGCGGCGCTGGACGCCAACCGCAGCAACATGGCTCCGATCCCTGACGTGGCCCCTGACCGCGCCTTGCCGGCCCCGAAGATGGACAGCGAAACCGCCAAGCGCCGCATGGCTGAACTGGGTGGTGCGGTGAAGGGATTCAACCACGGTGAAGGCCGCTTGAAACTTGATTGCTGGAAGGCCATCGCCGACGAAACCGAGCGCGGTGTTTATCCGAAAGCGGCCAGCTTCTGCCAGACCATGGCGGCTGAGGTGCTGTTCAAGCACGGCTACAAGCTTGGCCCGGAGATGTTGAAGCACCTGCCGGCCAAGTACCGGGATGAGGAAACCAACCCCATGGAGGCGGCATGAGCTGCGACTGCTGCGCCAACCGTGGCGCCAACGTGTACCAGATGGGCTGCCCGGCCTGTGAAGCCCGAATGCTGGCCCGCACGATCAAACCGCAGCGGCTGGCGGCATACCACCGTGCTGCCGAGCGTGGCCAGGACGTGGAGGCGCTCAAGGCGCGAGTGAGGGTGGAATGGGATCTGGATCAGAAAGGGAAGGCGGCATGAGCGGGGAATTTGATTTCATTCCGGCTCGACTGCTGCCCCGTTGCATCGAGTTCGTTTGCCCGATGTGCGAACACTCACAGGATCAGGGCATTGAGCTTGCCGAGGACGACAGCGGCGATTTCCGTGTGCCGGTGGAAAACAGATTTGTCGAATGCGAAGCGTGCGGCCAGCTGCTGGATATCGGTTGGGAAGGCTGGGGCTGGCACGACGAGAGAAAGGCCAAAGTATGAAGTCCATCACCCTGGTGCTGCCCTACCCGATATCGGCCAACCGCTACTGGCGCACCTACATGCCCAAGGGCTTCAAAGCCCCGGTCACCACCCTGTCTGCCGAGGCCAAAGCGTACAAGAAACTGGTGGCCGGCATCATCCACCGCGCCGGCGTCCGTAAGCCGTTCGACGGCCGTGTGGCAGTTGATATTGCCCTGTACCCGCACCGCCCCCAGGACTGGGCGCGCCGGGCAAAGAAAGATCCCGAATGCTGGGACGATGACGTGCAGTGTATTGATCTTGATAACGCCAACAAGGTGCTGCTGGACTCGCTGAAGGGGCTGGTCTTCCACGACGACAAGTGGGTCAGAAAATTGTTTGGCGAACGCATGGAACCTGACGGCGATGCGCGGGTGGTGGTGACCATCACGCAGCTGGTACCGGAACGGGCGCAACAAGGGCTGTTCGCAGCCAGACAGAAACACAGAGCAACAAGGGGGAATGATGGAACCTGCAGCAGCACTGAAACACTGGGGTCTTTGGGCGGTAGACACCGGAAACTGGCGTCGAACCTGCGCGGGGATTGAAAAAAACTGGGTCAGAGACCCATCCCGGTACTGCTTCTCTGACGATCAGGAGAAGCGCTTTCGCTTCAAGTACGACCAGCGTACCGGTGAGCGTGTTGAAGCACTTGTGAATACGCTCCCTGATCAAGAAAAGCTGGTGCTGCGTGCAAGACACGTTCACTACCCGCACCTGGCAGACGATCAAGTGGCGCGCCGGCTGGCCATGTCAGCGAGGGCATTCGACACAATTCTGTGTGCGGCAACAGTTCGCTTTGGCCGCAGTTGGCTGGATAGCAATCGGAGGGTGGCATGAAGCGGCCTAGAGGAAATGGCTTGTCCCGAAAATTGGCTGATGTGTTGGCTGTAGCACCACGCCCCATGTTTCTTTGTGAGATCGAAGCTGCACTAGATTTTGAGTACCAACCAGCGGAGATCATGAGTGTGCTTGTAAAGCTTCGACGGGCAGAAAAGGTGATAGCCACACCTCGGGAGCGAGGAGGGCCTGGGAAGAAACTTGTAAATGCTTACGAAATGATGCCAGTTAAGCTTTATGACTAAAAAATATACTTCTCGTATTCATTTTAGAATACACATAATAGGATCACACTTGCAGGTGTGCATTTCGCACATATTTTAAATCACACAAGAACGGAGAAGTCATGAAAAGTATCGAATTAAAATGTGAAAAATGTCACGAGCCCCACACTGTCCAGGGTTCAGAAGTTGAATACGAACAAGTTTCGGGAGATGACCGTCAGATGGGTGCTGCACTGTATTATGAAGCTTTGGTCGAATTTAATTGTGACTGTGGCAATGCCATCACTATCAAATCCAGCTTCACCGAGTACCCGATTGGTAGTGAAAGTGATGCAACGACAACTGCTAGCGGCGGCACGATTACTAAAATCGTTGACTAATCTGGCATATATGCGAGCCTCTTTCGCGGCGACTAGTAAAGACAACAGTGTGCTATCTTGACGTCGTGGTGGTTGAGCTATGCCTGCCCGCCGACATCTTGAGCATTACCCAACATCAAGCTCCGCATATTTGCGGGGCTTTTTTCATGTCCGGAGCCATCACCATGCACCTCGAACACGCCAAGGCTGTGTTAGACGCCTGCCACCTGAAGCAGGACCAGCATGTGTTGATGGCTAGCGGACGTGCTGCCCGTGTGGCTGAGATCAGCCAGACCACGATCCGCTTCGCCTACCTTGAGCCGGGCAAGCCTGACGATTATGTTGTGCTGCCCCGCCATCGCGTACCGGAGATGGTCAGGGTGTGATGAGCCGGGGGAGAATTACCGTCATCGCTACAGCGACAAACAGGTAGCCACCTATCCAGGCTGTTGAAAGCGTCTCTCTTACGTCTTTTTTGATTTTGGCTGAATCGTTGCCCTGTAAAGCAGACCGAATGTAAGCCACGCAAACAGACATGATGCAAAGCGCGATAGCAATCTGAAGAATCAACCCGACTGCATAGATCTCGGCAACGACACCGCTGACATCAATTCCTAGCATAGAACCTCCTTGCAATCTACATAGCATACACCGCCGAGGAGGCGAAAGCCCTGGTGCAATAACTCCCTTGAATGAGGTACGACCATGCCGAAGTGCGGGGCGACAACCCGCAAAGGCGGGAAGTGCCAGCGCGAGGCATTACCGGGCAAGCGCCGGTGTGCCTTGCATGGCGGTAAAAGCACAGGGCCGAAGAACCAGCGCGGCAACAAGAACGCCGCCAAGCCCGGCAGCCTGTACAGCCAGTTCCTGACGGCTGAGGAGCGCAAGATCGCAGCCTGCCTTGAGCTGGGCAGCGTGGACGAAGAGCTACGGCTTACCCGCATCCGGCTGATGCGCGCCCTGCAGCTTGAGCAAGAGCGCGGCGATACGCTGGAGCTGGTGGAGACGGTCGAGCGCTCTGGTGGTGGGCCAATGGCCGCAGGCGACGAAGAAAAGCGCCAGGTGAAGGACTACGCCACCCTGATCGACCGCCTGACCGGGCGTATCGAGTCGCTGGAGCTGCGCCGGGTTCAGATCCTGGCCATCCAGGCAGATACCGATCTGAAGCTCGGCAAGAATGCCCGTGACGGTGAGATGCACCAGGTTGATGTTGAGCTGAAGCGCTTGGAAATAACCAAGACCGCCAAAGAGTTGGAAAACCCGGACGAGGCATCGCCGACGCCGGTCCGGGTGGTAGTCGAAGTGAAGGATGCTAGAAGGTACGACGATGCCCAGCCTTAACGTACCTCAATCGCAGTTCCTTGCCCTACCCCATAAATTCCGCGGCTACGTGGCTGGGTTTGGCTCCGGTAAGACTTGGGTAGGCTGCGGCGGCCTGATGCAGCATTTCTGGGAGTTCCCCAGGATCAATGCCGGTTACTTCGCCCCCACCTACCCCCAGATTCGCGACATCTTCTACCCCACCATTGAGGAAGTGGCATTCGACTGGGGGCTGACGGTAAAAATCAACGAGTCCAACAAGGAAGTTCACGTTTTCGAGGGCAGGAAGTCACGCGGCACCATCATTTGTCGGTCCATGGAAAAGCCTGAAACCATCATCGGCTTCAAGATAGGCAAAGCGCTGTGCGACGAACTGGACGTGATGAAGACCGAGAAGGCCAAGCATGCCTGGCGCAAGATCATTGCCCGGATGCGGTACAAGGTGGACGGCCTGAAAAACGGCGTGGATGTTACCACCACACCGGAAGGATTCAAGTTCGTCTACGAACAGTTCGTAAAAATGGTGGCAGAAAAACCTGAGTTGAAAGCGCTCTATGGGCTGATTCAGGCTTCCACCTACGACAATGAGCTGAACCTACCGGCGGACTACATCCCGTCACTGCTCGCCAGCTACCCGCCGCAGCTGATCAAGGCCTATCTGAACGGCCTGTTCTGCAACCTGGTGAGCGGCACGGTCTACGTGTGCTTTGACCGTAAGCTGAATCACACTGACGAGGAAATCCGCCCCGGCGATGCGCTGCACATCGGGATGGACTTCAACGTGCTGAAGATGGCTGCAGTGGTCTATGTGATCCGCGATGGTTTCCCGCATGCAGTGGCAGAGCTGACTGATGTCCGTGACACACCTGATATGGCACGACTGATCAGTGAGCGGTTCAAGGCAAAAGGCCATGCCATCACGATCTATCCCGATGCTAGCGGCCAGAACACCAGCAGCAAGTCGGCATCCGAGTCGGACATCAGCATTCTCAAGCAGGCTGGTTTCACTATCCACGTGACCGGGGCAAACCCGGCCGTGAAGGATCGTGTGCTGGCCACTAATGCCATGCTGCTGAACGGCGATGGCGTGCGCCGCATGAAGGTCAACACCCGTAATTGCCCCAAGTTCACCGAGGGGCTGGAGCAGCAGGCATACGACAAGAACGGCGAGCCGGACAAGAAATCTGGCGTCGACCACGTCAATGATGCTGGCACCTACCCCATCGTGCGGCTGTGGCCAATCGTAAAGCGCACCACCACACAAACACCATTGCGCCTGTAGCCACGCTACAGGGCCAAATCATTCAGGAAACCGCATGCAAGTCAAAAACGATGCCGTACGCAAGCCTTCGGCAGCCGTGGCAGCCATGCAGAATGACTGGCAGCTCGTGGCTGCGTTGATGGGTGGCACGAAAGCCATGCGCGTGGCCGGGCCAACCTACCTGCCCAAGTGGCCGGCAGAGGACGGGCCCAGCTACGCCGCCAGGTTGGCCACGGCCACCCTATTTCCGGCTTACCAGCGCACCGTCGAAGTACTCTCGGCCAAGCCGTTCTCAAAGCCGATCACGGTGGACAAGGACGTGCCGACCGAGCTACAGGCACTGTTCGAAAACATCGACCTGCAGGGCCGCAATCTGGACGTGTTTGCCGCCGATGTCGCCGCAGAGGCGATGGCCTACGGCATGGCCGGCATTCTGGTGGATGTGCCCGTTGCCGAAGGAGTGCGCACCAGGGCCGACGAGAAGATGCGCGGCATCCGTCCCTATTTCGTACAAATTCATCCGGGCAACATCCTGGGCTGGAAGGCTCAGATTGATGGCGGGGAATGGAAGCTGACTCAGCTGCGCTTGCTGGAGCAATGCCTCGAGGAAGACGGCGAGTTTGGTGAGAAGCTGGTCGAGCAGATCAAGGTTTACACACCCGGCGCGTGGCAGGCATGGCGCAAGCGCCAGTCTGCTGATGGTGAGGAATGGTTCGTCCATCAGGAAGGCATCACCACCTACTCCGGCATCCCGTTTGTGCCGGTGTACGGCAAGCGCACCGGGTTCATGACCAGCACCCCGCCAATGCTTGAGCTGGCCCACGCCAACATTGAGCACTGGCAGAGCAAGTCGGATCAGCAATCCATTCTGCACGTTGCAAGGGTGCCGCTGCTGTTCGGCCGCCAGCTTGGCCAGACCGCCATTGTGGTCGGTGCCGGCTCGCTGGTGAGTTCGGATGCCGAGCATGCCGATCTGCGCTACGTGGAGCACAGCGGTGCCGCTATCGAGGCCGGCCGCAAGTCGCTGCTGGATTTGGAAGACCGGATGCGGCAGATCGGTGCGGAGTTGCTGGTCATCAAGCCGGGCAACATCACAGAGGCCCAGACGCTGGCCGACAACGAGCCGGGCATGTGTGCCCTGCAGCGCATCACCCAGCATCTGGAAAACGCCATCGACCAAGCGCTGGCAGTGGCCGCGGAGTGGATTGGCATCACCCATGCCGGCCACATCAGCCTGTTTTCTGATTTTGGTGCCGCCACACTGGCAGAGGCACACGCAGAGTTGTTGTTCAACATGGAGGCCGGTGGCGCTCTGACGCTGGAAACCCTGCTGAATGAACTGAAACGCCGCGGCATTCTCAGCCCCGACGTGGATGTGCCGAAGGAAATAGCGAAGGCAGCCGCCCTGCCCAAGCCCACCAAATCCGAGTTGATTACCTGACCCGCCACCCAGCGGGTTTTTTCTTGCCCAAATTCGCGGATGCGATGGGGTGCCCTGGGCTGGATAGCCCATTGAATAGGTTGGATGACCATGAAACTGAAGCTTGATGACCAAGGCCACGTTGTTGTCGTTGATGGCAAGCCGGTATACGTGCACGACGACGGCAAAGAAGTGCCGTTCGATGCTGTTTCCACTGTTAACACCATCTCCCGGCTGAACGGCGAGGCCAAGTCACACCGTGAACGTGCCGAGGGCGCTGAAGGCCGGCTGAAACTGTTCGAGGGCATTGATGATGCCGACGCTGCCCGCAAGGCCCTGGGCATTGTGGCCAATCTGGACGCCAAGAAGCTGGTTGATGCTGGCGAAGTCGACAAGATCAAGGCCGAGGTATCCAAGGCGCTCGAAGCCAAGTACCAGCCTTTCGTTGAGAAGGCCAGTCAGCTGGAAGCCGAACTGCATGGTGAGCGTATTGGTGGCGCCTTCTCGCGCTCCAAGCTGATCGCCGAGAAGTTCGCCATCCCGGCCGACTTGGTACAGGCACGCTTCGGCAATGCCTTCTCCCTGGAAGACGGCAAGATCGTTGCCAAGGACTCCGCTGGCAACAAGCTGTATAGCCGCTCCTCGCCCGGCGAACTCGCCAGCTTCGATGAAGCGCTGGAACTGCTGGTGGACGCCTACCCGCACAAGGATCACATCCTGAAGGGTTCCGGTGCCTCCGGTAGCGGTGCTCAGGGTGGTGGAAGCGGCGCAGGCGGCAAGCGCACTGTGACCCGCGCACAGTTCAATGCCCTGTCCCCGACCGAGCAGGCCTCGACCGCCCAAGCTGCAAGCAAAGGTGAGCTGGCCCTCGTTGACTGATTTTTTGCAGCCACAACAGGCTGCTCGCTGTAAAGAACCCCACATCGGTGGGGTTCTGCATTTCTGGATCTAACCCCGGATGGGGTGCCGCGAATGGGCTGGATGGCCCGATGCACGGATTCATTCACTCATCACCATTATCTGGAGATATGCCTCATGGCAAACACCTTGACCGGGTTGATCCCGACCATCTATGAATCGCTGGACATCGTGTCCCGCGAACAAATCGGCTTTATCCCAGCCGTGGCCCGCAACTCCAGTGCTGAACGCGCTGCCGTGGGCGAAGCAATTCTGATTCCGATTGCCGCTCAGGGCGCATTGGGTGATAACACCCCGAACGTGACCGCACCGAACACCGGCGACAGCAACATCGGCAACGTGTCGATGACCATCAGCAAGTCGAAGCACTACCCGATCCGTTGGAACGGTGAAGAACAGCGCGGCCTGAACAATGCCGGCACCTATGCAGGCATCCTGAAAAACCAGTTCGTCCAGGCTTTCCGCACCTTGGCGAACCAGATCGAAGCAGATTTGTTCGCCACTGCCTACCAGAACGCTTCCCGCGGTTACGGCACTCCTGGCACGGCTCCCTTTGGTACCGCTGGCGATCTGTCCGATATCGCCCAGGTGCGCAAGATTCTGGATGACAACGGTGCGCCGCAGACCGATCTAAACCTGGTGCTGGGCTCCTCCGCCATTGCCAACCTGCGCGGTAAGCAGAACGTGCTGTTCAAGGTGAATGAATCTGGCACCGATGAGCTGCTGCGTCGCGGCATCATCGGCCAGTTGGAAGGTCAGATGATCCGCAACTCTAATGCGGTGCAATCGGTCGCCAAGGGCACTGGTGCCAGCTACACCACCGATACTGCTGGCTACGCCATCGGTGCTACCGCGATCAATCTGATCACTGGTACTGGCACCATTCTGAACGGCAACACCATCACCTTTGCAGGCGATGCCAATAAGTACGTTGTGACCGGCGGCATTTCCGCAGCAGGCGCGGTAACCATTGCCGCTCCGGGCTTGCTGCAGGCCATTCCGGCAGCAGCCACTGCAGTCACCGTCGGCGCTGCCGCCACGCCGAACCTGTCATTCAGCTCCAGCGCCATCCAGCTGATCACCCGCTCTCCGCAGATGCCGATCGGCCCGGACGGCCAAGCTATGGACATGGCCGATGACGTGATCCAGGTTACCGACCCGGTGAGTGGCATCGTGTTCGATGTGGCCGTGTACCGCCAGTTCATGCAACTGGTTTACCACGTGCGTCTGGCTTGGGGCTGCCAAGCCATCAAGTCCAACCACATCGCCCAGCTGCTGGGTTAATCGACGACACAGGGGGCTTCGGCCCCTTGTCTGGAGACCATCATGGAACTGGAAACCGTAAAGATTGCCGCAGAGGTCACCGCAGAAAACCCGCTCGGTTACATCGTCATCAACAAAACCGATCTGACCGAAGATCATGCGCTGTTCGATGAGTTGGCCAAGGATGATTCGTCCAAGAAAGCCAAGGGCAAAAAGACTGCGGCGGCGACTACCGACACCAATGGTGATGGCACAACCGACACCACCACCCAAGGCGGCAACGAAGGGGCCTGAAAATGGCATTGACCGACGCACAAATGGCCGACACCCGCCGCTACATGGGATATGCCTTGGCCGGCACCACCATGCCGATCACGAATGATCAGGATGTGGTCTATGTGCAGTTCGGCATGGTCACCATGTCGCTTCATCAGCGGCTGACCACCCTGAGTGCCAGTGAAGAAGCGGTGCTGATCAACACCTACCTGACTCCGCTGAACAACATGGAACAGGACATCATCGGCATTCGTGACAATCTGGACACGGCACAGGCCTCCGTCTGGACTCACAACGCTCTTGAACAGGCCGACCGTGACCGGCTGTTTGATTCCTGGCGTCGGCGCATGTGCCAGTTCATTGGCGCAACGCCCGGGCCTGGTCTTGGGCTGGGCGGTGGCATTCGCGTGACGCGGGGGTAAGCAATGAACGGCAGCAAGCTGATCGCTAAGGTCTACAAGGGCTATGGCAAAGCAGTGCAGAGGATCGGCTTTTCCTACCAGCAGTTTCGGGCCACTTCGCCTAACAGCCCGCTGGTCACGACCGCACAGCAATCGCTGCCCTGCTCTTTCACGACCAACTTCACCTTCAGCCAGCCTAACAAATACGGCCAGGCCACCTGGCTGGGTATTTTCGATGGCACGAACGTTGAGCCGGGTGACTTTTTGGTCGGACGTCAGGGGACGTATTTCGTTGCAGCCATGCAGGACCTGCTGCCGATCTACTGCGTCCAGTGCAATCGCACCGTCAGCGTGCTGCGCGTCAGCATGGATAGCAGCGTCGGCCAGGTGGAGTACGGCGGAGACACCGTGGCATCCGAGCAGGTGCTGATGTCCGGCTGGCCGGCCAGCGTGCTGCAAGGAACGAAGGGCGAGCAGAACGACGCCAAGCTGCCGGGCGATGTCCGGACGCCATGGTGGGCGATCCTGATGCCGGCATGGCCCGGTATCGTGCTGCGCACATCCGACATCATCACGGATGACATCGGGCGGCGCTATACCGTTTCCAGCGCCGAATTGACCGATATGGGCTGGCGGATCACCGCCATGCAGTCGCAGGTGTGATATGGCTGATCTTTCTGATGTCCTGAATGTCCTGACAGCCATCGCGGCACAGGCTGTGTACCCCAGCGGAACGGGAAACCCCAGCGCCGCCGGCGTTCCGGCCAAGATTTACCCCGGCTGGCCGGCGCCAAACGCGCTCGAGACTGATCTCGCAGCCGGCATTGCCCATGTCAGCGTGTACTCGCTACCAACGGAGCGTAAAACCAGCCGCCACATTGGCAGGCGCTGGCAGATAACCGCCCCCGGCTCCCCTACCATCACCGCAGCGGTGACGCTCAATCAGGTGGTGCTGGGGGGTACGGTTACCACGCCGCAGAACGTATACCTGCTAGTCAATGGTAAGGGCTACGCCTATGCCGTGCAGGGCGCCGACACGCTGACAAGCATTGCTACGGCACTGGCCGCCCTGCTCTATTCGGACTTCCCTGCCGTCAGCAGTAGCGGTGCAGCACTGACCATCCCGGGTGCGTACAGCGTGACGGCGCGGGTCGGTGCTGTAGGCACTGCCATGCAGGAGCTGCGCAGGCAGGAAAAGCAATTCCAGATCAGCATCTGGGCGCAAACGCCGGCCATGCGCTCCGCCGTTGCTGGCGCGGTGGACGTGGCCTTGTCGATCAGTAGCGACGTTGTGTTTCCGGATGGCTCGCACGGCATCCTGCTGTACAGCCACAGCTTCGAAAGCGACCAGATGCAAAAATCTCGCCTGTACCGTCGCGACCTGTTCTACACGGTGGATTTTGCCACCACGCAAACGGCAGCCGCGCCGCAAGTCATTGCCCCGGTCACCAATATCACCAGCCAGGCTACTGGCCAGCCAATTCGAACCATTCAGGAGTAACCCATGGCAGACAAGTCCGCCCCCGCCGCCCCGGCCGTCGAGCTGGTGGTGATCCACCCCTTTGCCGACTATCAGCGCGGTGACCACATCAAGGATGCCCAGGCTGTAGCCGACATCCTGGCTGGCGAATGCGCCGGCTACGTGAACAAGATCGCGCCGACCGCTGAATAAGCGCCACCCGCTCAACGATAGAACCCGCCCCTGTGGCGGGTTTTTTCATTCCAGGAGGAACGCCATGCCCGTTTACCAGGCAGGCAGTTTGAATACCGCCGCGCTTACCGCGCCCGACCTGTATGTACAGGTCATCGCACCGAAAACCCGCCTGATCAACGGCGTGGCCACAGACATCCTCGGCATCGTGGGTGTCGCATCGTGGGGCCCGACTAATAGCCCGTTCCTGATCGGCTCCACGGCCGACATGCAACGCCGGATTGGCAGTCAGCAAGTGCGCAAGTACGACCTAGCCACCGCCGTGGCCGTATCGCTGCAGATGGGTGCGGCTAATATCCGCGCTGTGCGCATCACTGATGGCACTGATGTAGCTGCCAGTGTGGCTGTAAAGGATGTCGCCGGCACAGTCACCGGTATCACCTTGACCGGTTTCTACACCGGCACGCTGGGTAACACCATTCAGGCAGCTGTCACTGCGGGCACTGCGGTGAACAGCTACAAGCTGACCATCAGCATGCCAGGCCTGACGCCTGAAGTGTTCGACAACATCTCCGGTACCGGCGCTGCGCTGTGGACCAACATGGTGTCGGCTGTAAACAACGGCCTGTCTGGCATTCGTGGCCCGTCGCAATTGGTTGTTGCCACGATTGGCACCTCCACGACCACCCCGAACGTCAGCACGGTGTACTCGCTCACCGGCGGCACGGATGGCGCGACAACCATTACTGATGCGCTACTGGTCGGCACTGATGGCACCAGCACCACCCGCAAGGGCATGTACGCCCTGCGCGGCAGCGGTGCACAGGTGGTCAATCTAGTGGATCTGACCGATAGCACCCAGTGGCCGGCCATGCTGACATTCGGCCTGGCGGAAGGCATGTATGTCGTTACCCAAGGACCCGCTGGCGCAACATATGCCACCGTATCCACCACGCTGAACACTGCTGGCGTGGACGGCTACGCCCTGAAGGTAATGGTGGGTGACTGGGTGTACTGGTATGACCAGGTCAACGGCATCAACCGCATGTTGGCACCGGCAACCTTCTCCGCCGCCGAATTGGCTGCACTGTCGCCACACATCTCTCCGCTGAATAAGCAGTTGACCACGGTCGTCAGCACACAGCGAGTGATGGCGGAACAGCCGTACAGCCAGCCGGAGATTGGAGCAATCAACACTGCTCGACTGGATGTCATCACCAACCCAATCCCTGCTGGGGCCAAATTTGGCCACCGCTCCGGTCTGAACTGCTCCAGCAACCCCACGCAGAACCGGGATACCTACACCCGGATGACCAACTTCATTTCGCTGACCATTGCTGCGGCATATGGCTACGTGATTGGTCAGAACCAGACGCTGGATCTGCGCCGGGAAACCAAGAGCTCGATCGAGACTTTCCTTGCCAACCTGCAAGGTCAGGGCATGATCGGCGACCCGAACGGTGGTCCGTGCTTCAGCGTGCAACTGGACAAGACGAACAACCCGGACAGCCGCGTGGCGCTGGGCTACATGCAGGCGGATGTGCAGGTGAAGTACCTGAATGAAGTCCGCTACTTCCTCGTCAATATCGAAGGTGGGGGTTCCGTGACCATCACCGCATCGACCACCCCGCGCTAATTGAACCTGCAAGCCCCTCTCCGTGAGGGGCTTTGCATTTTAGGAGACTGCCATGGCAGATCAGGGTTACAGCCTGGGGCGTGATGTCGCCATCGACATCATCACGGCGAGCGGTCCGCTCCGCCTGCCCAAGGTCACCAAGTTTTCCAGCAAGCCGAAGTTCGCTAACCAGGAAATCACCACGCTGGATGGCAACACCGACGAGTTGCTCACTCCCAAGGGATGGGAAGGCGACTTGGACATGGAGCGTACCGATGGTACCGCCGACAACTATCAAGCTCAGTGGGAAGACAACTACTTCAACGGGGTGAGCAACGGCACGATCACCATCACCGAGACTATTACCGAGACCGGCGGCAGCACATCCGTGTATCGCTATGAAGGTGTGGTATTGCGCCTGGACAATGCCGGTACCAAGCAGGGCGAAAAAACCATCACCCAGTCCTTCAAGTTCACTGCCCGCCGCCGCAAGAAAGTGGGCTGACCCCTTCGGCGTGGCAGCGGGGCACCGTGGCCGGGTTCGTCGCCGGCCAGCTACGCCAACCTGACGACTTCTGACGAGAGGACACCATCATGGTTCTGAAAGTACACGACACTCCGCAAGAGGCTGCCAAGCCGGCCGCTCCCGCCAAAGAAACCGTCACCGACAGCAAAGGCCGGGTGATTACCCTGCGCCAACTGGATCCGCTGCAGCAGGGCCGCCTGGTCATAGCCGTGGGTGGCGACGCGGCCGCCAACTCCACCTACATGAACGGCTTCGCCCTGCCAGCCGCCATGGTCGAATACATCGACGAGGATTACTACGGCCTGCCCCGCACCATTCGTGAGCTGGAAGGCATGCTGACAATCCTCGGCACCGAAGGCATGACAGCCATCAACCTGCACATGCTGGCCAAGTTCGAAGCCATGAAGGAAGAAGCCGACAAGGCAGCGCAAAGCGCTGAGCAGGCCGCCGCAAAAAACTAGCCCAGAACCCCGACTTCCGCAGCCGCTGCTGGCTGGTACGAAACGGGGTTCCATTCGACCGGGTGTTTGATGTTGGACCGCTGATGCCGCATGAGCGCACCGCCATGTCGATCACCTTCAGCGAGTTTGAGGGCAACGAGTTCGACTGGCATGCCATGCAGTTCAAGGAGCGCAAAGATGGTTGAGTTCAAGACGCTGGGCGACCTGGCTCTCCACTTTGCCGCTCTGCCGGCACAGCAGGTCATCGAACTGCAGCATGGTCTTGAAGTGTGCGCCAGGAAGATCGAACAGACTGCCAAGGAGGAGATCGGCCACTACCAGAGCGCAGTCGGCCCCTTCCCTGAGTGGGCGGAGCTGGCCGACTCGACCGAGCAGGACAAGGCCGCTCACGGCTATCCGGTGGATGCGCCGCTGCTACGGTCAGGTGAGATGCGGGAAAGCATCACGCACGAAGTGCATGGGCTTGAAGCGGTGATCGGGTCAAAAGACCCGAAGATGGTTTACCACGAGTTTGGCACGGCCAAGATGCCGCCCCGGCCGGTAATGGGGCCGGCAGCGTTCCGGAACAAGGATTTCATCCTGAAGGTGATCGGAAAGGCGGCTGTGTCGGGCCTGGTGGGTGGTGAGCGGATTCACCCGAGCCTTGGTTATGATAATGACAAAGAGGTATAGTAATGCTCTCACCACAACACATTGGATTGCCAGCCATGGAATACAGTGAAATTCGTGACCGCTTTAAAGAGTACTCGGATCGCCGCTGGGATTTTTGGTATCAAATGAAACTGGAAATTGCGCAACTGCATGTTGAATACGAGGCATCGCTCAAACTAGCGGATCGTTTTTACCGGGATGCAAATGGCAAGGATCGGCTCTACACCTATATTGCCCAAGCGAAGGATGGTCTGACTGCAGAAGTACCGACACAAGCACTTGAAACAGGCCCAGGCCTCGCCCTGTCATTCGTGGTTGTTACTGCATTGGAAGAGCGACCAAACGCTCTCCCGAAAACTGAAGTTGGTGTTGCCCTGACTCTCAGTAAGGATGCAGGTAAGTACGTTGTTGAATTTGATGGGAAAGATCCTGTAGTGGTCACTGTGACTGCAGCAGACGTCCCTGGGAAGTACGCGGAGGTTGCCGAAGTGATCAAGCGCTTCATCTTGAAATCTTGCGACCTTGCAGTATTTGATTGAAAGCAGTCTGAAAATGAAAACTAAGAATTCGATTGCATATACTATCGGTCTGGTGGGAGCAATCATTATTGTAGGCTGGGCAATCATCCAATTTACAGTTGCGGGTGTTGCCGGCAGCTATCGCTACGACAGTAAGGGGCGAGGCTACGATGCAGTTATTGAAATTTCGATGACAGGTAAGGTGTACCACCAACAGCACGGCCCGCTAGGATCATCTACGCTTATTAACGAGGGCAGTGCAAGCCGCAGTGGTGATATGCTTTATATCACCTTTCCTGGAATGGAAAAGCTCCCGGCATCATTGCAAAATGCGTTCAACTACAAGATCAGCGATGACCGTGAAAGCTTGCTTGATCCCAAAAATGGGAAGGTTATTTTCAAAAGAACACTTGCTCGCGAACACTTCCCAATCTCCAATAAGCCTACTGTGAACTAACAAGTTCCAGCCACAATAAAAGCCGCTCATGAGCGGCTTTTTGTTGCCTGTGCCCTACCCCGGATAAACCAGCCAGAAGAGCAAAGCTGCAATGATTACGACGCCGATGAGCTTGACCGTATCGAAGGCATCAAGCGCACTCCTGCGTTGTTCGTGGCAATTCTTGCCCTGCTCCCTAGCCGCGCGGATCGCATAGACACCAGCAATGGCGCACAGCGGCACAAGTAGGCACAACAAACCACCTAGGTATCGCAGCGGAGCCAGCTCAGAAAGTAGATTGCTGAAGTTCATAATCTAGATTGCTCAATCGTCCCGCAACTGCGGAGCTTGTTATTTCATTGCCAGGATTCGACGCCGCCATGACGTGAGCAGGTGCCTTGGTGATGTTTGCTAAAGCTCCATGAGCCATCGCGGCACTTGGCAGTCGCACCGGCCGGTTTACCACCTGACTTGGTGTGCGCCGGGCTGTGCACTGTACGGCCATCCTTGTTCACGTAGCTGCCATGCTCGACCAGTTGGGACTCGTCCTGCACCTGGTCTTGTGTAGTGATGTCATGCTTCGGTGGTGTTTTTGCAAAAGTTGGCTGAATGACCAGGGCGGCAACGATGGCGAGTGCGATCAGGCGCATGGAAAGCTCCAGAATGGGAAAGGCCAATCATGCCATGTGGATTTATTGGCGTCATCGTAGCAAGGCGATGATGCAGACAAAAAGCAGTTTTCTCTGGGCGGCCAAGGTAACTCACCATAATCCCCCCCTGTTTCCGTTCGCCCACTAGCACTACGCTGATGCCATGTTCGGTATCAGCCGGTTTGTACACCACAAAAGCGAAAGCCCCGAACAGTTACCAGCTGTCGGGGCTTTCTTGTTTCTACATCCTTGAGCAGGAAGGACGAGAACATTGTTCGATTTTAGCAAACTTCTCATGGAGTTACGAGAGATGGCAACACTTCCTACCGCTCGTTTTTGGGCTATCTGGACAGTTATTACGCTTGTGGCGCTTGGGTACTTCATCCACGCAATCCGCTGGTGGTAGCGAGAGCCGGCAGTTTGGCAGGAACAGAAAGCAGATTGCGTTTTGAGCGGAGCAATTTTGTCCGGCCAGGTCGCGCTGGCAGAATGGATTCCAAGGGTGGCAAAAAGCCGCCCGGAGGCGGCTTTCGGGTCAGGCTGCTTGCAGAATTCTCTGCACCTTGGGCGTTCCCTTTTGGAGGGCCTGCCACAGGTCGTAATTCATCTGCATTTTCAGCCAGGTATCCGGGCTGGTTCCAAGCGCTTCTGACAGACGCAAAGCCATCTCCGGGCTGATGCCTGCATGGCCATTGAGAATGCGAGATAGCGCTACCCGGGTCACTCCAAGTGCCGCTGCGGCATCGGTGATCGTGATGCCCTCTAGCCATTCCTGGAGCACTTCTCCGGGGTGTGCGGGGTTATGCATCATGGTGATCTCCTAGTGGTAGTCCTGGTAATCGACCAGTTCGACATTGCCGTCGGCAAGAAAGCGGAAAGTCAGCCGCCAGTTGCCGTTGACAGTAATCGCGAAGTGGCCTTCCAGATCGCCGCTCAATGAGTGAAGCTTCCACCCCGGAACCGCCATATCACCGGGGGACGTAGCGGTATCAAGCTGGGTAAGCTGCCGGCGTAGTTTCTTTTCGTGGTCAGGGCGGATGCCCTTCTTTGTACCACTGGTGAAAAACGCCTCAAGGCCTTTGTGGTTGAACGATACGATCATGTGATAAGTGTATAGCTACACTACACGCAAAGCAAGGACTGATTGCTATCCGGAGGCGGCTTGGTGTGCAGTTCAGCGCTTTGGCTTGGGGAAGGTTGGCTTTGGAATGCGGACTGGCTCTTTGGTCTCAGCATCGAAAAGGTGTGAATCCCGCTTAATAGCTGCAATTTCTTCATCGCTGATCTGTGCAATGGCATTGAAGATGGCAGCTTCGAATTGCCGCATAAGCAAGGTGCTGGTCGCGCGTCTCAGTGCACTGGCGCTCTGCGGATCTTCAAGTGGAAGTGCTTCTTGGATTGCCTCGATCGGGGAAATAATCTTGGACTTGTCCCAGTCGTCTGCTTGCCTGGTGCCGACGTCGAGGCCTTGTGCGCGCAGTTGGTTTGGGACCTGCATACCCCAAGTCATATGAAGTTCGCTCAAGAATTCGGGAGCGATCATGTCGAGGTCGGCAATTTTGCCCATAGTCTCGTCCGCCTGATCCTTGTTGTAGATGGCGGCGAATGCATGATACGCGCTCGTTGGATCTCTTTCATTATTTTTGCACCACTCACGAAACCCAACGTAAAGCTCACCGATTCGGCGCTCTTTGACGCGGCCGGTGCCTCCGAATGACTTCTCAAGGCGATGAACAATCTCGGCGTTCATCGAGCGGCCCGACACTGCTGCCGCAGCCTGAATTTGAGCGTGCAGGTCTCGAGGAAGACGCAGAGCGGTCTTAATGTAGTCGTCTTGTGGTTTTAGCTGTGCCATAAGAAAAATTCTAGCATGCCTTCACGGTAGAGTTGACAGCAATTTCAAGTGCCTCTATAGTGAATTCAGCCTTCACAGTGAAGGCAATGGAGAAAATAATGGAACGAATCGTCACAACAACCCTGCGCGTACCTGAGACCCTTCTGGATGCAATCAAGGCCCAAGCATCCAGCAACCGTCGCAGCTTTAACAATGAAGTTTTGCACCTGATCGAAAGCAGCCTGAAGGAGAAGAAGCATGAAGCTGTTGCAGCATAGTACCTCTGAAATGAGTGAAGCCCCGGCAGCGGGAACTGTCAGGGCTTCGGAGAAATTCCTCGATCGCGTAATCAAAGGAGAATTCGCTATGGAAACTAGCGTAAAACCAGAAATCAGTCAACCTCAGGTTGAAAATTCAACCAATGGTTACAAAGCCATCGTCTTCGCCGAGTGGGGATGGATGGACTCGGAAGAAGATGACATCGCTCAGCAGGAAAGCATCGTCCTGGGTGTGTATCCGACTTTTGCTGAAGCCGTAGCAGTGTGCCGCCAGGCTCTGCGCGACACGCTTGATTTCATCGGCTACACCGTCCGCACCATTACCTACTTTGCAACAGCCCAGCTGGCTGCTTAAGGGGAAGACCATGGAACTGATCAAGATCGAACAACGTGCCATCGGCGATTCCCAGGTTCAAGCCATCAATGCCCGTGTGCTTCACGTTTTCCTTGAGGTCGGAAAAGATTTTGCCACCTGGATAAAAGACCGTATCGAACAGTATGGTTTCCTTGAAAATCAGGACTTTGTGACCGCTCCCCAAAACGGGGGAGCGGTTTATAAGGGCGGCGGCCATAACCGAAAGGATTACCACCTCACCCTCGACATGGCCAAGGAACTGGCGATGGTGGAACGCAACGAGAAAGGCAAGCAAGCCCGTCAGTACTTCATTGAGTGCGAGCGCCGCGCCAAGGCCATTGACCCGATGGCTGCTCTGGCAGATCCAGCCATGATGCGCGGCCTTCTTCTCACCTACTCTGAAAAGGTGCTGAGCCTGGAAGCCGCCAATGCGGAATTGGCCCCGAAAGCAGCGGTGGTAGACCGAATCGTGACTGCGGCAGAAGGGACGATGAACGTCACGATGGCGGCGAAGAACCTGCAGGTTCAACCAAAAGTGCTTTTCACCTGGCTCTCTGCGCACCGCTGGATATATCGCCGGGCTGGCGGCACAGCTTGGGTGGCCTATCAGGACAAAATCCAGCAAGGATTGCTGCAGCACAAGATCACCACAGTGGAGCGGACAGACGGAACCGAGAAGGTGGTTGAGCAAGTACTGGTGACGGCAAAGGGGCTGGCCAAGCTGGCCGGTGAACTTGGGCCGATTTGCGCATAACAAGAAAACCCGGCCAAGGCCGGGTTTGTTTATTCGTGCGGAACAAAAAGGTTTTCACAACGCAAGCATAAAAATTGCGACTGCCACTGCCTTAACTTGGCTGGGTATTCTTCCTTGTTTTTCTTGTAGCCAGCATATGCAGCAAAAACACCTAGCACAGCGCCAATTAAAAATGCCACCCCACTGAAAAATATACTTGCAATCAAACCTAGGAATGCACAACCAAAAAATGCACCCAAAACCGGTTCTTTTTTCGGTGGCGCATATTTCTGGGCCAACTTTGTTTGTGATGTACCTGTAGTATTGGCTGCGCCAACGCCAAGAGAACCGTGACTACCAACACCACCACCAACTGTTGCCGTATCAATAATTGACGTCCCAAGCTCATGGAGCATTGATAGTTTTTGAGTGTTTTCGCTTTGGCAGCGAGGACAATTAAACGCCATGAAAATACCCACCTCTAATTCAAAAAATTGTTCTAAAAAATATACTTAGCAAATACATACTTCCAATAAATAATGGAAGCGCAACAGCAAGAAAAGCCAACATCAATAATCCATAACAAAAAAGATACCAAAGCTGACCTATGGTCGGCTTTTTTCTTGTCGGCCCAGGCTGATCAGCCTGGTCAATCATCACGAATTCAGCATCAATAATCCGGCCGTGCTTCATCGCCCTGCCCTCGCTACGACGATTGGATAAACAACATGACCGAAGCATACTCCGTCGCGATAAAATTATCACTGGTCAATAGCGTATCTTCTGGGTTGCTGGCCATCTCCAAAAACCTGCAGTCCACTCATATGGATGCAACCAGGCTGGAAGAAAAGCTCAAGTCCATCGGCAAGCAGGCAGCGCTTGGCGGCTTGATGTTTGGCGGCGGCATGGCGCTGGCCGGAATGTTCAAGGCCCCTCTTGATGCGGCAAAGGCCTATGAGCTGGCGTTCACCAAATTCAAAACAATCAATCTGGGTGACAACATCAACAAGCAGGCAGACGCATTTGCCCGCAGCGCCAATGTACTTGGCGTGTCATCCAAAGAGCTGATGGAGTCCCTGTCCGAATCAGTTGGCCTGTTTGGCAACTTCGACCTGGCCAAGAAGCTGACGCCAAAGATTGCCGCTCTGAATGCAGCAAACAGCGCCATTTTCCAAGGGAAAGTCGGCCATATCGATGAGGGCTCTACTCGGGCGCTGCTGAAATTCATCGACCGCCGCGGCGGTACACATGATGAAGCCACCTTCATGCGAAATCTCGACCTAGCCCAGCGCATGGTCACTGGGTCGGGTGGCTTCGTTAAGTTCCGCGACCTGGACCAATTCTCCCAAATGGGCGGTACTTCATTCCGAAGCCTGTCCGACCAGGGCATTTTGAATATGTCCCTCCTGCTGCAGGAACAAGGCGGTGCAAAGGCAGGTACAGCGATGATGTCGATGTACCAAAACTTGGTAGCGGGCCGCACTCCGAAGAAGACAATGGCCCTCCTCCAGGAATTCGGGCTTGGCCACCTTGCAATGGAGACTCACGCTACTGTCGGTGGCAAGGCCATGAAGTCGCTGGTTATGCGCGACATCAAGGACTCCAGTCTCCTGCAGTCCGACCCAGCAACTTGGATCAGAAATACATTCCTGCCGGCTTTGGCTGCAAAAGGAATCACCAGTGAGGCAGGCATCCTCAAGGCTACAAACGACCTTCTCTCGAACCGGACCGCATCAAACCAGGCTTCGATCATGTCAACGCAGGTGCTGCAGCTAATGCGCGATTCGAATCTGGCAAAGAATGCCATGGGTACGGATAAAACCATGGAGGTTTATAAGAATGATCCGAACAGCAAGTTTGCTGACCTTCAAGCCAAGTGGAATGGGCTGCTTGTAAACCTTGGCATTTCAATTCTGCCGATGGCAATAAAAGCGCTTGAGAAGGTAACGCCACTGGTTGGGCAGTTTGCAACCTACATCAACCAGAACAAGGACGGGGTGAAGCAATTTGCTCTTGGATTGGCCGGGGTATCGACATTTCTGGTGGCGGGCGGATTGGCAAACATGATTGTTGCTGCTGGCCGTGGCTTTGGGCTGATGTTTACGCTGCTGAAAGGCGGCGGCGGCGTAACGGGCGCGGTGCTTTCGGGTGTTGCGTACATCGGCAATCTACTGATGCTTGGCCTGCGAGCAATTCCCGTTGTCGGCTGGGTATTCATGCTTGTTGGCATTGGCGTCTATTTGTACCGGAACTGGGATACTGTCAAGGCCAGGGCCAAAGAGGTGTGGGGATTTATCAGCCCCTACATTACAGGCACATGGGATTACATTTCCAACGCGGCCAAAGAGATGTGGGGCGGGATAAAGTCTGGCATGAAGTCGTTTGTTGGCTTTTTCCTCGATCAGTGGCAGTGGCTGTTTAATAGCCTGATCAGCGGCATGAACACCGTTCTGCCAAAGGGGTACCAAATCGGGAAAATGCACTTCGCCGATGACTGGAATCGCAACGATGCCAGCTACTCCAACGAAGGCCGCGGCCACGTACCTGTTCCACCTCGTCAGCCGGTGATTCTGCACGCAGAAGTCCCTGTGCATGTTGGTAACGACAAGGTGGCGCACCACGTAGTCAAAGTGATAGCTCGCGCCGCCAATGCGCCGGCTACCGGCTCACCGACCGTTGACCGCATGATGTCTGTGCTTGGGCCATCTGCCCCCAGCCTATCTTTCAGGTAAGGAACGAAAATGCAAAACAGTCCTCGTATCGATCTGGACAGTCTGCTGTGGCACAAAGACGGGCTGCTGCTGGAGGGGTTCTCGCTGCAGGAGGAGTTTTGGGTAGCACTCTCCCCTGCAGCTGGCTGGGTCAAATTCAAATTGATCAGTGGAGCCCAAGCATGCTACCTACCTGCCGAAGTGCGTCCGGCGCATGAGCCAACCCCGCATCCATTAGTTTCACTGCAAGGTGTTTGGTGGCTTCGGCAGGCAGCTTCTTCAGAGCATCAAGCCATATGCTCTTATCAGCAGGTGGCAGATCTGATTGCTGGATCTTCATCGCCACCAGTTCCTTGAGGGTGTCTTCGTGAAGCTTGATGGTGACTACCCCGAGAATCGCACTCAGACCGCCGTCGTCGGCAAGGAAGTCCAAACCTCGATGGGTAATTTTCAGAGCATCATGGTCAATCATGAACGATCTATCCGGCGATATGCGAATCCCACCAGGTTGAATGAGACCGTGCATCTCCAAATAGAGAGCGTTTGCGACAAAGACATCATCATTTTCCGCACCAAGGATGGTGTCGTATTCGATTGGGGAAGGGATATTTGGAAATGCCCTAGCTAAGCAATCCAGAATTTTCTTTTGATACTCCCTATCCAGTTTCATGACGTTCCTTTCGGTGCTGTTCGTTGTGAGAGACAACAGCATATGCCTATAAGCGAACGTCATCCATTTTCCAAGGACTTTTCATGAAAAGAGATTGGGATCTGATCCGGGCCATCCTTGTGGCCGCAGAGGAGTCCGAGGGGCCGCTTTCGACTGCCGATGTTGAAGGCTGGCCAGCCGATGCCGTGAACTACCACATCGAACTGATCGTGGAGGCAGGCCTGGCCACGGGTGGCTGCACGACATACCTCAACAACGGCGGCCGCACTTGCCGGATTGAGTCGCTGACCTGGCAAGGCCATGAGTTGCTGGATGGTATCCGCAGCAAAACGGCATGGAACGCCATTCAGCGCGTGGCCAAGGAAAAGGGGCTGGCGCTGACCTTTGAGGTGGTCAAGTTGGCCGCTGCCGAAGTCGTCAAATCGCTATTCCGCTGAAAGATCGTCAATGAGCCTCCTCGACACCCTGGCCGGCTTCGCCCAAGGCCTGGACCCGACGGCCGTGCGCCTGCGGCTGGGCTCCTTCACCTTTCTGGACTTTGAGGTGCCGGAGCGCATTGCCTTTGGCGCGCGGCAGCAGACCGTCATCCACCGGCTGGTGGGCGGCAAGCGCACCATCGACCTGCTGGGCGAAGACTGGGACGCCATCCAGTGGTCCGGCATCTTCACCGGCAGCAACACATCCGCCCGCGTCCAGGCGCTGGAACGCATGCGCGCCGCTGGCCAGCAGGTGGTGATGACGCTGGATGACATCAGCTTCACCGTGGTGCTGGCTGAGTTCATCCCGGTGTATGAGTTCGCCTACAAGCGGCCGTACAGCATCAAGCTGGAGGTAGTGAAGCGGAATGATGCGCCGGTCTACGCTGACGCACTGACTGCTTCACTGGATGCGCTGATCAATTCCGATATCGGTAAAGCGCTGGACTTGGCCAACATCATCAACGTGCAGGCGGTAACGGATGCGGTGACCACCGTGCAGTCTGCCGTGGCGGCGGTGTCCGATATCGCCACGGCGACGGTGGATGCCGTGCAAACCATCGTCCGGCCCATCATCGCGGCGCAGGTGCTGATCCAGCAGACCATCGGCAAGCTGGAGGCTTCGGCGACGGCCATCACGACCCTGGGCGGCCTGATACCCGGCAACCCGGTGTCGAAGGCCGTCAACAACGTGCTGACGCAGGTAGATCTGGCCACGCGCACCCCGGCGCTGTACCAGCTGCAGGACGTGCTGGGCCGGCTGAACAAGAACGTGACCTCCGGCACCACGGCCAACGGCGTCCAGACGGTAACCCTGTCTGGCGGCAATCTGTACCAGGTGGCCAGCGAGTATTACGGCGATCCGTCGCAATGGACGGTGATTGCGGCGGCCAACGGCCTGACTGACCCGCAGCTGTCCGGCATTCACACCCTGACTATCCCGGTGATAAAGAGCTGATCCATGGACGTAAACCAGATTCTCCCGTCACACGCCCGGCAAATTGTCGGGCGTTGTCTTTTGGCGGGTACTGAAGTGCCGTTTGTGTTGTTCGACGTGGACAACAACAGTTTCGGCGCAGCAGACACCTTTTCCGTCACCTTTGCGGTGTCTGCGCTGCCAGCCAGCTTCAGCCTGCTGAAGTGGTGGGCTGACCAAACCAGCATCGAGGTGGAGATCCACGTCGAAATCACCGCCAGCGGCCAAACTAGCAAAGCCCAGCTGATTGTGGGCGATGTGGATACCTGGCACTTCAACCCAGCCCGTATGGAGGTTGTCGCCGAAGGTCGGGACTTCACCGGCAGGCTGATCGATGCCAAGTCGGCTGGGGAGAGCTTCAAGAACTACACGAGCAGTGAGATTGCCTCGATGCTGGCCAAGCGGCACGGCCTGACGCCGGTTGTTACAGCCACAACCGGAAAATTCGGCGAGTTCTACCAGATCGACTCTACCCACCTGAGTGGCGAACAGTCGGAATGGGAGATTTTGACCACGCTGGCCGGCTTCGAAGGCATGCAGGTGTATGTGAGTGGCAACGAGCTGCATTTTGAGCCACAAGCAGATCCAGCCCAGTCTGATCAGTACCTGATCCAGTGGACTCCCCCCGGCGACAAGCCCTACCCGCAGGCCAATGTGGCCGATGACTTGCAGTTTGAGCGGGCACTGACCATCGCCAAGGGCATCACCGTGCAGGTGCTGTCCTGGCACAGCCGGCACAAGAAGACGGTGCCGACGATTGCGTCCTACCCGAAGAACGCCAAAAGCGTGACGCCGGGCGGATCGACGCCAAAGACCCAGACCTACCGCATCATCCGCAACGGCCTGACGCCTGCCCAGGCGATGGACATGGCGGAAAAGATCTACCGCCAAATCATCCAGCATGAAATGAAGGTCAGCGGCTCCATGCCGGGCGACAACCTGCTAACGCCGCAGACCATCATCCGGGTGGAGGGCACGAACAGCCCATTTGACCAGCTGTACTACTGCGACTCGGTGCGGCGCTCACTCAGCGTCGACGAGGGCTACCGCATGAGCTTCACCGCCAAGAACCACAACCCCAATACGCAGGTATCCGGATGAAAGAGCTACTGAACGCTTTTGCCGCGCGGGCGCAGGGTGCCATGGGCAACATGACCGGCACCCGGCAGGGCCTGATCACCGGCTATGACCCCGACACCTACAGCGTAAAGGTCACGATCATGCCGGAGGGGCAGGAAACCGGCTGGATTCCGCTGGGGACATGCTGGGCCGGTAATGGCTGGGGGCTGGCTGCCGGGCCGATGATCGGGGCGCAGATTGAAGTGGATTTCGATTCTGGCCAGATCGGAAATGGGCTGGGGGGTGATCAGTTCTACAACGACACCGACCGCTGCCCAGGGCCGCCGTCCGGCGAGTTCTGGCTGATACAGAAGTCGGGTTCGCTGCTGAAGTTCCACAACGATGGCACGGTAGAAGTTACGGCGGCAGCCACGATCACTTACACAGCCACTCAGCATCACTTCGTCGGCCCGGTCGTGATGGACAACACTCTGCAGGTGACCCAGCAGATTGCCGGCAACGGTGGCATGGCCATTCAGGGCGGCACAGGCGCGGCGATGCAGGTGACCGGTGACATGCATTCCACCGGCACGATTACTGGCGATACCGATGTGATCGCCGCCGGCAAGAGCGGCAAGAGCCATACCCACCGTGAAAACGGCACAGGCAGCAATACCAACCCGCCGAACTGAGAGTCCTCATGAAAGACCTTTACCACTATGTCGGGAGCGACCTAACGGCCTCCCCGACAGGGGATCTGCTGCCCGTTTCCGGCCTAGATCGGGGAAAGCAACGGGTGCTGCGACGCCTGCTGACCAATCCCGGCGGCTACATCCAGCACCCAGACTACGGCGCCGGCCTTGGCGCGAAGGTTGGCGACCTGCTGAACGTGAACGAATGGCAAGCCCTGATCAAGGGGCAAATGCTGCTGGAGGCGTGCGTGGCGCAAGACCCGCCTCCGCAGATTGCCGTTTCTGCCATCGACGGCGGCGCAGCAGTGGTCATTTCCTATACCGATGCGCCCAGCGGACAGAGTGTAACGCTTGGCTTTGATGTGACGGGGTAACGCATGGCACTCAACATTCTTGATTACACCACCATCGTCCGCAACCAGGTCACCGCCATCCAGTCGCGCGCGGCCGGACTGGTGGACCTGACCATCGGTAGCCTGATGCTGGCGGTCGTGGAAGCCAATAGCGGTGTCGTACAGTGGATTCAGCAGCTGATCGTTCAGCTACTGGTCACCGTGCGGGCAGCCACCTGCTCCGGTACCGACCTTGACAGCTGGATGGCTGATTTCGGTTTTACCCGGCTTTCTGCAGTGCAAGCAACTGGCCAGGTCACTTTCTCGCGCTTCACGGCGACCAATCAGGCCGTCATCCCAATTGGCTCCACGGTCACGACCACGGACGGAACGCAGTCCTATACGGTCACGCTGGATACAACGAATGCCGCGTACAGCGCCACGCTCGGCGGATATGTCATCGCGGCCGGTGTATCCAGCGTCACAGTACCGGTACTGGCCAATATCGCAGGCGCGGCAGGCAATGCGCTGGCCGGCATGGTGACCGTGATCACCGGTGGCATTTCCTTTGTCGATACGGTGGCCAACGCCGCGGCCTTTGCCAATGGTGCTGACAAGCAGTCCGACACGGACTTTCGCGCAGCCTTTGTGCTGTGGGTCGCCTCGCTGTCCAAGGCAACTAAGGCAGCCATCGGCTATGCCCTGGCCTCCATGCAGACCGGTGTCACCTACTCGTTAGTGGAGAATCAGGACTACAGCGGAAACGTCCTGTACGGCTACTTCTATGCCGTCGTGGACGATGGCAGCGGCAACCCTTCCAGCACTTTCCTAGCTAGCGCAGCAAGTGCCATCGAGTCGGTACGGCCATTCTGCAGCCGCTACGGGGTGTTCGGCCCGGCGCTGCTGTCGGCGAACGTCAGCATGGTGATCACCACGGATTCCACCGTTACGCACAGCGTAGTCGTGGCCAATGTGAATGCGGCAATCCAGTCCTACATTGCCTCTCTATCGCTGGGCCAGCTGCTGTCCTACTCCAAGCTGATCAGCATTGCCTACGGGGTGACATCAGCCATCACCAACGTGACGGCCGTCACGCTCAATGGCGGTACGGCCGATCTGGCCGCAACGCAAAAACAGGTCATTCGACCCGGCACAATTTCGGTGGCGTAAATGGCAACAGGTGATCAAACCGATATGTTTAGCAGGCTGAAAAGCCTGCTGCCCCGCGGCTGGTTCCCAGACAGTACGCCTCTGCTGGACGGGCTGCTTTGGGGGTATTCCCAGGCGCTGGCCTGGCTGTACTCGCTCTATCTGTTTGCCCAGGCTCAGACCCGAATAAAAACCGCTACTGGCGGCTGGCTGGACATTGCTGCGCAAGATTTCTTCGGCAACGGGCTGGTGCGCTACTCCGGCCAGAGCGATGACAGCTACCGCAACCGCATCGTGATCAACATTTTCCGTGAGCGCGCCACCCGGTACGGCATGCAGAGGATGCTGACCGACCTGACCGGGCGCGCGCCGTTGATTGTAGAACCGGCTCGGCCTTCCGATGTGGGCTGTCTTGGGGTGACCGCTGCTTTGGGCGTTTCGATGCTGGGCAGTGTCGTGACGCCCTATCAGGCTTTCGTGACTGTGTACCGGCCATCAGCAAATGGCGGGGCCAACTGGCCTGGCATCAATACCTTTGCCTTTGGCCTTGCATCCACCAGCGGACTGCTGCCGAGCACCCAGCTTTCACCAACGGTTTCCGACGCCGACATCATCGCGGCGATTGAAGCCACCAGACCGGCAGCAACGACCGTCTGGTACCGCATCAGCAACTGACACATTCACCCTCAACCAGGCTCGCTTCGGCGGGCCTTTTTTATTGGGACCATCATGGACAGACAGATCGTCTACCCCGGCCAGATCCTGCCGGAAACCACCCTGCTGCAGATGACCAAGGACGCCATGATCGGCATGGCCAAGTTGTCGGCAGCCGTGCTGGGTACCGCAACCGTCGTCAACGGCTTTGCCGTCACGCCGACCAGCCCGGCCAGCCTGCAAGTCAATGCCGCGCCGGGTGAGATTTACAGCCTGCAGAATATCGACGGCACTGCATTCTCCAGTTTGTCCGCCGACACCACGCACCAGATCATGAAGCAAGGCATTGCGCTGGATGCCGCCACGCTAACACTTGCTGCGCCGACCACCTCCGGTCAGTCGATCAACTACCTGATCGAAGCCTCCTATGCTGACGTCGATTCAAACCCGGTGCTGCTGCCGTACTACAACAGTGCTAGCCCTTCATCGCCTTACAGTGGCCAGGGCAACAACGGCCTGACGCAGC
>NZ_JACERN010000005.1 GCF_013911085.1 Aquitalea aquatica
CTTGTTGATATTGGCTGTCAGACCAGTGGGCTGCACCACCGTGTAGTTGCCGGCATCGCTGCCACTCAGGGTGTAGCCGCTGACGCTGACCGCTTTATTGCTGCCGGCATTCTTGTCGGCAAAGCTGGCGCTGGCTGATCCGTTCAGTGAAACCGTATCGCCATTGATCAAACCAGCGTAGCCGACGCTGGATGTATTCAGCGTAGCGGTGCTGGTGCCGTCATAGACTTTGTCGGACGCGGTAATACCGGACAAGGTCAGGGTCTTGGCTGTTACGGTAATGGCGCTGCCGGTGGTGGACAGTGCGTTGTAGTTGCTGCTCAAGCCGCCATTGCTGCTGGTTCCCAGCGCCAAACCGGTGACGCTGTTGAGCGTGGCATTGGTCTGGACATTTTTACTGGACAGATTGGAGGTATCGCCCGTCCCGGTCACGCTGAAGGTTTGGCCATTCACCCCGCTGGCGGTGAGCAGGCTACCCGTCACGCTGGTTGTGGCATCGTAGGTTTTCGATCCGGACAGCGTCAGATCTGCCTTATTGATGGTGGCCGTCAGCCCTGCCGGGGCGACGAAGCTGTAATTGCCAGCATCCGTCCCTGCCAACGAATAGCCGGTGACCGTGACGGTTTTATTGCTTCCGGCATTGGCATTGGCAAATGTCCCCACACCGGTCCCGGACAGGGTCAGTACATCACCGTTGATCACATCGGATGCTGCCAGGCTAGCACTGCCAGCCAGAGTGGCCGAAGTGCTGCCATCATAGGTTTTATTATTGGCAGCCAGTCCGGTGACATTGACGCTTTTTGGCGTGATATTGGCCGTCTGGGTGCTTAGGCCATTCAGGTAATAGTCATTGCCGCCATAGCTGATCGTGCGGTAACTCTGCCCATCTGGTGCTGACATTGTGCCCCCACCATTGAAACCAATGCCGCTGAGCGAGACGGTTTTATTGCTGCCCACATTTTTGTCAGAGAACGATGCGGCCTGCGCGCTGGTATTCAGGGTGATACCTGTCGGCAATGTCGCACTCACATTGCTCAGGCTGGCATTGGTGGTGCCGTCATAGACTTTATCGGCAATCGTGGCAGAGAGATTCACTGCCATATACGCCACTAGCTGACTGGTACTTTGGGTGAAAACATAAGGCGAATAATCAGTCGGTGAATTCAGGGTAATCGGATTGTAAAAGATGGTTGTACTACCCGATCCTGACGAGAAATAAACAGCGGTCATACCGGTGCTGTCATCAAAGGTAACCGTGCCCGTTCCCTTGCTGCTATTGTCCGCTTGCAACACCAGATGACCGCCAGCATCAATACTCACTCCGCCACCCACATCCCCGCCGCTATTCCAGGCGACATTGGAAGTCAGCTTGAACCGGATATTGCGGTAGGCGCTGAGTGTTAGCGTGCTGCCAGTCACCCAGTTATATGAGGTTGTCGGGATGGTACCCGCATAGTTGTAGCCGGAGCCAATGGTGTCGAGAATGATGATGTCACCGTTACCCCCCCCGCTAGCGCTACAACTAACCCCCGTGCAATTGCCCGAAGATGCCGTGGTTTTAATCGTAACGTTGCCATTATTGAGCGCAGCCGTGAGCACTGATGTGTCCACATTGATACCGTAACCGCTACCCCAGGCACTGCGATTGCCGATGGTGATGTCATCCGGATCAAGCAGCCAGTTACCGGCACTGCCCTTGGGGGCTGCAGTATTGACCCCCGCCGTGCTGTCTATCAGCAGCGTCTGGCCGGATGTTTCAACTTGCCCGCCATTACCAGCGTTAGCACCGCCGCGCGCCGTAATGCTGCCGTTAAACTGGGTGCGGCCGTCCGACCACACCGCGACCTTGCCGCCATCGCCGCTGTTAATGGCATCGGCATTGATTGTTGTGCCCGCAGCGATGGTGGTGGACTGCGCATTCTGTTCGCTGCCTGCGCCGTGAAAATTCCCGCCTACCAATACCGTGCCGCCACCGGCATCACCGGAGGCATCAATGGTGCTGCCTGCACCCAGGCTGACCTGGCCTCCCAATACCTTGACCGTACCGCCGGTTTCTCCTGCCTGCTTGCCAGTAACATCCAGCCTGCCACTTTGACTGGTGCTACCCAGATTACCGCCGTCCAGAATAATGCTGCCATTGAGATTCTGAACGCTGCGTGCTTCGATAATGCCAGTATTATTCACCACGCTGGCCAGTACCGCATCCTTGGCACCGGCCGATAATAAAACCGCACCGCCATCAGCCTGGATCAGGCCGCCGTTTTCTGCCAGATTCTGCAAGGTATTGCGATTGACCTGCATTTTGACCAAGTGATTATCAGCAAATGTCAGTGTGGCATCACTACCAGCGGCAAGTGCCACCACACCCATGGGGGCGCTCAGGCTGCCTTGGTTACTGACGGTATTGCCAACAAACGCAATATATCCACCATCGCTGGCATGGATATTCCCTTGATTGATAATGCTACCGGTGGCGCTGCCGGAAAATTGACGGTTGAGATTATTCAAGCCTGCATCGCTGATATCCAGCGTAGAGGCAACCAATCCGCCAACATTAATCTGCGAACCGGCACCAAATAACACCCCGTTGGGATTGATCAGGAATACCTGGCCATTGGCATTCAGCTGGCCGAAAAACTGGGTGGGATTGGGATCGCTGATACGGTTAACCGCAATGGCACTGGCAGACGGCTGAATGAAGTTAACCACTTCCTGCTTGCTGGTATTGAAGGACTGCCAGTTCAAGGACAGATTCTGACTGGATTGCGTCACCGTGGTGGTGTTGCCGCTGGAACTGATGCTACCGCTGCCCGCCGTCACCTGCCCCCCGCTTGGTGCCGCCCATGCACTGCTGCCTGTAGCCAGCACGGTTATCGCCAGTAGCTTCTGCAGCTGTCGGTTGTTGGTCTTGCTACGGCCTTTGGCGTGTTCCGACGCGATAACCCAGGCTTGCTGCACTGGGCTCCAGATGAGCCGATAAATCCGGTTGAGTGAGGCATGGCGCATGATAAAAATCTCTCATTGAACAGGCTGAGGACCGCACAGGCTGGGCCCATCCTGCAGTGGTATGGGCAGTGTTATTCCGTGGCAAACCGGGCTTGATGCTCCGCTACCCGGCGGTCTAGTATTGGCCGCCATTGCTCGGGCATGACGGCATCCACCAGTTGTTCGATACGTGTGATCTGAGCCAAGGCGGCAGGGTCGGTGGTGGTCGCCTTGGCCATACGGTTCCACATATAAATCTTGGCCAGGCTATCTGGTGTAAGCGCACCGGTTTTCGGGTCTGGATCATCGTTGGAATACAAGATGGCGACCGGCAGGTAGGCCGGTGCATACCCGTCCATGGCTGCTTGTTCCAACCATTTCAGCGCCAATTTGGGATCGGCATCGCCGCCCTCCCCCTGACTGAGCATGATGCCCAGGCGGTATTGCGCAACAGGGTCATGCATTTGCGCCGCCTGCAGATACCAATCGCGCGCAGCCGTCAGATCCTGCGGCAGCTCACGGCCCTCACGGAAATAGTCGGCCAGGCGCAGCATGGCTGCGCTGGAGCCTGCCTGTGCGGCCTGCGTACACAGAGCCAGACCATGCGATATGTTTTTGTCCAGCACCTGGCCGGAGATGTACAACGCACCCGCCGAGCACAATGCATAACTGATGCCGGATTGCGCCGCCTTGCGATACCAGCGTTCAGCGGCTTTGCCATCAGCTGGCTGGCCTATTCCCTGCGCCAGACAATCCCCCCAAAACTGCTGTGCCGCCGGGATGTTGCCCACTGCGGCCTTGCCAAACCATGTGCAAGCAGCCAGCGGATTCCGTGGGCGGCCCCAGCCTTCGCGCTCGATCAAGCCGAGATTGAATTGGGCCAAGGCGTTGTTGGCGGCAACATGCAGGTATTGCTGATAAGCCCGGGTGTATTGCTTGGCCGCCAGTGACTGATTGGCAGCACCAAGCTCGGCATTCAGATTCCGTACGGCTGCCGCTGCAGGCAGGGCAGCCAGGAATACCAAAAACATGGCCACGGCAGTCAGGATACGCAAGGTGTGTCTTCCCATAGCGTGGTTGGCACTGGCGCTGGCACGGTCGTTGACAGTGCCAGCCGTCCAGAGAGGAAGGGGTGCTTAAGCTGGGACTTAATCCTTGCTGGGATACAGGCCATTGGTCGCGGCAATGTAATACGTCAAGGCCAGATACGGAGGACGGTTATCAATTGCCGCACCGCTGCCGATAACAGCCGAGTTACCACTGACCGTTGCCGTACCCGCCCAGTTGCCGGGCAAGGTGGCGGCATTGGTGGTGACCGGAGCCGAACTGGCTGGAATCGAAATGGTGACCGTACCACTGCTGATTGCGCCAGCATTGAGTGTGGCATCGGGCGCGGCGGTCGAGTAAAGGTTGGCCGAGGCCAGGCCCACACGTCCCAGATAATTCCCCGATGGCGTTGCGGAGCCGCCAGCGTTGCTGACTACATTCATTTTCAAATTGGACACGGTACCAGACACATTAGCCGCCGCAACTGCCGCTGTGCCGGTCAGTGCCGGCAAGGGGGTGCTCACGGCCACGCCAGAAAAGGTTACCGGCAGGCTGCTGAGGGTAGCGACATGGGGCGGCAATTGTGCAGTGATCAGGGTGATGCCGTTTTTACCACCGGTGGCGCCGGTTTTATAGGTGGAGCCGTCAGCACCCACCACAAACTTACCGCGCAAATCCGGTAGCTTGAAGGTAGTCTGGCCATCACCACCATAGGTAATGCCAATCAGCGAATAAAGTGCCGTATATTGGTTGATGTTCATGCTCTGCCCAGCAGCCAGAACATATTGATTATTAAAATTTCCATAAGTACTAGGCACCGCCATGATGCAGATACTGGCCAATACCGGCGTATCCGTGCAGGCGTAGCTGCCTTGACTCCAGCCGGTCAGCATCAAGCCAGACAACAAGGCGATCGAAGAAACCGACTTCTTAAATGCATGTTTCATTGCGTTAACCTTTCGCGGCATGCTGCCTGTTCGTGCACACCAAAGGAATTGTTCCGCCTCAGGCTGGGCGGGCGGCCAGCTATTGCCCTTCTACTGCCACCAAAAATGCACCGGGCCACACGGTGTCAATCAATCCAAGCTGATTTTTCAATAAGACATTCCTACAAGACCGTCCGTTTTTACAGAAATCAAAGAAACGGCTTCAAATGTATAGCATGCAAAATAGGACAATTCAATATTCATAATAGATATTTATGCATTGATAACGCATGTTATCGATGCTAGACGGCATGCGCCACGAGGGGCTAGGCAGGCAGTTCCAGCCACCAAGCTGCACTGCTGCGGCGTTGCCGCCGACTATGCCTGCTTGAGCGTGACGAAAGGTCCTGGCTGGGAATGACTGAACAAGGGCGAGGGGCTGACCACGCGCATTGATGTGATCGACGATAGACTCACCCCTCGGGGAAAAGGCGGACAGCACGGTGTGGCCGTCACCGATAACCGTGCCCTGTCTGAGACCTGAGTCGGCTCTCATCGACCAGATACGTGAATGGCTGCTTTCCCGCGATGAAAGCAGCCATTCCGCATAGTGAGCTTAAGCGATGACTGGGCACGATAAGCGCTCGGCAAAAATAGGTAGCGCCGCCTCAGCGCCGGGGAATGGAATCCCCACACGAATGCACTGCAGATTTGCAATGCAAGGTAACGATGGCTTTCAAGCAGGAAGACATGCCGGTATTAAAGTAAGAATGACGAGTGGAATGCATGCGAATAGCCCCAGCAATCAGGCCGGCCCGGCAGGCACATGGAGCGCGCTGTTTGTATCTAGGGCAAGTCCTTCGACTAAGGCATCGAACACCACCCAAATTCGGCGAACGCTTTTCAGGTAGACCTCCCCCGGTATTCAGTAGTACGCGATGTAGACACCAGATAGACCACCAAGGCCAATCAGCTTGCCGCAATTTGCTGCCTAACACGCCAGCCCCAGCGGAACAGTACGCCACTTCCCCCACCCTGGACGCCCTCTCAAGCAAAGCAGGTCGCCTGTCGGCATCTACAAGCCTGCTTACAGCGCTTATAATGCATGTTTGGCCTGCGACAGGCAGGACAAAGCCTGTCGCTTGCCGGTACACTTGCGCATTGCAGCACGCTGCATGATGTCTGCACGCTTGCAACACACGGCATCAGACACTGTACTCGCGGGTAAAACCGCCGCCAGCATGGCAGGTACCGCGATACAGCAAGGCAGCGCCAGTTTCGCCAAGCGGTCGGCAGACCGCCAACAAGACACAGCCGCCGGATCAGCAAGCCCGGAACAAGCAAGACACTTAAATACCATCAGGATTTTCCATGCTAGACATTCAATCGCTCCGTAACGACCTGGACGCCGTCGCTGCCCGCCTGGCCAGCCGTGGCTACACTCTGGACACCACCGCTTTCGCCAATATGGAAGCCGACCGCAAGGCACTGCAAACCCGCATGCAGGAACTGCAATCGCGCCGCAATGCCACCTCCAAGCAAATTGGCGAAGCCAAGCGCAAGGGCGAGGATGTGTCCGCCATCATGGCCGAAGTAGCCAACCTGGGCGATGAACTGAAAGCCGCTGAAGCCGCTTTTGAAGCGGTGCAGGCCAAGATGGATGCCCTCTTGATGAGCATTCCTAACCTGCCGCACGAATCGGTGCCGGCGGGCAAGGACGAGTCGGACAATGTGGAAGTGCGCCGCGTCGGTGTGCCGCGCCAGTTCGACTTCGAAGTGAAAGACCACGTCGACATCGGCACCCCGCTGGGCCTGGATTTCGACACCGGTGCCAAGCTATCCGGCGCCCGCTTCACCGTGCTGAAGGGCGATATTGCCCGCCTGCACCGCGCGCTGGCGCAGTTCATGCTGAACACCCACACCGGCGAGCACGGCTATACCGAGCACTACACCCCGTACATCGTCAACGACAGCGCCTTGCTGGGCACTGGCCAGCTGCCGAAGTTTGCCGAAGACATGTTCAAGGTGACCAAGGGTGGTGAAGAAGGCACGGTAGACCAGTACCTGATTTCCACTTCGGAAATCACCCTGACCAATACCGTGAGCAACAGCATCCTGAAAATGGAAGAGCTGCCGCTCAAGCTCACCGCTCACTCGCCGTGCTTCCGCTCCGAAGCCGGCAGCTATGGCCGTGACACCCGTGGCATGATCCGCCAGCACCAGTTCGACAAGGTGGAAATGGTGCGTATCGAGCACCCGGACCACTCCTATGCCGCACTGGAGGAAATGGTTGGCCACGCCGAGAACATCCTCAAGGCGCTGGAACTGCCCTACCGCGTGATTACCCTGTGTACCGGCGACATGGGTTTTGGCGCCGCCAAAACCTACGATATCGAGGTATGGCTGCCGGCGCAGAACACCTACCGCGAAATCTCCAGCTGCTCCAATTGTGAAGCCTTCCAGTCGCGGCGCATGCTGGCCCGTTTCAAGGACGAAAACGGTAAGAACCAGCTGGTGCACACGCTGAATGGTTCCGGCCTGGCCGTGGGTCGCACCCTGGTGGCGGTACTGGAAAACTACCAGAACGCCGACGGCAGCGTGACCATCCCCACCGCCCTGCGCCCCTATTTTGGCGGCAAGGAAAAGATCGGCGGCTAAGCGGCCATCTGCACCTCAGACAAAAACCGGGACTTGCTCCCGGTTTTTTCTTGCCTGCGGGCAGCGCACAGGGTGATTTTGTTCAATACCCGCTTCTGCTGCGGCTTTATCTTCAGGGTCCTGCCCACTTTCTGAGGATTCCCATGCAGCATTTCCTGTCCATGGCCGCTTTTGCGCTGGCGGCTTCCATTTCGCCCGGCCCGGTCAATATCGTGGCTTTCGGCTGCGGAGTCAGCCACGGCTTTTGGCCCAGCCTGCGCCATGTCAGTGGCGCCACCATCGGCTTTACCTTGTTATTCCTGCTCACCGGCCTGGGGCTGGCCGGGCTACTGGCGGGTGCGCCACAGGCCAGCCGCTTTATCCAGTATGCCGGGGTGGGCTTTCTGCTTTACCTCGCCTGGCAACTCGCCCGCGCCAGTGGCGAACTGGGTGTGCAGCAGCGGCAGCCGTCGTTTCTCTACGGCGCGCTGATGCAATGGCTGAACCCCAAGGCCTGGCTGGCTTCGCGGGCTGGCATGGGGGCCCTTGTCAGCCATGGCGAAGCGCTGTTGGTATGGCAGTTTGCCGCCATCTATTTTGTGGTCTGCTACCTGTCGATTGCTTGCTGGGCCTGGGCCGGAGCGCGCTTGCAAGGCCTGCTGCGCCATCCGCCACGCATGCGGCTGTTCAACCGCTTGCTGGCGCTGCTGCTGGCGGGCAGCGCGCTCTATCTGCTGCTGGAATGATTCAGCCCACGCTGCGGCAGTACTGACCGGGCGTGGCCGCTACCAGCCGCTTGAAGGTGCGCTGGAAATGCGCCTGGTCGGCAAAGCCCAGCGCCTGCGCCACCTGGGCAATGGGCTGGCCGCTGCGCAGCAGGCTTTTGCCACGCTGGATACGCCGGTTGAGCAGGTATTCGTGCGGCGTCATGTGATAGCGCTGGCGGAAAGCACGGATCAGGTAGGACGAGGACAAGGCGGAGGCGCTGCAGATGGCCTGCAGGCTGATGTCGTCGGCGTAATGGTCGTTGATATAGTCGGCCGCCAGTTGCAGGCGCGGATGTGCCGCCACCATGCGGCACTCTGCTGACCATGGCTGCTGCAAGTCGGTAAAAAAGGCTGTGGCCATTTCCTGCCGGCCCAACTTGCCGCCGGCAGCGGAATGGCAGGTGGCCACCAGTTGCAGCAGGCCATGATACAGCTTGGCATCCTCGCTCAGCCTGAGCCCAAAGTAATGAAAATCCTGATTGGCACTTAGCCCCAGCTCGGCTTGCAGCCCGGCCAGCCACGGCGTGTCGACATACAGCATGTGATACGACCAGGGCTGGTCGGCAATGGGATTGCAGGCGTGAACATCGCCCGGATTCATCAGCACCACGCTGCCACGGCCCACGCGGTAGCGGTCTTGCAGGCTCAGGTAAGTGCTGCTGCCGCTGGTAATGGCGCCGATGGAAAAATGCTCGTGCGAATGGCGGGCATAGCACACCTGCCGGCCATCCGGCACGCTGCGGACTTCCAGAAAAGGCAGTTGTGGGTCGCGCCAGAACAGTGGCGTGGCTGGCGTGACTTCCGGACTGGGGGAGCGGGATCTGGGCATCTGCCCAGCATAATGCAGTGCAGGCAGCAGCGACAAGCCGCGCAGCCACCGGAGACTCAGTGCAACTGCTGGCGCAGCAGTGCCTCGAATGCGGCGCCGGGTACCGGTCGGCTGAACAGATAGCCCTGACCGCAGTCACAGCCCTGCTCCAGCAGGAAGCGGCGCTGTTCTTCCAGCTCCACCCCTTCGGCTACCAGTTCCAGCCCCAGGCTGCGGGCAATCGAGATGATGGCCTGGGTGATGGCGGCATCGTCGCGGTCCTGGTGCAGGTCCATGATGAAGCTTTGGTCGATTTTCAGGCCGCGCACCGGCAGCCGCTTGAGATAGGACAGGCTGGAATAGCCGGTGCCGAAATCGTCGATAGACAGATAAATGCCCAGCGCCTGCAGGCGATGCAGCACCTCGACCATGCCGCTGTCTTCATCCATCGCCACGCTTTCGGTGATTTCCAGCTCCAGCGCACTGCTGGGCAGGCTATGGCGCTCCAGCGCCTGCGCCACGCTATCAACGATGCTGGAATACTTCAGCTGGCGGCCGGATACATTGACGGCGATGCGCCCTTGCAGCAGGCCGGCATCGCGCCAGCGGCGGATGGCGGCGCAGGTAGTATCCAGCACCCAGTCGCCCATGCTGGTGATCAGCGAGCTTTCCTCGGCAATCGGAATGAACTGGCCGGGCGAAATCAGCCCCAGGTCGGGATGATGCCAGCGCAGCAGCGCCTCGGCACCGATGATGCGGCCAGACGCCAGCTCCACCTTGGGCTGATACCACACTTCCAGCTCGTCCTGCGCCAGCGCACGGTGCAGGCTGTATTCCATTTTCAGGCGCTCGATGGCGCGGGCATTCATGTCGGCGGTATAGAACTGGAAATTGTTCTTGCCACGCTCCTTGGCCCGGTACATGGCGGTGTCGGCATTCACCAGCAGGGCATCGGCCATGGCGCCGTCTTCCGGGAACATGCTGATGCCGATGCTGGCGGAAATGAACACGCCCTGCCCGGCCACGGTGGACTCGGCCGAAATGGCATCCAGGATGCTCTGCGCCCGGCTGGCCACTTGCTGCACCGTCACCACGTTTTCCAGCAGCACGGTGAATTCGTCACCCGACAGGCGGGACACGGTGGACAGATTGGGCACGATGCGCTGCAACTCGCTGGCGATACGCATCAGCAGCTCGTCACCGGCATGGTGGCCCAGGGTGTCGTTCACCATCTTGAAACGGTCCAGATCGATGAACAGCAAGGCAAAACGGCGATCAAACTGCCGCGCCTGCTCCACTGCCGACTGCAGCTTTTCGATGAACAGCGTGCGGTTGGGCAGGCCGGTCAGCGCATCGTGATTGGCCAGAAAATGCAGCCGTTCCTCGGCCTGCTTGCGCTGGGTGATGTCGGAAAACACCGCCACATAATGCAGGCACTCGCCGTGTTCGTCGCGGATGGCGGTAATGCTCAGGTGCTCGGTGTACAGCAGGCCGTTTTTGCGCCGATTCACCACCTCGCCCTGCCAGAAGCCGTCGTGGCGCAGGCAGCGCCACAGGTATTCGTAGAATTCGGGGGATTGCTTGCCGGACTTGAGCAAGGCCGGCGTCTTGCCGATGGCTTCCTCGCGGGAATAACCGGTGATGCGGCTGAACGCAGGGTTGACCGACTGGATGAAGCCATTGCCATCGGTGATGACAATGCCTTCCATGGTGGCTTCGAACACCTTGTCCGCCAGCAGCAGGCTCTGACGTGACTGCAATAAGGCTTCGTCACGCTCGCGCAGCGCGCCATGCAGTTCCAGCAGGAATTCGTGTTCTATGCTCTGGATGATTTCGCGAAAACCGATGATATGGACGAGTCTGTGCTCGGCATCGAAGACCGCCAGGTGGCGGATCTGGTGCTGCAGGATCACCCGTCGCGCCTGCAGCAGGCTACTACTGCTGGCTACGCCGATGACCGGACGGGTACAGATGCTGCCCAGCTCCACATCACCCTGCCCGGCAGCCACCATGCCCACCACATCGCGCTGGGTGAGGATGCCGTAGCTGCCATCGGCAAACTGCACCCCCAATGCTGTCAGCTGCTGTTCACGCATGCTGGAGAGTGCGGCGGAAAGATTGTCGCTAGCCTGCAAGATGACCGCCGGCGGCGCCAGCAGGCCATCCAGCCGTTTCAGCCCGAGGAAGGCTTCGGTGCCCTGACACAACACCACGTCCGACAGCGACACCAGGCCGACAATCGCCCCGTCCTTTTCCACCAGCGCATGGCGGATGCCCTTGCTGCGAAACTGCCCCAGTACATCGTGCACGCTCAGGTGGTGGGCCAGCGTCACCACAGGCTGGCTCATCACCTCGCTGATGGGGCGGCAGCGCGCTGCCGCGTCATCCAGATCAACGTCCAGTGCATCGGTTTCGGTCCAGATACCCACAGGCTCGCCAGGCGCGGCAAACACCACGATGGAACCGCAGCCGGACTGCAGCATCTGGTTTGCCGCCTCGTGGATCAGCGTCTCCGGCGTGCAACTGAGAATATCAGTTGAGGCAATCTGCTCTATGGGCTGCATCAGCGGGGACATCATCGGACACCTGTAAGCAATTTAGCGTTCACAACCACGGCATTATACATTTATTACTTAACATCTAAAGGGCAAACCCACGGCATTTAATGCATTTTGCGTATCACGCTTCTTTATCCACTTTGCCAGCAAACTGCAAAGAAAGTTTACACCCACCCATCCACCCCCT
>NZ_JACERN010000043.1 GCF_013911085.1 Aquitalea aquatica
AGCCTGAATAACCGGCCGCGCAAATCACTCGGGTTTAAGAAGCCAAGCGAAGCATTCTGGGAATGTTGCTTCAATCTGGATATCAGAATTCCAAGCACCGTTGCACTTGGCCCTTGAAACCGCCGACCCAAAGAAAAGGCGACCCGCAGCGCGTCGAATTCCCGTCCCAGCCATCCCGCTCAGGGCGCGGCCGGAACTTGCGGCGCGCTAGCGTCGCGCCGCTGCGGACAGCCGACCGCTTAAGACCCTGAGCGGTACGTCTGCGTCGGCTCGCGCTGACGGGACTAGGTAGCGCCGGGTTTGTGCTGGCCGCCCTTAAAAAAAACCGTGGGATTCGAACCCACAGCCCGCTCGGATAAAACCGGGTTCCTTTACCTTTTCACATCGCTTCAATCGCACCGACGCCACCCTTGGCCCCGTCAAGCATGCCGACGGGTGACTGGGGCGAGGTCTTAAGCGCCTGCTTTGTTTGAGCGATTTGACGTTAGCAAATCGCGAGTTCAGGCGCGCCTCGCACCGGGCGGGGCCTGCCGGGTAGCCGCAGGCCATGCTTGTGGGGTGGCCTTGGAGGTGCAGGAGGGCTTGGCCAGGCAAGCCCTCCTGCCCGTCCGCCGCGCGGAAGCGGCAATGAAAATAAACATCCGCAGGAGCAGGTGCTCGGTTTTCTAATCGAATTGAGATTGAAAATGCTACTGATATTATTTTTATTTTTCGGCGCTGCCAATTTCATGTTTCACAAAAGGCTGTGTCATTTGACTGGCGAAGAGTTTTATATATTCACCACGCCCAACAAAGTTATTTCTTCAAAACTGCATATTGCCTTATTCTTCGGCTATTTTAAGTATAAAGATACTGAATTAACCCAATGGGCCATCACATTACAAGTATTGGCATCTGTCTTTATTGCCATCATTCTGAAAAATTAACTCCCCCTACTGGAAAATAATTCGCACAAACCTATGCCGACTCTGGCAAATCATAAACCAACCTAGGCCGAACATATCTACGGATAGCATTTGGAAATGGAAAGAGATATTTGACCAAGCAAAGATCCCTTTCCCGTCTGCCGCGCGGAAGCGGCAACACAAAACATCATCCGCGTAAGCGGATAACAGGCTTTGTTGCCACAGCGGTTATAGACCGGAGAGATGGCTGACAGCAGTTGGCAAAACGGATGGAGAAACAGGCGTGGCGGGCAGAGGCGGCGCGATAGGCTGGGCAGCACCATCAAACATGGCCGCAAAAAAGTGAAGGAGCGATTGACCACCTCATCGCTCCTTCACTTTTGCCACACGGCTATGGCATGCACGTGTCAGCTGTATCAGGCTTGTGGTGTTTCGTACCAGCCCCTGGAGGCATTCACCACCTTCACCACCAGCAGCATCACCGGCACTTCAATCAGCACTCCCACCACCGTGGCCAATGCTGCGCCGGATTCAAAACCAAACAGGCTGATGGCAGCAGCCACCGCCAGCTCGAAGAAATTCGACGCGCCAATCAGCGCGGACGGGCAGGCAATATTGTGTTTCTCCCCTGCCAGCCGGTTCAGCCAGTAAGCCAGCGCCGAGTTGAAAAATACCTGGATCAGGATAGGCACGGCCAGCAGCGCGATGACCAGTGGCTGCTTGATGATGGCCTGGCCCTGAAAGGCGAACAGCAATACCAGCGTGGCCAGCAAGGCGCAGATGGACCACGGCCCTATTCTGGCCATGGCGGCATCAAAGGCTTGCTGACCCCTGGCCAGCAGCAGCTTGCGCCACAGCTGCGCCAGGATGACCGGGATGACGATGTACAGCACTACCGAAGTCAGCAGCGTGGCCCAGGGCACGGTAATGGACGAAATGCCCAGCAGGAAGGCGACAATGGGGGCAAAGGCAAACACCATGATGGTGTCGTTCATCGCCACCTGGGACAGCGTGAACAAGGGGTCGCCATTCGACAGCCGGCTCCACACGAACACCATGGCGGTGCAAGGCGCGGCGGCCAGCAGGATAAGCCCGGCGATATAGCTGTCCAGCTGGTCGGCTGGCAGCAGCGGCGCAAACAGATGGCGCACGAACAGCCAGCCGAGAAATGCCATGGAAAATGGCTTGACCAGCCAGTTAACAAACAGCGTGACGCCAATGCCGCGCACATGCTGCCTGACTTCATGCAGGGCGGCAAAATCCACCTTGACCAGCATCGGGATAATCATCACCCAGATGAGCAGGCCGACCGGCAGATTCACCTGGGCCACTTCCATGTGGCCGATGGCCCTGAATAATCCGGGTGCCAGCTGCCCCGCCGCTATCCCGGCGACGATGCAGAGAAAAACCCACACGGTAAGGAAGCGCTCGAAAAGGCTCATCGGTGCACTCGCAGCCTGCCTGGCTGTTACTTCACATTGGGCGTGTGACATGGCTTCTCCTTACAGGCCAAGGGCCGCACGCACAGCCGGCACCAGGCGGGCACGGATGTCGTCGCGCACAGCCAGAAAGCTTTCCAGCGGCTCGCCATGCGGGTCGTGAAAGCCGACATGGATACGCTTTACCGGCCGCGGGAAGACTGGGCAGCTTTCCTTGGCGTTGTCGCAGACGCTCACCACCAAGTCGATATCCTGGTCCATGACATCCTCTACGGTCTTGGGAAACAAGCCATCAGTTGGCAGGCCTGCCAGCTTCAGTGCCGCAATCGCGCCATCGGCTACCTTGGACTGCGGGCTGGTGCCGGCTGAGATGCCACGCACCAGGCCGGCCAGTTCATGATTAAGGATTGCTTCACCCATCTGGGAGCGGCAGGAATTGCCCGTGCAGAGCACGAGGACGGTTTTAGCTGTGGTCATGGTTTTCATTCCGGAGCGGCAGGATTCGGGCTGCAACACGATTCCAGCGTGTCACAGGCTGCGGTCTTGGGCAGGCAGGCCTTGCCCTGGCAGCAATTCTTGGTCAGGAAAGCAATGAGATCATCCATCGTCCCGTATTCGGCGGAGTAGTGAATAAACCGGCTCTCACGCTCACCCTTGATCAGGCCGACACGACTGAGGTGGGAGAGATGAAAAGACAGCGTGGCATTAGGAATACTTAACTGTTCGCCAATAGCGGAGGCAATTATCCCCTTCGGACCAGCCTCGACCAGCAAGCGAAAGATGGCAAGACGGGACTCGTGCCCAAGGGCAGCAAGAATTTCAGCGGCGTTTAATGTTTCCATATTTCCATTTTTATGGAAATATAAAGCAAAGTCAAATGACGTTCTGATGCTTGGTATTGGAAGAAGCAGGCTGCCACGCCAGTCATTCGGTCGCATCGCCTTTCGCATATGACATACCGATGTGACAGCAGCCAAAGAAAAAGCCAGCAAATCAGCGGAAATCCGCGTCAGTGCTGGCTTTTAGAGGTTCTGGTGGAGGCGGCGGGAATCGAACCCGCGTCCGAAAGTCCTCTACGGTGAGTTCTACATACTTAGTCGTGTCATTTGGATTTAACCTCTGCCACGCCGACGGACAGGCTGGACTTTGGCGAGTTACCTTGAGTTTCGCACAGTACCAAGTAACCCGGCACAGCACTAGCAGATGTAGAGTGACACTACAGGGTTTTGACGCCCCCGGCCCATCTGCGAACCGTTGTAGTGTCTAGCCGGCCGTTAGGCTGCTAGAGCGTAAGTTTCGTCGTTTGCGACTAAAAAAATTCAGCTTTTTACGGGGTGACTGAAATCCCGGTATGCCCTCATCCGCTTCGCAACCCCCGTCGAAACCAGGTCGCCCCCAGATAAGACTGACAAGTATACAGCCAAACACCCGTTGCGGCTAGTCTGCCGGCCACACTGGAATCCATGCAGGGCGACGGCTGGTTTGCGCTGATCATGGCCTTAGCGCTTGAAGGCCAGCACCACTACCCCACAGGCCACCAGGGCGATACCCAGCCATTCGCGCGGGGCCGGGCGCTCACCAAGAAAGATCACAGCGAACACCGCCACCAGCACCAGGCTCAGCTTGTCAACCGGGGCCACTTTCGATGCCTCGCCCATTTGCAGCGCACGGAAATAGCAGGCCCAGGACAGGCCGGTTGCGATACCGGACAGGCCCAGAAACAACCAGGTCTTGCCCGATAGCTGCAAGGGATTGCTCCATTTACCGCCAAGCCAGACAAACAGCGACAGCACCACGCCGATGATGCCGGTGCGGATCAGTGTGGCTAGGTCGGAATCCACGCCACGGATGCCTATCTTGGCAAAAATCGCGGTCAGTGCGGCGAATACCGCCGACAACAAGGCCCAGAACAACCAACTGGCCGTTCCCATCATGTTTTTCTCCTCATTCATCGAAAGGCACCCTACCCGGCCAGCCCAGACCAACCTAGAATGGGCACTCGCACAGTACACCTGCGGCAGGCATGCCTCCATCCGGAACCATGCACCTGCCACTCTGCTACTGATGCGGACCTTGCTGACCGGACTCAGCCAGGAAAACAAGACGGCCAATCCGGGGCAGAGCTGGCGGTCAAAAACATCATCCACATTCTGTAATGCCCAACCCCCACGGCACGGCCAGTAGCAGGCACTGTCCCGTGGCGACAAACATCAAGGACAGACCATGATTTCTGCTTCCACCCTGCTGCTGTTTATGGTGACCGTACTGCTGCTGTTTTTGTCGCCGGGGCCAAATATGGCTTTTGTGCTGTCCTATTCCACCACCATGGGCCGCTCCGGCGGGCTGGCTGCCGCGCTGGGCATTGCCGTGGCCGACATGGTATTTACCATCCTCACCGCCAGCGGCATTACCGCCATGCTGGCGGGCTGGCCACCGATGTTCGATTTGCTGCGCCTGGGCGGGGCGGCGTATCTGCTATGGCTGGCATGGAAATCCTGGCGAGCCGGCGGCATGCTGGCGCTACTGGGCGGCGAGCGCCGCAGCCATCGCCAGGTGGTACGCATGGCGATGTTGAACAGCCTGCTCAACCCCAAGGCGCTGCTGTTTTTCATGGTATTCCTGCCGCAGTTTGTCAACATCGCTCAAGGCCATGTAGCACAGCAGGTATTGCTGCTGGGGCTGGTGCTGGCGGTGACCGGGCTGGCTTTCAATGCGGTACTGGCGCAATTCAGCGGGGCCTTGGGCCGCTATTTGCAGGCACAGCCGCGCTTTGCTCTGTGGCAAGGCCGGGCGCTGACGCTGGTATTTCTCGGGCTGGCCGCCCGGCTGCTACTGCTGCAACGTCCGGGCCAGCCCTGAACGAGGGCTCAGTCGATAGCGGCGGCATACCAGCGACTGGCCGCCGCATCGTCTTCCAGCGCCTGCAATACCGCGGCGCTCAACTCTTGCACCACCCCATCCAGCCCGCGCTGGCGATAGCCCAGTGCCGTGCCACGCTGCAAGGCTTCCGCCGCCATGGTGATGGCCAGATCCTGCGGCAGCTGTGCCGCGGCACTCTGGCAAGCGGTGGCAGAAAAGGAATGGGCCTTGCGGCAACTGGCCGGCCGCCACGGATAGATGCTACACAGCGCATCCTGCAAAAACGCACAAGGTGGCCGCACGGTTCCGCCTTGCGCCAGCAAGGATTGCTGCTGGCGCAGCGCCTGTAGTCGTTGCTGGAGACGGTCCGCCGACTCGCTGTGCAAGTGCTGCGCGATCAGCAAGGCTTCGGCCGGGGCCACCTCCACCCGCAGGCTGCAACAACTGGCACAACCCGCCTGGCAAGCCACCGGTTCGCCACGTAGCGCTGCCTGGGCCATGGTCTGATCAATACCGCGATGCAGATTGCCGACAAATTCGATGGCATAAACGACGCCGGGATTGGCTTGCAACGCAGCAGTCACCCGCGCACCTACCCGCTCTATTGAAGCCTGCAAGGCAGCCGCTTCGTCGGCATGCAGCATAGCCATCCTCCCAGTGGTTCTGTGATTCCAGCCGGAAACCACGGCTGATTATATCGTGCCGCGTGCGGGCTGACCGTGTCCACCTGATGCCGGCGCCGGCAACAAAACCAACGCATGTTTTAATTTGTTGATCATGATCATGCTGGCTGCAGGCAGCTCATGCAGGCCGAGCGCGCATGGTTAAAATAATGCCAATGACAAACCAAAGCACAACACGCCATGACGGAAACCGACATTGTCCGACTAATCCGGGATCTCGACACTGCCACTGAGCGGGCCATTCTGGCCGAGCTGGCGCTACTGCTGGGTTCCAGCCATCTGGGCAGCCAGCTGAAACTGGACGATCTGCAAACCCTGAGCCATCCGGCACGCAGCGTTTTTAATGAGCTGTGCGAACTGATTGGCTCGCGAGCCCAGCAGTCGTTCAGCGCCAATACTACGGGGGCCCTGCTGGCCATCCTCACCACCACGCGCAAGCAAGCCTGAACTGGCGGCTTAATCCTGCCTTAAGCCATACTCAGTGATAATCCACGCGGGGAATATCCCCCTTCAGGAGAAAAATCATGGTATCGGGTATCGGCAGTATTGGTAGTAGCGCGCCCTCCCAGCCTTTGCGCCCGGTCAGCCAGCCACTGGCCAACCGTGGCAAGGATAGCGATGGCGATAATGACGGCAGCAAGCCTGGCGTAGCAGAAAGTAAAAACCGCCCGGTTTCAGCCACCATCGGCAATACCATCAACACCACGGCCTGAGATTCCTGCGGAATCCCTGCCACACTCAGCCCGCCTACGCGGGCTTTTTTCTGTGTGCACCCGCCATGCGGGGATGAAAAACTGGCCCGCACCTAGTGCGCATCTGCTATATTTTGATTACGTACATTATCAAAATAACCCGCCATGTCTGACATTTCCCTGTGTGGCCGCGTCACCAACGCCCTACCCTGCAGCTTGCCGCTGGCCGGCATGGGCATTCGCGCCGGCTTTCCGTCGCCGGCCGACGACTATCTCGACAGTAGCATCGACCTCAACGGCTACCTGATGAGCGACCCGGATGCCTGCTTCGTGGTACGGGTACAGGGCGACTCGATGAGCGGCGCTGGCATCGTGGAGGGCGACCTGCTGATTGTCGACAAGGGCCGCCCGGCGCTGCATGGCGATATCGTGGTGGCCGTGGTGGATGGCGACTTCACCGTCAAGCGCCTGCACCGCCGCAATGGCCGGCTGGCTTTGCTGCCGGAAAATCCGGCCTACCCGGTGCTGGTACCACAAAACGAGCAGGAGTTACTGATCTGGGGCGTGGTATGCGGTTGCGTCCGCCGCTACTGATGACCCGCTTTGCCCTGGTGGATGGCAACAGCTTTTATACCAGCTGCGAGCGGGTATTCCGGCCCGATCTGATCGGCAAGCCCATCATCGTGCTGTCGAATAACGATGGCTGCGTGGTGGCCCGCTCGGCCGAAGCCAAGGCCATCGGCATTCCCGCCTTCCAGCCCTACTACCAAGTGCAGGGCCTGTGCCGCAAGCACCGGGTGGCGGTGTTTTCCAGCAATTACACCCTGTATGGCGACATGTCGCGCCGCATGATGAATATCCTGGCGCGCTTTGTACCGCAGCAGGACATTTACAGCATTGATGAATGCTTTCTGGACCTGAGCGGCATGGCCACTCCACATGCCCATGGCCGACACATCCGCCAGGCTCTGCAGGACAAGCTGGGCCTGCCCAGTTGCGTGGGTATCGGCCCCAGCAAGACACTGGCCAAACTGGCCAACCATGTGGCCAAGCAGCAAGCACAGTGGCAAGGGGTATTCGATTGGGCCGATCTGACACCGGCCGAGGCCGAACGCCTGCTGGCCAATATGGATGTGCGCGAAGTATGGGGCGTGGGGCGGCGACTGGCGGAAAAACTGCACCAGCTGCGCATCCGCAGCGCACTGGATCTGCAAAGAGCCGACTCGCGCCAGCTCAAGCGTCATTTCAACGTGGTGCTGGAACGCACCGTGGCCGAGCTCAACGGCATATCCTGCCTGGCGCTGGATGATGTCGCCAGCGGCAAGCAGCACATCATTTCCAGCCGCAGCTTCAGCCGCCAGGTCAGCAGCCTTCCACCGCTATCGGCCAGCATCGCCCACCATACCGCCCGTGCGGCTGAAAAACTGCGTGCCCAGGGCAGTACGGCGGCGATGATAGGCGTGAGCATCCAGACCAACTCTTTTGGCAGCGCCACCCCCTATCACGGCTACACCTGCATTCCGCTGCTGCAGGCCAGCGACGACACGCTCAGCCTGAACCAGGCGGCCCAAGCCGGGCTGCGCCAGCTGTTCCGGCCCGGTCTGCGTTATCACAAGGCCGGGGTGGTGTTGATGGAGATCGGTGACAAGGCCATCCAGCAACAAGATATGTTCGCCCCTGCGCCAGACCCGCGCCGCGCCCGGCTAATGTCCACCATCGACCAGCTCAACCGGCGACTGGGCAAAGGCAGCATCCGGCTGGCCATCGAAGACATCAGCCCGGATTGGCAGATGCGCCAAGCCATGCGCTCACCCTGCTACAGCACAGATCCGCAGCAGGCGATCACCGCCAATCAGCCGTCGTATGCCAGCGCACCAGCCGGCTACCGCCTGCACTGGCCACGCCAGCTGCCCGGCAGCTAACTCAGCGCAGCAGGCCCACGCCATCACGCAGGGCCGGCCAGGCCAGGGTCAGCAGCAGGCCGCGCATGGCCATCAACACCAGCAAGGCGGCCCAGATGCCATGATTGGCAAAGCCGCGCTGCAGTAGCCACAAGGCCGGCACATACGCGGCAAAGCTCAGCAGCATGCCATTACGTAATACCTGCGTGCGCATGGCCCCCATGAACACGCCATCCCAGAAAAAAGCCCAGATACACACCGGCGGCAACACCACCAGCCAGGGCCAGAAGGCCGCTGCCATGCGCTGCAATTGCACATCCGGTGTCATCAGCGGCAGGTAAAACAAGCCCAGCAGCGCCATGGCCAGCGCCAGCAGGCTGCTCCAGCCCAGCGACAGCCAGCTGCAACGCCGCACCACCAGCACCAGCCCGGCCCGCGAGCCGGCACCAATAGCCCGTGCGCCATATACCTCCGCCGCTACGGCGAATCCGTCCAGCAGGCTGACGCATACCATGAAGGCCTGCAGCAGCAGCTGATTGGCCGCCAGCGTCAGCGTCCCCAGCTGAGCTGCGCTGCGTGTCATCAAGGCAAACGATACGGTCAGCAGCAAGGTCCGCACCATGATGTCCAGGTTGGCAGCAAACAGTCGTCGCCACGGTGCCATGCCACCCAGCTGCTGCCAGGCTGCACGCCACTGTTGCCATGGCACTTGCCGCAGCATTACCCGCCCCGCCAGCACACTGGCAGTCATTTCGCTGATGGCCGTCGCCCAGCCGGCCCCGGACACCCCCCAGCCCAGCCCGGAGACAAAAGTAATGGCCAGCGCCGCATTCAGGGCATTCATCAGCAGCTGCAGCAACATGACCTGGCGGGAATGCCCCAGCCCCAGCAGCCAGGCGAACTGGGCATAGGCCAGCAAGGTAAACGGAGCCGACCAGATCCGGGCATCAAAATACTGCCGGGTGAGTTCGGCCACCTCGGTCGGCGGGGCCAGCAGGCGCAAGGCCAGCCAGGCAATCGGCTGCTGCAGCAATAGCAAAGCCACCCCGCCGAGCATGGCAGCCAGCATGGGCCGCAAGCCGGCCAGCACCACGG
>NZ_JACERN010000044.1 GCF_013911085.1 Aquitalea aquatica
AATTGCTGCTGCTCAGACCCTGTGCCAGCAGGCTGTAGCTACCGGCATTCACAGCACTTTGCGCGGTGCCGCCATAGCTCAGGCTGCCGCCCAGCACGCTGCTGCTTTCACCGTTGACGAAGCCGCTGTAGCTCACGCCATTACCGCCGCTATAGGCAAGACCGTCGTAGGTCTTGCTGGCGTTGCTGGCGGTGACGGTCAGTGAGGCCGGAGTGATATTTGCCGTGGTGCTGATGGCGGTGGAGTTGGGAATGGTGTAATTGCCAGCGTCCGTACCGGAAAGGCTGACCCCGGTTACGTTGACCGTGATGTTGTTGCCTACGTTGGCCGAGGCAAAGCCACCCGTAGCTACAACTTGTACATTATCCCCATTCACCAGGCCGGAAGATGTGACTGCTGCGGCTGTGGTGCCATCATAAGTCTTATTGGTTGCCTGAAAAGCCGTCAACGCCTTGGGCGTAATGGTGTAAGTGCCCTGATTGAAATAGGCCACGGCATAGGTATCAGACTGATAGGACGAGGGATTGCTGGCGCTGCCGTTGAGCGATATGTAGCTACCGGCATTCTTGCTGGACGTGTTGAAGCCCAGCGTACCCAATGCACTTGGAGTGAAACCACTCGGGCCACCCAGCGCTGTCACCGCGACATTCGAGGCATCGGTAGACCCGTCATAAACCTTGGTGCCGTTGCCGGTAAAAATGTAGATCGGCAGTAAAGCCTGATCAACAACATTATATTGGGCCTCGGTATAGCTCTGGTTACCACCAGGAATCACCATGGTGCCGCAATTAGGGTAGTTGGCGTTACAGGGTGGGCTCTTGGTAAAGGTTGCAGTCTGATTGCTGCCATTGATGCTGAACTGGAAGTAAGCCACGTTAGGCGCAAAAAACTGCACCCGGGCCTGGTTCCCGTTATTGACCAGGCCCAGCGCGCCTAATGCATTCTGGGTATTTCTGGCATCCACAACGATGCCGCCAGAGGAAGAGGAGGTTTCAAAGGTGGTGGTGGTGCCCGAATTGGCCTCAACCCCGAAACCAAACTCCTTGGCCGATGCGGTGCTGATGCCACTCATGTAGATATTGCCACCCTGGGAATTCACCGTCGCGCCGGACAGCACGTAAATACCAGCCTGGGTACCACTGTAGCTGGAGGTAGTCGCATTGGTTTGGCCATTGATGACGATATTGCCGCCACCGGACTGCAGCGTGACATTGGTACCCAGCAATACGGCGGGGCTGTTGGCATCATAATTGAGTGCATAACCGATGCCGTTTGAGGTGGCTGATGTTAACGAGCCGCCAGCCCCACCAACCAGGATATTGCCGCCGTTGGAATTAAGATTACCGTTGAGCTTGACGCCACCAGTCGTGCCTGCTGCATTGTTGGCTGCGCTGAGGGTGATATTCAGCTTGCCATTGCTGGCGGTAATAGGGCTGTTGATCGTGATATTGCGTGCGGCCTGCAGGGTCAGGCTGACATCAGCACTACCTGTATCGGTGATGGCGTTATTGACCGTGATGTCGCCATTGCCACTGGCGCTGCCCGCACTGCCATAAGCCGCATTATTGCTTTGCGTGGTTACCGTCACACTGGTGCCACCAGACAGCGTGCTGGAAATGGTGGCGGCGGCAGCACTGCCTATCGTGTAGTCGTAGGGGTCAATCAACCAGCTACCGGCAGTACCTGAGCGGGATGACGCATTAACCTGCAAACCACTCATGGTATTGACGCTGGCCGCCGATGTTTCAATAGCACCGCCATTACCGCCATTCGGTGCACTGGCATCCAGTGTGCCACCCACATTCAGGGTCCCGGTACTCATGTCGCCCAGCAACTGGATCTGGCCTTTTTCACCGTTTGCCAGGGTTTGCGCCCGGATGACACCCGTATTGTTGATGACCGAACTGGTCAGTTGGTCTGCCGCCTTGGCAGTCAGCAGCACACTGCCGCCATCGGCCTGAATCGCGCCGCCATTGCTTACCAGCGAATCCAGCGCCCCCTTGTTGATGGCCAGCTTGACCGCGCCGCCCATGTCGAGTGTGACATCCTGGGCGGAAGCCAGTATCACGCTCCCCTTGTTGGCGGTGATATTGCCGTCATTAGTCACCTGAGCAGCAATCAGGGCAACGCTTCCGCCATTACTGGTGGTGATATTGCCCTGGTTGATGACCGCACCCTGGCTGCTGCCCTGAAAGTTGTAATGGCCGCTGGAAAACTGCTGGTCAGACAGACTCAAGGTAGTTGCCACCAGGCCGCTGGTATTGACTTGTGCTCCGCTGGTAAACAACACCCCGTTGGGGTTGAGCAGGAACACCTGACCATTGGCTTTCAGGCTGCCCTGAATGACGGAAACGTCCGAACCCAATACGCGGTTCAGCGCAATGGATGTGGCGGAGGGTTGGATGAACTGAACGGTATTGCCCGCGCCAATGCTGAATGTTTGCCAGTTGCTTGCCAGCTTTGCAGAGGACTGGTTGATCAGCATGGTATTGCCTTGCTGGGTGATGTTGCCGGACCCGAGCGTGATTTGCCCCCCGGTTGGCAAGCCGGCAGCACCTGTGCTGCTCGCCAGCATGACAGTACAAAGCGCCAGCATGCTACTGCCCGCGCGGGATGCCTTGCCGTGTGCAGACACATTCTCTGCCACCGCAACCATTGCACATGCCTGGGAACTCCAGACGAGTTTGTATACATGGTTCAATGAGGGGCGCCGCATATCACTTCTCCCGCTACGATTTGTTAATAGTTGTTTTTATTGATTTAATTATAAGTAGAGTATTTACTTTAATATCCCTATTGATTATCTGTATTGCTCGGTGATATTTCAATATGAAAGTATAGATTTTGAGTAGATTATTGATTAGTGTGTAATTAATAATACATTGCCAATTTTTAATTTAAGCAGATAAATTTGAATGTTATTAATTAATTCCAACGGCATTTTTATGGGATGATTAGGCATATTAAGCCTGATTCTGCTAACGGCAGTACTGGCGCGTTGGTGAATGTGGCGGAGGTAAGGAGGCAATGAATAATTCAAAAATAATGATTGTTGAAGATGATGCGATTTCAGCAATTCTCATGCGCAAGTGGTTGGCAAAGTCCGCACATGTTCATCATTGTGCGACGCCTGACGCATTTCAGCAGACAGCCTTTGAAGTGAACCCGGACATCATACTGATGGATATCAACTTGGGGGGTGATGAGGATGGCTTTGATCTTGTTACCTGGTACCGGTCACAACAGGGGAAGGCTCAGGTTATCTTCATTTCGTCTTATGAGACGGCTGAGATCCTGTCGCGTATCTATGCCTGTGGTGGCAATGATTACATCCTGAAGCCCCCAAGCCTGGAGGTACTGGAGAACAAAATCCGCCATGCACTCGAATGGCGTGCCATGGATGCGATATGCCCCATCTCTCCTCGGGATGAAAACTGCTAAAGCATGATGTGCCGCTGATGATGGCTGGCCGTCAGAATTCGCTGATGGTAGAGGCAAATCTAACGAAACCAGATCAATTTCGTGTGTGGCCGCTTCTCATCCGAAAGCGGACACAATTCTTCAAGTCGGCGAATGGCCACTAAGGCCGAAAAACTGCCGGTACCCGCGCTGAGAGCACGCTACCATCAGGCAGCGTGCTCTCATTTCCACGGCAGTGGTATGTTGCTTTCCTGGCAGGCGTGCGGAAGGTCGGAACTTGTTCAGATCTCCCCTGGTAAAAGAGGGGCGAATCAGCCTGATGCTGGTTGCTCTCTATACGGTCTCAATTAAAGAGAGCTACCCCATCCTCCAAGCCAGCCTATGGCATGATTTCGACATACTCATACACTTCGCAATCGCGTACTTGTTTGCGTACCGCCAGGCTTGCCGTTTCAAACCAGGCTTGCGGATTATGCAGATCGATTTCTTGTCCCATAAAGCGTAGCAGTTCGCAAATCGGCTCCACCACATTGCTGCGATACCTGCTGTCGCCTTTTTCATAGCCCAGATACAGGTTTTTCATGCAATTGCCCCGGCACCAGGCATAGGCTTCGCATTCCTGGCAGGGCATGGTAGCGGTGTGCTGCAAAGGGCTGTGACGCAAACTATTGTCTTTGACGTCACCCATTTTCATATTCGGTAGATACATCATGTCCGGACAGGGGTAAATCTCCCCATTCGGCATGACATTAAGCAGATGCGTTGAAACGCGACACTGAGTGCGGCCGGCATATAGCTCCTGCGCCCGGTCGGGAAACAGCTTGTTGCGGATGATGCCCATCACCGGAATCAAAGGATAGAGCCGGGTCGGGTCCAAAAAGAAGCGCCCAATAAGCTGGCGAAGCACGGCTTTGCGCTTATCGATCGAATCACCGGCATACATTTCGTCGGCCACGAATTGCCAATAGAGATAATCGAATGGAGAGTGATCTCCGATGAGCTGGTCCAGCTCATCAAATGTGGTATCGGCATTACCCCAGGTGACGCGGGCGGTGAGGCTGCCACCCAGCTGGTCGCGTACCTTGGCAAGATTGCGCAATACCTGGCGGTAAATGCCACGGCCGCGGTAGCCATCGGTGATGGCTTCACCGCCATCAATGGAAACCAGCACATTGGATAAGCTGGCCAGTGCCCATGCCGGCACGTCGTCCAGCAAGGTGCCGTTGGTTTGCAGCTGATACCGGAAATGGGGGAAACGCTGCATCACCTCCAGTACCAGCTTCATGTTGAGCGTGGGTTCCCCTCCGTAGAAGGTTACATAGACATCTTTGCCGTTCAGATGCGTTTCAATAAAGCTTGCCAGTTGGTCGACGTTATATTCAAGTTCGGTCTGCGAGCCCAGCACATTACCAACGCCCAACGAGCAGTAGGTACATTTGAGATTGCATTTCAGTGTGGTTAATAGTTGCAATTCAACACGTGCGCCGATGATCGGCGGTTCTGCTCCGGCCTTTGGAGGGCAGGAATCGTGAAAGTGCACCGGATAGGTTTGTGACATGACCAAAGACATTGGTGTGCTCCAGGGTGGAAAACCGGCCATATTGCCCTCATGGCATGGTTTGTTCCTTGATGTGCACCAAGTACGAGGTTATTCCCACCGCCCTGGCCTATCGATTGGCGGAGCCTTTCCTGCCGACCTGCTGCGATGGGAAATCCCCAATATCGACCGGCTGGCGTTTGGCGGCAGACTGGTCTGGCCATGCACATGGCAAGTGCAGGTCACGACAATGACAACAGGAGGAGATTCAAGATGAAGGCAAGGAAAATGCTGTGGAAACTGGTTGCCTTGGCTGCCTTGTGCGGCGCATCAAGCCAGGCAGCACTCGCCGGTGACGGTAATGGCTATTACCAGTTGCAATCGACACTGAAACTCAGCACACCGCAACCTAGCTGGGACTATCTGACTTTCGATGCAAGCCGGCAATATCTGTTTATCAATCGCCATGCAGACGGCGTCAGTGTTGTCGATGTCAAACACATGCAAGTGGTGAAATCGAAGATTCCCGGTACCGAACACGCGGGCGATACAGCGCTGGCCACTGCCGAAGGCCTGGGTTTTACCAGTAACGAGGATGGTTCCACCACCCTGTTCAGACTGGCCGACTTTTCCTTGGTTAAGCGCATCAAGTTTGGCAGTAATGCCGACGGCAATGTTTATGACCCGGTCACCCACCGTGTCGCCTTCATGATGGGCGACGACTCCACCGTGCTGATTCTGAGTGCACGGGATGGTAGTGAACTGGGGCGTGTAAAAGTGGACGGAGAAAAGCTCGAACGTCCGGTTGCTGATGGCAAAGGCAATATTCTCTTTGCGTTACGCGACAAAAATCGTGTTATTCGCCTGGATATGGCCAAGATGATGGTAAGCGATGAGTGGCCGGTGTCCTGCATTCAGTCCAATAGCGTGGCCATAGACAAGGATCATGAGCGTATCTTCGTCGGCTGTCGCGGTGACAAGCCCGTGCTGCTGGTGCTGGATGGCAAGAATGGCCATCAAGTGGCAACCTTGACGCTTGGACGCGGCGTAGACGAAGTGATTTACGACGCAGATACCAAGCAAGTGTTTGCCAGCAATGGCATCGAGAGCAATCTGGTGGTGTTCGGGCAAAAGGATCCTGATCACTACGAGATGACACAGTCGGTCATGACGCGCCCCAGTGCGCGTACGATGGCAATGGATCCCCAGACCAAGAAACTCTACCTGGTAACGGCCGAGGGGGTGCAGGATCCGGGCAAGAAGGTTAATCGTGCACCTTCTTTTTTCTATCCCAATTTTTATCAGCCAGACAGCTTCGTACTGTTGACCTACGGCGTTGGGAAATAAGCGGCAAAGCGAGCATGTCTGGAATCTGTATATGGCTGCCACGGGCTTCTGTACTACAGAACGGCGGCTCTGACCGAAAACCGACTGCGTCAGCTGTTAGAGCACTCTGCCATCAGGCGGAGTGTTTTCATTTCAGGGTAGTCGTCAAGCACAGCTTGCATAGACTTGCATTCATGACAATTTCTTGATTGTGCTGATTGTTGCGCATAGGCTGACCACTCGCAACCACCCTAGACAAAAGTGAACTGTGTCATGCATATCGCAATTCTGACCTTTGATGGCTACAACGAACTCGACTCCCTGATTGCATTTGGCATTTTGAATCGAATCAAGAAGCCTGACTGGCGAGTATCGATTGCCAGCCCTGCATCCAAGGTTGAATCCATGAATGGTGCTGTTCTGGAGTCTCATATTTCCATTGAAGAGGCCTGTAGCGCCGATGCGGTAATTTTTGGTAGTGGACTAAAAACACGGGACGTTGTTGCCGACAAAAAACTGATGACTACGATGCAGTTTGACCCGTCCCGGCAACTACTGGGGGCACAATGCTCGGGCACTCTCATTTTGGCAAAGCTTGGCCTGCTGGACAGCGTCCCGGCGTGTACCGACCTCATCACCAAGCCCTGGGTAGAGGAAGCCGGTGTCAGCGTTTTGAATCAGGCATTCTTTGCCAAGGGAAATGTGGCGACTGCCGGTGGCTGCCTGGCATCGCAATATCTTGCATTCTGGATCATCGCCAGGCTGGAGAGTGTGAAAGCAGCACAGGATGCATTGCACTACGTGGCGCCGGTAGGCGAGAAGGAAGAATACCTGGCACGTGCACAACAGAATGTGACGCCATATCTGCCTGGCAGTGTGATCCAATAAATTCTCCGGATAGCGCTAGCAGCAATGCTAGTCCGGGACCTGCCATCCCCCTGGACAAACCGTGCCATGGCGCAACGCCTCGGCGTGGCGCTCCTGATGAGTCGGTCATGACAAGCCAGATGGCTTTCCTGACTCTGTGTAGGATCTTCACCCCAGACAAGCAGCACAACTGCCAATCTCACAAACCGGGAAAATGCACATGATGCATGTATCCGGGCAAGGAGCCTAAATGACCTTGGTCCAATTGCAGATGCTTGTCACCGTGGTCGAACTCGGCTCACTCACCGCCGCCGCTGAGCGGCTCAGTCGTAGTCAGTCCACCATCAGCCACGCCTTGACGGAGCTTGAAGACATCACCCAGGTCAAGCTGCTGATGCGAGACCGGCAGCCCATTGTGTTGACAGCCGCTGGAGAACGCCTATGGCCTTATATCCAGAACGTGGTGCGGGACGCGCAAGCTCTGCGCCAGCAATTCAGCCTATCGCGCGGCAAGCTTGAAGGGCGGTTGGTGGTCGGCTCTCTGCCAAGCGTGTCGTTGGCGTTTGTTGCACCGGCACTTGAGGCGCTTAAAAAGATACATCCGGGCGTATCGGCGGTGTTGATTGAAGGCACGGATCTGGAAGTTGAAGGATGGATAGAGGACGGCACGGTCGATGTCGGTGTTGTTGCTGGAGCCAGACGCTTCATCAACAACCTGCCGTTGCTCGAAGACGATTTCGTCGCAGTGGTGGCGAATGGTACGTTCGACGCCCATAAAAGCGTGTCGGCCAAGCAATTGGCCACATTGCCTTTCATCTTCTCCAAGGCGGGCTGCGGGCCAGTCATCTCCGATTACTTTGCACGCAACGGTGGCCAACTGAAGCCCGCTTTTCACGTGCTTGAAATGCGCTCGATTTTGTCGATGGCGGAAGCAGGCATGGGCGTGTCTATCGTCCCACGCATCACACTCAGCTATACGCCGTTTGCTGGCCGGGTGCTGGAATTGTCACCGAAGTTACACCGTTCTGTGCGCTTGTCGTGGAATACAATGGCGACCGCAGTGACCGACGAATTCATCAGACTGGTTTCTGCCCGATGTGGCAAAGGCGGCAAGGCCAGCAAAACGCAAGCCAAGGGAGACGATGCTGATCGCTGCCATGATGAAAAACACCCATAGCACGCTTGCATTTTATTCATGATCAAATCAGTCAACATGCAATATATTAAATATCCTCACTGCGCTGATTTCATCATCTGAATGGAGGCTGCCATGCCCACCCTACCC
>NZ_JACERN010000020.1 GCF_013911085.1 Aquitalea aquatica
CTTGGCGAAAGCCAAATACTTGCACTGCAAGAAGAAGAAGTACTTGTTTATTTCTTTGATCTTGCGTGCCAGAAAATTTGCTATGAGATTGAACTGAAGAGTTTGATCCTGGCTCAGATTGAACGCTGGCGGCATGCTTTACACATGCAAGTCGAACGGTAACAGGGAGCTTGCTCCGCTGACGAGTGGCGAACGGGTGAGTAATGCGTCGGAACGTGCCGAGTAGTGGGGGATAACTATCCGAAAGGATAGCTAATACCGCATACGCTTTGAGAAGGAAAGCAGGGGATCGTAAGACCTTGCGCTATTCGAGCGGCCGACGTCTGATTAGCTAGTTGGTGAGGTAAGAGCTCACCAAGGCGACGATCAGTAGCGGGTCTGAGAGGATGATCCGCCACACTGGGACTGAGACACGGCCCAGACTCCTACGGGAGGCAGCAGTGGGGAATTTTGGACAATGGGCGCAAGCCTGATCCAGCCATGCCGCGTGTCTGAAGAAGGCCTTCGGGTTGTAAAGGACTTTTGTCAGGGAGGAAATCCCTAAGGTTAATACCCTTGGGGGATGACAGTACCTGAAGAATAAGCACCGGCTAACTACGTGCCAGCAGCCGCGGTAATACGTAGGGTGCAAGCGTTAATCGGAATTACTGGGCGTAAAGCGTGCGCAGGCGGTTGTGTAAGTCTGATGTGAAAGCCCCGGGCTCAACCTGGGAACTGCATTGGAGACTGCACGGCTAGAGTGCGTCAGAGGGGGGTAGAATTCCGCGTGTAGCAGTGAAATGCGTAGAGATGCGGAGGAATACCGATGGCGAAGGCAGCCCCCTGGGATGACACTGACGCTCATGCACGAAAGCGTGGGGAGCAAACAGGATTAGATACCCTGGTAGTCCACGCCCTAAACGATGTCAACTAGCTGTTGGGGGTTTGAATCCTTGGTAGCGTAGCTAACGCGAGAAGTTGACCGCCTGGGGAGTACGGCCGCAAGGTTAAAACTCAAAGGAATTGACGGGGACCCGCACAAGCGGTGGATGATGTGGATTAATTCGATGCAACGCGAAAAACCTTACCTGGTCTTGACATGTACGGAACTTGCCAGAGATGGCTTGGTGCTCGAAAGAGAGCCGTAACACAGGTGCTGCATGGCTGTCGTCAGCTCGTGTCGTGAGATGTTGGGTTAAGTCCCGCAACGAGCGCAACCCTTGCCATTAGTTGCTACCATTTAGTTGAGCACTCTAATGGGACTGCCGGTGACAAACCGGAGGAAGGTGGGGATGACGTCAAGTCCTCATGGCCCTTATGACCAGGGCTTCACACGTCATACAATGGTCGGTACAGAGGGTCGCGAAGCCGCGAGGTGGAGCCAATCTCATAAAACCGATCGTAGTCCGGATCGCACTCTGCAACTCGAGTGCGTGAAGTCGGAATCGCTAGTAATCGCGGATCAGCATGCCGCGGTGAATACGTTCCCGGGTCTTGTACACACCGCCCGTCACACCATGGGAGTGAGTTTCACCAGAAGTGGGTAGGCTAACCGTAAGGAGGCCGCTTACCACGGTGGGATTCATGACTGGGGTGAAGTCGTAACAAGGTAGCCGTAGGGGAACCTGCGGCTGGATCACCTCCTTTCTAGAGAAGGCGATCGTCAAGTATTCACAACCTATCGGTTATTCGTGATTTAAGGGTAGTAACTGGGTTTGTAGCTCAGCTGGTTAGAGCACTGTGTTGATAACGCAGGGGTCGTAGGTTCGAGTCCTACCAGACCCACCAGTTTGGGGGATTAGCTCAGTTGGGAGAGCACCTGCTTTGCAAGCAGGGGGTCGTCGGTTCGATCCCGTCATCCTCCACCATTCTTACAGTGCAAACAAAAGCGCACACAACCTATCAGGGTTGCGTGAATTTCTGTTTGCGTTGTTTTTACAATGCCCGATCTTTAACAAACTGAAGAAGCCGAATTAATTAGACGGCGAGATGAAATGCATGGAGTTAACTCTGCATGCAGGACAAATCGTCATCTTGGGAATTTGATTGTATCTAGTGCCATGTCGCCATATCAAAAGGGGCGGTGTGGTACGTCGCACAAACACATTCTGTCGGATTGGTAATCTAGGTTACTGAAATGATAGGGTCAAGCGACTAAGTGCATCTGGTGGATGCCTTGGCGATCACAGGCGATGAAGGACGTGTAAGCCTGCGAAAAGCGCGGGGGAGCTGGCAATAGAGCTTTGATCCCGCGATATCCGAATGGGGAAACCCACCTAGCAATAGGTATCCCAGACTGAATACATAGGTCTGAGGAAGCGAACCGAGTGAACTGAAACATCTAAGTAACTCGAGGAAAAGAAATCAACCGAGATTCCGTCAGTAGTGGCGAGCGAACGCGGAATAGCCTGTATGTGATAGAGATTGAGATAGTGGAAGGCCTTGGAAACGGCCGCCGTAGTGGGTGATAGCCCCGTACACGAAATTTCATTCTTGGTACTAAGCATACGAAAAGTAGGGCGGGACACGCGAAATCCTGTTTGAAGATGGGGGGACCATCCTCCAAGGCTAAATACTCGTGATCGACCGATAGTGAACCAGTACCGTGAGGGAAAGGCGAAAAGAACCCCGGGAGGGGAGTGAAATAGAACCTGAAACCGGATGCATACAAACAGTGGGAGCCTCGTAAGGGGTGACTGCGTACCTTTTGTATAATGGGTCAGCGACTTACGTTCAGTAGCAAGCTTAACCGCATAGGGGAGGCGTAGGGAAACCGAGTCCGAATAGGGCGCTTTAGTTGCTGGGCGTAGACCCGAAACCGAGTGATCTATCCATGGCCAGGATGAAGGTGCGGTAACACGCACTGGAGGTCCGAACCCACTAGTGTTGCAAAACTAGGGGATGAGCTGTGGATAGGGGTGAAAGGCTAAACAAACTCGGAGATAGCTGGTTCTCCCCGAAAACTATTTAGGTAGTGCCTCATGTATCACTTCCGGGGGTAAAGCACTGTTATGGCTAGGGGGTCATTGCGATTTACCAAACCATGGCAAACTCTGAATACCGGAAAGTGCGAGCATGGGAGACAGACGGTGGGTGCTAACGTCCATCGTCAAGAGGGAAACAACCCAGACCGCCAGCTAAGGTCCCAAATGATCAGTTAAGTGGTAAACGAAGTGGGAAGGCCCAGACAGCCAGGATGTTGGCTTAGAAGCAGCCATCATTTAAAGAAAGCGTAATAGCTCACTGGTCGAGTCGTCCTGCGCGGAAGATGTAACGGGGCTCAAACTGATAACCGAAGCTGCGGATTTGCACGTAAGTGCAGATGGTAGGGGAGCGTTCTGTAGGTCTGTGAAGGTGTCTCGTAAGGGATGCTGGAGATATCAGAAGTGCGAATGCTGACATGAGTAGCGATAAAGCGGGTGAAAAGCCCGCTCGCCGAAAGCCCAAGGTTTCCTACGCAACGTTCATCGGCGTAGGGTGAGTCGGCCCCTAAGGCGAGGCTGAAAAGCGTAGTCGATGGGAAACGGGTTAAAATTCCCGTACTTTTGTGTAGTGCGATGTGGGGACGGAGAAGGTTAGGTCAGCGGCCTGTTGGAATAGGTCGTTCAAGCTGGTAGGTGGTTAGGGTAGGCAAATCCGCCCTTTCATTCAACACCGAGAAGTGATAACGAGGGTCTACGGACCTGAAGTGACTGATACCACGCTTCCAGGAAAAGCCACTAAGCTTCAGCTACACAAGAACCGTACCGCAAACCGACACAGGTGGGCAGGATGAGAATTCTAAGGCGCTTGAGAGAACTCAGGAGAAGGAACTCGGCAAATTGATACCGTAACTTCGGGAGAAGGTATGCCTCTTTAGGTGAAATCCCTTGCGGATGGAGCTTGGAGAGGTCGCAGAGAATCGGTGGCTGCGACTGTTTATCAAAAACACAGCACTCTGCCAACACGAAAGTGGACGTATAGGGTGTGACGCCTGCCCGGTGCTGGAAGGTTAAGTGATGGGGTGCAAGCTCTTGATCGAAGCCCCAGTAAACGGCGGCCGTAACTATAACGGTCCTAAGGTAGCGAAATTCCTTGTCGGGTAAGTTCCGACCCGCACGAATGGCGTAACGATGGCCACACTGTCTCCTCCTGAGACTCAGCGAAGTTGAAGTGTTTGTGAAGATGCAATCTCCCCGCTGCTAGACGGAAAGACCCCGTGAACCTTTACTGTAGCTTTGCATTGGACTTTGAAGTGGTTTGTGTAGGATAGGTGGGAGGCTTTGAAGCCAGGACGCTAGTTCTGGTGGAGCCAACCTTGAAATACCACCCTGACCCCTTTGAGGTTCTAACCTTGGTCCGTTATCCGGATCGGGGACAGTGCATGGTAGGCAGTTTGACTGGGGCGGTCTCCTCCCAAAGTGTAACGGAGGAGTTCGAAGGTTACCTAGGTACGGTCGGAAATCGTGCTGATAGTGCAATGGCAAAAGGTAGCTTAACTGCGAGACCGACAAGTCGAGCAGGTGCGAAAGCAGGACATAGTGATCCGGTGGTTCTGAATGGAAGGGCCATCGCTCAACGGATAAAAGGTACTCCGGGGATAACAGGCTGATACCGCCCAAGAGTTCACATCGACGGCGGTGTTTGGCACCTCGATGTCGGCTCATCACATCCTGGGGCTGTAGCCGGTCCCAAGGGTATGGCTGTTCGCCATTTAAAGTGGTACGTGAGCTGGGTTCAAAACGTCGTGAGACAGTTTGGTCCCTATCTGCAGTGGGCGTTGGAAGTTTGACGGGGGCTGCTCCTAGTACGAGAGGACCGGAGTGGACGAACCTCTGGTGTACCGGTTGTCACGCCAGTGGCATTGCCGGGTAGCTAAGTTCGGAAGAGATAACCGCTGAAAGCATCTAAGCGGGAAACTCGCCTGAAGATGAGACTTCCCTGAGGGCTTGACCCTCCTGAAGAGTCGTTCGAGACCAGGACGTTGATAGGTCGGGTGTGGAAGCGCTGTGAGGCGTTAAGCTAACCGATACTAATTGCTCGTGAGGCTTGATCCTATCATTTGAGTGGCTTGGGAAACCGAGCTGACTGGATAGTGAATGTGCGACGCGATCAAAGATCCAAGAG
>NZ_JACERN010000029.1 GCF_013911085.1 Aquitalea aquatica
GGGTCTGCACTCAGACGAGTGCCGATGTCGGCTCCGCCCAGTATGGCAGGCAGGCCAACCAGACTGATCGGCCTAGCGTAGGCGGTGCTCTTGAGCACGCGCCCTTCGGCGTCGTAGTCGGTGCGGGTCACCGCCCCCAGCGGGTCGAGGGTGTAGATCAGACGGTTGTTGGCATCGTAGACATAGCGGGTACGGTTGCCGAGCGGGTCGGTCTTGCTCGTGACGTTATCGTCACTATCATAGTCGTAGGTGGTAGTGAGCTTAAGCCCGTTCGGGTCCACCACGTCGGCGAGGCGACGGCCCAGCCGGTCGTAGTCATAGCGAGTACTCTTGGCTTGAGAGGTGCCCGCTCCTTCGGTGACGGTCAACCGGTTGCCCTGGCCATCATAGCTGTAGGTGGTCGTCAGTTTCAGACCGGCGGCATCGACGATGACGCTGGTCACCTGCCCTTTGGCGTCGTAGCGGGTTTCGGTGATGCTGCCGCGCGGGTCGGTCACGCTGACGGTACGGCCTTGGGCGTCGTAAGCGTAGCGGGTGGTGAGCTTGAGACCGTCCGGGTCGACGGTGCGGCTCAGCACCCGGCCGGCAGCATCGTAGCTGTAACGGGTCCTGGTGCCGCGTGCGTCAACGGTTTCGATCTGCTGCCTGGTACTATCGTAAGTGGTACTGGTGACTCCACCCGGCGTGATGGTGGACAGCAACTGGCCGTCTCGGTCGTAGCTGTAGGTGGTCGCATTGCCCCTGCCGTCGATCACCTTGACCGTTTCTCCGTAGCGATTGCGCTCGGTGATGGTCTGGATGCCTTGCGGTGTGGTTAGTGTCAAGCGACGGTTAGTGCTGTCGTAGTCGGTGCGGGTGGTGTTGCCCACGCTGTCGGTATGGGTCAGTTCGCGACCGAAGGCATCGTAACTGAAGGTACGCTGGGCATTGAGCGGGTCGGTGGTACGCACTTGGCGACCGAGCCGGTCGTAGGCGAGAGTGCGCAGACTGCCATTGGCGTCGGTGGTCTGGATTGGACGGCCAAAGGCATCATAGACAACGGTGCTGGCCAGGTTCAGGCGCCCACTGCCGGTATCCCGCGTCGTCGAGGCCTGCAGGCCACGACGGTCGTAGCCGTAGCGGGTCTCCAGCACGGTGCTGGCATTGATCCGGTTGCTGCTGCCGGTCTGCTCGCCGAATGCATTGTAGGTAGTGGTATTGACGTTACCGAGTGCGTCAGTGCGGCTGAGCACTTCCCCGCGTCGCGAGTAGGTGCTAGCGATGGCGCTGTCGAGTGTCGCGTTGACCAGCCCGCTGACCGCGGTGCCCAGCTGGCTGGCAAGACCGCCATTCAGACTAGCACGGACGGTATCGCTCAGACGGGTGCCGTAGCGCACCGTCTGGACCTGTTGGCCGAACGTGTCGTAGCGGTATTCGCTGATCTCACCCAGAGCGTTGATGCTGTGGGTGAGACGCCCGGTAGCATCATAGTAGTAAAGAGTGCGCTGGCCGTTACCGTCGAGGCCGTTTGGCGTCAGTGTGGCGATACGGCGGCCGGCGGCGTCGTATTGGTGGCGAGTACCCCAGCGACCCCACACGGCATCAATCTGAGCCTGGGTCGGGGTAGCACCCAGTGCGGCAAGAATCGCGGTCCCTTCGCCTGAGAGTTCCGCGATCAAGCGGCCCTGGCTGTCGAAACGTTGCAGTTGGCTACGACTGTCGCTGTTGCCAGCACCGCGCACAGTCTGGGTCAGGTTGCCGACACTGTCGTAGCCATAGGTGGTCACCAAACCATCCGGTTGGCTGTCACTGCGAACCACACGATTGGCTGCATCGTACTGGTAGAGCATGCCGTGATCTTCGGGGCTGCTTGCCGGGCGCACCGTGTCAAGAGCATTGCCTGCACCAGCCTTGGTGGCGTAGCGGAGTACCTGGGCCTTGTTGCCGTTGGCGTCGTAGCGTGTTTCGGTCAGGTAGCCTTCGGCATCGATTTCGCCGACGGGGCGACCCAGCGCGTCGTAGAAGCGCTGGGTACGCTGATCGTTGGCACTGGCGAGCGGGCGCAGCTGGTCGAGGGTACCGTTCGCCCAGAAGGTGCTGGCGGTGCGCGTAGCGTAGCGGACGATGTCCGTCAGGCGGCCCGCCGCATCGTAGCGAGTTTCAGTCAGGTAGCCCTCAGCGTCGAGCACGCCGCGCAGCTGGCCATCAGCATCGTAGAACTGGCGCTGGCGACGGTCGCTGGCGGCATCCGTCACCGGCCTGGCATTGGGGTCATCCGGCAACAGTTCGCCCGCGGTGGCGGCCAACGCTACCAATTGAGCAGCACTCAGCAAGGTGGCGTAGCGCAGGGTATCGGTCTGGCGGTTGGCACCGTCGTAGCGGTATTCGGTCACCGCGCCGGTGGCATCGACCGTCTTGGAGAGCCGGCCGGCGGCGTCGTAAAGCTGGTGAGTGAGCCGGTCGTTGAGGGAGTCTGATGTCGGACGTAGAGCAGTCAGTTGCAGAGCAGCCACGTCACCCACCAATTTGGCGGGATCAACCCGATTGGCGTAACGGAGGATACGCACGAGTTGGTTGGCGCCGTTGTAGACGTATTCGGTCAGCGCGCGTTCGGCATCGATTTCACCAACCTTGCGTCCCATGCCGTCGTACAGATAGAGGGTCTTCTGACCTGTAGGATCGGTGCTTTGCCGCAGGCGGCCGAGTGCGTCGTATTGGTACTGCGTGGTCCCCAGCGCACCGCCCGCATCCGCTATCAGCACCGCCAGCACGTTACCAGCTTGGTCGTAATTCGTGGTGGTCGTCAGACCGTTGGCCAGCGTCACCGTGGTCTGACGATTGTCGTCGGCATAAACAGTGGTAGTAGTATTGCCCAGCGCATCGCGCAGGCTGACGAGGCGGTTCAGGCCATCGTAGCGGTAGACGGTACTGCCCCCCCGAGCATCGATCTGCTGTAACAGGTTGCCCGCCTGGTCGTACACGTAGCGGGTCACTGCTTCGCTACCGTCAACGATGCCATTGCCGTTCGCATCAACCTTGGTGTAACCGACGACCTGATTAACCAGGCCGCGCAGGTCGTATTGGGTGTCGGTACGTTGGTTACGGGTCTTGTCCTGTGCAATGACCCAGGCCGCCAGATCCGCTTCCTGTGGGGTCGCTGGCAGAGCGGTGGCGCTGGCGCCAAAGTACTGGAGCCGCGACACTTCGCGCCCTTGCGCGTCATAGCGGTATTCGCTGACACGCCCTTCGGCGCTGATGCGGAAGCGCAGATGCCGACCGGCATCGTAAACATTGCGCGTGACTTGCGCGCCACCCGCCGCAGCCGAACCGCTACCGTCGGGATCGGGGATCGTATAGACGGTTTCCGACAGCAATTGGTTAGTCGCTCCGTATTCACGCCGGATGGTATTACCCGTGGCATCACGCTCCAGCACCCGATTGCCGTTGAGGTCGTACTCGTAGACGGTCACCTGACCGCGACCGTCAGTGACACTGGAGACGCGGCCATTGGTGTCGTAGCTGAAGCCGCGTTGCTGCGTTACCCCACCGGAGGCCGCCTTGACCGACAGCAGGCGCCCAGCCGCATCGTAACGGAGCTCGGTCGCCAGACCGGCGGCATCGGTCACGGTGGTGCTCAGCGCAACCGTGTCGTAGCTAAAACGGGTGGTGCGGATGTCACCAAGAGAACGAACGTCGTTGACGGTCTGGATACGGTAGTTGCTGCCGATCTGGACATAACCGAATTCCAGCCGGCTGCCATCGCTTTGTGTGATGCTGGCAACACGCTTGGACGTACCGTCGTAGGTGTAGGTCGTGGTGTACACCTTGCCATCGGCTATGCTGCTGTCGTCGGGGCTCAAATCGACAGTGACGCTGGCCAAGCGATTGGCGCTATCGTAAGCGTAGCGGGTGCGGGTCAGGGTAGTAGCGACACCGCCGTCGGACCAGACGGTGCGCAGCTGGATGATGTTGGCGGTACGGCCCGCCACGCTGTCGTAGTCGACGTAGAGCGTTTCACCACTGGCGCTGCTAATCGAAACGATCAGCCCAGCCGCGTTGTAGCCCAGCCGGAGTGTCTGGCCATCACGGTCGCTGACCTCAGTCAGTCGGCCCTCTTTGGCGGCGTCGTAACGCTCGACTTGCCGACTGTCGCCGTCGGTCCAAGTCCAAGTCTGGGTCGCTGCCTCGTAGCGCAGCATGTCATCCGCACCCCCTTCCTGAGCACCGCCGACATACAGCCCTCGCGCGGTATCATAGCGGTAAACAGTCTCGGCCCCGTCTTCGCCCAGCCGGCGGATGGAGCTACCCGCCATGTTCACCGTGCCAACGAGTCCGAATACCCTGCGCGAGAAGCCAAGCCGCCAGTTGTCGTTGTTGATGTCACCCAGACTTTGGCTGTTGTAGGTACGCAGTAGCGCCACATCGGGTCCGGACGCGCTGAGAAACTCGTCACGGTGCTGCAGGACCAGGTTACCGGTGGCGGCATTGACGTAGACGCGCTCGCCGCCGCGCCCGAATTCGGCCTGGCCCAGTTGCCCCTGCCCCCCTAGTGCCGACAGCGACCCACCCAGCAGACCCAGACCTGAATTCGATACCACTGCAACCATGA
>NZ_JACERN010000016.1 GCF_013911085.1 Aquitalea aquatica
CAGACCGCTGGCGATGCCTACCAGCGTGAACGCGAACAATGGGATGACGGTAACAACGTGGTGGCCCTGGATCGCCGCGTGGTGGTGGCCTACGACCGTAACACCTACACCAACAAGCTGATGCGTCAGCACGGGGTGGAAGTGATCGAGATTCCGGCCTCCGAACTGGGCCGCGGCCGTGGCGGTGGTCACTGCATGACCTGCCCGATCATCCGTGACGAAGTGAAGATCTAAGACCTTTCGAACATTGCATCAATATCGCCCGGTGGCGTTGGCCCAAGCCCGCCACCCGGCACCGAAACAAGGAGCGTTACCATGGCTTTCAATCTGCGCAACCGCAACTTCCTCCGCATGCTGGACTTCACCCCGCGCGAAATCCGCTACATGCTCGACCTGGCCCGCGATCTGAAACGCGCCAAGTACACCGGCACCGAACAGCAACACCTGAAGGGCAAGAACATCGCCCTGATTTTCGAAAAGACCTCTACCCGTACCCGTTGTGCTTTCGAAGTGGCCTGCTACGACCAGGGCGCCAATGTGACCTACCTCGGACCGTCCGGCTCGCAGATCGGTATCAAGGAATCGATGAAAGATACCGCCCGCGTACTGGGTCGCATGTATGACGCCATCGAATACCGTGGTTTCGACCAAGAGATGGTCGAGAACGAACTGGCCAAGTTTGCCGGCGTCCCGGTGTACAACGGCCTGACCGACGAATGGCACCCCACCCAGATGCTGGCCGACGTGCTGACCATGTGGGAAAACAGCGACAAGCCGATCTCGCAAATCAGCTACACCTACCTGGGTGACGCCCGCAACAATATGGGCAACTCCCTGCTGGTAATCGGCAGCAAGCTGGGCATGGACGTACGTATCGGCGCGCCGAAACACCTGTGGCCGACCGACGAACTGGTGGCCGAATGCCGTGAAATCGCTGCCCGTACCGGTGCGCGCATCACCCTGACCGAAGATGCCGCCGAAGCTGTCAAAGGCACCGACTTCATCCACACCGACGTCTGGGTCTCGATGGGCGAACCGGCCGAAGTATGGGCCGAACGTATCCGCCTGCTGAAGCCTTACCAAGTGAATGCCGCGCTGATGGCTGCTGCCCAGAACCCGCAAGTCAAGTTCATGCACTGCCTGCCGGCTTACCACAACAGCGAAACCAAGGTAGGCAAGGAAATCGCTGCGCAATACCCGGACCTGGCCAATGGCATTGAAGTGACCGAAGACGTGTTCGAAAGCGAAGCCTGCATTGCCTTCGAGCAAGCCGAGAACCGCATGCACACCATCAAGGCTATTCTGGTCGCCACCCTGGGCGACTGAATTCCGGGCGTCTGACGGCTGCGCCTTTGCATTCCGGTGGTCGGCGCTGCGCGCTGTCCTCATGGACTTGATGTCCACTGCGGCAGCTGTGCTGCGGCGCTCACCGGCCTGCTGTGGCTCGCTCGCCAGCCACCTCGGAATTGGCAATGTGGCAAAGCCCTGCCGCATTGCCAGTCGTTAAAGTCTGACCGCAACACCGTTTTACCCTCCGCGACGGCACACCCCTGAAGCCGTGGAGTGGCCCGAGATCCGGCCCCCCCTCACTCAGCCGGATCTCACCCCCCCATCCCGGCCCCGCCTTCCCACGGGAAGTCCGGCCACCACATCAGAAATCAGATGGACTGCCCAAGCAGGCCATCAACGCCGCCACCCCAAACACAGCGGGGCGGGGCAGGAAAGGAAACATCATGCGAGTCGTCGTAGCCCTGGGCGGCAATGCCCTGCAACGTCGTGGCGAAGCCATGACCGCTGACAACCAACGCGCCAACGTCAAGGTGGCCGCCGAACAACTGGCCGCCGTCACCCGGCTCGGCCACAACCTGGTGATGTGCCACGGCAACGGCCCGCAAGTAGGCCTGCTGGGTCTGCAAAACGACGCCTACGCCCGCCACGTTGATGGCAAGGTCACCCCGTATCCGCTCGACGTACTGGGCGCACAGACCGAAGGCATGATCGGCTACATGATCGAACAGGAACTGGGCAACGTACTGCCGTTCGAAGTGCCGCTGGCCACCATCCTCACCCAGACCGAAGTGGACGCCGCCGACCCGGCCTTCCAGAACCCGACCAAGTTTGTTGGCCCGGTGTACAACAAGGAAGAGGCCGAAGCCATGGCTGCCAGCCACGGCTGGACGGTGAAAGCTGACGGCGACTACTACCGCCGCGTGGTACCGAGCCCGAAACCGCAACGCATCTTCGAAATGCGCCCGATCAAATGGCTGATCGAAAAAGGTGCCGTGGTGATCGCCGCTGGCGGTGGTGGCATCCCCACCATGTACCAGGGTGACAAGCTGGTGGGCGTGGAAGCGGTGATCGACAAAGACCTGGCCTCGGCCCTGCTGGCGCGCGAAGTGGATGCTGACTACTTTGTCATCGCCACCGACGTGAAGAGCGTGTTTGTTGGCTGGGGTACTCCGGAAGCCAAGGCCATCCGTCACGCCCACCCGGACGAAATGGACAAGCTGGGCTTTGCTGCCGGCTCGATGGGTCCGAAAGTGGAAGCCGCCTGCGAATTTGCCCGCCTGACTGGCAAGCGTGCGGTGATTGGCGCGCTGGAAGACATCGAGCGCATTGTGAAGGG
>NZ_JACERN010000034.1 GCF_013911085.1 Aquitalea aquatica
CGGTCGATGATCGCGTCCACATCGGCATCGGTCAGGGTGCGATCCTGCTGCAGCTCGTTTTTTTCTTCAGACATAGGCCCTCCCGGGGCACAAAAAAAGCCCGCACGGGGCGGGCTTGTCGATTTAGCTGCGGTGGATTACCAGGTGATTGCCTGTACGGCCTTGATGGTTGTGGCGCTGGCAATCTGCACTTTCAGCCCCTGATACTTGGCGAAGACGGCTTGGTAAGCTGCACCAACCGCTGCAGCCGCCGCCGTAGCTTGGGCAATGGTCAGCGAGTGGCCGGCATTGCTGGCGTCGAAGATTGTCACGCTGGCAGCGCCTGCAGCCTGCGCCAGCTGCGCCGCACCGTAGATCTTCTGTGCAGAGTCGAAACCGCCGGTCCAGGTGAGACCTGCGCTATCGGTCACATCTGCAGTGGAGGCGGTTGCAAATGCAGCCGCGAGGGCAGAGAGCTGGGTCGCCCGGGCGGTACTCAGCAATGCAGCAGTCTCAGCGGTGGAGATGGCCGCTGCAGAGGGCTGGGTAGCTGTCAAATTCCAGGCCTTGATGTAGTCGCCCTCACCGTCGTTTTGCAGCACATAATCGACGCCTGGAACCGCCGCCGGAAATAGATATTTCAGTCCGTCAATTAGGGCCATTATTTGATCCTCCAGCCGCTGAAAGTGGCACCGTTCAATGTATCAGTCGAGCCGTAGAAGTAGTACATCTGCACATAGTCGCCAGCGTTCAATTGAATAGGGATGGATGATCCAGCAATCCCGGCGTTGCCGGACGCAGAAAATATTTCTTGCAGTCGGTATCGTTCAACACCATTCACATACAGCATCAAAATACGCTGTGCGTTAGTCACTGATGTGCCGTGCACGTTGCCTGCAAAAATATAGGTTCCGGTATTGGTCGCAGTAAACCTGCCTGTACTTGTACTGTATTCGCCCAGATCGTCAGACGCCTTCGTGTTGCAGATGATCGCCGTATTCGTCGATGCTGAAATGCTCTGACTATTGCCAGTTGCTGAAAAGTTCGACATCAGCCCCTTCAGCATCACAGCCGGTGCCAGGCCGGCGATTCCGCCCGCTGAAATAACGTTCGTCGGCTGGCTGGCATAGGTGCCTGCCGTGGCTTCAGTCAGCGTGATGTAGCCGACCAAGCGATATGGGCTGTTCGTCACCGCAGTGGTGCTGTAGATCGTGCTGGACGAAGTAGAACCGGCACCGATAGCGGTAGTGCTGACAAGGCCGGTTTCGGACAGATCCACCACGCCAGCAGCGTTGCAGACAGCGAGCTGGGGAGTGCCACCAGCGTAAAGTTCAAGCACTGCAATCTGACCTTGCAGGCCGTTACCCATCCCCAGCGTCGCGCCGGTCGGGATGGTCAGAGTCAGTGCGGCAGCATTGGACAGGCTAGTCGTTGCGCCGTTGGCAAGCGTTGCACTGCGATACGCCTGCGCTCCCGGCGGAAGGGTGACTGTCAGTGCGTTGGATGCGGCCACTGCCGTCAGCGACTGCAGGCTGGAAAAACCAGTGACCACCGGGTCCAGCACGATGGCCACAGTGCCGTTGTATTCCACATCCGACAGCATCGGCCCCGGAATGACAGCCGGCACCAGCGTGCCGTCAGGGCCGTACTGCTTCAGCGATACCGCACCCAAGCCACTGATGTTCAGCGTATTCGATCCTGTTGTGCCGGCTGCGCCAAACGCAACCCGGAAACGCTGTCCGCTGGCGTACGCAGTAATCGCTGGCGACGGGGCCAGCGTGTAGGCTGGGGCTGTGCCCCCTGCCTGGAATGCGGTGCCGGCTTGGGTCTGAACCTGCCCCATGTTCACCAGGCTGATAAACGGCGCGGCCGCATACTGGCTGATGTTGCCGGCGGTGATCTGGGTCTGGCCGTAGGCGACTGTCACCACGTATAGACCGACGTTGCCGAAGTCAGGTACGGGCGTGGTCTGGCTACCCGTAGCAGCCGGAACGCCTGCCTTGGCGGTCAGTACCACGGTGCCCTTGCGTGCTGTCGGCTGCGTCAGGCCGTTGTTGCCCTGGCCACTGTAAGGCGATGAAGGGCTAGCACTGTTGTAGTACGGCAGCAGCACCGGGTTTGAATCGACGTCAGCATAGGAGGCTTCGATCAGGTAGTTGATCGA
>NZ_JACERN010000045.1 GCF_013911085.1 Aquitalea aquatica
CGCTGCCTTGTGCCGAGGTGTTACCAGCCGGATCGGTGATGGTGGCGGCAACCGTCAGCGTGCCACCTTCTGCCGGCGCAGCCGGCGTGAGAACGACCTGACCTGCGGTAATTTCAGCAGCAGTCAGCACATGGCCCGGCTGGGCCACACCATTCAGGGTGACGTTCAGCGTGTCGCCAGCCTTGGCATCTGCCGGCAGGCCGATGTTGACGGTGTCTGTCGTCGCGCTGCCCTGCTCGGCCTTGTTGATGAAGCCGTCGTTGTTGGCGTCGGTGGCGATGACTACGGTCGGGGCCGACGGTGCGGTGGTGTCCAGCTTGGCGCTGTCGCTGCCCTGAGCCGAGGTGTTACCGGCCACATCGGTGATGGTAGCGGCAACCGTCAGCGTGCCGCCTTCGGCCGGAGCAGTCGGGGTCAATACAACCTGACCTGCAGTAATTTCAGCTGCAGTCAGCACGTGACCCGGCTGGGCCACGCCATTGAGGGTGACGTTCAGCGTGTCACCCGCCTTGGCATCTGCCGGCAGGCCGATGTTGACGGTGTCAGTCGTCGCACTGCCCTGCTCGGCCTTGTTGATAAAGCCGTCGTTGTTGGCATCGGTGGCGATCACCACGGTCGGGGCCGACGGCGCGGTGGTGTCGCGAACCGCGCTGTCGCTGGCGCTGGCCGAGGTATTACCGGCCACGTCAGTGATGGTGGCGGCTACCGTCAGCGTGCCGCCTTCTGCCGGTGCAGCCGGCGTCAGAACGACCTGGCCCGCAGTGATTTCAGCTGCAGTCAGTACATGACCCGCCTGGGCCACGCCATTGATGGTGACGTTCAGCGTATCACCTGCCTTGGCATCTGCCGGCAGGCCGATGTTCACCGTATCGGTGGTGGCACTGCCCTGCTCGGCCTTGTTGATGAAGCCGTCGTTGTTGGCATCGGTGGCAATGACCACAGTCGGGGCAGACGGGGCAGTCGTGTCGCGAACCGCGCTGTCGCTGGCGCTGGCCGAGGTGTTACCAGCCGGATCGGTGATGGTGGCAGCCACCGTCAGCGTGCCGCCTTCGGCCGGAGCAGTCGGCGTCAACACTACTTGGCCGGCACTGATTTCAGCTGCAGTCAGTACATGACCCGGCTGAGCCGTACCGTTAATGGTGACGTTCAGCGTGTCACCCGCCTTGGCATCGCTCGGCAGGCCGATGTTCACCGTATCGGTAGTGGCACTGCCTTGTTCGGCCTTGTTGATGAAGCCGTCGTTGTTGGCGTCAGTGGCAATGACGACGGTCGGCGCGGACGGCGCGGTGGTGTCGCGTACTGCACTGTCGCTGGCGCTGGCCGAGGTATTACCCGCCACATCGGTGATGGTGGCAGCCACCGTCAGCGTGCCGCCTTCAGCCGGGGCGTTCGGCGTCAATACCACCTGGCCTGCAGTAATTTCAGCTGCAGTCAGTACATGACCCGGCTGAGCCGTACCGTTAATGGTGACGTTCAGCGTGTCACCTGCCTTGGCATCTGCCGGCAGGCCGATGTTGACGGTGTCAGTCGTGGCGCTGCCTTGCTCGGCCTTGTTGATGAAGCCGTCGTTGTTGGCATCGGTAGCGATGACTACGGTCGGCACAGACGGCGCGGTGGTGTCCAGCTTGGCGCTGTCGCTGCCCTGAGCCGAGGTGTTACCAGCCGGATCGGTGATCGTCGCAGCAACCGTCAGCGTGCCGCCCTCGGCCGGAGCGGTCGGGGTGAGAACGACCTGACCTGCAGTAATTTCAGCTGCAGTCAGTACATGACCCGGCTGAGCCGTACCGTTAATGGTGACGTTCAGCGTGTCAC
>NZ_JACERN010000027.1 GCF_013911085.1 Aquitalea aquatica
TCGGGGTCAATACAACCTGACCTGCAGTAATTTCAGCAGCAGTCAGCACATGACCCGGCTGGGCAGTACCGTTAATGGTGACGTTCAGCGTGTCACCCGCCTTGGCATCTGCCGGCAGGCCGATGTTCACCGTATCGGTGGTGGCGCTGCCCTGTTCGGTCTTGTTGATGAAGCCGTCGTTGTTGGCGTCGGTGGCAATCACCACGGTCGGGGCCGACGGTGCGGTGGTGTCCAGCTTGGCGCTGTCGCTGGCGCTGGCCGAGGTATTACCTGCCACATCGGTGATGGTAGCGGCTACGGTCAGCGTGCCGCCTTCGGCCGGGGCAGTCGGTGTCAGCACCACTTGGCCAGCAGTGATTTCAGCAGCGGTCAGTACATGACCAGGCTGCGCCACGCCATTGATGGTGACGTTCAGCGTATCGCCAGCCTTGGCGTCGCTCGGCAGGCCGATGTTCACCGTATCGGTGGTGGCACTGCCCTGCTCGGCCTTGTTGATGAAGCCGTCGTTGTTAGCGTCGGTGGCAATCACCACGGTCGGGGCCGACGGGGCGGTGGTGTCCAGCTTGGCGCTGTCGCTGCCTTGTGCCGAGGTGTTACCAGCCGGATCGGTGATGGTGGCGGCAACCGTCAGCGTGCCACCTTCTGCCGGCGCAGCCGGCGTGAGAACGACCTGACCTGCGGTAATTTCAGCAGCAGTCAGTACATGACCCGGCTGAGCAGTACCGTTAATGGTGACGTTCAGCGTGTCGCCCGCCTTGGCATCCGCCGGCAAGCCGATGTTGACGGTGTCAGTCGTGGCACTGCCTTGTTCGGCCTTGTTGATGTAGCCGTCGTTATTGGCGTCGGTGGCGATGACCACGGTCGGGGCCGACGGGGCGGTGGTGTCAAGATTTTCGCCCGGCTGGCCGCTGCCGGTGTCGGTATTGGCGGTGGCGGTGTTGCCGGCCTTGTCGCTGACACTAGCGCTGACGCTGATGCTGCCGTCGGTCAGGCCGGACAGGTTCGCCGGGTTGGCCGTCCAGTTGCCGTTGCTATCGACGGTGGCGGTGCTGCTGGCGGTATGGCCCTGGCTGTCGGTGAAGATGACGGTGACGGTCTGGCCGGCTTCCACACTGCCGGTGCTGCCGCTGACCACCACGGCCGTGCTTTCGGCCTTGTTGTAGACGTGATCGCCGCCCGAGCCATCGTTGCCGATGGTGATGGTAGCGGTGGTGTCCTTGCCTTCGCTCACGCTGGCGCTGGCCGGGTTGCCCGCTACGCTGGTGACGTCGGCTTTGACGGTGACGCTGCCATCCACCAGACCACTCAGGTTGGCGCTGCTGGCCGTCCAGTTGCCGCTGCCATCAACGGTAGCGGTAGTGCTAGCGGTATGGCCCTGGCTAT
>NZ_JACERN010000028.1 GCF_013911085.1 Aquitalea aquatica
TAAACCCGAGTGATTTGCGCGGCCGGTTATTCAGGCTCCAAGCGATCTGATCCAGTTCCTGTTGGGTAAACTGGCTTAAATCCGCTCCCTTGGGCAGGTACTCCCGTAGCAGACCGTTAGTATTCTCATTGATCCCACGTTGCCAGGGACTGTGAGGATCGGCGAAGTAAATCTTCAATCCCGTCCGCTCTTCCAGTCTCTGGTGGTATGCCATCTCTTTACCCTGATCGTACGTCAGGGTCTTGCACAGCTCTTCATCGAATGGCGCGAAAGCACGAGCAAAGCCCTCCAAGGCAGCCGCTGCAGTACAGCCATCCATTTTGGCCAGTACAACCAGTAAGGTCTTGCGGCACACCAGGGTACCTACCGCGGAACGGTTCCCAGCCCCCACGAGGAAGTCACCTTCCCAGTGACCGGGCAACAAGCGCTCATTAGCCTCCGGAGGCCGAACATGGATGCTGGCTATATTCTGAAGCTGACCACGACGATCTGTACCACGCGTACGAGGTCGGCGGGCTCCTCGGCCCTGGCGCAAGAGCGCAACGAGCTCTCGACGCAAAGCCCCCTTGGGGGCGGCATAGATAGCCGTATAAATGGTTTCGTGCGAGACGTGCAAAGTCTGTTGTCCTGGATAGTCCTGTTTTAGTCTGCCAGCGATTTGCTCGGGCGACCACCGAGCCTCCAGCAGTGCACGAACCTTGGCCCATAACAAACCCGCCGGATCCAGCTTGTTCACGCGTCGAACTTTGTATTTCAAGCGGCGAGCACGCTTTCCCGCTCGTAGTGCATCGTACCCGCCAGCTACGCGAGGGCGTCCGATTGGACCGATCTCATACGGTGGCTTATATCCATTACGGCGCAGTTCTCGACAAATCGTGCTGGGAGCCCGGTGCAATGCCTTTGCAATGGCCCTGGCACTTTCTCCCTGCTGTTTCATTGCCATGATGAACCCGCGTTCTTCGGCACTTAGGTGCTCATAAGTTCTTTGCATGCAACAACTTAACCTTTAATTGGTTCGTGTTGCACTTGGCCCTTGAAACCGCC
>NZ_JACERN010000022.1 GCF_013911085.1 Aquitalea aquatica
GGCTGTGGATACCGCCGCACCGGGTACCCCGACTGTAGTCATCGCCACCGATGCCAACAACGACGGCTTCATCAACAAGGCCGAGCAGGGCAGCGCGACGACAGACACCGTCAACATCGGCCTGCCGGCAGATGCCAAGGCGGGTGACACGCTGAACGTCACCATTAACGGTACGGCTCAGCCGGGTCATGTACTGACTGCAGCTGAAATTACTGCAGGTCAGGTCGTTCTCACCCCGACCGCTCCGGCCGAGGGCGGCACGCTGACGGTGGCCGCTACCATTACCGATGTGGCTGGTAACACCTCGGCCAGCGCCAGCGACAGTGCGGTTCGAGACACCACCGCGCCGTCGGCACCGACCGTGGTCATCGCCACCGACGCCAACAATGACGGCTTCATCAACAAGGCCGAGCAGGGCAGTGCCACGACTGACACCGTCAATATCGGCCTGCCGGCAGATGCCAAGGCGGGTGACACGCTGAACGTCACCATTAACGGTACTGCCCAGCCGGGTCACGTACTGACCGCTGCTGAAATCACTGCAGGTCAGGTCGTTCTCACTCCGGCTGCACCGGCCGAAGGCGGCACGCTGACGGTGGCTGCTACCATCACCGATGTGGCTGGTAACACCTCGGCCAGCGCCAGCGACAGTGCAGTACGCGACACCACCGCCCCGTCGGCCCCGACTGTGGTCATTGCCACCGACGCCAATAACGACGGCTACATCAACAAGGCCGAACAAGGCAGCGCCACGACTGACACCGTCAACATCGGCCTGCCGGCAGATGCCAAGGCGGGTGACACGCTGAACGTCACCCTCAACGGCGTGGCCCAGCCGGGTCATGTACTGACTGCAGCTGAAATTACTGCAGGTCAGGTCGTTCTCACCCCGACCGCTCCGGCCGAAGGCGGCACGCTGACGGTGGCTGCCACCATCACCGATCCGGCTGGTAACACCTCGGCTCAGGGTAGCGACAGCGCCAAGCTGGACACCACCGCGCCGTCCGCCCCGACCGTGGTGATCGCCACCGATGCCAACAACGACGGCTTCATCAACAAGGCCGAGCAAGGCAGTGCGACCACTGACACCGTCAACATCGGCCTGCCGAGCGATGCCAAGGCTGGCGACACGCTGAACGTCACCCTCAATGGCGTGGCGCAGCCGGGTCATGTGCTGACCGCTGCTGAAATTACTGCAGGTCAGGTTGTATTGACCCCGGCTGCCCCGGCCGAAGGCGGCACGCTGACAGTCGCCGCTACCATCACTGACGTGGCCGGTAACACCTCGGCACAGGGCAGCGACAGTGCCGTCCGGGATACCTCGGCACCGACCATTGTTATCGCCACCACCCTGGCTGGCGACAACATCGTCAACGCCGCCGAACACAACCAGCCGCTGACCATCAGCGGTAGCACTACGGGTGTGGAAGACGGCCAGAAGGTGGACGTGGTGCTGAATGGCACTCACTACAGCGCTACGGTGACCAACAACAGCTGGACGCTGGATGTGCCGGCGACCGACGTGGCCAAACTGGCCAATGGTCAGAGCTACACCATCACCGCCGATGTCAGCGACAAGGCTGGCAACCCGGCACCGGAAGCCAGCCACGGCCTGGCTGTGGATACCGCCGCACCGGGTACCCCGACCGTGGTGATTGCCACCGATGCCAACAACGACGGCTTCATCAACAAGGCCGAGCAAGGCAGTGCCACGACAGATACCGTCAACATCGGCCTGCCGAGCGATGCCAAGGCTGGCGACACGCTGAACGTCACCCTCAATGGCGTGGCCCAGCCGGGTCATGTCCTGACTGCTGCTGAAATCACTGCGGGCCAGGTGGTACTGACGCCGACCGCGCCGGCCGAAGGCGGCACGCTGACGGTGGCTGCTACCATCACCGATGTGGCTGGTAACACCTCGGCCAGCGCCAGCGACAGTGCAGTACGCGACACCACCGCCCCGTCGGCCCCGACTGTGGTCATTGCCACCGACGCCAATAACGACGGCTACATCAACAAGGCCGAACAAGGCAGCGCCACGACTGACACCGTCAATATCGGCCTGCCGGCAGATGCCAAGGCGGGTGACACGCTGAACGTCACCCTCAACGGCGTGGCCCAGCCGGGTCATGTACTGACTGCAGCTGAAATCACTGCAGGTCAGGTCGTTCTCACTCCGGCAGCGCCGGCAGAAGGCGGCACGCTGACGGTTGCCGCTACCATCACCGATGTGGCAGGTAACACCTCGGCTCAGGGCAGCGACAGCGCCAAGCTGGACACCACCGCCCCGTCGGCCCCGACCGTGGTCATCGCCACCGATGCCAACAACGACGGCTTTATCAACAAGGCCGAACAGGGCAGCGCGACGACCGACACCGTCAATATCGGCCTGCCGAGCGATGCCAAGGCTGGCGACACGCTGAACGTCACCCTCAATGGCGTGGCCCAGCCGGGTCATGTACTGACTGCTGCTGAAATCACTGCAGGTCAGGTCGTTCTCACTCCGGCTGCACCGGCCGAAGGCGGCACGCTGACAGTCGCCGCTACCATCACTGACGTGGCTGGTAACACCTCGGCACAAGGCAGCGACAGCGCGGTTCGCGACACTACCGCGCCGTCGGCACCGACCGTGGTCATCGCCACCGATGCCAACAATGACGGCTTCATCAACAAGGCCGAGCAGGGCAGTGCCACTACCGATACGGTGAACATCGGCCTGCCGGCAGATGCCAAGGCGGGTGACACGCTGAACGTCACCATCAACGGTGTGGCACAAGCTGGTCATGTACTGACTGCTGCTGAAATTACTGCAGGTCAGGTGGTATTGACGCCGACCGCGCCGGTTGAAGGTGGCACGCTGACGGTGGCCGCTACCATCACTGACGTGGCCGGAAATACCTCGGCCAGTGCCAGCGACAGCGCGGTTCGCGACACCACCGCACCGTCGGCCCCGACCGTGGTCATCGCCACCGATGCCAACAACGACGGCTTCATCAACAAGGCCGAACAAGGCAGCGCCACCACCGATACGGTGAACATCGGCCTGCCGAGCGATGCCAAGGCTGGCGACACGCTGAACGTCACCATTAACGGTACTGCCCAGCCGGGTCACGTACTGACCGCTGCTGAAATTACTGCAGGCCAGGTGGTGATCACCCCGACCGCGCCGGTTGAGGGCGGCACGCTGACGGTGGCTGCCACCATCACCGATGTGGCTGGTAATACCTCGGCACAAGGTAGTGACAGCGCCGTTCGGGATACCTCGGCACCGACCATTGTTATCGCCACCACCCTGGCGGGCGACAACATCGTCAACGCCGCCGAACACAACCAGCCGCTGACCATCAGCGGTAGCACTACGGGTGTGGAAGACGGCCAGAAGGTGGACGTGGTGCTGAACGGCACCCACTACAGCGCCACCGTGACCAACAACAGCTGGACGCTGGACGTACCGGCGACCGACGTGGCCAAACTGGCCAATGGTCAGAGCTACACCATCACCGCCGATGTCAGCGACAAGGCTGGCAACCCGGCACCGGAAGCCAGCCACGGCCTGGCTGTGGATACCGCCGCACCGGGTACCCCGACCGTGGTGATTGCCACCGATGCCAACAACGACGGCTTCATCAACAAGGCCGAGCAAGGCAGTGCCACGACAGATACCGTCAACATCGGCCTGCCGAGCGATGCCAAGGCTGGCGACACGCTGAACGTCACCCTGAATGGCGTGGCCCAGCCGGGTCATGTACTGACTGCTGCTGAAATCAGCGCTGGCCAAGTCGTACTGACGCCGACCGCGCCGGCCGAAGGCGGCACGCTGACGGTGGCTGCTACCATCACCGATGTGGCTGGTAATACCTCGGCGCAAGGTAGTGACAGCGCCAAGCTGGATACCACCGCGCCGTCCGCCCCGACCGTCGTTATCGCCACTGACGCCAACAATGACGGCTACATCAACAAGGCCGAGCAGGGCAGCGCGACGACGGATACCGTCAACATCGGCCTGCCGGCAGATGCCAAGGCGGGCGACACGCTGAACGTCACCATCAATGGCGTAGCGCAAGCTGGTCATGTACTGACCGCAGCTGAAATTACTGCCGGTCAGGTCGTTCTCACTCCGAGCGCACCGGCTGAAGGCGGCACGCTGACGGTGGCCGCCACCATCACCGATGTGGCTGGTAACACCTCGGCCCAGGGTAGCGACAGCGCCAAGCTGGACACCACCGCCAGCATTGCCATCAGCAGTGACGGCAGCGGCAGTGATCATGTTTACAACAAGACCGAAAGCGCTGCCGCTGTGGTTAGCGGCACCACCACGGGTGTGGACGCTGGTCAGACGGTCACCGTCACCTTTACCGACAGCGCCAATCACGTGGTCACCGCTACGGCGACCGTGGCGGCCAATGGTAGCTGGACGGTTCCGGCCAGCAGCCTGAGCGGTCTGCTGGATGGTCCGGTGACAGTGAAAGCCAGCGTTAGCGATGTAGCCGGCAACCCGGCCAGCGCCAGCGTCAGCGAAGTCAAGGACACCACCGCCACCATTGCCATCAGCAGTGATGGCAGCGGCAGTGACGGTGTATTCAACAAGACCGAAAGCGCTGCGGCAGTGGTCAGCGGTACCACCACGGGTGTGGAAGCAGGTCAGACGGTCACCGTCACCTTCACCGACAGCGCCAACCACGTGGTCACCACCACGGCGACCGTAGCAGCCAATGGCAGTTGGACCGTTCCGGCCAGCAGCCTGAGCGGTCTGGTGGATGGCGCGGTAACGGTCAAGGCCACGGTCAGCGATGTGGCCGGCAATACCGCCACCGCCAGCAATACCGACAGCAAGGATACGGTTGCCACCATTGCCATCAGCAGTGACGGCAGTGGCAGCGATCATGTCTATAACAGCACTGAAAGCAGTGCGGTGGTGGTGAGTGGCAGTACCGGCAGCGTGGAAGCCGGCCAGACCGTCACTGTCACCTTCACTGATAGCCAGGGCCATACCGCCAGCAGCACCGCCACCGTTGATAGCAATGGCAACTGGACGGCCAACCCGGCCAACCTGTCCGGCCTGACTGACGGCAGCGTCAGCGTCAGCGCCAGTGTCAGCGACAAGGCCGGCAATACGGCTAACGCCAGTGCGGCCGAAGGCAAGACTGCCACCTTGCCGGATGCGCCGGTGGTCAGCTTCCTGTCGAATGGCTTGACCAGCCAGTACTACAACGTGAACGACAGCAAGATATCCAGCCCGCCTAGCGGCTCCACGTCCTTGAGCGTGGTGCAGGCCGACCTGCAGACGCTGAAGGCAGCTGCCACCTTTATCGCCACCAATCTGAACTATGGCGATGTGGGCGGGGTATGGCATGGCACTGCCGACTTCACCAATAACCTGGGGGCGACCGGCAATCTGTCCACCTTCCTGGGCAGCAATGCCACCAATCTGCAGCTAAACAGCAATTACACAAGTACCACGCAGTCGATCATCCAGATGAGCGGTGCCTTCAGCGCAGCAGCTGGCACTTACTATCTGAACGTAAATGCCGACGATGGCTATCAGATCATGATCGATGGCCAGATCGTGTCCTCGATGACCGGCATCCAGTCGCAGAATGCGGCACCGGCCTCGGTGACTCTGGCTGCGACGGCGGGCAACCTGCATACCATCCAGATCCTGTACTGGGATCAGGGAGGGGCGGCTGTGTTCCAGGCGGCCTTGTCCACCCAGCAGCTGGGCAATACCACAACGACAGGCGTGCAGACCATCAGCCTGACCACCAACAACACCCTGACCGCGACCGTGACGCTGGATAGTACGGACCAGACCGATCTGAGCAAGGGTGGGGCGGTGACGATCAGCAGCAATACCGGCACCAATGTCACGCTGCACCTCAGTGGCAGCAATCTGGTGGACTCTAGCGGCACGGTATACACCTACCAGAACGGCGTGATCTACCTGCCGGTGGTGGAACCCAGCACCGGCCAGACACTGACGGTGACCGCCATGGTCAGCGATGTGTACGGCAATGTCTCCAATCCGGGCAGCGGCAGCTATGCGCTGCCGACTACACCGCCGGTCAGCATTGTTGCCGACGCCAACCACGACGGCTATCTGAATGCGGCGGAAATTACCGCAGCGGGCAGCACCATCAGTTCGACGGTGCAGCTTGATCCGGCGCTGATCAGTGCTGGTGGTAGTGCCAGCATCGTGGTGGTGGATGCCGGTACCACGACAACGCTGCAAGTCGGCTCCGGCGGTACGGTAACGGGGGCTGCCAATAATGTTTCTGGTAGCTACAACGCCACGACCGGCCTGCTCACCCTGACCATGAATGCTCCGGGTGATGGCAAGGCGGTCAATGTGACCGCCACGCAGACCGACCACTACGGCATCACTTCATCGAATGGTGCTGCCGCAGCCACCGAAGACATCACCGGCCCGTCGGCACCGACCGTGGTGATTGCCACCGATGTCAACAACGATGGCTACATCAACAAGGCGGAGCAAGGCAGTGCCACCACCGATACGGTAAATATCGGCCTGCCGAGCAATGCCAAGGCTGGCGATACGCTGAATGTCACCATCAATGGCGTGGTGCAGAGCGGCCATGTACTGACGGCGGCTGAAATTACCGCAGGCAAAGTGGTGCTGACCCCGGCCGCACCGGCTGATGGCAGCACGCTGACGGTGACTGCTTCGGTCAGCGACCCGGCTGGCAATACCTCGGCCAGTGCCAGCGACAGTGCCAAGATTGATCTGACGGCACCGACCATTGCCATTGCCACCACGCTGTCCGGCGATGATGTAATCAATGCCGCCGAACACAATCAGTCGCTGCTGGTCAGCGGTAGTACGGTAGGTGTGGAAGATGGTCAGAAGGTGGATGTGGTGCTGAACAATATTCACTACAGCGCGACGGTAAGCGGGAATAGCTGGTCGGTAACCGTACCGGCTACCGATGTGGTCAAGCTGGCAGATGGCAGCGTCACGGTAACCGCGAATGTCAGCGATGCCGCCGGCAATGCCGCCACACCGGCTACCCATGGCCTGACCGTGGATACCAGCTTGCCGACCATCAACCTGGTATCGAACATCACGACGACCCAGTTGTTCAATACCACCTGGGAAGCCACCAACCAGACAACCTCCTCGACAACTGCCGAGGGCTGGACGCTGGTGACCAGCAACGACGTTGCCCCTGGCGGTATCAATGGTTTCGAAATCTGGACCTCCAGCGACACCATGACCACGGCCAGCGGCAGCACCATTACCCCGACTTCGTCTACCGGTACTGGTAATACCCACTGGATTGAGCTGAACAACTCGACGACCAACATTATCCAGACGCTGGGCATTACCCGTACCGTTGCCACGGTGGCTGGGGCGGAATACCAGTTGTCCATGGATTTTGCCGGTCGGCCGGGTTACTCCACCGATATCAACAAGATTGGTATCTATGTGGATGGCAAGCTGGTGGCTGAATATTCGGCGACATCGGGCAGTACGCTGGATTGGCGCAATATTTCCTTCGACTTTACCGGCACCGGTGGCAACCAGGTCATTACCATTCTGACCGATACCCCGGCCAGTGCGGTTGACTCCAGTGGCCGTGGTGCCATGGTGGACAATATCGTGCTGACCCAGGGCGGTTTCCAGGCCAGCGATGCGGCAATCACCACCATTGCCCTGTCCAGCCTGATGACGGCTTCGCATCCGGTAGCGGTCAGCACGGAAACCCTGACGTTGAATATCAGCGGCCTGACCTCTGCCGAAGGAACGCCGTCACTGGTACTGCATGGCACAACCTACACGCCGGATGCTTCGGGCAACCTGACGGTAACCGGTCTGAGCCTGAGCGATCTGCAAAGCGGTTCCTTGCAGTTGTCCGGTAGCTACCATGGACAGGTCAGCTTCAATGCCACCGTGACCGCGATTGAAAGCAATGGCAATACGGCGACTTCGTCGACCGTGCCGGTGTCTTTCCTGGTGGGAGCAGGTAATGAGGTGCATGGCACTGCAGGTACCGACTATCTGTACGCCGGCACCGGCGCCACCTTGCTGCATGGAGGGGCGGGCAACGACACCATGACCAGTGGCAGCACCGGTGTGGATACCTTCAAGTGGGTGCTAGGTGACCAGGGCACGGTGGCAACACCGGCGGTGGATACCATCATCAACTTCAAGACCGCAGCCGTGGCCAGTGGTGGTGACAAGCTGGATCTGCGTGATTTGCTGGTAGGTGAAAGCCATAGCGGTACCGATGTCGGCAACCTCAGCAATTACCTGCACTTCACCACCAGTACCAGCAATGGGGTAACCAGCACGGTGATTCATGTCAGCGAAACCGGTAATCTGGCATCGCATGAGACCCAGCAGATTGTGCTGCAGAATGTCGATCTGACCCATAGCGGCACCACGCTGTTGTCGGATACCCAGATCCTGCAAAACCTGCTGGGGAATGGCAAACTGATCACTGACTAAGCCAGCCCTAGTCTCAACAGCCGACAGCCTGACACGCTGTCGGCTTTTTTATTGCAGTCAGTATTGACTGCGCCCTATCACGGATATGAAAAACCCCCGCGTCCAGTGGCTGGAGGCGGGGGGTTGATTGCTGGGCCTGGTGAATGGACTCAGCTGATGGCCGGCCCGGTCAGGCAGTGCACGCCCATCTCGATAAGGGCTGTTGCGTCGGCCGTATCGTTGACGCCCTTGGCCTCCAGCCATACGCCCATCAGCGAGGCCATGCGCAGCAAACCACGCAACAAGGCAGCACGGCCTTCATCGCTGTGCATGCCCTGGGTGAGCGTGTTGTCCAGCACCAGGTAGCTGATGCTGGCTTCATGTGTTCGCGCCACCAGCGCCATATTGTGGCCCTGAATTTCTACCGCCAGTTGATGGCCTGCCGGGCGAATGGCGCGGCTGAAGGCGATGAAGTGCTCCCAATGCTCGTCCAGCCCGGTTTCGTGAAACTCGAAATTGATCTGGCGCTGCGGGTGCTGCTGCAGCAAGTGCAGGATGGTGGGCAGGAATTCGGGATGATGCAGCGAGGCCGGTGACATATTCACCGCCAGTACCCCCTGTGGCCCCTGCTGCAATGCCAGCGTCAGGGTATTGATATCCAGCCGGTGGATCAGCCCCAGCCGGGCGGCCTGGGATACCAGTCGCAGCGCACTCATGGCCGGAACCAGTCCGCTGGCTGGGCGGAACAGCATGCCCTCGTGCCACAGTACCTGCTTGTCCGGGTCGCATACCGGATACCAGCGCAGCTGCAGCGAATTGTCCTGGCAGACGGTTTCCAATAGCTGTTTCCAGTCGAAATCGCTGGTTTGCTGTGGATTGCCGGCCCCGTCATCCAGCTTCCAGCTGTTGAGCGGCTGGGCTTCGGCCACGCTCAGGCTGTTGCTGGCACGAGTCAGGACTTCGCCCAGCTTGTCGCCGCTCTGGAAGTGGGTGATACCAATATGGCCAAGGCCGGGCTGGTCGGACAGCTCCATCGTCCAGTACACCGGCCATAGCAGGCAGAGCTCATCGGCCAGCTTGCAGGCTTGCTCGACACCCAGTTCGGGACAGAACAGGGCAAAGTCGGCACCGCGCAGGCGGGTGGCCATCCAGCCACGGTTGTGCTGGCACTGGGTGGACAGATCGTCTGCCACCCGTTTGAGCAGGGCATCGGTACGGCGGCCACCCAGGCGCTGGTTGAGCTCGGCCAGACCGGCGATGCGAATCAGCAGCAGATGTCCGTTGGCCGGGTCGGCTTGTGGGTCGAGCAGGCTGGAGAAGCGCTGCTCGAAGGCTTCGCGGTTGGGCAGGCCGGTGCTGCTGTCGGTCAGCGCGGCACGCCGCAGCTGATCTACCTCGTCGCGCAGGCCAAGCAGGTAGTTTTGCAGTCGCTCTACCATGGTGTTCATTGCCGTGGCGACTTCGGCCAGTTCGGGGATGCCGGGAATGGGAATACGCATGAAGCGCTGTTCGCTGATGGCATGGGCCTGTTCGACCACCGCATGCAGTTGTCTGCGCAGGCTGCGAATATCGAAAAAGCCAAGCAGGCCGGCCACCAGGCCAATGACGACCAGCCAGAACACGGTTTGCAGCGCCCCCAGCCAGAGCGAGTTGTAGGCATAGCCCAGGTGGGCCACCACCACGATGCGGCCGGCCTGCAGCCAGCCATTGCTGACCTGGGCCTGGCCGCTTTGCGGCCTGAGCGGCAGCAGGCGGTGAAACCAGGTGGGCGTGTCTTCCAAACCGTTGCTATTGCGTAGGCGGATGGCGGCATCGGCCGGTACGCCTTCCCAGCGGACCTCGGCGAAATGCCCTTGTTCGAAGGCGGCGCTGAGCAGGGTTTGCGCCATGACCGGATCAGCCTTGTACTGGGTGACCATCAGTGCCAGCGAGTTGGCGGTATCGGCGCTTTGGGCGCTCAGTTGCTGCTCCAGGTAATTGCGGGCATTCAGCAGATTGGCAATCAGCGCGCCGCCAATAGACAGGGTGACCAGCAGCAGCAGCAGCAGCCACAGGCGCTGCACCAGAGAAAGTTTGCGTGTAATCACGGGCATGCTCAAAAAGAAAAGCCTTCAGTTTTCAGTTTATCCAGCAGCTGTTTCCAGCGGGTCAGCCGGTTGACATTGTTGTTCTGCGTAGTGCCGACCCAGATGCTTTCCATATTGAAGCTGAATACCGGGATCAGGTCGGGGCGTTGCGAGGCAGGCTGGATGCTGGTGATCAGGTTGTCCAGAATCAGCGGCTCCACCGTGGGCGTCGGATAGTATGCCAGTACCATGTGTGCCTGGGTGATATTGCTGCTAGGGCCACCTATGCGTGCCTTGACATAGGTCAGACGAATCTTGTCCGGCGACATGCCAAGCAGTCGCAGCGACACATATTTGCCGATGACAAAGCCTTTGCAGTCAGCCATGCCCTTGCCGAAGGTTTCCAGTGGCGTGGCCCAGTAGTCTTCCTGTCGCCATACCTGGCTATTTTCAGCATAAGTGATGCGGCGATTGAAAAACTCGTTGACGTCTTTCAGGCGCTGGCTGTCGCTGCTGCCCGCGGTATTCAGCATGCTCTGCCATTCGCGATACAGGCGCTGTGCCTGTGGCCCGTAGCGCGATACCGTCTGTTCGCTGGGCAGACTGCTGCCGGTGACGCCAAGGCAGAGAAACCACAGCAGCAAGGGCAGCAGTAACAGGCGTAACGCTGCGGCCGAGAGTGAACTCAGCAGCGGGCGACGCAAGCGTAAGGTTCTGGCTGCACAAAGCTGGGGCATGATCTTGATCTGGAACAAAAAATTGCAGCGTTCGGAAATTTCCGTGTGTATAATTTTGTATATATTGTGTTTTAGTTTTTAATTATAAATAAACAAGATATTTGATATGGGGTAGTATTCATGAGAAGTCTACATAAATCCATCAGATTGTCGGCAGCATTGGCTCTCAGCGGTATTGCTGCAGTACTGCCACAGCATGCTTTGGCGATCGATGTAGATAATGCTGTTCAGCAGGCAGTGCTGAACAACCCGGAAGTGCTGGCCAAGCTGCACCAGTTCCGTGGGGCGGGACAGGATGTGAATGTAGGCCGTGCCGGTTATATGCCGACTGTCGATCTGGGCTATGAATCAAATCGTCAGCGTTATGACTACCCCAACAATGCGGGTGTGGCCGATCAGAATTACACCACCCGTGGCTGGAAACTGAGCCTGAGTCAGAATCTGTTCCAGGGTCTGCAAACCTATAACACGGTCAAGCAGCTGGGTTACGATCAGCAAGTGCGCTATTTCGACCTGCTTGATACATCGGAAAGCATTGCCCTGCAAACCATCCAGGCCTATCAGGATGTGCTGCGCTATCGCCAGCTGGTGAACAGCGCGCAGGAAAACTATGCCATCCACAAAGGCATTTACGAACAGATCGAACAAAAAGTACAAGCCGGCGTGGGCCGCCGTGTCGACCTGGAGCAGGCTGCCGGCCGTCTGGCCCTGGCCGAAACCAACCTGCTGACTGACACCTCCAATCTGCATGATGTGTCTGCCCGCTATACCCGTCTTACCGGCAGCGAACCGCCGGCACAGCTGAACGAGCTACCGGCGTTGACCGAAGCCTTGCCGCGTAATGGCGACTTGATCAAGGACGCGGTCTTGCACAATCCGGCTTATCTGGGTGCATTGGCCAATATCCGTTCTGCCGCTGCCGAGGTGAATGTCCGCCGTGGTGCTTTCTCGCCTACGCTGGACTTGCAGGCCAGCAAGGCACCCACCAATAACTATGACGGCTACAATGGTCGTACCAATCTTTCATCGACGGCCATCATCTTCAACATGAACCTGTTCCGTGGCGGCGCTGACCGTGCGCGTCTGGGTTCGGCTGCCGAGAAGCTGAATACCACCAGAGACCTGCGCGACAAAGTTTGCCGTGACATGCGCCAGACGCTGAGTATTGCCAACAACAATATCCTCAAGCTCAAGGTTCAGATGAATTCGCTGCGTCAGCATCAGCTGTCCACCGAGAAGGCACGTGATGCCTATCGCAAGCAGTTCGATATCGGCCAGCGTACCCTGCTGGACGTTCTGGACAGCGAGAATGAATTGTTCGACGCCCAGCGCGCTTACATCAATGCCCAGTCCGATTACAAGCTTGCCGAAGCCACTGTGCTGGGCAACTCCGGTCGCCTGCTGGAAACGCTCAGACTGAAACCGGTGGAAAGCTTCCAGACGGACAACAGTCTGAGTGATGAAGAGCAGAATGCCTGCAGCACGACGTATACCGCACCCACCCTGATCGATGTGCAGTCGATCCAGGCGCGGCACTACGAAGCCGCCAGCGCTGAACCCGCTCTTGCAGCGGCGGCTCCTCTTGCCGCACCGGCTCCGGCCAAGCTGCCACAGCAAAAAGCCAAAAAGAAGAAAATCGCGGCATCGATGGCCAATTAAGCAGCAGTTGGTCTGCGGCAGTACAAGCAGCAGACTAGACTTTGCCTGACAAGAACGGGACAGCAATGTCCCGTTTTTCTTTGGAACAGGCGTAACCCAGCGGCCGCCATGAATGGTATGCCGGCTGCTATGTTGCATTGCATCGTGGGGGAGCTGACTGGCGGTATGGGGCTGGCGTGACAGCCAAGCTGCAAGGGCAGGGTAGGTAGTGCGGAAAGTATGGCCGACAGGAGAACGGCGTGCTGCCCGCTGGCACATGCAGCAGGCACGACAGCACCGTTCCCGTTCCGGTATTACAGTATTTTCCTGTCAGGCAATGACGCACTCAGCAGTGCGTTTTCGACATTGCCTGCTGATCAGGACATCTTGACGAACTTGCTCACGCGATCTGCAGCGTCCAGCGACTCGGCTTCCGCGCCATTTGCCAGGTCGGCAGCTTGCGGCGGATTGAAAGACGACTCCTGCGGTTCGGTACGCAGGCGGTTTTCCAGTTGCTGTACGGTTTCTTCCAGCACGGTAACCTTTTCCTGGGCGCTGACCGCCTTGGTGCCGAATTCATGCAGCTTGGGCAGCATCTGGTTCAGCTTGTTTTCGTTTGTCGTGTTGATGCTCAACTGATGCGACAACTGCTTCTGGGTCGCGATCAGCTCCTGGGTCTGGCGGTCATAGGCCATGGACAGTTCCAGACGCAGGCGTTCCAGTTCGTCGCGTTCCTGTTCCCAGGATTTTTGGGCGGCGTAAAGATTCTGGTTGGCGATTTTCTTGGCGCATTCCCAGACGCTAGATAGCATCTCATTGTAGGTTTTCGACAGTTCTTCCGGTGTATTGCCGCTCAGCTGGGCAGCGGAAGCCGGCAGGACCTTGCGCCATTCTTTCAGAACCTGGCTGGCGGTCACCATGTCGATACCGGCGAGTTCGCGGACCTTGTCAAGCGCCGGCATTTCGCTTCTCCCCGATTGCTCGTACAACAGATTGGCAATAGAAAAAATCCGATCCCTGACTTCAGTCGGCACTTGCATCCGATTATCCATTTTAACTCTCCTGTCTAATTGCACTCCACCCTGGCTTATCAGAATACCATTGTCGGAAGTGCTAAAATTGCTTACCTACAGTTTACCACCCAAAGTGCCCAAAGTGAGGCAACGCCATAAACGGTACACGAACACATTAAATCCGCCTGCGCCGTACCCGGGCTCGCTATTCAATTGCGATCCTGTTCTATGGGCAGGGTAAATCCATTTCCTGTACATGCTCTGTTCAGTTCAGTCCGTCTTTTACAAGCAAGATGGTGGCGGTTGATTTGACCGGCACCATCTTCATGATTAGGCACATTGATATCCGGATAGATTATTAAGGCGCCGTGTTTTATTGCAGATGATTGCCTGGTGGCGGCAATCAGTCTGGCTAATTCTTCAACTGTTGTTGCAGCTTTTCGATCCGCTTGTTCAGGCCATCCATTTTCGTCATCGCTTCGTCAATGGAGTGCAGTTTCTTTTGCAGCTCTTCGATACGCAGGTCGTCGTTGCTCGTGCTGGCCGGTGCGACTACTGGTTTGCCTACCGGGGCCGGCCTGGTGTCGACAGCTGGCTTGGCAAATGTCTTGCCAGTCGGCTTGCTGGCCGGTTTCAACATGAGTTTGGTCTTGGTGGGCAGTTTGTCAGAATGCAGGATTTTATCAATCTGGCCTTTTGATACCGCCTTGATACGGGCGGTTGCGGGCAGCTGGAGCAAGGCACCCTGTTTGAGCCGGTTGGGGTTGCCACCGACAAAAGCATGTTTGTTGGCCAGATACAGAGCAGCCATGGTCTGGTTGATACTGGTATTGGCCGGTTTCAGCTGGCGGGCCAGGCGCCACAGGCTGGTGCCACGGTTGGCTCTGATGTGCTGCAGCACTGCGGCCGGCTTCGGCTCTGGTTTGCTGGCGGCTACCGGGGCACTGAGCGGCTCGCTACGTACCACTGCCTCTGCTGCAGGCGGCTGCGACGGGACAGGAGCGGGAGTGGCTGCCTGCGCGGCGACAATGCTTGCCACGGGCGCGGCTACCGGTGTCGCCTCCGAGACCACTACAGGGTTTGCCACCGGGGCCGGCTGGGCCGGCGCGGCGACAATGCTTGCCACGGGCGCAGCTACAGGTGTCGCCACCGATGCCACTACAGGGTTTGCCACCGATGCCGGCTGTGCCGGCGCAGGCGTGGCATTAGCCAGCGGTTTGCTGGTCGCCGGTGCAGTGGTCGGGCTCAGAACTGCGGTGTATTCGCGGACCTGCCACTTGGATAAAGCCTCGATTTTAATGGCAAAGCGCAGAGAAGGTTCATCAATAGGCTGATTCGAACTGATATGAATCATGCCGCCCTGATCGGAAGAAAGCAGGGTAAAGCGCAGGGATGACAGAAAGCGGGAAGAATAAAGATCGGGGTCGCGGACTTCGGTATCACCGGCCAAGGCGATTCTGGCATTATCCAGTTCCTCGGCGGAGAATCCGACCAGATTAATATCAGCCTGAAACGGTTCGCCCAGGTGTGATTTGACCTGTAAATCTCCCAAGCCAGCCAGTGCATTGGCCGAAAGGAAGGAAGATACAATCATGCTCCCCAGCTTGATTTTATCGCAACCCGACATGATATTGCTCCACAAATGATTTCCATATACAGGCTATGGAAGCGGTCATTGCACAGTGGCTGGCCGCTGGAAATTTTGATTTATTAGTTTGCACTGCCGTTTATTATTTGCCTGGCAATGATTGTTTTGCTGCTGTAAAACAACTCTGCGGCTATTGCTCTGGCAGAGTAATTATTTGCGGCTTTATTTATTATGTTCAGTGCGCTATCCTGTTTCGGTCTTGCCTGAAACGCTAAGCTGCGTACTGTATGCCAGAACCAGCTACGCGTCATCGGCAGCCTGCAGGGCCACATTGCTGGCACCCTGTCATGCGTACTGGCTACTTTCAGACACCGCCCGTCATCCTGCGCGCACCTTGCTGCCAGCGACTGCCCTGGCGCTGTTGCAGCATAAACAGATAATAAAGCTGTTTTATTGCGTCTCGCCGCTCGGTTTGCCAGTGCCACATCGTTTTTTCAATGTTTTGCCTGTCATTTTCCCGATTCTAGTAGCGATTTTTCCTTTAAAACAGCTCATAAATCTGTTGAGTTTGTAGGCATTGTACTGTCCTGTCAATCGCAGACGTGCTTGTCATGTCCGGGCCTGGATTCCGGTCAGAAAACAGCAGCGGCAGGCCAGCTTGGCAAGGCTGGTGGGGCGACCCTGCTTTATGGTGATTCCTGCCCGATTTGTCAGCCCCGGATGGCCAGCGCTACTTGCTGGCGCTGCCGCAAGCAGGAAAAAGGCCGCTCGAAGAGCGGCCTTGCAGAGGGGAGGGCGGGTGTGTCAGACGCGGAAGCGGTTCAGGCTATCGTTGAGGGCGGCCGACAAATCTTTCAGTTGCTGAGCCAGCTGATGCGATTCCTGTACCGAGCGGTTGGTGTTGTCGTTCATCTGGGCGATTTGCTCGACATTGCGTGCCACATCCTGGCTGGCCTGGCTTTGTTCCTTGATGGCCCCGGCGACATCACCAATCTTGTCTACCGAGCGTTGTGACAGATCACGGATCAGTTGCAGCGAGGTGGCCACCTGCTGGGTGCTGCGGACACCGGTTTCGATGCGGGCATTAGCCTGCTGCATGCTGTGGAAGGCTTGCTGGGTGTCGGTTTGTACCCCGGAAATGCGCGAGGAAATTTCAGCGGTGGCCACGCTGGTGCGTTCGGCCAGCTTGCGCACCTCATCGGCCACCACGGCAAAGCCACGACCCATTTCACCGGCACGTGCTGCTTCGATGGCGGCATTCAGAGCCAGCAGATTGGTCTGGTCGGCGATATCGCGTATCACCTTGACGATGTCGCCGATTTCACCGGAGCGCTGGTTGAGCTGGTCGATGACCCGCGAGGTTTCGGTAATGCTGCTGGCAATCTGGCGAATTTCGGCGGCTGCCTGGATCGCTAGCTGGCTGCTTTGGGTGGCTTCGCTGGTGGCGTGGCGTGCCTGTTCTTCCACGCCCTGGGTGTTGTCCGACACCATGTGGATGCTGACCGTCATCTGCTCGATGCTGGCGGCACAGGCGGAGGCGGCTTCCGATTGCTGGTGCGAGGCCTTGGCCACGTAGTCGCTGACATTGCCCAGTTGGTCGGCCACACCGACCAGCTGCGAGGAATAACCGTGCGATTCCTGGATCAGCGTGCGTACCGTACCCACCAGATCGGCTACCGAGCGGCCCATGCTGCCCAGTTCATTACGGCCCAGATCGGGAAACTGGTGCGTCAGGTCGCGGCTTTGTGCCAGGTGCTGGCTGCTGTCGCGCATGCTGTTGAGCGGGTGGCGAATGGAACGGATGATGAGCCAGGACAGGGCAATACCCAGTAGCAGGGCAATGGCCAGCAGCGCCAGGACCGCGGTGCGTACCGAGGTTGAAGTGGTATTGATCTGGCTGCCCAGTGCATCCACGGCTTCCACGGCCGACTTGCTGATGGTCTGCAGCATGTCTTCCATCTGGTGCACGTTTTCCTTGTACTTGCCGATGGCGGCATTGCCATCGGCCGGTGTGGTGATGCTGCCGGCCTCAACCTGGCTGCTGACTGCGGTGAAACCATCAGCATAGGCTTGCAGTAATTCACCTTGCCGGGTAACCGGGCCGGTGAGCGTGGCGCTCAGGCTGTTATTGCCTGCGTTCAGCTCTTGCAGCAGCACCTTCACAGTTTCCTGTGCCTTGCCATAGGTGTCTTTCCATTTGCCCAGGTATTCGCTGCGTTTTTCCGCCGAGGTGACATTAAGGAAATAGTCTTTCTCGAAGCGGCGCAGATTGCCCATGTGTACGCGTAGCTGCGATACATCGCGGAAAAACACCAGTTCGTGGCTGGAGACGTTCTCGACACGTTGGTCGATGCGGCCCAGCCCTTGCAGGGTGATGCTGCCGATGATGGCCAGTGCCACCAGCAGCAGGCTGAAGCCTGCGGTGATGCGCGTGGCGATGGATAGATTTTTCATTGAACTCCCCGAACCTCGTAGCCAGACAGATAGATGGCGGATGGGTACTTGCATGCGGTTGTCAGCAACAGTCAGTCATCAGGATGACCAACTGATGACGGCAGGGGTCAGCCCGGTTTTTATTGTTGTCGCTGCCTACCATCGTGACCATGCCAGCCACATCCGGCCGGCACATTAGCATGGACTAGCTTAACAATCACCCCTTGGTACTGCATTGTTAGCTTGGCAAAGCCAAACCAACTGCCTGATAGGTATTGGACCAGAGGGCAGGTGTTAATGTATTCAAGTCCATATTTCTTAATTCGGCCATGATCATGGCGAATTTTTGCAGATTAGCGGGTGTGTTGGGCTGTTGCGTGGCCCATTGTGGGCGGATGTCCGGGGCATCGGTTTCCAGTACCAGCGCCTCCAGCGGCAGGGTGGCGGCCAGTTCACGGATACGGCGCGAACCGCTATAGCTCATGGCGCCACCAAAGCCCAGTTTGAAACCGAGCCGGATAAAGGCATCGGCCTGCTGCCGGCTGCCATTGAAGGCATGGGCAATACCACCCGGTACGGGAATCTGGCGCAGGTATTTCAGGATGCGGTCCTGTGCACGGCGCACATGCAGCAGCACGGGCAGATTGTATTTGCGTGCCAGTTTCAACTGTTCCACCAGCAATTGCTCCTGGCGGGTGGCATCCAGTCCCGGCACATAGTAATCCAGCCCGATTTCTCCCACGGCAACCGGCGCATGCTGTTGCAAGTGTTGTTCCAGCGTGTGCAGGTGGTCATCCAGATGGCGTTGCAGATAGATGGGGTGCAGGCCGAAGGCAATCCAGCAGCCATAGCGCTCGCGCATGGTCAGGCTGTCGGCAAAGCTGTCGCTGTGGATGGAGGGCAGCAGCAACTGGCCAATGCCGGCGGCTTGTGCGGCGGCGACGATGGCATCGCGCTGGCCGTCGAATTCCGGCGCATCCAGATGGCAGTGCGAGTCGATCAGACAGTGGCCGGGTGCAGGCTGAAAGCGCATGGCAGGCTCCGCAGGGTGAGGCCGCATTTTGTAACACGATCTGGCGGCTGTCGGCTATGCGGCGCGTGCGCTACTGCCCCGCGCCGCTATCAAAAAAACTGCGACTGCGTTGCGCCTTCTTGCCGTACACCTTGTACTGTCTGCGCCGGCAGGCCTGGTCTCAGGGACGCTACGCTATTTTATTAGCCGCAGTCAGCGGCTGGTCAGCAGCCGCATGAAATGGCCAATCGACATCGGCTTGCCGAACAAATAGCCCTGGAAGGCGCGGCAGTGCTGTTGTAGCAGAAACTGGCGCTGGCTGGCGGTTTCCACCCCTTCGGCAATCACTTGCAATTGCATGCTGCCGGCCAGGGCGACAATGGTGCGGATGATGGAGACATCGTTCACATTACTGTCGATGTCGCGGACGAAGGACTGATCGATTTTCAACTGGTCCAGCGGCAGGCGCTTGATATAGGACAGCGAGGAATAGCCGGTGCCAAAGTCGTCCAGCGAGAAGCCCACGCCATCCTGTTTCAGTGCCTGCATCTTGCGCACGGTGTCGTCTACATCCTGCAGCAGCAGGCTTTCGGTCAGCTCCAGTTTCAGCTTGCGCGCCGGGGCGCCACTTTGCTGCAGCGCCATCCTGACCATGGCCACGAAGCCGGGCTGATGAAACTGGCGGGCGCTGACATTGACCGACAACTCCAACTGGGCGGTAGCCGGATCAGCGGCCCAGGCTGCCAGCTGGCGACAGGCGGTGTGCAAGACCCACTCGCCCAGCGGCACGATCAGGCCGGACTCTTCGGCCAGCGGGATAAAGCTGGCCGGTGTCACCAGGCCGTATTCCGGCCGCTGCCAGCGCAGCAGGGCTTCGGCACCGGTAATGTGGCCGTCGGCATCCACCTGTGGTTGATAGAATAGCTGGAACTCTTGCTGTTGCAGGCCACGGCGCAGGTCGGCCTCCAGTTCGGCGCGGGCGGTGACCGCCTGCTGCATTTCCGGATCGAAAAAGCGCAGCGTATTGCGCCCGGCAGCCTTGGCCTGGTACATGGCCAGGTCGGCCCGCTTCAGTAGCTCTTCCACCGTGGTGGTATTGCCGAAGAACAGTACCGCACCCAGGCTGCAAGTATTGTGGTGGGTGCCTCCCAGCATGGGGTAGGGGCGGGCGAGCGAGTCCAGGATGCGCTGGCCCAGCTCGCGGGTTTGTTGCGCGGCCAGCTGTTGCAACGGGCTGAGCCTTTCCAGCATGACCACGAATTCATCACCGCCCAGCCGTGCCACGGTGTCGCCGCTGCGCAGGCACTCATTCAGGCGTACCGCCACTTCCTGCAGTAGCCGGTCGCCCATGTCATGGCCCAGGGTGTCGTTGAGGGTCTTGAAGTTGTCCAGGTCGATAAACAGCAGGGCGCCGGTTTGCTGGTGGCGTGCGCTGCTGTCCAGCGCGACCTGTAGCTGGTCCAGCAGCAGGCGACGGTTGGGCAGCTGGGTGAGCGGGTCGTAAAAGGCCAGCCGCTTGATTTTGTCTTCGGCGGCCTTGCGCTGGGTGATGTCGCTCATGGTGCCAACATAATGACTGACTTCGCCATTGTCGCCCTGCACCGCGCTGATGCTCAGCCACTCCGGGTAGATTTCGCCGTTCTTGCGGCGGTTCCAGATTTCGCCCTGCCAGGCTCCTTGTTCGCGCAGGCTGAGCCACAGGCGGCGGTAGAAGGCGGCGTCGTGCCGGCCAGATTGCAGGATGTTGATCTTGCGGCCCACAACATCTTCAGCCTGGTAGCCGGTGATTTTGCTGAAGGCGCTGTTTACGCGCAGGATGACGGTGTGGCAGTCGGTCACCACCATGCCTTCCTGTGCTTCGAAGGCGGTGGCGGCGATGCGCAGCAGCTGCTCGGCATGCTTGCGCTCGGAGATGTCGCGCGAAGAAGCATACAGATAGCGCCGGCCACCAATATTCATCGCCTTGGCATTCACCTCCACCTCGATCTGGCTGCCATCCTTGCGGCGATGGCGGGTTTCCAGGCAATAGCCTTGTCCACTTTCGTCTTGCAGCAGCTGCTCGAACAAGCCCGCCGGCACGGTATCGTCCCAGTCGGCCAGTTGTAATTGGCGCTGGCGCAGTTCGTCCGGGGTATAGCCCAGCATGCTGGCGAACGAGTCGCTGAATTCGGTGAGCTGGCCGTGTTCATTCAGGATATGGATGCCGTCCGATGCGGTTTGCAGCAGGGCAGCTTGGCGTATGGTTTCTGCCAGCGCCGCGTGTTCGGCAGCCTGACGATCCGAGGTTTCCTGTGCCAGCGCACGGGTACGCAGCGCTACCAGCAGGGCCAGCTCGGCGCGGTGGCGACGCAGCTCCAGCATTTGCCAGGCCAGCCAGCCCAGCAGAAAGCTGATGACCAGCACCAGCGCACTGTTGATGACGATGCGGTGCTGGTCGCGCCAGCCATCCTGTGGCTGCACATCCAGCGTCCATATCCCGTTCGGCATATTGATGTGGTAATGCACCGGGTCGCTTAGTTGCTTGTTTTTGCTGTCTGCGCCAGCAATGATCTGCACCTGCTTGGTGTCCGGATGCTGCCGCCACAGGCGATATTGATAACCGCGCTGCGGCAGCCAGTTCAGCCCGGCCCCTTGCAGTACATCGGGAAACCGCACCAGAGCGATGGCAAAGCCCCAGAAGTGCGGTTTGCCGTTGTTGTCGCGGCCGATGAAGATGGGCAGCCGGCCAACGGCACCGGTGCCGCCCTGCAAAAGCGGAAAGGGTCCGGCCAGTGTCATCTGGCCGGTATCGCGCGCCATGAAGGCTTCCTTGTTGCGCGCCGGGTCGGCCAGCAGATTGTGGCCGATGGCCTTTTCATTGCCCTTGAGCGGATAAATCTGCTGCACTACGCCGGAGGGAGCCAGTTGCAGCGACATCACGCCAGGGTAGTAAATGATGAGCGGGCGGGCAAAGGTATCAAACTCATCCAGCTGGCCACGGCCCTGCCGCACCATGGCGCCAAGGGCATAGGTGGAGGACAGGGCGTGGTCGATGGCAACCTTGACCGCATTGCCACGGTCGCTGGCGTCGGCCAGCGCCTGGGAGCGGACGATGTTTTCGTCTTGCCGCGCAGTGAAATACACCACGCTCATGCCGATAAGGCAGGCAAGCAGGGCGACCAGCAGGCTGATCAGCCAGGAGCGCCAGATTTTATTCACGGTAGCCAGTGCAGATGAGTGGAAAATGGCAGCGCAGCAACCGGACCGTTGTGCTTCCAGGCCATGGCAGGCTGCCTGCACATAGAGTCGCTAGTTTACTGAGCAATTTCCTGGCTTGTCATGCCAATTGCAAGCCATCTCACACTCTTTTGCGCGATATCAGGCTGTTTACACGAACAGGGCCGCCACGACCCCGCTGAAGGCCACCACGATGGACAACATATAGAGCTGGAAGGTGTGCTGATAGTAATGACCGGCCCGCTGCAGCGGATAGCGGTTATTCAGCAGCCGGTACAGCACCAGCAGCATCATGCTGATGGCGGCAACCAGCGTGAGCGCCACCACCCAGTCGGCGCGGCTCTGGATGGCGGATTCACCATTGTCATTGGTGGCCCACTGGCCAAGAAAGCCAAGCAGAAAGCCGAGAATGATGCCGAGCGAGGTCACCATGGGCTGGCGGAAATCGCGAATATCCTGGTTCATGTCTGGTGTGGGTTCGGTCATGGCGTGCCTGCTGTTGTTTGTCCGCCAGACAGTGTAATTTGTCCTTCCAGGCCCGGCCAGTCAGCTCTGCCGGGTAGCCTACGTGGAGCAAATCGATGCGCGGTCTGCCGGTATTGTTGCTATGGTTCGCGGGCTTGTCATGCGCAGCGCCGGTGCGTGCTGCGGTGGTGTCAATCAGTGTGGCGGATAGCGCTGGCCCGGCTTGCGAGCTGCTGGCCGTGGCGCTGACGCAGCACACGCAGAGCCATTCGGTGTGGGATGCGCTGGGCGGCTGGGGGCCGGGCGCTGCGCACCTTACCGCTAACCGGGCAGATTTCTACCTGTTCCGGCCATCCAGCGGCCAACTGCGCAAATTACTGAGCCTGGATGCGCCCGCACGCTGGCGGCAGTCGGATCGCTATCAGATGCGCCCGCGCATTCTGCCGGATGGCAGCTTGCTGTTCAGCCTGCACGGCTGCCCGCCGCAGCAGGAAAACTGCACCGAGCAGCAATACTACCAACTGTCGGCCGACGGGGCTTACCAGCAAATTACGGCCTGGCCTGCGGCATCGGCTAAGGAGTCGGCCAATCTGCGGCAATGCACCAGTTTGCAGAGCTATCAGGGCGGCAAGACCCTGATCAATATCGGCCCAAGCGGCGGCCCCTGGCGGCCGGTGCTGCAACTGGAAGGCAGCGTACTGCGGCCATTTGCCGCGCCTGCACCCTGAACCGGGCGGCAATCCCTGCGCTGCCACGGCCCCCTCTGTCTGGCTGCATCACTCTCCCTGCGACAATTGGTCACATCCCAAGCGGGTAGCAAATTGCTAATCTCGCCCCGGCTGTTAAGCAAACAACTGTTTGTTGGCAGCGCCTGCAAGCCTGTTTTGTGTTCCCCTCCAGCCGGAATGGGCTTGCCAACAAGATGGCAGGCAAGTTGCGCCTTTGACCTGGCCCGCATTCCATTCCGTTGCTCACTTGGGAAACATCATGCAATACCATCAGAAGCCTGCCGTACTGGCAGTTGCCCTGGCCATGGCCGCGCTGTGTCAAAGCGCGCTGGCAGAAGACACGAATGCGCTGCAAAGCATGCCGGAGGTGGTGGTGCACGGCACGCGCCCGGCTAATCTGGCCGATGGCAGCACGCTGGACGCGACCCAGCTGGCCACCCAGAAAGCCCGCAGCAGCGACAGCGCCCAGCTGTTGCAGGATATTCCCGGCCTCAGCCTGCATGGTGCGGGTGGTTTTTCCAGCCTGCCGGTATTACGTGGCCTGGCCGATGACCGCCTGCTGATCAAGACCGACGGCATCAGCCTGGTGTCTTCCTGCCCCAATCACATGAACTCGCCGCTGTCCTATATGGATGCCAGCAAGGTGGACAGCGTGCAGGTGTATAACGGCAGCGCCCCGGTCAGCGCCGGTGGCGATCATATCGGTGGCGTCATCGTGGCCAAGGCCGCCGCCCCGCGCTTTGCCGAAACCGGACAAACCCTGCTGACCGGCCAGATGGGCGCCTATTACCGCAGCAATGGCGATGCCAGCGGTGCCAATCTGTCCGCCACGCTGGCCAATGACCATGTCAGCATCAACTACAGCGGCTCTACCGCCCGCTCCGGCAATTACGATGCCGCTGCCGCATTCAAGAGTGCCGGTGCCTCCACCGGCCGCGCCTGGCTGGATGGCGACACAGTAGGCTCCAGCGCTTACCACACCCAGAACCACGAAGTCAGCGTGGCCTGGCGCGACAGCTACCAGCTGCTGGAAGCCAAGGTGGGCGTGCAAAACACCCCGTACGAAGGCTTTGCCAACCAGCGCATGGACATGACCGACAACAGCAGCAGCCAGTTCAACCTGCACTACAACGGCCAGTTTGGCTGGGGCGAGCTGGATGCACGGCTGTACAACCAGTATGTGCGGCACAGCATGGACTTTGGCGATGACAAGCAAACCGTATACGGCAGCTATGGCGGCATGCCGATGGACACCGCCAGCCACACCCTGGGCGGGGCGCTGGTGATTGATCTGCCACTGAGCCCGCGCGACCAACTGAAGCTGGGGGCCGAATTCCTGCGTTATGGCCTGAATGACTGGTGGCCTGCCGCCGGCAGCGGCATGGGCATGATGAGCCCCAATACCTTCTGGAACATTAAGGACGGCACGCGCGACAAGCTGGATGTGTTTGCCGAATGGCAGGCCGACTGGACACCGCAATGGCGCAGCATTCTCGGCCTGCGTGCATCCCAGGTAAAGAGCAATGCCGGCAATGTGGCGGGCTATAACAGCATGGCCTCCTATGCCACCGATGCCGCTGCCTTCAACGCGCTGAACCATCAACAGACCGACCACAATATCGACCTGTCCGCCCTGGTACGCTACACCCCGTCGGCCGGGCAGCAGTACGAACTGGCCTATGCCCAGAAAACCCGCTCGCCCAATCTGTACGAGCGCTATACCTGGTCCAGCATGGGCATGGCCGCCATCATGAATAATTTTGTCGGTGATGGTAACGGCTACTTCGGCAACCCCAACCTGAAGCCGGAAGTGGCGCATACCCTCAGCAGCAGTGCCGACTGGCGCGCCGCCGATGGCAAGGCCTGGGGCCTGAAAATCAGCCCCTACTACAGCTATGTGCAAAACTACATCGATGCCCAGCGTTGCGGCACCAGCCTGTGTGGGGGTAGCAGCAACCTGAGCAGCACCAACAGCTATGTCACCCTGCAATACGTCAATCAGAACGCCCAGCTATACGGCGTGGATGTCAGCGGCAAGCTGCGGCTGGCCAATGGCCCGCAATACGGCAGTGTCGATGCCACCGCCCAGCTCAGCTACACCCGTGGCGAAAACCTGACTACCGGCGACAATCTGTACAACATTATGCCGCTGAATGCCAAGCTGGCGCTGGTGCACACCCTGGGCCAGTGGAGCAATACCGCCGAACTGCAGCTGGTGCGTGCCAAGACCGCTGTCTCGGCCGTGCGTAATGAAATCAAAACGCCGGGCTACAGCCTGTTCAACCTGCGCAGCCGCTATGAGTGGAAGCAGTTCAGCGTGGATGTGGGCGTGGACAATGTGTTCAATCGCTACTACGTACAGCCGCTGGGCGGGGCCTATACCGGCCAGGGCCGGACCATGGCGAAGAACCCCAGCGGGATGGGTGAATGGGGAACTGGCGTGCCGGGTGCAGCCCGCTCGCTGTATACCGCGCTGAATTACCAGTTCTGAGCGCAGCCCGGCAGCAGGCCGCGTTATCACCCACTGGGTGACTGGCCGCTACTGGCCAGCGCCTGTGGGGGGGATGTCTTGTATGGTCAGCCGCCAGCCTGGAAACGGGTTGGCACAGCCAGCCCAGCCGCCAAGCGTGCAAAACCTCATGAAAAGGGCAGTTGAACCCCTGGCTAGCTGCGGTGGCGCATGTTTCAGCGCTTGGCATCGCGTAGCAGCAGGTCTTCATAAAACGCACCATACGGCAGCGTGGGGTGGCGAATCTGGATTTCCAGAATCCACACCCCGGTATCCGGGCAGGCGGCAAAATCCCCCAGCGAACCGGCCTGGTAAATGGCGTGCGGAAAATCACAAACCCGGTGCCCCTTGATATCCAGATTCAGCTTCCAGCCCATGGCCGCAGCCTGCTCCGCCGCATAGTCGTACAGCGCACTGCCGGCGCAGCCATCCTGCTGCCACTTTTCGCTGACCAGCTGCCACAGCGTGCGGGCCGCTGCCGCGCAGGCATGCATGTCCGCATCCTGCCCCACTACAAAGGTAGCGCCGGCATCGCCCTCGTGGCCATCCCACACCACCCCCAGGTCGATAAAGAAAATATCGTGCTCACCCAGCACATTGTCTGGGTCGATTTTCTGCTTGAAGGTTTTTAGCGTTGAATGGCCAAAACGGATGATGATGCCATGCCAGATCCGCTCCATCCCCATGCGCGCCAGCGTCGCCCGCGCCAGGTCCTTGGCCTGCTGCTCGTCCATGCCGGGACGAATCTGCGCCGCAATCAGCCGCACCGCCTCGAAGGTCTTGTCACGCGCATGGCGCATTTTGGCAAGGGAAAAACGGGAACCGACAGCTTCCTGCTGGGCCAGGGCATCCGACATGGCAATCCCTCCAAGGGTGGTGGCTGAAAAATGAATTCATCATATCCATGATGCCGCTGAACGCAAGAGTCATGAACAAAAACCACCCAGACGGGCAAGCTGGTGACAGCGCCGGCCAGCTGCGCTGGTGGGAAGATGCGGACAAGCGTCAGGCGGGGATGTGTGCTGGATGGCAACTGCGCTGTGCCTCAATACCCGCACGCCCGGAGTAGACCGGCGGCAACGGGGTAGAGCGACTGGTTCACACCGGATTGGACTTGCCGGATCGCACAGGACAATAAAAACCCGCAGAGCATGGTGCTGTGCGGGGTTCTGGGCTTATTAGGCGGGGTCTCTATCGAAGTGTGGCTGGAAAGCCAATACAGGTTGTGATTTTTAGTTTGTGGAAACTTGATCTGTACACAAATCTATACACAGCTTGTAGGTGCCGTGAGCTACAGGATGGGGATAATGGTAATCGGTTCAGCCATGTCCGTAGCTCTTCGATAGCGACTCAGTTCTATTGGCGAGCGGCAACATTCGATTCAAATCAGATGTTTGGGCAACATCCACTTATAGTTGCTTTTCTGCAAATGAGGCCAGACGCTAGCATGGGGGACACTGTATCCGTATCAAGTGTATAGCTGACAACGCTGCACCTATTCACAGCTCAAAATCCACAATTTCGGTAACTCGCTATTTTTCATCGATAGCTATTGAAAATTTATAATGGGAATTGCCATATATAGAAAAGAAAGAAGAATCATTATTGTTTATTTCTTATTATTAATAGAGCTGCAAATCCATCTTTGAAGTGAAAGAAACTTGCGATTAGGAAAAGAAATATTTGAGAAAAAGCTAGGCTAAGCGAGGGTTTTGCAATCATTCCAAAATATACAGCTAGAGATGCTACAATTAATAAAAATCTTTTGGCGGTATACCAACCGAAATTTTGCTCGACTATCATATTTTTAGAAGCTACTGCGGCTCGTGATAATTTTGACGCACTTTGGCCAAATATTAAGCAGGATGCGAGTGACCAGTCAGTACTGAGGATTACATCCCGCCACTCTCCCATGTATAGCTTAATTGCAATTAGAAGCAAAAAAGGAATTGCGATATATAAATAGTCAGTTTTTAATTCGGTGAATATAACTGATTTCTCTCTATTGATTTCCACCGAATTCATACTGGTATCCACTCTGGTTGCGAATTATTTGAATTACATCAATTATTTTTGCATTTCTTATTGTTGGATTTCCTCGTCCTTTGGGAGGGGTGTAAATGTCATATGCAACGCGTGCCTTTATAACATCTTTGGGGCCAATAGGCTGAATGAGACCATTTTGATATCTACTCAGCCAATCTTTGTGTGTAATGGTAGCATGTATTCTGCGATTCATCTCAATGCTTTTAAAACACCACAAAGCATTTCCCTCATTAACTGCCATAACGGCATAGAAGCTACCCTCTACATCATGATGCTCGATATCACCTTGAAACATTTCAGCCGGATTTCCAGTAAAGCGCCAATCTGTGTCCAAGTGATAAATATTCGATCTCTCATCCTTCGAATGAAAGCTTACTTTTTCTCCTTTGTTTAGCTTCTCATTTGCTTGAGAGAACTCCCTTAGTACAAAGGCTAATTTGGTTCGGTCAATCATAGGTGAAGCTATTTCTCCTGATATCCTCTTGGCTATATCGGCTTCCAATTCCGCGCCCAAACTCTCAACATCTTCTTCTGTGCTAGTTTGCCCTTTTAATTTTGCCATTGTTCTATTTCCAGCTGCGTAGAATATTTCTTCTAGTCCCTTGTCTATCAAGCCAGGTAAGGCTGATAGTTTGCTAAGAATAGAGCCTTCTTTGATATCGTCAAGCTGAAATTCAAAGTCTGCTTTAATTCCAACTGAGCTGATTAATAGCTGACTAAAGTCTTGGTATGCCTCAATGTATTGAGCCATGGCCTCAAAAACTGCGGCTGGCTTTTTGCGGTTATTTTCATATTCTATTTTTATAGATAATTCAGACATTTTATAGCCTATCGTGCTAATAAAGATAAAATAAATTTAAATGGCTAATGCCAGATGAGGAACGAATTGCTTCAGATTTTCTGGATGCTTGGGCTGTCTCCATCAGGCAGATATGCTCATCTTTAGATCGCACCAAGCATGAATATTCCACTTCAACTCTTAATTGTTAGGAGTTTCATTTTCACAGTTTTACTCATCACTGAAATTAATGGTTTCGCTCTGCTTGTATCATTTCTATCTTAATTAATTTAGTTTAGCCAATAACTAAAACCAGCATTGATTTTTAATAAAGAAGGTGCTGGGTACTGATTTAAAAGATCCAGCGCAACATCCTCACCAAATTGACTGTGAGCTTGGTCTGGCGAGGAATTCAGATAGTGGGCGGTGTATTCAGCAAGGCCAGGGTGATGCAGGAATCCCAGCGGTTTCTTGTGATCGATCCCATCCCAAACAGAGCGGGCGTAGTGCATAGCAATGACGCGTTGAGCAGATTGGATACGTTGAGCCAAGGACGCGCTGACGTTTTGCAGTTGCGACCTGGCGGCGGTCTTCTCGGCTTCGCGCTCGTGGTAGGTCGATAGGGTAATGCCAGGATGCAGCATTTCGAATAGCATCCGTTGCAGTGATAGGCCCTTGACCAAGGTTTGGTCGGCCTGTCGCTTCGGGTCGTAGTCGATGCCGGTCAGTGGATCCGGAGTCTCACCGCTTAAGGTCAAATCCTTGGCTTTGCGCTTGAGGGTGCTGACCAACAGTTCTTCTAGTTTCTCGTCGCTCAAGTTGTTGGGCCATTCTTCACCAATCAGCGCTTTTGCGCGGTTCAGTTGCTCGCGGGTGTAGCGTAGCTTTGCCATGCAACGTCCTTGTATCTAGGCTGGCACAATTAGGCTTAAATGATATGCCGATTGATTTTAAACAGCGCTTCTTTTTTCTCACGTATGTAGCAAAAACCGCCGCCAATGCCGCCAACACCGCCAACTCGTGTCTAAGTTATTGATCTGTAATGATTAAGTTGTTGGCGGTTGCGCCAATTTTGCCGCCAACAGCCACCCTGAAACCGCCAACTGGGCGGGAGGGGGTGGATTTCAGACGTGACTACCGCCAACACCGCCAACTCACCGCCAACAAATAAACCTATATAAATCAATAGAGTTACATAAGAATTGGCGGGTTGGCGGTGTTGGCGGCAGTTTTTTCCTTACGTGAGAATTTACCCCCCTTCTTCCTCCTCGCCCGGCATGACTTGGTACAGGTGCATGCGATACACCTGGCCAATGCTTTTTCCGCCGTTCACCGTCCAGGCATCGCGGCCTTTGGGGCGGTCCAGCATTTCCGCCTTGTGCAGCACTTCGCAGGCTCTGCGCGCCTTGTATCCGGCAATCACTTCCGGCTTGAAGGGACCAGGAGACACCATGAAGATGGGCTTTTGCCGGGCGGAACGTCAGTGAGAAATGGACGTGGAGATGGTAGATAGCACACAGCACGCATAGGGGGATGTTGGCGGTATGCAGGCCGTGATGACGGCAGGTGTTCGGGCGCAACTAACATGATCTGCGCTCGGTGTGCTGGGGAGGCTTGCGAAAACGACAGGCAACAAAAAAGCGCCTTGCGGCGCTGTTTTGATTCTTGCGGAAATCCTTATCTGGTAAGGACTTGGTGCCCGGGGTCGGACTCGAACCGACACACCTTGCGGCGGGGGATTTTGAATCCCCTGCGTCTACCGATTTCGCCACCCGGGCATCGCAAGAGGAGGCAAGTCTATCTGATCTGCCTGCCCTTGTAAATCACTCTGCGGCGTCCTTTTTCAATTTCAGCGCATGGTCATAAAGTTGCTTGCGGTTGGCTCCGCTGATCTGGGCGGCCAGGGTGGAGGCCTGTTTCATCGGCAGTTCGGCGCTGAGGATGTTCATGATGCGCACCGCTTCTTCCGGCAGCGCTTCGTCGCTGTCAGGCTGCGGGGCGGCGTCGATGATCAGCACGATTTCGCCGCGCTGCTGGTTGCTGTCGGCCTTGACCCATTCCAGCAGTTCGCCGGCGGGCAGGCTGTGGAAGGTTTCAAAGGTTTTGGTCAGCTCTCGCGCCAGCATCAGCCGGCGTTGCGGCCCCAGCTCGGCCACGATGTCCTGCAGGGTGTCGACGATGCGGTGCGGGGCTTCGTAGCACACCACCAGGTGGTCGGCACTGAGCCATTGCTGCAGGGTGCGGCGGCGTTCGCCGCTTTTGGGCGGCAAAAAGCCGTGAAACAGAAAGGCATTATTGGTAAAGCCGCTGGCGGACAGGGCGGTGATGACGGCGGATACGCCGGGAATGGGGCGTACCGGGTGGCCGGCAGCGCGCACGGCTTCTACCAGCCGGGCGCCGGGGTCAGACACGGCAGGGGTGCCGGCATCGGATACTTGCACCACGATCTGGCCTTCGGCCAGCCAGCGGATGACTTGTTCGGCCATGCTGCGTTCGTTGTGTTCGCGCAGGCTGACCAGTTTGTTGGCGTGAATGCCGTATGCTGTCAGCAGGCTACCGGTGACGCGGGTGTCTTCGGCGCACACCACATCGGCCACGCCAAAGGCAGTCAGCGCACGCGCGGTAACATCTCCCAGGTTTCCAATGGGGGTGGCCACCACATATAATGTGCCGCGACAGAAACTTTCCCGTGCAGATTCAAGCAAGTGAGCGAACGAAGTATGCAAAGACTGGCTCCGCTGTTGGTTGGCGTCATGATGACATGGTTGACGGCTGCGCAGGCGCAGGCACCGGACTATATCATCCAACTCAATGCCGCGCCGCTCAATAGCGCGGCTGGTGCGGCGGTTCGGGCGCAGACTGCGCCGGCATCTGCGCCAGCCATGGCACCGCAGGCCAAGCCCCTGCCCGCACCGGGCAAGATGGCGTCGCGGGTGAAAATAGGCCTGTTGCTGCCTACCGAGTCGCGCCTGCTGGGCGAGGCGGCGGCGGTGGTGCGCAGCGGGGTGGAAGCAGCGCATGAGGTTGATCCACAGGCCGAGGTGGTGGTGATTGATGCGGATGAGCACAATGCCGCCCAACGTTATCGGGAGGCGGTGGCCGGCGGGGTGAATGTGATGATCGGCCCGCTGTCGCGCACCGGCATTGCTGCGGTGGCTCCCTATGTCAGCGTGCCGACGCTGGCGCTGAATGCGGTGGGGCGCGATGTGCCCACCAGCCCCAAGCTGTTTACCCTGGCCTTGAATGTGGAAGTGGAAGCCCGGCAGATTGCCCGGCTGATGCGCGATGATGGCCGGGCCAATCCGCTGATCATTACCGATGGCGAAGTGCTGTCCAGCCGGCTGAAGCAGGCTTTTGCCGACGAATGGCGCAGCCAGGCAGGCAAGGATGCACAGCAGATGGAAGACAACGGCCACAATCTGTCTGAGCTGGCCGTGGCGGCCGGGCGGGCGGATGCGGTGTTTCTGGCAGTGGAGCCGGCCGAGGCCGCACGGCTGAAGCCTGCGCTGTTGCCCGAGCTGGCGGTGTATGCCACCTCGCAGATCAGCACCCGCACACCAGACCGGCAACTGGCCGGTATCCGTTTTATCGACATGCCCTGGTTCCTGATGCCGCAGCATCCGGCGGTGAAGCGTTATGCGCGGCCGGCCAGTACGCTGACCTTGCAAACCGAGCGGCTGTACGCGCTGGGGATTGATGCCTATCGCCTGGCCTTGCAACTGGCGACCAGCCGTAATCCGGCCAGCATCAAGCTGGATGGCGTGACCGGTGATTTGAAACTGGGGCGCGACCGTGTGTTCGACCGCCAGTTGCCGGTGTCGCTGATTGGCGAGGGCGAGTAAACCCCATGAATGAGCAGGGCAGGCTGGCGGAAGAGCGGGCCTTGTCCTTCCTGTTGCGACAGGGGCTGCAACTGGTGGAGCGCAATTGGCTGTGCCGGGGTGGCGAAATCGATCTGATCATGCGTGATGGCCGCAGCTGGGTGTTCGTCGAGGTGCGCCATCGTGCCAGCGCCCGCTTTGGCGGTGCCGCTTACAGCATTACCGCAAACAAACAAAGGAAACTCATGCACGCGGCGGCAGTCTACCTGTCCGATAGGGTAGTAGACGCACCTTGTCGTTTTGATGCTGTGCTGAGTGAAGGCGAGCAGCCGCTACAGTGGCTGAAAAACATTTTTGCATAGCAGCCCCCGGTTGGCTGCTACGAGGAAAAGCATGGACCTGATTGAACGCGTCAACGGACATTTTCTGGAAAGCATCGCTGCCAAGCAGGAGGCAATGGAGTTGCTGTCGCCAGCCGTGGCACTGGCGGCCGAGCGCATGGTGACCTGCCTGATGAACGAGGGCAAGATTTTGGCCTGCGGCAATGGCGGCTCGGCAGCAGATGCCCAGCATTTTGCCGCAGAGATGCTGGGACGCTTTGAAAAAGAGCGCCCGGGTCTGGCGGCCATTTCTCTGGCAACCGATACCTCGGCCCTTACCGCCATTGGTAACGACTACGATTTCGACATGATTTTTTCCAAGCAGGTACGTGCGCTGGGGCATACCAACGACCTCTTGCTGGCCATTTCCACCTCGGGCAATTCTGCCAATGTGATCGAAGCCATCTATGCCGCCCACGAACGCGGCATGGGCGTGATTGCCCTCACCGGCAAGGACGGCGGCAAGATCAGTGAAATCCTGTCGCCGGAAGACATTCAGCTGAATGTGCCGGTATTGCGTACTGCGCGCATTCAGGAGGTGCATATCCTGCTGGTGCATGCACTGTGCGATGCGATTGACTACATGCTGTTGGGAGGCGAGTAAATGAAACACACAGTCCTGACCCTGTTGCTGGCTGCTGGTTTGTCCAGTGCCTTGTCCGGTTGCTTTGCCCTGGCGGCTGGCGGTGTGGCCGGCGGTGCGCTGGTGGCTACCGACCGTCGTTCCAGTGGTGCCTATGTGGATGACCAGAGCATCGAAGTGAAGGTATCGCACCAGATTGGCGACAAGCTGCCATCTGCCCATGTCAACGCCACCAGCTACAACCGCGCCGTGCTGCTGACCGGTGAGGTACCGACGGCCGAGGCCGGCCAGCAGGCCGAGCTGATTGCCCGCGGCATGCCCAATGTCCGCCGGGTGTACAACTACACGGTGGTGGCACCGGCGTCCGGCCTGTCCGAGCGTAGCAACGATACCTGGATCACCAGCAAGGTGCGTACCCGCATGCTGGATGGCAAGGGCTATTCGCCCAATCAGGTAAAGGTAGTGACCGAGCGTGGCGTGGTATACATGCTGGGCCTGGTAACGCCGGCCGAGGGCCAGGCCGCTGCACAAGTGGTGAGCGAAACCGCAGGGGTGCAGAAGGTGGTTACCCTGTTTGAAAACATCACCGAGATTGCCCCGGCGCAGTAAGCCGGCAGCTGGAAACGAAAAAGGACCGCGTGCGGTCCTTTTTTATTGCTGCTTTTGCCGTTTTCAGCCGTGGCTGCTGTGTACACGCGGGGCGAGTACGTCGGCACACAGCACGTGCATGGCTTCGTCGATTTCAATCGCCATCGACAGCGTCACGCAGGAGCGGGTGTCGGTCATCGACAGATAAGGCTCGCTCATGTACAGCACGCCGGGCTGGTCGATGGCGTGCTGGAAATAGGCCCGGCGCGACCACACGGCACCGGTGGTGTCGGCTAGCGGGGCAAATTTCAGGTTGCTGGCCACGGTGTTGTGGCGGCTGTTGAGGTTGCGGCCAATCTGGCGGCCCTCGCTGTCCAGCAGGAAGCAGCGGATTACGTCTGGCATGGCCAGCATCGGTGTGGCCGCCTGATCAAACGGGGTGCCCTGCATCAGCGAAATGGCTGATTGTACAAAAGCCTGCCGTGCCAGCTCGATCTGGCGGCGGGTGATCTTGCGCTTGAGCAAGTCGCGCACCATCAGCTCGTCCCAGCGCGAATCCAGCCGTTTGGTGATGATGTCGTCCGGGTCCGGGGTCAGGCTGGGCCGTGCCACATAGTAGCCCTGTACCAGATCGCAGCCGGATTCCAGCGCCACCAGTACGTCGTTTTCGGTTTCGATGCCTTCTTCCACCACTAATGCACCAATTTCGTGCATCAGACGCACCAGTCTGGACAGTAGATTGCGGGTGCGTGGCTGGCTCACCGCGCTGCGCAGCAAGTCCTTGTCGAATTTCACCAGGTCCGGCTCCAGCTGGCAGACCCGGTCCAGGTTGGAATGGCCGACGCCGAAGTCGTCGATGGCGATCAGAAAACCGGTTTTCTTCAGCAGATTAACGCCTTCGATCAGCGCTTCATCCACTTCCAGCACATGTTCCAGCACTTCCAGTACCACATTGCCAGGCTGCAAGCCGGCTTCGCGGATGGAGTTGGCCAGCGCCATGGCGCGCTCGGGGCGCGACAGCGAGGCGGCATCGACATTGAGGAACAGCCAGTGCGGATGGGCTTGTTCCAGCTGGGAAAAATGCTGGACATGCGCCTGGCTCACGGCCAGATCAAGCCCGTGACGCCGTTCTGGCGACACCATGGCGTAAAAGGCCTCGGCTGGGGAGAGTGGCAGCTGGTTCTGCTCGGCGCGCAACAAGGCCTCCACCCCTACCGTGCGGCGATGCGCCAGGCTGTAGATGGGCTGAAAATGGCTGCCAAGGGTCAGACCGGCATGCTCGAAACGTTTCATTACAGTACATTCCTTCCTGGAGTGGGGCTCTTGCTGGCCCGTAAGCCAATCTCTCTAGCAATTGGCATTCCAGTGTAGAGCATGGCCGGATAATAAAAAACGGGCCCGACTGGGCCCGTTGAGATAAATCCGCATAAAAGAAGGAAATTACTCCTGCTGAATGCCTGCCACCAGCCATTTGCCGCCGGTGCTGCCATCCTTGATGTAGTGCCAGTATTCGCTAAACGGCACTGCCGGGGCGTTGACCGATTCGCTCACCGTGCCGGAGAAGCGCACGGTGGCGATATAACGACCGGCCTCTTCCACGGCTTCGGCCAGCTGGCAGTCCAGCTGCGGGAAGTCCGCCACATCACCATTGCCGGCGATGTCGTTGCGCAGGCCTTCGAACAGATCCGGCGTCATGTACTTGCGTACTTCTTCCAGGCTGTCCGGTGAGTTAAGGCTTTGCAGATGCAGGAAAGTGGCTTTGGCCTGGCGCAGGAAGTTCGGCGTTTCCGTGCCATCCGGCAGGCGGGCGGGTGCACCGCCTGCCATGGCTGCCGCAGCGCCGCCGTAAGACGGTGCCTGACCCAGGCCGGAGCCGATCTTGGGAATCGGATCGAAGCGGGCGGCATCCTGGCTGCTGCTATTGAATACAGGAGCGTTACCAGCCGGCATCGGGGTGTTCATCGGTGCTGCCGTGGCGGCATTCTTGCGGCGGAACCACATCAGGCCACCAATGCCCAGCAGGCCCAGCAAGGCCAGTGTGCCCCATGGGAAGCTGGAGCCGCTGGCGGCTTCTGATGCATTACCGGAGGCGTGATTGCTGTTCATGGCCGAACCCAGCATGTAGCCGGCTGCTGCGCCAGCGGCACCGGCGGCAATGGCCGTGCCTACGCCCGGACCTTTCTTGGGCTGTGCTTGCGGAGCAGCTTGCGGTGCGGGTGCCGGCATCGGGGTGGGCTGCTGGTAGCTCTTGGTCGGGGCCGAGCGGCGCATGCCGGCGCTCTTGCCTCCGCCCAGGCGAGCGGCTTCCGCGAACGGTGCCGCCAGGACAGAAACCAGGGTGAAGGCGAGCATGATCGTCTTCGCGCGAGGTGTCATGATTTTATTCTCCAGAGTAAAGGGCCCCGGTGTGACTGGGGCATGTGACTTTAGTTCGGGGCAAGCCGCTGTATTTCAAGCACGCGGGCATGGTTATCCGCCACGCTGAAGCGGATGTTGTAGTCATACAGCCGCACGCCATAGATGCGCTGCGGGTCGTCCTGATAGGCCGGTCGGGGGTCTTGCGCCAGTACTTGTTCGATCAGGGCGGCCAGGGTGGGCGGCGGGGAGGGCAGGGCGGCCAGCTGTTGCAGCGCTGTGCTAGTCCAGTCCACCTGCAGGCAGGCCGGCGGGCCGTCGACAAAGCCGCCACGGGCTTCCGGCCGGGCTTCCACAAAGGGAATGTAGGGTTTGATGTCCAGCACCGGCGTGCCATCCAGCAGGTCGGCGCCGGCTAGTTGCAGGCGTACGCCGTCGTGAAAGTCGATGCCGCGCAGCTCCACCAGCGACAGGCCTAGCGGATTGGGCCGATGCGTGGAGCGGCTGGCAAACACGCCCACCTTGGCATTGCCGCCCAGGCGCGGTGGCCGCACCAGTGCTTGCCAGCCGCGGCGGGCAGTCTGGTGGAACACGAAACTGATCCAGACATGGGAAAAGGCTTCCAGCCCGCGCACGGTGTCCGGATGATTGAATGGCGGCAGTAATTCCACACTGACGTCGGCGGCCGGGGCCAGCGAAGGTTGGCGCGGGATGCCGAATTTTTCCTTGTAGGGCGAGTGGACGATGCCGACTGCTGCAAACGGGTAGCTCATCTGGCGGATTGTAGCAGCCAGCTGCCGGGCTGGGCGGCAGCTTGAAAGCAGAACAGCCCGGACGAGCGGGGGGTTTCGTCCGGGCTGATGACACAGCAAGGCTGCGGCAGGCTGTGAATCAGCCTACGAAGTGACGGTTGTAGCGGCCGGTGAGGCGGCTCATCGGCAACAGCATGAAGAAGTCGGCGCAGTTGAAATCAGGGTCCCAGGCCGGTTCGCCGCAGATGAAGGCACCGGCGCGCAGATAGCCTTTGATCAGCGGTGGCATCGGCGAGGAGGCGGCATCGTCCTGAATGCGGTCCAGCGGCAGCGGCAGGTGCGGAAACACGCGCCATTCGGCCGGGGACAGGTGGCTGGCTTCCAGCTGGCGATACAGGCTGACGGCCTGGTGGCCACCATCGGCCAGGCTGACGCTGGCGCAACCGGCCAGATATTCGCCGCCTTTTTTCTGTACATAGTCGGCCAGGCCAGACCACAGCAGGGCAATCACGCCACCGCTGCGGAAATCCTTGTGGACGCAGGAGCGGCCGACTTCGATCAGGCCATCGCGCAGATTGTCCAGGCGGGTGAGGTCGAATTCGTGTTCGGAATACAGCGAGGGGGCGCGCCGTGCCATGTCCGGCGGCAGCATGCGATAGGTACCCACCACCAGGCCGCTGTTGGCGTCTTCCACAATCAGGTGGTCGCACAGCGCATCGTATTCGTCGCAGTCTATGCCCAGTTGCTGCGAGGACAACTCGGCCCCCATTTCACCGGCAAAGACATCAAAGCGCAGTTTCTGGGCGCGGCGGATGTCTTCGGCGGTTTCAGCGACACGTACTCCCAGTTTCAGCTGGCGGCGGGCGGAAACGCTTTCGTTCAGTTGCATGACTTACTCCCCTCGGAACATGCGTGGCATGCTAGTTTTGTCAGCAAGGAATGTCGCTCGGGCTTTCGTCTAGTCGGGCCGGTCGTTGCGGCAACTCCTTCATTTGGCAGCAGCTTTTTGGCCTGCTGTCCGTCCAAAACATGCTAATCATCCTGTTTGACGAAGACATTTCCGTCATATGACTTGTGGATGACCTGCGTTTTAACGCCGGGTTACAACAGGGGCGAAGTAAATCAATGACTTACACGGTTATCGGTTTTGCCGTAGAATAGGCCGTTTTTCCTGCACGCATCACCCATGCGTCGTTCGCATGCACGGGGTTCCGAGTACAGCCAGATGATTTATCCCACACAATTTGACGTGATCGTGGTCGGCGGCGGTCACGCCGGCACCGAGGCCGCACTGGCCGCAGCCCGCATGGGGCGCGCCACGCTACTGCTTACCCACAATATCGAGACCCTGGGTCAGATGTCGTGCAATCCGTCGATTGGTGGCATCGGCAAGGGTCACCTGGTGAAAGAGGTGGATGCACTGGGCGGCGCCATGGCGCTGGCCACCGATATCGGCGGTATCCAGTTCCGCACCCTCAATGCCTCGAAGGGGCCGGCGGTGCGCGCTACCCGCGCCCAGGCCGACCGCATCCTGTACAAGGCGGCCATTCGCGAGATGCTGGAAAACCAGCCCAATCTCACGCTATTCCAGCAGCCGGTGGATGATCTGCTGATCGAAGGTGATCACGTGGCCGGTGCCATCACCGCCATCGGCATCACTTTCCGTGCCCGTACCGTAGTGCTGACTGCAGGGACCTTTTTGTCCGGTAAGATTCACGTCGGTCTGGAAAACTACACCGGTGGCCGCGCCGGCGATCAGGCAGCGTCCACCTTGGGTGCGCGTCTGCGTGAGCTGGCCTTGCCGGTTGGCCGCCTGAAAACTGGCACGCCGCCGCGCATTGATGGCCGCAGCATCAATTTTTCGGTGATGGAAGAGCAGCCGGGTGATACTCCGGAACCGGTGTTCTCCTATCGTGGCCAGCGCAGCATGCATCCCAAGCAGCTGCCGTGCTGGATTACCCATACCAATCAGCAAACCCACGACATCATCCGTTCCGGCTTCGAGCGCAGCCCGATGTTTACCGGGGTGATCGAAGGCGTCGGCCCGCGTTATTGCCCGTCCATCGAGGACAAGATCAACCGCTTTGCCGACAAGGACAGTCATCAGGTCTTCCTGGAGCCGGAAGGCCTGACCACGCACGAGTTCTACCCCAACGGAATTTCCACCAGCCTGCCGTTTGATATCCAGCTGGCAGCGGTGCGTTCGATTCGCGGCATGGAAAACGCCCATATCCTGCGCCCCGGCTATGCCATCGAATACGATTACTTCGACCCGCGTGGCCTCAAGTCCACGCTGGAAACTAAGGCTATCAAGGGCCTGTTCTTTGCCGGGCAGATCAACGGCACCACCGGTTATGAAGAGGCGGCCGCACAAGGCCTGCTGGCCGGCCTGAATGCCGGCCTGTATTCACGGGATGAAGAGGGCTGGTGTCCGCGCCGCGACGAGGGCTACCTGGGCGTGCTGGTGGACGATCTCATCACCAAGGGCGTGTCCGAGCCTTACCGCATGTTTACTAGCCGTGCCGAATTCCGCCTGCAGCTGCGCGAAGACAATGCCGACTTGCGCCTCACCACCATGGGCCGCAAGCTGGGCCTGGTAGGCGATGCGCAGTGGGATGCCTTCTGCCGCAAGCGTGATGCAGTGGAAGCCGAAACCACGCGCCTGAAAACCACCTGGCTGCATCCGGCCAAACTGCAGGATGCTGCTGCGCTGGAAACCTTGCTGGGCAAGGGCATTGAGCGTGAATACAACCTGTTTGACCTGCTCAAGCGCCCCAATGTCGCCTACCGCGACCTGATGACCCTGCCTGAGGCCGCTGGCGGTGTGGCGGACGACGTGGTTGCCGAGCAAGTAGAAATTCAGGTCAAATATCAAGGCTATATCAACCGCCAGAACGAAGAACTGGCGCGGCGTGACAATCTGGAAGACATCCGCCTGCCGGCCGACATCGACTTTGCTCTGGTCAAGGGTCTGTCCAAGGAAGTGCAACAAAAACTGAATCAGCAGCGCCCGGAAAACCTGGGCCAGGCATCGCGCATCCAGGGCATCACCCCGGCGGCCGTTGCGCTGCTGATGGTGCATCTGAAACGCGGTTTTACCGACGCCAAAATTGAATAATTGCCAAGCCAAGCGCATGACACATACTGCAGAACTGAAAAACGGGCTGGATCAACTGGCCCTGGGATTGAATGAACAACAGCTGGCCTTGCTGGATGGCTATCTGACGCTGCTGGCCAAATGGAACCACACCTATAACCTGACTGCCGTGCGCGAAGAACAGCGCATGGTCAGCTACCACCTGCTGGACAGCCTGTCGCTGGTGCCACACCTGAATGGCGGTACCCGTCTGCTGGACGTAGGCTCAGGCGGCGGCATGCCCGGCATTCCGGCGGCCATTGCCCGGCCGGATCTGCAGGTGGTGCTGCTGGACTCCAACCACAAGAAAACCACCTTCCTGCGTCAGGCGGTCATCGAGCTGGGTTTGCCCAATGTCGAGGTCATCACCAGCCGGGTGGAAGCCTACCAGCCGGAGCAGAAGTTCGACCGCATCACCAGTCGCGCCTTTGCCGAGCTGGCCGAGTTCGTCAAGCTCACCCCGCACCTGCTGGCCGAGGGTGGTCAGTACCTGGCGATGAAGGGTGTCTATCCCTACGAAGAAATCTCGCTGCTGCCAGAGACGGTGGCAGTTGCCGAAGTATTGCCGGTGTCGGTGCCCGGTCTGGACGCCGAACGCCATCTGGTGAGAATGGTGGCTAAATGAATGCAAGGGTGATCGCGGTCGCCAACCAGAAAGGTGGGGTCGGCAAGACCACCACCGTGGTCAACCTGGCAGCAGGTCTGGCTGAGTTGGGGCGGCGGGTACTGATAGTGGATCTCGACCCGCAGGGCAATGCCACCATGGGTAGCGGCATTGCCAAGCAGGCGCTCGAGCAGTCGGTGTATCACGTGCTGCTGGGCGATGCCTCGGTGGAAGAGGTGCGCCAGCCCGCCAAGCAGGGCGGCTATCACGTACTGCCCGCCAACCGCGACCTGGGTGGAGCCGAGCTGGAACTGGTGAATGAGCTGGCCCGCGAAGCCCGTCTGAAAAACGCACTCAGCCTGGTCGACGATCAGTACGACTATGTGTTGATCGACTGCCCGCCCTCGCTCAATCTGCTGACGCTCAATGGCCTGGTGGCCGCCAATAGCGTGCTGATTCCCATGGTGTGTGAATACTATGCGCTGGAAGGGCTGTCCGATCTGGTCACCACCCTGCGCAAGGTGCGCGCAGCGGTGAATCCGCGCATTGAAATCATGGGCCTGCTGCGTACCATGTTCGATGCACGTAGTAATCTTTCACAGCAGGTGTCCGAGCAGCTGGCCAGCCATTTTGGCAGCAAGGTGTTCGAAACCGTCATCCCGCGCAATGTGCGTCTGGCCGAGGCCCCCAGTCATGGCCTGCCCGGTCTGGTGTACGACCGCAATGCTCGCGGTGCACAGGCCTATCTCGCGCTGGCGCAGGAACTGACTGCCCGCCTCGAATCCGCAACCGCAACTCCATCTGTCTGACAACATGGCCAAACTCAAAGGACTCGGGCGCGGTCTTGACGCGCTCCTCGCCACCAGCGCCGCGGTAGACGACCGTCTCACCACGCTTTCCATCGACCTGATCCGTCCCGGCAAATACCAGCCGCGCAGTCATATGAATGAAGTGGCGCTGGATGAGCTGGCCGCGTCGATCCGGGTGCAGGGCATTATCCAGCCGGTGGTGGTGCGCGAAGTGGGCCTCGGTGAATACGAACTGATCGCCGGCGAACGACGCTGGCGTGCCGCGCGCAAGGCGGGTCTTGCCGAAGTGCCGGCCGTGGTGAAAACCGTAGCTGACGAAGCTGCCCTGGCCATGGCGCTGATCGAGAACATCCAGCGCCAGGAACTGGACCCGATAGAAGAGGCGCAAGGTCTCAAGCGGCTGATCAGCGAATTCGGTCTGACACATGAAACCGCTGCCGATGCGGTGGGCCGTTCGCGCAGCGCCGTGTCCAATCTGCTGCGCCTCTTGGCGCTGCCGGAGCCGGTACAGCACATGTTGCATCAGGGTCTGCTGGAAATGGGCCATGCCCGTGCCTTGCTGGCGCTACCGGTGGTGCAGCAGCTGGAGCTGGCGCAGACGGCGGTGGACAAGGGCTGGTCGGTACGCGAAGTCGAGCGCCGGGTACAACAATTGTCTGACCAAAAAACCACAGTGGCGACCGTGGATAAGCGCGTAGATCCGGACATTGCCCGGCTGGAACAGGAAGTCTCGGAATGCATCGGAGCCAAGGTCAGCATCCGTCATGGCGCACGCGGGCAGGGCCGTTTGCAGGTGGAGTATGCCAATCTGGACGATCTGGAACGGCTGCTGGAAAAACTTCAAGCAAAATCAAGCAAATGATTATATGTTGCACTGCAATGGTGCGGGTGATGTTCAGTTTGACGCAAATCAAGCCCTCAGCCTATAATCGAGCGATTTTTTAAGTGTCGGACATGCAAAATCCGGAAGTCGGGCGCGTGCTGCGCCTGCAGGCAAAACTGCTTGTAGTGGCCGTGCTACTTGGCGCCGTATTGAGTGGTGGCACCACGGTGGTTCCGGTGTCGGTTCTGTTGGGGGGATTGTCGGCGCTGATTCCAGCCGCGGTCTATGCCAGAATCGCCTACGCCAAGCGTCATGTCCCACCTGCGGTGCTGATGAAGGCGCACTTCATGGCAGAGGCAGTCAAATTCATTCTGACTGTCTTAATGTTTGGTGCATCTTTGGTGTTTTTCAAGGATTTATCGGTAGTGGGTTTGCTGGCAGGCTTTTTCGCCACGGTGTCCGGCTACTGGTTAGGGCTTCTAATCAAATAATTGAGAAAAGAGCGATGGCAAGCAACGCAATTGAGTACATTAACCACCACCTTACTTTCTGGAACTCCGATCCGTCCCCGGCTCGTGGCTTCTGGAGCCTGCACGTAGATACCTTCTCGGTGTCCCTGGTCCTGGCCTTCGTGTTCGCCGGCATCTTTGCGATGGTGGCCCGTCGTGCCAGCCTGGAAAATCCGGGCAAGCTGCAGTTGTTCGTCGAATCCATCATTGAACTGGTCGATACCCAGGTCAAGGAAATCTTCCATGCAAAAAGCAAGGTCATCGCCCCGCTGGCACTGACCATCTTCTGCTGGATCTTCCTGATGAACGCCATGGACATGCTGCCGGTTGACCTGCTGCCGAATATTGCGCAGTGGATTGGTCACAGCTTCTTCGGCCTGGAAGCACATCACGTTTATTTCCGTTCGGTACCGACCGCCGACGTGAACGCCACCTTCGCCATGTCGCTGTCCGTATTCCTGTGCATCATCGGCTTCTCCATCAAGGCCAAGGGCCTGGGCGGCTGGTTCAAGGAACTGCTGACTGCTCCCTTCCATACCCACCATCCGGTTGGTGCCATCATCCTGGCTCCGCTGAACTTCATCTTCCAGCTGGTGGAACTGGTCGCCAAGCCGATCTCTCTCTCGCTTCGTTTGTTCGGTAACCTGTACGCTGGCGAACTGATCTTCATCCTGATCGCACTGCTGCCCTGGGGCGCGCAGTGGGTTCTGGGCGCACCGTGGGCCATTTTCCACATCCTGATCATTACCCTGCAGGCCTTCGTGTTCATGATGCTGACCATCGTGTACCTGAGCCTGGCAGTGGAAGCGCACTAAAGAGTTCGTAGTATTTGTTTTAGTTTGAGCTTTACCTTTGTTTTAGTTTTTTTACCAACCATCCTTGCATAAGTCTTAGGAGATAAATAATGGAAGCACTCGTTTCTCAGATTCAGTCGATGACCGCTATCGCAGCTGCTCTGATCATTGGCCTGGGCGCTCTGGGTACTGCTATCGGTTTCGCCATTCTGGGTGGCAAGTTCCTCGAGGCCTCCGCCCGTCAACCGGAAATGATCCCGGTTCTGCAAACCAAGCTGTTCATTATCGCCGGTCTGCTTGACGCGATTTCCATGATCGGTGTGGGCGTTGCCATGCTGTACACCTTCAGCAACCCGTTCCTGTCCGCTGCCAAAGCAGCTCTGGGTGGCTAATTTTTAGTCAGTAAACGGTTGGTGTAGAAGTCATTCTCTGGAGGAAAACAAGCGTGGAATTTAACGTAACACTACTGGGCCAGGCGATCACGTTCGCCATCCTGGTATGGTTCACCATGAAGTTTGTTTGGCCTCCGCTTACCAATATGATGGAAGAGCGTGCCAAGCGTATTGCAGACGGCCTGGCCGCTGCAGAACGTGGCAAGCAAGATCTGGAAGCCGCTGAAAAGCGCGTTGCGGACGAAGTTCGCAAGGCCAAGCAGCAAGCAATGGAAATCATTGCTTCTGCCGAGAAGCGTGCTACCCAGATCGTGGACGAAGCCAAGGACAATGCCAGCACTGAAGGTGCCCGTATTGTGGCTGACGCCAAAGGTCAGATCGATCAGGAAGTGATGCGTGCCAAGGAAGCCCTGCGTGAGCATGTGGCCCAGCTGGCCGTAGTCGGCGCAGAGAAGATCCTGCGCAAAGAGATCGATGCAGCCAAGCACGCCGACCTGCTTTCCTCCATCAAAGCGGAGTTTTAATTAACTCATGGCAGAACTCATTACCGTCGCAAGGCCCTACGCCGAAGCGGTATACAGCCTCGCCACCGAAACGCGTACGCTGGACCAGTGGTCCGATGCGCTTGCGTGGCTGGCTGCCATGGTGAACAACCCGGATATGGTCGAAGTTGTCACCAATCCGAAACATACCGCAAAAGAGGTTGAGGCGCTGATGCTGGATGTCCTCGGCGAGCGTGCCAATGAAAGCGTGAAAAACTTTCTGGTCGCCCTGATCGAGAACCACCGCCTGATGCTGCTGCCGCATATCGCCAGTCAGTTCGAACTGTACAAGGCCGAAGCGGAAAACATCGTTGATGCGCAAGTTGAAACGGCGTTCCCGCTGACCGAAGAACAGAAAGCCGAACTCACCAGCACGCTTTCCAAGAAATACGGCAAAACCGTACGTCTTGATGTGCGTGACAATGCCGATCTGATCGGTGGTGTGCGCGTACTGGTAGGTGACGATGTCATCGACAGTTCCGTGCGCGGCAAGCTGCAAGCGATGGCGGCAAGCCTCAAGAATTAGGAGAGATCATGCAGTTGAACCCCTCTGAAATCAGCGATCTGATCAAGGCCAAGATTCAGAACCTGGCTGAAGGCGCTGAAGTCCGTACCAAAGGTACGGTCATTTCCGTGACCGACGGTATCGTTCGTATCCACGGTCTGGCAGACGTGATGCAGGGCGAAATGCTCGAGTTCCCGGGCAACACCTACGGCCTCGCCATGAACCTGGAGCGCGACTTTGTCGGCGCCGTGATTCTGGGCGAGTACGAACACATTTCCGAAGGCGACGAAGTCAAGTGTACCGGTCGCATTCTGGAAGTGCCGGTAGGTCCGGAACTGGTGGGCCGTGTTGTCAATGCTCTGGGTCAGCCGATCGACGGCAAGGGTCCGGTTAACGCCAAGCTGTCCAGCCCGATCGAAAAGATCGCGCCGGGCGTGATTGCGCGTCAATCCGTATCCCAGCCGATGCAGACCGGCCTGAAAGCCATTGACTCCATGGTTCCGGTTGGCCGTGGTCAGCGTGAGCTGATCATTGGTGACCGCCAGACCGGCAAAACTGCCGTTGCTCTGGACGCCATCATCAATCAAAAGGGAACTGGCGTTGTTTGTATCTACGTAGCCGTAGGTCAAAAAGCCTCGTCCATCGCCAACGTGGTTCGCAAGCTGGAAGAGCACGGTGCACTGGGTCACACCATCATCGTTGCTGCTACCGCTTCGGAAGCTGCTGCGCTGCAATTCATTGCACCGTACTCCGGCTGCTCCATGGGCGAATACTTCCGCGACCGCGGCGAAGATGCACTGATCGTATACGATGACTTGTCCAAGCAAGCCGTTGCCTATCGTCAGATCTCCCTGCTGCTGCGTCGTCCCCCGGGCCGTGAAGCCTACCCTGGCGACGTGTTCTACCTCCACTCCCGTCTGCTGGAACGCGCTTCCCGCATCAACGAGGACGAAGTAGAAAAACTGACCAAGGGCGAAGTGAAGGGCAAGACCGGTTCGCTGACCGCACTGCCTATCATCGAAACCCAGGCTGGTGACGTTTCCGCCTTCGTTCCGACCAACGTGATTTCCATCACTGACGGCCAGATCTTCCTGGAATCCGACCTCTTCAACGCAGGTATCCGTCCGGCCATCAACGCCGGTATCTCGGTATCCCGCGTGGGTGGTGCGGCCCAGACCAAGGTCATCAAAAAGCTGGGTGGTGGTATTCGTCTGGCCCTGGCTCAGTATCGTGAACTGGCTGCGTTCTCGCAGTTCGCTTCCGACCTGGACGAAGCAACCCGCAAGCAGCTGCAACACGGTGAAGTGGTTACCGAACTGATGAAGCAGAAGCAGTTCGTGCCGCTGGCCACCGCTGAAATGGCGCTGACCCTGTGGGCTGTGAACAAGGGTAGCTACGAAGACGTTCCGGTGAAGAAGGCCCTGGCATTCGAAGCCGAGTTCCTCGCCTACGTGCGTGCGAACCACGGCGATGTACTGGCAGCCGTTAACGCTTCGGGCGATCTGTCCGGCGACAACGAGAAGCTACTGGCCAAGGCGATGGAATCGTTCAAGGCTGGCTACAGCTTCAACTGAGCCTTTCGACTCACGTCGTAGCTAAAGAAAGGTTCAGGAATGGCAGTCGGTAAAGAGATTCTCACCAAGATCCGAAGCGTGCAAAACACGCAGAAGATCACTCGCGCGATGCAAATGGTGTCAACCTCCAAGATGCGCAAAACGCAAGAGCGTATGCGCGCTGCCCGTCCTTATGCTGAGAAGGTGCGCACTGTTATGGCGCACCTTGCTCAGGCAAACGCGGATCTTGGTCATCCACTGCTTGCACGCCGTGACGTTGTCAAGCGCGCTGGTATCATCCTGGTTTCTTCTGACAAGGGCCTGTGTGGCGGCCTGAACGTAAACTCGTTCAAGCGCTTCTATGCCAAAGTCAAGGAGCTGCAGGATCAAAACGTCGAAATCGACGTGTGCTGCCTGGGTCAAAAGGCCCTGGCTGCTACCCAGCGTGCTCGTCTCAATGTTGTGGCTAGCGCTGTCCAGCTCGGTGATATTCCGAAGATGGACAAACTAATTGGCCCGCTTACAGTGCTGTTCAAGCAGTACGCTGAAGGCGAACTGGACGCGGTTTACATCGTCTATTCCGGTTTCATCAACACGATGAAGCAGGAACCGACAATCGAACAGCTCCTGCCGTTGACTCCGCATCACATGGTGGTGGAGCACTCGCATTCGTGGGATTACCTCTACGAACCGGATGCCCCCAGCCTGATGGAGTTCTTGGTCAAGCGTTACCTGGAGTCGGTGGTGTATCAGGCTCTGGCCGAAAATATGGCTTCCGAACAGGCAGCGCGTATGGTGGCCATGAAAGCCGCAACCGACAACGCGGGTAATACGATCAAGCAGCTGCGCCTTGTGTACAACAAGGCCCGTCAAGCGGCGATTACCACTGAGCTGTCTGAGATTGTGGCTGGTGCCGCAGCGGTGTAAGCCGTACACAGACTGTAAAAGTTAAATGTTTAGGAACCGATAATGAGCCAAGGCAAAATCGTACAAATCATTGGTGCGGTGATCGACGTGGAATTCCCGCGCGACGCCATGCCGAAGGTTTATGATGCCCTGAAGCTGGTTGACGCTGACCTGACGCTCGAAGTCCAGCAGCAGCTGGGCGACGGCGTGGTCCGTACCATTGCGATGGGTAGCTCGGACGGCCTGAAGCGTGGCATGGCTGTTGCCAACACCGGCGCACCGATTTCGGTGCCGGTGGGTAACGCCACCCTGGGTCGTATCATGGATGTACTGGGTAATCCGGTTGATGAAGCTGGTCCGGTGGCTACCGACGCACGTCGCGCCATTCACCAGTCTGCTCCGAAGTTCGACGAGCTGTCTTCCGCTACCGACCTGTTGGAAACTGGCATCAAGGTGATTGACCTGCTGTGCCCGTTTGCCAAGGGCGGTAAGGTTGGTCTGTTCGGCGGTGCCGGTGTAGGCAAGACCGTGAACATGATGGAACTGATCAACAACATCGCGAAGGCCCACTCCGGTCTGTCCGTGTTCGCTGGTGTAGGTGAGCGTACCCGTGAAGGTAACGACTTCTACCACGAAATGAAGGACTCCAACGTACTGGACAAGGTAGCGATGGTGTATGGCCAGATGAACGAGCCGCCGGGTAACCGTCTGCGCGTTGCTCTGACCGGTCTGACCATGGCCGAGCACTTCCGTGACGAGAAGGACGAGTCTGGCAAGGGCCGTGACGTACTGTTGTTCGTTGACAACATCTACCGTTACACCCTGGCCGGCACCGAAGTATCCGCACTGCTGGGCCGTATGCCTTCCGCAGTGGGTTACCAGCCGACTCTGGCCGAAGAAATGGGCCGTCTGCAAGAACGTATTACCTCGACCAAGGATGGTTCCATTACCTCCATCCAGGCCGTATACGTCCCTGCGGATGACTTGACCGACCCGTCCCCGGCAACCACCTTTGCCCACTTGGACGCTACCGTGGTTCTGTCGCGTGACATCGCTGCCCTGGGTATCTACCCGGCCGTTGACCCGCTGGACTCCACTTCGCGCCAGCTGGACCCGCTGGTGGTTGGTGACGAGCACTACTCCGTAGCCCGTGGCGTGCAATCCACGCTGCAGCGCTACAAGGAACTGCGCGACATCATCGCCATTCTGGGTATGGACGAACTGTCCGAGGAAGACAAACTGGTCGTGGCACGCGCTCGTAAGATCCAGCGTTTCCTGTCCCAGCCCTTCCACGTGGCCGAAGTATTTACCGGTTCTCCGGGCAAATACGTCTCCCTGCGCGACACCATCAAGGGCTTCAAGGCGATTCTCGCTGGCGAATACGACCACCTGCCGGAACAAGCGTTCTACATGGTTGGCTCTATTGAAGAAGCCGCTGAGAAAGCCAAGACCCTTTAATTAAGGAGAGGGCTTATGTCCAAGATGCATGTGGAAGTGGTGAGCACCGAACAACTCATCTACTCTGGCGAAGCCGAGTTTCTGGTCGCTCCGGCGCTGGAAGGTGAGATCGGTGTCTATCCGCGACACGTGCCGCTCCTGACCCGTATCAAACCCGGTGTACTGCGCATGACAGTACCCGGCAGCAAGGAAGAAGTGTTGGTGGCTGTCTCCGGCGGCATGCTGGAAGTGCAGCCCACCCACATCACCGTGCTGGCTGATACGGCGATCCGCGGCGAGGATCTCGACGAAGCTCGCGCCAATGAGGCCAAGCGCGCTGCAGAGGAATCTCTGCAGCATGCTACCGATGACCTGAGCACGGCAAAGGCGCACGCTGCCCTGGCAGTAGCCATTGCCCAGCTCAAGGCACTGGATTACCTCAAGAAGCGTGTGCACTAAAAGCGCGAGAACGAATCGTGTATAGTTGCAGGCTGCCACTTTTGTGGCAGCCTTTTTCATTTCTGCATTATTTTTGACCAGTAAAGAGCTCGCATGGACAGCCTCAGCATTGTCATTCTGGCGGCAGGCAAGGGTACCCGCATGTACTCCGCCAAACCCAAGGTTTTGCATCCCATCGGCGGTGCGCCCATGCTGGCGCGTGTCATTGCCACCGCCCGCACGCTCAAGCCGACACGGCTGGTGGTGGTGTACGGATTTGGCGGTGAACAGGTGCGTCAGGTCATCAAGGATGAAGACATCATCTGGGCCGAGCAGGCCGAGCAGCTGGGCACCGGCCACGCGCTGAAAATGGCGCTGTCGGCACTACCACAAGATGGCAAGACCCTGGTGCTGTACGGTGATGTGCCGCTCACCCGCAGCGAAACGCTGCAGCAGCTGATTGCCGCTGCTGGCGATGGCATGGCGGTGCTGACCGACGTACTGGACGACGCCACAGGCTATGGCCGCATGCTGCGCGGAGCCGATGGCAAGCTCAAGGCCATTGTCGAACACAAGGACTGCACGCCGGAGCAGCTGGCCATCCGTGAAATCAATACCGGCATGATGGTGCTGCCCAACCGCCATCTGGGCGACTGGCTGCATGCCTTGCGTAATGGCAATGCCCAGGGCGAATACTATCTGACTGACGTGCTGGAACTGGCCGTCGCCGCTGGCATCCCGGTGGAAAGCGCCAGCGTGTCGGCCTCCTGGGAAGCCGCTGGGGTCAACAACAAGCTGCAACTGGCCGAACTGGAACGCATCCTGCAACTGAATCAGGCGCGTGCCCTGCTGACTGCCGGTGTCACCTTGGCCGACCCGGCCCGCATTGATATCCGTGGCAGCCTGCAACATGGCCGCGATGTCAGCATCGACGTCAATTGCGTGTTCGAAGGCGTGGTGGAGCTGGGCGACAATGTCGAAATCGGTGCCAACTGCGTGCTGAAAAACGTCAAGATCGCGGCAGGCACCCGTATCGCTGCGTTCTCGCATCTGGAGGATGCCGTGGTCGGGGCAGATTGCCGCATCGGCCCGTATGCCCGCCTGCGTCCTGGTGCGGCTCTGGCCGACGAAGTGCATATTGGCAATTTTGTCGAAATCAAAAAGAGCACGGTTGGGCTGGGTTCCAAGGTCAATCACCTCACCTATATTGGCGATGCCGAGATTGGCAGCAAGGTGAATGTGGGTGCCGGCTCGGTAACCTGCAATTACGATGGCGTGAACAAATTCAAGACCGTGATTGGCGACAATGTGTTTGTCGGCTCCGGCACGCTGATGGTGGCTCCGGTCACGCTGGAAAGCGGCGCAACCGTCGGTGCCGGCTCGGTGATCAGCCGCACCGCTCCGGCCGATGCCCTGACCGTGGCCCGTGCACGGCAGGTGACAATTGCCGGCTGGAAGCGACCGCAGAAAAAGAGCTGAAGCGGCTGGCCAGTGCTCTGCTGAAACCCGGTGTGTTTCCTGTAGGAAGCCACCGGGTTTTTGCTGGGGGCTTTCTTTCAGTGTTGTCGTTTTTCTTTCGAAACGAAAGAAAATTGCCTAATTTGTTGTTTTGCTTCATTGCCAAGGATTTTTCGCCTTGCTATCATCGGCAAACTTTCGAAACGAAACCACGGCATGACCAAACGAAACACCCAGCAGCGCCGCCATGCCATTGCCACCCTGGTGCAAGAACAGGGCGAGGTGAGCGTGGACGAGCTGACCCGCCGCTTTGCCACCTCTGAAGTGACCATTCGCAAGGATCTGGCCCTGCTGGAAACCGGCGGCCTGCTGCTGCGCCGCTATGGTGGTGCGGTGTCCTTGCCCAGCGAAATGATGGCCGAACCGGATGCTGGCCAGCTGTCCGACCGCAAGCTGGATATCGCCCGTGCCGCTGCCGAACGCATTCGCGACCATAACCGCATCATCATCGATAGCGGCACCACCACCAGCGGCATGATTCCCCTGCTGGGCAACAAGCGCGGCCTGGTGGTGATGACCAATTCGCTCAATGTGGCCGCTGCGCTGCGCGAGCTGGAAAACGAACCCACCCTGCTGATGACGGGTGGCACCTGGGACCCGCACTCCGAATCCTTCCAGGGCCAGGTGGCCGAGCAGGTACTGCGCTCCTACGATTTCGACCAGCTGTTTGTCGGTGCCGACGGCATCGATCTGGAACGCGGCACCACCACCTTCAACGAACTGGTGGGGCTGTCGCGGGTCATGGCCGAGGTGGCGCGCGAAGTCATCGTGATGGTGGAGTCGGACAAGATAGGCCGCCGCATTCCCAATCTGGAATTGCCGTGGCACAGCATTCACACCCTGATTACCGACGAGGCCCTGCCCGCCGCATCAGCGGACATGATCAAAGCGAAGGGCATCACGCTGATCTGCGCGCCCTCGAACAGTGATAGTGCAAGGAGAAAATAATGTGTGGCATCGTCGGCGCCATTGCGGCGCGTAATGTGGTTTCCATCCTGGTAGATGGCCTGAAACGACTGGAATATCGCGGTTATGACTCCGCTGGCATCGCCGTGCATACCGGTACGGCGATCAGCCGCGTGCGCCGTGTTGGCCGCGTGGCCGAAATGGAAGCCGCTGCCGCTGCCGAAAATCTGCAGGGCATGCTTGGCATCGGCCATACCCGCTGGGCCACCCATGGCGGTGTAACCGAGCCCAATGCCCACCCGCATGTCTCGCACGACAGCATTGCCGTGGTGCACAACGGCATCATCGAGAATCACGAAGAACAGCGCCAGCAACTGAAGGCACTGGGCTACCAATTCACCTCGCAGACTGATACCGAAGTCATTGCCCATCTGGTACATCACTACTACCAAGGCGGTGTCAGCCTATTCGATGCGGTCAAGCAAGCCACCCGCCAGCTGACCGGCGCTTACGCCATCGGCGTGATCGCGCTGGACCGCCCGGACGAACTGGTGTGCGCCCGCATGGGCTGCCCGCTGCTGGTGGGCTTGGGCGAAGGCGAGCACTTCATTGCTTCCGACGTGTCTGCCATCCTGTCCGCCACCCGTCGCGTCATCTTCCTGGAAGAGGGCGATATCGGCCTGCTTACCCGTGACAGCGTGCTGCTGCATGACAAGAACGATCAGGTCATCGAACGCGCCGTGCATGTGTCCGACGTCTCGCTGGCCTCGCTGGAACTGGGCCCGTACAGCCACTTCATGCAGAAGGAAATCCACGAGCAGCCCAAGGCCCTGTCCGACACCATCGAAGCGGTGCTGGAAAACGGCTTTGTCGCCGAACTGTTCGGCACGAACGCCGCCAAGCTGCTGCCGCAGGTAGAGGGCGTGAAAATTCTGGCTTGCGGCACCAGCTTTTATGCCGGCCTGACCGCCAAATACTGGATTGAAAGCATTGCCGGCATCAGCTGCGATGTGGAAATCGCCAGCGAATATCGCTACCGCGATGCCTTTGCCAATCCCAAGCATCTGGTGGTGACCATCTCCCAGTCCGGCGAAACGCTGGACACTATGGAAGCGCTGAAATACGCCAAGGAACTGGGCCATACCATGGCCCTGTCCATCTGCAATGTGCGTGAATCCGCCATTCCGCGTGCCAGCGAACTGGTGTTCTACACCCGCGCCGGTGCCGAAATCGGCGTGGCCTCCACCAAGGCCTTCACCACCCAGCTGGTCGGCCTGTTTGCGCTGGCCGTCACCCTGGGCAAGCAGCGTGGCCGGGTGGATGCCGCTGCCGAGCATGGCTATCAGGAAGCGCTGCGTCAGCTGCCGGGTTCAGTACAGCATGCGCTCAACCTGGAGCCGCAAATCAAGGCCTGGTCCGACAAGTTTGCCGCCAAGCAAAACGCCCTGTTCCTCGGCCGTGGCCTGCACTACCCGATTGCGCTGGAAGGCGCGCTCAAGCTCAAGGAAATCTCCTACATCCACGCCGAAGCCTACCCGGCCGGCGAGCTGAAACACGGCCCGCTGGCGCTAGTGGATGAAAGCATGCCGGTGGTGGTGATTGCCCCCAACGACGCCCTGCTGGAAAAAGTGAAGTCGAACATGCAGGAAGTGCGCGCCCGTGGTGGCGAGCTGTTCGTGTTTGCTGATCTGGACAGCCATTTCAGCGAATCCGACGGCGTACACGTCATCCGCACCCCGCGCCATGTCGGCGTGCTGTCCGCCATCGTCCACACCATTCCGGTGCAGATGCTGGCCTACCACGTCGCCCTGGCCCGCGGCACCGACGTCGACAAGCCACGCAACCTGGCCAAGAGTGTGACGGTGGAGTAAGCAAGTCTGAGTGGTGTGTGACTAGAGTAAATAAAGTTCGTCGGATCCGAATAAAGTTGGTCGGAGTCTGAGCAAGGAGAAGGGGCCATTGGCCCCTTCTCCTTTTTCAGTTGGCGGGTGTGCAGGGTCACCAGAGGTGAGCGCATGTGGGGTGAGTGCTTCTCAGCCAAAGCGGCCGGTCAGCATCATTGGAAGCAAGGACCGTTTTACACGGAGTTCCGGGCAGGCCCGAACCCGGATTGCTCATCTATTGCCCGTGCAAACAGATTTGGCTGACTTTTTCATGGGCAGTGGCAAGTTCCTGCTCTGACAGAACCAGTTCCGGGCTGTCCCGCAACTTTTCCAGCGTCAGATCTAGAAACGCCCTGACCCGCACCGGGAGTGCCTGTCGACTGCCGTAGTACAAATGCAGTGCAAACGGCGTGCTCAGTTGCGACAGCAGCAAGGGAATCAATCTGCCGGAGCGGATGTGTGGTGCTGCGGAAAGATTGGCCACTTGCCCTATCACCTGCCCCGAAAGCACGGCTTGCAGTTCCAGCTCAGTATCGTTGCTGTAAAAGGCGGGGGGAAAATGGCGCTGCTCCACCTTGCCATCCACCGTGAGATACCAGGGCAATACCTTGCCGCTTACCGGGTGTCGGAACACACTGCAGCGGTGAGTACTGAGTTCTTCTATGGTTGTCGGTATGCCGTAGCGCGCAAGATATTCTGGTGCTGCGCAAACGATTAACTGGATGGGAAACAGCCGGCGGCTGATCACGCCATCCTGTGCCGATGCGCCAATGCGAAATCCCACATCCACCCGGTCCAGCACCCAGTCCCCAATACCATCATCCAGCGCGACATCCGGTCGCACTTCAGGATGTGCCTGACAGAATGCATCCAGCAGCGGCATCAAAATACCGGCAAATGATGACTTGGGCCCAACAATCCGCAGTGGTCCGGCAATCCCTTCTTTCCCTGCCCGTGCGGTATTGACTGCACGCTCCAGCGTCGCCAGCGCAGGCTGTGCATCTTCCAGAAACTGCTGCCCTTCCTCGGTCAGTGCCAGGCTACGCGTGGTGCGGTGCAGCAGTCGTACGCCCAGGTGTTTTTCAAGCATGGCGATGGCCTGGGTGGCCGCCTGTGCCGACACCCCTTGCGCCTGGGCAGCCTTGCGGATACTGCCCAGCTCGACAGCCTTGGCAAACATGGAAATGGAACGTAACTCGTTAATGGGCATGGGGCTGCATCGCAGATTAATGGCGTGATGAATTATCAATATAAAGTTGCTACTTATGCAATTTTTTATCGGCTATTCGCTTGATATTTAATTTCCTATAGTAGCGGCATACAAACAAGCAGGAGTCTTGATCATGCAAAAAGAAGTCGTCGTCGTCGTTGGAGCCGGACTGATCGGCCAGGCCATTGCCCGGCGCATTGGTGTGGGCAAGCAGATCTTGCTGGCATCACTGAGCCTTCAGGATGCAGAACAAGCCAGTGCCGTTTTCCACAATGCAGGTTTCACGGCCACCGCCGCCAGCGTGGATGTGAGTTCGCGCGAATCGGTCCTGGCCCTGGTCAAGCAAGCTGAACAATTAGGCCCGATCACCGGGCTGATTCATGCCGCCGGGGTTTCCCCGTCGCAAGCGCCGGTGGAAACGATCTTGCGTGTTGACCTGTACGGCACGGCGCTGGTGCTGGAGCTGTTCGGCAATGTCATGGCCAGGGGTGGTTCTGCCGTGGTCATCGCTTCGCAATCCGGTCATCGCCTGCCTGCCCTGACCCAGGAACAGGACCGTGCACTGGCCATGACACCCACCGAACAGCTGCTTGAGCTGGATTTTCTGCAGCCATCACAAGTGGTGGATACCCTGCATGCCTATCAGCTGTCCAAGCGCGGCAATTCACTGCGGGTGATGGCCGAGGCCGTACGCTGGGGTCAGCGTGGCGCCCGGGTCAATACCATCAGCCCCGGCATCATCATCACCCCGCTGGCCAATGACGAACTGAATGGCCCGCGCGGTGCCGGTTACCGTCGCATGATTGAAGGCAGCCCGGTAGGACGAGCCGGCACGCCGGATGAAGTGGGCCATGTCGCCGCCCTGCTGATGGGGCAGGATGGCACCTTTATCACCGGTAGCGACATCCTGATGGATGGCGGCGTGACTTCTGCCTTCCGCTTTGGCGATATCCAGCAGCCGGTCGTGCAGTCCTGAAGCGGAACTCAGGCCCACAGAACGCTAACCGCTCACACCAGCATGGGCTGCCACCGCCCCCGGCGACTGGCAGCCCTTGCCAGACATCAAGTATTCAGGAAGAAACAGCGTATGAACTATCGCGTCAAAAGTTACGCCGCTCAGTCATCCGGCAGCCTGCTGGCACCATTCCAGATCGAACGCCGCAGCCCGCGCGCAGATGATGTGGTGATCGAAATCCTCTACTGCGGCGTCTGCCATTCTGATGTGCACAATGTGCATAACGACTGGGGCAATGCCAATTATCCGATGGTGCCCGGCCATGAAATCATCGGCAAGGTGCTGGCTGTAGGTTCCGGCGTAAGCCGTTTCCAGATCGGCGACCGGGTGGGCGTGGGTTGCCTGGTGGCCTCCTGCAAACACTGTGCGCCCTGTGAGCACGGCCAGGAACAGTATTGCCAGAACGGGGCAACCTATACCTACAACCATCAGGACCCGATTGATGGCAGCCGTACCTATGGCGGCTATAGCGAGACAATCGTCGTGGCGCAGGACTTCGTGCTGAAAGTGCCGGATAGTCTGGATCTGGCTGGCGCGGCTCCGCTGCTGTGCGCCGGCATCACCACCTATTCGCCGCTACGCCATTGGCAGGTCGGCCAGGGCAGCAAGGTGGCCATCGTCGGCCTGGGTGGCTTGGGCCATATGGGTCTGAAGCTGGCCAAGGCCATGGGGGCCGAGGTCACGCTGTTCAGCCGTTCACCCGGCAAGGAGGCCGATGCCCGCCGCCTGGGCGCTGACCATGTGGTGATGTCCACCGATGCCCCGCAGATGACTGCAGTAGCCGGAAAATTCGACCTGATCATCAACACCGTGCCCTACCAGCATGATGTGAATCCCTACATTCCGACGCTGGCATCCGGCGGCACCATGGTGATGGTGGGCTACCTGGGACCGCTGGATGATTTCAATACCGGCCCGCTGGTGTTTAGCCGCAAGGCGCTGGCCGGCTCGCTGATTGGCGGCATCGCAGAAACACAGGAAATGCTGGATTTCTGTGGCCAGCACGGCATTCACTCCGATATCGAACTGATCCGCATCCAGGATATCAATCACGCCTTCGCCCGCCTGCTCAAGGCCGATGTGAAATACCGCTTCGTCATTGATATGGCTTCTTTGAAAGAACCGGCATGAACACCAACACGCAAACGGGTAGCGACGCCGGGGCTGAAGGATTGCTGATTTCCCATTCCAGCACACGCGCCACGGTAGCCGTGCCAGCCGAATGGTTTACCGGCCTGGTTCAACTGGAGATGCTGTTCTCCCCGGCTGGCCCCGACCGGGCTTCTGCCGGTCTGGTGACCTTTCCTGCCGGAGCACGCACCCACTGGCATAGCCATCCGCTGGGGCAGACCTTGCTGGTTACCGCCGGGGCTGGCTATGTACAACGCGCCGGCGGCCCGCTGCAGGAAATTCGCCCGGGCGATGTGGTGCGCATTCCGCCCCATACCCGACACTGGCATGGGGCAATGCCTGAGAGCAGCATGAGCCATATTGCCATCCAGGAGGCGCTGGACGGCAAATCGGCCGACTGGATGGAGGCCGTGAGCGATGCTGACTATGCCGCCAGCGGAGAGGGTAGCGCATGCGGCGGGTGATGATTATTGGTGCCCATGGCCAGATTGCCCGCGTCGTCACCCGGCTGTTACTGGAGCACGCTGATGTGGCATTGACGCTCTACCTGCGCCGTGCGCAGCGGCTGCAATCACTCGCCACGCATCCACGGGTGACGCTGGTAGAGGGTGACGCCCGCGATGTAGCGCAGTTGAGCGCGGCCATGCCCGGGCAGGACCTAGTCTATGCCAACCTGTCCGGCGAGATGGCAAGCCAGGCCAAGGCCATTGTCGCAGCCATGCAGCACACTGGCCTGCACCGGCTGGTATTCATCAGCTCAATGGGTATTTACGCTGAGGTTCCGGGCGAAAAGTATCGCAACATCCTCGACCCGTATCGGGACTCTGCCGCCATTGTTGAAGCATCCGGGCTGGAATACACCCTGTTGCGCCCCGCCTGGCTCAATGACGAAGATATCGCCGCATATGGCCTGACGCGCAAAGGCGAGCCATTCAAGGCTGCGCACGAGGTGGTATCCCGGCGTAGCGTGGCAGAAATTGTCCGGGCCATTTGCCTGGACCCTGCCCTGCATGTCGGCGAAAGCCTGGGCGTACACCGGCAATGAGCACAGCGCAGCCCATGTACCGACGGGCCGCGCCGAGCTTGATCTTTGCGGTCAGACATCTCTGCATTTTTTATCTACTCTTCTCCACTACCCCATGACACAGCAACGTGATCTGCGCCTGATGCTGATTCTCAGCGCGCTGATGTCTTTCGCCTCCATCTCCACTGATTTATACCTGCCCGCCCTGCCAAGCATGCAGCATGCCTTGCACGCCAGCCGTGCCGGTATCGAGCTGACCTTTTCTGCCTTCCTGGTGGGCTTCAGCATGGGGCAACTGTTTTGGGGACCCTACAGCGACCGTGTCGGACGGCGCAAACCAATTGCCATTGGTATTGTCCTGTTTGCCCTTGGTTCGGCAGGATGCGCACTATCGGATACCGTGTGGCAGATGATGCTGTGGCGTGTCATCCAGGCAGTTGGCGCCTGTGTCGGACCGGTACTGTCGCGCGCCATGGTGCGGGATCGCTACGGGCGGGAACAGTCGGCTCACAAGCTCTCCACGCTGATCCTCATCATGGGGGTGGCTCCCTTGCTTGGGCCGCTGCTGGGAGGGCAGATTCTACTGGTCTGGTCCTGGCAAGGCATTTTTTGGCTGCTGACCATCGTGGCGGCACTTTTGTTATTTTGCTTGCGCTATTTGCCAGAAACACTGGCCAGGAAAAACCGTAACACGCAGCCGGCCCAACAGGTGTTCAGGGAGTATCTGTCCCTGCTGCAAGATAAAAGCTTGTTGGTCTATGCGCTGGCAGGTGCATTTTTTTATGCCGGTGCTTATACCTTCATCGTGGCAACCCCGTTTGCCTATATCGAGTATTTTCATGTCTCGCCACAGGGATATGGTTATCTGTTCGGTATCAATATTGCCGGCATGATGCTGGCTAATGCAGCCAACCGCCACCTGCTGGGACGATTCTCCAGCAAGCATTTATTCATGGCCGGGTGCTTGGTCCTGGCACTGTCCGGCCTTGTACTGATGATGGATGTGCATTGGTCAATCGGTGGTTTGGCCGGCGTGGTGTTACCCATCTTTTTCTATATGTCGATGAATGGCTTCATTGTGGCCAATTCGGTGGCTGGCGCTCTGGAGCATCTGCCACACAAGGCAGGCACTGCCTCTTCACTGCTTGGCGCCATGCACTACGGCAGTGGAATTCTGAGTGCTGCATTAGTGGGATGGTTTGCCGATGGCACACCATGGGCGATGGCCTGGCTGATGGGGCTATGTGGATTGGCCAGTTTGCTGGTGGCGATTCTGTCAGTGATTCCATTGCCAATGCAGGAGAGATGGCGCGTCTTGTAAATGGCCGCAAGCAAATGATCAGCGGCTGGCATGGTATGTTGGTATTTGTCCGCTATGGCCGAATTACCGTCGGCCAGGCTGACACATCGGCTGTTGGTCGGCCAAAGCTGTCTTTTGACAGGTGAGTGGGGAAGGTCTGGTTTACACAAAATGCTGGACATGCCCGGACGTCGGTCATCTGGCGTTAGCCGGCATTGGCCCCTGTTTTTTGCTACACGCCAGACTCGCGCCGCTCGCTCCATTCGGCGGCGGACTGCTGCAGATGCTCAAGGAATACCGCCGCAATCGGGGAAAGCTTTTTGCCGCGCGGATACAGGGTGAACCAGTGCGACTGCAGCGGGAAGCCGGCGACATCGAGAACGGTCAGTTGATCGTCCTCTGGCCGGGCGGCCAGTGCATGACGCGAGATCACGGCTAGACCCAGGCCACCGGATACGGCCTGCTTGATCGCCTCATTGCTGCCCAGCTCCAGCCGCACCGCTGGTACGAAGCCGCATTGCGCGAAGTAAGCGTCACCGGCCAGGCGCGTGCCAGAACCGCGTTCGCGCAGGATGAATCGTTCCGCCTGCAGCTCGGTCAGTTCCAGCTGGCGGCCTTGCAGCGGGTGTGCTGCCGGGGCGATCAGAACCAGGGGGTTGTGCAGGAAGGCATGCTGCTCAAGCTCAAGGCTCTCGGGCGGCATCGACATGATGTAAAGATCATCGCGGTTCTCACGCAGGCGTGCCACGACGCCATCGCGGTTGAGAATCTCCAGCGAAATCTCGATATTTGGATGCTGCGCGCAAAAACTGCCCAGCAGACGCGGGACAAAGTACTTGGCCGTACTGACCAGGGCGACGCGCAAGCGCCCTTGCTCCAGCCCCTTCATCGCATTGATGTCCTGTTCGAATTCCCGCCATTGCTCCAGCATGGCCTGTGCTGTCCTGGCGAGCGTTTCGCCAGCCTCGGTCAGGTGCAGGCGCTTGCCGATCTGTTCGTAGAGCGGCAGGCCGACGGTGTCCGCCAGTTCGCGCAATTGCATCGATACGGTGGGCTGGGTGACATGGCAAGCCTTGGCGGCAGCGGTGATGCTGCCGTGTTCGGCCAAGGCCAGAAACAGGCGTAGCTGGCGAAAAGTGGCATTCATAGGTTTTTTACTATGGATTGAATAACTATTATCGATTATTAATTATTTTATGCTGCGCTTACCATGGCGACCACATCCCATTGTCGCCATCAAGATACGCCCGCCATGAAAACGCACACCTCTGAAACACAAGCCACTTGCAGCCCAGAACTTGCCTTGCAGTTGCTCAAGGAAGGCAATGCCCGCTTTGTGAACAACCTGCGCGCCAGCCGTGATTTGCTTCAGCAGGCCAACGAAACACGCGACGGCCAATGGCCATTTGCCACCATTGTCAGCTGTATTGACAGCCGCACCTCGGCCGAGTTGATCTTTGACCAGGGCCTGGGCGACATCTTCTCGGTGCGCATTGCCGGTAATGTCATCAACACCGATATCCTCGGCAGCCTGGAATTCGCCTGCCACGTGGCGGGATCGAAACTCATTGTCGTGCTCGGACACAGCTCATGTGGTGCGATAAAGGGGGCTTGTGACCATGTGGAGCTGGGCAATCTGACTGAGCTGCTGTCGAAGATCCAGCCTGCGGTGTACGAAGAGAGCCATACCCTGGACCCGGCCAGGCGCAATTCGCAGAACAGCACCTTTGTGGAGAATGTGGCCGACCTGAATGTACGCCGCTCGGTGCGTTCCATCATCAACCGCAGCTTCATCCTTGGGCAGATGATCGCCGCCGGCGAGATCGGCATTATTGGTGCCAAACACAATCTGGCCAGTGGCGAAGTCAGCTTCTTTGCCGACACCTGGTTCCACGATGAGGCAACAATGCAGCGCATCGTTACCGGATAGTGATGCTGCGCGGCCGTGCGTAACGGTGTTTCGCCGCCTTGCTGGCCGGTGTGCGGCGAAGTGGTCAGGAGGTGGGCTGGTTGTTTGCCTGACGCTGGGTAAGCCATGCCGGAGGGTTCTCCGGCATGGTGCTGCTGTGCCTTATCGCTTTGTCGCCACATAGCCAATCTGATAGCTGGTGTGGTGGCTTGTCTGGCGCAGGCAATCTTGCTCGGCATCCCAGGCCGACATCCGCAAAATGCGCCATTGTTGCGGGTCGTAAGCGCTTAGCACACACAAGGCACCTTGCTGGTGTAGCTTGGTGGCCTGCTGCTGTTCTTGTTGGCGTAGTGCGGCGAGCGATGTCCCTGGTGCAATCGCTTGCGTTTGTTCATAGCAAACGGTGGCCGCAGGCATGGTCTGGCTGCCCAGGCAAGCCCATACCGACCAGATATCGACTTGCGGCCGGCCGAAGTCTGCGCAAACGGCAGCAAAGCCGGGGCTGGCCAGAAACTGGTTGATGCCGTCGTTGTCCTGCCACAGATAAAGCGGGGCATAGGCATTGACCGCGCCCTGGTGCTGGCCATCCCGTTCCGACCAGAGGTAGGCCTTCCATTCCAGCTGGGGAAAGCCATCCAGCAGATGGCCACGTTGCTGGATGCGCTGCCTGATGATGGCCATATCGTAGTCGGCTGGCAGGGTAAAACGGTATTGCATGGCGAGCATGGGCTTACTCCTGAGATCCTCTGACAACACCCCGCTGTAGCGATGCGCTTTGGCCTGGGTGTGCTGCGAGGTGTTGTTAGCGGTGGGAAAACGAATGGTCTGGCAGGGCGGATTTGCCGTTGCCAAATGACCAGTCTTCCAGTTCCGTGGTGGTGATCACCACCATGATGTCTTCTTGGCGCAGGCCGGGGCTGGCCGCCAGGCGTTCTGCCAGGCGGGCAAAAAAGGCGCGTTTGCACGCGGCGCTGCGTGGGCGGCCTGCCGTGATGTGAAACAGGATGAAATCGTCACTGCGGCCGCCTGAAAAATAGTCCCGATCAAACACCAGTTCCCCCGCCTGACATTGCTGGAAAACCTGAAAGCAGTCACCGGCCGGTACTTCAAAGCTTTCTTCCAAAGCCTGTTGCAGGCTGGCCGAGATGGACGAGAGCCAGGCTGGCGGCTTGCCTGCCGCAAGCGCGATACGGACATAGGGCATGGCGGGCTCACTTTGCTTGTGGGATGTCGGCCAGCCTGTCCACTGCCGATACCGCAGCTGGCCAGCCGGCGTAAAAGGCCAGATGGGTGATCAGCTCGCCCAGTTCGGCCCGACTGACGCCGTTATCCATGGCCAGCTGCAAATGAAAGGGCAGCTGCTCCAGCCGGTACAGTGCGACCAGTGCCGCTACTGTCGCGATACTGCGCTCGCGTGGGCTGAGTGGCGTACGTTGCCAGATGTCGCCAAATAACAGGGATTCGGTCAGCTCGGCCAGCTTGGCCGCTTCGGTGGCCATGTTCTGCATGCTGTTTGACGAGGAGGTGGGCATGCTTTACTCCCTTGCAGGTTTTGACAGAAGCCAGCTTAGCCAGTCAGAATGGTTTTGATAATCAAAATTTTTTTGATTAATTGTTCATTTTTTCAGGACTATTATGGCGAGTCGTATCAGCCTGGATCTGGATGTGCTGCGCAGCTTTGTGGCTGGCGTGGAGATGGGCAGCTTTGCCCTGGCTGCACAGCGTATGAACCGGTCGACATCAGCCATCAGTGCGCAATTGAAAAAGCTGGAAGAACAGGCAGGACAAGCGCTGATGCGCAAGGCGGGCAGGGGCCTGGTGCTGACGCCTGCCGGGGAAGTCATGCTGGCCTATGCGCGCCGCTTGCTGGCGCTGAATGACGAGGCTGTGCAAGCGGTGCAGGGCAGTGGACTGGAGCAAGGCTGGATACGCTTCGGCATGCAGGAAGACTTTGGCGAGTCGCTGTTGCCGGAGATTCTTGGGCAATTCACGCGGGCCCATCCGCAGTTCCGGCTGGATGTGAAAGTGGCGCGCAATCAGCCATTGCTGGATGGCCTGGCCAAAGGGGAGCTTGATCTGGTCTTGGCCTGGGATGGTGGTCAGCCATGGCCATATCAACAGGTGATGGGGACGCTGCCGCTGTGCTGGATAGACAGCAAGTCCAGCCCGGTGGCCCATGTACCAGACAGCGCCATTCCCTTGGTGGCATTCGAGGCCCCCTGTCTGATGCGCACCGCTGCTTGTAGCGCGTTGGAGCAGGCGGGCCTGGGCTGGCGGCAGGCATTTTGCAGCAGCAGCCTGAGCGGGATATGGGCTGCCGTGGCAGCGGGGCTGGGGCTTACCGTGCGCACCCCGCTTGGCCTGCCGGATACGCTGCAGCTGCGTCACGATCTACCGGCACTGCCGGATATCCGGCTCATGCTCTATCGGGCAGAGTCAGCGGCGGCCACCGGTTGTGAGCGCTTGGCGGAAGTGGTCAGCCATGCCCTGGATGGCTATCTGCATGGTTTGCAGCGTTACTGATCTTTCCCTTGGATACTGACGGGGCAAGCACGCTGGCCAGATAAAAAGCCCGGACATCGCACAGATATCCGGGCCGGGCCAGTGGCGATACGCAGGTTTATTTACGGAATTCTGCTTCTACCCCGGCGTGCAACAGCGCCTTGATGTTTTGGGCGCTCTGGGTGCCGTTATATTCAAAGTCGAATTGCGTGCCGCCGGTGCCACCGTTCTTGATGGTAAAGCGCACCCCGCTGAGGATGAAAAAGCCAAAACCAGCCGCCAATGCCGTGCCCACGCGCAGGCGGCCGGACAGGAAGGTGAAGGCGCCGTCAGCGGCTTTGAGCTGATTATTCCAGTCCACTTCGGTAATCACATCCAGCTGAGCGGTGGCGGCAAGTCCGTCACCCAGCGGCTCAATTGCATTGGCCAGGCTGATCAGCTCGGCATGGGAATTGCACAGAGCCTGGTGGCTGGAAACCAGCGTCTGATACGCCTGGGCGGAGACTTGCTGCGGCGGGCGGCCTGGGGAAACAGTCCATGTGCCGTTGGGCAGCAGGGTCACCGTGCAATTGAATTGCTTGAAGTCAGACAGTTGCACGGTAGCGGCCTGGCTGGATACATCGGTCCATTGCGCCAGGGAGTTGTAATCGAAGGAACCGGTGCTGATATAAAAGGAAAACTTCGGCTCCAGGGTGCGAGTCATGCCCGGTGCCGGCGACCAGGTCATGCCAATAAAACCGGCTGCCGATTGAATGCCGAAGCTCATATTCGAGAACCAGCTGTTTTCTTCATTGCCAGGTTTGTCAAAATTATTGCTGGTAATTTGAATGGTGCCATCCTTGGTGGAAGCACCGGTTTGTTTCATGGTCGGCCCTTTTTTGGGCGGCACCGTTTCCTGGTAATTGGCCTGAAAGGCCTGGTTAATCTCAGCATCCAGTGAAACATTTGAAGAAATCTGCACGTCCAGGCCGACAGCCTGGTTAGTGGCACCCGAGCCCACACGATATTGCAGCGGAATGCCGAAATTATTCAAACTTTGCGAATTGCTGTCGATGGTCAGGCAAGCGCTGGAGTTGGCAAATACGGCCGGGTCAGCTTCCATGGCTTGCGGTGGCTTCAAAAACAACCAGAAATTTTGGGTATCTGCCGATTTATTGATTACATAGATATTGTAAATCTGTGCCATTTTCAATTTCTCCAAAATAAATAATGTGCTGAATCATCAGCTCATTAAATATATAAATATGGAGAATGGTTTTCAGCATCATATCCGCATCATCTTGGTATCAGATAAATATCAAATCGGTAGCAATTTATTACTACAGTATTATTCCAGGCGGGCAAACAGGCTGTCGACTTCCACATCCAGCGCCAGGGCCAGGTTCTTGGCGGTGCGGTAGCGTACCGGCGAGCCGAGTTCGGCACGTTTGATCGAGGCGCTGGATACCGGGCAGCGGCGATTACTGGCATGCCTTGCCAGGTCATCCTGGCTAAAGCATTTGTTTTTGCGCAATTTTTTCAGAAGCAGTGGATCAAGCAGCACTTTTCCATCATCAATAAGCAACTTGGACATAAAGCCCCCGACAGTAATGTGGCCAGATAGCAAAGCAGGCTGATGTTGCCGCCGACTGGATCAGTCTGTTACCGGTAACGGCAAGGCGGCGCCCAGGCGCGCGGCCACCTTGGCGGGTTTCGCTTGTCTACAAGGGCTGGCTGGCCTCTGTGGCCGGCATGGCCGGGCGGATCAGCCAGGCAATCAGCACGGTAAGCAGCATGATGATGGCAGCCAGTACCCACAACACGCCGTGAAAAGCCTGGTCATAGCCCTTGATCAGAATGCTCTGCAGCTGGCTGGCCGCTAGCGAGGCGGGTGTGGTCAGATTGCCTGCCGCGGCATCGTTGATCCAGCTGCGAATTTGCTCTGCATCGCTGCTCAAGGTGGTGAGCGTGCCGTGTACCGCATCGCCCAGCAGCGTGGCCAGCAGTGAACCATACAGTGCCACTGCCACCGCCTCACTGCCCAGGCGGAAGGTATTGAGCAAGCCTGCGGCCATGCCCGCCTTTTCTGCTGGCACCATTTTCAGCGCCATGCCATCCACCAGACCGGCAGACAGCCCCATGCCGCAGCCTAGCAGCAGCATGGGCAGTGCCAGTTGCCACCCATTGCTGGATGGATTGCTGCTGGTGGCCAGCAACAGGATGCCCAGCAGCAAGCTGAGCAGGCTGGCATTCAGCACGCGGTTGGCCGATACACCATGGGCCACCAGCTTGCCTGCCAGCAGCGGGCAGACCAGCATGGGCATGGTCAGCAGCAACATGGTGAGTCCGGCGCGGGTGGGGGCCAATTGCAGCACCCCGGCCAGATAGCTGGGCAGATAGGTAAGCAAGGTGACAAAGCCGAAGGATGCCGCCACCGTCACCAGTGCCATGCCGACAAAGCGCTGATTGCTCAGCAAGGAGAGATCAAGCATGGGGTTGGGGTGACGCTTTTCCTGCCAGATGAACAGCGCCAGCATGGCCACGGCCAGCACCAGCAGGGCCAGGATACCCATGCTGTTCCAGCCCCATTGCGAGCTTTGCACGATGGCGGTCATCAGGGCGAGCAGCAGCAGGATGAACAGGCCGGCACCCACGCTATCAAATTGCAGGCGCTGGCCGATATTGGGCAGGTCGCGTGGAATGAAGGAGCTGCCCAGCAAGACCAGCAGCAGGGCAACGGTGTGGCACCAGAAGATGGCGCGCCAGCTGAAATGCTCCAGGATCAGCCCGGACAGGGTGGGGCCCAGGCTCACCCCCAGCCCGGCGACAGTGCCGAACAGGGCAAAGGCGCGCAAGCGGGCCGCGCCGTCAAAGCGGGTGGACAGAATGGCAATGCCGCAGGAAAACACTGCCGCCGCACCAATACCCGCCAGTGCCCGCGACAGATCCAGCAGCATGGGGCTGTCGGCCAGTGCCGACAGCAAGGAGGCCAGCGCATACAGCACCGCGCCCAGGCTGAAGCAGGTTTTACGGCCAAAGTTATCCGCCACCGCACCCCAGGACAGGGTGAAGCAGGCAAAAGTCAGGTTGAAGGCATTCACCACCCATTGCAGGCTGGTCAGCGGGGCATGGATGTCCCGGCCAATGGCCGGCAGTGCAAGGGCAGTGCCGGAAATGGAACTGGGCACGACAAAGATGGCCAGCAAAATGACCGCCAGCAGTCCTTGGTCTGCAATGGATTGCTTCATGGTAATTCTCGTTTCCTGTTAGCGAAGGGTTGATCCGCAGACCGGCAGGGATGAGGGTCTGCGCAGAATGGTGCCGTGGGTCCATGGCACACTGGCGGCGGGTACCGCCAGTTGCAGGTCTGGCATGCGCTGCAGCAGTATTTCCAGCACGGTGGTGATTTCCATGCGGGCCAGTGCGGCTCCCATGCAGTGATGCATGCCATAACCGAACTGCAAATGCTTGGCGGTATGGCGCTGTGGATCAATCAGCAGGGGATCGGCAAACACCTCGGGGTCGCGATTGGCGGCAAATACATCGGCGTACACCACGCTGCCGGCCGGGATGACACCAAAGCTGCCATCAACATCTTCACTGGCGATGCGCGGAAAGGTGGAGGTGCTGCCCAGTGGAATCAGCCGCAGCAGCTCTTCCACCATGGCGGGGATGGCTTCGGGCTGCTCGCGCAGCGACTGCCATAACGATGGTGCAGCCAGCAGCGCATAGACCACCTTGCACAGCACGGTCAGGATGTTCTGGTCCCCGCCGATCAGAATGCCCAGCAGAATGCCCACCAGCTCCTCATCGTTCAGCGGCGGCGTGCTTTCGTCGCGCGCGGCGACAAAGCGGCGGATCAGCCCATGGGGGGCGGTGGGGCGGCGTCCGGTGACCAGATCCATCAGGTAGTGGTATACCAGCCAGAACTGGCGCAACAACTCCGGTACATCTCGCGGGTCGGCAATCTGTACGGTATGGGTTAACGGCCGGTAATAACTGCGATCCGCCAGCGGAATGCCCAGCAAGCGGCAATCCACTTCCGATGGTATGGACTCCAGCACCAGGCCCAGCAAGTCGACCGGGCCCGTCCGCGATTGCAGGGCATCCAGCCTGGCGTGGGTGGCCTGCACCACTGCATGGCGCAGTGTCGCCACCCCGGCGGCGCTGAAATCCTTCACCACCACCTTGCGCAAGCGCGCATGGCTGGCGCCATCGTTGTTGAGTAACAGCTCGTTGGGAGTGATGGTGGGCAGGAAGCTGGGACCGTCCTCGGTATTGCAGGGACGCCGCACCAGGCGGGTATCGGTGAGAGCTTGCTGTACATGGTGATAGCGGGTCAGGTGATAGGCGACATGGCCGCTGGGCAAGATGATGCGCGCGATACCGTTGGCCGGGCTGGTGGTTTGGTATACCGGTGTGGCATCCAGATGCGGGATATCGCCAACCCGTACCGATGCCAAGGCAGAGACAGGAGTGCTCATGATGCCACCAGCTCCATTTGCTCACGCAGGGCCACCCTGGTGATGCTTTCCAGTTCCAGCAGGGCCTGGGCATTGTCCTGGAACAACAGGGTTTGCCAGCCCATGCTGGCCGCTGCTTCGATATTCTCGGCCACGTCATCAATCAGCAGGCAATCAGCCGGTTCGACAGCCGCCCGTTGTACCGCAATGGCAAAAAAGCGGGCATCGGGTTTGCGGCAGCCTTCCTTGCATGAATCCACCACCAGGTCCACCACGCTCTCCAGCCGCAGCGCGGGCCACCAGTGGGGCTCCCACTCCAGCACATTATTGGTGAGAATGCCCACCTGATATGCCGCCGCCTTCAGCTGGCGTAGCGCCTGCACCATGGCCCGATTCGGCGTGACACCGGCAAACCACTGCGCGCCGAATTCGCGCAGCCGGGCGCGTGACAAATCGATGTCCGGGTGGCGCCGGCGCAGGGCATTTTCCAGACGCTCGCCCCATTCGGCCTCGCTGATGACGGCATTTTCCACTGGTGCCAGCATGGGCAGCTGCATGTCATCGGCCACGTCACGCATGGCTTGCTGCAATACCGCAGGAGCGAGGCCGGTTTTGTGTTGATATTGCTGGAATAGCGCTGGAATGGGCGGCGACAGCACGCCGCCGAAATCAAACCAGATCATTTTCGGAGTACGCATTTCACACCCTTTCCGTCTGCGTCAGCGGCGCGGTCAGGCGGACATCGGCGCTACCGGCCAGCGCGGTGAGTTCCAGCGAGGCGGTGGCGATTGCCTGGCCATCCTGTTCGATCAGCAAGGACATCAGCACCGTTTCCTGGTCATCGGCCAGGCAAACGGCATCACTGGTGAGGCGGCAAGTGGTGGCAAGGCCGAATTCGCCAAAGCGGGTAAAGCGCACCTGGCAGCGCGACAGCAAAACCTCTTCCGGATTGATACCCTGGTAGCGATTGGCCGCGATCAGTGCGGTCTGACGGCAGGCCTCCAGCAGCAGCATGCCGGGAATATGATCGAGCGGATGGTCGAAAATGCCGGCATTGCCCTGATCGACAATCACCGGAACGATCAGCGCGCCATCCTGCTCCTGAATATTGCTGCCCACCACGACATTACCCGCATAAGCCCGGCCCACCAGCGAGGGCAGGGCTGGTGCTGGCAGCTGAATCTGCGGGTCAGGATGGGCGATGACTTTATGCATGGCCTTGGCCCGCATGCGGTTCCAGCTGCTTTCATCCAGCCAGCGGATGCCCATGCGCTTGTGCGCGGCAGCCTCGCCCTGGATCAGCAAGGTCATGTCCAGTGTCACGCCAGAGCGCACGCCGTTGCGCACATACTCATCCACCACTTTCACATCCACCAGCGCCGTGGCCGGGCAATCACGCATCACCAGTGCAGAGCGTTGCAGCAGCCGGGTGTCGCTATCCAGATAGATAAACTTGTCCTGAATGCTGACATCCAGAAAAGCGTGCGAGACATAAATGGAAGCCTGGCGGAACACCTCCAGCAACAACAGCATGTCGTAGTGTGACTGCGGGTGGGTGTGATCACTAAAATAGCGATGGGCTCGCGGCAATTGCGCACTGCACTGGAAATGCAGATCACTGCAGCACACTCCGCCGGTGAGGAACACTTCGCTGACTGCTGCACGGTGCACCATATGACGCGGAACGGTGCTTTCGTAAGCCAGGCCCGGCGATGCGTGGCCAAGATCAATCTTCATCGATCAACTCCTGCTCTTAAGTGCATTAGATCTTGCGGCTCGCACTATCATCATGCGCATATGGTTTGACACTCGTCGAAGGTTCGAATATCTTCGAACCAGTGCTTTATAGAGCAGCGTTTTATATATGTCAAATGAATTTTTCGGAGAGGAATGAATGCCAGATGAGCAAGGGCACCCTGAGCGGGATGAAATTGAACTGGGTAAAGTATTGATGGCACTGGCAGACCCGACACGCCGTCGGGTGGTCAAGGCGCTGCTGGAGGATGTGGAATTTGCCGAACGGCATTGCACTTCTTTCGGCTTGCAACTGAGCAAGGCCACACGCTCACACCACTTTCGCATCCTGCGGGAAGCCGGCCTCATCCGCCAGGTGGACCGCGGCAACAGCCGCATGGCCCAGTTGCGTCGTCAGGATATCGAACAACGCTTTCCAGGCTTGCTCGGGCTGATCCTGCAAGAAGCCGACAAGGATATTGCCCCATAAAGCGTGGTCTGCCGGTGACGGTGGGGTAGCCAAGCCTGCTAGTTGCGGGTGGCGGTAAATCAAAGATGCCCAAGTGGGCGAAGGCAGTTTTCTTCAGGGTTTTGGGCTAGTTTTTCGGACTGGCGGAGCCGCTGAAATCACCCCAAAATCACCCCCAAAGCACCGTTTCCCCTAGGTGGAGAGGGTGCTTTTTTGTTTAAGCGAAGGACCTTACCGTCTGCACTGTTGTTTGAACGGTATTTGCCTTGCAGTCGCTGAGCCTGGCATAAGAAGATGGCCATCCTCACAGATACTGATCAAAAATGCCGGACCAGGCGACGAGACCCTCGTCCCCGTCAAGCATGCCGACGGGTGGTACTGCTGCGGTTTTAAACGGCTGGCTGTTTGAGCGATTGGACGTTAGCCAATCGCGAGTTCCAGCCGTGCCGCAGCAGTGACGGGCCCCGGAGGGTAGCCGCAGGCCATGCTTGCAGGGGTGGCCTTGGAGGTGAAGGAGGGATTGGCCAGGCAATCCCTCCTTCCCGTTAGCTGCGCGGAAGCGGCAGGTAAAACATGATCCGCGCAGCGGATTCCCACCCGGTGCTCATCAGTTTAAAACCAACAGCAAAAGCCACTTCGCGGGTCTCGCCCCGCTGGCGAGCTTCTTTCTTTTGCTTTGCCTGTATAGACCGGAAACATGCCGGCCAGGGCGCGGCCGGAACTTGCGGCGCGCTAGCGTCGCGCCGCTGTGGACAGCCGACCGCTTAACACCCTGGGCGGCATGACCGTGTCGGCTCGCGCTGACGGGACCGGGTGGCAGCGCTTTTGTTTTGGCTTGCCGCAAAATGGGGCGTCTGTAGCGAAGGCCATGCAGTTAAAGACTGCGTGCTGGTTCTTCTGCTGGAGGAGTCGCTGAAATCGTAAAAAAGCACCGTTTCCCATATCTGGACACGGTGCTTCTCTGTGCAGTGAACAGCATGACCCAAGTGGGCCTTTCGGCTCATGCAATGGCGCGCTGTAAATTACCGCGCTCAGTCATTGCCTGAGTGAACTGCCACCCTCCGGCGGCGGCCACATTCGGTCATGACCCAGCCCTTCCCGGCCGCAGCGGCCGGGCTGGCCGCCGCATGATTACCCTCGTGCTTCCGCATCAATCTGCGAATGGGCTGCGGTATCACGCATAAACCAGCAGACCAGCAAAGAGCAGCCGATGACGGCGGTGGCATACCAGTAGAAGCCACTTTCCATGTGGATGGATTTGAACCACAAGGCGAGGTATTCGGCAGTACCGCCAAACACCGATACGGCAAAGGCGTAGGGGACGCCCACCCCGGTGGCGCGAATAGTGGCGGGAAACAGCTCGGCCTTTACCAGCGCATTGATCGAGGTATAGCCAGAGACGATGATCCAGGCGCAGGCAATCAGGCCAAAGGCTTCCCACGGGCCGCTGGCGTTACGGATGGCGGTGAGCAGCGGCACCGTGAACAGGGTGCCGAGCAGGGCAAAGCCGATCAGCAGCGGCTTGCGGCCAATGCGGTCAGACAGGGCACCGTACAGTGGCTGCAAGCACATGGCGAACAGCAGCGAGGCGGCGGAGACCGCGGTGGTTTGTCCGTCGGTCAGGCCGACCGACAGGCGCAGGAATTTCTGCATATAGGTGGTGTAGACATAGAAGGCCAGGGTGCCGCCCATGGTCAGGCCCACCACCAGCAATACTTCCTTGGGATGGCGTGCCAGCTGCTTCAGTCCGCCCATCGGTTTTGCCTGCTTGCGGGCAGTTTCGAACGACTGGGTTTCCGGCATGTTGTGGCGCATGCGCAGGGCGAGGATGGCTAGCCCGGCACCGATGACAAAGGGAATGCGCCAGCCCCAGGCGCGCAGTTCTTCGGCGCTGAGCAGGAATTTCTGCAAGACCAGCAGCAGGATCAGTGCTAGCAGCTGGCCGCCAATCAAGGTGACGTACTGGAAGCTGCTATAGAAACCCCGATGTTTGGAGTCGGCCATTTCGGACAGATAGGTGGCACTGGCTCCGTATTCTCCGCCCAGGCTGAGGCCTTGCAGCAGGCGTGCCAGCAGCAGGATGCACGGCGAGAGGATGCCAACCGAGGCATAGGTGGGGGCACAGGCGATCAGCAGCGAGCCAAAACACATCAGTAGCACCGAGGCCATCAGTGCCGTCTTGCGGCCGTGGCGGTCGCCCAGGTGGCCAAACAGCACGCCACCCAGCGGGCGAACGAAAAAGCCCAGGGCAAAAATACCGGCGGTGGACATCATCTGCGCAGTCGGGTCCTGTGCCGGGAAGAAGGCACTGGCAAAGTACAGGGCGAAGGCGGAATAGCAGTAAAAGTCGAACCATTCAACCAGATTGCCGGCGGAGCCGACAAAGATGGCGCGCAGGCGTTTGCCCGAAATGCGTTCGCTGGCCTGGCTCTGGCTGGCCGGTCTGGTGGAAGCGGTGCTCATATTGTCTCCTTTGTTGTGCGGGAGAGGGTAGGTTTCCCCCGTTTTTGGCCTTCTACTATCGCTGGCGGCAGGCGAATGGGCATCCGCAACTTCGTCGCCCGCTTCTCCGTAAAACTACGGAGACGTGTTCCAAAGCGCAGGGGCAGCTGCTATGGTCGTCTGCTCTGCCTTGTGGGAAATGCCATGCTTGCCTGGTTCAAAGCACGCCACTGGCGCAGGCTGATCATATTGGCCGGCGCTCTGGCTCTGATCGTGGCATCGGGCAACTGGGCTGCGCAGCATGAGATGCAATCCAAGACCGTCGCCTTGCGTCAGGCCGCCGCTGCCCATGTGCTGGGCCTGCGTGGCCTGGTGGAAAAACACGATTTCCTGCCTTATGCGGCGGCCCGCCATCCCGACGTACAAACCCTGCTCGGCACGCCGCAGGATGTTGCCTTGCAGGGCCGGGTCAATGCCTATTTTGCTGATCTGCAGCGCACTACCGGTGCGGCGGCCTTGTTTCTCATCGACCGCGCCGGGCTGACGCTTGCCGCCAGCAACTGGCAGCTGCCCTCGAGCTTTGTCGGCCAGTCGTATCGGCAGAGGCCCTATTTCGAAGATGCCCTGCACGGTCGGCGCGGCCTGTTTTATGGCCTTGGCCTCACCACTGGGCAGTCCGGTCTGTTTATCGCCGAACCGGTGCGGGTGAAGGGTGCCATCCTGGGCGTGGTGGTGGTCAAGATCAGCCTGGAGCCTTTGCAGAGTGCCTGGATGCGCGGCAGCGACCCGGTGGTGCTGCGCGATAGCCATGGCATTGTCTTTTTGAGTGCGGTGCCTGAGTGGCTGTTTCACAGTATCCAGCCAGTGCCGCCGGCTGATTTGCGCTGGATTAGCGGCCATCGCCAGTATGGCAGCCGCGAGCGTTTTGCCGTGCTGCCCTGGCGTCGCGAACCGGCGGGTGACGCGGCGGGATTTGTCCTGCACACCACGGTGCAAGGCCAGCAGCGCGAACTGTTTGCGCTGGATACCCCCTTGCCCGAACTGGGCTGGACGCTGACGGTGACCACCGACATGAAAGAGGTGGTGCAGGCGCGCCAGGCGGCGCTGATGCTCAGTGCCCTGGCGGTGGCACTGCTGCTGCTGGGCATCCTGTACTGGCGGCTGCGCGAAAAGCGCTTTGTCGAACAGCGCACGGCGCGGCTGGAGCTGGAGCGCCGGGTGGAGGAGCGCACGCGGGATCTGGAAGAGGCGCACACCTTCCGCAAGGCGATGGAAGACTCCTTGCTGGTGGGTATGCGTGCTAGGGACCCGGCAGGCACCATCATCTATGTCAATCCGGCATTGTGCGCCATGGTGGGCTATGCGGCGGAAGAGCTACTGGGACGCCGCCCACCTTATCCTTACTGGCACCCGGATGATCTGGAAAAGCAGGCCCGCGAGAGCGACGCGGTGCTGCAGGGACGTGCTGCTCCGCAGGGCTTCGAGTCACGCATTCGCCACAAGGACGGACACGATGTCATTACCATGGTGTACACCGCGCCGCTGGTGGATGCGCAGGGGGTGCACCGTGGCTGGATGAGCTCGGTGGTGGACATTACTGCGCAAAAACAGGCCGAAGCCCGCCAGCGCGACCAGGAACTGCAACTGGCACGTAGTGCACGGCTGGCCAGTGTTGGTGAAATGGCCTCCACCCTGGCACACGAACTTAACCAGCCGTTGATGGCGCTGTCCAATTTTGCCGTCGCCGCCCGGGCGCTGGCGGCGCAGGGGGTAACCGACATGCTGGCCGGCACACTGGATGAAATTGTCGAGCAGTCGCGGCGGGCCAGTGAAATCGTCAAGCGGGTACGGGTGTTCATCAACCCGCAGCGGGCGCACCATGAAAGCCTGCGCATGGAGAATGTCATCTCTCATGCCGCGCTGCTGCTGAAGCCGGAGTTGCAACGCCACGGTGTGCAGTTACAGCTACTGCTGGACGACGCGGCGGCTCCGGTGCGCGGCGACACGGTATTGTTGGAGCAGGTGCTGGTCAATCTTATCCACAATGCACTACAGGCCATGCAAGGCCAGCCGGCCCACTGCCGCACCATTACGCTGAGCTGCCAGCGCGCGGAGCAGCTGCTCACCATCAGTGTGGCCGATGCGGGGCCGGGTATTCCCCCCGAGCAGCGCGAACAGATTTTTGCTCCGTTTTTTACCACCAAACCAGATGGGCTGGGCCTGGGGCTGAATATTTGCCGCACCATCATCGAAGCGCATGGCGGTGCCATGACGGTTGAGAACCGGGCCGGTGGTGGCGCGGTGTTTACCTTTACCTTACCGGTTGAAGCATGAAGGACTTGCCACTGACTCTGTTCCTTGTCGACGACGACGAAGCGCTACGCCGCTCGCTGATCCTGTTGCTATTTTCCCAGGGGCTGGCGGTACAGGCCTTTGCCTCAGGCGAGGCTTTTCTCAATGCGGTCAATCTACGTCAGCCCGGCTGTGTGATCCTCGACCTGCGGCTGGGCGGGATGAGTGGGCTGAGCGTGTTTGACCACTTGCTGGCGGCACACAGCCCGCTGGTCACCCTGTTCCTGTCGGCGCACGGTGATATCCCTACGGCACTGGAAGCAGTACGGCGCGGGGCCTATGACTGGGTGGAAAAGCCGGACACCCAGCAGCTGCTGGATAAACTGCCGGCGGCCATCGAGCTGGCGCGCGCCCGCGCCCAGGCCCTGCAACGCTGGGCAGAGCTGACGCCGCGTGAGCGCGAGGTGGCACGGCTGGTGGGGCTGGGCCAACCCAACAAGGAGATTGCCCGCATCCTGGTGCCGCCGTGTGGCCACCGCTCGGTGGAAACCCACCGCGCCAATATCTTCAGCAAACTGCAGTGTGCCAATGACAATGAGCTGGGTCGTTGGCTGGCGGCGCATCCCTGGCTGGACTAGTCGCCTGCGCCGATATTGCGGATGGAGCTTGCGCTGATTTTGCCCAGCACGGTTGGCGGATTGATGCTAATACGCATTATCGCAAGCTGCTTGAAGGTGCTTACACATGTGGCGAATTGTCATGCGCGGCGCGCTTATCCTCGGCCTGTTACCGCTGCCGGTAGAGGCTTGCAATGCGACAGTCACGCCGGATGGGGCGGCGGCCTACAACCGGCCGGATATCCATGGTATCGCGGTGTTTCTGCCGGAAGTGCTGGAAAATGTCGTGGACAGCCCCTTTGCCAATCTGATCAAGGTGGTGAACAAGTACTACCCCGATGGGCGGATCAGCCTCAGCATCGCGCCGGTGCGGCGGGTTTATCTGGACATCAGCGATCAGAATGCCGATTTTCGCTTTCCCATCATGAAAATCCGCGACGGAGCCGATAGCCAGACGCCTTATCAGTTTGGTCATGAGATGCTGGGCAAGGTCAGCTTTGTCCTGTACAGCAACAAGGCCAGGCCACTGGACAAGGCGGCGGTACTGGACATGGCCAACCTCAACAAATATCAGCTGGCCGCACCGCCAACCAACTGGGGCTTTCACACCGAGAGTGTGGTGGATCTGGAACGCTCGCTCAAAATGCTCAACCAGGGGCGGATAGACGGCGTGATCTGGGCACAGGAGGAGGCGGATTTCCTGATCCGCAAACTCAAGCTGGATAATGTGCACCGCTCCCATTTCGACGATTACCCGGACGTGATCTTTCTTTCCTGCAACCGGCGCGGCACTTATGTCAACCAGGTGCTGAGCAAGGCGATTGCGGCGGCACGCGCCAGTGGCGAACTGGCCCGCGCTTATGCCGCAGTGCACCAGCCCTACCGCGACTGGCAACCCTGAGTGCCAATGACCAACGGCCCCATAGAGGGGCCGTTTGGGCAGATCAAGGCCAAACCGTCTGTGTACAGAGCAGACGCTTAGAGATGTTCGGCCAGGAACTGCAGGGTGCGGCCAGCTGCCAGCGCGGCGGCGGTTTGATTGTAGACAGCCTGACGGCCCCAGCAATTGAAACCATGGCCGGCCGCCGGATAGTCGAAGAATACGGCATTGGCCTTACCGGCAAACGCCGCCTTGACCTGGGCGACGGCGCTGGGCGCAATGTGCTCGTCCTGGCCGGCATAGTGAAACAGAATGGGCTGCTTGATCTGGGTGGCCAGTGCCAGGTGCTGATCGATGCCGCCGCCGTAAAAACACACGGCAGCATCGGCCTGGCTCTGCGCGGCGGCGCGGAATGCCAGCTGGCCGCCCAGGCAGTAACCCAGGGTGGCGACCTTGCCTGTTAGTTCGGGGAGCTGGCGCAACTGCGCCACGGTTGCGGCAACATCGGCAGCCGCCAGCGCCGTATCCACCGTCTGGTAGTAGCCAAAGGCTTGCTGGGTGCCGGCGGCGTCATAATCCAGCTCCACTCTGGGCTTGAGGCGCCAGAACACGTCCGGTGCCAGTACCACATAGCCGGCCAGGGCATACTGATCGGCCACGGCGCGGATATGTTCATTCACACCCCAGATTTCCTGTACCAGCACAATGCCGGGACCGCTGCCGCAGGGGGGCAGGGACAGATAGGCGCTGAATGTCTGGCCGTCGGCGGCCGGGATATCAATCCATCTTGCGTTCACAGGCAACTCCTTGTCGCGGAAAGTGCATCACGGGGGGGGTAAGCGCTGGCACAGCAAGGCCAGGTGCGTGGCACAGCTTAGTCAAAACCCGTGGTGTAGCACAGTGAATTCGCAGGTGGCAATGGGGTAGTGTGGTGGAAAAATCTGCTCTGTATGGCTTGCAATGGCAATTAATGACATTGTATTTTTTGACGGGCTGGAGCTTTGATTTTTATCAGCTTGTTGACCATGAAGTTGCTAGGACAGCCAGATAGGGTTTGCTAACATGGCTTTTAGCATCAACGATCCTTCTTTTACCCATGATCCAGCGCCCGCAACGTATTTATCTGGTGTTTTTCCTGCTGCTGTTCATGGGTACGGCGGCACTGATTGCCTTTCTGCTGGGGACGGCTTACGTCGAGAAACAGCATCAGGCCGAAGTGAATGCCCGTAATGTGGTGGCTGTGCTGGAGGCCAGGCTGGAGGCGACGCTACGGCGTACCCAGGCCAATCTGGAAGAGCTGGCCCAGCGCACGCCACTACCCGCCTTGTCGCTGGCGGCCCGACCGCAGTATGCAGCGGCCATGCAGCGGCAACTGGCCTTGCCGGCCCGCCATTTCCCCGAAATCGTCGGCCTGCGGCTGATTGATGCCGAGGGTAATGTGCTCTATGCCTCGGACCGTTTGCTGCCACAAGCCAATGTGCGCGACCGCAGCTATTTCATTGCCCTGAGCCAGCATCCGCAGCTGTCTCTGTTTTTTTCGGAAGTGACCACCGGCCGTATCAATCGCAGCCTGCAACTGTATATGGCAGTGCCGATTCGCACGCCGCAGGGCGCTTTTGCCGGCATTGCCATGGCGCCACTGGATATCGGCTATTTCCAGCAATTGTTCGACGGGGTGGATCTGGGGCCGCATGGGGTGATTACCTTTCGCCGCAGTGACGATGGCCGGCTGGTGTTGCGCCATCCGGCCCGGCCGGGCACCGTTAATCAGACCTTGCACAACAATCCCATGCACCAGCGGGTGGAAGCCGGCGAGCAGCAGGGGGTGATCCGTTTTTATGCCGCCATCGATCATATCGAGCGGATTTACGCGTTCAAGCGGGTGGGTGATTTTCCTTTTTATGTGGCGGCCGGCATTGCCAGCGATGACTTCCTGGCGCAGTGGCATGCCACTTTGCTGGGGACGGTGGTGGTGTCCTTGCTGTCGCTGGTGTTGCTGGCCTGGCTGCTGCAGCGGCTGCGCCGCTCGGAAGAACGGCGGCTGCATGCCAGTGGCGAGTTGCAGGCCAGCGAAGACCGCTTCCAGCAATTGTTCAACTCGGTGGGCGAGGGCATCTGCGGTATGGATGGCCAGGGCCGCTACCTGTTTTCCAATCCGGCCGCCCGCCACCTGTTGGGCCATGCCGACGAAGCCGCCCTGCACGCGCAGGACCTGCCTGGGCTGATTCATGGGCAGCAGGCCGATGGCCGGCCCCTGCCACCCGCAGACTGCCTGATCCGCCAGGCAGTGCAGCAAGGGCAGACCGTGCATGAGGCCGACGACGTGTTTACCCGCGCCGACGGCAGCCTGTTGGCCGTGCGTTACGATGCCTACCCGCTGCTCAAGGATGGCAAGAATGTCGGCACGGTGTTGCTGTTCCAGGATATTGGCGAGCGCAAGCGGCAGCAGCAGCAGATTGCCTTCCTCGCCCATCACGATGCGCTGACCGGCCTGCCGAACCGCATTCTGGCCGAAGACCGCTTCTGCCAGCTGACCGGCCTGGCCCAGCGTCACGAAGAGCGGCTGGCCATGCTGTTCCTGGATCTGGACGGTTTCAAGACCATCAATGATTCCCTGGGGCATGACGTGGGCGACGAGATGCTGCAAGCGGTGGCGCAGCGCTTGCAGTCCTTGCTGCGCGAGCACGATACCGCCTGCCGGCTGGGTGGCGACGAGTTCTTGTTATTGTTGCCCGGCATCCGTGGCATGGGGGGAGTGGAAGGGCTGGCGCTGCTGATCGGGCGCATCCTGCATGGTCTGGAGCAGCCCTTTGTCCTGCAGCATCATCAGCTGTCCACCTCGGCCTCCATTGGGGTGGCGCTGTATCCGGATGATGGCGGTGATTTCACCACGCTGATGAAAAAGGCGGATACCGCGATGTATCACGCCAAGGATGCCGGACGTAATACTTACCGCCTGTTCGATGAACGGATGAATGTCGAGGCGCAGCAAGTCTTGCGCTTGCGCAGCCATTTCATGGCGGCACTGGAGGCCGGCCAGTTCGTATTGCACTACCAGCCGCAGGTGAGGCTGGAGGATGGCCGGGTATTGGGCGTGGAGGCGTTGGTGCGCTGGCAGGATGGCGCGCAGCTGATTGCACCGGCCGAGTTCATCCCCATGGCAGAAAGCAGTGGCCTGATTGTGCCGCTGGGCGAGTGGGTGCTGCGCGAAGCCTGCCGCCAGGCGGTACAGTGGCAGCAGGAACACGACAGCCCGCTGTGCGTGGCGGTGAATATTTCGGCAGTGCAGTTCAAGCGCGGCAATCTGGAACATACCGTAGCCGAGGCGCTGGCGCACAGTGGTTTACCGCCACAGCTGCTGGAGCTGGAGCTGACCGAAACCACCTTGCTGCACCAGACCGAAGCCGTGTTGCACACCTTGTCGCGGCTGAGCGAGCTGGGTGTCCGGCTCGCCATCGACGACTTCGGTACCGGTTATTCCAGCCTGGCTTACCTCAAGCGGCTGTCGGTCAACAAGCTGAAGATCGATCAATCCTTTATCCGCCATCTGGCCGAAGATGCCGACGACGGCAATATCGTCTGCGCCATCATCGAAATGGCGCGCAAGCTGCAATTGCAGACGCTGGCCGAAGGCGTGGAAAGCCAGCAGATTGCCGAGCTGCTGCGGCAAATGGGCTGCGAGCAGGCCCAGGGCTATCATTTTGCCCGGCCGCTCACGGCCGCCCAGCTGCATGCCTATCTGCAGGCACAGCGTGCCGGTCGGCCGTCCTAGCCGGCTGGTGGGTAGGAGGGATGGCCCGGCGGGATCAGGTCGGTCACCAGAAAATCGATAAAGGCCCGAATGGCGGGCGACAGGCCGCGCCGGCTGGTAAAGGCGGCATGCAGAATACCCCAGGGGCTGTCGAATTCCGGCAGTAGCCGCAGCAATCGCCCTTGCTGCAAGGCTTCGTCGCAGACCATGACCGGCAGTGCGGCAACGCCCAGACCGGCGATGGCGGCTTCCAGCAGTACCAGCAGGTCGTCCGTCATCAGGCGCGGGCTGTCGATCTGCAGGTTATAAGTGTGGCCGGCCTGGTCCAGCAGCTGCCACAGGCCACGCCCATCCGGGCGGCTCATGGTTAGCGCCGGCAGGGCGAGCAAGTCGGCCGGCGATTGCGGCATGGGGTGCTGGCGCATGAAATCAGGGCTGGCCACCAGAATGACCTGGCTGACCGACAACTGGCGCACCACCAGGTTGGCGCTGTTGTCCAGGCTGTTGCGCACGCGGAGGGCGACATCGATATTGTCCTCGATCAGGTCCACCCGCCGGTTAGTCGCTTCCAGGCTGACCCGTACCTGTGGGTGACGCAGCATGAAGCGCGGCAGTACCGGTGCCAGCAAGGTCTTGGCCAGCAGCTCGGGGCAGCTGACCCGTACCAGGCCGCGTGGCTCGGCAGTGATGCGGGCAATGGCATCATCTGCCGCCTCGGCTTCGGCCAGCATGGCCTGGCAGTGCTGGTAATAGCTGCTGCCTACCTCGGTCAGTGCCAGCCGCCGTGTCGTGCGTTGCAGCAGACGTACACCCAGTCGTTCTTCCAGCTCGGCTACCCGGCGTGACAAGCGGGATTTGGGGATGCCCAGCATGCGGCTGGCCGCCATGAAACCACCGAATTCCACCACCTTGGCAAAATACAGCAGGTCGTTGAGGTCTTGCATGAAATTGTCCTATGGGTGGAACAATGTTTCCTTTTTTTGCAGTCTAGTCATGATTGGTATCAAAAACTACTATTCACCCATACCAAACTGCACAAAAAGGAAGTCCATCATGAAACTGCTACACCTTGATTCCAGCATTCTTGGCCAGAATTCTGTTTCCCGTCAGCTGACGGCCGCCGTGGTGGATGCCGTGCGCCAGCGCCATGCCGCTCTCGATGTCAGCTACCGTGATCTGGCCAGCCAATCGATTGCCCATCTGTCCGGCGAAATCATCGGCGCCAATTTCACTGCCGAAGCCGACTGGACCGATACCCAGCGCAGCGAAAGCGCGCTGAGCAATGCGCTGATCGAAGAATTCCTGGCGGCCGACGTGCTGGTGATCGGTGCGCCGATGTACAACTTTTCCATCCCCTCGCAACTGAAGAGCTGGATTGACCGCGTGGCTGCAGCTGGCCGCACTTTCAAGTACACCGAGAATGGTCCGCAGGGCCTGGCCGGTGGCAAGAAAGTGGTGATCGTCTCCAGCCGCGGCGGTGTGTACTCCACCGAGCAGGGCCAGCTGATGGATTTCCAGGAAGACTACCTGCGTACCGTGCTGGGCTTTCTGGGTATCAGCGATATCGAATTCGTGCGGGCTGAAGCGGTGAATATGGGCGAAGACAAGCGTGCTACCGCTATTCATGCCGCCAAGGAAGCGATTACCAAACTCGCACTCTGATCCGGCGGGTTGTTGTGGGAAAAACGGGTCAATCTGACCCGTTTTTTCAATGCCGGCTTGCGAATCGACCGAGCAAAGTACAGCTCTGCTAACACCCGTGTTAGCGTGTGAGCCTAGATAAAGTACATGGCTATGGTGTCGAGAGAGTCGCAAGCGGGTTGGCAATATGCGTAGGATGCTGTTGGGAGAAATGGTGCTGGATCACCAGCGGGCCTTCCGCGGCATATTAACGCTGGTGTTTATGCTATTGGTTGTTTCCAACGGCTGGTATGTCTATTCCCGCTCACTTAGCCTGTCCGACCAGTATGCCCACCGTGCTGTCACCGGCATCCGCCAGCATTTCGAGAAAATATCCGGTTTTATCGACACCATTCAGGCTGAGGCCGTACGCGAGCTGCAATCGGGCGAGCCATCCCATGATGTGGATGAACAATTGTCGGCGCTGCGCCATGTGCCGGGGAGTAATTATTTTTCTCTGGATCATTTGCCGCCACCGCTCAATCACGAGCAGATCGGCAATCTGACCGGACTGGTGCTGCCCGGCAAGCCCGAGCCGGCCCGCCAGCGCGAGATCGCCGTGGCGCTGGGGCTGGCACCGATGATGAGCGCCGCCTACCGCAATCTGGATGACCATGGCGTGGCGTGGATTTACTACGTGTCACGTCAGCAGTTCATCTATCTTTATCCGTTTGCCCCTGCTGCTGATTACCACTACAGCCTGGAAACGCCCAATGGCGTGTTCTGGCGCATGGCGCTGCCGGAAGCCAATCCGACGGGGCGGCGGCTGATGACGCCGGTGTATATCGATCAGGCGGGCAAGGGCGCCATGCTGACCATCGGCCAACCCATTGTGGCCGGAGGCCATTTTTATGGCTCACTGAACATGGATATCAGCATCAGCACCCTGCAGCAGTTGCTGAGCCGCTCGGGCGAGGTGCTGGGCAAGCTGTATCTGCTGAATGCCCAGAACCAGATTGTCGCGGCCAATACCGAGCAGGCCTTGCCGCAGGAAAACCTGTTGCGCCTGCCGGTGATGGCCGACTACCTGGCCGGCCCCACTGCCCACGTCAAGGTATTTGCCGTGGGAGACACCGGCATGCGGGTGCTGCATTACCTGCCCAATGGCGTGCTGGCGCTGGAGATTCTCAAGGGAACGGCACCCGGCATCGTGGCGGCCTTGCTGCTGTGGCTGGCGCTGGCCTTGCTCACCCGCACCTGGGTGCTCAATCGCGAGCTGCGTCGCCTGTCCGAGCACGACCCGCTGACCGGGGCCTTGAACCACCGCGCTTTCCAGTCCGTGCTGTCACAGCTGTACGAGGACTACCGCGAACGTGGCGAGGTGTTTGCGCTGGTGATGGTGGACCTGGATCACTTCAAGCGAATCAACGACACCTTTGGCCATGCCGTGGGCGATGAGGTGTTGAAAGTGCTGGTGCGGCTGGCGCGGCGCATGTTGCGCAATCAGGATCTGGTCGCGCGGCTGGGGGGCGAAGAATTTGTGCTGGTGTTGCCCAATACCGAGCTGCGTGATGCGATGAAAGCGGCCGTGCGTCTGCGTCTGCAGCTGGAGCGGCTTAACTGGGCCAAGCTGGGCTTGCCGGATAAAGTGACCGCCAGCATGGGCTGTGCGGTGGTGCTGGTCAGCGACAACAAGGCCGAGGCCGTGCTGAAACGGGCCGATGATGCCATGTACCGCGCCAAGCAGGAGGGCCGCAACCGGGTCTGTCTCGACCTGCGGGGGCAGCCTCCTGGCGTGGCATAAGCCTGTTCAGACCCAGTCGCGCACCGGCAGGAAACGCTGGTACAGCTCGGCCTCGGCACTGCCCTCGGCCGGCTGATAGCCATATTCCCAGCGTACCAGGGGTGGCATCGACATCAGGATGGATTCGGTACGGCCGCCGGTCTGCAGGCCGAACAGCGTGCCGCGATCCCATACCAGATTGAATTCCACATAGCGGCCACGGCGGTAGAGCTGGAACTGGCGTTGCGCCTCGGTCCACGGCGTGGCCTTGCGCTTGTCCACGATGGGCACATAGGCCTCGACAAACCCCAGGCCCACGGCCTGCATGAAGTCGAAGCAGCGGGCAAAGCCCCACTGGTTCAGATCGTCAAAAAACAGTCCGCCCACCCCGCGTGCTTCATTGCGGTGCTTGAGGAAGAAATACTCGTCGCACCATTTCTTGTAGTCGGCATAGACGCGGTCGCCAAACGGCTGGCATAGCTCGCGCGCCACCGTGTGCCAGTGGACCACGTCTTCTTCCACGCCATAGTAGGGTGTCAGGTCGAAACCACCGCCAAACCACCAGATCGGCTCGGCGCCATCCTGTTCGGCAATGAAAAAGCGCACATTGGCATGGCTGGTGGGCACATGCGGGTTTTCCGGATGAATCACCAGTGACACGCCCATGGCTTCAAAACGGCGGCCGGCCAGTTCCGGGCGATGGGCGGTGGCCGAGGCCGGCAGCGCATCACCGCTGACATGCGAGAAATTCACCCCGGCCTGTTCAAATACCACGCCCTGGCTCAGTACGCGGCTGCGTCCGCCACCGCCTGCCGGCCGTTGCCAGGCATCCTCGACAAAGCGCCCGCCGCCATCGGCCTGTTCCAGTGCGGCGCAGATGCGGTCTTGCAGTTGCAGCAGAAAGGCTTTCACATCGTTGGCGTGGGGATGGCTCATCGCAATATCCTGGGTGGTGGTGTGGCTGGCATTGTAGCAGAGCCATTCCCTGCCGCCGCAGCACACGGCGTGGGCAAAAAAAGAACCCGCCTGAGGGGGCGGGTTACACAAAGTCACACAAAGGACAGAGGAGAACGGGCCCGTTGCCAGACCCTAAACAGATACAGAGCAAGCACCTTGCCGCAGGCTCGGGGGTATCCGCGGCATGGCTTGTTTGCATGGAACACAGTGTGCCAGAGCCAGCATGCAGCTCTGTGCGGCTAGCGTCTGGGCTATGTAGCCGCGCTGTGCCGGCTTGATGACATTGCATGACAAAGCGGCGGACTTTGTTGCGGTTGATGAAGCCGGGGAACTTCGCCTGCCCGCAATGACACAGGGCCGGCACTGCTGGCAGTGTCGGCCCGGTGGTGGCAAGCGCCAGGGTAGGGGTCAGGCGGTGAGGGCTTCACCCTGCCACAGTGGCTGCGTGGTGCTGGCTGGCTGAGGCTTGCTGGCAGGGCGGGCGCGGAAAAAATCCACACTGCGCGCCAGTACCGCCATGCGTTCGTTATCCACCAGCACCATGTGATAGCTGTCGGACAGCGGCATGAATTCCACTTTGCCTCCCAGATGGGCTTGCAAATAGTGGGCCGAGCGCGGGCTGGTGATGTCGTCTTCGTCGGCATGCACGATCAGGGTGGGGCAGGTAATCTGCTTCAGGCGTGGCATCAGTTGCTTGCGCAGCTGGTCTACCTCACGGATGCAGGCCAGCGGCACATACGGGTAGTGGAAGCGTTCGCCACGCTCGAAGCGTTGCTGGATCAGCTTGCGGATGCGCTGGTTCTTGATGCCGAACGGCTCGGCTTCCGGCACGCGCATGCGTCTGGCCATACCCGGCAGGATATAGCCCAGCTTGCGCAGCCAGGTCAGGCGCGGCAGGCTCCAGCCATCCAGAAACAGCGGCGGCGCATACAGTGCCAGCTTGTCCTGATGGTTTTCCAGCCGGGCCACTTCCAGTGCCACCAGTGCTCCCAGGCAGACGCCGGCCAGATGCACCACACCATGGCGCTGTTTCAGTGCGCGGTATTCGGCGCGCATGCTGGCTATCCAGTCTTGCCAGCCGGTTTCCAGCAGATCATCCGGCACCGTGCCGTGGCCTGGCAGCAGGGGGACATGGGTATCGATCCCGGCTTCTTCCAGAGTGCGGCCCAGCGAGCCAAGGTCGTAAACGGTACCACCCAGCCCATGAATCAACAGGGCGGCGGGGCGAGGTGAGGGCATGGAAGATTCCGCGCAGGAGAATGAACAGCCTGCAGTATGGGCAAGATAAAGTGGGCAGTCTGTCAGTTTCCTGTCACAGGATTGTGACAGGCTGTGACCCTTTCAGCTGAGGGCAATGCGCAGGGTGAGCCGTGCACCACCCAGCGGGCTCTTGCTGGCGAAGGCGTTGCCGCCATGATGCTCGGCAATCAGCCGGACATAGGACAGCCCCAGACCGTAGCCACCGGTAGCGCGGTCGCGGCTGCGGTCCAGTCGGCGGAAGGGTTCGAAAATCCGCTCCCAATCCTGTGGCGGAATGCCGTGGCCATCGTCGTCGACATGAATTTCCAGCATATTGCCCTGGCGCACGACGACCAGCTGTACCTGGTGCTGGGCGTATTTGAAGGCATTCAGCAGCAGATTGCGGCTGGCGACATAGATCAGCTTGCGGTCGAAGGTGGCCTGGCCGCGTGCGCAATCCATGGACAGGGAGAGGGTGGCCGGCTTTAGCGGGTTGACCAGATCAAGCAGATCGTCGAACCAATCGTACAGATCAACCTGTTCGCGTTGCAGGATGGATTCGCCCCGGTTGAGCTTGGCGTACTCCATGCTGGCGGTGATCAGTTCTTCCAGTTCCTGCATATCGCGTTCCATGCCGTCGCGGTAGCGCTGGCGCTCGGCCTCGTCCTCTTCTTCTTCCAGCATGGTCAAGCCAAAGCGCAGGCGGGCGATCGGGGTGCGGATTTCATGCGCCACCGCGTGGCTCATCGCCTGGTGCATTTCCAGCAGCCGTTCCAGCCGGGCTGCCATGCTGTTCAGCGCAGTGGACAGTGGGGCGAACAGCCGGCTGTGCGCCTGTGGGGTACGCACATGGAAATCACCGTTGGCGAACAGTTCGGCGGCATCGCGCACCGACACCAGATCGCGCCACATCGGCCGCAGGTAAAAGTAAATCAGCAGCCCCAGCGTGCTGCCGGTAAACAGGATCCATAGCAGCAGCACTTCGATGTCTTCGGTAATCCAGCCGCTGTCATTGCTGTTGGTGGTGGCATCCAGCGGCCCCATCAACACCATGCGGTGCTCGTCGCGTAGCGGGATATAGAGCAGATTGTTGTCGAAATCGAGATAGGTTTTGCCGGCGGCGAAGTTCTGCTTGCTGTCGGGGTCCAGATCAGCCGGCGGCTGGGTGATCAGCTTGACCGGATAGCTGAAATGGCGTGTCAGTTGTGGCAGGGCGTGTGCGCGTCCGGCGGGCGGCACCCGCTCCAGCTCCTGTACCAGCAGCGAGGCGGGGCCATCCAGCATGCGGCGGGCATTTTCGCTGTCGCTATTCTGGTACAGCTTGCCCAGCATGAAGGCGAAACCGATGATGATGGCCAGCTCGGCGGCCATGGCGATGATGAAGTAGCGGGCAAACAGCGTGGCCAGCGAGGTTTTGCCCAGGCGCTGTTTCTTGTCTGTGCGCAACAGGGGAAGACGCATCATTCCCAGTCACTGCGGGAAAAAAGATAGCCCTTGCCGCGCACGGTCTTGATGCGAGTGGGCGAATCGGGGCTGTCGCCCAGTTTTTTGCGCAGCCGCGAGATGCGGGCATCGATGGAGCGGTCCAGCCCGTCAAAGCCGATGCCGCGCAGCTCATTCATGATGTCGTCACGTGACAGTACTTGGCCGGCATGGCTGGCCAGCAGCCACAGCAGGTCGAATTCGGCGGTGGTCAGCTCCATTTCCTCGCCGGACAGATAGGCGGAGCGCGTTCCCTGGCTGATGTTGAACTGGCCGAATACCAGTTCATCGTTGTCGCTACCATCGCTGCTACCGCCATCGTCGACGCCGCGGCGCAGCAGGGCGCGTACCCGTGCCAGCAGGCGGCGTGGCTCTACCGGCTTGGCCAGATAGTCGTCGGCGCCCAGTTCCAGCCCGAGGATTTCGTCAACATCTTCATCCCGCGCGGTCATGATCAGGATGCGGCCGTGGTAGCGCAGCCTGACCTCGCGGCAGACATCAAAGCCTTCTTTACCTGGCAGCATCACATCCAGAATCACCAGATCCGGCCGGGTGTCCAGAATCACATCGGCAGCGGTATCGCCGCGACCATGCAGGCTGACCTGATAACCGTGTTTGCCAAGGTAGGCGGAAATCAATTGAGCCAGATGAATGTCATCTTCGATGATGAGAATGTGGGGTGTCATGCCATGCCTGCGAAAATCAATGGAGGAAATAGTATCACCATACTGGCAGATGGCTTGTATTTCCGAATCCATGCGAACAGAATGAAACGCGTGTTTTCCCAACGCACTCAGGCCGGTTTCATTAATGGCCCATGATTAATTCAAGGACAGAGAAAATCACATGCAACGCTTAAAGGAATGGGCAATCTGGATTGCCGTGGCCCTGGCGGGCGCCGTCGCTTTTGCCGTGGTGGCACTCAATCGCGGCGAGCCGGTCAATGCCATCTGGCTGGTGGTGGCCGCCGTGTCGGTCTACTCCATCGCTTATCGTTTTTATGGCCGTTTTATTGCCAAGACCGTGCTGGAACTGGATGCCAAACGGCTGACCCCGGCAGAACGGCACAACGATGGCCTGGATTACGTACCCACCAACAAATGGGTGGTGTTTGGTCACCACTTTGCCGCCATTGCCGGGGCGGGGCCGTTGGTTGGCCCGGTGCTGGCTGCGCAGATGGGCTATCTGCCGGGCACGCTGTGGATTCTGATCGGCGTGATGCTGGCTGGTGCAGTACAGGATTTCCTGGTGCTGTTCCTGTCCATGCGCCGCGACGGCAAGTCGCTGGGTGAAATGATCCGGCTGGAGCTGGGCCCGATCCCCGGCGTGATTGCCTCCATCGGCATCCTGATGATCATGATCATCCTGCTGGCTGTGTTGGCACTGGTGGTGGTCAAGGCGCTGACCGGCAGCCCGTGGGGCAGTTTCACCATTGCCTGCACCATTCCGATTGCGCTGTTCATGGGTATCTATACCCGCTATATCCGTCCGGGCAAGATCGGCGAGATTTCCGTCATCGGCTTTGTGCTGCTGATGCTGGCCATTGTCTATGGTGGTGATGTGGCCAAGAGCGCCACGCTGGCGCCGCTGTTCACCCTGCAGGGCACTACCCTGGCCTGGGTACTGATCGGCTACGGCTTTGTGGCCTCGGTACTGCCGGTGTGGTTGCTGCTGGCTCCGCGTGACTATCTGTCCACCTTCCTCAAGATCGGCACCATTATCGGTCTGGCCATCGGCATCCTGATCGTGGCGCCGAACCTGCACATGCCGGCGCTGACCAAGTTCATTGATGGCAGCGGCCCGGTATTTGCCGGCAACCTGTTCCCCTTCCTGTTCATCACCATTGCCTGCGGTGCGGTATCCGGCTTCCACGCGCTGGTGGCCTCCGGCACCACGCCCAAGCTGATCGAGAACGAAACCCACGCCCGCGTCATCGGTTACGGTGCCATGTTGATGGAAAGCTTTGTTGCCATCATGGCGCTGATTGCCGCCTGCGTACTGGATCCGGGCGTGTACTTCGCCATGAACAGCCCGGCCGCCGTCATCGGCAAGACCGCGGTGGATGCGGCACAGGTGATTTCCAGCTGGGGCTTTGTCATCACCCCGGATGTGCTGACGCAGATGGCCAAGGACGTGGGCGAATCCACCATCCTGTCGCGCGCTGGTGGCGCACCGACGTTGGCCGTGGGCATGGCGCACATCCTGTCCGGCGTCATTGGCGGCAAGACCATGATGGCCTTCTGGTATCACTTTGCCATCCTGTTTGAAGCGCTGTTCATCCTCACCACCATCGACGCTGGCACCCGCGTGCTGCGCTTCATGATTCAGGATCTGCTGGGCATCTTCATCAAGCCCATGGCCAATACCGAATCCTGGGCGGCCAACCTGATCGCTACCGGCCTGGCCGTGGCCGGCTGGGGTTACTTCCTGTACCAAGGCGTGGTGGATCCGCTGGGCGGCATCAACACCCTGTGGCCGCTGTTCGGCATTGCCAACCAGATGCTGGCGGGTATTGCGCTGATCCTGGCTACCGTGGTGCTGATCAAGATGCAAAAGCTGCGCTATGTGTGGGTGACCGCCGTGCCCACCATCTGGCTGCTGATCGTTACCTTGGTAGCCGGCTGGCAGAAGCTGTTCCACGCCAGCCCCAAGATCAGCTTCCTGGCCCATGCCAACAAGTTCTCCACCGCTGCGGCCAAGGGTGAAGTGCTGGCCCCGGCCAAAAGCCTGGCACAAATGCAGCAGATCATCTTCAATGATTATGTGGATGCCACGCTGACTGCCATGTTCATTGCCGTGGTGGTGGCCATGCTGGTGTTCTCGGTCAATGTCATCCGCAAGGCGCTGGCCGTGAAGTGGGTGACCACCAAGGAAGTGCCGGCGGTTTATCGTCAGGGAGAAGCCAATGTCTGAGTTGTTGCGCCAGCTAACCGAGGCGGCGCGGCTGATGGTGGGGGTGAAAGACTACGACAAGTATGTCGCCAGCCGCCGCCGTTGCAGTCCCAATGCCCCGGTGATGAGCCGCGAGGCCTTTTTCGCCCACTGCCAGAGCGAGCGCTATGGTGGCAAGTCGATGAAAAAGTGCCCTTGCTGATTTCCCGTCAGCCATAGGAAAACCGCCCGATTCCGGGCGGTTTTTCATTGCACGTAGTGTTTCAGAGCTGGTGAACCAGATAGCTGATGCCGCTGTTGATCAGCGTGCCGCCAATCAGCAGCCAGGCAAACAGCGCACTGGCCAGCCACATCGGCTTGCTGCCGGCGCGGCGGATGGCGGAAAAGTGCGTGGTCAGACCCAGGGCACCCATGGCCATGGCCAGCAGCAGATTATCCAGCGCAATCAGCTGGGCCACCCAGGCTTGCGGCAGCCAGTGCAGCGAGTTGAAACCGGCCATGGCCAGAAAGCCCAGGGCAAACCACGGAATGGTGATGCGGCGTGCTTCCTTGCTGCCGGACTGATGGCGACGGGCTAGCCAGGTCGATAGGATCACTAGGAAGGGGGCCAGCATCATCACCCGGATCATCTTGGTAATCACTGCGCTGGTAGCGGCCTGCTCGCTCACCGCACGGCCGGCAGCCACGGCCTGTGCCACTTCATGCACGGTGGAGCCGGTAAACACGCCATAGGCAAATTCCGACACGCCCAGCGTCTGCACCAGCGAAAACAGCAGGGGATACAAGAACATGGCCAGGGTGCCGAATACCACCACCGTGGCCACCGCCACGGCTACTTTCTCGGCATGTGCCTTGAGCACGGGTTCGGTAGCTAGTATGGCGGCTGCGCCGCAGATGGAGCTGCCAGCCCCGATCAGGATGACGCTTTGCTCGTCCAGCCCCAGCTTGCGCCGGCCCAGCCAGAAGGCCAGCAAGAAGGTGGAAGTCAGCACACAGGCATCGATCAGGATGCCGCTGATGCCGACGGCAGCAATGTCCTGAAATGTCAGCTTGAAACCGAACAGGATGATGCCCAGGCGCAGGATCTGCCCCTTGGCAAAGGTGACGCCATGGTGGCTGGGTAGGGCAATGCGTGGATAGAGGGTGTTGCCGAGCACCATGCCGCCGACGATGGCTATGGTCAGTGCCGACAGGCCAAGCTGGCTGAACCAGGGCAATGCGGCGGCGTGGAGCGAACCCAGAGCCAGAACCAGAACCAGCAGCAGGCCGGGTGTGTGCTGACGTAGTGTGTTCATGATGAGCTACCTGCAAGAAGTGAGGGCGCTTTGCCCCGATGTCTGAACGATACGCCGCCGCATTAAAGTTGAAAAACGGATAAAATATCTAAAAACAATTAGAAAAATTAATATATTGGGTGGGTGTAATCCGGCTGGCCGCCTTGTCTGGTGAACCGCCGCAACAGGAGTAGCCGATGGCATTGCGTTTGAGCTTGCGTGAACTGGAAGTGTTTGTGGCGGTAACCGAGCAGGGCACGGTCACGGCTGCCGCCGAGCAGGTGGCGCTGACCCAGTCAGCGGCCAGTCAGGCGCTGGCGGCACTGGAAGCCGGCTTGGCCGCCCCCTTGTTCGACCGGGTGGGACGGCGACTGGTACTGAACGAACACGGCCGGCTGTTGCTGCCGCGTGCTCGCGCCATGCTGGATGCCGCGCAGGACATGCAGCGGCTGTTCGACAGTCAGGCAGCCATGCATGTGCGGCTGGCGGCCAGTACCACCATCGCCAATTATCTGCTGCCGGAGCAGATTGCCCGTTTCCAGTTGCAGCAGCCGCAGGCCAGGGTGGAATTGATGGTGGCCAATACGGCCGACGTGGTGGAGGCGGTGGCTGGTTTCAAGGTGGACATGGGTTTTATCGAAGGGCCCTGCCATCATCCGGACATTGTGGTAGAGCCATGGCAGGACGATATCCTGGTGGTGTTTGCCGCTGCCAGCCATCCGCTGGCGCAAGGCGCGGTCAGCCTGTCACGGCTGGCGCAGGCGCAGTGGGTATTGCGCGAGAGCGGTTCCGGCACGCGCGAGGAAGTGGAGCGCTTGTTGCTGCCGCATGTTGGCGGCTTTGCCCAGGTGATGGAAATGGGCCATTCCGAAGCCATCAAGCGAGCAGTCGCCGCCGGGCTGGGGGTGAGTTGCCTGTCCTTGCATGTGGTGCGCGAGCTGCTGGACAGCGGGCAGGTGGTGGCGGTGCTGGCACCGCTGCCCACCTTGCATCGCCCGCTGTATCGCATTCATCACAAGGACAAGAGCCAGACGCGCGGCATGCTGGCGTTCAACCGCATGTGAAACGGCCCTGCGGGCTGGCCCGCAAGGCCGTGGTGGGCTGCGGCAGGGCAGGCTGGTGAACCGGTTGCTTACAGCCAGAAGTCGCTGCGCTGGCGATGGGCCTCCACCAGACGCTGGAACACCTTGGGGTCCTTGGTGTAGGTCAGCTCGCCCGCCATCGGCTGGTACAGGTCGAGCAGGCGTGAAGTCCAGAAGCGCAAGGCTGCTGCGCGCAACATGACCGGCCAGGCACGGACTTCCTCAGCAGTCAGTGCGCGGACCGACTGATAACCGGCCAGGAAAGCAGTGGCCCGCTCCGGGGAGATGCTGCCGTCTTCCAGCCGCGTCCAGTCGTTGAAGGCAATGGCCACGTCGTACAACAGGATGTCGTTGCAGGCGTAGTAAAAGTCGATGAAGCCGGCAATCTTGTCGCCGTCCATCAGTACATTGTCCTTGAACAGATCGGCATGAATCACGCCGCTGGGCAGGTGGTCGAAACGGTGCTGATCCTGGAACTGGATTTCCTGGCGCAAGCTGGCGGCGTCGGCTTCATCCATGAAACCATACATGGCGCTGGCAGTTTCGCTCCACCAGCGCGGGCCGCGTGGATTCTTCATCTTGCGCGGGAAGGTGGCGCTGGCCACATGCATCTGTGCCAGCATTTCACCCACGGCCCGGCACTGGATGGCGCTGGGCTGGCTGATGTCGGCACCGGACAGGCAGCTCACCAGGCAGGCCGGCTTGCCGGCCAAGAGCGAGGCAAACTGGTCGGTGTTGTCGGCCACCGGGGCCGGACAGGCCACACCGTGCCGCGCCAGATGGCTCATCAGCGTCAGGTAGTAGGGCAGTTCTTGCAGCTTCAGGGTTTCGAAGATGGTGAGAACGTAACGGCCATGCGTGGTGGTGACAAAGTAATTGGTATTGGTGACGCCAGCGGCGATGCCCTTGAGTTCGACCAGTTGGCCGAGCGCATAGCGGCTCAGCCAGCTTTGCATCATGTCATCGCTGACGGTGGTGTAAACCGACATGCCTGTTCCTCAGAAGCGCTTGAGAACCCATTGCGGGATGATGATGCGGCGATTCGGATCCACCTGCTTCATGCTGCCATTGCCCTCTTCATCCATCAGGTAATAAGGAAAACCGATGGAGGGGGTCACTTTCATCATGTAGAGCTGACCATTGAGGCGGTATTCCTCGATCTTGTCGTCGCCACGCTGGATGATGCGGACTTCCGGCTCGGCTGTGCCGGCGGCATCCTGTGAAATGGTGGGCGGCGGCGGCACGACGGCCGGGGCCGGCGGGGTGGCAGCCCAGGCGGCCGATAGCGGCAGCAGGGCGAGTAGGGCAAGGAAGCGGCGCATGATGATGGGTCCTTGGTGAAGTGTCGTTATAGGTTGAGCAGTTTTTCGCGTTCTTCCGGCAGAGCCTCGAAGCCGCGGGTTTCGTAGTGCTTGAAAATGGTTTCCACGATCTGGCCGGGTTCGTCGATCAGCTGGATCAGGTTCACGTCGTCAGGGTTGATCATACCTTCTTTTACCAGATGGTTTTTTACCCAGTCGATCAGACCGCTCCAGAATTCGCTGCAGCACAGGATGATGGGGATGGGACGTGACTTGCCGGTCTGGATCAGCGTCAGTGCCTCGAACATTTCATCCAGTGTGCCAAAGCCGCCCGGCATCACCACATAGGCGATGGCATGCTTGACGAACATGACCTTGCGGCTGAAAAAGTGGTTGAACTTGATCGACAGGTCCTGGTATTCGTTGGGCTTCTGCTCGTGCGGCAGTACGATATTGAGCGCCACCGACGGGCTCTTGCCGTAAAAAGCGCCCTTGTTGGCCGCCTCCATGATGCCGGGGCCGCCGCCGGAAATTACCGAGAAACCGGAATCAGAAAGTAGCCGGGCCACTTCCTCGGTCAGCTTATAATAGGGATGGTCGCGCGGAGTGCGGGCGCTGCCGAAGATGCTGACTGCGGGCGTGATGCCTTGCAGTTCTTCGGCCGAGTCGACAAACTCCGACATGATCTTCATCACGTGCCACGCCTCGCGCGAGCGGAAGCGCTGCATCATGTCGTAACGATCACTGGTCTGCGGCAACTTATCGGACAAGCTCATCATTCGCCCCTCTTCTATGAAAACATTGTTATTGATCGACGGCTCTTCCTACCTGTATCGCGCCTTTCACGCGATGCCCGATTTGCGTTCTCCGGATGGCCGGCCCACCGGGGCGGTATACGGCATGGTCAACATGCTGCGCCGGCTGGAGAAAGAGGTGCAGTTCGATTATAGCGCCTGCGTTTTCGACGCTAAAGGCAAGACTTTCCGCGATGAGTTGTACCCGGAATACAAGGCCAACCGGCCTTCCATGCCGGAAGAGCTGGCCGCACAGATTAAGCCGGTGCACGAGGTGGTGCAAGCTTCGGGCTGGCCGCTGCTGATGGTGGACGGCGTGGAGGCTGACGATGTCATCGGCACGCTGGCGAAGATGGGCGAGGCTGCCGGCTTTCAGGTCATCATCTCCACCGGTGACAAGGACATGGCCCAACTGGTGACGCCCATGGTGTCGCTGGTGAATACCATGACCAATGAAAACCTGGACCAGGCCGGGGTGAAAGATAAGTTCGGCGTGCCGCCGGAACGCATCATCGACTACCTCACCCTGATCGGCGACAAGGTGGACAACGTCCCCGGCGTGGACAAGTGCGGCCCCAAAACGGCAGTCAAGTGGCTGGAAGAATATGGCACGCTGGACAATATCGTCGCCAATGCCGACAAGGTGGGCGGCAAGGTGGGTGAAAACCTGCGCGCCGCGCTGGACTGGCTGCCACGCGGCCATGAGCTGATCACCATCAAGTGCGATGTCGATTTGCAGCAGGAAATGCCCTATGGCCTCAACAGCCTGCAGCACGGGGTAAAAGACCGCCCACGGCTGGCCGAGTTGTTCAAGGACCAGGGCTTCCGCACCTTTTACCGCGAAATGACCGAAGGCGAAGACGCGCCGCTTAGCAGCCCGGTGGCCGTGGATGTGCCGCGCGCTGCTGCTGGTCAGACCGACGACCTGTTTGCCATGGCCGATGCCGCGCCGGCTCCTGCGCCGCTCGCCCCGCCGGCCAGCGCCGTCTCCCGCCATTACCACACCATTCTGGACGAAGCCGCACTGCAAGGCTGGCTGGACCAGCTGGGCAGCGGTGCGCTGGTGTCGCTTGACACTGAAACCACCAGCCTCGACCAGATGCAGGCGCGCATTGTCGGCATCAGCTTTGCCCTGCAAGCCGGTGAAGCAGCCTACCTGCCGCTGGGCCATCACTATGCCGGTGTACCGCAGCAACTGGCGCTGGATGAAGTACTGGCCCGGCTCAAGCCCTGGCTGGAAGATGCCAGCAAGCCCAAATGCGGCCAGAACCTGAAATACGACCGCCATGTGTTTGCCAATCACGGCATCCGGCTGGCCGGGGTGGTGGACGACTCCATGCTTGCCTCCTACGTGCTGGAAAGCCACCAACGCCACAATATGGATGACTTGGCGGCGCGCCATCTGGGCGAAACCACCGTCAGCTACGAAGACATCTGCGGCAAGGGAGCCAAGCAGATCGGCTTTGGCGAGGTGGATATCGAGATCGCTGCCAATTACGCGGCAGAAGATGCCGATATCACCCTGCGGCTGAACCAGTACTTTGCCCCGCAACTGACCGATAAACTTGGCGAAATCTACCGCGATATCGAATTGCCGGTAGCCGAAGTGCTGTTCCGCATGGAGCGCAACGGCGTGCTGATCGACCGCGACCAGCTGGCGGCGCAGAGCCATCAGCTGGGCACGCAGATGCTGCAGCTGGAAAGCCAGGCCTACGAGCTGGCCGGCCAGCCCTTCAACCTGAATTCGCCCAAGCAGCTGCAGGAAATCCTGTTCGGCAAGCTGGGCATTCCCACCAAGGGCATCAAGAAAACCCCGTCCGGTGGTTTCTCCACCGACGAATCGGTACTGGAAGCGCTGGCGCTGGATTACCCGCTGCCCAAATGCATCCTGCAATACCGCAGCCTGACCAAGCTCAAGTCCACCTATACCGACAAGCTGCCCACGCTGATCAACCCGGACACCGGCCGGGTGCATACCAATTATTCGCAGGCCGTGGCGATTACCGGGCGGCTGGCCAGCTCCGACCCGAACCTGCAAAACATCCCGGTACGTACTGCCGAAGGCCGCCGGGTGCGCGAGGCCTTTATCGCCAAGCCCGGCCACAGCATTGTCAGTGCCGACTATTCGCAGATCGAGCTGCGCATCATGGCCCATCTGTCGGACGACGCCGGCATGTTGGCGGCGTTTGCCAGCGGCGAGGACATCCACAAGGCCACGGCTGCCGAGGTATTCGGAGTGACACTGGAGCAGGTGACGAGCGAGCAGCGCCGTGCGGCCAAGGCCATCAACTTCGGCCTGATCTACGGCATGAGCGCCTTTGGCCTGGCTGCCCAGCTGGATATCGAGCGTAGCGCCGCCCAGCAATACATCGACCGCTATTTCATGCGTTACCCCGGCGTGGCCGAATATATGCAGCACACCCGTGAAAGCGCGCGCGAACACGGCTATGTGGAAACCGTGTTCGGCCGCCGCCTGTATCTGCCGGAGATCAAGCTGTCCAACCCGGCGCGCCGTGCCGGGGCCGAGCGCGCCGCTATCAATGCGCCGATGCAAGGCACCGCCGCCGACCTGATCAAGCTGGCGATGATTGCCGTGCAGAACTGGCTGGATGCGGAGAGGCTATCCAGCCTGCTGATCATGCAGGTACACGATGAACTGGTGCTGGAAGTGCCGGCAGCGGAGCTGGAACTGGTCAAACAGAAACTGCCACAGATCATGGCTGGCGTGGCGGCGCTGAAAGTGCCGCTGCTGGCCGAGGTGGGGGCGGGCAGCAGCTGGGAAGCCGCACACTGATTACCGCGCGGCACACGTATTTTTTCTTGAAGCCATCCATCCGGGTGGCTTTTTCTTTGTTTGATCCGGTTTGTGATGACGGTATATCAGAGCATTCCGGGCTGATCTCAGCACAAGCCACAAGCCGGCGCTGGTAGGGCGGGGCAGCATGTCCAGTCTTGCCCATCAATTGCTTGCGCTCACGGAGGTGGCCTGCCCATGCCCCGTTCTGTTGCTTGCCGCCTAGGTGGCGGTTTTACCCTGTACGAGTTGTTGATCGTACTGGCAGTCAGTGCCATTTTGCTGGGCCAGACACTGCCTGCCATGCAGGGCATGCTGGAGCGGCAGCGCTTGCTGGCACGCGGCCAGTTATTGCAATCCGGCCTGCAGCTGGCGCGCAGCGAGGCCATTCGTGGCAAGCGCACCGTGTGGGTGTGTGCCCTCAACAGCAAGGTCAATCTGGAAATCCAGGGCTGTCAGCCCGGTAATGCCACCATCGGCAACTGGAGCGAAGGCATGCTGGTATTTGCTGATGCGCCATTCCGGCCTAATGGTCGCTACGACAGCGGCGAGCGGCTGCATCACCTGTTGTTCAATAGCGCCAGCGTAGAGCTCAGTGGCAATCGGCAGGATTTTGCCTTTACCGCGGACGGCCGCTTGCATAGCGGCCCGGCACCGCGTTTCCAGTTGCGCACTCCCGGTGGCCAGTGCCATAGCCTGCAGTTGCAGCCCAGTGGCAGGGCGCAATGGTGCAGCCAGGACAGCTGCTGTGGCTAGGCGAGTGCTCAGCCGGGGCTTCAGTCTGGTCGAGGTGATGCTGGGCTTGCTGATCCTGCTGTTCGGTCTGCTCAGCCTGTCTGGCATGGCCGGGCAGAGCTTGCGGCAGTTGCGCGCCAGTGATGCGGACAGCAGGCTGCTGCTGGCCAGCCTGAATCTGGCCGAGGCCATGCAGGCCGAGCGGCAGCAAGCCGTGTCACCTGGTGGTGGCGGGCAATATGCCGGCGTGGCGCTGGCGCAGTTGCAGCAGGATGCCCGTGCGCTGTGGCCGGAGGGCCCGCCGATAAGCCTCTGGCTCTGTCGCCATGTCGGCGCCTTGCCGGCAGTGCCGCTTGCGGCGGACTGTCAGGCCAGCGGTCGGGTATGGCTGCTGCAGCCGGCCGTAGCGGCGGGGCCTTTGCCCCTGGCGCTGGAGTAAGCCGCTGATGCCGGCGGCGCGTGGCTTCTCGCTGGTGGAACTGATGCTCAGCATCTTGCTGGGCTTGCTGCTGTGCGGCCTGTTGTGGCAAAGCCTGCATGTGGTATTGCAGAGCCGCAGCTTTGCCAGCGCGCGGCTGGCGTCACAGCAGGAAGCCCGTTTTGTACTGCAGCAACTGGCGCATGATTTGCGCATGGCCGGGAGTTTTGCCTGTGCCGGCCCAGCGCAGTGGCCAGCCAGCGGGACGGTGATCATGCCGCAGGCAGCAGAGGGCGCGCTGAGCCTGAGCTATGGCGATGGCGGCATCGCCCTGCTGGCCGAGCCAGCCGCTGGCAACGGCCAGATTACCCGTTGGCGCTTGCTGCAGCCGCCACCAACTTGGTCTGCAGGGCAGTTGCTGTTGCTGGCCAGTTGCCGCCGTATCGATCTGCTGACGCTGGGTAGTGATGTTTTCCTGCAGCAGCAGGATGGCACATTCTGGTTGCAGCTTGTCCCCGCTAGTCCGCTGGCGGTGCACATGGCCGAACATCATCTGCCCTCGCTCGAGCTGCTGGCCTTGCAGCAGCGCCATTACCGGCTGGGCCAGGGCAATGCGGCCGATGAGTTGTGGCTGGAGCAGGCCGGCCAGCCGGCGCTATGGCTGGCCAGCGGCATTGCCAGTCTGCAGCTGCTGGTGCAAGCGCTGCCTACCTGCCCGGGTGGCACAACCCGGCAGTGGCTGACCTTGCAACTGGCCATGCGCCAAGCCAGCAGCAGCGCTGCGCCCATGCCATATCGCCTGCAACTGATAAGCCGGGCGGGGCCAGCATGTCCCGGCTGAAGCGCCAGCGGGCGCGCGGGGTGGTACTGGTGACGGCCTTGCTGTTGCTGCTGTTGATGAGCGCACTGGTGCTGGGGCTGAGCCGCTTATTGCGCGATGAGCAGCGCATCGCCAGTCAGCTAGATGATGCCCAGCGTGCCTTCCAGCTGGCCGAGCTGGGTTTGCAGGCCGGCGAGCAGGCCTTGCTCAGTCTGCCGCTGGCTGGGCAAGTCGCCAGCATGAGCCGCAGTGCGCTGTTGCAGGCAGACGCACCGTTTACCCTGTCCTGTCGGCAGTCGCGCAATCCGGCGGGTTGGCAGCAGGGCTTATGCCTGTCGGCCACACTGGCTGGGCAGGCGATTGCACCGCCCTGGCAAAGGCAGGATGAGGCTGGGGTGGCTTTACTGCATCCCTGTGGCGTGGCATTGCGGCTGGTGCTGCAGCCGGTGGCGACTGCTGGACGCTGCCCGGTGGTGATCAGCGGACCCTGGTTCTGGAGTGACCCGCATTATCTGCTCGAGCTGCTGGACCCGCAGTATGTGGATGGCGAACAGCGCGGTCTGCTATTACGCGTGACGGCGCGTGGCTGGGGCCGTTTGCCGGATAGTGCGGTGACTGTGCAAAGCCATGTGCTGCTGTTGCCGGAGGCGACGGGCAGCCCGCGCAGCAGGAGGCTGGCATGGCGCGAATTACGCTGAAGAGAAAGCGCGGCGGCTTCAGCCTGGTCGAGTTGCTGACGGTGTTGGCCATGCTGGCGCTATTGCTGCTGATTGCCCTGCCATTGTGGCGCGGGCATGTGCAGAGGCTGCGCCAGGCCGAAGCCAGAGTGGCATTGCTGCAGGCCAGCCACTTCATGGAGCAGTGGCGCAGCGAGCATGGCCGCTACACCGCAGGCAGCGGTCATTGGCCGGACTTGCCGCTGAGCGCGACCAGCCATTACCAACTGAGCTTTGGCGCGCAGGATGGCAATGCGCGGGCCGACAGCTTCCAGTTGCGCGCCATTCCCAAAGCAGGGGAGGCCTGGCTGGGCGAGGAAATGCTGGTGCTGGACCAGGACGGCAATATCCGGCTGTGCACCGAGAATGGCGCCGGCCAGTTGCGCTGCCAGGTGGATTAGCCGGTCAGGAATAGACGCACGAAAAAGCCCGCTTGCGCGGGCTTTTTTGTTGCTGTCAGACCTTAATGCGCGCCGCTGTCGGCCGCACCGCTGGAAGTGAAGGGCGGGCGGGCAAACCACACCAGGGCAATCAGCGCGACAAACATGATGCCGAACAGCCAAAACACCTCGTTCACGCCGATCAGCGAACCCTGGCGGGTAATCTGCAGTGCCGTGTAAGCCTGCTGCTGGCTGGTGGACATGCCGGTGCTTTCCAGCAGGCGGAACCACATCAGGCTGGCCTGATCGTACAGCGTCACATGCTGGGTGAGCTGCGCATGGTGCAGGGCTTCACGCCGGTCCCACAGCGTGGTGGTGATCGAGGTGCCGATACTGCCGGCCAGAATGCGCAGGAAGTTGGACAAGCTGGAGGCACTGGCAATCTGATCCGGGCGCAGGCCGGACAGGGTGATGGTGGTCAGCGGCATGAAGAAGCAGGCCACACCGATACCCTGGATGAACTGCGGCCATACTACGTAGGCGAAACTCATGTCGGTATTGAAGGTGCTGCGCCAGAAGAAGCAGGCGGCATAGACGCTGAAGCTGATGGTGACCAGCCAGCGCATGTCCAGCCGGTGCGCGTTCTTGCCGATGATGGGCGACAGGAATACCGGCAGGATGCCGATAGGCGCGGCAGCCAGGCCCGCCCAGGTGGCGGTATAGCCCATCTGGGTTTGCAGCATCAGCGGCAGCAGCACCACTGCGCCGAAATACAGCATGAAGCCCAGGCTGATGGCCACGGTGCCCACGGTGAAGTTGCGTTTGGCAAACAGGGTGAGGTCGACAATCGGGTGTTTTTCCCCCAGCTCCCAGATCACCAGGTAAATCAGCGACACCGCCGACACGATGGCCAGCACCACGATTTCGGTGGAGTTGAACCAGTCCAGCTCCTTACCGCGGTCCAGCATCATCTGCAGCGCGCCCACGCCGACGATCAACAGCGCCAGGCCCAGCTTGTCGATGGGCTGGCGTACCAGGCCGGTTTCCCGTTCTTTCAGAATCTTCCAGCTGATGAAGGCGGCTGCCAGTCCCACTGGCACGTTGATGAAGAAAATCCAGCCCCAGTGCCAGTTATCGCTGATGACCCCGCCCAGAATCGGGCCGAACACCGGCGCCACAATCACCGTCATCGCCCATAGCGCTAGCGCCAGCCCTTTCTTGGCCGGTGGGTAGCAGGCCATCAGCAGGCTTTGCGACAAGGGAATCATCGGGCCGGCCACCGCGCCTTGCAGCACGCGGAACAGGATCAGCATTTCCAGGCTGTTGGCCATGCCGCACATCCACGAAGTGAGCACGAACAGCACGGTAGAAATGGTAAACAGTTTGACTTCGCCCACCTGCTTGGCCAGCCAGCCGGTCAGCGGTACGGCGATGGCATTGGCCACGCCGAAAGAGGTAATGACCCAGGTGCCCTGGCTGGTGGCAGCGCCGAGGTTGCCGGAGATGGTGGGCAGTGCCACGTTGGCAATGGTGGTGTCCAGTACCTGCATGAACACCGACATCGACAGCGCCAGCGTGATCCACACCAGGCGCGAGCCTGACAGTGGTGGATGATTCATGACGGAAAGTCCTCAAGACGGAGCTGCCGGCGCGGCGTGCTGCCGCAGCCGATAGCGACCGGGGGATTACTGGGCGTTGGCGGCCAGCAGGCTGGCGACCAGTTCGTCAGCCTGTTTCAGGTCTGGCGTCAGGGCGTGGGTTTCCTGGGCCGGAGTGGTGCGCGGCGTATCAGCCAGCGAAGGACCATCCTGCTTGGAGATGTCGACCACGGCATCCACCGACAGGCCCACGCGCAGCGGGTGTTCCTTCAGCTGTTTCGGGTCCAGCTGGATACGCACCGGCACGCGTTGCACCACCTTGATCCAGTTGCCGGTGGCGTTTTGCGCCGGCAACAGCGAGAAGGCACTGCCGGTGCCGGCCGACAGGCCCTGCACCTTGCCGTGATAGCTCACCTTGCTGCCGTACAAGTCGGCCGTCAGCTCCACGTCCTGGCCGATACGGATCTTGGCCAGCTGCACTTCCTTGAAGTTGGCATCCACCCATACGCTTTCCAGCGGCACCACCACCATCAGCGGGGTACCGGCGGCCACGCGCTGGCCAACCTGTACATTACGGCGGGCCACATAGCCGGAAACCGGTGCCTTGACCTCGGTACGCTGCAGCGCCAGCCAGGCTTCCTTCAGCTTGCTGGCGGCACGTTGTACGTTCGGCTGCTTGGCCAGTACGTCCTTGCCCACCAGGGCATCGGTGGCCTTGGCCTGTTCGCGGGCGGCGTCCAGCGCGGCCTTGGCGGTGCTGACAGCATCGCGCGCATGGCCCAGTTCTTCGCTGGAGATGGCATCGGAGCCGGCCAGGGTTTCCCGGCGTTTCAGGTCGGCCTGGGCTTTGGCCAGCTCGGCTTCGCGCACGGCAACCTGGGCGGCCAGTTGCTGGGTGCTGGTCATCAGCTGGCGGGTTTCACGCACGGTCTGGGCAAATTCATTGCGGGCGCGCTCGAAGGCCAGCTTGGCATCGCTGTTGTCAAACGCCACCACGGTCTGGCCGCTGTTGACGCGGTCGGTATCCTCGGCGGCAATCTTCACCACGGTGCCGCCCACTTCCGGGGTCAGCTGCACCATGTGGCCGGCGACATAGGCGTCGTCGGTGTTTTCCTGATGGCTCAGCACCAGGCCCCAGTAGGCACCGTAGCCAATGGCCAGGGCGGCGATGATGCCGGTGGCGACAAAAAGATTGCGTTTGCGGCTTTTCGCCGTCTCGATCTGCTTATCCATGATGGGTGTCCTTAGCGGGCTTGTTGGGTGGTTTCACTGGTGGCGAAACCCCCGCCCAGTGCGGTATTCAGTGCGGCCCAGGCCAGGCGGTTGGCCGCAGTGGCGTCGACCTTGCCGGCTTGCTGGTTGAGGTCGGCTTCCTGCGCATCCAGTACGGCCAGCTTGTTGACCAGACCGGCCTTGAAGCGCAGCACGGTGGAGTCGGAGGCCTTGCGGCTCAGCTGTGTCGCCTGGTGGGCATCGGACAACTGGCTGGCGGCTTTTTGCCAGGTGGACAGGCTGTCTGCCGCATCGCGCAGCGCATCCAGCACGGTCTGGTTGTAGTTTTCCACCGCAATGTCGTAACGCGCACGGCTGGACGCCAGATTGGCCTGCAGCGCGCCGGAGGTGAATATCGGCAAGTGGATGGCTGGCGTGATGCCGACAATCTTGGAGCCGGTATTGAACAGGTTCGAGGTTTCCAGTGCCGACTGGCCGATAAAGGCCGACAACGACACATTGGGGTAGAACTCTGCCTTGGCTACCTTGATCGACTGGTTCATGGCTTCAACGCGCTCGCGCTGGGCCACGATGTCCGGACGCTGGCTGAGGATGTCCAGCGTCAGTGCGGCCTCCGGCATGGCCGGGGCTGGGCGCAAGGGGGCGGGCTTGAGGCTGGCCAGCGCATTAGGCGGCTGGCCGGTCAGTGCCGCCAGCGCATGACGGGCATGGTCGGCATCGTTGGCCAGTGCACTGCTTTGCTGGCTCAGGCGCTTGAGCTGGATTTCACGTTCTCGCAGACTGTCACCGGGCAGCAGGCCGGCGGTAACACGGGCATGGGTCAGTGCCAGCTGGCTTTGTGCCAGTTGCTGGCGTGCCTGCAGCAGTCGGGCTTGTTCCTGGATGCGTTGCAGGCTGGTGTACTGGGCGATCACGGCCTGGGTGATGACCAGACGGGCCTGCTGGCCTTCCAGTGCGATGGCTTGCTGGTTGCCCAGCGCAGCTTTTACCGCTGCGCGGTGCTTGCCCCAGAAGTCGATTTCCCAGCTGGCGCCCAGCGACATGGTGTAGACGTTGTAGTAGTTGCCACCGATGGGCGGTGGCAGCAGGCCGTACAGCGAGTAGCGTTCGCGGTCGAGAGTGGCACTGGCCTCGACTTGTGGGCCTTCCTTGCTTTGGGCCATGCCGACGGCACTGCGTGCTTCGCGCAGACGGGCATCGGCTACTTTTAGTGACGGTGCTTGCTGCAGTGCGGTGTCGATCAGCTGATTGAGTGCCGGATCATTCAGTTGCTGCCACCAGCCGGCATGTACCTGGCTGGCCGCCTGCTCGCCCAACTGCAACTGGGTCGCAGACAGCGGCCGGGCCGGGGTGGTGTCGTCGCCGAAACCGGCGCAGCCACCCAGCATGGCGGTAAGCATCAGCAGGCCGGCGGTCTGCTGCCAATTGGGTTTATTCACCTTGTGGGTCTCCAGATTCCATCATGATGATTGATGGTGTGATAGTCACTCAAGTTATTATTTGTGCGTGCAACAGCAAGCTGTTGCCAGGCGCTGCCTGTGTGTTAGCCGCCCAGTCTGGCCAGTAGCTTGCGCATCATTTTTTCCATCAGCTGCAGTTCTTCGGCATCGAAGTCCTGCCACAGCGCGCGATGGCTGGCGCGGGAGATCGGCAGCAGTTCTTCTACCAGTGCCAGGCCTTTGGCCGTGAGTTCCAGCCGGATCTTGCGGCGATCTTCCGCACAGGGAATCCGCGTGGCCCAGTCATTGCGCACCAGTTCGTCGACAATCCGCGTGGCATTGGTACGCGAGGAGTCGAGCGTGTCGCTGATGTCGGATGGAAACAGCGTCTGCTGCGGACAGGCATACAGGGCCAGCAGCGACATCCACAGCGACTCGTTGAGGCCGTATTCCTTCATGCCCTCATTCAGATAGCAGGTGAGTCGCGGCATGATGTGGTAGTACAGCCGCGTCAGAATCACCTCCTGGCGCGGTACGCCCGGAAAGCGGTTTTCGATGCGGTCGACTGCCTGTTCCAGATGATGGAATGATTTGTTCATGGAAGGCATTTTAGTAACGTCCGTTATTATTTTTCAAGTTATTATTTGGATGGAAGTCATTGCAGCAAGGCTGGGCTGTAGTTTTGCTACGACAAGCGGGCGGTCAGGCCAATGAAAAACACCAGGCTGAATCGCCTGGTGCGTATCTGACAGTTTGGGTGAGCGGTGTGGCTGGCGGCTTCGGGCTGCTAACAAAAAAACCTGTTGCGGCATTGCACCTTGCCCCAGGGACGCTACGTTATTTTCTTAGCCGCTTTTAGCGATCCAGCAGGCTGAGTACCTTTTCTGGCGGACGGCCGACCACGGCCATGTTGGCGCTGACGGCAATCGGGCGCTCGATCAGCATGGGATTGTCCACCATGGTTTCGATCAGCGACTCACGCTCCAGCGTGATGTCGTCCAGACACAGGGTTTCGTATTCCTCTTCCTTGGTGCGCAGCAGGTCACGGGGTTCCAGTTGCAGCAGTGTGAGGATGTGGTCAAGTTCTGCTGCGGTCGGTGGGTGTTTCAGGTACTCGATGACTTCGACCTCGGCACCGGCTTCTTGTAGCAGTGCCAATGCCTCGCGCGATTTGGAACAGCGCGGGTTGTGGTATAGACGGATCATGAATGGTCTCCCTTTTGATTATGGTGGGGCAGGAAGATGGTGCGGCCGTACACGGTGGTGCAAGGCAGGGCCGCGCTGTGCCGCCAGGGCGCGGCGGGTGGAGTCAGCAACTTCCATCTTAGGCAGAAAACTTTTTTTTTGTGTAGTGCAGATCGTCTGCCGCGTAGCGCGGTTTTCTTCCGGCGCGCATTCTCGCCCAGCCAGGCGCACTCGCCAAGGGTTTGGCTTTGTGCGGGGCGGGCGGTAACATGGGCCGCCCCCACCTGTTTTTATCGGATTTTCATGTCGTATTCCGCACGCAGCCATTTCGGTTTGGCCATATTACTGGCGGCCCTGTCCACGCTGGGCCCCTTCTCGATCGATACCTTTTTACCTGCCATGCAGGCCATTGGGTTATCGCTGTCGGCTTCGCCGCTGCAAATGCAACAGGCTCTCACCGTCTATTTGTTGTGCTATGCGGTGATGATGCTGTGGCACGGCTCGATTTCCGACGCCATTGGCCGCCGACCGGTGGTACTGGTCACCACCTTGCTGTTCAGTCTGGCCTCGCTCGGTTGTGCGCTGGCGCCTTCGCTGGGCTGGTTGTTGTTGTTTCGTGGTTTGCAGGGGCTGTGTGGCGGGGCCGGGCTGGTGGTGGGGCGAGCCATCATCCGCGACAAGCTGGACGGTGCGGAGGCGCAGCGGCTGATGTCGCAGGTGACCATGCTGTTTTCGCTGTCGCCGGCGATTGCCCCGGTGGTGGGCGGCTGGCTGTTTGGTGCTTTTGGCTGGCACTCCATCTTTGTGTTCATGGCGCTGATCGGCCTGGCGTTGTTTGTGATGAGCTGGTTTGCGCTGGATGAAACCCACCATGCCCACCTGCGTACGCCGCTGGCCTGGCGCTCGCTGTTGCAGAATTATCTGGAAGTATTGCGCAAGCGCGATTTCCAGCTGCTGGCCGCTGCGGTGTCCTGCAATTTTGCCGGTTTCTTTCTGTATATCCCCTCGGCACCGGTGTTTCTGTTGCAGCATCTGCATTTGCGACCAGACCAGTTTTTGTGGATGTTTGGCCCGGCGGTGTCCGGCATCATGTTCGGGGCCTATCTGTCCGGCAAGATGGCGGGCCGGCGCGGCGCACGCGAGATCGTTACCCTGGGTTATGTGCTGATGTTTGCTGCGGCCGGGGCCAACCTGGCCTACAACCTGCTGGTGGCAGAGGCAGCCATGCCCTGGGCGGTATTGCCGCTGGCGCTGTACACCACCGGCATGTCGCTGGCGGCACCGTCCATCACGCTCAACCTGATGGACCAGTTTCCAGCGCTGCGCGGGACGGTATCGTCCTTGCAAGGTTTTTTGCAGACCATGCTGGGGAGCATCGTGGCTGGCGTGATTGCGCCGCTGGTGTGGGGCAGCACGCTCAGCCTGGCTTGCTGTATGGCGGGCTTTCTGTTGCTGGGCTTCCTCTTCCGTAGTGCCTATCGCCGCCGCCTGGCACGACTTGCCGCGCGCTGATGGCAGTCAGTCAGTTTCTGCTGGTATCGACGGTAATTTCTGGTAAATGTCTTGGCTGATTCCGGTATTTATCGGTTTTTTTCCTGATAAGCCAGTGTGGGGATGTTGCGAAAGAGAATGATTCTTATGTAGAATGAGAAAAATTATCATTCGCTTGCAGTTTTTGTAGCCGCACCGGCTGCTTGCTGCTTTGAGAAAGGGCATCTCATGCGTTCTACCGTAAGCACCTTGTTGCTGGCTTCTGCCGCCTTGACCCTGAGCGCCGTTGCGGCGGCCAAGGAATACCCGATTGGCAAGCCGGCGATCAAGAATGGCATGGAAATCGGCGCGGTTTACCTGCAGCCGACCAAGATGGAGCCGGAAGGCATGATGCGCAAGGCTGAGGAGTCCGACGTGCATCTGGAAGCCGATATTCACGCGCTGAAGAACAATCCCAATGGTTTTGAAGAAGGCGCGTGGATGCCTTACCTGATGGTCAAGTACGAACTGACCAAGGTAGGTGGCAAGGGCAGCATCAAGGGCGACATGATGCCGATGGTGGCCAACGATGGCCCGCACTATGGTGACAACGTCAAGCTGCAAGGCCCGGGCAAGTACAAGCTGAAGCTGACCATCCTGCCGCCGTCGGAAAACCCGCACGCCCACTTTGGCCGCCATGTGGACAAGGAAACCGGCGTGGGCCCGTGGTACAAGTCTTTTGAGGTGAACTACGAATTCACCTACGCCGGTATTGGCAAGAAGGGCGGCTACTAAGCCGTAGCGCCCGACGGCAAAGTGTAATGCGAATCTAAACGCAAACCATTCCCGTTGGAGTATTATAAGAAACAGCGCTGCCTGATTTGAGACAGCGCTGTTTTCCATTCAGGGGTTGCACATGAAAATTGCGATGTTTCTGGCGGCAGCACTGCTGTCGATGTCGGCGCTGGCGGACGACATGCCCACCTACAAGCTGGAGCTGAAGGACGGCGTCCTCAAGCCGGCGCGCCTGCAGGTGCCGGTGAATACCAAGTTCCGTCTGGAAGTGAGCAATACCGGCAAGACGCCGGCCGAATTCGAAAGCACCCAGCTGCGCAAGGAAAAAGTATTGGCGCCAGGGGTGACTTCCTCGGTAGTGATCCTGCCGCTGGCTGCAGGCGAGTACAAGTTCTTCGATGATTTCCACATGGCAACCGCGCAGGGCGTGATTGTTGCCAAGTAAGTGACACGCGCAGGAAGAAGGTAAAACAATGGGTCAGGTATTGTTCATCGTCTGGCGCGAAAGCGTCGAAGCCTTGCTGGTGGTGGGCATTCTCAATGCCTGGATGAACCAGAACCCGCAGGGCAAGGCCGGTAAACCCTATTTGTGGGGTGGTGTGGCGCTGGGCATTGCGCTGGCGGTATTGCTGGCGGTGGCGCTGTTTTCCGCCAGTACGCTGATGGCTGGTTCGCAGGATGTGTTCCAGACCGTGATGGAATTCATGGCCTCCGGCCTGATCGTGCAGATGGTGCTGTGGATGCGCGAGCATGGCCGCACGCTGAAAAAGGAACTGGAATCCGGCCTGGCGGATAATGCCAGCACTGCCAACTGGTGGGGCGTCACCACCCTGGTGGCCATTGCCGTGGCGCGTGAAGGCAGCGAAACCGTGGTGTTCCTGTACGGCATGCTGGGCAGTGCCGACGGTCAGACCTTGCTGAACATGAGCGGCGCGGCACTACTGGGGCTGGGGCTGGCCTTCCTCACCTTCTTCGTCTTGCAGCTGGGGGGCAAGGTGCTGTCCTGGCGGCTGTTCTTCCGCGTGACCGAAATCATGCTGCTGCTGCTGGGGGCGTCCTTGTTCCTGGCTGGGGTGGAGAAGCTGATTTCCATGGAAATCCTGCCGGCGCTGATCGACCCGCTGTGGGACAGTTCGGCGGTGCTGGATGACATGAGCCCGGCAGGTGGTGTGGTGGCTTCGCTTACCGGTTACCGTGCCCACCCGGCGCTGATGAGCCTGCTGGCCTATCTCCTGTTCTGGGCTGCCGTATTTGGCATGTTCTTCTGGCGCAAGCGTCGTCAGGCCGCATGAAACCACTTGCTGATCACCGTCGCCGGCCCGAGTTGCTGCACCCGCTTAACAGCGGTTGCGGCAGCCACGCCGCTGCCGGCAATGGCCGCCTGACTGCCGTTGGCAACTGGCTGCGCGACCATGCCGGCACCCTGCGCCTGCTGCAATGGCTGGTGGTGCTGGTGTATGCGGCACTGTTGCTGATTCCCGCCTGGCTGCCATTGCCGGGTGACAGCGCCCGCATCGTCAACAATCTCACCATTTTTGCCCAGTTCGTGTTCTGGGGCATCTGGTGGCCTTTCGTGCTGCTGTCCATGGTGCTGTTTGGCCGCTTGTGGTGTGGCGTGCTCTGTCCGGAAGGGGCGCTGAGCGAATGGGCTGCCAAGAAAGGCCTGGGCCGACCGATTCCGCGCTGGATGCGCTGGGATGGCTGGCCCTTTGTCGCCTTTGCCCTCACCACCCTGTACGGTCAGCTGGTGAGTGTGTATCAGTACCCCAAGGCCGCTTTGCTGGTGCTGGGCGGCTCTACCGTGGCCGCCATTGCCATCGGCCTGGTGTATACCCGTGGCAAGCGTGCCTGGTGCCGCCATCTGTGTCCGGTAAACGGCGTGTTTGCCTTGCTCTCCAAACTGGCGCCCATGCATTACAAGGTGGATGAGCAGCGCTGGCAGGAGTCGGCACGCCAGTCCGGCGTGATCCGTATCCAGGCGGTGGATTGCGCACCCTTGCAGCCGCTGCGCCACATGCAGGGCGGTAGTGGCTGCCATATGTGCGGCCGCTGCAGCGGTCATCGCGATGCCATCAGCCTCAGCCTGCGTTCGCCGGCAGAGGAGGTGGTGAAAGTGGCGGCCAAGGAAGCCACGGTGTGGCAGACCCTGCTGATTGTCTATGGCCTGCTCGGCATTGCCATGGGCGGCTTTCACTGGACAGCCAGCCCCTGGTTTGTCGAACTGAAACAGACTGCGGCGGAATGGCTGGTGGATCACGATATCATGTGGCCGCTGGATACCGATGCGCCGTGGTGGCTACTGACGCATTACCCGGATCACAATGACGTGTTTTCCTGGCTGGATGGCATGTCCATCATCGCCTACATGCTGGGTACCGCGCTGGTGATTGGTAGCGGCCTGCTGCTGGCGTTGGCTGTCGCGGTGCGGCTGGCTGGGCCCTGGCGCAAGCAGCGTTTGCATCATCTGGCACAAAGCCTGATTCCGCTGGCCGGTATCGGGGTGTTTCTGGGCTTGTCGGCGCTGACCGTCACCCTGCTCAAGGCCGAGGGCATTGCCACCGGCTGGGCGAATGATCTGCGCCTGGGCTTGCTGCTGCTGGCCAATATCTGGTCGCTATGGCTGGCGGCGGGCATCGTGCGGCAATGGCGTGCCGGCTGGCGTAGTGTGCCAGCCCTAGCCAGCTTGCTGGCCGGCATGGCGCTGGTGGATGCCGCCTGGGGCTTCATGTTCTGGTGGTGGTAAAGCGGCAGACTTTGCTAGCAAACAGGGCGGCGTGACCGCCCTGTTTTGCGTCCGGATTCAGGCGGCTGCCTGTACCAGCACCGGCTGCAATACGCGGATGACTTCCTGCGGGGCCACGCCAATCAGGAAACCGCGCTTGCCACCGTTGATATAGATGCGTGGCAGCTCGGCAATGCTGCTTTCCATGTACACCGGCATCGGGTGGCGGGTGCCGAAGGGGCTGGTGCCGCCCACCTGATAGCCGCTGTGCTTGTCTGCCGTTTTCGGGTCGCAAGGACTCACCTTTTTCACCCCGATCTGTTTGGCCAGCATGCCGGTGCCCACTTCGCGGTCGCCATGCATCAGCACGATCAGTGGGTGCTTCTGCTCGTCTTCCATGATCAGGGTTTTGACCACGCAATGCTCATCCACGCCCAGTTCGCGGGCTGACACCGTGGTACCGCCTTTGTCTTCGTATTTGTACAGATGCTCGCTGTACTCCACCTTGTGTTCGCGCAGCACGCGAATGGCCTGGGTGACCGGGGTCTTTTCCTTGGACATATCCGTCTATCCATTTACGGCAAAACGGCTACTTTAGTGGCTGCGGCGGACAACTGCAAACCGTGTGGCTTGTGGCATGCTGAGGTTTTCTGCGGGGAGCCGTGATGATTCTGGAAGCCGCCATGCTGCAGGTGAAAGCCGGTATGCAGCAGGAGTTCGAAGCCGCCTTTGCCCAGGCTCAGCTGATTATCGCCAGCATGCCGGGCTATCACTGGCACCAGTTGCAACGCTGTCTGGAAGTGGAAGGCAAATACCTGTTGCTGGTTGGCTGGGACAGCGTGGCCGCCCATGAGCAGGGTTTTCGTCAGTCAGCGGGCTATCAGGAGTGGAAACGGCTGTTGCATCATTTCTATCAGCCGTTTCCGGTGGTGGAGCATTTCGAGCAGATATTGCCGGTTTAGGGCTGGCGCCAGCGCCGGTACAGCCGCCAGCCCAGCAAGAGCGCGAGCGCGGTGCCGTAGAGCAGCGGTTGGGTCAGGTCTTTTTTCACCAGCCACCAGTAGTGCAACACACCCAGCATGGCGACCGGGTAGACCAGCCGGTGCAGCCGGCCCCAGTTGCGCTTGAGCCGGCGCATCCAGCCCTGAGTGGAGGTGATGGCCAGCGGCGTCATCAGCAGCATGGCGGCAAAACCGACGGTGATGAAGGGGCGCTTGGCGATGTCGTGCAATATGCCGGACCAGTCAAAGAACTGGTCGAGCCAGAGATAGGTGGTGAAGTGCAGGCAGCCGTAAAAGAAGGCATACAGGCCCAGCATGCGCCGCAGGCGTAGTGGCCAGCCCCAGCCGGACAGCTGGCGCAAGGGGCTGATGGCCAGGGTGATCAGCAAAAAGCTCAGCGTCCAGGTGCCGGTGGAGCGGGTGATGAACTCCACTGGATTGACCGCCATGCCGGACAGCACGATCCACGCCGCGCGCGCCAGCGGCAGCAAGGCGAGCAGGAACACGGTGATTTTCAGCCAGTTGAAGCGGGTTGGCTGGCGGCTGGCAGCCGGGTTTTTCATGCGCAGGGTGGTCATGTCAGAAATTCCGTCGCAGGTCCATGCCGCGATACAGGCTGGCCACCTGATCACCATAGCCGTTGAACGGCAGGGTCTTGCGCTTGAGAAATTCGCCGATGCGCCGTTCGCTGGCCTGGCTCCAGCGTGGGTGATCCACGTCTGGGTTTACATTGGAATAGAAGCCGTACTCGTGGGCATTGGCCATATTCCAGCTGGTGGCCGGCATTTGCTCTTGCAGATGGATGCGCACGATGGACTTGATGCTCTTGAAGCCATACTTCCACGGCACTACCAGCCGTATCGGCGCGCCGTTCTGGTTGGGCAGCACATCGTTGTACAGGCCCACGGCCAGAATGGTCAGCGGGTGCATGGCTTCGTCCATGCGCAGCCCTTCGCGGTAAGGCCAGTCCAGCACGCGGCTGCGCTGACCGGGCATCTCGGCCGGGCGTTGCAGGGTTTCGAAGGCCACGTATTTGGCGCGCGAGTTGGGGGCTACTTGTTTAAGCAGGCTGGCCAGCGGAAAGCCTATCCAGGGAACCACCATGCTCCAGCCTTCCACACAGCGCAGGCGGTAGATGCGCTCTTCCAGCGGTTGCTTCAGCAGTTCTTCTATGCCAAAGCTGCGCGCCTTGCCCACTTCGCCGTCCACCACCACATTCCATGGCCGGGTTTTCAAGGATCCGGCATACATCGCCGGTTCGCTCTTGTCAGTGCCGAATTCATAGTAATTATTGTAGGTAGTGATTTCTTTCAGGCTATTGGGCTTGTCGCTGGTCGACAGTGTGCTTTTCTTGCCCGCCAGTGCGGCTAGGGTTTCACCGGACAGCAGCAGCCCGGCGCTACCCAGCATGAACTGGCGGCGATTGAAGTAGACACCTTCGGGGGTGATTTCCGAAGGGGCGATGTCGGCAGGTTTCTGGATGAGCATGATGGTTTCTCCGGTGCTGTGTTTCTTTGTCGCAGCAACAAGGAGAATCTGACATGCAATCTTTGCGATTGTTCTTGGCTGATTGATAGCCAGTAACTAATTTCGCCTCAGGCGCTTGCTGTCGGCCAGCTCCGCCCCAGTGCACTGCCTTGGCCGCCATCGCGTGCCAGCAACTGGCCGATGGCTTGCAGGGCGCTCCAGCGTGGGCCGCACCACTCGGGCGCAATCAGGGTGGGGGCTTGTGCCGTGGCCGATATCCGGTGGAACACCACCTCGGGTGGCGTATGGCGGATCAACGAGGCGGCCAGGCTGGCGTAGTCGTCCAGTGCCATGGCCGACACCTCGTCACGCTGGTACTGCGCCGCCATGCGGCTGCCGCGCACGATCATCAGCGGGTGCAGCTTCAGCCCCTGTACACCGATTTCCAGCACGGTTTCCAGCGTGGCATGCATATCGGCAGTGTCTTCGCCGGGCAGACCGGCAATCAGGTGGGTACACACCTTCAGGCCATGCTGCTGGGCGCGGCGTACCGCATCACGGTAGTCGGCCAGGGTGTGGCCACGGTGAATGCGCCGCTGGGTGTGGTCATGGGCGGTTTGCAAGCCCAGCTCCAGCCACACTTCCTTGCCGGCGGCCTGATAGGAGGCCAGCAGTTCCAGCGCGCTGTCCGGCACGCAGTCTGGCCGGGTGCCTACGCACAGGCCCACCACATCGGCGGCGACGGTGGCTTCGTCATATAGCTGACGCAGACGGCTGACTTCGGCATAGGTGCTGGTGTAGGCCTGAAAGTAGGCCAGGTAGCGGCGCGCGCGGTCGGTCTTGCCTTTTTCGCGGGTAATCTGCTCGCTGATCGACAGCGTGCCGGCATCGCGACCAAAGCTTTTGACATTGCAGAAGGTGCAGCCACCACGGCCCAGCGTGCCGTCGCGGTTGGGGCAGGTGAAATCACCGGCCAGTGACAGCTTGTGTACCGGCTGGCCATGACGGCGCTTGAGATAATGGCCAAAGGTATGCAGATGAGCGGTAAGGTCCATGGTGCTAAACGGCTGGGTGTGGACAGAAAAGCCCACAGCTTAGGCAGTTTGCCCCGGCATGGCCCTGTGCCATATCAAGGCTTGTATGCCTAGAGCTGGTGAAAACCCAGCCAGTACAGCAGTACAAAAATGGCCGATGCCGCCAGCAGGGCGGTGGCTAGCGTACTGATGAATTCGCGCAGGCTTGCCCGCTGACGCCGGTCCAGCAGCCAGCGCACGATGGCATACAGTACGGCAAACAGCAGCACGAGGCGAAACAGGCGACCGATCATGGCGGGTAACAGGCAGGAAAACCGGGCCGATTATGCGGTGTGGGCCGCTCAGGAGCAAGCAAGGCTATGGATATAATCGGCCAGACAGGCGATGATAGCAGCCGTAGCCTACAGGAGGCCCCGCAACGAGAATGGCCGGCAAGGCCGCCGGCGGGGCAATAATCATTAGAGGCCTTTTTTGTTATGTCCGATCTGACAAGGTCCGTCGGCATCGTAGAGGCGCAGATCGCGGAGTTCGATACCCCGCTGCATCTGGCCAGCGGTGCCGTGCTGCCTGCCTACCAACTGTGTTTTGAAACCTACGGCACGCTGAATGCTGCGTGCAGCAATGCCATCCTGATTTGCCACGCGCTGTCCGGCCACCACCATGTGGCCGGCCGTTATGCTGCCGACGATAAGGCAGCCGGCTGGTGGGACAATATGGTCGGCCCCGGCAAGCCCATCGATACCAACCGTTTCTTTGTGGTGGGGCTGAATAATCTGGGTGGCTGCCATGGCAGCACTGGTCCCTCTTCCATCAATCCGGCCACCGGCCAGCCCTGGGGTTCGACCTTCCCGGTGGTCACGGTGCCGGACTGGGTGCGCTCGCAGGCGCGGCTGGCCGACCGGCTGGGCATCGAGCGCTGGGCCGCGGTGATTGGCGGCAGTCTGGGCGGCATGCAGGCCTTGCAATGGAGCATCGATTACCCGGACCGGGTGGCCCATGCGCTGGTGATTGCCTCGGCTCCCAAACTGTCGGCACAGAATATTGCCTTCAATGATGTGGCACGGCAGGCCATCCTCACCGATCCCGATTTCCATGGCGGCGACTTCTACGCCCACAATGCCATTCCGCGGCGCGGCCTGCGACTGGCGCGCATGCTGGGCCATATCACCTATCTGTCCGATGACGGCATGGGCGAAAAATTCGGCCGCATGCTCAAAAGCGGCGACTACCAGTTTGGCTTCGAGGTGGAATTCGAAATCGAATCCTACCTGCGCTACCAGGGTGACAAGTTTTCCGATTATTTCGATGCCAATACCTATCTGCTGATGACCAAGGCACTGGACTACTTCGACCCGGCCAAGGATCTGAACGACGACATCGTGGCCGCGCTGCGTAAAGCCACGGCGCGCTTCATGGTGGCCAGCTTTACTTCGGACTGGCGTTTCTCGCCGGAGCGCTCGCGCGAAATCGTCAAGGCGCTGGTGGCCGCGGACAAGGAAGTGGTGTATGGCGAAATCGAATCAGTACACGGCCATGATGCCTTCCTGATGCTGGACGGGCCCTATGTCAACCTGATGCGCGCCTATCTGAACCGTGTGGCCGAGGAGGTGACAGCATGAGCGCCATCAACACTTTGCGGGCCGACCTGCAGCTGATTGCCGATTGGGTGGCTCCATCCAGCCGCGTGCTGGACCTGGGTTGTGGCGACGGTGCCCTCTTGTCCTGGCTGAACCGCCACAAGGCAGTGCGTGGCTACGGCGTGGATTTCGACGTCAACAATGTGGTGCGTTGCGTGGAAGCCGGCGTCAACGCCATCCAGGGCAATCTGGAAACCGGTCTGGCCGAATTCGAAGACCAGCGCTTCGACCATGTGGTGTTGTCGCAAACCATTCAGGCCATGCACAATACCGAGCAGATTCTGGTGGAAATGCTGCGCGTGGGCCGCGAGGCCATCGTTACCTTCCCCAATTTCGGCTACTGGGAAAACCGCTGGCAGATTCTGCAGGGCCATATGCCGGTGTCGGAAACCATTCCCTACGAGTGGTACAACACGCCGAACATCCACTGGTGCATGCTGGGCGACTTTGAGGCCCTGTGTGCCAAGAACGGCATCCGTGTGCTGGAGCGGGTGGTGATGAACGAGGAAAAGCGTATTCATTTCCTGCCCAATCTGCGCGGCAGCCTGGCGTTTTACCGGGTGGCCCGCCAGCCTGGCTGAGTACCGATGACCCACAAAGGCGGCTACGGTCGCCTTTTTTGCATTGCTGGCCCCGGCCACAAGGATTCATGAAACAAGCTCCCCTGCACTGGCGCGAGGCCATCTTGTCGCGCCGCATGCTGATTTGTGTTTTTACCGGCTTTGCCTCAGGCCTGCCGCTGTATCTGCTGATCAACCTGTTGCCGGCCTGGCTGCGCAGCGAAGGTGTCAATCTCAAGGCCATCGGCCTGTTTGCCCTGATCGGCCTGCCCTATACCTGGAAATTCCTGTGGTCGCCGCTGCTGGACCGCTTCGTGCCGCCGCTACTGGGGCGGCGGCGTGGCTGGATGCTGCTCAGCCAGTTGGCCTTGCTGATCAGCATGGCCTTGTTCGGCCTGTTCGATCCACGGCTGCAGCTGCAGCAGATTGCCATGCTGGCGGCGGTGGTGGCCTTTTTCTCCGCCAGCCAGGACATTGTGTTGGATGCCTACCGCCGCGAGCTGCTGACTGATGCCGAGCTGGGTTTGGGCAACTCGGTGCATATCAATGCCTATCGGCTTGCCGGCCTGGTGCCCGGTTCGCTGTCCTTGATTCTGGCCGACCACACCAGTTGGCAGAATGTATTCATCATCAGTGCCCTGTTCATGCTGCTGGGTGTGCTGATGACCCTGCTGGTGTCCGAGCCCGCCTTACGCGCAGCCCCGCCCAAGACGCTGCGCGAAGCGGTGGTGGAGCCGTTTCACGAATTCATCCAGCGCCAGGGTTGGCGGGCTGCCGCCACCATTCTGGGCTTCATCTTCCTGTACAAGCTGGGCGACAGCATGGCCACCGCATTGGCCACGCCGTTTTACCTGGACATGGGCTTTGCCAAATCGCAGATCGGCCTGGTGGCCAAGAACGCCGGGCTGTGGCCGGCGGTGATCGGTGGCCTGCTGGGTGGGGTATGGATGCTGAAGCTGGGCATCAACCGGGCGCTATGGCTGTTTGGCGTGGTGCAGCTGTTGTCGATACTGGGCTTTGCCTGGCTGGCCAGCTATGGTCATTTCCAGCAGATTGGTCCTGTCCAGTTAGGCCAGCTGGCACTGGTGATCGGTTTCGAGGCCTTGGGCGTGGGCCTGGGCACGGCGGCCTTTGTGGCATTCATCGCCCGTACCACTCACCCGGCCTATACCGCCACCCAGTTTGCCCTGTTTACCAGCTTGTCAGCGGTGCCGCGCACCTTTGCCAATGCCGCTACCGGCTATATTGTGGATGCCGTGGGCTGGGGTGGATTTTTCCTGCTGTGCGCCGTACTGGCCTTGCCCGGCATGTTGTTGCTGCTGAAGGTAGCCCCGTGGAATGGGGATGCCATCGCCAAGGAAACGCCATGAAGTTCTTGCCTGTATTGCTAGCCTGCCTGCTGCCCATGCCGCTGTGGGCCGAACCGCAACCCTTGCTACTCGAGAATGCTGCGGAGGTACCCTCCAGCGAAGCCGTGCCGGCCATGCAGCGGGTGGATTACCAGTGTGCGGCCCATCGCCTGCTCAGCGTGGAATACCCGCAGCCGGAAGTGGCCGATGTGCTACCCATCCGCATTCTCTGGCAGGGGCAGCACTACCGGCTGGTACGGGTGAGCAGTGCCAGTGGTGTGCGTTATGCCAGCCAGCAGCTGGTGTGGTGGAACAAGGGCGAACAGTCGGTCTTGCTTACCCGTGGCGGGCGCTCGCTGGCGCGTGATTGCCAGCCGCTGGCCGGGGCCAGTCCCGCTCAGCCCACACCATGAAAAAACCGGCCGTGATGGCCGGTTTTCAGGCTGCTGACAAAGTTATTTGGAGCGATTGTACTGGACCCGGCAAAGCCGGGCCTTTCGATTAAGTAACTGATTCCGCAGCCTTCCCATCTATTCGCCTTTTCCCCGTCCTGGCCTTGCCAATTGAAGAAAGGAGCCTCGCTTTCCTTTCAGAAAGCGAGAGGGTTGTTTGTCAACGTGCCGCGTGATTCAGGCTTTCTTGTGGTGCAGGTCGGGTAGCAGCACGGTGATGATGCCCAGCAAGGGCAGGAAGGCACACAGCTGGTAGACGGTTTCGATGCCGTAGTGGTCGGCCACTTTGCCCAGCACCGCCGCGCCAATGCCGCCAATGCCGAAGGCAAAGCCGAAGAACAGCCCGGACACCATGCCCACCTTGCCCGGCACCAGTTCCTGCGCATATACCAGGATGGCGGAGAAGGCCGAGGCCAGGATAAAGCCGATGATGAAGGACAGCACGCTGGTCCAGAACAGGTCCACATGCGGCAGCGCCAGGGTAAACGGTGCCACGCCCAGAATCGAGAACCAGATCACCCGCTTGCGGCCGATGGCGTCGCCAATCGGCCCGCCCAGCACCGTGCCGGCAGCCACGGCAAACAGGAAGATGAACAGATGCAGCTGTGCGGCTTGAATACCCAGCCCGAAGTGCTGCATCAGGTAAAAGGTGAAATAGCTGGTGATGCTGGTGAGGTAGAAATACTTGGAAAAGACCAGCAACACCAGTATGCCCAGGGTGAAGGCGGTACGGCCCGGCGACAGGCCGGTCGGCACGATGGCCTTGTGTGCCTTGGCCGTGCGCTGCTGGTGGCTATACCAGACGCCGATGCGCCACAGCACCAGCATGCCGAGCAAGGCCGCCAGCGAGAACCAGGCCAGGCTGGGCTGGCCATAGGGAAACACCACCAGCGCTGCCAGCAAGGGGCCGGTGGCCGAGCCGGCATTGCCCCCTACCTGGAACAAGGACTGCGCCAGACCGTGGCGGCCACCCGAGGCCATGCGCGCCACGCGCGAGGATTCCGGATGGAAGATGGACGAGCCGGTGCCCACCAACGCGGCGGCAATCAACAGCGTGTGATAGTTGGGGGCCACCGATAGCAGCAGCAGGCCGCACAGTGTCGCGCCCATGCCAAATACCAAGGAATAGGGCAGCGGTCGCTTGTCGGTATAAATGCCGACCAGCGGTTGCAGCAGCGAGGCGGTGCACTGGTAAACCAGGGTCATCAGGCCGATCTGGGCAAAGCTCAGGTGAAATCCGCCCTTGAGTACCGGGTAGATAGCCAGGATCAGCGACTGCAACATATCGTTAAGAAAATGGGTAAAACTGATAGCACCCAATACCCGAAAGCGGGTGTCTTGCGGCGGTGCCATGCTCTGGCTGGCGCTGGTCATGATGATGTTGTCTTGTGGTGGTGGGTTCATCATGCTATCAAGGGCTATCCCTGCCCGTCCTGCGCATGAAGGGCAATTATCTTTTAGAAAATGACAATCGTGAGTGATTATCAACATCTCCACCAGTACGACACCGGTATCGCCCCGGTGGTGGCCAAGGCGCGCGACTACCCGGCCGGTGAAGACACGCCGCGCCATGCCCATCCCACCGCACAGCTCTTGTATGCGGTGGAAGGCGTGATGGTGGTGAGTACGGCGTTGGGGCAGTGGATCGTGCCGCCCACCCGTGGCATCTGGCTGCCGATTGCCACCTGGCATCAGGTGCGGATGATCAGCGCGGTGCGCATGCGTACGGTGTATGTGCGGGAAGACAGCCTGGACGGGCTACCGCAGGAATGCCGCGTACTGGCCATTTCGCCCTTGTTGCGCGAACTGATTCTGGCCGCCATGGATATTGCCGTACCGTATGCGGCCGATTCGCGTGATGAACGGCTGATGAAGCTGCTGCTGGATGAAATCCGCAGCCTGCCCACCTTGGCGCTATCCTTGCCACGACCGCAAAGCGCGGCCTTGCAAGGCTTGTGTGATGTGTTGCTGGCCGAACCGGGCGATGCCCGTTCGGTAGAAGAGTGGGCTGAGCAACTGGCCATGGATGCGCGCACGCTGCAGCGGCGCTTCAGCCGCGAAACCGGCCTGTCGCTGGGGCAGTGGCGGCGCCAGGCCCGGCTGATTGCCGCACTGGAAAAGCTGGCCTGCGGGGCCAGTGTGCTGGAGGTGGCACTGGACCTGGGCTATGCCAGCCCCAGTGCCTTTGCCACCATGTTCAAACGCGAACTGGGGGTGTCGCCCAGCAGCTTTTATGCCCCACTGGCTGACCATCATGCCCCAGTCGGCTCCGGTAGCCAGCACCAGCCAGCTTCCTGAGCGCTGCCGCCTTAAGGCAGGGCGCGGCGCAGCGCATCCAGCTGCTGCAGGCTTTCATCCAGAATTAGCAATTGCAGCACCTGCTCGGCCAGTGCTGCTTCGCCCTGGCGGTAAGCCTGGCTGAAGGTATCCACCGCCTGTGCATCCAGTTGGCCGTCAGTCAGGCGCTTCAGTCTTTGTCCCAACCCGGCGAAGCGCTCGGCCAGGCTGGTTTGCAGCCAGCCGGCCAGCGGCGGATTGAAGCCACGCTTCTTGCGCTGGAAAAAGTCGGCCGGCAGGGCCGGGTGCATGGCGCGGCGGAAAATCAGCTTGGCTGGCTGGGTGTAGCGTTCGGCGTCGGATGTAGCCAGTAAGTGTTGGTACAGGCCGTGGTCCAGCAGCGGGGCGCGGCCTTCCAGTCCGTGCGCCATGGTGCACAAGTCGGATTTTTGCAGGATGTAATCCGGCAGGTAATTGGCAAAATCGATGGCTAGCAAGCTTTGCAGGCCGGGTACGGCATCGCTGGCTTCCGGGCCGATGTCATCCGGCTTGCGCCAGTAGCACAGCTGCGGCAGTGCCCGGCCGCCCTGCAGGAAACGGCGCTGGCCCGGCGTCAGGCCGGAAAAACGCAGCGAGTAGGCTGCCTGCCAGTCCATGGCGAGTTCCGTGGCCAGCTTGCCCTGCTTGCCGGACAAGGCTGGGCGTATGCCCAGTGGCAGGCGGATATGCCGCCGCCAGCGCGTGCGCAGATGTTTGTTCATGCGCTTGTAGCCGGCCAGCAGTTCGTCACCACCATCGCCTACCAGCACCACTTTCACCTGTTTGCTGACCTCACGTGCCAGATACCAGGTGGGGAAGCTGGAGGGGTCGGCAAAGGGTTGGTCCAGATCGGCCACGATGCGGGAAAAGTCGGCCGCCAGATTGTCTGGCATGGTGATGCGTATATTCTGCAGCCCCATGCGCTGGGCCGAATCCGCCGCATCGACCGATTCATCCAGCGTGCTGCCGGGGAAGGCGGCGGTAAAGGTAGAAAACTGCTGATAGCCCTGTCCGGCCAGCCGGCTGGCAATCAGGGTGGAGTCGATGCCGCCGGACAACAGTACGCCCAGTGGGCGGTCGGCCACTGTGCGCATGGCCACGGCGTGATCCAGCTCGGGCAGCCAGTCGCCGGTTTCGGCCTTGGGTTGCCAGTAACGGCGTTTTTTCAGCTGACGGCTGGTCAGGTCAAATTCCAGGCAATAGCCGTTTTCCAGGCGCTGGATATTTTCAAATACCGTGGCCGGTGCCGGAATGTAGCGATGTGCCAGATAGGCATCGATGGCCGCAGGGCTGAACTGGCGTGCGGCCAGCGGCACAAACGGCAGTACTGCGCGCACCAGCGAGCCGAAGGCCAGGTTGCCATCCAGCAGCGCATACAGCAGTGGTTTCTCTCCCATGCGATCGCGCGCCAGATGCACCTTGCCCTGGCGCAGATCGAGAATGGCAAAGGCAAACATGCCGCGCAGGCGGGAGAGCAGGCCATCGATGCCCCAGGCCTCGTAAGCCCGCAGGATAAATTCGGTATCGGAATGGGTACGGAACACCGCGCCGGCCTGTTCCAGTTCGCGCTTGTCGTTTTCCCAGTCGTACACCTCGCCGTTGTAGCAGATCCACAGCTGGCCATCGTCGTTGCGCATGGGCTGGTCGGCCTCCGGACGCGGGTCGATGATGGACAGGCGCGCATGCAGCAGCGCATTGTGAATGGCGTCATCCGCCGCGCTCTGGCCGTGCTGGTCCAGCCGCAACTGGTGAGCGGCATCCGGCCCGCGACGGGCCAGTTCCAGCAACATGGCATCGGCCGTTGCCGCAGCAACGGGGGTCCGGGAAAAGAAACCGGCAATTCCACACATAAAGCTTGTTCCCGGCGCAACGCTCAACGCTGCGCAAGAGGTAAAAAATCAGCGGGTGCAAATGGCCAGGCCAGCACGCGCGCCCGGTATTACAAGGGGTGCTGCAGGCGCAGGGCCGCTTCTGCCAGGCGCTTGCCCTGGGCAAAGGCCAGCTTGCTTTCGTCTGCCGACAGCGGACGGTCATTCTGCACCCCGGCCACATGGCTGACGCCATAGGGCGTGCCGCCCGTCTGGGTGGCGGCCAGCGCTGGCTCGGAATAAGGCAGGCCGACCAGCAGCATGCCGTGGTGCAACAGCGGCAGCATCATGCTCAGCAGGGTGGATTCCTGCCCGCCATGCATGGACGAGGAGCTGGTAAACACGCAGCCCGGCTTGCCGGCCAGTGCGCCGGCCATCCACTCGCCACTGGTGCCGTCGATGAAGTACTTCATGGCGGCGGCCATATTGCCAAAGCGGGTGGGGCTGCCCAGGGCCAGGCCGATGCACTCGGCCAGATCGCTTTTTTCCACATAGGGCGCGCCGCTGGCCGGGATGGCCGGCGCGCTGGCTTCGCATACGGTGGAAACCTTGGGCACGGTGCGCAGCCGTGCCTGGCAGCCAGGCACGCTTTCAATGCCACGGCCGATCAGCCGGGCCAGTTCGGCGGTGGCACCGTGCTGGCTGTAATAGAGTACGAGGATGTCTTGCACGACGATGTCCAGAGGAATGGCCGCCATCAACAAGAAGGGCGGTAACAGGGCGAACTGGCAGCATGATACCAGTTTCCATCTGTTGATTTGTATGCGACCAGTATGTCCCGCATCGTGTGGCAGCGCAGCCTGGCAGGTGCTTGCCGACGACGGCCAGTACATTGTCGCTTGCCAGCCGGCAGTGGCTGAATTACCTTGCGCCTCATGAAACTGCCCGCCAAGTATGCAACGCAAATCGGTTTTTCCGGCTTTCTGATCCGCCGCATGAGCAGCCTGCGCGTGATGCAGGTGGCCGGCAGCCTGACCTTTACCACCCTGCTGGCACTCGTGCCCTTGTTCACCATTGCCTTGACGGTGATTTCGGCCTTTCCGGTATTTTCCGACTACAGCACCCGCTTCAAGGTATTGCTATTGTCGACGCTGGTGCCGGAGTTCGCCGGCAAGGTGATTTCCGTCTACATGCGCCAGTTTGCCGACAATGCGGAAAAACTCACCGCTGCCGGCATCATCATGCTCGGGGTAACAGCGCTGATGCTGATGTCCACCATCGAGCGCACTTTCAATGCCATCTGGAGTGTGCGCCGGGGTCGGCCCTGGCTGCAGCAGAGCATGGTGTACTGGACGGTGCTGACGCTGGGCCCGCTGGTACTTGGCGGTGGCCTGCTGTCCTGGCGCTGGCTGCTCAAGTTCACCCGTTTCGAAAAAACCATGCCCGTGCTGGCCAGCACGGTAGAGGCCGGCGGCACTATCTTGCTCACCGGCATCGTACTGTCGCTGTTGTACCGTATCGTGCCCAACCGCTTTGTGCCGATTCGTCACGCGGTACTGGGTGCAATGATCACGGCGGTACTGCTGGAGCTGACCAAGCTGGGTTTCGGTTATTACATCGGTCAGGTGGCCAGCTACCAGCTGGTGTACGGGGCGTTTGCCAGCATTCCGATTTTCCTGCTGTGGGTGTATTGCCTGTGGATGGTAGTGCTGGCCGGGGCGGTGTTCACCGCATCGCTTTCTTACTGGGAAGGCGGTGCCTGGCGGCGGCGCTTTGAGCCACGGCGACGTTTTCTGGATGCGGTGGAAGTCTTGCTGATGCTGGACGCGGCGCAGGAGCAGGGCTGCAGCCTGACACCGGTGCAATTGCGCCAGCAGGTCAAGATAGGCTACGACGAACTGGGCCTGGTGCTGGACAAGCTGGCGCTGCATGGTTATGTGCAAAAAGGCCAGCGCGATGGCTGGGTGCTGATGAAAAAGCTGGCGGCGGTGCAACTGTCCGAGTTGTTCCAGCTGTTTGTCTATCGGGCGGATCTGGCCAACGACGATGCGGTGGGCCAGGGGATAGAAGACCTGTTGGGCACGGTGACCGAGCGGCTTCAGAACGTGTCGCTGGAAGACTTTGCCCGCCGGCTGGGGCGGAAGTAGTCGGTATTCTGATAGAAAGACGGCTCGGTATTGTCCGGCCACCAGCCGGGAATGCCCAGCAAGGGCAGTGGCCATAACTGGCGGGGGCTGGCCAGCCAGTCGTCATCAGCCAGCATGCTGGCCAGCCGGCTATCCAGCTGCTCGCGCTGCACGGCCTCGGGCAGGGTAAAGAAGTCGGGCTCCACCGCCATCAACAGCGCCTTGCCGCACCAGCCCAGGTGCGGTGTCAGGCCGGTTTCAAACAGGGCATGCCCCAGTGCATGCACACTGATCTGCCGTCCCCAGGCGTCACGCTGTTCCACAAACAGGGTTTGCCATTGCATATCGTCCAGCGCCTGCCCTAGTGCCGGTTCGGCGCAGGCAACGATGATTCCGCATTCATCCAGCAAGGTGGCGGCATCGCGACGCGGCCCGCGCTTGATCTCGCCACGGCGGATGGCGCGCACATGGCGAGCGTTCAGTGCGGCCTTGCTCAGCGGCCAGGCCAGCCAGGCCAGGGCATTGAACCAGTCGTGCCAGTTTTCGCTGCGGGTAGGCACCTCGCCGGTATCCGCAATATGGGTTTCGTAGTAGGAGGGTGCTTGCAGGTCGCAGCAGAAGCGCAGGCCTGCGGGAAGCTTGGGCGGGGCAGCCAGCTGCAGCAGCCGGTCGTAGTCGGCCTGCCCAGGCCAGTTGGCCAGAGGCAGCCGGGCGCTGATGTCGCGTAGTGGCTGATAGAGCGGATGGGACAGATAGTCGGTATGCCAGTGACTCACGATGGGCGGCTGCCTGACAAAAGCCCCATTTTAATCCAGCGCCAGCGACAGGTCATGGCAAACCCGGTCGCGCCCCAGGTGTTTGGCCTGATACAGCAGCTTGTCAGCCCGTTTCAGCGGGTCGTCCACATGCAAATCGCTACTGCGCAGCAAGGACAGTCCCACGCTGACGGTGTAGTGGATCTGCTGACCGTTGACTTCCACCCGGCTCTGGCTGACCGCTTCGCGTAGCCGCTCTGCCGCCGCCAGCGCAGCGTTGTCATCGGTATTGGGCAGCAGGGCGGCAAACTCCTCACCACCCAGTCGGCCGGTCAGATCCGTGGTGCGCAGCACTTCGCGGCACAGCGTGGCGAAATGGGTGATGACCTGATCACCGGCGGCATGGCCGTATTGGTCGTTGATGTTCTTGAAGTGATCCAGATCCATCATCAGCACCGCCATCGGCTGCTGGTAGCGCTGGCTGCGCTTGATTTCCCGTTCGGCCTGTTCCAGGAAATGGCGGCGATTGTCCAGCCGGGTCAGCTCGTCCTTGGTGGCCAGCTGGAACAGTTTTTTCTCGTGCAGGTCGCGCTGCAGGGCAATGGCGGTGATGTGAGAGCTACGGTAAACCAGCCGCATTTCGTCGGGGTTGGGCGTGCGCGGCTCGGTATAGTAAATGGCAAAAGTACCCAGAAGTTCGCGGGTGCTGCTGAACAGCGGGGTAGACCAGCAGGCGCGCAGCTGATGTGGCCGTACCAGCTCCAGATAGGGCTGCCACAATGGGCTGCTTTCCATGTCTTCGACGATGATGGTGCGCTTCCAGTAAGCCGCCGTACCGCAGGAACCTACCTCGGGGCCGATGGCAATGCCTTCAATCATGGCGCTGTATGCTGGCGGCAGACTATTGCCAGAGGCCACATGCAGGTGCTGGCCATCTTCGGTCAGCAGCATGACCGAGCACAGCCCGCCGGTAAGCTGGGATTCGATCATGGTGCAGATCTGCGCCAGCGTGTCCTGTAGCGGCTGATTGGAGGCAATCATCTCCATCACGGCGTTTTCTTCGCTCAGCAGGCGATTGGCTTGGCGGGTATCGGTAATTTCCCGGTCGACCGACAGAATGCTGGTGAGCTTGCCATTGCTGTCGAATTCGGGAAACAGCCGGGTTTCGAAAATATAGCGCCGGTTATGCGACAGCAGCTCCAGTTCGAAGCAGCGCGGTTCCCAGGTTTCGATTAACTGCTGGCATTGCGACTCGAACAAGCTGACCACATCGGCTGGCCAGCCCTTTTCGCCGACGGTTTTGCCGATGTGTTCATCGCGGATCAGTGGCGAGTAGCGGCTGACGCTGCGATTGATGAACTGGCAGCGCAGCTCCAGATCGTAGCGGGCGATGATGTCGCTGGAGTTTTCCACCAAGGTGCGAAATTCCTGCTCACGCCGCCGCATGGCCGCCTCGGCCAGCTTGCGCGCGGTAATGACCTGATTGAGTGACAGCACGATGGCGCCATCGCCCGCTTGCGGGCCGGCCTGCAGGTTCTGCTCCAGCCATTCCCAGTGCTGGTCGGCATGCCGCATGCGGCATTCCAGGCTATGGCTGGTGGCCGGATGATGGCAGGCGGCCTGCAGGGCGTTCTCCAGCAAGGGGCGGTCTTCCGGGTGTAGCCGTTGCCGCCAGTCGTCCAGGCTCATGCTTTCCAGCTGCGGGTCCAGCCCCAGCAGCTTGTGCAGCGAACCGGGCGAGCAAGTCACCCTCTGCTTGCCAAGATCGAATTCGCACAGCCCAATGCGCGTGCTTTGCAATACCGTGGTGATGGCATTGCCCAGCAATGCCGGCCGGCCTTGCTCGCTGGCATCGTGCAACAGCAGCAGCCGCCAGTGGTCCGGTGAGCGGTCGGCCGGCAGCACGATTTGTTGCAAACCCAGCTGGCGGATGCGGCCTTGTGCATCTTGCAGCTCGACATGCTGCGGGGTAGCCAGCAAGGCGGTCTGCTGTTGCAGTGCCAGACACACGGCTGGCGGCAGGCCGCATTCCTCCAGGCTGCGTGGTTGCCGTCCCAGCAGGGCCGTGCAGCCCAGACCGGCCGCTTGCAACTGACCCTGACCGTCCAGTGCCAATAAGGCAGCGCTGGAGTGCTCCACCAGAAAACGCAGCGTGCCCGCTTGTTCATGTGCATGGCGCCGACGTTGCCACAGGCTACCCAGCCAGATGCCGATTGCCACACCGAGCAAGCCTGCCAGTTGCCAGTCCCACAGGGCGTGTGGCGTGTCGCTGGCCCACGCCAGCGGGCTGCCCAGCACCAGCAGCAGAGCCGTGCCGTGGCTGATCTTGCTGAATTTCGATCTGAAGATAGTCAATGGGTACCCGCCGCTTCCTGGAGTTGCCCTGTTTGTCTATTGCCAAGGGCTTAATCTCATCATGGCATTTGGCAGGGAAATTGTGATGACGAAAATCAGGCTGAGTGCCGGCAGCTCGTCGTTTTTATGCAACAAATAAAGTATGCTGTGGCCATTGTTGTGGAGCGATGCATGGATTACTTTCCGATTTTTCTAAAGCTGCAGGATGCCCCCTGCCTGGTCGTGGGGGGAGGCGATGTCGCCTTGCGCAAGATTCGTCTGCTGAAGGCGGCCGGAGCCAGGGTGACTGTCGTTGCGCCTGAGCTAGCCACCGAACTGGGCGAAATGGCACAGCAGGACGTCTTGCGCTGGTTGCCGGGGTATTTTTCCCCGGAGCAGGTGGCCGGCATGCGGCTGGTGGTTGCCGCTACAGACCAGCGCACGGTCAATCAGCAGGTTTCTGTAGCGGCGCAGGCCCACAATATCCCGGTGAATGTGGTGGATGATCCGGAATTGTCCACCTACATCACCCCGGCCATCATCGACCGCTCGCCGCTGGTGATCGCCGTGTCTTCCGGCGGTGCGGTCCCGGTGCTGGCGCGGCTGGTGCGCGCCCGGCTGGAAAGCATCATCCCGGCTGGTTTCGGCCTGCTGGCAGCCTTTTCCGCGCGCTTTCGCGACAAGGTAAAAGCCCGCTTCAGCGATGTGGAAGCACGCCGCGCCTTCTGGGAATCGGTGCTCGAAGGCCCCTTGGCCGAAGCCGTGATGAATGGCCGTGAAGCCGCCGCCACACTCGAAATGGAAAAGCGTCTGGCCAGCCAGGACGATACGCCAAGCGGCGCGGTATACCTGGTGGGGGCCGGGCCGGGCAATCCGGATCTGCTGACCTTCCGCGCGCTGCGCCTGATGCAGCAGGCCGACGTGGTGTTGCATGACAATCTGGTGGCTCCGGAATTACTGGAACTGGTACGCCGCGACGCCGAACGCATTTACGTGGGCAAGGCGCGTGCCAACCACAGCCTGCCGCAGGAAGACATCAATCTGCTGATGGTAAGATTGGCCAGTGAAGGCAAGCGAGTATTACGCCTGAAGGGCGGCGACCCCTTTACCTTTGGCCGTGGTGGCGAGGAAATCGAAACCCTGGCCGAGCATGGCATTCCATTTGAAGTCGTACCTGGTATTACCTCGGCAAATGGCGCAGCCAGCTATGCCGGTATACCCTTGACCCACCGCGATCATGCGCAGTCGGTCACCTTTGTCACTGGCCACAGGAAAGACGGCAGCATCAATCTGGATTGGCCGGCGCTGACCCGCCCGGACCAGACCGTGGTGGTGTACATGGGGCTGACCATGGCGGCGGAGTTGTGTGCCGCCTTCATCCAGCATGGCAAGCCGGCAGATACGCCGGTGGCGGTGATTGAATGGGCCACCACGGCGCGCCAGCGGACGCTGACCGGCACCTTGAGCAGCTTGCCCGCCTTGATTTCCTCCTATGGTGTTGCCTCGCCTGCGCTTATCATAGTGGGCAGCGTGGTCACGCTGGCGGATAAACTGGCCTGGTACCGGCGGGTGGAAAACGGGCCTGTTACAATGCCGGATTCGCCGCAGACATGAGCACGGCCGGGCAGCATGCGGCTGTGTGCCAATAATCGTTACGGATAAGAAGACTCGGGCATGGTTGGTGTACTAGTCATATCACATGGCAATCTGGGTGCCTGTCTACTGGACTGCGCCCGGCACGTATTGGGACGGGACCCGGACAATATCGCCACGCTGGCGGTAGAAAAAACCGAGGATCCGGATCAGAAACTGGTCGAAGCCGCTGCGCTGGTGGCACGCCTGGAACAGGGCGATGGCGTGGTGGTGTTGACTGATATGTATGGCGGCACGCCATCCAATATCGCCAGCCGGCTGATCAATTCGGGCAAGGTCGAGGCCGTTGCCGGCGTCAGCCTGCCCATGCTGGTGCGAGCGCTCAGCTACAGCACCCAGCCGCTGGAGATCGTGGTCAGCAAGGCCATTACCGGCGGGCTGGAAGGTGTGCTTTATATTCTCCCGGGGGACGGAAATGCTGCGCGTTGAAATACAAATTATCAATAAACTTGGCCTGCATGCTCGCGCATCGAGTAAATTCACCCAGCTTGCCAGCCGCTTCAGCAGCGACGTGGGTATCGCCCGCAATGGCCGCCGCGTCAATGGCAAGAGCATCATGGGCGTGATGATGCTGGCCGCTGCCAAGGGCTCCACCATCGAGCTGGATGTAGCAGGCCCTGACGAACAGGAAGCGCTGGATGCGCTGGTAGCACTGATCAATAACCGGTTTGACGAGGCTGAATGAATCAGCCCGCTTGAGGAGGGGATGGGACGATGAATATCACCCTGCATGGTGTAGCCATTGGTGGCGGCATCGCAATTGGCCGGGCCCATCTCATCTCACGCAGCATGGACGATGTGGCGCACTACGGCCTGGAAGACGCAGAAATTCCAGCCGAGATGGCGCGCTTCGACGAAGCGGTGCGCGCCACGCGCAAAGAGCTGGAAATGCTGTGGGGGAGCATCCCGGAAAACGCACCGGCCGAACTGGGTGCCTTTCTCTCACTGCACATCATGCTGTTAGGGGATGTCACCATCTCGCGCGAGCCGCGTGAAATCATCGAAAAGCAGCACTGCAATGCCGAATGGGCGTTGAAGCTGCAGTGTGACCTGCTAGTCGAGCAGTTCGACGCCATCGAAGAAGACTACCTGCGCGAGCGCAAGAACGATGTGCTGCAAGTGGTGGAGCGTATCTTCAAGAACCTGGATGGCCACGCTCCGCAATTGCCAGCGCCCGGCGATCTGCTGGACGATACCATCCTGGTGGCGCACGACCTGTCGCCGGCCGACATGGTGTATTTCAAGGATTCCAATTTTGCCGCCTTCGTCACCGACGTGGGCGGAGCCACCTCGCATACCGCCATTCTGGGGCGCAGCCTCGATCTGCCTTCGGTCATCGCCCTGCACCACGCACGCGAACTGATCCGCGAAGAAGAGCAGATCATCGTCGATGGCCAGCAAGGTGTGCTGATCGTTAATCCAGATGAGCTGGTGCTGAGCGAATACCGCCGTCGCCAGCGCGCCTGGCGCGATGCCAAGCGCAAGCTGTCTTCCATCCGCAAGTCCGATGCCAAGACCCGCGATGGTACGGTAATCGAACTGCTGGCCAATATCGAATTGCCGCAGGATGTGGAAGTGGTGCGTGGTTCGGGTGCGGTCGGTGTCGGCCTGTTCCGCAGTGAATTCCTGTTTCTGGGCCGCGATACCCTGCCCACCGAGGATGAACAGTTCGAGGCCTACCGCAAGGTGGCCGAAGACATGAAAGGCCTGCCGGTCACCATCCGTACCATGGACCTGGGGGCCGACAAGAACCCGAAATGGCTGAACCACGATGTGGCCGATAACCCGGCGCTGGGGCTGACCGGTATCCGGCTGTGCCTGGCCGAGCCGCTGATGTTCCGCGCCCAGTTGCGGGCGCTGTTGCGTGCCTCGCACTACGGCAAGATCAAGATCCTGTTCCCCATGCTCAACTCGCTGGGCGAACTCAAGCAGTCGATTGCCCAGCTGGATTACGCCAAGCAGGAACTGCACGAAGAAGGCCTGCCTTTCGACGCAGAGGTCGAAGTGGGTGCGATGATCGAAATCCCCTCCGCCGCACTGGTGGTGGGCAGTTTTATCAAGCATGTCGATTTCCTGTCCATCGGCACCAACGACCTGATCCAGTACACCCTGGCCATCGACCGCAATGACGACTCGGTCAGCCATCTGTACGATCCGGTGCACCCGGCGGTACTCAAGCTGATCCTGCATACCATCCGTACTGGCATCAAGGGTGGAGTACCGGTATCAGTATGCGGCGAGATGGCGGGCGATCCGCGCCTGACCCGGTTGCTGCTGGGCATGGGCCTGCGCAAGTTCTCCATGCATCCGGCCAGCCTGCTGGCGGTGAAGCGCATGGTGCTCAACACCCATCTGGACGATATCGCCCCCATCGCGGGACGCATGCTTCGATCCGAAGACCCTGATAAAATCGCCGATCTTTTGCAACTGCTGAATACCGAGCCGGATGTCTGATCCGGCTTTTATTTTTGGCAGCATTGTTGCCTGATCAGCTGTTCAGTGTGAATGGAAGCCCTATCCCGGATGACACGCCTTGCCATTGTTCGTCAAAAATATAACCCCGCTGGTGGTGCCGAGCGTTTTGTCAGCCGTGCCCTGCAGGCGCTGACCCAACAGCACGCGCTGAGCGTTTCCCTGATTGCGCGCAATTGGGAAAAGCTGGAAGGCATTGCCGAATGTCGGGTCAACCCTTTCTATTTGGGTAACCTGTGGCGTGACTGGGGGTTTGCATGGTCGGCGCGGCGGCGTTGGCAGCAGGAAGGCTTTGACCTGGTCCAGTCGCATGAGCGCATTCCTGGTTGCCATATTTTCCGTGCCGGCGATGGCGTGCATCGTCATTGGCTGCAACTGCGCCGTCAGCATCTGGGCTGGTTCGGGCGCCTGTCGCTACTGCTGAATCCCTATCACCACTATGTGCAATATGCTGAAAAAGCCATGTTTCAGCATCCGGACTTGCGTCTGGTGGTGTGTAATTCGCACATGGTGAAACAAGAAGTACAACAGTATTTCGGCTTGCCCGATCAGCGTTTCGCCGTCGTTTACAATGGCGTCGACACGGCTCAGTTTCATCCGGAGTTGCAGCAGCAGTATCGTGCCGCCATGAGAAAGCAGCATGACATTCCGGCAGCGGCACCGGTCATGCTATATGTTGGCTCCGGTTTCGAGCGTAAGGGCGTGGCCAGGGCGCTGCAGGTGCTGCAGCAATTCCCCGAAATTTATCTGCTTGTGGTTGGCGGTGATAAGCATGCAGCCCGTTATCACGCACTGGCTGAGCGTCTGGGGATGAAGGCGCGGGTGCGTTTTACCGGGGCGCAAGGAGATGTAAAACCGTTTTACGGGATGGCGGATGCCTTTATATTGCCCACGCTGTATGATCCCTTCCCCAATGTGTGTGTCGAAGCCATGGCAGCGGGCCTGCCAGTGTTTACCACGACCACCTGCGGCAGTGCCGAATTTCTGACCAATGGCCGTAATGGTTGGGTCGCCGCTGTTGATGACCTGCAGGGGTGGCATGACGGGGTGGCATATTGGCTGCAGCATCAACAGGACTGGCCTGCCTGGTGTCAGCAGGCGCGTCAGGCGGTAGAGGGGCTGACCCTGCCCGCCATGACTGATGTCATGTTGCAACAATATGAAAAACTCCTTGCCGCGCACACGTCTTGAACTGTGCCTGATTACCTTGTTGCAAGGCGCAAGCGAATGATTTTCTTACTGCATGAGTGAAATGCTAAACGACTCCATCGATCTGAACCAGGTACGGCGCGTCTTGGTCATCAAACTGCGCCATCATGGGGATGTCCTGCTGACTTCTCCGGTTTTTGCCGCGCTCAAACAGCAGGCTCCGCATCTGGAAATCGATGCGCTGGTTTACCGTGACACGCAGGAAATGCTCAGCTTGCACCCGGCCATCAGCCAGTTGCACACCATTGATCGCAACTGGAAAAAGCTCGGTGTATTCGGTCAACTCAAGGCTGAGCTGGGCTTGCTGTCTGTCTTGCGCCAGCGTCACTATGATTTGGTGATTACCCTGACCGAGCACAAGCGCGGCGCCTGGCTGGTCCGTTTGCTGGCTCCACGCTGGTCGGTGGGGCCCGATGGTCCTTACGGCAAGTTGTTCCGTAAAAGCTTTACCCACCGTTATCTGCAGGTGCCCGGCAACCGCCGTCATACCATCGAAATCCATCTGGACGCTCTGCGCCGCATCGGTGTCTATCCATCACCCGATCAGCGTGAGCTGACGCTGGTGGCTGGCCACAATGCAGAGGCGACCCTGGCGGCCAAGCTGGAGCAGCTCGGCTTGTCAGCCGGACAATACATTCTGGTCCACCCCACCTCGCGCTGGCTGTTTAAAAGCTGGACGGTGCAAAACATGGCTGCGCTGATCAATACCCTGCAGCAACGCGGACTCAAGGTGCTGCTGACTGCCGCACCCAGCCCGGACGAAATGGCCATGCTGGGTGATATCCAGTCGCGTCTGACTACCCCTGCCGCCAGCCTGGCGGGGCAGCTCACCCTGAAGGAGCTGGCTGCGGCCATCGACAATGCCCGCTTGTATATCGGTGTGGATTCGGTGCCCATGCATATTGCCTCCGCGATGAAAACGCCCTGTGTCGCGCTGTTTGGCCCATCGGGTGACATTGAGTGGGGGCCATGGCAGGTACCGCACCGGGTGGTGGCTGCCAGCATGTCCTGCCGTCCGTGTGGCAATGCTGGCTGCGGTGGCGGTTGGAAGAGTGAGTGCTTGCAGCAAATCAGCCTGGAGCAGGTAATTGCTGCCGTTGAAGGCGTCATGGAGGAGTCCGCATGAAAAAGCAGCGACGACTACCCGGACGCTTGCTGATTTTTGCCGCACTGCTGTGCCGTTTACCCTGGCAGTGGTTGCGGCGGCGTCCAGTCGAGGAGGCTGTACAGCGTATTTTGGTGCTGCATCAATTCCTGCTGGGTGATGCCTTGATGGCCACCAGCCTGCTGGCCAAATTGCGAGAGCGTTATCCCGCCGCCGAGATCATCCTGGCCTGCCCGCAGGGGCAGGTCGGGCTCTATCAAAGCCGTCCTTACGGTATTACTGCAGTCGGTTGGCATCCACGGGACTTCGCCTCGGTCCGTAAGCTATTTACCATGCCACGCTTCGATCTGGCCTTTCTCAGTGGCGAGAACCGCTTGTCCTTCCTGGCTCGGGCCATCGGCGCGCGCTGGATTATCGGTTTTGCCGATGAAGCTCCTGCCTATAAGAACTGGCTGGTAGACGAAGCCATCCCCTACAGTACCACCCCCGAATCCTGGACCGATACCGCAGCCCGGCTGGTGGCGGGACCAGATCCCAAACCGTTCAGTCTTGTCGATTGGCCGCTGGAGGAAGTCAGCCTGCCGTTTTTCGGCCAACCTTATGTCGTGCTACATGTTGGCGCAAGTTCGCCCACCCGCTACTGGCCTGCGGGCAACTGGCGAGAGCTGGCTGCATATGTGCGCGCCAGAGGGTTAACGGTGGTCTGGTCGTGCGGCCCCGGAGAAGAGCAGTTGGTGGATGAGATCCAGCCCGCGCCGGACGACGCGACGATGGCGGGCAGTCTCAATCTGCTGCAATTACGCGCACTGCTGCATGGCGCACGCGCAGCGGTTTGTCCGGATACCGGCGTTGCGCATCTGGCGAAGATTGCCGCTGTGCCGCAAGTGATGTTGTTTGGTCCGGGCAGCGAAACCCTGTTCGGTGCCAGCCGTTTTTTCAGCTCCACCCCCTGTCTGGGCGTGGGGCCAATCTGGTTCCCCTGCCGTATCCAGCGCGACATGCATTACCGCCAGACCGAATGGGCGATGCGTTGTTATCGCACGGTGGGAACCAAGGAAGGACAGTGTCGCAAGCCGCAATGCATGGCGGTAGTGCAGCCATCGATGGTGCTGCAAGCGCTAGTTCAGTTACTGCCTGAAGAGAATAATTGTAATGACCAAGATATTTGAATCAGTGGGTACAGTACGGCGCGTTCCGCTGTATCTGGAAATTATCCTTGTAATGGTGGCAGCCTCACTGATGTTCGTGTGGTCAATGCCCAATCTCACCGGATTACGTAATAGCCTGTTGGCGATCAATTTTTTTATCTGCGTTCCATTGGCATGGCCTGTTTTAAAAAATGGCGGATGGCGTCGATTTTTTCCTGTCTTGCCATTGAAGATATATGTCCTGTTGACATTGTGGATTGTCGTATGCGCATTATTATTTTCCGATAATCGAGTTGTCAGTTTTCATGAAATATGGGGGCAATGGATACGGAGTGCGCTGGCCGGTGCTATGGGATTGATGTTGGCCTCACTGTCGGTTGGTCACCGTCTGCGTCTTTCTTCCGCGTCCGTATTAACAGTGCTGATGCTGGCAATTTTTTCGCAAGTCATGCTGCATGATGTAGATATGCTGTGGCAATGGGTAAGAACAGGCACTCTTCCGTTGGGAGAAACCAGAATTCTGGAAAGCAGAACGGTTCTTACTTATGTTGTCAATTTGTTGCTGGCCTTTTCTGCAGCAGAGTTGATGGGGCGCATTTTGTTCAATCGACGCTACATGCCTTTGCCGGGTATTTTCTTTGTATTTGTCGGAGTGGTTTGTATTTTTGCCTCCTACACCTTGCAAACCAGGAATGGCATGATTGGCACTTTGGCATTGCTGGTTTCTTGTTCATTACTTTTCTGGTTTGTTAAACGGAAAGCGACAAATAATATACTCGTTGCTAGTCTGGTTCTGCTGGTGTTGTCAGGTGTCACTACATTGGGATGGTTTGCTTATAAAGCAGATCCGCGCTGGGGGTCGCTGTTGGAAACCGTACCCATCGCTTGGGATACACAGGGCCATCAAGAGTGGATACATCGTCAGTACCCCTTGCTTGCTGATGGGAATCCAGTTAGTGGATCGAATTACGAACGTATTGCTTGGGCAAAAGAAGCACTGCTACAGATCGCACGTGAGCCGATTGGTGTTGGTTACAATCGCAGTGCATTCGGAGTCGCGTTAAAGAAAATACACCCTGATCTGGTTGAGACAGCACATTCTCATAGTGGAATACTGGATTTCACCATTGCCAATGGTATTCCTGGTTTGATTATTTTTATTGCCTTGTTGTGGGTTTGTTTTCAGCAGGGTTTGTTGAGTTTCTTTAAAAATCACTCTCCACAAGGATTGCTCCTGGCATTTATTGTCACCGGTTTTTTTGGTCGCAGTTTGGTGGATAGTAATATTCGCGATCATATGCTGGAACAATTTGTGTTTTTGCTTTGTGTAATGCTTGTTTTTTCTCTGGAAAGGGACTCGAGTGAATCCTGAAAAAATTCTGGTCATCCGACGGGACAATATTGGTGATCTGGTTTGTACTACACCGTTGATTCATGCTCTGAGGACTCGCTTTCCAAAAGCTAGGCTAGATTTGCTGGTGAATAGTTATAATGCTCCGCTTCTGGTGGGGCACCCGGATGTCGATCATCTTTATGTTTATACCAAGGCTAAGCATCGTGAAAACGGCGAGAGTGCATTGGGGGTTTACTGGAAACGCCTGCTTCTACTGCTGAAAATGCGTCGTACCCGCTATGATGTCGCGGTACTGGCGAATGGGGGATGCATGCCCAGGCCCTTGCGCTGGGCAAAACAGATTGGTGCCTGCCATATCCTCGGTTTCAGTGAACCGGGAAATCCGCTCGCCAACCAGATCAATTTGCCTGTCGTCAGCCCTGCTCAAGTCATGCACGAGGTAGAGATGTTGATGACTCTGATGCAGCCGCTGACGGGCGAGATCGTGCCAGCACCAAATCTTTCTTTGGTGGCTGCAGCAGGTCTGGCAGAAGAAATACGTGGAAAATTGCCTGATCTTGCAGGGAAAAAACTGGTTGGCTTGCATATCAGTGCCCGTAAGCCTAGCCAGCAATGGCCGGCGCAGCGGTTCATCGAGTTGGCACAGGCCATTGCCAAAGATACTGCGGTTCATCTCATGCTGTTTTGGTCACCGGGTAGTGCCGATAACCCTTTTCATCCAGGGGATGATGAAAAGGCTGCCATGATTATGGAAGGCTGTGCAGGTTTGCCGCTGACACCTTTGCCAACCCATCAATTGGATGAGTTGATGAGTGGGTTGTCATTGCTTGATGTACTGATCTGCAGTGATGGTGGTGCCATGCACGTGGCGGCAGGCCTGGGCAAGCCTATTGTTTGCATGTTTGGCGATAGCGATGTGGCTAAATGGCATCCATGGGGTGTTCCGTATAAGGTTTTGCAGCCGGCCAGCAGAAATGTTGTCGATCTTTCGGTCGCTGATCTGCTGTCTGCCTATGGGCAATTGGTGGGGCAGGATATCGACCCGGTGCACACGGAAGTTTCTGCATGAGTAAAAGTGACAACTGGAATCACAGCTGGACAACCTATCGTCGCCTGATTCGCTATATTTCGCGGTACTGGAAGGTCTTCGCCCTGTCGTTGGTCTCGATGACCATCGCCGCCCTGACCGAGCCGGCGTTTGCCCGTCTGATGAAACCGCTGATTGATGGTGGCTTCGTCAACAAAGACCCGCAGGTCATCATCTGGGTGCCGATGGCCATCATCGGCGTATTCCTGGTGCGTGGCCTCACCAGTTTTATCAACGAGTACACTTCCAGTTGGCTGGCCGGGCATCTGGTGCAGACGCTACGGCAGCAGATGTTTGCCAAGATGCTGCGCCTGCCGGTGCAGTACTATGCCGATAATCAGTCGGGTCGACTGGTATCGCGCATTTCATTTGATGTCAATCAGGTGACCGAGGCCGGCTTCAATGTTATTACCGTCACCGTGAAGGATGGCGTGACGGCAGTCAGTCTGCTGGCCTGGCTGTTGTACATCGACTGGCAATTGACGCTGATCTGCCTGCTGGTGATGCCGGTGGTGACGGTGTGCATGCGCATCGTGGCCAAGCGCTTGCGCGGTCTGGCACTGGAGAACCAGCAGCACATGGCCGATCTGACCCAGATTCTGGGCGAGGGCGTGGACTGTCAAAAAGTAATCAAGGTGTATGGCGGTGAACAATACGAGGAGGCTCGTTTTGATGGCGCAGCTCAGGCCATTCGCCGTAATGCCGTGAAACAAAGTGCAGCCAGTTCGGCCAATACCGGGGTGACGCAGTTGATGATTGCTTGCGCGCTGGCGGCGATCCTGTATTTCGCGGCTTTGCGTGCTCAGCATGGCGCGTTTACCGCAGGTGACTTCATGTCATTTCTTACCGCGATGATGTTGCTGTTTGCACCGGTCAAACGCATTACTGGTATCTCGCAGGCTATGCAGCGTGGCCTGGCAGCGGCGGAGAGCGTGTTTGCCTTTCTGGATGAGCCGGGTGAGCCGGATCACGGTAGCAAGCGTTTGCCGACTACCCAGGGCCGTCTGCGTTTTGAGGATGTCTCGTTTCGTTATCCCAATGCCGAGCGCGTGGTATTGCAGGACATCAACCTGACTGTCAATTCGGGTGAGACAGTGGCCTTGGTCGGTTCTTCCGGCAGTGGCAAAACCACGCTGGTCAGCCTGATTCCACGCTTCTACGAACCCTTGTCGGGGCAGATTACCCTGGATGGCATTGCGCTGGCCGATATCGCACTGGCGGACCTGCGCCATCACATCGCCATGGTGAGCCAGGATGTGGTGCTGTTCAATGACAGCGTGGCCGCCAATATCGCTTATGGCTCCAGCCACCAGGTCAGCCGTGAGCAGATTGTTGAGGCGGCACGGGCGGCCAATGCGCTGGAGTTCATCGAGGCCATGCCGCAGGGGCTGGATACGCAGATTGGCGAGAATGGGGTGCGGTTGTCAGGCGGTCAGCGCCAGCGGCTGGCGATTGCCCGTGCACTGCTGAAGAATGCGCCATTGCTGATTCTGGATGAGGCGACTTCGGCACTGGATACCCAGTCAGAACGGCTGGTGCAGGCGGCTCTGGAGAATCTGATGAAGAACCGTACTACTATCGTCATCGCCCACCGCCTGTCTACCATCGAGAGTGCAGATCGCATCATCGTGATGCATCAGGGCCGGGTGGCGGAGCAGGGGAGTCATCAGCAATTGATGTCGCAGGATGGCTTGTATGCCCGCCTGCACAGCCTGCAGTTCCGTGAGCCGGAGGCCGGCGCCGCCTGATGGTTTGAGTCGCTGTCGAAATAAAACAGGCTGCCAAATGGCAGCCTGTTTTCATGGTAGCGGCAGGGGAGGGCTCAGGCGTTGGCCGCAAACAAGGGGTCTTGTGGCGCCAGCTGACGGCCGGCCTCCTGGATGGTGTGCCATACCGGCTGATCCTTGACCTGGGCCTGGATATCACGTGCCAGACGGCAGTAAGCCTTGCCATTGCCTTCTGAGGAGTAGGCGCGCAGCAGCGTGACCTTGATCGACAGATTGTGTGGCTCGTCCTTCATGGCATCCTTGAGGACTCGCACGGCATCACTTGTGCGGCCATACGCCAGAAAAACTTCAGCTTCGCCCACTGGGTCAATCCCGCGGGCGCGCGGTTTTTTATACGTTGCCTTGCGCCACAGCTGGCGAGCAAGGTAGTAAGTGCTCATCAGGCCGAAACTGGCCGTCAACGCGGTAATGGCATCCACCTGGGCTTCCCTCCGAGATTCTCTCTCTGCTTGAATTATGCAGTCGATTATTCGGGTAGCCGGACATCACCGCAATCCGTAGAACTCCTTAATGGCGTAAAGGTTTTAACGTTTGCGGGGCGAGTGGGGCTTACTGGCGTGCCAGTGTCGGGTCGATATGCGGGCTGCGGAACAGGGACTCCAGCAGGGGGACTGGCAGTCCGGGCTGGATGATGGCTTGGCCCAGTTTCTGAAGCAGGACAAAACGGATGACGCCGCTCTCTACCTTTTTGTCGTGGCCCATGTGGCGCAGCCATTCTGCTGCACCAAAATCCGGGCTGCGTATCGGCAGGCCTGCGGCGGCGATCAGCGCTTGCACGCGAGCCACCTCCTGCTCATCCAGCCAGCCCATGGCCTGCGATGCTGCAGCTGCCAGTACCATGCCGGCACCGACTGCTTCACCATGCAGCCATTTGCCGTAGCCCAGGCCGGCTTCGATGGCGTGGCCGAAGGTATGGCCCAGATTGAGCAGGGCACGTATGCCTTGTTCCTTTTCATCCTGTCCGACAATTTCTGCTTTCATTTCGCAGGAACGACGTACTGCATATTGCAGGGCCGCAGGATCACGGGCGCGCAGTTTGCCCATATTGGCTTCCAGCCAGCCGAGAAAGTCGATATCGCCCAGTAGGCCGTATTTGATGATTTCCGCGATGCCAGCGGACAGTTCACGTTCTGGCAGGGTGGCGAGCAGGTCCATGTCCGCCACGACCAGTTGCGGTTGGTAGAAGGCACCAATCATGTTCTTGCCCAGCGGGTGGTTGATGGCAGTTTTGCCGCCAACTGAGGAATCCACTTGTGCCAACAAGGTGGTGGGGATCTGAATGAAGGGCGCGCCGCGCTGATAACAGGCGGCGGCAAAACCGGTCATGTCGCCGATCACGCCGCCACCCAGAGCAATCAGCGTGGTCTTGCGTTCGGCATTGGCGGCCAGTAGTGCGTCGAAAATCAGATTCAGCGTTTGCCAGTTCTTGTGCTCTTCACCGTCCGGCAGCACCACCGGAATGGTACGTACGCCATGCTTTTCCAGCTGCTGGGTCAGGCGCTGCAGATAGAGCGGTGCGACGACATCGTTCGTGATGATGGCAACCTGCGGGATACGCAGGTGGGGCAGAATCAACTCGACCTGATCGAGCAGTCCGTGGCCAATGTGGATAGGGTAGCGGGTGTCCGGCAGGGTCAGGTCGAGCGTAATCATGGGTCAGGTCTTGGCTGGGATAGTATGCAGCTGATCGAGCAGGCGGCTGACCAGCAGGTTGACGTTCTGCTGCGAGGTATCGACCACAATGTCGGCGACTTCGCGATACAGTGGGTCGCGCTGCTCCAGCAGGCTTTGCAGCTTGGCACGGGGGTCGGCGATTTGCAGCAGGGGGCGGTTCTTGTCGTGCATGGTGCGGGCCAGCAGGTCGTCGATGGATGCCCGCAAATAGATCACCACGCCGTGACGGGACAGTTCGGCGCGGTTTTCCGGCCGTAGTACGGCACCACCGCCGGTGGCAAGAACGATATTGTCCATTCTCACCAGATCGGCAATGACCGAGCTTTCCCGGTCGCGAAAGCGTAGTTCGCCTTCGATATCGAATATGGTGGCAACGCGAACGCCGGTGCGCGCCTCGATTTCATGATCCGAGTCGTAGAAGGTTTTGCCGGTCTTGCGCGCCAGGGCTCTGCCAACGGTGGTCTTGCCGGCGCCCATGAGCCCGACAAGAAAAAAATTGCCTGCCATGTTCTCCATGGCAGGCATTGTAGCTGATGCAGGCTGGGTCTGTCTGCGCGGGCAGACGACAAAATCGCCTGTCCCGGTTCGCTCTTAGCGGTTTTGCAGATTCAGGTCTTCCACTACGCGCGGGGTGATGAAAACCAGCAGTTCCGTGCGGTTGTTCTTCTCCACCTTGCTGCGGAACAGTGCGCCAAGGAAGGGGATATCGCCCAACAGTGGAACCTTGTTGGTCGTGTTATCCAGCGTTTGCTGGTAGATACCGCCAATCACCACGGTGCCACCGTTTTCCACCATCACCTGTGTTTTGACGACCTTGGTATCGATAGCCGGGGTACTGTTGACAATGAGGGTGCTGCTTACCGTGTCCTTGTTGATCTGGATTTCCATCAGTACGCGGTTGTCCGGGGTGATCTGCGGGGTCACTTTCAGGCTGAGGTTGGCCTTTTTGAACGATACCGAGGTCGCGCCGCTAGAGCTGGCTTCCTGGTAAGGAATTTCCGTACCCTGTTCGATGCTGGCTTCTACCCGGTCGGCGGTCATGATGCGCGGATTGGCCAGTACCTTGCCCTTGTCACCGGTTTCCATGGCATCCAGTTCCAGGCCGATGGCGGCACGGGAGCCGGCTCCGAATACTGCACCAATCGAGTTATAGGTGCCGGACAGGCCCAGATTGACCCCGGAGTTGAGTGGAATGGTGCCCGTAGTTGATCCGGTACCGATATTGTGGCTGGTGATGGCATCGGCAACGGTACCACCCAGGCTGAAGCCTGAGCCGGCTCGGGCAACACTTAGCTTCACCCCCAGGCTCTTGCTCCAGTTATCGTTGGCTTCAACAATGCGCGCTTCGATCAGCACCTGCTTGACCGGGATATCGGTCTTGGTCACCAGATCGCGGATCTTGTCGATGACGCTTTGGGTGTCGTTGATGATCAGCGTGTTGGTTTTCGGATCAATCAGCGCACTGCCACGCGAGGAAAGCAGTCCGTTATTGGCAGTATTGTTGGCACCGCTGGTGGTACTGCTACCATCCAGAATCTTCTTGAAATCCTCGGCCGAGCGATAGCGCAACACGAAGGTTTCCGAGCGTACCGGTTCCAGCGCGGTTAGCTGTTGTTTGCCTTCCAGCACCTGTTTGTCGCGTGTCAGCAATTCTTCGCGCGGGGCGATGTTGATGATATTGCCGTTACGCCGCTGATCCAGTCCCTTGGTCTGCAAAATCAGATCCAATGCCTGGTCCCATGGCACATCTTTCAGGCGCAGGGTGATGTTGCCGGTGACCGAATCGCTGGTGACGATGTTTAGGCCGGTAAATTCGGCAATCACCTGTAATACGGTGCGTACTTCGATGTTCTGGAAGTTGAGCGACAGCTTGTCACCCTTGTACTGCGGCTTGCTGTTCAGTTCGGTCTTGCTGGCGCTTTCCACCACGGCCTTGCGCACTTCCACCACGAGCTTGCGCTCGGTCTGATAGGAGGAGAACTCCCAGTCGCCTTGCGGCTGGATCAGTATCCGGCTGTTGCGACCCTGGTTGCTGGCGATCACCTTGTCTACCGGGGTGGCAAAGTCGCTGACATCCATGCGCTTTTCCAAGGTGCGTGGCAGGCTGGCTCCCATGACGTCCAGTACCAGATTCTTACCGTCGCGGCGGACATCCACCGGCGTATTGTTGGCCGGAAGCGTGATTTCCACACGGCCTTCGCCCCCCTTGCCACGGCGGAAGTCGAGCCCCAGTGGGGTGGTGGCCACGGCCGCCAGGGCACTGGCTTCATTAGCTGCCGTGCTGTTGCCGGTGGCCTGCTCCTGCGAGGTGGCGCTTTGCTGTATCGGAGCCATATTGTTGCTGATGCGAACCAGCAGTTTGTTGCCGGACAGCGTGGTGCTGTAGGCGACGTTGTGGGCCAGGTTCAGTACCAGCCGCGAACGGCCATTGGCCTCTACGGCGACGGCGGACTTGATGATGGGGTTGCCCAGATCGACGAAGTTCTTCGGTAGCTTGACCTGGGTATCGGCAAAGTCGAAGGCAACTCGTGCCGGGTTGGCAATGGCGAAGCTATTGGGTTTGATGGCCGGACCGTCAAAGGTGACTTGCAGCAACTGGCTGTCGCCATCGCTCTGGGCAACGTCGATCGCAGTAATGGATGCGGCGTGGGCGACGGAAAATGCGATGGACAGACCTAGCCCGGATAACAGTTTGATTGAATGGTTTTTCATTATTTCTGCCCTTGTTCATCCAGGTACATGCTGGTTTCGCGTTGTACCCATTCTCCGTTCAGATCTTCCACAGTCTCGGAAAGCACGAGTTCGGTATCGCTGATGCGCTTGACCTGGCCAAAGTTGGGGCCGATGAAATTACCTGGTTGCACGCGGTAGATGCTGCTTTCCGGTGTGCGGATCAGTGCATAGGTCATGCTATTGCGTTTGAGCAGGCCAACCATCTTCAGCTTGTCCAGATCATAGTTTTCCAGCAGCTCACGTGGGCGTTTGAAATCCGGCGCATTGGCCGCGTTCTGCTTCTTGGCCATTTGCAGCTTGATGGGGTTGAATGGATCGGGCAGGTCAAAGGCGCCATAGGCAAAGGGCTGGTAGGCCTGTGCTTGTGGTAGCGGGTCGATTTGTCCACGCAGGCCCTGGCTGGCTTGCTGCATCCAGGCACGCAAGTCATCGGTATTGCCAGAGCCACAGGCACTGAGCAGCAGTGAGCACAGCAGGGTGGCGAGAGTTGGTTTCAGCGTCATTTCACTCTCACTTCTTCGGCGGCTGGGCCGCCGCGATACGCTCTTCCGGTTCGAGCGCGCGATAGGTTTTGGCAGTGGCTTCCATCGTCATCCGTGGAGCATCCTTGCCCTGACCCGGAGTCAGGGAGATGTCACTGATGGTGACAATGCGCGACAGTTGGGCCACATCGCTGACGAAGGCGGCCAAGTCGGAGTAAGTACCGGTTAGCCGGATGGCAATGGGTACCTCAGCCATTTCCGCCGTTTTGACTTCGCCACTGGGGCGGAACAGCTCGAACTGCAGGCCGCGTCCGATACCAGCCTGGTTGATTTCGGTCAGCAGAGCGTCCATGTCCGCCTTGGTGGGCAGCTGTTTGAGCAGTGCGCCAAACGATAGCTGGATTTCTTTCAGCTGCTGTTGCAGGGCTTCCAGGTTGATGGCCTGGCGCTTCTTGTCGATAAAGGTCTGCTTGAGTTGTTCTTCCTGCTGATGGGCGTTGTTCAGCTTGTCCATCTGGTCGCTCAGCACAAAGAAATAACCCAGAAACAGAAAGACCCCGGCCATGAAGATGAGCACGATGAGTTGTGCCGGCAATGGCCAGTTGGGCATCTCCTTGGGGTCGAGATTGCGAAACTCGTCTAAGGTCATGGCTTGGCTCCCTGCGGTGCAACCTGGCTGGCCGGCGCGCTGGCGGTCACCGGCTGTTTCAGCGTACTGGTGAGGCTGAATTCGCTGACCCGCTGGTTGTTGATCACGGCAGATTTCACTTCGATCAGCTGTGGTTCGCTGAAGATCTGTGATTGCGCCAGGGTGCGCATGTAGTTGGATACCCGTGCGCCGGATAGCCCATAGCCGGAGAAGGAGAAGGTATTGCCGGTCTGCTTGAAGCTTTTCAGATAGATGCCATCCGGAGTCTGGCGCAGCAACTGGTCGAATACATGCACCGCGTCATTACGTCCTTGCTGCAGCCTTTCCACCAGTTGCTTGCGTGCCAGCAGGTCGTCGCGTTGCTTTTTCAGCATGCCGATATCCTTGATCTGCTGATTGAGCTTGGTGATTTCTGCTTGCAGGAACTGGTTGCGTTCTTCCTGACGCGACTGGCGGGAGTCCAGTACGAAATAGCTGATGCCGATGATCAGCAGGGCGACTGCGACTGCACTGCCCAGCAGCAGCTGGAAGCGCAGGCGATGGGCGGCTTTTTTCTGCTCGCGGTGCGGCAGGAGGTTGATGCGTATCATCAGTCGAACCTCCGCATGGCCAGGCCGCAGGCAATCAGCAGTGCCGGTGCATCCAGCAGCAGTTCTTTCAGCCGGATCGAGCTGGATTGCACCATGGAGGTGAAGGGGTTGGCGATCATGGTGCTGATCTGGGCGCGCGAAGCCACGGCGTCATCCAGCCCTGGCAGCATGCTGCAGCCGCCACCCAGCAGGATGTAGTCCACGCGCAGATATTGCGACACGCTGACCGTGGTGTAGAAGAATTGCAGCGCCCGCTGGATTTCCTGTGCCAGCGAATCGACAAAAGGATGCATCAGTTCGGATTCGTAGCCGTCCGGCATGGCCATGCTGCGCTTGCCGTTTTCGGCCTCGTCAAAGCTGATGCCATAGCGGCGCTGAATGTCGCGTGTCAGTTGCTGACCACCGAATACCTGTTCGCGGTAGTAGATTTGCTGGCCATTACGAATGACGTTGCAATGAATTTTGGTCGCGCCGATATCAAACAGGGCGAAAGTCTGATTCATGCCATGATCGGGCAATTGCTGCTGGATCTGCTCGAATGCGGTCATCATGGCAAATGACTCCACATCGACCAGTTGGGCGCGCAGACCGGCCATTTCGACCACGGCTACCCGTTCTTCCACTTTTTCCTTGCGGGCGGCACACAGCAGCACTTCCAGGTCATCCAGGCTGCTGCTGGAGGGACCGAGCACTTGGTAATCCAGATTCACCTCTTCCAGTGGGAAGGGAATGATCTGATTGGCTTCCGATTCGATCATGCCTTCCATGTCTTCGGACTGGCTGACCGGCACTAACAGCTTTTTGTAAATCGCCATCGACGTGGGAATGGCGATAGCGACGTTCTTGATCGGGCTGCCCAAGCGCTTCCAGGCCTTGCGCACCGAGTCGGAAATACCTTCGATATCGACCAGATTGCCTTCGGAAACAGCGTCCTTGGGCAGGGCCTCAATGATGTAACGCTCAATCTGATAATTCTTGCCGGATCTGGAAAGCTCGACTAGCTTGATGGACGTAGTGCTGATATCAAGACCGAGCAAGGGAACACTCTTGGACTTCCCCAATCCAAGCTGATCCAGCCAATCTGTCCCGAACCGTAATTTGTCGGATAGCATCAGTTAAGGCCCCGAATAGGTCTAGTGCGACAGTTTTTGCACCGTCGCGGTCAATGTTTGTCTTGCTTATTCCCACAAGACGTTATAATCCGCTTTCTTCCGAAAGCCTATTTGTAATTATGTTCAAACGACTTCTTGCGATTTTGGCCGGTCTAGTTATTGGTGGGGCCGTTCTGGCAGCCGGTGCGGCAGCCATTGCGATCATCATAACCTACCCGCGTTTGCCAAGTCTTGATGTGCTGACGGATTACCGTCCAAAAATTCCACTGCGCGTCTACTCGGCAGATGGCCAGTTGCTGGGTGAATTTGGCGAGGAGCGCCGCTCTTTTGCCCGCATCCATGAAGTCCCGCAACTGATGAAGCAGGCTTTGCTGGCTGCCGAAGACGAGCGATTCTACCAGCACAGCGGGGTGGATTACGTCGGGGTCATGCGGGCTGCCGTCGGCAATCTGGTATCCGGTCATGCCCGTTCCGGTGCCAGTACCATCACCATGCAAGTGGCCAAGAACTTCTTCCTGTCCAGTGAAAAGACTTTCACTCGCAAGTTTAATGAAGCCTTGCTCGCTTTCAAAATAGAACACACCTTGTCCAAGGATCAGATTCTCGAGTTGTATTTCAATCAGATCTATCTTGGGCAGCGCGCTTACGGTTTTTCTGCCGCGGCGCAGGCTTATTTCGGCAAGCCCATCACCAACTTGAGCGTGGCCGAGATGGCCATGCTGGCCGGCTTGCCCAAGGCTCCGTCGGCCTACAATCCCATCGTCAATCCTGACCGTGCCCGGCTGCGCCAGCAATATGTGCTGCGACGCATGCGTGAGCTGAATTTCATTACTCAGGATCAGTATGACGCTGCGGTAAAAGAGCCGCTGCAGCTGGCCAGCGCCACGGTGGACAGCAACCAGCCAGCCCTGTATGTGGCTGAGATGGTGCGTCAGGCCATGTACGAACGCTATAAGGATGCGGCCTACACCGAGGGCTATAAGGTGTACACCACGCTGGACAGCCATCACCAGCAATGGGCCTATGACGCGCTGCGCGCCGGCCTGCTCGATTTCGATCGCAAGCAGGGTTATCGCGCACCGGAAAGTTATATCGATCTGGCCTCGGCGGAGGGGGAAGACCAGACCGAAGCGCTGGATGATGCACTGTCTGAAATTCGCGACAGCGGCGACATGCAGGCGGCAATCGTCTTGTCGGCCAGCTCGAGCGAAGTCCGAGCCTATATGCGCGGCGGCAAGGTTGCCGTCATCAAGGGTGCCGGGCTGGAGTTCGCCCGTCGAGCGCTGAACCCCAAGCTGGCCGCCGACAAGCAGATCCGTCGCGGTGCCGTCATCCGGGTACGTGCCCATGACAAGGGCTACTGGGAAATCGTACAGATGCCGGATGTCGAAGGCGCATTTGTGTCGATGGACCCGCGTAGCGGTGCCATCAAGTCACTGGTGGGTGGCTTCGACTTCAACCGTCGCAGTTTCAATCACGTGACCCAGGCCTGGCGTCAGCCGGGCTCTACCTTCAAGCCTTTTATCTACTCCTCGGGGGTAGAACGTGGCATTACGCCGTCCACCCTGTTCAACGATGCACCGCTGACCGTGCCGGGAGCGCCCGGTTCGCCCAGCTGGGAGCCGAAGAACGACGATGGCAAGTTCGCCGGTCTGATCAGCATGCGTCGTGCGCTGACCCAGTCGAAGAACCTGGTGTCGGTGCGACTGCTGATGGCGGTGGGAACGGATTACGCCCAGCAATACATCCAGCGCTTCGGTTTCTCACCCAAGCAGCATCCAGCCTATCTGACCATGGCGCTTGGCGCGGGTGCAGCGACCCCCCTGCAGATGGCCGAGGGTTATTCGGTGTTCTCCAATGGCGGCTACCGCATCAAGGCCTTCTTTATTGATCGCATCGAAGACCAGTCCGGTCATGTGCTGGCCAAGACCCAGCCGGCGGTGGCGGGACAGAACGCCACGCAGGCCATTGATCCGCGCAACGCCTTCATCATGACCTCCATGCTGAAGGATGTGGTGCGCTATGGTACGGCGGCCAAGGCCATGAGCCTGGGACGTATGGATCTGGCTGGCAAGACTGGTACGACCAGCGACTGGAAAGATGCCTGGTTTGTCGGCTTCAATCCCAACCTGGTAGCTGCTACCTGGGTGGGCTACGACCAGCCGCGCTCCCTGGGGCGTTACGGTTATGGTGGTACGGCAGCCTTGCCGGTATGGATGAACTACATGGCCAATGCACTGAAGGGCGTGCCCGAGGTGGAGTTGCCAGTGCCGGCAGGCATTGTGGTGAAACCGGGTGCGGGCCAGCGTGGTGGCGACGAGTACTACTATGAAGAGTTCCAGAAAACCAATCCGGAATTGAAGATCGACAATCGTGGCACCGTGCCTGGCAGCAATGCTTCGGATGCTGCGGTAGATGATGCGACCGCCAAGGATCCGAATGCTCCAGCAGCCAAGGATGCGGTGGAGAACGTCAAGGAATTGCTGTTCTAGTCGGTCGTGATGGCGGGTGTATTTTGCCACTCGCCCTGTACTGAGCTCGATACCGCCCTGCGATGCAGGGCGGTTTTTTTTGGCGATGCAGAGGGACTTGCCATTCATTTTCTGCATGTCTGCGAGCCATCTCACACCGCTGACAGCGCTAGCTGGCTCGGGCTAGCGTCATTTCTTCACGCCGATTAACATCTATAAACATGTTGGCTATAGGCAGTGTCATGTCCATTGCCTATCATCGCTGCTTGTTTCAGGGGGCCTGCGGCCCTGTTTGCCACTGCTGACCGTTCCCCGCTTGATGCCGGGAGCGCATCCCGGAAATCCATCATGTCCGATACCGCTGCCAAGTCCACGCATACCCTGCGCAATGTTTCCCTGCTGTTGTTGGTGCTGGCGGCTGGCGGGTGGTGGTGGAACAGCCATCGCACGGTAGCTGCCGATGGTGCAGGTGGGCCGCGCAAGGGTGGTGGCCCGGTCGCGGTGGCCGTGGCTGTGGTGAGCCAGCAGGATGCGCCGCTGCAGCTTAGCGCGCTGGGCACGGTGAACTCGCCCAATACCGTTACCGTGCACAGCCGGGTGGATGGCCAACTGATGGCCCTGCATTTTGAAGAAGGGCAGCCGGTACAGAAAGGGCAGTTGCTGGCCGAGCTGGACCCGCGTCCCTATCAGGCTGCTGTGACTCAGGCCGAAGGCCAGTTGCTGCGTGATCAGGCCCTGCTGCAAAACGCTCAGCTCGATCTGGCACGCTACCAGCAGCTGCTGGCCCAGAATTCCATTGCCAAGCAGCAGGTCGATACCCAGCAAGCCCTGGTGCGCCAGTATCAGGGTACGGTGAAGCTGGATCAGGGCGCTGTGGCCAATGCCCGTCTGCAGCTCGATTACAGCCGGGTGACCGCCCCCGTAGCCGGCCGTGCCGGTCTGCGGCAGGTCGATCCGGGCAATATCGTGCATGCCAGCGACACCAATGGCGTGGTGGTGATTACCCAGACTCAGCCCATCAATGTGATATTTGCCATTCCCGAGGTCAGCCTCAGTCAGGTGCTGGCTGCGGCCCGCGCGGCCAAGGGTAAATTGCAGGTGGAGGCCTGGGACCGCGACAACCGCCACAAGCTGGCTGATGGCGAGCTGCTGGCCATCGACAATCAACTGAGCACCAGCACGGGCACCGTCAACCTCAAGGCCCGCTTCGGCAATACCGATGAAGCCTTGTTTCCCAATCAATTTGTTAACGTTCATTTGCAGCTGGGGGTTCAGAGCGGGGCGACGCTGCTGCCGAGTGTGGCCTTGCAGCTGGGTAAAGTGGGCAGCTATGTCTATGCCGTTAACCCGGACCAGACAGTCAGCATCAACAAGGTGAAGCTAGGTGCCGTGTCTGGCGACAACACCATCATCGAAGAAGGGGTGAAGCCCGGGCAGAAAGTGGTGGTGGATGGCCTGGACAAGCTGCGTGACGGTGCGCAGGTCAAGGTGATCGACCGTGCCGCGCAATTGGCTGGTAGCGGCGAAGGGGCAGGCAAGGGCAAGCACCGTCAGCACGATGCCAGTGGCGGCAAGCACCAATCTGCCAGCGCTGCCAACTAAGCCCGGGGTACGGTATGAATCCTTCACGTCCCTTCATCCTGCGGCCAGTGGCCACCACCTTGCTGATGCTGGCCATCCTGCTGTCTGGCCTGGTGGCCTGGAAGCTGCTGCCGGTGTCGGCGCTGCCCGAGGTGGACTACCCGACCATCCAGGTGGTGACCCAGTACCCCGGTGCCAGTCCGGAAGTCATTACCTCATCCATTACCGCACCGCTGGAGCGACAGTTTGGCCAGATGCCGGGCCTCGCCCAGATGTCCTCCACCAGCTCCGGTGGGGCGTCGGTGATTACCCTGCAGTTCAGTCTGGAGCTGACACTGGATGTGGCCGAGCAAGAAGTGCAGGCCGCTATCAACGCGGCTGGCAATCTCTTACCCAGCGATCTGCCCAATCCGCCGATCTATAGCAAGGTCAATCCGGCGGATACGCCCATCCTCACCATCGCCGTCAGTTCGGACACGCTGCCGCTGACCAAGCTGGAAGACCTGGTCGATACCCGGCTGGCGCAAAAACTATCGCAAGTACCGGGGGTGGGGCTGGTCAGTCTCAGTGGCGGTCAGCGGCCTGCTGTGCGTATCCAGAGTAATCCCAAGGCGCTGGCTGCACGTGGCCTGACGCTGGAGGACATCCGCACCGCCATCGGCAATGCCAACGTCAATCAGGCCAAGGGCAGTTTTGATGGCCCGCAGCAGGCCTCCACCGTGGATGGCAACGACCAGCTGAAATCGGCCGAGGAGTACAAAAACGTCATCGTGGCCTACCAGAACGGTGCCGCGGTGCGACTGCGTGATGTCGCCAACGTTGTGGATGCTGCGGAAAACATGCGGCTGGCCGCCTGGGCTGGGAACACGCCGTCCATCATCCTCAATGTGCAGCGCCAGCCGGGTGCCAATGTCATCCAGGTCACCGACCGCATCAAGGCACTGCTGCCGCAATTGCAAGGCAGCCTGCCGGGTGCAGTCGATGTGAAAGTGCTGAGCGACCGCACCGTCACCATCCGTGCCTCGGTGGAAGATGTCGAGTTCGAACTGCTGCTGGCTATCGCCCTGGTGGTGATGGTGATCTTCGTCTTTCTGCGCAATGTGCCGGCCACCATCATTCCCGCCGTTGCCGTGCCCTTGTCGCTGGTCGGCACCTTTGGTGTGATGTACCTCACTGGTTTCTCCATCAACAACCTCACGCTGATGGCGCTGACCATTGCCACCGGCTTCGTGGTGGACGATGCCATCGTGATGATCGAAAACGTCGCCCGCTACATCGAGGAGGGCGAAAAACCGCTGGCGGCGGCGTTGAAGGGCTCGCAGCAGATTGGCTTCACCATCATCTCGCTCACCTTTTCGCTGATCGCGGTGCTGATTCCGCTGCTGTTCATGGGCGATGTGGTGGGGCGCTTGTTCCGTGAATTTGCCATTACGCTGGCGGTGTCCATCCTGATTTCTGCCTTCATTTCGCTGACGCTGACGCCGATGATGTGCGCACGTCTGCTCAAGCATGTGCCGGAGGAAAAACAGGGTCGTTTCTACCACGCCAGCGGCGCCTTCTTCGACCGCATCATTGCCCGTTACGGTCGGATGCTCAGCTGGGTGCTGGAACGGCAAAAGCTCACCTTGCTGGTGGCTGTGGGGACGCTGGGCCTGACCGTGTTGCTGTACATGGCGGTGCCCAAGGGCTTTTTCCCGCTGCAGGATACCGGGGCCATCATGGGTAGCAGCGAGGCGGCGCAAACCATTTCCTTTTCGGCCATGGCGCAGAAGCAGCAGCAACTGGCCGAGGTTTTGCTGAAAGACCCGGCAGTGGACAGCCTGTCATCGTTCATCGGGGTGGATGGCAATAATGCTTCGCTCAATAGCGGCCGGCTGCAGATCAACCTCAAGCCCAAGGCCGAGCGCGATGATATCCGCACCGTGCTGGCGCGCTTGCAGCAGCACGCGGCTGATGTGCCGGGCATGTCGCTGTATCTGCAGCCGGTGCAGGATTTGTCCATCGACACCCGCGTCAGCCGCACCCAGTACCAGTTCACCCTGCAGGCCACCAGCCCGGACGACCTGTCGCTGTGGGTGCCCAAGCTGGTGCACAAGCTGAATCAATTGCCGGAGCTGGCTGATGTGGCCAGCGACTTGCAGGACAAGGGCTTGCAGGCCTACGTCAACATCAACCGTGACGCGGCCGCCCGGCTGGGGGTGACCACCGCCGCCATCGACAATGCCTTGTACGATGCCTTCGGCCAGCGGCTGATTTCCACCATCTTCACCCAGACCAACCAGTACCGCGTGGTGCTGGAAGTAGATGCGCAAAGCCAGCGTGGCCCGCTGTCGCTCAAGGGCATTTATGTGCCCACCGCCAGTGGCGGCCCGGTGCCGCTGGATACCGTGGCCAGCATCGAGGAGCGCCCCACCGCGCTCACCATCAACCACCTGGGGCAGTTCCCCACCACCACGGTGTCGTTCAACCTGGCCAAGGGGGCGGCACTGGGGCCGGCGGTGGAGGCCATCCGTCAGGCTGAGGCCGAGCTGGGCATGCCGGCCAGCCTGGATACCAAGTTCCAGGGGGCGGCGCTGGCCTTTCAGGCCTCGCTCAGCAACACGCTGTGGCTGATCCTGGCGGCCATCGTCACCATGTATATTGTGCTGGGCGTGCTGTACGAGAGCTATATCCACCCCATTACCATTCTGTCCACCCTGCCCTCGGCGGGTATCGGCGCCTTGCTGGCCCTGCTGGTGAGCGGGGATGATCTGTCGGTGATTGCCATCATCGGCATCATCCTGCTGATCGGCATCGTCAAGAAAAACGCCATCATGATGATCGACTTCGCGCTGGAGGCCGAGCGCGAGCAAGGCATGAGTCCGCGCGATGCCATCTATCAGGCTTGCCTGCTGCGCTTCCGTCCCATCCTGATGACCACCATGGCGGCACTGCTGGGCGCGCTGCCGCTGATGCTGGGTGGCGGCATGGGTTCCGAGCTGCGTTCGCCGCTGGGGGTGACCATGGTGGGCGGGCTGTTGGTCAGCCAGGTGCTGACGCTGTTTACCACGCCGGTGATCTATCTGGCCTTCGACCGGCTGGCGCAGCGCTTCCGCAGCAAACCGGACGCCGTGGCTGATGAGGCCGGGGTATGATTCCGTCCGAACCCTTCATCCGCCGGCCGATTGCCACCACGCTGCTGACGCTGGCCATCTTGCTGGCGGGCTTTCTGGCCTTCAAGCTGCTGCCGGTATCGCCCTTGCCGCAGGTGGATTTTCCCACCATCTCGGTCAGTGCCAAGCTGCCCGGTGCCAGCCCGGAAACCATGGCTTCCACCGTGGCCACGCCACTGGAGCGGGCGCTGGGGCGTATTGCCGGAGTGACGGAAATCACCTCGTCCAGCTCGCTGGCCTCCAGCCGCATCACCTTGCAGTTTGACCTCAACCGCGACATCAACGGTGCCGCGCGCGATGTACAGGCCGCCATCAATGCCGCCCGCTCGCTGCTGCCCACCGGCATGCCGTCCAGCCCGACCTACCGCAAGGTGAACCCGGCCGATGCGCCGATCATGATCATCGGCCTGACTTCTGATTCGCTCACCCGTGGCCAGATGTACGATGCCGCCGACTCCATTCTTGGCCAGAAGCTGGCCCAGGTAGAGGGCATTGGCGATGTGAATATCGGCGGTGGCGCACAGCCGGCGGTACGGGTGGAAATGAACCCGCTGCAGTTGAACCATTACGGCATCGGCATGGAGACCGTGCGTGCCGCCATCACCAGCACCAATGCCAACCGGCCCAAGGGCTATCTGGAAGACGAACAGCGCCACTGGCAGGTGCAGGCCAACGACCAGGCCGGCAAGGCCAGCGACTACCTGCCGCTGGTGGTGAGCTACCAGAACGGTGCGGCAGTGCGGATATCGGATGTGGCCGAGGTGAAGGACTCGGTGCTGGACGTGCGCAATGCCGGTCTCCTGGGCAAGCAGCCGGCGGTAATGATCATCCTGTTCCGCCAGCCGGGCGCCAACATCATCGAAACCGTGGAGCGGGTGAAGGCCTTGCTGCCGCAATTGCAGGCGTCCATTCCGGCGGCCATCAAGATGCAGGTGGTGATGGACCGTACCTCCACCATTCGTGCGTCCCTGTCCGAGGTGGAGCGCTCACTGGTGATTTCCATTGCGCTGGTCATCCTGGTGGTCTTCCTGTTCCTGCGCAATGGCCGTGCTACCGCCATCCCCGCCATCACCGTGCCGGTGTCGCTGGTAGGCACCTTTGCCGTGATGTATCTGTGCGGCTTCTCGCTCAACAACCTCAGCCTGATGGCGCTGACCATTGCCACCGGTTTCGTGGTGGACGACACCATCGTGGTGCTGGAGAACATTTCACGCCATATCGAAAACGGCATGAAGCCGTTCAAGGCCGCGCTGCAGGGCGCGCGTGAAGTGGGCTTCACCGTGCTGTCGATGAGCATTTCGCTGATTGCGGTGTTCATTCCCATCCTGATGATGGGCGGCATCATCGGCCGCCTGTTCCGTGAGTTTGCCGTCACCCTGTCGGTGGCCATCATGGTGTCGCTGCTGGTGTCGCTCACCACCACGCCCATGCTGTGCGCACGCTGGCTGAAAAGCCATGGCGAACACAAGCCGGGCCGGCTGTTCCGCTGGAGCGAAAACCTGTTCGAGCGCATGCTGGCCGGCTATTGCCGCAGCCTTGGCTGGGCCTTGCGCCACGGTCCGCTGATGATGCTGATCCTGGCGGCCACCATCGCGCTGAATGTCTATCTGTACGTGATCGTGCCCAAGGGCTTTTTCCCGCAGCAGGATACTGGCCGCCTCACTGGCATGATCAAGGCCGACCAGAGCATCTCTTTCCAGGCCATGCAGCAGAAGCTGCAACGCTTTATCGACGTGGTGGGCAAGGATCCGGCGGTGGACAAGGTGATCGGCTTCACTGGCGGCGGCCAGCGCAATACTGCCAATATGTTCGTCAGCCTCAAGCCGCAGGGCGAGCGCACGGAAAGCGCCGATCAGGTGATTGCCCGCCTGCGCAAGAGCCTGGCGCGTGAGCCGGGGGCGCAGCTGTTCCTGCAATCGGTGCAGGATATCCGCATCGGCGGTCGTGCGGCCAATGCCCAGTACCAGTACACCTTGCAGGGCGATGATCTGAATGAGTTGCGCAGCTGGACGCCCAAGGTACAGCAGGCATTGCAAAAACTGCCCATGCTGGCGGATGTCAGCAGCGACCAGGAAGTCAAAGGCCTGCAGACCACGCTGACCTTTGACCGCAATGCCATGGCCCGGCTGGGGCTGACCCAGGCGCAGGTTGACGCCGTGCTGAACGATGCCTTTGGCCAGCGTCAGGTTTCCACCATCTACAATCCGCTCAACCAGTACCATGTGGTGCTGGAAGTGGCACCGCAGTTCTGGCAGAACCCGGAAGGCCTGCGCAGCATCTATCTGCAGACGCCATCCGGCGGCCCCACGCCGCTGTCGGCCTTTGCCCGCTGGGAGCCCACCAATACCTCGTTGTCGGTCAATCACCAGAGCCAGTTTGCCGCCACCACCTTGTCTTTCAATCTGCCGCCGGGCAGCTCGCTGTCGGATGCCACGGCTGCCATTGCCAAGGCCACTGCCGAGATCGGCCTGCCATCATCGATACATGGCAGCTTTCAGGGCACGGCCAAGTCCTTCCAGGATTCGCTGGACAGCCAGCCCATGCTGATTCTGGCGGCATTGGTGGCGGTGTATATCGTGCTGGGCATGCTGTACGAAAGCGTGGTGCATCCGCTGACCATCCTGTCGACGCTGCCCTCTGCGGGGGTGGGGGCCTTGCTGGCCCTGCTGGCTACTGGAGGCGAGTTCAACATCATTGCGCTGATCGGCGTGCTGCTGCTGATCGGCATCGTCAAGAAGAACGCCATCATGATGATCGACTTCGCCCTCAGCGCCGAGCGCGAACAGGGCCTGAGCTCGCACGATGCCATCCTGCAAGCCTGCCTGCTGCGCTTCCGGCCGATCATGATGACCACGCTGGCCGCGCTGTTTGGCGCGCTGCCGCTGGCACTGGGCCATGGCGACGGTGCCGAGATGCGCACCCCGCTGGGTATTTCCATCGTCGGCGGCTTGCTGCTCAGCCAGCTGCTTACCCTGTACACCACGCCGGTGGTTTACCTTTATCTGGACCGTTTCCGCCTGTGGTGCCAGCAATGGCGCAACACTACGCGGGCGCAGGCCGCTGCAGGACACAAGGAATGACGCGCATGACTGCTTTATCCACGCGGCCGGCGCTGGCCGCCTGCCTGATGGCCATGGTGCTGGCTGGCTGTGCCATCGGCCCCGACTACACCAAGCCCAAGATGGATATCCCCTCGGCCTACAAGGAAGACGGCCGCTGGAAGAGTGCCAGCCCGCAAGACGCCAGCCCGCGTGGCAACTGGTGGGCGGTGTATCAGGACCCGCAGCTCGATAGCCTGATGGATACCCTTAACCGGCAAAGCCCCACCATTGCCCAGGCCGAGGCCAATTACCGCCAGGCCCGTGCCTTGCTGGATCAGGCCGAGGCCAGCCTGTGGCCCTCGCTTGGCACCACCGCCAGCAAGAGCCACGGCGTCAGCACCGCCGGTGGCAATGTCAGCAATCAATACAATCTGGCCGCAACGGCCAGCTGGGAAGTCGACCTGTGGGGCACGGTACGCCGTGCCGTGGAGGCGGGCAGTGCCAAGGAAGCCGCCAGTGCGGCCCAGCTCGAATCCATCCGCCTGAGCAGCCAGGCACAGCTGGCCACGGCCTATCTGCAACTGGTGGTGGCCGATGTACAGCTTGGCCAATTGCAGGACAGCGAGGCCAATCTGCTGCAAAACCTGCAGCTTACCCGCAACCAGTTTGCCGTAGGCATGGTGTCGGACGACAGCGTGGCCCAGGCTGAAAGCAGCTGGAAAACCGCCCAGGCCGCCCGCGTGGACAAGCAGCTGAGCCGCGCCCAGCTCGAGCACGCCATCGCCGCTGCACTGGGCGTGGCACCGGCCAGCTTCGCGCTGCCGGCCAGCAAGGCCCTGCCACACTTGCCGCAATTGCCGCCGGGCCTGCCCTCCACCTTGCTGGAGCGCCGCCCAGACATCGCTGCGGCAGAAAGGGCGGTGGCACAGGCCAATGCTGAAATCGGCATCGCCAAGGCGGCCTACTTTCCCACGCTGACGCTGGCCGCCAGCGGTGGCTATAAGAGCAGTAGCTTTGCCGACTGGGTCAGCCTGCCCAACCGCATCTGGAGCCTGGGGCCGCAATTGGCGCTCACCCTGTTTGACGGCGGCTTGCGCCGGGCCCAGACCGCAGCCGCCATCGCCAGCTACGATGCCAGCGTGGCCAGCTATCGCCAGACCGTGCTGAGTGCTTTCCAGGCGGTGGAGGACAATCTGTCGGCGCAGTCGCTGCTGCAGGAAGAGGCGCAATACCAGCAGTCCGCGCTGCAGTCTGCGCAAAGGGCTGAAAGCATTACCCAGAACCAGTACCGTGCCGGCGTGGTGAGTTATCTGAATGTATTGACGGCGCAGAACAGCCGCATCAGTGCGGAAAACAGCCTGTGGAGTGTGAAAAATCGCCAGTACAGCGCCAGTGTGGCACTGATATCCGCGCTGGGCGGCAAGTGGTAGCGGCTTGGGCGTGCATCAGTGAAAACAGCCCGCCATGGGCTGTTTTACCAATGAGATGGCCAGTGGGGTGAGACTCAGAACGGCCGCCGGCCGCTTACTGCACTCGGTGCCTGTACGCTCCATTCACTGATCACCAGAAAGCCGTCCGCCACGGCAAACAGCATGGACAGGTCCACGCTGCGTACCAGGGTGCCGGGCTTGAAGGCGTGCGGCTCCAGCCAGCCATGGGCGCGATGCACCACAAAGCCCACGCCATTGGCCTCGGCCAGACAGTTGATATCGCCAAAGGCACGTAACTGCCGCAGGCTGACGTCCAGCGGACCGCGCAGGTTCAGCGTGCGCTCGGCATCACTCCAGCGCGGCCAGTAGCTGCCTGCCCCCTGTGGCCTGGCCTGTTGCCACAAGCTGGCGAAATCCGCGATGACGCGACGGCCCAGCTGCTCCAGTGCCAGCTGGCACTTCCATTCCAGCGTGGCCAGGGTTTCATCGGGGTTCAGGGCAAACAGTTGCTGATCCAGCAGCGCGCCGCTGTCAAAGCGCGGCTCCACCACATGGCAGCTCACGCCCCATTGGCTGCGCTGTTCCAGAATGGCCCGCACCAGCGGAAACGGCCCGCGTGCTTCCGGCAGCGGCGAGGGGTGGAAGTTGACCGCATGGGCCAGATAAGGCCGCCAGTCCGGTACTTTCCAGTCATAACTGCCCAGCAGCAGGGCTTCGCAGCCTTGCGCGGCCAGTGCGGCCAGATCTGCCTCGGTCATTGGCGATAGCTGCACGGGAATGCCCAGCCGGGCCGCCTGCTCGATTACCTGGCGGTTGTCATGGATCTTGCCATCCAGCGGTGAAGTGAAAATCTTCAAGGGTTGCCAGCCAGCTTGCAAGGCAATGTCCAGCAGCACCTTGAAGCGGTCGGTCAGGGTAATGGCAAAGCGCATGGTGGCATCCGGCTGCGGGTAAGAATGGCAGGTATACCAGCTAAGCAGGTGGCGCAGCCATTACTTCAAATAACTTAACAAATATGCGCCCAAGCCCGCTGGTATAAGCCAGATGTGCTGGCGTGGCAGATGGGCGGGTGACTAGCCGGAAGGGGGCGAACTGCATGCAAAAACCGCCTGCGAGCAGGCGGTTTTTAGCGGGTGGCGTAGGGCCGGATTTGGTGTCCCCAGCAGGAATCGAACCTGCAATCTTCCCTTAGGAGGGGAAAGTTATATCCATTTAACTATGGAGACGGAAGAGGTTCAGGCGTTGCGGTCCACCGACAGGCGGGCCAGTTCTACCAGTGCCTGTTTCACCGGGGTGTCCGGCAGCTCGGCAATGGCGGCCACGGCTTGTTCGGCGGCTTTGATGGCTTCGTTTTTGGCGTAGTCCAGCGCGCCGCAGGATTGTACCGCAGCCAATACATCGTGGAAACGGTCGCGGCTGGCGTTTTCCAGCGCCTGGCGTACCACGTTGGCGGCGGTGGCATCGCCCTGGCGCATGGTGTAGATCAGCGGCAGGGTGGCCTTGCCTTCGGCCAGGTCGTCACCCAGGCTCTTGCCGATGGTGTCGGCGTCGCCGCTGTAGTCCAGTACGTCGTCGATGATCTGGAAGGCCGTGCCCAAGTACATGCCGTAATCGGCCAGCGCCTTGACCTGGGCGTTGCTGCCGCCTGCAATCAGCGCACCGACGCGGGCGGAGGCTTCGAACAGCTTGGCAGTCTTGTACTGGATGACCTGCAGGTAGTCCTGTTCGGACAACGCGGTATTGCCGATATTCAACAGCTGCAACACTTCGCCTTCGGCGATGATGTTGGTGGCTTCGGCCATCACCTGCAGGATCTGCATATTATTGGTGGTGACCATCATCTGGAAGGCGCGGGTGTAGAGGAAGTCACCCACCAGCACGCTGGCTGCATTGCCGAACAGGGCATTGGCGGTTTCGCGGCCACGGCGCATGTCGGATTCGTCCACCACATCGTCGTGCAGCAAGGTGGCGGTGTGGATGAACTCGATCATGGCGGCCAGTTCGTACAGATGCGCGCCTTCGTAGCCCAGTGCCTTGCCGGACAATAGGGTGAGTACCGGGCGCAGGCGCTTGCCACCCGCAGAGATAATGTATTCCGCCACCTGGCGGATAAGCACTACATCGGAATGCAGGCGCGCGCGGATGACGCCATCTACGGTCTGCATGTCTTCAGCGATCAGGGTACGGAATAACGGGGTGGACACGGTTTTAGCCAGTTGTTGGTTTTAGCGGAGCCAGAAGCGCGGAATGTTACCAGAAAAGCCTTGCAGACAGCCATGCCCAGTCTGGCTATGCGGCTAAACTGATGAAATTATTGACAACTTTGAATCGACTGCGTATAGTTTCGCGTTCTTCTCGCGTGATGCGGTGAAGATCCCTCTTTAGGAGCTAAGCGAATGTATGCGGTCATAAAAACCGGCGGCAAGCAGTACAAAGTTGCCATCGGTGAAAAACTCAAAGTAGAACAGATACCTGCAGACGTCGACAGCCAAATCGTACTCGAAGAAGTGCTGATGGTCGCTGACGGTGAACAGGTTGTTGTAGGCGCCCCGCTGGTAGCTGGTGCCACCGTTACGGCTACTGTCGTTTCCCACGGTCGTGGCGACAAGATCCGCATCTTCAAGATGCGTCGTCGTAAGCACTACCAGAAACACCAGGGTCATCGTCAGAACTTCACCGAAATCCGCATCGACGCGATTTCGAAGTAAGGATAAACAGTCATGGCACACAAAAAAGCAGGCGGTAGCTCCCGCAACGGTCGTGACTCCGAAGCCAAACGCTTGGGCGTTAAGGCTTACGGTGGCGAACTGATTCCGGCAGGTTCCATTATCGTACGTCAGCGTGGTACCCGTTTCCACGCTGGTGAAAACGTTGGTCTGGGCAAGGATCACACCCTGTTCGCCAAAGTTGACGGCTACGTTAAGTTCACCATCAAGGGTGCTCTGCAACGCAAGATCGTTACCGTTGTTCCGTACACCGGTGTAGACGGCGAATAATCGCTTTCTGCAGACAAGAAAGCCCTATCCTGTGAGATAGGGCTTTTTTTTATCTGGCTTGCTGTCACGCAGCAGGCCTGGCGAGGGGCAAGGCGTGAGGGCTGGATGCAGCATCGCAACCTTGACGCCTGACTCCTCAAGGAGGATCTATGAAATTTATCGACGAAGCCCGTATTGAAGTGATGGCGGGCAAGGGCGGCAATGGCGCGGCCAGTTTCCGTCGCGAAAAGTACGTGCCTTTTGGTGGCCCGGACGGTGGCGATGGCGGCAAGGGTGGCAGCGTGTATGCGGTGGCAGATGAAAACGTCAACACGTTGGTGGAATACCGTTTCGTCAAAAAATACCTGGCGCAGGATGGTGAACGTGGCCGGGGTGCCGATTGCTACGGCAAGGGCGGTGACGACATCGAACTGCACATGCCGGTGGGGACGGTGATTGCCGACCACGATACCGGCGAGGTGGTGGCCGACCTGACTCACCATGGCCAGCGGGTGATGATTGCCCGTGGCGGCAAGGGTGGCCTGGGCAATATCCATTTCAAATCCTCCACCAACCGCGCGCCGCGTCAGAGCACGCCGGGTGAAGAGGGCGAACAGCGCACGCTGAAGCTGGAACTGAAGGTACTGGCCGATGTAGGTCTGCTGGGCATGCCGAACGCCGGCAAGTCCACCTTTATCCGCTCGGTATCGGCGGCGCGTCCCAAGGTGGCGGACTATCCGTTTACCACTCTGCATCCGAATCTGGGCGTGGTGCGCATGGACGATACCAGCAGCTTCGTGATTGCCGATATTCCCGGTCTGATCGAAGGTGCGGCTGAAGGCGCTGGTCTTGGCCATCGCTTCCTCAAGCATTTGCAACGTACCGGCCTGCTGCTGCATATCGTGGATGTGGCGCCGTTCGATCCGGATGTCGATCCGGTACGCGAAGCGCGCGCCATCGTGGCCGAGCTGGAAAAGTACGATGATGAATTGCATGGCAAGCCGCGCTGGCTGGTGCTGAACAAGCTGGACATGCTGCCGGTAGAAGAGCGCGACCTTACTGTGTCGGCCTTCCTGGAAGCCTATGGCTGGCCCAAGACCCAGCCGGACGACAGCCTGGGTTTCGATGTGGACACGCCGCGTGTGTTTGCCATTTCCGCGCTGACCCACGAAGGCACCCGTGAACTGGTGCGCGCCATCGACAACTATCTGCGCATCATGCGCGCCCGCGCCCGTGCAGCAGCCGAAGAGGCCGAGCGCCTGGCCGAAGAGGCCCGCCTGGCACGCAAGGCAGCTGCCCGTGCCCGCCAGGAAGAGATCGAGGCGGCCAAGGCTGCTGCTGCCGCGGCCAAGGCTGCCGGCGACGATAAGTAAGCAGCGGATGGTTGTTTGAAAAGCCGGTTTCCCTGGTGGGAGCCGGCTTTTTCGCATCTGGTGGCTGGCCAGCTTGCCGGCAGATGAGCAGCGCTGGGCCTTGCTGTTGGCGTGAGCTAAGTGTTTTTACTTGCGCTTGTTGTATTTTGTACTCAAAAATACAATCGAATGCGACTTGATTTTCCATTTCTGGGCGTTTACTTTGCCTGCTGTCGTCTCCGGTCAGGATGGATGCGTTATTTATCCTGTATCCGGAATCGAGCTTCTGGACAATTTGCGCTATTCATATAACCATGCAGGCAATCAGCTGACCTGCCCAAAAGGCAGGGCATGTTGATGCGGCGTATCGGTATGTCGCGGTGGCAGGGGCTGCCCGGCATGTTGTGAACAAATAAAACAAAGCAGTAAGGAGAAGTCTGATGAGAAAAGTGATTACCGCCGTTTCTCTGGCACTGATGGCCACTTCTTTTGGCGCATTCGCCAAGGACTGGAAGGAAGTTCGTTTTGGCGTTGACGCCAGCTACGCTCCGTTCGAGTCCAAGGCTCCGAATGGTCAGCTGATCGGTTTCGACATCGATCTGGGCACCGAAATCTGCGCACGCCTGAAGGCCAAGTGTGTCTGGGTGGAAAATGACTTTGACGGCATGATCCCCGCCTTGAAGGCCAAGAAATTTGATGGCGTGCTGTCTTCCATGTCCATCAACGAAGCGCGCCTGAAGGAAATCAACTTCTCGGCCAAGCTGTTCAATACCCCGACCCGCATGGTAGCCAAGGCTGGTTCCGGCCTGCAGCCGACTGCCGCTTCGCTGAAGGGCAAGCGCGTGGGCGTTGAGCAAGGCACCATTCAGGAAGCTTACGCCAAGGCGCACTGGGCTCCGGGCGGTGTAGAAGTCGTTCCTTACCAGAACCAGAGCCTGGTGCTGGCCGACTTGGCTAGTGGCCGTCTGGACGCTTCGCTGCAAGATGCCATCCAGGCTGACGAAGGCTTCCTGAAAAAGCCGGAAGGCAAGGGCTTTGCGTTCGCCGGTGGTGACCTGAATGACCCGAAAACCCTGGGTACCGGTGCTGGTATCGGCCTGCGCAAGGAAGATACCGATCTGAAGGCTGCCATCGACAAGGCGATTGCCGGCATGCTGAAAGATGGCACTTACAAAAAAATCGAAAAGAAATACTTCAAGTTTGACGTATACGGCAAATAAGTCGTAACACAGACTGAAGCACAGCGCCCCGGCGGAGTCTGACCGGGGCGCGTTTTCATAACGGGTACGGAGGAGATGCGTAACACCCACTGTTACGTCCGTATCCATGTCGTATTGCACACTCGTCTGACCTGCAGCCTCCGCTGTTGCCGCCGCTTGCCTGTGGCGGCCTGCGGCATGGATTCGGGCTGTCTGCGATTCGCGTGTGCAAGGGCATAAACATACAGGGGGAACGGCCATGTTTCTGGATGGATTCGGGCCTATTATTCTGGACGGTGCATGGGTCACGCTGGAGCTGGCGGTCATGTCGCTCCTGGTGTCTTTCGTCATCGGTCTGGGAGGCGCTGGCGCCAAATTGTCGAGCAATCCGCTGCTCAAGGGCATTGCCACGCTCTACACCACATTGATTCGCGGCGTACCGGATCTGGTACTGATGCTGCTTATTTTTTACAGCCTGCAAATCGGCATGAACCACCTGACCGAATGGCAGGGGCTGGAACAGATCAACCTCAATCCCTTCGTGTCCGGCGTGTTCACCCTGGGTTTCATCTACGGGGCATATTTCACCGAGACCTTCCGCGGTGCCTTCCTGTCTGTGCCCAAAGGCCAGATCGAAGCCGGCATTGCCTATGGCATGAGCGGCTGGCAAACCTTTTCCCGCATCCAGTTTCCGCAGGTGATGCGCTTTGCCCTGCCGGGTATCTCCAACAACTGGCAGGTGATGCTGAAGGCCACCGCCCTGGTGTCCATCATTGGCCTGTCCGATGTGGTGAAAGCCTCCATCGATGCCGGCAAGAGCTCCTACAAGGTGTTCTTCTTCACCGTGGTGGCCGGTGCCATTTATCTGATTCTGACGTCGGTTTCCAGCCTGGTGTTGATGTGGCTGGAGCGTCGCTATTCCACCGGCGTGCGGGAGGCTGAACTGTGATCGACATCATCCAACAATACTGGAAAGCCTTCCTGTGGACCGATGGCTACCATCTGTCCGGCCTGGCGGTCACCATGTGGCTGCTGGTGGTCTCCATTGCCTTCGGTTTTTTCGCTTCCATTCCGTTGGCCATTGCCCGCGTCTCCCGCTCCAAGTGGTTGTCGCGCCCGGTGTGGCTGTTCTCCTACGTGTTTCGCGGTACACCGCTGTACATTCAGCTGCTGTTTTTCTACACCGGCATGTACAGCCTGGATATCGTGCGCGATGTGGACATCCTCAATCACTTTTTCCGCGAAGGGTATAACTGCACCATTCTGGCCTTTGGCCTGAACACCTGCGCCTATACCACCGAAATCTTCGCCGGCGCCATCAAGGCCACCCCTTATGGCGAGATCGAGGCTGGCCGCGCCTATGGCATGAACAAGTTCACCTTGTACCGCCGCGTGATCATTCCTTCTGCGCTGCGCCGTGCCCTGCCGGCCTATAGCAATGAAGTGATCCTGATGCTGCATGCCACCACCGTGGCCTTTACCGCCACCGTGCCGGACATCCTGAAAGTGGCGCGCGACGTGAATGCCGCAACTTATGACTCGTTCAATGCCTTCGGTCTGGCGGCGCTGATTTACCTGTGCATCACCTTCATTCTGGTGGCCCTGTTCCGCAAGGCGGAAAGCAAGTGGCTGGCGCATCTGCGCCCGATGAAGGCCTGAGCAACACGCAAGGATAAGTAAAGATGGAAAAGTTAGTCGTCAAAGACCTGCACAAAAGCTATGGCAGCCACGAAGTGCTCAAGGGCATCTCGCTCAAGGCCAAGGCCGGCGATGTAATCAGCATCATTGGTTCCTCCGGTTCCGGCAAAAGTACCTTTTTGCGCTGCATCAACTTTCTGGAAAAGCCCAACGCCGGCAGCATCAGCCTGAGCGGTGTCGACATCAGCCTGCAGAAAAACAAGCAGGGCGAACTGATTCCGTCCGACCAGAAGCAGCTGCAAGCCATGCGCTCCAAGCTGGCCATGGTGTTCCAGCACTTCAATCTGTGGGGTCACATGACGGTGCTGGAAAACGTCATCGAAGCCCCCATTCACGTGCTGGGCCTGTCCCGCGACGAAGCCATTGCCCGCGCCGAAAAATACCTGCGCAAGGTGGGGCTGGATGCCCAGGCCCAGGCCAAGTACCCGGCGCACATGTCCGGTGGCCAGCAGCAGCGCGTGGCTATCGCCCGTGCACTGGCGATGGAGCCGGAGGTGATGCTGTTTGACGAGCCTACCTCGGCACTGGACCCGGAACTGGTGGGCGAAGTACTCAAGGTGATGCAGACCCTGGCCGAAGAAGGCCGCACCATGATTGTGGTGACACACGAAATGAGCTTTGCCCGCAATGTGTCCAACCACGTCATGTTCCTGCACAAGGGGCTGGTGGAAGAAGAAGGCCACCCGGACGAAGTGTTCGGCAATACCAAGAGCGAACGGCTGAAAGCTTTCTTGTCCGGCAGCCTGAAGTAAGGCACTTTCCGGCCAGATCACAAGCGGCTTCCCGTTCGGGGGCCGCTTTTTTCATGTTCTGGTGCGGAGACCGGAGTGGCCAGTCATTCGACATGCGTTGACTTACCCCCGTCCGGCCTTGGACAATCCGCTTTTGCTTTCTCATGCCGGAATGCCATTGGAATCGCTCGTCGACTTCTTCCAGCCGGGCATCGCGCCGGATTCGCTGTCCGGCGTCAATCGCCTGCAACAAGCCTGGCCTTATCTATCTGTCTTCGTCACTCTGTTTCGTGGTGGTGACGAGGAGGTGCTGATGCGCCTGTTGGTGCTGCGCGAACTGGGTGGCCGCGCCGATGCCCCGCGCTGGACGCCGCAGGAAATCGCCCAGCGCTTTGCCTATCTCAACGACACCAAGCTGGCCACCATTCTGGGCCGGCTGCGCGAGGGCGAGTTGCTGGTGTATGACAGCGACGGCGGCCAGTACCAGCTGTCCGAAGGCGCCCGCGTGGCGCTGGCGGCGCTGGCCACCTTGATCGACTTTGCCGGTGACGATGTCGAGCTGGGCTATCTCACCAGCCAGGTGGCTGCCGGACAGGCGGTGGGGCAGTTGTCCGATGACGCCCTCAAGCACTTGCTGGCGCGGCTGAACGAGCTGTACGGCGAGTTTGAAGAAGCACTGGAATCGCAATCGGAATTCCGCATCCGCGCTGCCCAGCACCGGCTGGAAGCGGTGTGGCGCTGGGTGGCCAAATCGACCGAAGTCATCCGCAGCCTCACCGCCGACGACACCCTCAGCCTGTCTGCGCTGAATCAGGCCCAGGCCATCGCGCTGGCGCAAAGCCGCATGCTGGCGCTGGCCGGCACCTTCGAGCGCCGTCTGGCGCAGCTGGCGGCGCAGCGGGTGCATCTGGGCAGCTCCGGCCTCACCTCTACCGATATTGCCGACTGGCTGCGCCGTCAGGCGGTGGGCCAACTGGCCGATCAACTCAGCGGCTGCCTGTCCATCAACCCGGAACCGGCCTTTATTGCCACGCCGGAGCTGGCCGACATGGCGGAATTCGAACTGCTGGCGCGCGAACGCGCCAAGGCTGGCAATACTGCCTTGCCCGGCAGCGTGGCCGCCCCGCTATCCGGCGAGCTGGAAGTGGAGCGCCTGTTTGCCGCCGAAGCCATGTACGACGAGCTGCTGACACTGGGCCTGCAACTGGGCGAGAGCGGGGCCGACCACATCCCCATCCAGCAGGCGGTGCTGGCCGACAGCTACAACGAAACGGCTTATCGCCTGTCGCTGCTGTCGCTGATTGGCGATCCGGAAAGTCATGGCGATGCCAGCATCGTGGCTGCGCTGGCCAAATTGCCGTTCACCCTGCACGGCGGCGAAGCCGTGATTGAACCCGAACACCCGGAAGTGGCCACGCTGTCTGATGCGCGCCTGCTTCCCCATACCCCGAATTAATCCATGGAACAGCAACTGAAAACCCTCACCGCCCGCCTGCTGGCCCAGCGTGTGGTACCGCGCAGCGATGCGCTGGCGCGCAAGGCGCTGCTGGATGACATTTTCCGCCAGGAGCTGGACAAACGGCTGGCCGATGTCGGCCTGCGCCTAGTGGAGAACCCCTACGCCGAATACATCGCCGTCGCCCTGCTGCCGGAAATGACCGAACCGGTATTTGGCAGCGGCGAGGCCTGGCTCAACAATAATCTGGGGCTGCCGCGCGATGGTGTGGCGCTGCTGGTGATCCTGTGGGCGCTGATCATCCTGCCCAAGCGCGAACGGCAGATTGCCCGCGTGGAAGCCGGGCGCGAAAACCAGAGCGATATGTTTGGCGCACAAAAGCCGCTGGAAACCGGCGAGGGCGTGTCCACTGGTGTGTCGGAAGACGCGCTGTATGCTGATTTTGGCAAGGCGCTGGGCGGGCGTACCCGCTTCAATGCCAATCTGGGCCGCTTGGTGAACCTGGGCTTTGTGGTGCGCCGTAACAAGTGGCTGGACGAAGGCCCGATGCTGGATCTGATGATTGATTACAGCCAGCTGGCCCCGCGCATCATCGAGGGTGCCTTGTCCGAGGTGCTGACCCAGCGCCGCGAGCAGGCCGCTGGTGCACTGGCCGACAAGACCGCCAGCGCCATTGCCCTGGCGGTGGCGCAGCCGGCGGTGAGCGCCGATGGCTCCAGCCTGTTTGCTGACACTGCAGGCCCTGAAGATGCGGCAGATGACACGTCTGCCCCCGCGCAAGAGGAAGACCGCTGATGTTCCAGATGAAATCGGTAGAAATGGTGCACTGGGACTTCTGGCAGCGTTTGTCGGTGCCGCTGGACGCGCAGATTGTCACCATCATCGGCCCCAATGGTTCGGGCAAGACCACGCTGCTGGACGCCATGCGCACCCTGCTGGCCATCAAGTGTTCCGGCAAGCGCGATTACAAGCGTTACGTGCGCAACAACCGCGAGCCCTTTGCCTATCTGCGCGGCGTGGTGGATAACCCGCGTCGCCCATCTGGCGGGCTGTATCCCACCCCGTTTTTTCCCATTGTCAGTGATGCCGTTACCCTGCTGTGCCGCATCAAGAAGCAGGGTGGCGACTGGGTGCGCCATTACGCCATTCTGGATGGCGATGTGCCGCTGGAACTGGCCGAAGCGCAGGCGCAGTGGCTGGGCGTGCAGGAATACCGCCGCCGCCTGGAAGTGGCCGGCCTCACCCCGGCGGTGGGCGAGGTGCTGGCGCTGGAGCAGGGCGATACCGACAAGCTCACCGAATACAGCCCGCGCCAGCTGCTGGACCTGGTGTTTCAGGTGTTTGGCGACAAGGATGTGCTGGACAACTACCAGCGCGCCCGCGACGAGCAGCGCGCCACCGAGCTGGAACTGGAAGCGCTGACCCGGCAGGAAGAAGCACTGGAAGTGCGCGTGGAAACCATGAAAACCCGCGCCGGGCGCTTCCTGGAGTGGCGGCAATTGCAGCAGACCATCAGCCGTCTGCAAGACGAAGCCTTGCCGGTACTGGGCTATCTGGATGGCAAGAACGCGCTGGGCCAGACCTGGCAACACTACCGCGCCGCCTATGGCCAGCTTAGCCGTACCCGGCGCGAGCACCACGACACCCTGCAGCTGGTGGCCAAGCTCAAGGCGGCCGAAGTAGCCGCTGCCGAGGCCCGCGCTGCCGCAGAGCATGCCCGGGTGCAGGTGCAGGAGCAGTTCATGGCGGCCAAGGCCGAGCATGCCAGCGTCAGCGGCCAGCTGAAAGAGCGCGATCGCCTGCAGGCGCTGGCCAGCCGTGAATACGGGGCCGATGCCGCTGCGCTGTCCGACAAGCTGGCTGGCTTGCGCGGCGAGGCCGAGCAGCTCAAAGATGGGCTGCGTGATTTGAACCGCCAGCGTATCGATCTGAAAAATCATGTCGAGGCACTGGAAATCGGCCGTGGCCGTTCGCCGGAAGAAGTACGCCAGTTCAAGGCCGCGCTGGATGAGGCAAATATCGGCCACGCCATGCTGTCCGACATCATCGAGGTGATGGACGCCGGTTGGCAGGGCGCGGTGGAAGCCATGCTGCGCCCTTACCGCCATGTGGTATTGCTGGAGAATCCGCAGCAAAAGGGCGAAGCCTGGCGCCTGGGCGAAAAACTGCGTTTCCGCCATTTCGTGGTGCCGGAGCGCAGCAGCCCGCCGGCCGCACGCAAGGGCAGCCTGCTGGAAGTGATCCGCTTTTCCGCCAATGCCCCAGACTGGCTGTATCAGCAGCTGAACAAGGTCAGCCGGGTGGAAAATGCCCAGGCCGGGGCAGGCGTCGATGGCGACTGGATTACCCGCGACGGTTACTTCCGCGAACGGCGTGGTGCGCGCCATATCGGCGTGGCAGCACATGAGTTTGCCTTTGGCGAAGGCGCCCGCCAGTCGCGCCTGCTGGCGCTGCGCGATGAGCTGAAGCAGCTGAATGTGCGCATTCTGGCCGATGAAGAACAACTGGTGGCCATTACCCGCGAAGCGGCTGGCCTGGCCGAATACCTGGGCGGCATGGATGCCATCCGCCAGCTGGATAGCCGTGCCGAAGAATTCGCCGCACTGGCCACCCGTCTGGCCAGCCTGCAACAGCAACAGCAGGAACTGGGCGCACAGCTGGCCGAAGCCAGCAGCACCAAGGATGCGGCGGATCAGCGTTATGGTGATGCCCGGCTGGAGCACGACCGCATCTGCCAGCGCGAACAGGAAAGCCTGTCGCGTTACGACGGCAAGCGCCAGGAGGTGGAAAACCACCGCCGTCAGCTGCGCCGCCTGCTGGCCGAGTTGCGCGAATGGGCCACGCGCCTGCCGGCTGATGCCTTGGCCGCCGAGCATGTGGCCGCGCTGGAAGACGAGTACGAAAGTGCCGCCGATGCGCGCCATCAGCTGAATTATCTGCAAGAGCGGCTGCAAGGTGGCGAATGGGAAACCGACGAGTCGGTACTGGCGCTGCGCGACAAGCTGGCCGACGATCTGACGCAGATCGACCGCGAACGGCAGCGCCGCCAGAGCGAGGTTGACCGCTCGCGTGAACTCACCGACGACGCCCGCGCCGCCTATATGGGCAAGCTGCGCGCCACGGTGCGCGCCTATGGTGCCAATATCAAGCGTCTGGGCGAACTGGCCGGCATCGGTGTGGATGTGGAATTGCCGACACTGGAAAACGACGACGCCGCGCTGGCGCAGGCCGGGCTGACGCTGCGCTTCAACTTCGACCAGAAGGGCATGATGGGCATGAACGATGGCGAAGCCTCCGGCGGTCAGCAGGTGATGAAGTCGCTGATCTTGCTGATCGGCCTGATGATGGACGAGGCCAATCCTTCCGGCTTCGTGTTTATCGACGAGCCTTTCGCCCACCTGGACATTTTCAACATCGACCGGGTGGCCGGTTTCCTCAAGGCGACCGAAGCGCAGTACCTGATCACTACGCCCAACACCCATAACATTAATATCTTCGCGCCGTCGGAACTGACGCTGGCCACCCGCAAGAAGCGGCCGGGCGAGCAGTGGGCTCCGCCCATCCTGCAAACCCGCCGCCGGGTAGATGCACCGCAGTCCGACCCGCAGGTCTGATGTTGCTGCCGGACGGGGAAACTTGTTTCCGTCCGGCGGTCTACTCTTTTCACCCTTCACTGGCAGAACCCCATGTCCAGCTGGCTTGCCCGTATTTCCCCGGAACTGGTCGAACGTTTTCCCATTGGTGCCCGCGGCCACCATCTGCTGTTGCAACCTACGCTCGCCCCCACACCGCTGCTGTTGCCGCAGGCCGACCAGGCCCTGCTGCAGCGCTGGCTGGCCTTGCGCGTGATGCGCCAGCGCTGGACCAGCTTGCTGGGGCAGGGCAGTGATGCGGCGCAAGCGGAAGACCTGCTGCGGCGCTTGCTGGAATGCGGCTGGTGCGAGGTGGAGCTGCATGCCGAGCCGGGCCGGCTCGGCCAGTGGGAGCCGTTTTGGGTTAGCTGGCGCGAGGTCTACCAGCTGCGCAGCCTGATCGGTCTGCCGGATGCCGACGCACGCGACGAAGTCGTGCAACTGTGGCGCGGCTGGCAGCCGCAGAACGGCATCCTGCAAGGCCTGGCCGACAGCCTGGCCCAGCGCCTGCAATCCTCCACACTGGAGCGGCGGCTGAAAATTGCCCAGGCACTGGATGGCTGGCTATCGGCCGGACTGTGGGGCACCGAGCGCCAGTTTTCGCAATATGCACTGGGGCGCAGCAAGGCTTTTGGCGAGGCCGACCGGCGCTGGCTGGCCGAGTTTGGCATTGCGCTGGAGGCTTGCGGCATCTCGCGCCATACCCCGCATGTGTTTTTGTCTGGCCCGCTGGAACTCTATGCCGGAGGTCAGCTGCTGCTGTCGGCCGGGCTGTTGCAAAGCGGGCTGGCGCTGGCACCAGAAGCGTTGCAGCAAGTAGATGCGGTACGTGGCGTGGTGCAGATGGTGCGCATCGTGGAAAACCTCAGCGTGTTCGAGGTACTGACCCGGCAGGCCGAACCGGTGCTCACCATCTGGGTGCCCGGTTATCCACACCGGCGCTGGCTGCAGGCGGTGGGCCATCTGCTGGCGGTATTGCACTTGCCGGTGCAGGTGGCCTGTGACCTGGACCCGGCTGGTGTAGCCATCGCCCTGCAGGTGGGCGAGCTGGCCGGGCAGGCGGGCTGCGCCTGGCAGCCCTGGCACATGCAGGCGGACGAACTGACATTGGCGCATGGTGGCCAGCCCTTGAAAGAGGAAGACCAGCAGGCACTGGCCAGGCTGGCCCGGCTGCCGCTGCCACCCATGCTGGCTGATCTGTGCGCCGCCATGCTGGAGCGCCAGCTCAAGGTGGAGCAGGAGGCGTTGTTCATCGGCCACTGCGACGAGGGGCAGGCTGGCTGAGCATGGCCGTGCCTGCAAAGCGGATGACAGAACCGAGCGCTTGCTTGATAATCATCGGCACTGCATCTTGAGCGGAGCAACCATGCGTACCCTGACTTCCCTGCTTGGCAATTCCCAGAAACTGGACGGCGGCGCCATGTTCGGCAATGCGCCGCGCGCCATGTGGAGCCAGTGGCTGGCCCCGGACGAGCAACACCGGGTGCCGCTGGCCTGTCGCTGCCTGCTGGTGCGCGAGGAAGATGGCCGGCGCATTCTGCTGGAGGCCGGTATCGGCGCCTTTTTTGCCCCGGAGCTGAAAACCCGCTACGGTGTGGTGGAAGACGGCCATGTGCTGCTGGACAATCTGGCGGCCGCCGGTAGCAGCCACGAAGATATCGATGTGGTCATCCTGTCTCACCTGCATTTTGATCATGTCGGCGGCCTGCTGGCCGCCTGGGATGGTGGCCCGGCGCGGCTGCTGTTTCCCAAGGCGCAGTTCGTGGTCAGCCGCACTGCCTGGCAGCGTGCCAAGGAGCCGCATGCCCGCGACCGCGCCTCCTTCATTCCCGAACTGATTACCCTGCTGGAAAACAGTGGCCGGCTGGTGCTGACCGATGGCGAAACGCCAGACTGCCTGCCGGTGGATTACCGCTTTCACCTGAGCGATGGCCATACCCCTGGCATGCTGTTGACCGAAATTCCGCTGGGCGAAGGCCCGGTGCTGTATGCCGCCGACCTTATCCCCGGCGCGTCCTGGATGCATGTGCCCATCACCATGGGTTACGACCGGTTTCCGGAACAGCTGATCGATGAAAAGCGTGGTTTGCTGGATGACTTGCTGGCCCGACAAGGACGGTTATTCTTCACGCATGATCCGCAACACGCGCTGGCCCGCGTGGCGCGTGATGGCAAAGGGCGGTTTCACGCTGCCGATGCGCTGGCACGGCTGACGGCGCTGGCCAGCTGACTGTGGCATTTGTTTAACATTTTGCACGCTGGCAGCGGTCTTGCAGCGTGCTCGTCGGCGGCGGCCTTTCCCGGCTGGGGCCTGCCGCCATCCTCCAGCCTGCTCTGCAAGTGATTGTATTATTTGATCAAACAATTACGTAAAAGATATGTGTTATTCGGTAAGTTGTTGTTTGTATGATTGTATATAATAATTTTTGATCAATTGTGTTGGAAATATTTCACAAAAACATCGACAGACCATCAGCTGCCCGCTTATGCTGACCGCTTCTGACTGGATGCTGTCCGGCGCGCCTTGACGGCGGCCGCAGCAGCTCCTTGCAGTTTGTTGATGGGGAATACATCTCGTGGGGGATGTCGTTGACCGGGGCTACGGCTCCGGTTTTTTTTGCCTGGAAGATTGACATTCTTGTTCTGGATACAAGGCGTCACCCCCATTCACTCCACGTTGTGATGCGACCCAATTCCCGTGGCGCGCGCCGTTGTAGCCGGGACCGGGCAAGGTTTTAAGCCGCCACCCTGTTTGAGCCATTCGACCTTAGCGAATGGCGAGTTCGGCGGCACCTTGCCCGGCCTGCCTGCTCGGCGGGCAGTCCCGCCATGAAAACGGTTCCGCGTAGCGGGCAGACGAGGTGGTGTGTGGCAATCTTCACTCTGGCCGGTCTGCTCGCAGACATGAGTGCATGCATGTTGCACCGCAAAATAGTTGCCAGCTTTCCACCCGGCATGGCATGGTTCAAGCCATGACTTCTCCGCGTTCTTCCAACACTGTTGCCTATTGCCTGCTCACCTTGGCCGCCCTGTTCTGGGCTGGCAATTTCGTACTGGGCCGTGCCGTCCATGCCAGCATCCCACCCTTGACCCTGGCTTTTGGCCGCTGGCTGATTGCCTTGTGCATCCTGCTGCCGCTGGGACTCAAGCCCCTGCTGGCGCAGCGCAAACTGTGGCAGCCACACTGGAGGCGCATCATCCTGCTGGCCTTGCTGGGCATCGCCGCCTTCAATTCGCTGGTGTATCTGGGTTTGCAGTCCACCAGCGCCACCAACGGGGTGCTGCTCAATTCCTTTATCCCCATCCTGATCGTGCTGCTGGGGGCCTTGTGCTTCCGCATGCCGCTGAATCGTGGCCAGCTGCTGGCAGTGCTGCTGTCCTTTAGCGGGGTGTTGCTGCTGGTGGCGCATGGCGAGCCGGCGCGACTGTTGGCTCTGGATATCAATCAGGGTGATGCACTGGTGTTTGCCGCTATGCTGGCCTGGGCACTGTACACCCTGCTGCTGCGCGGCCTGCCGGCGGGGCTGGACCGACTGGGCCTGCTGACCCTGCTGGTGGCCATCGGCTTGCTGGCCATCCTGCCCTTGTTCCTGCTGGAATATGCCCACGGACGGCGGGCCGTGCCGAATCTGTCCACGCTGGCCAGCTTTGCCTATGTCGGTACGCTGCCTTCGGTGCTGGCTTATCATTTTTACAATCAAGGCGTGGCGCGAGTGGGCGCGGCACGGGCGGGCAGTTTCATTCACCTGATGCCAGCCTTTGGTGCCGTGTTGTCCATGCTGCTATTGGGTGAAGCCATCCATGGCTACCACCTGTTGGGAATTGCTGCCATTCTGGGCGGCGTGTTGCTGTCCGCACGCAGCGCAGGACGTTAATGTATGCAGGCTGCGCTTGGCGTAGCCGGGAAAGGTTGAATCATGAGTCGTTTCTGGAGTCCGGTGGTGCATCAGCTCACGCCCTATGTGCCGGGCGAACAGCCCAAGCTGGATACGCTGATCAAGCTCAATACCAATGAAAATCCCTACGGGCCCTCGCCCAAGGTGCTGGCGGCCATCCGTGCGGCCACCGACGACAGCCTGCGCCTGTATCCGGACCCGAGCGGCGACAAGCTGAAGGACGCCATTGCCCGCTACCATGGCGTGAGCAAGCAGCAGGTGTTCGTGGGCAACAGCTCGGACGAGGTGCTGGGCATGGTGTTCCAGGCCCTGCTCAAGCACGAGCAGCCCTTGCTGATGCCGGACATCAGCTATGGTTTTTATCCGGTGTATTGCGGCCTGTTTGGCATTCAGGCGCAGCAGGTGCCGCTGGATGACAGCCTGAGCATCCAGGTGGAAGACTACCGCCAGCCCTGCGGCGGGGTGATTCTGGCCAATCCGAACGCGCCTACTGGCCGCCTGCTGCCACTGTCGGCCATCCGCCAGTTGCTGGACGATCACCCGGACCAAGTTGTTGTGATCGACGAAGCCTATGTCGATTTTGGTGGTGAAACTGCCATCGCGCTGGTGAATGACTATCCCAACCTGCTGGTGGTGCACACCCTGTCCAAATCCCGCTCGCTGGCCGGGCTACGCGTGGGTTACGCCATTGGCCAAACCGAGCTGATCGAGGGGCTGGAGCGGGTGAAAAACAGCTTCAACGCCTACCCGCTGGACCGGCTGGCGCTGGCTGGTGCGGTGGCCTCGTTTGAGGATGACGACTACTTCCGCCACACCTGTCAGGCGGTGATGCGCACGCGCGCACAGCTGACCACGCAGCTGCAGGCGCTGGGCTTTGAAGTATTGCCCTCGGCGGCCAATTTCGTGTTTGCCCGCCACCCGCAGCACGATGCCGCCATGCTGGCCAACGGCTTGCGCCAGCAGGCGGTGATCGTGCGTCACTTCACTGCGCCACGTATCAATCAGTATCTGCGCATCAGCATCGGCACCGATGCCGAATGCGCGCGGCTGGTGCAAGTGCTGGGCAGCCTGTTGTCCTGAGCCGCGACCCATCCCCGGCAGAATCCCTTCATCTTCATAAGGAGCAGACATGAGCGAACAAGACCGCGCCGCCGGCAAGGCCCGCCGCACCCAGGTGATGGGCGAGGCTTTTGTCGAACGGGCGATGAGCAATCTGGATGGCTTTTCCGCCCCCTTGCAGGACTGGCTGAACGAACATGCCTGGGGCAGCACGTGGCAGCGCGAGGGGCTGGACCTGAAAACCCGCAGCCTGATCACCTGCGCCATGCTGGCGGCGCTGGGTCGCAGCACCGAGCTGAAAGGCCATGTGCGTGGTGCCATCAACAATGGCGCCAGCCTGGTGGAAATCCGCGAAGTGCTGCTGCACAGCGCGGTGTATGGCGGCGCACCTGCTGCCGTGGAAGCGTTTCGCAGTGCGCGTGAAGTGCTGAACGAGCTGGGACTCAAGCTGGAAGAATAGACGGACTGGTATCAGGGTTGATTTTCTGCCGCCAGGCCCCACACTGAGTGCATCCCCACCCCGGCGGCCAGTCACAGCATTGGCCGCTCTTGCTTGAAGGACATGAAGATGGCATCTGTAACCCTGCGCGGTAACCCGGTTGAAGTGGCTGGCACCCTGCCGGTCAAGGGCGACAAGGCTCCGGCCCTGACGCTGACCAATGGTGATCTGGCCGACGTGACCCTGGCTGATTTCGCCGGCAAGAAGAAAATCGTCAACATCTTCCCCAGCGTCGATACCCCGACCTGCGCCACCTCGGTACGCAAGTTCAATGAAAAGGCTGCCGGCAAGGCCGACACCGTGGTGCTGTGCGTATCCGCCGACCTGCCGTTTGCCCAGAAGCGCTTCTGCGGCGCCGAAGGCATCGAGAACGTGGTGAACCTGTCCACCTTCCGCAATGCCGACTTCCTGCAAGCCTGGGGCGTGAAGCTGGCTGCTGGCCCGCTGGCCGGCCTGACCGCCCGCGCCGTGGTGGTGCTGGATGCCGACAACACCGTGCTGCACAGCGAGCTGGTAGCCGAAATCGGCAACGAGCCGGATTACGAGGCAGCCTTGGCCGCGCTGTAATCAGCCCGTTGCTACACAGTAAAGGTAAAACGGCAGCCAGTAATGGCTGCCGTTTTTCATGGGCAAATCACCGCCTCAGCCGGCGTCGTGGGCCTGGGCGGTATGCGGTCCGCTGTGGCTGGCGCGGATGGTGGTCTCACCCTGTGTGCTGTTAAGTACTTCCGGGCGAGTGCCCAGTTGCGACAGCTTGTCGCGGTGGCGTTCTGCCAGGCGCTGGTAGTGTTCGTCGGAGCGGCGGAAGAAAATCAGCTCCTTGTCGGTCATGCGCCTGACCTTGGTGGCCTCCACCGCGGCCTCGTGAGCCAGCAGGCTGCTCTGTTCGGCCATGTCGCGAATGCGCAGTCCCAGCTGGCTGATATCCTCGACGGCGCGGCCCAGCTTTTGTAGCTCGGCCACCGTGCTTTCCAGCTTGGCCTGCAGGCGCTCGCTGGACAGGCCACCCGGCTGGCGGCTTTGCTGCAGGATGTCGGCACTCAGCCCGGCCAGCAGCTGGGCCACTTGCTGGCTTTGCTCGCCATACTGGATTTGCTGGCGGGTCTGCTCCACCACGCGGGTGGTCAGCTCCAGCACTTGCTGGCTCTGGCCTTCGCTGTGGATGGCCGAGACATGCACGTCCTGCATCACCTCCAGCAGCTTGTCCAGTGCCAGGTTGACATGGCGGGCGGCCTGGCCAAGCTCATCCTGGCTGGTGTCGGGCAAGCGGGCAGCGGTATTGCCGGCGGCAATCTTGTCGGCAGCCAGGCACATCATCAGAATGCGGTTTTTCAGGGCGCGGGCGGTTGCCAGCTGCAGCAGCACCACGACGATGCCCACCAGCACCAGCGGGCCGAGAATGGCAAACAACAGCCGGCCCACCGTGGTCTGCATGTCGGCTTCGACCATGCTCAGGCCATCGTGCTCGGCTTGCAGTTGCTGATCGATGGCTTCGATTAGCGGCAGCATGTGCATCTTGTAGGCGGCATCCGGAATGTTCAGCGCATCTTCCGGCGAGGTTTCGGCAATTTTCAGCGCGCTGGCAATCTGGCGGGTAAAGGCTTCCCAGCGCTGGGTCAGTGTCTGGTCGAAGCTGTCGCGCCGTTCGCTGGGCAGGGCGGGCAGGATGTCACCGCGCAGTTGCTGTACCTGCCGGCTGGTATCGGCCAGCTGGCGGGCGGTGCTGTCCAGCATGGGGTCGGCGCGCGCCAGGCTGAGCATGGCGGCTTTCAGTTGATTCAGGTGGGCCGACAGCGCCTGACGCTGGCGGTATTGTTCGAATTGATGGGTCAGCGAATACAGTTGCACACCGGTCAGCGACAGTGCCAGCACCAGGCTGAGCAGGGTGAAGGCAATGGTAAGCCAGAGGCGTTTGACGAGCGACATGGCAGGCTGTCCACAATGGAAAGCCAACACGCTACGGCAAGATCATGACGCGGGTGTGACGGTTTTATGTCAGGTCACACCCGGATGGCGGACTAGGCTGTGTGCAGGCGGAACCAGCTGAGCGCCTGGTTCAGCACGCTGGCCGATTCCGCCAGCTGGCGCATGACCGGGCTGGCGGATGCTGTTGCCAGCCTCGCTCTGCTGCTGGCGCGAATGGCTGATATTGCCCATCAGCTCGTCCAGCCTTGCTAGGGTTTCATCCACGCTGGAGAGGGCGGCATCCAGCGATTGCTGGGCATGCTGGTTGTCGTGGCTGGCCTTGCCGGCGGTATCGATGGCATCGCCCAAGGACTGCTTGACGGTTTCCACCTTGGCCAGGCTGTCGAAAATACGCGAGGTGGCGCTGGCGGTGCGCTCGGACAGCTTGCGCACTTCGTCGGCCACCACGGCAAAGCCACGTCCTTGCTCGCCGGCGCGGGCGGCCTCGATGGCGGCATTCAGTGCCAGCAGATTGGTCTGGTCGGCCACATCGCGGATCAGCGTGCTGATCTGGGCGATGTCGCCAATCGACTGGTTCAACTGCTGCATTTCCTGCATGGCAATGCCGATACGGGCGGCCAGATGCTGCATGGCGCTGGCATTGGCATTGCCCAGCTGACGTGCCTGTTCGGTGCGTTGCAAGGCCTGGCGCGAGCCGGCCTCTGCCTGCTCAATGAATTGCGCCACGCTGTCGGCCTGGCTGGCAATTTGCGCGGCTGCCTCATTGCTCAGATTGGCCTTGCCGGTTTGCAGACGGCTGGCATCCGCCGCCTGGCTGGTGAGTAATTGCAGGTGCTGGCTGTCGCGCTGGTTGCGGCTGGCGTGCTGGTGCACATTGGTCAGTAGCTCGCTCAGGCGCTCGAGAAAGCGGTTGATGCGGGCCGACATCTGCGCCAGCTCGTCCTTGCCGTTTTCCGGCAGGCGCGAGGCCAGATTGCCCTCGCTCAGCGCATCGACGGCATGGCCCATGGCGGCCATCTGCCCTTTCAGGCGGCGCGCCAGTGCCAGCTGGATCAGCACCACGGCCAGGCTGGCCAGCGCCAGCGGCCCCAGAATGAGCACGGCCAGCCGGCCCAGCATGCCGTGCATGGCGGCTTCTTCGCTGCTCTGGCTACTGCTGGCCAGTGCCAGTTGTTTGTCGAGCAGCGCCACCAGCGGCACCAGGCTTTGCTGATAGGCTTGCTCCGGAATCGACAGCGCATCCTGCGGCGCGCTCTGGGCAATGGTGAGCGCACTTTCCAGATTGCGGGTGTATTCCTGCCACAGCTGGCCGGTCTGCTCCTTGAAGGTCTTGGCCTGCGCGTCGGGCAGGTTGGCGGCGATATTCACGCTCAGTCGTGCGACTTGCTGCTTGATCTGCTGCAGGTGCTGGGCGGTGTCCGGCTGCAAGGGGTCGGCGCGTGCCAGGCTCAGTACACCGGCCTTGAACTGGTAGAGATTGGCCGACAGCTGCTGATGCTGGCTATAGTCGTCCACGTGCTGGGTAAGCGAGAACAACTGCTGGCTGGTGACGGCCAGCACGATAAGCAGGCTGGCCACGGTAAACAGAATGGTCAGCCATAAGCGCTTGATCAGGGACATGACATGCTGCTTCAGGACGGATAATGCTGCGCAGTGTAGACCGGGGATATGACATTCCCGTGGCCTGACTTAATGCCAAATGATTTAATTGAATAGGAATGGCCGGGTTTTTTAATAATTTATTTAAATAGTAGATTTAAAATAATGCAAGCCCGGGTCAGGGCTCGCATAGCAGCAGGCAATGCTGGCCATCCGTCTCAAAATGCCCCTCAACCTGCATGCCCAGTTTGGCATGGGCACGTAGCGAAGCCTGATTTTCGGCATTGATGAACAGCAGGGCCTTGTAGCCCGGCAGTTGCTGATGCAGCTGTTGCCCCATGCTGGCCAGCAAGCCCTGGCCGCGAGCGCGTGGTGCAAGACATACCGGGCCATAAAAATAGAAGGGGGCCCTGCCTTGATGCAGCCGGGCCATGGTGGCCGCCAGTGGCTGTTCCTGTCGCTGGCTACTACTGGTAAACAGCACACCCAGCAGGCCAGCATCGTCTTCCGCCACCAGTACCGGCATATTGTCTGCGGCAGCTTGTGCCAGCCAGTGGCTGATCTTTTCCAGCGGGAAATCACCATGCAGCGTACCGCCCTGGCTGCTGCTCTCCGGCAGCATCAGCGCGGCAATGGCCGCGGCATCATTCTCTTTGGCATTACGCAAGCGTGGCGGCATGGTGGTTCTCCGGTAAAAATTTATTCCAGATTCGGCTTATGCTTGTTGGCCACGCGGATATAGTGCTCGGCGGAATACTTGAAATAGTCCAGCTCCTGCTCGCTCAACTTGCGCGCCTGCTTTACCGGGTTGCCCAGGTAGAGGTAGCCGGATTCCAGCCGCTTGCCCGGCGGCACCAGGCTGCCGGCGCCAATCAGTACGCGGTCTTCGATGATGGCGCGGTCGAGAATGATGCTGCCTATGCCCACCAGCACCTCGTTGCCAATGGTGCAGCCGTGCAGGGTGACGTGATGGCCGATGGTGACATGCTTGCCGATATGCAGCGGCGCGCCCACCGGGTCGCTGTCGCGCTTGTGGGTGACATGCAGCATGGCAAAGTCCTGGATATTGCTGCCCTCGCCAATATGAATGGCGTTGACGTCGCCACGGATGACGGCAAACGGCCACACCGAGGCATCCTCTGCCAGCGTCACGTCGCCAATCACCACGGCGGCCGGGTCGATATAGCAGGAGTCGGCAATCTGCGGTGCGCTGCCATCATAGGGGCGGATATTGCGATTCATCAGAACGTCCTCATCTAACAGGTTCAGGATTCCCTATCATATAGCAATGGTTGCTGCCGGTTCGCTGGTGTGCAGCCTGATTTCGATACCGGCGCAGTGCTGTGCCAGCCACTGCCAATTGCCCACAGGAAGTGAACAATGAGCCAGAACCCGCTCCTCGACTTTACCGGACTGCCACGCTTTGCCGAGATTCGCCCCGAACACATCAGCCCGGCCATCGAACAATTGTTGACCGAGGCGCGCCATACCGTGGCCCAGCTGTCCGCCCATGCGGACAGCCCGAGCTGGGAGGATTTTGTTGATCCACTCACCGATGCCACCGAGCGCCTGTCGCGTGCCTGGGGTGTGGTAGGGCATCTGAATGCGGTGGTGAATACCCCGGAACTGCGCGATGCCTATAACGCGAATATTGCGCCGATTTCCGCTTTCTGGACCGAACTGGGACAGAACCTGGACCTGCTAGGCCAGTTCAAGGCCATCGAGGCCAGCCCGGCCTATGCCGGCTACAATGCCGCCCGCCAGAAAATCATCCAGAACGATCTGCGCGACTTCCGCCTGTCCGGTGCCGAATTGCCGGAAGCACAGCGCCAGCGTTATGCCGCCATCCAGAGCAAGCTGGCCGAGCTGTCTGCCCGTTTCGAACAGAATGTGATGGACGCTACCGACGCTTTCAGCCTGTACCTGGACGATGCCGCCGAGCTGGATGGTGTGCCGGAAGATGCGCTGGCCCTGTTTGCCGCTGCCGCCCAGGCTGATGAGAAAACCGGCTACAAGATCACTTTGCAGTTCCCCTTCTACTTTCCGGTGATGCAGTACGCGCACAACCGCGCGCTGCGCCAGAAGCTGTACGACGCTTACGTCAAGCGTGCCTCGGAGTTTGGCCTGCCCGAGCACGACAACACCGAAATCATCCGCGAAAAGCTGCAGCTGACGCGCGAAGAAGCCCAACTGCTGGGCTTTGCCAATTATGCTGAGCTGTCGCTCTACACCAAGATGGCGGAAAGCCCGGCACAGGTAATTGCCTTCCTGCGCGATCTGGCCGCCCGTGCCAAGCCGTTTGCGGCAAAAGACCGTGCCGAGCTGGAAGCCTTTGCCAGCAAGGAGCTGGGTCTCTCCGACCTGCAAGCCTGGGACATCGCCTATGCCGCAGAGAAGCTGCGCGTGGCGCGCTATGCCTTCTCCGAACAGGAAGTGAAGCAATACTTCCCGGAAAGCAAGGTGCTGCCTGGCCTGTTCGGCGTGGTCAACACCCTGTACGGCGTGGAAGTGCGCGACAGCAGCGCGCCGGTATGGCATCCCGATGTCCGTTTCTACGACATCCTCAAGGATGGCCAACTGGTGGGCAGCTTCTATTTCGACCTGTACTCGCGCGAGGGCAAGCGCCCCGGTGCGTGGATGGACGATGCCCGTGGCCGCCGCAAGAAGGGCGATACACTGCAAACCCCGGTGGCCTACCTTACTTGCAACTTCACCCGCCCGGTCGGCGACAAGCCGGCGCTGTTCACCCACGACGAAGTCATCACCCTGTTCCACGAATTCGGCCATGGTCTGCACCATATGCTGACCCAGGTCGAGGAACTGGGTGTATCCGGCATCAATGGCGTGGAATGGGATGCCGTGGAGCTGCCCAGCCAGTTCATGGAAAACTTCTGCTGGGAATGGGATGTGCTGCAAGGCATGACTGCCCATGCCGACACCGGCGAAACCCTGCCGCGCGCACTGTTCGACAAGATGCTGGCGGCCAAGAACTTCCAGAGCGGCATGATGACCGTGCGTCAGCTGGAGTTCTCCTTGTTCGACATGCTGCTGTATACCGACTTCGACGCCAGCAGCGGCGACTGGATGGCCTTGCTGGAGACGGTGCGCGAGGAAGTGGCAGTCAACTTCCCGCCGGCTTACAACCGTTTCCCCAATAGCTTCAGCCATATCTTTGCCGGCGGTTATTCGGCGGGCTACTACAGCTACAAGTGGGCGGAAGTGCTGTCGGCAGATGCCTATGCCGCTTTCGAAGAGGCGGGCGGTGCCAATGCGGTCACCGGCAAGCGTTTCTGGGATGAGGTGCTAGCCGTTGGCGGCAGCCGCTCTGCACTGGAATCCTTCCGTGCCTTCCGTGGCCGCGACCCGCAGATTGACGCCTTGCTGCGCCATTCCGGCATGGTGGAACAGGCAGCTTGAACCACGACAAATATTTACACGGGGGAGGGAACTCCCCTGATTAGCCCTGGCTCTAATCTTTGCTCAACGGGTTATCTCCAAGAGCAGCAAGCGAGCCAGACGCTTATCTCTGCCCCTCAACGGACATCGATATTGTGTCTTTTCCCTACCCCCAATCCCCCTTGGGGGTATTTTTTTGCCTGCAGATCCATCGCAGACATGAAAACACCGCCGTTAGGCGGTGTTGGATCGTGCTTTCAGTGAGATGACGCCTCGGAGAAACTGCCTATTGCCATCTTGGTACATGACCGGGCGCAGGGCTGAATCGCCATTTCACTAAAATCAGCTGGAAGGTTCGTTGTCTGCCTTGTCGGGACGATGCGGACGCTGATGCTGGGCAAAGCCGGGCGTGCGCAGGGTAAAGGCGTCGCTAAAGGGACGCAGCGTGGAACGGTTGGGGTTTTTGGTGGGGCAGAGGGGATGTTGCTGGGACTGCAGGGGTTTGGTTTGTCTGGACAATTTGGTTCTACCGGTGATGAACATGAGTCCATTCTAGCCAGCAATACCGTGATCCGGCAAATTTGATCAAATTTGCTGTTGTTTATTTGTTCAAGCCAGCATCTGCCATGCTGCTTGTCCTGCTGTGTGATACCACGCTTCCTTGCTGCGGCCTGGGTGCGCAGATCTGTTAAAACAATCACTACAGAAATGCCCTATTGCTACCCAACTAATCGGGTAAGATGGCGTCGATTTTCTGCCATGACTGGCTACGTCATTCTGTCGGCCATGGCAACCAAATAATCAAGGCAGACCGTCGCCGCCATGGCCGGTCTGTTCCATTGCCGGGCCAGCTGCACCATGCTGATGTGCGATGGCCCCTTGTTGACGAGGGCAAGATGGTTTTTAACCGCTCCATTCGGCCCGAGCGACTCACCCTGCTGGTGTCGCTCGCGCTGGTATTGTTCTACAACCTGCCGTTCTGGCAGGAAATGTTGCGTATTGTCGGGCCGCTGGATGGCCACGGCATCAAGCTGCTGCTGGAATCCTTCCTGCTGGTGACGGCGTTTTACAATCTGGTGCTGTCGCTGTTCAACTGGCCGTATATCGGCAAGCCGGTGATGGCCTTATTACTGCTGACCACCTCTTTCATTACCTACTTCATGAACCAGTACGGGGTCATGATTGATGTACACATGGTGCAAAACGCAGTCCAGACCGATAACAAGGAAGTGCGCGACCTGCTGACCGGCAAGATGGCGTTTTTTGTCATCGTACTGGGCATACTGCCTGCCTGGTGGGTGTGCCGGCGCCAGATACAATGGCGTTCGCCACTGCGTGAGAGTGGTGCACGTCTACTGACCATCCTGATTTCTGCCGCAGTGCTGTTGGGTATCGCCTTTGCTGCTTATCAGGATTTCGCCTCACTGTTTCGCAACAACCGCCAGCTGCGTCATTACCTGACACCTTTCAACTATATCCAGGCCACCAATGGCTATGTGCAGGACCATTACAATAGTGGCCCGGTGGTGATCAGCCCGCTGGGCGAAGATGCCAAACGCGACCCCAGCTGGCAGCAGCACAAGCGCAAGACGGTATTCGTGCTGGTGGTGGGCGAAACCGCCCGTGCCGATCATTTTTCGCTCAATGGCTACCCGCGCAATACCAATCCCAAGTTGTCAGCCCAGAGCGGTTTGATCAATCTGCCCGATGTGCACTCCTGCGGCACGGAAACTGCGGTCTCGGTGCCCTGCATGTTCTCCAATATCGGCCGCGACAATTACAGTGGCGACAAGGCAGCACGGCAGCAAAACGTGCTGGATATACTCAAGCGTGCCGGTTACAACGTGATCTGGCGCGATAACCAGTCGGGCTGCAAGGATGTGTGTAACCGCGTGACGCTGGAAGACGTCAGCAACAGCAAGGATGACAAGCTGTGTACCACGGGCGAGTGCTGGGATGAAATCCTGATCAAGAATGCCCAGCAACTGATCGACCAGTCTGACCGCGACGTGGTGTTGGTACTGCACCAGATGGGCAGTCACGGCCCGGCCTATTACAAGCGTTATCCGCCGGCGCTGGAGCAGTTCAAGCCGGTATGCCAGACCAGCGAGCTGTCACGCTGCCCGCGCGAACAGATCGTCAACGGTTTCGACAACACCATCCTGTATACCGATACCGTACTGTCCGGCATCATCGACTTCCTGCGTGCCAACCAGCAGCGCTATAACACCGGCATGCTGTATATGGCTGACCATGGCGAATCGCTGGGCGAAAACGGCATGTACCTGCATGGCACGCCCTACCTGTTTGCCCCGGAAGCGCAAAAGCACATCGGGGCGATGATGTGGTTCTCCGACAGTTTCCAGCAGGAAGTCGGCTTGAACCAGCGCTGCCTGGAAGGCCGCAAGGCTGAGCCTTATTCGCATGACAATCTGTTCCACTCGCTGCTGGGCTTGCTGGGTGTGCATACCAGCGTCTACAACAAGCAGCTGGACATGTTTGCTTCCTGCCGCCAGCCGGGCTGATACCTTATATGTAATGTATAGTGGCTGCCTGCTAGCAGCTGCTTTCATCTGTAAACGAGAACTGAAGATATGCAATTAGCCACCTGGAATGTCAATTCACTCAAGGTCCGTCTGCCACAAGTACTGCAGTGGCTGGCGGATAGTCCGGTGGATGTGCTTTGTCTGCAGGAATTGAAGATGGATCAGGATGTGTTTCCGCTGGCCGATATCGAGGCTGCCGGTTACCGCGCCGCCTGGTTTGGCCAGAAAACCTATAACGGCGTGGCCATTCTGGTACGTCAGCCCTTGCCGCTGGAGGATGTGGTGCTGGGCATTCCCGGCTACGACGACCCGCAGCGGCGGGTGATTGCCGCCACGGTCAACGGCGTGCGCGTGATCTGTGGCTACTTCGTCAATGGCGAGGCGGTCGATTCACCCAAATACCCCTACAAGCTGGAATGGCTGGGCAAACTGCATGCCTATGTGGCCGACGAACTCAGCCGCCATCCACAGCTGGCCCTGTTGGGTGACTACAATATCGCGCCGGAAGACCGTGATGTGTACGATCCGGAAAGCTGGCACGAGCAGGTGCTGTGCAGCACGCCCGAGCGCGAGGCCTTTCGCGGCCTGATCAGCCTTGGGCTGGCCGACAGCTTTCGCCTGTTCAATCAGGAGGACAAGCAGTACAGCTGGTGGGATTACCGCGCGATGATGTTCCGTCGCAACAAGGGTGTGCGTATCGACCACATCCTGATTACGCCGGCGCTGCAGGCGCGCGCCAGCGCATGTGTCATCGACAAGGCCCCGCGCAAGTGGGAGCGACCGTCCGATCACACGCCGGTGGTGCTCACCCTGGCAGACTAACCTGTCTCCTGCGCGTACCAACGGCCCGAATGGGCCGTTTTGCATTGGTAAACAGCATGTTGCCGGATCAGGGGAAAGCTTGGCCTAGCTCAATAGTTTGCATATTAGCATTTGCTAAACTTTGTTGATGAATAGCTAATGCCAAGGTGCCACCATGAGCCGCAACCACCCACCGCTACCGTGCAACCCCTATTACGAAGGGGTGCCGGACTACATGACTGAAGTTTACGACTGGGCCTATGTCAACCCGCGCCGCGCCGCGCTGCTGGACCGCAATCTGGTGGTCAGTACGCTGCTGTTTCTGAATGACCAGCGTCTGATGCGCCGTTATCTGCAGCAAATCCGGCCCGGCATGCGGGTATGGCAAGTTGCCCATGTGTATGGCGATCTGGTGGAAAAGGCAGCTGCCAAGGTCAGAAAGCACGGCCAGTTTGTGCTGACTGATATCACTCCGGTTCAGGTTGAGCATGGCGCGCGCAAGCTGGCGGCCTACCCGCAGGCGCGAGTAGTGCGAGCCGATGCGGCCAGCTACCGGCTGGAGCAGCCGGCCGATCTGATCTGCAGCTTCTTTCTGCTGCATGAAGTGCCGGATGATTTAAAACATGACATTGTCGACAACATGCTGTCGCAGGTGCCTGCAGGTGGCAAAGCGGTGTTTGTCGATTATCACAAACCAGCTGCCTGGCAGCCTATTGGTTGGTTACTCAAGTGGGTCAACCGGGTGCTGGAGCCTTTTGCCGAAGCACTGTGGGAAAACGAAATTTCCAGCTATGCCAGCGAAGCTGAGGCTTTTGACTGGCACAAGGAAACCTTGTTTGGTGGCGTTTACCAAGTAGTCACCGTAACGCGCCGCTAGGTTTGTACTTAGCGTTACACGGGCTTACATAGCACTCACAGACGGGCTAGACGGGCAGGGCTAGGATACGACTCATGGAAACACCGCTGCGGTGTCTCGGAAAGAACACTCCCCACTTGATATTGGAGAACGCAACATGAAAAAACTGACCCTGCTCGTTTTGTCTGCCGCCTTCGGTCTGAGCTCCGCTGCTGGTTTCGCCGCCACCAACGCTTCCGCTCCGGCTGCTGCTTCCGCACCGAAAGCCAAAGCTGCCAAGATTCATCACGCCAAAAAGGGCGAAAAGAAAGTAGAAGCTTCTGCTCAGAAAGCACAAGCTGCTGACGCTTCCGCCCCGGCCAAGAAGGCTACCAAAAAGCACCATGCTAAAAAGCACGCTGCCAAGAAAGTAGACGCTTCCGCTCAAAAAGCCCAAGCTGCTGACGCTTCCGCTCCGGCCAAGAAGGCTACCAAAAAGCACCATGCTAAAAAGCACGCTGCCAAGAAAGTAGACGCTTCCGCTCAGAAAGCCCAAGCTGCTGACGCTTCCGCTCCGGCCAAGAAGGCTACCAAAAAGCACCATGCTAAAAAGCACGCTGCCAAGAAAGTAGATGCTTCCGCTCAGAAAGCCCAAGCTGCTGACGCTTCCGCTCCGGCCAAGAAAGCTACCAAAAAGCACCACGCTAAAAAGCACGCTGCCAAGAAAGTAGACGCTTCCGCTCAAAAAGCCCAAGCTGCTGATGCTTCCGCTCCGGCCAAAAAGCACGCTGCCAAAAAGCATCACGCTAAAAAGCACGCTGCCAAGAAAGTAGAAGCTTCCGCTCAGAAAGCCCAGGCTGCTGATGCTTCCGCTCCGGCCAAGAAGCACGCTGCCAAAAAACACCACGCTAAAAAGCACGCTGCCAAGAAAGCCGCTCCGGCTTCCGCAGCAAACTAATCAGACGTCAGCGTCTGGCTCGCAATAAGTAAAGGGAGGCTGCGGCCTCCCTTTTTGCGTCTGTCATTTCCACCAGCGCCAGCTGCCGTGGTGTGCAGGCAAAGAAAAACGCCATCCTGCTGGATGGCGTTTTGTCTGTTGCCAGTGAAAAGTCAGATCACTTTTCCACGAAGGCGCGTTCGATGGCGTAGTCGCCCGGCTCGCCCATGCGCGGAGATTCCTTGAAGCCGAGGCCATTCAGGATTTCGCACAGGTCGTGCAGCATGGACGGGCTACCGCAGATCAGCACGCGGTCGTTTTCCGGGTTCAGCTGCGGCAGGCCGATATCGGCACACATCTTGCCATTGGTGATCAGATCGGTCAGGCGGCCCTGGTTGCGGAAGGGCTCGCGGGTCACGGTCGGATAGTAGATCAGCTTTTCTTTCACGATATCGCCAAAGAACTCGTTTTCCGGCAGTTCATTGGTGATGTAGTCGTGATAGCCCAGCTCGCTGACCCAGCGTACGCCGTGGGTCAGAATGACCTTGTCGTAGCGTTCGTAAACTTCCGGGTCCTTGATGATGGACATGAACGGTGCCAGACCAGTACCGGTGGACAACAGGTACAGGTTTTTGCCCGGCAGCAGGTTGTCTTGTACCAGGGTGCCGGTGGGCTTTTTGCTGATCATCACGGTATCGCCGACCTGCAAGTGCTGCAGGCGCGAAGTCAGCGGGCCGTCTTGAACCTTGATGCTGTAGAACTCCAGATGCTCTTCGTAATTGGAGCTGACAATGGAGTAGGCGCGCATCAGCGGCTTGCCGTTCACTTCCAGGCCGATCATGACGAATTGGCCATTAATGAAGCGCAGACCGGCATCGCGGGTGCAGGTGAAGGTGAACAGGGTGTCGTTCCAGTGGTGAACCGACAAGACCTTTTCAGCGGTCAGATTGGGGGAGGACATATAAATTGCTGCTCGCTATCCAAAAGAAATCAAGGAATGAGTGGTTGCCGCGATTTTACCCTTTTCGGGTCCGCTTGACTAAACATTGCAAGCCGTTCTCACTATGTCATTGTGCATAATGATCAAATCGCTGCGATACCAAGCCTGGCCGCTACCAATGGTTTGCAGGGCTGGGGGCCTGGCGGGAAAGTCAACTGGAACAGGATGTTACCTTAAAGAATGGGGTAGCCCTAACGATTTCTTTCCGCTGTGTTTATTCCTGATTGTTCTTAATGGGTGATTGATTTAGATCAGCAAATTGTATTGTGGTCTGCGCTAATGCATAAGTGTGTTTGCCTGGTCGCGGTTGTCCGACAGTGTACCAAGCCAAACTGAGGCGACATTCTTTTGTCATTATTTTTTAGGTGGCAGGTGTTGTCACGAGTACAATCTGTTGTTCTGCAGACAGAAAGCGGAGCGAGCGATGAAGCTGTGTGTGATTCCCGGAGACGGGATTGGTCATGAAGTGGTGCCGGTGGCTGTGGGCGTGTTACAGGCGGTGCTGCCTGGTTTGCAGCTGGTATTTGCGGATGCGGGCTGGGAAGAGTTCTGCCGCAATGGCAAGGCGCTGCCTGAGCGCACCCTGGCGGCTGCCCGCGAATGCGGGGCGGTGTTTTTTGGTGCCGTCAGCTCGCCCATGCAACTGGTAGAGGGCTATCGCTCGCCCATTGTGCAATTGCGCCGCGAACTGGGCTGCCATGCCAATATCCGCCCCACGCTCAGTTTGCCGCTGGCCAGCAGCCGTAGTGGTATTGATCTGATCATCGTCCGCGAAAATACCGAAGACCTGTATGTAGGTGACGAGCAGTCTGACGGTGAAGTGGCCGTGGCCATCAAGCGCATTACCCGCAAGGCATCCCTGCGGGTGGCGCGTAGCGCATTCGAACTGGCGCGCAATGCTGGCCGCCAGCGCATCACCATCATTCACAAGGCCAATATCCTGCCCCGTACCGATGGCTTGTTCCGCGACTGTGCCAGGGAAGTGGCGCAGGACTACCCCGAGATCGCTGTGGATGAAATGCTGGTGGATACCGCAGCCATGCGTCTGGCGCAGGCACCGGAAAGCTTTGACATGCTGCTGGCCCCCAATCTGTATGGAGATATTTTGTCGGATCTGGTGGCGGCTTTCGGCGGTGGCCTGGGCCTGGCACCTTCATTGAACCTGGGAGTGGCGGCGGCCATTGCCGAGCCAGTGCACGGGTCGGCCCCGGATATCGCCGGCCAGGGCATTGCCAATCCGCTGGCTGCCATTCTCAGTGCAGCCATGCTGCTGCGGGTGTGGTGGCAGCGCCCGGAACTGGCGCTGCGTATCGAGCAGGCAGTGCGGACGACATTGCTGGATGGTATTGCCACGCCGGATGTGATGTCGCCGGGTGTCAGTACCCAGCATCTGGCGCGGGTGGTGATTGAACGGATCAGGCTGCAGCAGGACTAGAATATGAAAGAGGGCGGCTTGACTGGCCGCCCTCCGAGGTGTGTCACTGCATGTTTCAGAAGGATTTGCGGGATAACGCAAACATCACATACAAGACTGCAACCCGAGCCGCGGTGAACATGTTTGCCAACGATGTTCTGAAACCCGCGAACAGGTCATTACCAAAGAACAGGCTGTTTGCACAGCACCAGATAAGTCGTAAAGCACTGATATTACATGAACAATGCCCTTGGTTGCGTGGGCGGTAACATCATGATCGCTGCCTGTTAGGGTGGCGGATAAGGGCATTCAAGCCCCGGCTAACTCATCAAGCTTAAGCAAAGTCTGTTGTTTCGTGTCTGGCTTACCGACGACCTGTCGTTGATGCATCCGTGATGGACGCTGGTAGTGCTCCCGGCTACGCTGAAGCAGCCGCCATCAAACCTGAGAAGGTGATGGGTTCTGAACACAAAGTTGAACAAGGTTGTCGGAATCCGGCCAATGACTCATCCCAAACCCTCCCTGTTACTGAATGATTTCAGTATAGGCCTGTGATCTGCGGACTCAAGTTTTTTTTGCAGCGTGGTGCTGGCTGCGGCCATGGCAATGTGCTGAAGTCTTGTCCCAGCTGCCATGGGCGGCGCAACCTGTTTTGCAACGCGGCTTGTTTCTGTGGCATCAGCCCGCCTGCGGCTTGAGAGTGGCGATACGTTCTTGTGAATTGGGATGCAGATGCTGTTCGAACTGGCGTGCGGCGGCGGCCCAGGAGAATCCTTCGGCAATCCGGCGTACATGGCTGCGGTCGATGTTCATCGCATCCAGACAGGCCTGGCGCAGGTCTTCGGCAAGCACGCCAGCCCCGCTGTTACCGACTACATCCAGTGGCCCGGCCACCGGGTAGGCGGCGACCGGTGTGCCGCAGGCCATGGCCTCCAGCAGCACCAGGCCAAAGGTGTCGGTCAGGCTGGGAAAGACAAAGACGTCGGCCGCGCGGTAGAAGCGGGCCAGCTCGTTTTGCGGGAAGACACCGGCGAAGTGAACTTCAGGATATTCGCGTTGCAGACGGGCCATCAGCGGGCCATCGCCCACTACCCATTTGCTGCCGGGCAGGTCGAGCTTGAGGAAGGCTTCGATGTTCTTTTCCACGGCGACCCGGCCGATGTAGACAAAGCGCGGGGCCGTGCTTTCATCCAGACGCTCGCGTGTGCCGGGCGTGAACAGGCTGGTATCCACGCCACGGCTCCATAACACCACCTTGGTAAAACCGCGGGCGCGCAGGTCGTCGGCAATGGACTGGGTAGGCACCATGGTGGCGGCACCGGCATTGTGGAAATGGCGCATCCAGGCATAGCTGATGGACAGCGGCAGGCGGGTACGGGCGGCGATGTATTCCGGGAAACGGGTGTGATAGGCGGTGGTAAAGGCCAGTTTGTGGCGCAGGCAGTAGCGGCGTGCCGCCAGTCCCAGCGGGCCTTCGGTGGCAATGTGGATGGCGTGCGGTGCGAGTTCGGCAATTCGTCGTGCTACCTGGCGGTAGGGCAGGATGGACAGGCGGATGTCGGGGTAGGTGGGGCAGGGCAGGGTCTTGAATTCCAGTGGCGTGATCATGTCCACCTGATGGCCGAACTGGGTGAGCTCACGGCTGGTTTCGGTGAGGGTACGGACTACGCCGTTGACTTGCGGTTTCCAGGCGTCAGTGACGATCAGGATGCGCATGGTGTCTCCTGGTTGGGGTCGGACAGCTGGGCCGTGGTGTCTGCCCGTGTAAGCAAGGCCGGGGCTGCCGGTTGTGGCAGCCAGGCTGGTTGTGATGCTTCCTGTTGGCCGGTGGCGGGCTGGCCCGCCCTGCCGGTGTGCTTGTTTTTGCGGCGGACCGGTTCTGCTGCGGATTGCAGTTCGGTCCAGTACACCACTTCCAGCCGGCCGTCGGCGTGTTCCACCAGGGCTGACAGGCTTTCTACCCAATCACCACTATTGCCATAGAGGATGCCGTCGATATCCCGCACTTCGGCCTTGTGGATGTGGCCGCAAATCACGCCGTCGTAGTCGCGGCGGCGGGCTTCTCCGGCGAGGATTTTTTCGAAGTCGCTGATGAAGTTGACCGCGTTTTTTACCTTGTGCTTGAGGTATTGCGATAGCGACCAGTACGGCATGCCCAGTTGCTTGCGCAGCCAGTTAAAGCCACGGTTCAGTTCCAGGATGACGGTGTAGAGCGAGTCACCGACATAGGCCAGCCACTTGATGTGCTGGATGACACCATCGAATTCGTCGCCGTGGATGATCAGCAGGCGCTTCCCGTCTGCGGTGGTGTGTTCGGCCTCGCGGCGGATGGCGATGCCGCCGAAGTCCAGCCCCACGTAGTGGCGGGCGGCTTCGTCGTGGTTGCCCGGTACATACACCACCTGACAACCCTTGCGTGCTTTGCGCAGCACCTTTTGCACCACGTCGTTGTGGCTTTGCTTCCAGTACCAGGATTTTTTCAGTTGCCAGCCGTCTACGATATCGCCCACCAGATAGAGGTGGTCGGATTCGTTGTGCTTGAGGAAGTCGAGTAAATGATCGGCGCGGCAACCGGAGGTGCCCAGATGTACATCGGAAATCCAGATGGCGCGGTAGTGGCGGCTGCTGGTGGAGGCGGTGTCGGGCTGCATGTCGGGTCCGTTCTGCCGTGGTGTACCGCGTCATGCTGCATGGTGCAGATGACAGCGCGATGTGGCTTTGGTGACGTGCGGATGACGCAGCGTGGTTTTAAGTTGGGTTTAAGACTGCTGCGTTTAAATAGCCCTGCCACCGGAATGAACCGGTTTAATCCTGGAGATTCGAGAAATGAAAAAACTGTTGCTGACCGCCCTGTTCGCTGCCTTTGCTGCCCCTGCCGTTTTTGCTGGTGCCAAGTGTGAAACCCACCCCAAGAGCGAGTGGATCAAGCAGGAAGATTTCAAGAAGCAGCTGGAAGGCCAGGGCTACAAGATCGACAAGTTCAAGGTGAGCGGCCAGTGCTACGAGATCTATGGCAAGAACAAGGATGACAAGAAAGTGGAAATCTACTTCGATACCAAGACCGGCAAGCCGGTGAAGAGCGAAGTACAGCAATAAGGTGTTGCATGCCGGGGCACGTTCCCGGTGCGGGAGAGCCGGCGGCCATCAGGCGCCGGCCTGCTCTTTTGCTGAAAGGAAATAGATTGATGGCTGACAATACACAGGGAATCAAGGTGTGGGACCGTTTTGTCCGGGTGTTTCACTGGACGCTGGCGGCCTGTGTGCTGGGCAATTATTTCGTACTGGAAGATGGTGAAGGCCCGCATCGCTGGGCTGGTTATCTGGCGGCTGCTCTGGTGCTGTCACGCGTGGTATGGGGTTTTGTGGGCAGCAGGCATGCCCGTTTTGCCGATTTCTTTCCTACGCCACGCCGCTTGCGGGCACACTGGCAGGATATGCGCCAGGGACGGCTGGATGCCCATGCCGGGCATAACCCGCTGGGTGCATTGATGATGCTGTGGCTGATGGCGCTGGTGCTGAGTCTGGGCGTGAGCGGTTATCTGCTGGGCACCGATGCCTTCTGGGGCGATGACGGCATGCAGGAGCTGCATGAGGCACTGGCCAATATCCTGATTGGCAGTGTCGGTCTGCATGTGCTGGCGGCATTGGTGATGAGCCGGCTGGGTGGCGTCAATCTGGTTAAGGCCATGGTCACCGGCGTCAAGCCCATGCCGCCGGACGGCGGCGAGCAGGCCATGCCTGAGCCGGAGTTCGAAACAAGGAAGTAAACATGCGCATATTGGTGGTGGAGGATGATCCGCTGATTGGTGACGGCCTCAAAATGGGGCTGGGCCAGCTGGGTTTCGTGGTCGACTGGTTTCGCCAGGGGCGGGAAGGGCTGGCCGCGCTATCGGCTGCCCCGTTTGATGCCGTGGTGCTGGATTTGGGACTGCCCGGCATGGATGGCATGGATATCCTCGCCGCCTGGCGTCAGGCTGGACAGGATGTGCCGGTACTGGTGCTGACTGCCCGCGATACGCTGGACGAGCGCCTGCAAGGGCTGGATGCCGGCGCGGATGATTATCTGGTCAAGCCGTTTGCGCTGAGTGAAGTGGCGGCACGCTTGCGGGCGCTGATTCGCCGGCGCCATGGTCAGAGCGTGAGCCGGCTGGTGCATGGTGCGGTCAGCTTTGATCCGGTTGCCCGCACCGCCTGGCTGGATGACAAGGCACTGGAACTGACCGCGCGCGAACTGGCCCTGCTGGAGCTGCTGCTATCCAGCAAGGGGCGGGTATTGTCGCGTGAGTTGATCGAAGAAAAGCTATACGGCTGGGGGCAGGAGCTGGAAAGCAATGCAGTGGAGGTGTATGTCCACCATCTGCGCAAAAAACTGGGTGCTGGTTTTATCCGCACGCAGCGTGGCATCGGCTATGCGCTGGGCGAGCTGCAATGATCAAGCGCCAGCGCACCTTGCAGCGCCGTCTGGCGGTGCTGCTGCTGATTACCGTACCGCTGATCTGGCTGGTGTCTACTGCGGTGGCCGCCTATGTCGCCCACCATGAAGTGGACGAATTGTACGATACCCAACTCACCCTGTTTGCCCGGCAATTGCTCAGCGTCAACATGGGCGAGCATGGTGACGATCCGCTGCCGGTATTGCCCAAGACCAAGAAGCTGATTCGCGGCGGCGATCGTGGTGATGCCGAAGATGATGATATTGGTGTAGCGGTATGGAATGAGGCCGGTGATTTGCTGCTGAGTGATGGCAAGGGGCGTCATTTCAGCTTTGAGGCTGGCCGGCGCGGGTTTTATACGGTGAGCGGCCATGGTGACAAGGATGAGTGGCGCTTGTTCTATCTGCCGGCACCGGATGGTTCACGATTGGTGGCGGTAGGGCAGCGGCAGAAGCTGCGCCATGAGGTGGTGCTCAAGGTGATACAAGGGCAGCTACTGCCGTGGTTGCTGGGTTTGCCGGTATTGCTGCTGCTGATCCTGTGGGCGGTGCGCAAGGGCTTGCGGCCCTTGCAGCAGGTGGCCGCCGACCTTGGCCGCCGCAGTGCGCTGGATAGTAGCCCGCTGGCTGAAGACGTACCGGGCGAGGTATTGCCCATGGTACGTGCCTTGAATGCGCTATTTGCCCGTATTGCCGACACGGTGGAGCACGAACGCCGTTTCACTGCGGATGCCGCACATGAGCTGCGCACGCCGCTGGCGGCCTTGCAGGTACAGGCCGAGGTCATGGCGCTGATGCCGGATGAGACCGGCCGCCAGCATGCGCTGCGGCAGTTGCAGCAGGGCATTGGCCGGGCCACCCGGCTGGTGGAGCAATTGCTGGCCTTGTCCCGGCTGGATCCGCTACAGGGTTTGCCAGCCGCGCAGCCTGTGGACTGGGCCACTGTCTGTGGCGATGCCATGGCCGATGTCGCCGCAGTTGCGGCCACCAACAATATGCAGCTACAGCTACAGCTGCAATGGCAGGACAACCCAGCGCAGGTCTTGCCGCTGAGTGGTGATGCCACCTTGCTTACGCTGATGCTGCGCAACCTGCTGGACAACGCGGTGCGCTATTGCCCGCCCGGTGCCTGCATCGAGTTGCAGGCAGCGGCGACTGGCATTGTGGTGCGGGATAACGGGCCGGGTATTGCGCCGGAATGGCTGGATCGGGTGCATGAGCGTTTTTTCCGGCCCCCCGGACAGGATGTGGCGGGCAGCGGGCTCGGCTTGTCCATTGTCGAGCGCATTGCCAGCCTGCATGGGCTGAGCCTGACATTGGCAAACCGCGATAGTGGTGGCCTGCAGGTACGCTTGTGCAAGGCCGACTGAGACACTGCGGCAATCTGTCGCATTGGCCTGGCATTTGCAACAGCGTATTGTTGGTGCCAGATACGCCGGTAGGTCCAAGCCTGCCGGGACGCACTCCAAGGTGTTATTGCCCGCCCCGACCAGGCGGGCTTTCTTTTTGTCGCCTGCCGCAGGTGTGGCCGATCAGCGGCCTGGCTCGGGCTGGCTGCGCAACAGCCAGAACAGTGCGTTGCATACCCCGCCCGCCACGGCGCCGACATAATAGTTGAATAGCGGGTCGTATAGCGCCGGCTGTAGCCAGCGGCTGTAATACAGGGTGATCACCCCGCCGGTCAGTGCGCCGGGCAGGGCGGCCACAGCCAGCAGTCGCCAGCGTGGCCAGCTTTGCTGCCAGCGGCTGATGCCGCTATCCAGCGACAGGCGCAGCAGCACTAGCAATATGCCGGCCAGCGCGGCCGGCAGCGCGCCGATCATGTAGGCCAGCAAGGGCAGCACACCGCTGGCCAGCAAGCCCACCAGTGGCCCCAGCGCGATAAACAGGATCAGGCCGCAGCCTGCGAGTTTCAAATGTTTCATCCGGCACAGTTCGACAAAAAGTGTTGCAAGACTAGCAGACTGGCCGGGCGGCGACGAGCGGGGCAGCTACCATCGCGGCCAGTTGCCGCGGTCATGGGCTGCGCCGCGCCGGTATCAGCCTCTGGCCATGCCAGTTGGGGGTGTGCGGCATTATGTCGCAGCCACCACTGGCGCTGCGGGATGCTAAAGTGTCGGCCATGCTGGCCCAACTGTTTTCCTCTTCTTCCCGCCTGGTTGCCGATCTGCCGGATGCGGTGCGCCTGATTGCCCGTCTGCGCTGGCTGATGCTGGCCGCTGGTGGCCTGTTGCTATTGCTGTGCTGGCTGACAGGTCTGGCACTGCCCTGGCTGTTGCTGCTGCAGGCACTGGCCACGCTGGCCTTGTTCAATGGTGTACTGAGCAAGCGGCTGCTGCACGGCAGTCCGGCCTTGCCATTACTGCGGCTGGGCTTGCTGGCGGATGTGCTGGCTTTGACCGAATGCATGGCTTTCAGCGGTGGCGCGGCCAATCCGCTGGCCTCCTTGTATCTGCCACCGGTGTTGTTTGCTGCCTTGCTGTCACCCGGCCTGTTTGCCTGGGGCTTGTCCTTGCTCAGCATGCTGGCTTATGCCGCGCTGTTTGGCTGGCATCTGCCCTGGCCCTTGCAGGGCAGCGATGCGGCCTATGCCTTTTCCCTGCATCTGGTCGGCATGTGGCTGACCTTTGCCCTGTCGGCGCTGCTGATTACCAGCTTTGTGTCCTGGCTGGCCCGCCAGCTGGCGGCGCGCGAGGCGGCGCTGGCGGCCGCACGGGAAACCCAGCTGCGCGATGAACAACTGCTGGCAGTGGGCATGCAGGCGGCTGGTGCGGCGCATTCGCTATCCACGCCCATCAATACCCTGACCTTGCTGGTGGATGACATGCTGCAGCAGCATGCGGCCGATCAGCCGCTGTGCGAGGACCTGCAACTGATGCGGGCGCAATTGGGTAGTTGTGCCCAGGCGCTGACGCGGCTGAAGCAGGGCATTCAGCCACAGGGTGCTACCATTGCGCTGTTTGCCACCCTGGCGCAGCAGCTGTCCGGCTGGCGTAGCTTGCGGCCGGATGTGCGGCTGGAATGGCAGGCCCCGGCCGGAGCCGACCCGCTGGTGCGGCTGGATGCGGCATTCTGGCCGGCCTTTTTCAATCTGATCAATAATGCGGCCGAGGCAGGTGGTGGCGAGCTGACGGTGATCGCATCCTTGCCGGAGGGGCAGTTGCAATTGGACATCATCAATCGCGAAGGCTGCCTCAGCGCGCAGCAATTGCAGCGCGCCGGCCTGGCACCGCAAGATTCGGACAAGCCGGCCGGCATGGGGCTGGGGGTGATGCTCAGCCACGCCACGCTGGCACGGCTGGGTGGAACGCTGACCCTGGATAACCGTGCCGAGGGTGGCGTGCACGCCTGCGTGCGGTTGCCCTTGCAAGGGGAGGCGTGACATGGCGCTGGATTTCCTGCTGGTTGATGACGACCAGGCTTTTGCCATGGTGTTGGCGCGTTCGCTGACGCGGCGGGGCTTTCGTGTCGAGTGTGCCGCAGATGGCGCTGGCGCACTGCAAGCGCGCGATGAGCCACCGCTGCGCATCCTGCTGGACCTGAATCTGGAAGGTGAAAGTGGCTTGCGGCTATTGCCTGCATTACGGCAGTGCTATCCCCATGCAGCGGTGGTGGTGCTCACCGGCTATGCCAGTATCGCCACCGCGGTAGAGGCGACCAAGCTGGGCGCGGTGCAATATCTGGCCAAGCCGGCCACGGTGGATGACATCCTGGCGGCTTTTCAGCAGGTGATGGCCAATCCGGAGCTGCCGCTGGCGCCGCAGCCGATGTCGCTGCGGCGGGTCACCTGGGAGCACTTGCAACGAGTGCTGAACGAGAACGATGGCAATATCTCGGCGACGGCCCGCGCCATGGGCATGCATAGACGCACCTTGCAACGCATGCTGGCCAAGCGCCCCGTGAAAAGCTAAAACGCATCAGCTGTTGTATTGCCAGCACAGTGCCATGGGTGGCCAACTGGCAAGCTGCTTGTCGTGCAGCTTTGCAGTGGAGTTGCCGGCCGGGTGGAATGCATCGCAGGCGGGCCGGTGGCAGCCTTGCTGCAGCAATGCTTTGTCATCTTTTCTGCCAAGCAAGCGCTAGGAAGCTTCCTGTCTTATTCCCTGTAAACCTCTGTTTTCATCAGCAGGTCTTTCCTGTTTGCATCAGAAAATGTGATTGGAGCAAATGCCCCAAAATGCCTATGGTCTTTTGATGCATTCCAAACCACGACAATAGAGGGGAAACAAGATGCGTGGACAAATGATGGAGCAGCCGCTGCTGATCTCCGCCCTGCTGCAACATGCCGAAACCTACCATGGCGATAGCGAGATCGTGTCGCGCACCGTGGAAGGCCCGATTCACCGCTATACCTACCGTGAAGCAGCGCGCCGCAGCCGGCAGCTGGCCAATGCCCTGGCCGGCCTTGGCGTGCAGCACGGCGATACCGTGGGCACCTTGGCCTGGAATGGCTACCGCCACTACGAAATCTACTTTGCCACCTCCGGCTCCGGTGCTATCTGCCATACCGTCAATCCGCGCCTGTTTGCCGAGCAGATCAGCTACATCATCAATCACGGCGAAGACAAAGTCCTGATGTTCGATTTGAGCTTTCTGCCCGTCGTCGAGCAGATTGCCGCCGAACTGACCACCGTGCAGCACTTTGTGCTGCTGACCGACCGCGCCCACATGCCGCGCGAGTCCACGCTGGACAACCTGCTGTGCTACGAAGACCTGGTCAACAGCCACAGCGACCAATACCAGTGGCCGGATTTCGACGAAAACACCGCCTCCAGCCTGTGCTACACCTCGGGTACTACCGGCAACCCCAAGGGTGTGCTGTATTCGCACCGTTCCACTGTACTGCATGCCTTTGCCAGCTCGCTGCCGGACAGTCTGGATATCTCGGCCCAGGGTGCCATCATGCCGGTGGTGCCGATGTTCCACGTCAATGGCTGGGGCCTGCCCTACAGCTGCACCATGAACGGTGCCAAGCTGGTATTGCCCGGCCCCAAGATGGACGGCGTCAATCTGTACGAGCTGATCGAGTCCGAAGGCGTGACCATGGCCGCCGGTGTGCCCACCATCTGGATGATGCTGCTACAGCACTGTCAGAAGAATCATCTGAAGATTCACAGCCTGAAGCGCGTTATCGTCGGTGGCTCGGCTGCGCCGGAAAGCATGGTCGATCAACTGGCCGAGCATGGTGCCGAACTGCGCCAGCTGTGGGGCATGACCGAGCTGTCGCCCTGTGGTACCACCAGCACCCCCAAGTTCAAGCACAAGGGCTGTGACACCCCGACGCTGCGCGGCTTGCAAACCAAGCAGGGCCGGCCGATTTACGGCGTGGCCATTCGTATTGTCGATGATGAAGGCAAACCGCTGCCCAACGATGGCGTGGCCTTTGGCAATCTGCAGGTCAAGGGTTCCTGGGTGTTGTCGCGCTACTTCAAGCGTGAGCTGGACGACTCGCATACCGAGGATGGCTGGTTCAATACCGGCGACGTGGTCACCATCGACCGTGATGGCTACATGAAGATTACCGACCGCACCAAGGACGTGATCAAGTCTGGTGGCGAGTGGATCAGCTCCATCGAACTGGAAAACATCCTGGTGGGGCACCCGGCAGTGGCCGAAGCCGCCGCTATTGGCGTGCTGCATCCCAAGTGGGACGAGCGTCCGCTGATGGTGGTGGTGCTCAAGCCCGGTGCCAGCGCCACCCGCGAAGAGCTGATCGGCTTTTACGAAGGCAAGATTGCCAAGTGGTGGACGCCGGATGACGTGGTGTTCCTGGACGAGCTGCCGCATACCGCCACCGGCAAGCTGCAGAAGATGAAATTGCGTGAAATGTTCAAGGATTACCAGTGGGCATGAGCGCTAAGAACTGCTAACAAAAGCGCGTAGAGAACCCGGGCCAAGGCGCGCCGACGCAGACAGTACAAAGAGTAGGGCAAGGAGGCGCAAGGCAGGCGCGGGGGTTTTGTTAGCGGGTCTAAGCCGCTGAATTGAATGGACAGAATAGAGCTTTTGCGCTAAATTGTGCATCGCACTGAAGGCCGCAAGGCCTTTTGTGGTGTTAGCCCCTCGAAGCATCAGCTGGTAACCCCAGCCAGATGTTTCTTCCTCGTGTTGGCCCCTGAGAACCCTCAGGGGATTTTTTTTGCCTGCTTGTCCTGCCCCTACTGTCAGCAGCCATGCCGGCTGCTGTGTCATTTGTGCTGCCTTGTACTAGGCCTGATATAGCATTGCCTGCTGTAAACCGCCTTTACTGTTCTGGATCAAATTGTAAATAAGTATTTCATAATTTAATGCAAAGATAGATGAAGGGCCGGTTATTCCGCACAGCAAGCCTGCCCCGGTCATGATGGTTAAAACAAGTCCGGCACCCGTCCGGTAAGGGGGAAACATGAAATCCTTGCGCAGCAAACTGATTGCTTTCAACGCCTTGCTGATGGCGCTGTTTGGCCTGGTACTGGTGCTGATCGTGTTCATCCAGATGCGGGGTGAAATTCTCAGCGGACTGAATCACGAATTCGACTCTGCGCTGAAGGGCCAGAGCACTGTGGTGAAAACCTGGCTGGATGAGAAAAAGCAGGAAATCGCCGCCCAGGCCAGCGTGGCGACCGAGGCGGATGCCCTGCGTTTTCTCAAGGTGGGAGCCAAGGCCGGTTTCAATGTGAATTACGCCGGTTTTGCCGATGGCCACTCGCTGTTTTCCGACGACTGGACTGCCCCGGCCGACTACAAGGTGACCGAGCGCGACTGGTATAAGCAGGCCATGGCCGCCGGCAAGCCGATCGTGACCGAGCCCTATGTGGATGAGGCCAGCAAGAAACTCACCATTACCGTGGCCGCGCCCATCAGCCATGGCGGTAGCCAGGTGGGCGTGGTCGGTGGCGATGTATTCGTCGATAGCCTGGTGAAGTCGGTGCTGTCGCTACAGATCCGTGGCAATGGCTATGCCTTTATCGTGGATAGCAAGGGCAAGCTGCTGGCACATCCGCAGGCAGCGCTCACCCTCAAGCCTATCAGCCAGCTGGCCCCCGAATTGACGGCGGACAAGCTGGCCGAGCTGGCCGGTTCGGCCAGTTTGCAGCAGATGCGCATGGGCGAGCAGGACATGTTGCTCTCCGTGCAGCGCATTCCGGACAGCGACTGGCTGATCGGGCTGGCCACGCACAAGGATGACATCCTGGCACCGCTCAATACCCTGCTGCTGACCGTGGCCGGCTTGAGCGCGCTGGTTTTCGCCCTGCTGATTCCGCTGGCCGGGGTGTTGTTGGGACGCATGCTGGGTGGTCTGGTGGCGCTGAAAGCCGCCATGGAAGATATTGCGCATGGTGATGGTGATCTCACCTTGCGGCTGAAGGACGAAGGGCAGGACGAAATCGCCGCCACCGCGCGTGCTTTCAATCAGTTCGTTACGCAGCTGGCAACGCTGTTCCGTGGTCTACGCGACAACGCAGGCGGCGTGGTGGACGGTGTGGGGCAGGTATCCAGCCAGGTGCTGGATGTGGCGGACAGTGCACGCAGCATTTCCGACATGTCCTCGTCCAATGCGGCGACGCTGGAGCAGATTACCGTCAGCATTGCCCATATTGCCGACAATGCGCGTGAGGCCGACCAGCTGGCTACCGCCACCGGCACCGGTCTGGAATCTGGTGCACAGGGCCTGCTGTGTCTGGCCGATGGTATGGAAAGTACGGTGCAGTCGGTTCGCTCGCTGGAAAGCATGCTGGCAGCGCTAGAGCAGCGCTCACAGCAGATTTCCGGCATCACCGAGGTGATACGCGATATTGCCGACCAGACCAATCTGCTGGCACTGAATGCCGCCATCGAAGCTGCGCGTGCTGGCGAGCAGGGGCGTGGCTTTGCCGTGGTGGCCGACGAGGTACGCAAACTGGCCGAGCGCACGGCCCAGGCCACGGTGCAGATTGCCGGCATGGTCAGTGCCATTCGCAGTGAAACCGGCAAGGCGGTGGGCGATGTGCAGCAGACGGTGACTGTAGTGAACGATGGCGTGGTGCTGACCCAGCAGGCGGTGGCCACCATCCAGTCCATCCGTCACTCCATGCTGGAAGTGGTGAGCAAGATGTCGGAGATTTCCCACTCCACCCAGGAGCAGCACAATGCCAGCACGCTGATTGCGCAAAGCTCGGAGCAGATCAACAGCCGGGTGCTGGAAAATGACGAAATGCTGCAGCAGGCCAGTACCACCTTGCAGAGCCTGGCAGGCCGCGCCGGACAGATGAATGGCGAGTTTGCCAAGTTCCACCTGTAAGTCGCTAAAATGCAGTACCGGAGCCGCCCATGGGCGGCTTTTTACCGTCTGTTGCCGTACAAGGAGCCCTGTTTGATGAGGCTGTCGCCACTGGCCCTGCGTGCCGCAACCCTGCTGGCCGAGCAGAATCTGTCCGCAGCCTTGCTGGCCGCACAGGATTGCCTGCAGGCCGAGCCGGATAATGCGCCGATGTGGAATCTGCTGGGCGTCTGTGCGGCCAGGCTGGGGCAGGGCGAGCTGGCCGGCCAATGCTGGCAGCAGGCGCTGCAGCTGGATGTGGCGGTGGCCGACGCCCATTACAACCTGGGCTGCCTGTACGAGGAGCGTGGCGAGGCTGCGCTGGCAGAGCAGCATTTTTGGGCAGAGCTGGCTGCCGATCCGCAACACCAGGACAGCCTGTACCGCCTGGCACTGCGTTATCAGCAAGATGGCCGCACGCAGCAGGAGGAAGCCTGCTGGCGTCGTTTGTTGCATGTGCAGCCGGATCATGTGGTGGCGCTGCACGATTTGCTGCTGCTGTATCAGCGGCAGCGGCGATGGCTAGCAGCTGCGGAGCTGTTGCAGCGGGCATTGCATTTGCCCTTGTTGACGAGCGCCGAGGCGGCGGCTCTGGCGGCGGCCTGTCTGCAACAGGGCATGGCCAGCGCTGCCATGCGTTTGCTGGAGCAATACGTGCCGCTTGAGCAGGCAGATGCCCACCAGGCATCTATCTGGGGACTGGCCTGCAGTGAGTTGCGGCAGGCCGAGCGTGCCGAAGCCGCCTGGCAGCAGGCGGTAGCTCTCCAGCCGCAACAGCCACGCTATATGCAGAATCTGGGCTATTTGCTGCTGGCGCAGGGGTGCTGGCATGAAGGCTGGCAGGCACAGGAAGCCCGCCTGCTGCGTCCGCCAGTCGAACTTGGCCTGTCAACTCTTGCTTCGCCGCGCTGGCAGGGTGAGTCCTTGGCTGGGCAGCATTTGCTGGTGTGGCTGGAGCAGGGCCTGGGTGATGCCCTGCAGTTTTGCCGCTATCTGCCCTTGCTACAGGCTGAGCGCCTGACCGTGGTATGCCGGCCGGAGCTGAAGCGCCTGTTGCACAGCATGGCATTGGCCTGCCCGGTGCAATTCCTGCCGCTCACCAGTCTGGACATGGCCTTGCCGGCACACGACTGCCATGTGTTTTCCATGAGTTTGCCCTTGCTGCTGCAGCCCGATCCGGCTGCCGTGCCGCCAGCCGGTTTTTCCCTGCAGCCAGCGCCCAGCTTGCCGGCCAGGCAGCGCAAGCTGCGGCTGGCGCTGGCATGGCGTGGCCATGCCCGGCATCCTTTTGATCATCACCGCTCGCTGCCGGATGTCCGCTTGCTGGAAGCGCTATTGCAATTACCCCATATCGAGTGGCTCAGCCTGCAACTGCCGGTGGCGGCAGATGAGCAGGCATGGCTGGGCCAATGGCCGCAATTGCTGCCCGGCGAGGCGGGGCTGGCTGATCTGGCTGATACGGCGGGGCTACTGGCGCAACTGGATGGCTTGGTGACGGTGGATACCGCGCTGGCCCATCTGGCCGGTTGTCTGGGGCTGCCGTGCTGGCTGTTGTTGTCGGCCAGCCATACCGACTGGCGCTGGGGCTGGGAGGGAGAGCACACGCCGTGGTATCCGGCACTGCGCTTGTATCGTCAGCAGCAGGCTGGCGACTGGCCGGAGCTGCTTGCCCGGCTGGCCGTTGATCTGGCGGCGCTGGATTAATCGCCGCTGCCGGACAGCCACTTGCCGGGGTTCATCAGCCCGTGCGGATCCAGCAGCTGCTTGATGCTGCGCATCAGCTGCAGGGCAACCGGGTCCTTGTAGCGTTGCAGCCAGTGGCCCTTGAGTTGGCCCACGCCATGCTCTGCCGCCAGCGTGCCCTGATGGCGATACACCTGGTCGTAGACGATGGCGTTGACACTGTCCTCGTCCTCAAACAAATGGGCATTGTCCGGCCGGGTGTAGCTGATGTTGTAATGCAGATTGCCATCTCCTGCATGGCCGAAGGCAATGATGCGTACACCGGGAAAGGACTGGCGCAGCGCGCTTTCACACTGCTGCAGAAAGTCGGGAATGGCTGAACTGGGGACGCCGATATCGTGCTTGATGCTGGGGCCATCGCGCTTTTGCGTTTCCGACATTTCTTCACGCAGCCGCCACAGGCGCTGGCGTTCGGCCTCGCTATGTGCCAGCACGCCGTCGGCAATCTCCTGGGTTGCCAGCCATTCCACCAGTTTCTGTTGCAGCGCATGGCTGTCGCCGCTGTCGGATAGCTCGGCCAGTACCGCCCACGGCTGGATGAAGGGCAGTTGGCCGGGGTGGTATTTGTCCAGCAGCTGCTGACAGGCTTCCGACATGATTTCAAAGGTGGTCAGCCGGTCGCCAAAAGCCTGGCGCAAGGCCGACAGCAGGCCGATGGCTGCCTGGCTGCTGTCCACGCCCAGCCAGGTAGTGGCGTGGGCGGTGGGGAGCGGGAACAGCTTGAGCGTGGCGGCGGTAATCAGTCCCAACTGGCCTTCCGCCCCAATGAACAGCTGCTTCACGTCCAGCCCGCTGGTGTCCTTGCGCAGGCCGGACAGCTGGTGCAGTACCTGACCGCCCGGCAGCACCACTTCCAGCCCCAGTGTCAGTTCGCGCATGGTGCCGTAGCGCAGCACCGCCAGCCCGCCGGCATTGGTGGAAAGATTGCCGCCGATCTGGCAGCTGCCTTCGCTGGCCAGCGATAGCGGAAACAGCCGGCCGGCATCTGCAGCCAGCTGCTGTACCTGGGCCAGCGTCATGCCGGCCTCTACCGTGATGCTATTGTTGGCGGTATCGAGGGCGCGCAGCTGGTTGAGCCGGCCAAGGCCGATTACCAACTGACGGCCGGAGGCATCCGGTGTGGCCGCGCCACAGGTGGAGGTGTTGCCGCCCTGAGGTACCACCGCGACCCGATGCGCCTGGCACAGCTGCAGCAGCGCGGCTACTTCTGCCGTGTTGGCTGGCAGTGCCACCGCTAGCGGCAGGCCCTGATAGCGACGGCGGTAGTCCAGCGCGTAGGGGGCGGTATCTTCGGCCTGGGTCAGCAGATGTGGCTCCCCGATGATGGCGGCAGCGGCGGCGAGAAACTGGGGCATGTCAGTCATGGTCCTGTTGTGCGCGCAAGGCATCCGGCAGGCCGTCGTGTTTGCCTTGCAACTGGCCGGGGCAATCATCCCAGTGACGGGGGCCAAGCGCGCGATTGCGCGCCGGGTGTAGCGGGTAGTGCAGCTGGTTGTCTTCGCGGTCGCCCACGCACAGCAGCCGTACATCGTGTGCGGTGTTGTTGAGGAAACTGTGGGCGATACCGCTGCCAGCGGGAAAACCTACCGTGTCACCGGGCTGCAGCCGGTGCAGCACACCATCCAGCCAGACATCCGGTTCGCCTTCCAGCACGTAGACGAATTCGTCTTCGGTCTTTTCCGCATGGGGCCAGGAGGTGCGTCGGCCAGGAGGCAGCAGTTCGTGATGAATGCCGATGCGCTGCAGGCCAAAAAAGCGGCCCAGCGGCGAGCCGATGGACAGCAACTCGCTGCTGTCCGGATAACTGGCGTTGTCTGGCTCTTGCAGTTCGCGCCAGTGTTTGATGCAGGATGGCCGTTCCATCACGCTTCCCCGTGTTTGCTTCAGTCCGGAATGTCCGCCGCCATCAATTCGTCCGGATGCTGCCAGCCGGGCAACTGGCTGATGCGCTGCAGCCAGGCGGCCACCTGCGGCCAGCCGGCGATGTCCAGTCCGGCATCACCCAGCCACCACAGATAGGCGCTGGCCGACAGGTCGGCGATGGTCGGCGTGGCACCGATCAGATAATTGTGCGCGCTCAGGGTGCTGTCCAGCACGGCCAGATCATCGCGCACACGCGCTTCCAACCAAGCGGTGACCTCGGCCGGCTGCGGGGAGAACTTGCATGCCAGGCGCAGATTCGGCAGGGAGAAGCCGATGCGGTTGCTCTCCCAGCACAGCCATTCGCGTACCAGCTGGCGCTCGCCCGGAGCGCCGTCCAGCCGGCCGTAATTGTCGGCCAGCCATTGCAGGATGGCATTGGACTGGCACATCGCCGTGCCATCAGCCACCAAGACCGGCACCTCGCCAAAGCGGCTGGCAGCGCGGAAGTCTTCGGCGCGTTCGGCGCGCGGCAGCGCCAGGTCGACATGAACGTAGTCATGGGATACATCGGCCAGCATCAGTGCCAGGCGCACCTTGTAGCTATGGCCGGAGAAACAGTTGCCGTACAGAGTCAGTGTGGTCATGTGGTTTTTCTATTGCGGTGTTGTGCTGGCGGCCAGTCGGTTTGCTGCATGGCTGGCCCGGATGAGACTGGGGCTTGGTTGGCAGTGTCGGCGCGTGGCTGCGCCGCGTCAATGCTGCGTCCCGGCGTCTTGTCGAGGACCGAGGCCAGCCAGGCAGCGGCAAAGGCCAGCGGCACGGAAAACAGCGCCGGGTTGGCATAGGGAAACAGCGGCCGGGCATGGCCGAGCATGCCCACCCACACGGTAGGGCCGCTGATGATCAGCCCCAGTGCCGCCAGCATGCCGCAGCAGCCGCCAGCCAGCGCCCCGCGCGCAGTGAGGCCGCGCCAGTGCAGGGTCAGTAGCAGAACCGGGAAATTGCTGGAGGCGGCGATGGCAAAGGCCAGGCCCACCAGAAAGGCGATATTCAGATTCTGGAACAGGGTGGACAACAGCACGGCAGCCACGCCCAGCAGCAGGGTAGCCAGTCGCGACAGCTGCCATTCCCGTTGTGGATCGGCCTGACCACGGCATAGCCACAAGGCATACAGATCGTGGCTGATGGCACTGGCACCCGCCATGGCCAGCCCGGCCAGCACCGCCAGGATGGTGGCAAAGGCCACGCCGGCAATCAGTGCCTGCAGCCATGGCCCGCCCAGTAGCGCGGCCAGATGCAGCGCCGCCATATTGCCACCGCCCAGCAGCTTGCCGGCGGCGTCATGGAATGGGGCTGCAGGCCCGACCAGTACCAGTGCGCCATAGCCGATAAAGATATTCAGCAGGAAAAACAGACCGACGATGCCGGTAGCCCAGCCCACCGAGTGGCGGGCGGCGCGGCCATCCGCCACAGTGAAAAAGCGCAGCAGGATATGCGGCAGCCCCAGCAGGCCCAGGCTAAGCCCCAGGCCCAGCGATAGCGCATCCAGTGGATCGGAGAGAGATTTTCCTGGCAGCAGCGCCTGACCATGGCTGAGCCGGTCTACCTGGGCAAACAGGGCCGGCGCGCTGTAGCCAAAGCGTTGCAGCACACCGCCGGCCAGCAGCAGTGCGCACAGCAGCATCAGCGCGGCCTTGGTCATCTGCAGCCAGCTGGTGGCCAGCATGCCACCCAGCCCCACTTGCAGCACCATCAGCACCACCACCAGCCCGACTGCGGCCAGATAGGGCAGGCCGAATAGCAGCTGCAACAGTTTGCCAGCGCCTACCAGTTGCACGATCAGATAAAACAGCGTGATGGTGAGCGAGCTGATGATGCTCATCAGGCGTACCGAGCGCTCGTCAAAACGGCCGGCCAATACCTCGGCCACACTGTAGCGCCCCAGCGCCCGCAGTTTGTCCGCCAGCAGCAGCATCAACAGCGGCCAGCCGGCCAGCGTACCGACCGCATACACCAGGGAATCGTAGCCCTGCCCCAGATACATGCCGATGGAGCCGAGAAAGGCGGCAGCTGATAAAAAATCTCCCGCCAGTGCCAAGCCATTTTGCCAGGCCGGTAATTGTCCGCCGGCGGTATAGAAGTCATCGGCAGAACGGGTAAGGCGTGCTGCCCGGCGAGTCAGCAGCAGGCTGGCGACAATGAATAACAGGAAGAAAACCGTGGCCGGGCTCATCTGGCGGACTTTCGGTCTTGCGCCCGGATATGCCACAGGGTGACCGCGAAAAACAGCAGGAACAGCAGCAAGGCCAGCAGGATGGAACGCGGCCAGCCAGCGACACTACCCTGTAGCAAGGGTGGGGCGGTGGCAATCAGGCCGAAATAGCCCAGGCAGGCCAGCAAGACCAGCCCGGCGAGAATGGCGGTGGATGACAGAGGAAACTTCATGACAAACGGTGCAGGGCGGCCAGGAGCGGAACAGCCGGCCAGTGTAGCGCATCGCTACCCCGGCCGCCGTGCTGCTTATTTCTGCCAATAGGTTTTGACGTTGACGAATTCATACAGGCCGAACTCCGACAGCTCGCGCCCATAGCCAGAGGCTTTTACGCCGCCAAAGGGCAGACGCAGATCCGAGCTGGTGTGGCGGTTGAGAAAGACGCTGCCCACATCCAGTTGCCGCGCTAATTCCCAGCCATGGGTGGTGTCTGCGGTATAGATGGAGGCGCCCAGGCCAAACGGCGTGTCATTGGCCAGCCGGATCGCATCAGCCTCGTCACGGGCACGCAGGATGCTGGCCACCGGGCCGAAGACTTCTTCGTGATAGACACGGCAGCCGGCATGCACATGATCCAGCACTGTGGCCGGATAGAAGAAACCGGGTGCCGGAGGCAACTGGCCACCCAGCAGCAGGCTGGCGCCCTGATGACAGGCATCCAGTACCTGTGCATGCAGTGCCTCGCGCAGATCGGCCCGGGTCAGTGGCGACAGGGTGGTGGCCGGGTCGCGCGGGTCGCCCGGGCGCAATGCGCTGGCGGCGGCGACAAAGGCGGCAACAAATTGCTCGGCGATTTCCGGCACCACGATCATGCGCTTGGCCGCATTACAGCTTTGGCCGGCATCGCGGAAGCGCGAATTGACCGCATCCTGCGCGGCGGCTTCGACATCGGCATCGGCCAGCACGATAAAGGGATTGCTGCCGCCCAGTTCCAGTACGGTCTTCTTCAGATGCTTGCCAGCCAGGCTGGCGATGATGCGCCCGGTATGGGTGGAACCGGTAAAGGCCACGGCGTCGCTGCGGCGGATGGCTTCTTCCACCAGTTGGTGATCGATCCAGGCAATGTCGAGGCAATCCAGCCCGGCGCCGTGCACCAGCTCCAGCAGCAACTGGGTGCATTGCGGTACCGAGGGCGCGGGTTTCACCAGGCAGGTATTGCCTGCCATCAGCGCCGGTACGGCAAAACGCAGCAATTGCCAGATGGGGTAGTTCCACGGCATCACCGCCAGCACGCAGCCCAGCGCCTCGAAGGCAACACCGCTCTGGCTGGCCTGGGTGGGAATGGATTGGGGAGCCAGCAGGGTGGGGGCCAACTCGGCGTAATAGCGTATCAGTTGCGCCGACTTGTCGATTTCGGCCAGGCACTCAGCGGTGCGTTTGCCCACCTCCAGTGTCACCAGCGCCGCCAGTTGCTCACGGTGGGTTTCCAGTTGCACGGCCAATTGCAGCATGCGCTCGGCGCGTTGGGACACGCTCAGGGCCGCCCAGCCGGACTGGGCGCGTTTCAGCCGCTGCAGAGCATCATCAAGCTGGGCCTGGCTCCAGCCAGGACGGGTAAACACCACCTCGGCGGTGGCTGGGTTGCAACTGGTAAAGGCATTCATGGCCGGTAGGCAAAGGAATCAGCAGGAGCAGCGACTGTAACAAATCGCCCCGCCTTGTGACAGGGTTTTGGCTGGAAGAGGCGGGTGATGGTGCACGGAATAGCGGTAGCACGGACGGTGACCGACCATGCCACACAGCCAAAAAAAGGCCCCGTGAAGCCGGGGCCGAATGTTTCAGGTGAGTGCATGGGTCAATCAAGAAGAGACTTGCAGATTGAAACTCCGCCGACAGTGCCACGTCGTATCAATGCGACGCGGTTGCCATTGGAGCGCCGATTCTAGCGGCAAGCTGGCAGTGTCGTTACTGGCTGTAGTGCCTGCCCTGTAGCCTTGCCAACAGCTACATTGTGCCGGCTACGGTGGTCAGCCCCAATTGCAGGCCGATGACGATGGCGTGGGTACGGTTGTTGGCATTCAGTTTGCGGATGATGTTGGCAACGTGGAATTTCACCGTCCGTTCACTGATACCCAGGATGGTGGCAATTTCCCAGTTGGTCTTGCCATGACTCATCCAGTGGAAAATATCGAATTCGCGTTGCGATAGCGGCATGGCCGCAGGAGCGGCCGGAGCCAGATTGGCTACCCTGCCAGCAGCCTGGCGTAGGTGCAGTAGCAGGCTGTTCAGCATTTCGGTGAGCTGGCTGTCCTTGCCGATTTCACTACCAGAGACTGACAGCACGCAGACCAGGTTCTGCCGTTCGGACAGGGCGCTGAAGCTGATGCCGTTGCCCATACCGATGGAGGTCAGTTCCTGAATGAACTGTTTTTCCTGTTGGCCCTTGGCTCGGGAGAACTTGTCGGCCCAGTGGATGGGACCCTGCCCCATGACCGAGCGCAGCACCGGGTCACAACTGATGTAGTTATGGCTCATGTAGTGCTCTACCCAGTCTTCCGGAAAGCTGACATTTACCACTTTTTCCACCCGGTGCAGTTGCTGGTGCTGGTTGATGCGTCCCAGGGTGATCACCATGTGCTTGGTAGGAAGCTGGGATTGCAGGTGGTCCAGATAGAGCTTGAGTTCGCTTTCGGTCTCGATCTGGCCGACGGTATGGATCCAGTCCAGCAGGGTTTTCTGACTGGCCGGGGACAGATTGCCCGGTATGGGGTGAGCAAAGGGAAGCTTGCTATGCATGATGACGTGACCTTCATTGTCGGGTGGCCAAGACGGTGGTCCGCTTGCAATGTTCCAGCGTTCATCAGGAAGGCGTGGCAGTTTGAGCGCCTGACTCCACTAGCGATGCTTGCTGGCTGGTCTGGAGTTTATTAAGCAGCTACCCGGCGAAACCAGTAGGTAAAGGCCCAAGTAGAGCGATCGCTATGCTGAATAAGTAATTTCTCTATGTTCAGTAAGATTGCGCAGAATTTTCCGGGGGTGTGGGATGCTTTTTCCTGAGGACAAGAGAGCTACCGTAGCGGAAGACGGCACTGGCGTGAAAGTGGCTACTGGCTTGCCGGCAGCAGGTGCCGGCTGAGAAATTTTCACGCGGAAGCCAAGGCATGGTCAGAGAAAGTGGAAATTTTGCTGGAAAAACTGGCGGTGTGTGTTGGAGGCTGCGTTGATTGCCTGTGTGGAAATGACGGCTATTCAGGTGACGAGTGATGTGTGCGATGGACATGCCCTGGTGCTGATGCTGCTTGATATCGCACAGGGTTGGCCGGCCGTTTGTGCCGCAGAATGCTAGTGCAGCCGGGGAGTACATCCACTGAGGACTGCGTTGGATCAGCTTTGTTTCAGCTTGAACTATCTTTTGCTGCAGTCTTGAACAATATTGATTGGTAAGCGTATGCCACTCGCCTGATTTTGGTCTGTTGGATGGATGACTGTGGGGGAAGGCGGTGAGGGGCTGAGTTTGTGCGGGATCAGGGCTTGTCGTTATTGATGTTAAATGCCAATGGCAAGATGCACTTGGTATTTTAAAATCAGACTGATTTTTGCTTGCTTGTGCCAAAAGACACCATGAAATTGTGAAATTTGAAACAGATTACTGGCATTTCAGACCGTAAACGTAAGTCAAACTTCATTATTCACTGGATCTGGTGTACGCTTTTTAAAGAAGAACTACTTAATAATGAAGTTGGCAAATCATGCAGCCGGGGCGGGGAATGCCGTGCATTAATCGGTCGCATGAGTTCAATGCCGCTCAGGGAACGTTTCAGCTATGGATACTTTAAAAGCCTTGATGGTCTTCATGACCACTGCCGAGAATGGCAGTTTCTCGGATGCTGCAAGAAAACTGGGCGTATCGCCAGCGGCTATCAGTCAAAGCATTGCGCGACTGGAGCAGGAGCTGGAGGTTCGCCTGTTTAACCGGACTACCCGCCAACTGACCCTGACGGAGGATGGACGCCGTTTCTATGCGCAATGCCGCGGACCGGTGAACAATCTCGATTCGGCCATCAATCAGCTGAAAGCCAGCCGCGATGAGCCGGCCGGCCATCTGCGCGTCAGCATGCCCAACTCTTTTGGTCGCCGCTTCATTTTGCCCATCATGGGCGAGTTCTGCGAACGCTATCCCAAGATCCGGGTGTTCTTTGGCCTGGACGACCATTTCAGTGATTTGATCGAAGATGGCTACGATGTGGGAGTGCGCATCGGCATGATGCCGGATAGCCGCATGGTGGCGCGTAATCTGGCACAGATTCCGCAATACGTGGTGGCTTCTCCCGAATACTGGGACAAGCATGGCCGTCCGGAAACGACCGAAGAATTGAGCAATCACGACTGCATCAACTTCCAGTTTCCGACTTCGGGCCGGCTGTACAAGTGGGAGTTCGACCGCAAGGGTGAGCGTATTCCGCTGGAAGTGACCGGTACCTATACCCTGAACGAGATGGAAGCGGTATGCGAGCTGGCGCGTTTGGGCATGGGCGTGGCACAGCTGCCAGGGCATGAAGTGGTGCACCTGATCCGTAATGGCGAGCTGGAAGCGGTACTGACTGATGTGGTATCGCTGGAGCGTTCCATCTACATCTGCTTCCCGCATCGCGACCATATCGCACCGCGTACCCGCGTGTTTGTCGATTTCGTGGTCGAGACGCTGGCCGATCACCCGGATGTGATGGCTGATTTGCCTGGTCTAGACTTGTCGGCCAAGCGCAAGGCGGCGGCGCAGCTGGTTTCCTGATTCCGCTTTGCAGTACAGTCAAAAGCCCGGCCTATGCCGGGCTTTTTGCGTGGTAGCTTGCTGCTGCTTTTATACGGCCATGAAACGCTGTAGCGGGGTGCTGCTCCAGTCCACGCTGTCCAGCAGGTTTTTCACGATCAGGCCCAGCTCGGTATCGCCTTCGATGATCAGCTTGCGATTGAAAAACAGGGTGTCCGGATCTTCCTCGCGCAACATCATGCGGGCAAAGTCGGCCAGATTGGCGGACAGCCGCAGATCTGGTGTATCGCCGACGCTGGCCACCTTGAAGTTTTCTTCGTCGGCAGAAAAGCCCAGTCGCAGGCCAGCATCCTGCACATGCACTTCAAAACTGTGGCCAGCCAGCAAGCTCATATCGGCCGGCAGTATGTCGCGTTTTTTCAATTGATTCAGGGTGGTCACCAACGCCCAGCAGGGCGGGGTAGCCGGCAGCCGGCCTAGCAGGCTGGCCATGCTGGCGGGCAGGGTGAGTTCAGGAATGCGCATGATGGGCTTCTCCAATGGCGGCGATGCCAGCTTCGCCACGCCAGTAGCCATCCACCAGGCGGCTGTCGGCGTAGGGAGCCAGATCGATGTCGGTGTGCAGCGGGCTGTTCAGCGCCTGGATGGCTTGCTGGTAGCCCGCCACCACGCGCTCGGTGTGCTGCCACTGCGGGCTGATGCGCACGGCCCGTACGCCCATGGCGGCAATATCAGCCAAGTGCGGCAGCAGGGAGTGGCAGCCATCCGACATGGTCTGGATGCCGTTGATGGTGAGGAAGGCTTGCTGCTCGCGGGTATTCAGCCGTAGGCCATCCGGATGCTCCAGGCAGCGGAACTGGCAATCGTCCTTGGACAGATTGTAGTGACGTGCGGTAAAGCAGCGGGCGGACAGCGCTAGTGGCAGGCGGCCCCAGGCGAACAGCTCGGTTTCGATATTCAGTCCTTTGTCGCTGACTTGCTGCAGCACGGCGGCCAGCGTGTCGCGGTCCATTTCCACCGGTGGAATCCAGCGCCGCGCGCCCAGCGATTGCAGCAGGGCCAGAGTATCGGCGTTGTAGATATTCAGGTGATGGCCGGCGACAAAGGGGCGGCCTTGCTGCTGTGCCAACCGGGCCGCGCCCAGATCGTTGGCTTCCAGTTGCAGTTCGCCGTTTTCCACCAGCTTGCGCAGGCGGCGCAGGTCGGACTCGCTCTCGATCAGTGCCAGGCTGGATAGCACTACGTGGCGGCCGCTTTCGGCCAGTTCCTTGCCCAGGGCGATCCAGTCCTGGCCGCGCAGTTGCTGGCGGCGCGAGCAGACGGCTTCGCCCAGATAGATGGTTTCCAGCGGCCAGTCGGCAGCTTCGCTGTAAAACCGCAGGATATCGTCGCGCGACCAGTAAAACAGTACCGGCCCCAGCGTCAGTTGCAATGTATTCATATCAGCCCTGCTTGTTGGGCCGGCATGGCGTGTGAGCCTGCCGGCACGCGTTCATTCATTTCCATGGCCGGTTATAGGCACCCAGGGTCTGCTGCTGGCCTTCCGCCAGCTTGGACAATGCCTGGGTCCAGCCCGGTTTCACCGAGAAGCGCTGCGGCTCGCGTCCGGCCGCATCCAGTGCTTCGCGCAGGGTGCGGGTGACTTGTGCCACATAGGCCGGGCTGCGCTGGCGGCCTTCCACCTTGATGGCGGCCACACCGATATCGATGATTTGCGGCAGCATGGCCATTACGTTGAGGCTGGTGGGTTCTTCCAGTGCGTAATAGGTATCGCCTTCCACTTCGAAGCGCCCCTTGCACAGCGTGGGGTAGCCGGCCGGCTCGCCTTGCTGGTATTCGTCGATCAGGATGCCATTGAGCCGGGCGCCCAGCGCCTGACTGCCGTGTTCCCAGCGCACGAATTTGGCCGGGGAACAGACCCCGTGGCTATTGGGTGATTCGCCGGTGGCATAGCTGGACAGCAGGCAGCGGCCTTCCACCATCACGCACAGGCTGCCGAAACCGAATACTTCGATTTCCACCCGGGTGTGGTCGATGACCTGTTTTACCTGATCCAGTGTCAGCACCCGTGGCAGCACGGCGCGGCGGATATCGAACAGCTCTTGTGCCAGATTGATGGCTTCGTAATTGGTGGCCGAGCTTTGCACCGACATGTGCAGGCGTAGCTCGGGGTAGCGGCGGCGGGCATATTCCATCAGGCCGATATCGGCCAGGATGATGGCATCCACGCCCAGATCCGCCCCTTCGTCGATGGCACGATGCCAGCGGCTGATATCCCCGCCCTGGGCATAAGTGTTGATGGCCAGCAAGACCTTGCGCTCATGCTGGTGGGCATAGCGTATGCCCTCGCGCGCGGTGCGGTCGTCAAAATTCAGGCCGGCGAAATTGCGGGCATTGGTGTCGTTTTTCAGGCCGAGGTAGACGGTGTCGGCACCGTTGTCCACGGCGGCCTTGAGGGCGGGCAGGCTGCCCGCCGGGCAAACCAGCTCCGGCAGAGGTCGTGTGGCAGGCATGATGGCTTGGTGTCAGCGGTTGAAACCGCAAGACAGTAGCAGAGCGATGTGACGCGGGACTTGTTCTGGGTCAAGCCGCTGGATGGCGAGTGGGAAGTGGGCGGGACGGCGCATGCCATTCCCGCATATTGGTCAGCAGCCAGGAGCGGAGAACAAAATAGCGTAGCCTCCCTGAGGCAAGGCGCGCCAACGCAGACCGTACAGGCAGTACGGCGAGGAGGCGCAAGGCCGCAACAGGGTTTTTGTTCGCTGCGCTTATAGCGGCAGCGCCAGCTTGGTTTTGGCCACCAGCACGATATAGCCCACCACCAGCAAGGCGGCCAGCAGGGCCATGCTGCGTATCTGCTTGGTACGGCCACGCTTGAGGGCGATGGTGCCCAGCAGGACATAAAGCAGCAGACCACCGATCTTGGCCAGCAGCCACGGGCTTTGCAGTACCGGCCAGCCGCCCATCACCACCAGGGTCACCCCCAGCGCCAGCAACAGGGTGTCGATGACATGCGGCAGGATGCGCAAGGGTTTGAGCGCCAGAATGCGCTGTTGCTCGGCCAGCATCAGTCCGCCGCGCACGGCAAACAGCAAAATGGTGAGGTAAGCCAGGCCCATGTGGGCATGCTTGATGATCAGATAGGGATACATGCGGATTCCTGAGTGTTATGCCTTGGGCATCGCGTGATGGCGGCCAGAGGCTGATGGTACACTGACATCCTTGCTTTTAGCCGTGTTCCCGCCATGCTTTTTCTCTATCAGTCCAATCGTCTGGAGCAATTGGGTCAGCTGTATGCCGCGATGTTGCAGGCACAGCCGCTGGCCAACCCGTTTGCTGCGGAAACGGTCATCGTGCAGAGCCGGGGCATGGGGCGCTGGATGACGCTGGATCTGGCGCAGCAGTGTGGCATAGCCGCCAATATCGATTTCGTGCTGCCGGCTGCCTTTGCCTGGCGGCTGATGCAAAAAGTCATGCCGGAGCTGCCGCGCAAGTCCTCGTTTACGCCCGAGGTACTCAGCTGGCGCTTGCTGCAACTGCTGCCCACGCTGGAAGGCGAAGTGTTTGCTCCACTGCAGCGCTATGCCGCCGGTGGCGAGACGGCGGCTTTCGAGCTGGCCGGCAAGGTGGCCGATATTTTCGACCAATACCTGGTATTCCGCCCGGACTGGATTCGTGCCTGGGAGCGGGGCGAGCGGCTGGATCTGGGCGAGGACGAAGCCTGGCAGGCCGCCTTGTGGCAGCTGCTGGCCGCGCAGGACCCCGGCCGCCATCGCGTGCGCATGCTGGATGAGTTCTTTGCCGAGCTGCGTCCGGAGCATCTGCCGGAGCGCATTACCCTGTTTGGCATTGCCAGCCTGGCACCGATGTATCTGGCGCTGATCAAGCGTCTGGCCGAGCTGACTGATGTCTGCCTGTTCACCCTCAATCCCTGCGAAGCCTACTGGGGCGATATCGTCGATACCCGCCGCAAGCTCAAACTGCGGGAAAAGGGCGACCTGTTCGCCACCGAAGGCCACCCGCTGCTGGCCTCGCTGGGCAAGCAGGGACGAGACTTTTTCGAGCTGATTGCTGCCGATGCCGAGCTGGATGCCCGCCCGCTGTTTGCCGAGGCCACCGGCGACAGCCTGCTGGCCCGCCTGCAGCGCGATATTCTGCAACTGGACATGCCCGGCCATGATGGCCAGTGGCTGAACCCGGACGATACCTCGATCGAGCTGCATGCCACCCACGGTGCCATGCGCGAACTGGAAGTACTGAAAGACCGGCTGCTGGCCATGCTGGCGGACGACCCCACACTCAGCGCCGCCGACATCGCGGTGCTCACGCCGGACATCAACAGCTACGCACCCTATATCGATGCGGTATTCGGCCAGCGCGACGATGCGCCCAATCTGCCCTATGCCATTGCCGACCGCCGCGTGGAACGCGAAGAACCGCTGCTGGCGGCCATCGGCAATCTGCTGCATTTGCTGGATTCACGCTTTGCTGCCGACCAGGTACTGGCCTTGCTCGACAGCCCTGCATTGTTGCAGCGCTTTGGCCTGAGCGCGGAAGACCTGCCCTTCATCCAGGACTGGGTACGGGCCAGTGGCATTCGCTGGGGGCGCGATGCCGCGCACAAGGCGGCACTGGGCCTGCCGGCCGATGCGCTGTTTACCTGGCGCTGGGGGCTGGACCGCCTGCTGCTGGGCAGTATCCTGCCACCAGCCATGGCCGGCGATGACAGCGGACTGTTCGCTGGGCTGTTGCCGCAAGCCGGTGCCAGCGGCCAGCTGAGCGAGGCCCTGGCGCGCTTTGCCAGCTGCTATGCGCTGCTGGACGAGCTGGCCAGCGACTGGGCCACGCCAGCCACTGCGGCCGACTGGGCCGAACGGCTGCTGCTGGCCAGCGACCGCCTGTTTGCGGTGGACGAAGACGGCGAACTGGCGCTGGAAGTATTACGCGATGCCCTGCAGGAGCTGGTGGACGATGCCGCCATGGCCGACTTTGCCCAGCCCTTCAGCCTGGCCGTGCTGCGCGACTGGCTGCAGCGCAAGCTCACCGTCGCCTCGCCGCTGGGCTTTCTGTCCGGCGGCATCACCTTCTGCGCCATGGTGCCGATGCGCTCGATTCCCTTTCGGGTGTTGTGCCTGATCGGCATGAACGACGGTGCCTATCCGCGTGATGAGCGCCCGGTCAGCTTTGATCTGGTGGCGCGCCATCCGCGCCGTGGTGACCGCTCGCGCCGCTTTGACGACCGCTACCTGTTTCTGGAAGCCATTCTGTCGGCACGCCAGCGGCTGTATCTGTCTTATGTCGGCTTGTCGGCACGCAATAACGAATCGCTGCCGCCATCGCCGCTGATTGCCGAATTGCAGGACTGCTTCAAGGCCATGTGCGGCGATGTGGCCACCGCGCAGCTGCTGCTACGCCATCCCTTGCAGCCGTTTTCGCCACGCTGCTATGACGGAGTCGAAGCACGGCTGGCCAGTTTCGAGCCCAGCTTTGCCCAGGCGCTGGCAGCTCCGCCCAGCCAGCCCCGGCCTTTTGCTACTGAGCTGCCACCAGTACCGGGCAGCAGCGTGGTGCATGTCAATGACTTCATCCGCTTCTGGAAAAACCCGCCGCGTGCCTGGCTGGCCGAGCGTCTGGCCATTCGCCTGCAAGGCCAGCAGGATGCGCTGCCGGTGCGTGAGCCATTCAGCGTGGATCGCGATGCCAGCCGCACCCTGCGCAGCCAGCTGGTGGAACGCATGCTGGCCGGCAAGCCGGTGGCTCCGGTCAAGCAGCGGCTGGCGGGGGCTGGCCTGTTGCCGCCAGCTGCGCTTGGCCAGGCCTGGCTGGGCAGTGAAAGTGCCAGTGCGGCGCGGCTGGCATACCGGCTGCCTGCGGTACTGAGCGAAGCGACGCTGCCGCCGCAGCCGGTGAATATCCAGCTGCATGGCCTGACCCTGGCCGGAGAGCTGGGCGGCCTGCGGGCTGAAGGGCAGATCCGGCTGGTGATCGGCAAGATGAATGCTGCCGAGCGGCTGGAATGGTGGCTGACTCATCTCTTGTTATGCGCCATGCGTCCGGCCGGCATTGCCTGCCAGTCGCTGTTGTATGACGACAGCGGCCACCTGCGGCTGGACGACGAGCCAGACGCTCTGGCCTTGCTCTCGCCCTGGGTGGTGCGCTGGCAGCAGGGACAGCAACAGCCCTTGCCGTTTTTTGGCCGCACCAGCTGGGCCTATGCCGAGCAGCTGCACAAGCTGGACAGCGCACCGCAACTGGCGCTGGCCAAGGCGCTGGACAAATGGGACCCCAGCTTTGTTGGCGATTTTGCCACTGCGCAATGCGAGGAACCGGTCAACCGGCTGGTGTTCCGCCACCTTGACCCGCTGGCCGACCCGCTGTTTGCCCAATTGGCCGAAACACTGTTATTGCCGCTGCTGGCGCGGCTGGAGGGCCAGGTATGAGCCTGCAGGTACTGAATGCGCTGGAATGCCCGCTGGCCGGGGTCAACCTGATCGAGGCCTCGGCGGGCACCGGCAAGACCTGGACTATTGCTGCGCTGTATCTGCGGCTGTTGCTGGAGGAGGTCAACGGCGAAGCCCCGCCCGGCATCGACAGCCTGCTGGTGGTGACCTACACCAAGGCCGCCACCGCTGAATTGCGCGAGCGTCTGCGCCAGCAACTCAGCGATTTTCTCGAGGTATTGCAGGGCAAGCAGGCGGGCAATGATTTCCTGCAGGCTCTGGCACGGCGGTTTGCCCCCGGCGCCGCCCGTGATCTGGCCGAGCAGCGCCTGCTGGCGGCCATTACCGGTTTTGATGGCGCGGCCATTTATACCATTCATGGTTTCTGCCAGCGCGTGCTGACCGATGCCGCTTTTGAAAGTGGCCAGACCTTTGCCGCCGAGCTGGTCAGCGACGACGACCGCCTGCTGGTGGAGGTGGTGGACGATTTCTGGCGGCGGCGGGTGGTCACCAGCCCCTTGTTGTCGCAGGTATTGGCCGAGGCGGGGGAAACCCCGGATGGCTGGCTCACCGAAATCCGCCCCTGGCTGGCCAAGCCCTATCTGCAGATGGTGATGCCGGCGCAGCGCGATCTGCAACAGGCCTTGCAGCAGCTGGAGCAGTGCTGGCAGCAACTGGCGGCGGATGCGCTGGTGATACAGAGCGGTTTTGATCTGCTGCTGGCCACCGAAGGTTTCAAGGCCACCAGCCACAGCCGGGCACAGCTGGAAAGCAGTATGGCCGAGCTGCAGCAATGGCTGGCCGAGCCGGACAGCCTGCCCATCCTGGGCCGCGATGCACTGAAACGACTGGACAAGCTGAGGCCAGAGGCGCTGGTCAAGGCCATGAAAAAGGGTTTTGTCGCGCCGGAGCATCTGCTATTCCAGCGTATCGGCGACTGGCTCGCCGCCTGGGATGGCTATCTGGCCCAGCTGCAGCTATCACTGGCCGGGCTCAAGCTGGAACTGATTGCCTGGGTGAACGAGGAACTGGCCCGCCGCCGCAGTCAGGAACGGGTGCGCAGCTTTGACGATCTGCTGACCGAGCTGGGCGCGGCGCTGGAAGCTGCCGATGGCGGCGCGCAACTGGCAGCCGCCGTGGCGCGCAGTTTCCGCGTGGCACTGATCGACGAATTCCAGGATACCGACCCCATCCAGTACGACATCTTCCGCAGCTGTTTTGCCTTGCAGGGCCGGCCGCTGTTTCTGGTGGGCGACCCCAAGCAGGCGATTTACAGCTTTCGTGGTGCCGATATCTTTGCCTATCTGGATGCGCGGCAGGATGCGCCCGCCACCCAGCAATACTCGCTGGATACCAACCGCCGCTCGGATGCGCCGCTGGTGGGTGTGGTCAACCAGCTGTTTGGCCGCGCCCGGCCATTCTTGCTGGATGCCATCAGCTATCAGCCGGTGCATGCCGCGCCCAGCTCCGGTGCCATGCTGGAAGTGGCGGATGAGGACGCAGCCTTTACCGTGCTGTGGCAGCCGCCGGAGGGCGACAAGCCGCAGAACAAGGACAGCGCCGCCCGCGCCAGCGCACAGGGCTGCGCCCATGAAATCGCCCGCCTACTGACGCTGGGCGGACAAGACCGGGCCGCCATCATCAAGGGTGGCCAGCGCCGTCCCTTGCGTGGCGGTGACATTGCCGTGCTGGTGTCCACCCATCGTCAGGGCGAACAGATGCGTCAGGCTCTGGCCGAGCGTGGCGTGGCCAGCGTGGCGCTCACCCAGGAAAGCGTGTTTGCCAGCCAGGAGGCGGCCGAGCTGCTCGCCCTGCTGCGCGCCTGGGCCGAACCGGCCAGCGAAAGCCGGCTGCGCGCCGCACTGGTTACCGAGCTGTACGGGCTGGATGCCGCCCGCCTGCTGGCCGAGGTGGAAGACGAAACACAGTGGGAGGCGCGGCTGCTGGCCAATGCCGCCGACCACCAGCGCTGGCTGGAGCAGGGCTTCATGAGCGCCTGGCGGCATTTCCTGGCGCGCGAGCAACTGCCGCTGCGCCTGTTGCCTCTGCCCGATGGCGAGCGGCGGCTGACCAATCTGTCGCATCTGGCCGAGCTCATGCAAAGCGAAAGCGACAGTCGCCACGGCATGGCGCCCTTGCTGGCCTGGCTGGAGGGCAGGGTGGCCAGCCCGTCTGGTGGCGAGGAAGCCATGCTGCGGCTGGAAAGTGATGCCGCACTGGTGAAAATCGTCACCATCCATACCTCCAAGGGCCTGCAATACCCCATCGTGTTCTGCCCCTATCTGTGGGATGGCGCACTGGAGCGGCGCAATACCAGCTTCTGGCGCTACCGCGAAGGCGGGCAGGCCATGCTCAGCCCGGATGTGCTGGCCGATGCCGCTGTGCGCCAGCAGGCCGGCAGCGAAATGCTGGCGGAAAAACTGCGCCTGCTCTACGTGGCGCTGACCCGCGCCCAGCATCGCCAGTATCTGGCCTGGGGCTGGGTCAAGGACATGCAGACGGCGGCGCTGTCCTGGCTGCTGCACGCCGCGGATTGCCCGGATCTGGCCAGCCTGCGCGAGCTGGAATTCAGCCCTGCCATGCTGGAACAGCAACTGGCCGCGCTGGCCAGCCGCTTGCCAGCGGCCTTGCACCTGCGCCCGCTCGAGTGCGCGCAGAACCCCTTGCCTCTGGCGCAGGACGCGCGGCAGGACTATAGTGCGCGCCTGTTCCAGCGGCCGGTTTACAGCCCGTGGCGGGTGGCCAGTTTTACTTCGCTCACCCATGGCCGCAGCAGCAAGGCCAATGAACGGCCAGACCATGACGGCGGCCTGCCGGTGCCACCGGCAGAGGGCGGCGAGCTGCTGGCAGTCGACAGCGCGTTTGCCTTTCCTCGCGGCGCACGAGCGGGTACCTGCCTGCATGCCATGTTTGAAAACATTGATTTCGGCATGAGCGATGCCCAGCTGCAGCCGGTGGTGGCCCAGCAATTGCGCCGCCATGGTTTTGCCGACAGCTGGCAGCCGGCAGCCCTGCAGCTGCTGCGCCAGACGCTGGATGCCGAGCTGGCCCCCGGCGTGCGGTTGGCCGGGGTGCCTGCCGGGCGCAAGCTGGTGGAAATGGAATTCACCCTGCCGGTACGCCAGCTGGATGTGGCCGCCTTGCGCCGCGTGCTGAGCGATCCGGCCAACGGTCTGGCCCAGCCCTTGCGCATGGCTGCCGCAGGGCTGGATTTCCGCACGGTACGCGGTTATCTCAAGGGCTTTGTCGATCTGGTGTTCGAGGCGGATGGGCTGGTGTATCTGGTGGACTACAAATCCAACCACCTGGGCGAGCAGGCCACGGACTATGCCCCCGAGTGCTTGGTGCAGTCAGTGGCGCGTGAGCACTACTATTTGCAGTACCTGATTTATTGCGTGGCGCTGCAGCGCTATTTCAGTGCGCGCGGGCGTGATTTTGCCGCCTGTTTTGGTGGCGTGCGTTATCTCTACCTGCGCGGCATGGGCATGGCCGGCATGGGCATCTGGCACGATCAGCCGGCACAGGGTTTACTTGCCGACCTGGATGGCTTGCTGCGCTGACTGCAACTATCATTGCCTTGCCAATGGCATGGAGTAGACTGACGCTAGGCTAGTATCGGTAGGACTGCCTTGCCTGACGGCAGGCAAAGCGCCTCCGCTTGCTGTGTATTTCTTCCATTTAAATGGCCCGGCTGCGTAAAAATGCGCCAACAGGCCCTGAGGCCTGCCATGGCCAACACCAACAACAGGCAGTTCATGACGGGAGACGGGAATGTTTGAATCGGCAGAAATCGGCCACAGCATCAGCAAAGAAAGCTATCGTGAACAAGTGCCGCTATTGCGCGAAGCCTTGCTGGACGTGCAGTACGACCTGAAGGAAAAGGCCGATTTCCCGGTGCTGATCCTGATCCACGGCTTCGATGGTGCCGGCCGTGGCGAAACCATGAACCTGATCAACGAATGGCTGGACCCACGGCTGATCGACACCGTGGCTTTCGCTTCAGCCAATGATGAAGCCCGCGCCCGGCCCTGGATGTGGCGCTACTGGCAAAAGCTGCCGGCCAAGGGCCGCATCGGCATTTTCTTTGGCTCCTATTATTCCGATGCGCTGTTCGACCGGGTGTACGACGTGATCGACCATGACGCTTACGACCGCGAAATCTTCGACATCATGCGGCTGGAACGCATGATCAGCCAGGATGGCGCGCTGATACTCAAGTTCTGGTTCCATCTGACCAAGGACAAGCAGCGCAAGCGGCTGAAAGAGCTGGAAAAGGACCCGGCCACCCGCTGGCGGGTAACCGCGGATGACAAGGCCAATATGGAGCGCTACGACACCATCCGCAAATACGGCGAGCACATGATCCGCCTGACCAATACCGCTTACGCGCCGTGGATTGTGGTGGATGGCGAAGACGCCAATTTCCGTAGCCTCACGGTGGGTCAGACCATTCTCAAGGCCATCCGCAACCGTATCAGCCAGGCTGGTGCGGTGGTCGATGCTTCGGAAGCGCCGCCGCTGCTGGCCCCCATTGACGACAAGGTCATCCTGGACACCTTGCAGTTGGACCAGCAAATGGACAAGGCTGAATACAAGAAGCGGCTGGCCGAACTGCAAGGCCGGCTGAACAGTCTGACCCGCGACGAGCGCTTCAAGAACCATTCGCTGGTACTGGCTTTTGAAGGCAACGACGCCGCCGGCAAGGGTGGCACCATCCGCCGCATCACCCAGGCACTGGATGCACGCGGCTACCGCGTGGTGCCGGTGGCCGCCCCCACGGAAGAAGAGCGCGTCAAACCCTGGCTGTGGCGTTTCTGGCGCCAGGTGCCGGGCAAGGGCGGTATTACCATCTTCGACCGCACCTGGTATGGCCGCGTGCTGGTGGAGCGGGTAGAAGGCTTCGCCCAGGAGCGTGACTGGATGCGTGCCTATTATGAAATCAACGACTTCGAGCACCAGCTGAGCGAGAACGGTGCGGTGGTGCTGAAATTCTGGCTGGCCATCAGCAACGAGGAACAGATGGCGCGTTTCAAGCTGCGCGAGGAAACCGGCTTCAAGCGCTTCAAGATTACCGAAGAAGACTGGCGCAACCGTGAAAAGTGGAATGCCTACAAGCTGGCAGTCAGCGATATGGTCGATCGCACCAGCACCAGCAAGGTGCCGTGGACGCTGGTGGAAGCCAATAACAAATACTATGCGCGCATCAAGGTGCTCAGCACCATTTGCGCGGCGCTGGAGGCAAGGTTGGGTGCGTAGTTTTCTGTTGCTGTGCTGCTGTCTGTGGCTGTTGCCGGCGCAGGCAGCTGACATCACCCTGCGCGCCGGCGTGGTGGTGGATAATGCCGGCCCGTACAATTTCACCCCGGATAGCCCGATGGCCGGCATCTACCGCGAGACGCTGGAGCAGATCGGCAAGCTTAGCGGGGTGCGTTTCGATATCGAGTACTACCCGGCCCTGCGTATCCAGCAGCTGTTCGAAGTGGCCCGGCTGGATGTCGAAGTGGGCGTCAATCCGGCCTGGCGCAGCCTGTCGCCGGTGGGCGGCTTTTATACCCTGCCGATTGGTACGCTGGATTACCAGCTCTGTACCCGGCCCAGTAATGTCCGGGCTGGCCGTGGGCTGGATGAATTGCGCGGTCAGACCATTGGCCTGCTGCAAGGGCAGCCGCTGAGCGCCTTCGAGTCCGAGTTCGTCCGTCACGGTGTGCATTACGAAATGTCGCAGAGTGAAAACGAGGTGCTGAGCAAATTGCGCCTTGGCCGGTTGCAGGCCGTGGTGCTGGAGCGCCGCCAGATCGAACGCCTGACGCTGTTGCCGGAGGAGCTGCGCTGCGAGCCGGGCAGCCAGATCAGTTCGCAGCCAGTCATGTTACGGGTCCATCCGCAATTCCGCCAATGGCTGCCGGCTCTCAATCGCGCCATCAGCCAGTTGCAGGCCAATGGCAAACTCAAGGCCATTTTCCAGAAATCCCGCGCATGAGTGATTCCCCCCAGACGCCAACAGCTCCCCTGTTGCCACAGCAGCTGTCCCAACTGCTGTTGCGGCTGGACCCGGCGCTGGATGACAGCACGCTGGCGCTGGTCAGCGAGCTGGCGGCTGCCAATCAGGCAGGCCATGTTTGCCTGCCCATTGCCCACCGGGCAGAGCGTCGGCTGCTGCAGGCTTCCCCGGTGCTGGGCGCGCCTGGCAGTTATGCCCCGCTGATTCTGGATGCGGCCGGGCGGCTGTATTTCGCCCGCTACTGGTTTGACGAACAGAGCCTGGCACACAAGCTGACACAGCTGGCAGCCGACCACCGGCCGCTGCCGGCCAGCACGCTGGAACCGGTGCTGCGCCAGTTGTTTCCAGCAATGCCGGCAGGGCAGCCGGATAGGCAAAAGCTGGCCGCTGCGCTGGCTGCCCGACAAAGATTACTGGTGGTTTCCGGTGGCCCGGGTACCGGCAAAACCACCACGGTGGTGCGTTTGCTGGCCATGTTGGCCATGCTGGCGGAGCGGCCGCAGGTGATGGCGATGGCGGCACCAACCGGCAAGGCTGCAGCCCGACTGAGCGAATCGGTACGCAATGCCCGCGATAGCCTGCCGGTAGCGGACAGCGTGCGTGCCCAGTTGCCGCAACAGGCACAAACCCTGCACCGCTTGCTGGGTTTGCGACCAGGGGCTGCTCAGCCACGCTATCATGCCGGCCAGCCATTGCCGCTGGATGTGCTGGTGGTGGATGAAGCCTCGATGATTGATCTGGCGCTGATGGCACGGCTGGTGGAAGCGCTGCCGGCCCAGGCCCGGCTGATTCTGCTGGGTGACCGCGATCAGCTGGCATCGGTGGATGCCGGTGCGGTATTGGGCGATTTGTGCGGGCAGGTGGCGTATCTGCCGGCCACCCGCGACTGGCTAGCACAGGCCGGTGCCGGCCCGCTGCCGGCGGACGAGGGCAGGGCGGGTGCGCTGGCGGACAGCGTGGTGCTGTTGACTCATAGCCATCGATTCCGCGCGGATTCTGGCATTGGGGAGCTGGCGCGGCTGGTCAATCTAGGCGACGCCACTGCCGCCTTGCAGCTATTGCAGGCTGGCCAGCACGACGATATCCGTCAGGCCGCACAGCTGGACGATGCCGGGTTGCTGGCACACCGTCAGCCCTATCTGGATGCCATCCAGCAACAGCTGCCACTGGAGCAGGTACAGGCGGCATTCGCGCAGTTCATGCTGCTGGCGGCCGAGCGGCGTCAGGTCGAACAGGCCAACCAGTGCATGGAGGCCTTGCTGGAGCAGACCGGTTGCAAACAGGCTGGACGCGACTGGTATGCGGGCCGGCCGGTGATGGTCAGTGCTAATGACTATGGTGTCGGCTTGTTCAATGGCGATATCGGTTTCACCGTGGAGCGGCCGCAAGGCTTGCGCGTGGCTTTCCCGGCTGCAGATGGCAGCTGGCGCGAGTTTGCCCCGGGACGTCTGCCGCAGCACGAAACCGTGTTTGCCATGACCGTGCACAAAAGCCAGGGTTCGGAATTCGACGAAGTTTGGCTGCAATTGCCAGCCACGCCGGGAGCGGTGCTCAACCGCGCCCTGATCTACACCGCCATCACCCGTGCCCGTCACCGTTTTGCTGTGGCGGGTAGCGACGAGGTATGGCAGCAGGCGGTACGGCTGGCCCCGGTGCGCTACTCCGGTCTGGCAGATTTGCTGCGTCAGCCGCGCGTGTGAAATCTGCAACACTTCCACATGGAATATTTGTTTTTCGCCCGCAAGACGCTGAAAAAATTGGGCAAAATCCTTGTCGCATCCTATGATGGCGCCTTCCCGCAATAGGCAATCTGTTCGGAGTCATCATGCAAGTGGATGGAGTCCTGGGGTATCTGGCCAAGATCACCCGTTTCGATCGCAGTGCATTCACCCCGCTCTTCATTGGCCCGCACCAACTGGGCTGTGTCAATCAGGTTTGGCTGGAGCGCCTGCTGCTGAGTGAGGCGTCCTTGTTTCGCCGCCAGCCAGCCGGGCTGGTCTGCATGGTGGAGGGCGATTACGCCGCCATCAGCAAGCAGCTGCAGGCAGCAGCACGGCGCTGGCATGAGGCAGGCTGGCTTAATGGCTGGCGCAATGAAAACTTCACCGCCTTTCTGGCGGATGGCACGCCGCTGTTCGAACTGGAGCGGGCGGCCTTCCGTCCGCTTGGACTGACCAGCCGTGCCGTGCATCTGAATGGCCTGACCCGCACCCCGCAGGGCGAAGTACGCATGTGGGTGGGGCGGCGCAGCCCGGACAAGGCGGTGGACCCCAATCGCATGGACAATCTGATGGGTGGCGGCATTGCTGCCGGTGAATCCATCGAGCTGGCGCTGGAGCGTGAAGGTTGGGAAGAGGCCGGCATTCCGGCGGACCGACTGGAGCTGTTGCCGCAAACCGGCCTGCTACTGGCTGAGCGCCCAGTACAGCGCGGCCTGCATCGCGAATGGCTGCATGTCTACGATTTATGGCTGCAGCCCAGCGAGCTGCCCTGTAATCAGGATGGCGAAGTGGCCGAGCATGTCTGCCTGTCGCTGCGCGAAGTGGAAGAGCTGCTGGTTGCCGAGCGCTTCATGATTGATGCCGCATTGGTCGCAACAGACTGTTTGCTGCGCCTGGGCTACTGGCAGCAGGCTAGTGCCGACATTGCCGCCGCCATGGCAGGCGTGTGCCACCCGCTGGACTTTGCCATTCATGCCGGCGTTTGATTGAAGTTTGGCGGCGTTTGCGGACAATCTCTTTTTGACGCGGGGCAGTTTCTGGCATGATGGTGCGAAAACCTATAAATATAGTGTCCAGCATCATGAGGAGAGAGGGAAATGTACCGCTTGCGCCTCATTTCGCGCGATTTTGGTGTCGATGACAGTGGTCCATGGCACTCGACGCACGATCAGGCGCGCAAGGCTGCCAAGCTGATGTATCTGCTTTACAAGGGAGAAATCCGCGTAGAGATACATCGGGTGGTAGATTTGCGCAGCCGTAAAATGGAAAAAGTGGAAGAGCTGCAATAAAGCAGCCACTGCAAGTTTTTTGCACTCCTGTCGTTCTGGTCCCCGGCATTCCCCCTGCTGTTTCCCCAGACTGTCTGCTGTTTTCTGTACTGGCCGTCAGTTAGTTGATGAAAATAATTTTCAAAATTCAACTGCCTGAAAGGGCGACTTTCCAATTTTCGGAATCTTCACCAATACTGTTAAGACGGTACTTGCTAGAAAAATGCGGGTTTCCACGTATCTTCGCGGGAAGGTCTAGCTAGTGACATGATTTGCTCAATCGGGCTTGTCGCGTGCTTGCCACATAGTGGCGGACATGGCGAGCAAACAGCAGATTGAACGGTCGTCTTTAATCCTTGGCAGTAGGAAAGTCATGCGCTCATTTTGGCTGTTCTTCGTCTGGCTGTGCCTGATGGCCAGCTCCATCGCCGGTGCGGCTACGCAGCCTGCCGGCGGGGCGGTGGCTTTACAGCTACGTGCGCAAAACGTGTACAGCGTACAGACGCTGGAACTGCCAGCACATGAGGCAGAATGGCTGAAGCACAAGAAGCGTTTGCGGCTGGGGATTGCCGATGATGTCCCCCCACTTGATATCAGTAATGCCGGCGGCAGCTTTCAGGGGCTGAACGCTGATGTCTTCGGCTTTGTCAGTCGCAGGCTGGGCTTGCAGCCTGAGGTCTATCGCTACCCTAGTGCGCAACTGGCACTGCAGGCACTGCAGCGTGGCGATATCGACCTGCTCAGTAGCAGCGTTGCGCTGCGCCCTGACACCGCTGGAGTAAGCCTGAGCCAGCCCTATCTGGAAGACCTGCCCATCCTGGTTGGCTATGGCGAGCCCAATCCGCACAAGCTGCGCATTGGCATGCCGCAGCATTATCATTCCCCGGCCTTGTTGCGCGAGCGCTACCCGGAAGCTGAGGTGAGCGACTACGCCTCGGTAGCCGAAGGCTTGTCAGCGCTGGCGGCGCATCAGGTCGATCTGTTTTTCGGCGATGCCACTTCTATCAATTATGTTGCCAATCAGAACCTCGTTGACGACCTGAAAGTCATTCAGCAGTTCAGCAAGCGCAATAACCAAACCTTTGCCATGCAGGCCAGCCAGACCCTATTACGCCAGGTCTTGGACAAGGCACTGAGCCTGATCCGTGAACAACAGCACCAGCAATTGATCCAGCGCTGGAGTGGCGGAACCTTGCTGCTGCAGCCACATGTATTTCCCATCGACTTCACCCCGGAAGAAAAACAATGGCTCAAGCAGCACCCCGTGCTCAAGGTGGCGGCTGGCCATAGCTTTGCCCCGATTTCCTTTTTTGACGATCAGGGAGTGTGGCGTGGGGCCAGCGCCGAGCTGCTGGAACTGATCGCCCAGCGTCTGGGCGTCCGGCTGGAAATTCGCAAAGCGCATTCGCTGGAAAACATTCTCGAGATCATGCGGCGCGGCGAGGCCGACCTCACCACCTTGCCCATCCGCAATGTCGGTAGTGCCGACAATCTGCTGTTTTCCGAGCCGCTGACCCCGCTTTCCTACAATCTGGTGGTGCGGATGAACACCGATCCGCCGCAGGGCGTGGCAGACATGCGCAACAAGGTGGTGGTGGTCAATCGTGGGCTGGTCAAGGCCATGCAATGGGAGACGATCTTCCCCGGTGCCACTTTCAAAGAGGTCAACAACCCGGTTTCCGCATTCGACATGGTGGAAAACGGCAAGGCCGACATGGCGCTGGTGGCCACCATGAACAGCCGCTACTACCTGCCGCTGTTGTTCAACGGCAAATTACGCGAGGCAAACATTACCGGTTTGCCCGGCAATGTGCTGTCGCTGGCGGTGCCGACCGATCATCGCATCCTGCTGTCGATTCTGAACAAGGCTCTGTTCAGCATCGGTCCGGAGAGCCTCGACAACCTGTTCAATGAACGCTGGCGCACTAATGTTGGGGCCAGCAACCAGAGCTGGTATGACTACAGCCTTGGCCTGATCTATCTGGTGATTGCCGTCGCCAGCTTGCTGCTGCTGGTGTCGCTGGCGTGGAACAGCCGCTTGCGCAAACAGATCGCCAAACGCCAGACCGCAGAAAAGGCGCTGAGCGACCAGCTCAACTTCATGACCACGCTGATCGATGTCACACCCTATCCGGTGTATGTGCTGGATCGCAAAGGCCAGTTGCTCAGCTGCAACGAACACTATCTGCAGGCGCTGACCCTGACCCGCGAAGAGGCCATGGGCCATCGCGACAATATCGGCGGCATTATCGATATCGACGACAAGACCCGCTCCACCCTGGCACAGGATTACCAGCTGGCCATCGAATACGGCGTGCCCATCCAGCGCGACCGTGAAGTCATGCTCAACCGCCAGCATATTTCAGCCTTTCACTGGATACAGCCCTTCCGAGATACTGAAGGTGTGATCCGCGGTGTCATCTGCGGCTGGATAGACATCAGCGAACGCCGCCGGCTGATCGAAGAGCTGCAGGCGGCCAAGGAGCAGGCCGATAAGGCCAGCCAGGCCAAAACCACCTTCCTCGCCACCATGAGCCATGAAATCCGTACCCCGATGAGCGCGGTCATCGGCATGCTGGAACTGGCCTTGCGCCAGGCCGACCATGGCGTGGTGGACCAGCCTTCGCTACAAGTGGCCTATGACTCGGCACAAGGCCTGCTGGGCCTGATCGGCGATATTCTCGACATCGTGCGCATCGAGTCCGGTCACCTCAGCCTGAACCCGGAACCCTGTAATCTGCTGGAGCAGACACGCTCTGTCATGCGCATTTTCGATGGATTGGCCAGGCAGAAGCAGCTGGGCTTGTTTCTGGATGTCGATCCGGCTACGCCGGCACAATGGCAGGTCATGCTTGATCCGCTGCGTTTCAAGCAGATCCTGTCCAATCTGCTCAGCAATGCCATCAAGTTCACCCAGCAGGGCAGCGTAACAGTACGCGTACGCCAGAGCGTGCTGTCCGACCAGCAACTGCTGGTGCAGATACGGGTCACCGATACCGGCATCGGCATCTCTGCCGAAGACCAGCAGCGCCTGTTCCTGCCATTCGGGCAGGCCGTTGCCTCGCAGCGCAATGTCCAGAGTGGTACCGGACTGGGGCTGGTCATCAGCCGCACCTTGTGTGAAATGATGCAAGGCTCGCTCACCCTCAGCAGCCGCCCGTATGATGGCACCCGCCTGGATATCGAATTGCGACTGCCGCTGTCAGAACAAGCCTATGTCGAAGTGGATGTGGCACCAGCCGCCAGCCTGCAGGCCGGGCAGTCGGACAAGCTCAGGCTGCGTATTCTGGTGGTGGATGACAATGTGGCAAACCGCCTGCTGCTATCACAGCAACTGCGCTATCTCGGCCATCAGACCGATGTCGCCGCCCATGGGCGCGAGGGACTGATCATGTGGCAGCAGGGACGATTCAACGTGGTCTTTACCGACTGCAACATGCCAGAAATGAACGGCTACCAGTTGGCACAAGCCATTCGCCAACAAGAGGAGCAAGAGCAGCTGAACCCTGTCTTGCTGTTGGGCTTTACCGCCAACGCACTGCCGGACGAACGCGAACGCTGCCGTGCTGCGGGCATGGATGACTGCCTGTTCAAACCGATCAGCCTGGCCGGCCTGCGCGGCTGTTTGCAACAGCACATGCATGGCCGCCTCAGTGAAGCCGATACCCGACAGGAGCCTAGCTACAGCCTGGACGAACTCGCCTTCATGGAGGCCGAACAGTTGCAACAGTTACTGGGGCATCTGCAACAAGGCCTGCAAGACGACATGGACTCCTTGCGCGCCCTGGTCTTGCTGGGCAATGCCGCTGGCGTAGGGCGGATAGCCCACCAGATCAAGGGTGCCGCCCGCATCATCAATGCCAGCCAGGTCATTGGCTGCTGCCAGGCGCTGGAAGAGTATTGCCGCCAGCATGAGGAGATCAGCGAACAGCAAGAAGAAGTACAGGCACTGTATGCTGCGGTCCCTGATTTGCTTGCCGTACTGAGCCAGGAGAGGGGGCTGGTGGCCTGAGCTGCCGGACATCCGCTGCATGCAATAACCGCCGGCGGCAGCGCCCACGGCGGTTATTGGTAGTATTGATAAATATTGTCATTTAAACTGCAGGAACGTCCCGCTGCTCCTGCCGGCAGCATCAATGCTGACTGGCGGCGCTGCCCATGGCCCGTGTGGCCTGCCCCGTTCAACTGCTGGAAGGACCTTTCCCCATGCAAGGCAAACAAAACATCATCGATCTGCTCAACACACTGCTGGCAGGAGAACTGACCGCCGTCGACCAATACCTGCTGCATGGCGAAGTGTATGCCGACATGGGTCTGCACAAGCTGGCAGAAAAGGCCCTGCACGAATCGGCGCATGAGCGCGAACACGCCCAGGCCATCATCCAGCGCATCCTGTTTCTGGAAGGCAAGCCCGACCTGAGCAAGCGCGAAGCACTGCAAATTGGCAGCACGGTGCCGGACATGCTCAAGTCCGATCTCGCCGTGGAGTACAAGGTCACGCGTGAACTGAAAAAGGCGATTGCCCTGTGCGAACAGGAAGCCGACTATGTCAGCCGTGAAATGCTGGTGGTGCAGCTGGACGACACAGAAATGGACCATGCCTACTTCCTGGAAAAACAACTGCGTCTGATCGAGCTGACCGGCCTGGCCAACTACCTGCAAAGCCAGATGGCATAAGGACACATCATGAAAGCCGACAAAACCGTTATCAAATTGCTCAACCAGCTGTTGCGCAACGAACTGACCGCCATCAACCAGTATTTCCTGCATGCCCGCATGTTCCGTAACTGGGGGCTGCAGCGCCTCAACGACTACCAGTACAAGCAATCCATCCGGGTGATGAAAGAAGCCGACGAACTGATCGAACGCATCCTGTTCCTGGAAGGCCTGCCCAATCTGCAAGATCTGGGCAAGCTACACATTGGCGAAACGGTGGAAGAGTGCCTGCGCAGCGACCTGCGCTATGAAACCGACGTACAGCGCCCGCAACTGGTAGCCGGTATTGCCCATTGCGAACAGAAGCAGGATTTTGTCAGCCGCGAACTGCTGCAGGAGCTGCTGGAACATTGCGAAGAAACCATAGACTGGCTGGAAACCCAGCTCAGCCTGATCCGCGATGTCAGCCTGGCTAATTATCTGCAAAGCCAGATCGGCGAGTAATCTGATTTACTCGATTTGGCTCTTGGGCATCAGGAGCCAATTACTCATTTTATTCAGCGATACTGAAGTTGCTAATGAGACACCGCAGTACTGAAGTAATGCCGTCACCTACGCGAAGCAAGACGCATTATGTTGTTACCGTTGTGCCACGCTTTTCTATCTTGGTGATGTAGCTGGAGGAGTGCTGTGAGAGTAAAACTCACTGAAAAAAAACGACAACCTATTAAAGTAGATCGCTACATGGCTGAGTATGGGGGAGCAGTAGTATGTGGAAAAGTCGTCCCGAAGTCGTCCCGTAGAGAGGGGTGATGGGAGATTTTCAGAAAGCACTTACACTGAAGTTTCTGTAAGTGTTTGATATTATTGGCGCACCCGACAGGGATCGAACCTGTGACCTTCAGCTTCGGAAACTGACACTCTATCCAACTGAGCTACGGGTGCGCTGTGATCTTGCGACTAAAGCAGGGCGGATCATAGCGCAAAGGGCATGTCCGAGTCCAGTGTATGGTTTTTGCCTTGCTTCGCGGCTTACCGTATAATCCCTCCCATCTTAATTGTCATTTTTTTCAGGCGAGGCTCGAATGAGTAATGAGAACGGAATGGCTCCCGGTCAGATCATCAAGGTCCTGATTGGCGTCGTTGTGGGTTTGGTAGTGGCGATCTGGTTGCTGGCCAAGCTGGCGACTGGTGGTTACAACGTTGATGCCGAGGTCATGACCAAGGAGGCTGTTGCCGCTCGCCTGAAGCCGGTTGGCGAATCGAAAGCCAGCGACGCACCTCCGGGCATGCGTAATGGTGAACAGGTATTCAAGGCGATCTGTATTTCCTGTCACGGTCAAGGTCTGGCTGGTTCGCCTAAATTTGGTGATGCCGGTGCTTGGGGCGCACGTATTGCCAAGGGCTGGGATACGCTGACCCAACATGCACTGCAAGGCTTCAATGCCATGCCGGCCAAGGGTGGCGCTGCTGACCTGACCGACGATGAAGTGAAGCGTGCCGTGGCCTATATGGGCAATGCTGCTGGCGCCAAGTTTACCGAGCCGCCGGTTGGTGGTGCTGGTGCTCCGGCCGATCCGGCCGTGGTGGGCAAGAAGATCTACGAAACCGTCTGCACCAACTGTCACGCTGCTGGCGTGGCTGGTGCACCGAAGTTTGGCGACAAGGCTGCCTGGGCTGAACGCACCAAGGTGGGTCTGGACGAAGTGGTAAAGATCGCCACCAAGGGCCTGAACGCCATGCCGCCCAAGGGTGGTTTTGGTGGCAGCGATGCGGAATTCCGCGCTGCCGTCGAATACATGGTGAATAACGCCAAGTAAGCAGAAGTCTCTGCCAATGAAAAACGCGCTGCTTGCAGCGCGTTTTTTTATGTCTGCTTATCTGGGTGACGATCAGCTGTCGGCTGGTTTGGTTTTTTCGGCCAGCATGGCCGTCAGGCTGGCCAGCTTGGATTTGCCTTCGCTCTTGCTGACGATGGGTTCGGCGCCAGGGCGGCCAAAGTGACGCAGATCGCCGCCATCGATCTCAGCAATAAAGCGCGATGGCTCGACAAATTGCCACTCACCAGCGCGGCGGCGTTTCACACAATAGGTGAGGGTGAGCATGCGCTGGGCGCGAGTAATGCCCACATACATCAGCCGCCGTTCTTCCTCCACCATGCCGTTATCCACCGATTCGCTGTGCGGCAGGATGCCTTCTTCAGTGCCCACCAGAAATACATAAGGGTATTCCAGGCCCTTGGAGGCGTGCAGGGTGGACATCTTGACGGCGTCGACCTCGCCTTCGTCGCGCCCTTCCAGCATGGTGATGAGGGCAATGGTCTGCGATAGCTCGATCAGGTTCTTGCCGTCGGCCTCACCCTTGCGCGCCAGCCAGGCGACCAGTTCCAGCACGTTTTTCCACTTGGTTTCGGCAATGCGCGGGCTGTCTTCGCTGTCGTACAGCCAGCCTTCGTAGTTGATGGCCTTGACTAGCTCCATGGCCAGCTCGCCAGCCGGCTCGCGGGTGGCACGGTATTGCAGGCGGTTGATGAAGTCGCAGAACTGGCTGAGCGGTTCCAGCTGTGCTGTTTGCACCTGCACGCGAAAACCGGGCTCGAAGGCGCTGGCAAACAGGCTCTTGCTGCACTGGCCGGCCCAGCCACCCAGTTTTTCCAGTGTGCCTGTGCCGACGCCGCGTTTGGGGGTGGTCACGGCACGGATAAAGGCAGGATCGTCGTCCGGGTTGGTGATCAGGCGCAGGTAGGACAGCACATCCTTGATTTCCGGCTTGTCGAAAAAGCTCTGACCGCCAGCCATCTGGTAGGGGATGCGCTGATTGCGCAGAGCCTGCTCGAAAATGCGTGCCTGATAGTTGCCTCGGTACAGGATGGCGTAGTCCTTGAATTCGGTGCGGTATTCGAATTTGTGGGCCAGCAGCCGTTGCACCACGATTTCCGCTTCGTGCTCTTCGTCTTTGCACTGCACCACATGAATCGGCTCACCCAGGCCCAACTCGCTCCACAGCTGCTTTTCAAACAGCTTGGGATTGTTGGAAATGACTGAGTTGGCGGCGCGTAGAATCCGGGCGGTGGAGCGGTAATTCTGTTCCAGTTTGATGATTCTCAACTGTGGGAAATCCTGCTGCAGCAGGCGCAGGTTTTCCATATTAGCGCCGCGCCAGGCGTAGATGGACTGGTCGTCGTCGCCTACAGCGGTAAACTGGCCGCGCACCCCGGCCAGCAGCTTCACCATCAGGTACTGGCAGGTATTGGTGTCCTGGTATTCGTCGATCAGCAGATAGCGCAATTTGCCCTGCCATTTGAGCAGGACGTCCGGGTGAGTCTTGAACAGCTGCACCGGCAGGCGGATGAGGTCGTCAAAATCCACCGCCTGGTAGGCGGTCAGCGTGTCCTGGTAGGCCAGATAGGTACGGGCGCAGATGCTTTCCCATTCGCCCTGGGCTTCCAGCAGCATCTGGTCCGGCCCCTTCAGATCGTTTTTCCATAGCGAAATCTGGCTTTGCACCTTGCGCACTTCGTCCTTGTGCGTGGTTTTCAGGATGTCGGCGATGATCTTGCCGGCATCGAAGGCATCCAGAATGGAAAACTGTGGCTTGTAGCCGAGATGCGGCGCTTCCTGGCGCAGGATCTGCATGCCCAGCGAATGGAAGGTGGACACGGTAATGCCACGGATTTCCTGCGCGGAGAGCAGCTTGCCCACCCGTTCCAGCATTTCGCGGGCCGCCTTGTTGGTAAAGGTGATGGCGGCGATATGCCGTGCCGGGATATTCCCGTGGCGGATCAGGTGGGTGATCTTGTAGGTAATGACGCGGGTTTTGCCGGAACCGGCTCCGGCCAGCACCAGCAAAGGGCCGTCAAGGTGATGAATGGCTTCGCGCTGCGGCGGATTGAGCTGAGGTGCGGACATGGGTGGAGTTCCGGCGGTGAGGCTGGCCGGGAGAAAGCCAGGGCGGCTGTCGGGCGGCGTAGCATCGTGGTAACCAAGGCCGTGCATTGTAGCATGGGGTATCATGAGACTATCCGCGGTTGGCCCGGTGCGACCTGCCGCATTGTCAGAGGTGAAGATGGCGACATACGCAATTGGCGATATCCAGGGCTGTTTCGGCCCCTTTCAGCAACTGCTGCGACAAATCGAATTCAATCCCGGCAAGGATACGCTGTGGCTGACCGGTGACCTGGTCAACCGCGGCCCGGAATCCTTGCAGGTGCTGCGCTGGGTATTTCAGCAGCAAGACCGGGTGCAGATCGTGCTGGGTAATCACGACCTGCATTTGCTGGCGGTGTCCGAAGGCTTTGGCAAGCTACACCGCAGTGATACGGTGGACGACATCCTGAACGCGGCGGATGGCAAGGTCTTGCTGGACTGGCTGCGCTGTCAGCCACTGATGATTGCTGAGCAAGGCTATGCCATGGTGCATGCCGGCCTGTTACCGGAATGGAGCATAGACAAGGCATTGCGGCTGGCTGAAGAGGTGGAGAATGGTTTGTCTGGTCCCTACTACCGTGACTTCCTGTCACGGCTGTATGGCAACAAGCCCACGCGCTGGGCTGACGACCTAAAAGGTGCCGAGCGGCTGCGCGTCATCGTCAATGCCATGACACGCATGCGTTTCATCACCCGGGAAGGGGAAATCGATCTGGCTTACAAGGGTGAGTTGGACGGGGCACCGGCCAACCTGATTCCCTGGTTCGAGGCCAAGGGCCGGCGCAGCAGCCACACGCCCATTATTTGTGGCCACTGGTCGGCACTGGGCCTGCACGTGACCGAAGACATCCTGTCCATCGACAGTGGTTGCCTGTGGGGCGGCAGCCTTACTGCACTTCGGCTTGAGGATCGACAGACGTTTTCGTTGCCGTGTCCGGCTTATCGGGAAGTGGCAGCTTGAGGCCCAGGCTGACTTCACGGAAAGCGCGCTCCGACAGGGCAAAGCGGGTAGTCAGCTCGCCTTCGCCCGCCTTCAGCGGCTGGCCGTAGGTCAGCGCGACTTCCATGGCCGGCTGCGCCAGTATCCGCTTGATGCTTTGCCAGAAGGTGGTGTCACCGGCGTAGGCCGGGGCGGTGGTCAGGCGGCCATCGGGCAGCTGGTAGCGCATCGACACCGGTTGCACCGTGCTGCGCGAGGGCAGGGCGGCTTCAAACAGCGAGGCCTTGAACGGCAGAATGCCGGTGCCTTCCGACGTTGTGGCCTCTGGAAATACCGCCATGCAGCTGCCCTTACCCAGCGCATCGGCCAGTAGTTGATTGACGCGGCTGGCATCGCGGCGATTGCTACGGTCGATAAACAGCGTACCGCCAGCATTCACCACCCAGCCGATCAGCGGCCAGGAGCGGATTTCGCGCTTGGCCACAAAGCGCGACACCGTGCAGCTGCTCAGTACGAAAATATCCAGCCAGGACACATGGTTGGCCACCAGCAGGGTATTGGGCGGATAGAAGCCCGGATTCACACCCTCCACCCGCACCGTGATGCCGAGAATCTTCAGCAGATGCCCCGACCAGCGGCGCGTGACCACGGCGCGTTCTGCTTGGGCCAGGCGCGGATAGCGGGTGGCAACGATGAAAATGCCCAGGGCAATGTGACAGACCAGGCGCAGCAAACGGCTGGCGCGGGTGAGGTAAGACGTAGTGGCGGTAGACTTCAAGGTGCGCGGCGCTTCATGTGCGGGGTTGAATGACCAGCCACTCTAGCATGGCTGACACAGCGGGCAATAGTAGGAACTCCTTTGACCTTGCCGTATCTGACGAATCGGGCTGCTGCAGATGCGACAGGCTTGTTCCTGCCGGTCGTAGACATAGTAGTCCTGCTGGAAGTAGCCGGACTTGCCTTCGGTGTTGACGAAGTCGCGCAGCGTGCTGCCGCCGGCCTCGATCGCCAGCGCCAGCACCCGTTTGATTTCGGTTGCCAGTGCGTGGCAGTCAGCACGGCTCAGCTCACATGCGGCACGGGTGGGGTTGATGCCGGCATGAAACAGCGATTCGTTGGCGTAGATATTGCCCACGCCAACCACTACATGGTTATCCATGATGACCAGTTTGATGGCTGCACTACGCTTGCTGATGGCGGCGTACAGCACATCACCGTTAAAGTCGTCGGTCAGCGGTTCCGGCCCCAGTGCCTGTAGCAGGGGATGAAACTCCAGGGGCCCGACATGCCACAGCATGGCACCAAAGCGGCGCGGATCACGGTAGCGCAGCACATGGCTGCCCAGTTTCAGGTCGATATGATCATGCTTCTGGACCGGCGTTGTCGCCGGAACATAGCGCAGGCTGCCGGACATCCCCAGATGGATCAGCAGGGAACCACTATCGAAATGGACGATCAGGTACTTGGCACGGCGCGTGACTGCGCGTACTGTCAAACCGGAAAGAATGGCATCCAGATCAGGTGGCACCGGCCAGCGCAGGCGGCCGTCACGTACGATGGCACCTTGCAGCGTGGCGCCATCAAGATAAGGTGCCACACCACGACGGGTCGTTTCGACTTCAGGCAATTCAGGCATGCTGCTTTTGCTTTCAGGACAAGATTGACTAGATCAAATAACCGAGCGTGCTATTCTACGCGTTCAACCGGCACAGACTCCATGCGAATGAAACCGCTGAATCGACCTATTTCCTTGTTGCTGGTGCTGCTGTTGTCAGCTTGCACCACCTTGAAATCCCCCTTGCACTCCAGTGCGCCGGCCCAAAGCAATGCGGAAGCGGCTGACGACGAACCGGCCGCCAGCGCCGATGACAATGCCAAGCTGCCCAAGCAGGAACTGACCCCGCAAATCGTCTATGGCGTACTGGCCAGCGAAATTGCCGCCCAGCGCGGTGCGGCCGGCTCGTCTGCGGTGACCTATCTCGATCTGGCCCGCCAGACCAAAGACCCACGGCTGGCCCAGCGTGCTGCTGAGTTCTCCCTGTTTGCCGGGCAATTGAAAGAAGCCTCCGATTCGCTAGCCTTGTGGATGGAACTGGACCCGAGTTCGCAAGTCCCGCGCGAGCAGCTGTTCATCACCATGTTGCGTTCCGGCAAGCTGGCGGAAAGCGAACCGCTGGTGGAAGACCTGCTCAAGCGCGAACCGCAGCGGGCACCGGACATTTTTGTGCAACTGGCTCGGCTGACGGCCCGTCAGTCTGACAAGAAGGCGGCATCGGCGATGGTTAATCGTCTGGCCAGTCGCTATCCGGATCTGCCGGAAGCCCGTTTCGCCGTCATCGCGGTGGCGGCCGAGATCAATGATGATGTCACCATCCAGCGCGAGTTCGACCGACTGGCGCAGATCGCCCCCAAATGGGATCTGCCAGTAGCCTGGCAGACCGACAGGCTGCGCCGTATCAAGCTGGAAATGGCCATCGACTTCCTGCAGCACGAGCTGCAGCGCCGCCCCGATGCCGGACTGGAACTGCGCACGGCTTACCCGCGTCTGCTGGTAGGGGCCAAGCGCTTTGCCGAGGCGCGTAGCGCGTTCGAAGCCCTGCTCAAGCAAAACCCGGATAATCCCGAGCTGCTGTACGCGACTGGCCTGCTGGCCTATCAATTGCGGGATCTTGACGCAGCCGACCAGCGCCTGACTGCCGCCTTGCAGCAAAAGCACCCGGAAACCGATTTCATCCGCTTCACCCTGGGGCAGGTAGCCGAAGATCGCCAGGACAAGAGTGCAGCTTATCGCTGGTATCAAAGCGTGGGCAAAGGACAGCAATATCTGCCGGCACAGGGTCGGCTGGCAGCGCTGGATGCCGCTGATGGCAAACTGGACCAGGCGCTGCAGCGGCTGGCACCGCTGGGTGAGGGGGAGCAGGAAAAAGTGCAGGTGGCCATGCAGCAGGCTGAAATGGCGCGCAATGCCAAGCGCTACGATCTGTCTTACCGCATTCTGAGCCAGGCCCTGGAACGCTGGCCGCGCTCGCCCGAGCTGCTATACGACCGGGCACTGGTTGCCGACCAGCTGGGTAATCTGGGCGATGCCGAGCGCGACCTCAAAGCCCTGCTCAAGGAAAAGCCGGATGATCCGCAGGCGCTCAATGCTCTGGGCTATACCCTGGCCAACCGCAGCAGCCGCCACCAGGAAGCACTCGGCTATATCGAGAAAGCACTCAAGGCTGATCCGGATAATCCGATGATCCTGGACAGCATGGGTTGGGTGCTGTTCAAGCTGGGCCGCAGCGAATCTGCCCTGAAATACCTGGAACGCTCCTATGCCGCCATGCAGGATAGTGAAGTTGCCGCCCATCTGGGCGAGGTGATGTGGAAGCTAGGACGCAAGCAGGAAGCGCTGAAGGTGTGGAACCGTGCCTTGGTACGCGATCCGGGCAATGAGACTTTACAGGATGCGCTCAAGCGTTTCCGTCTGCCATGAAGAACGCGTTCATCCTGACTATGCTGGCAGGCAGCCTGCTGCTGGCCGGCTGTGCCACGGAAACGGTATTCCGCCCGGCCAGCACGGTCAGTGCTGCCGCGCAGGATAGCCCCTTTACGGTAAGCGGTCGCATTTCCATCAATATGGATGGCAAGGGTTCAGTTGGGCAATTTGACTGGACCCACCAGCCCCAAGCCGACCTCCTATCGGTAAACAGCCCGCTGGGCAGTACGGTGGCGCAATTGCGGCGCGATGCTGCCGGTGTCACCTTGCTGGCTGATGGCAAAAGCTGGCAGGCAGCCAATGTCGAGGACCTGACCCACGATGTGCTGGGCTGGACCCTGCCGCTGGGCAATCTGGTGTGGTGGATACGCGGTCTGCCAGCCCCGGATGCGCCTTATCAGTTTGCCAGCGATGGCAGCCTCGACCAGCAGGGCTGGACCATACGCTTCGTCAGTGATGCCGATGCCCCCGGTCTCTATCCCAAGCGGGTAGAAATGCAGCGCGACAAACTGACCTTGCGTTTGTTGCCGCAAAACTGGCACTAGCCATTCATTGTCATTTCCGCATTTTCTCCGGATGAATTCCTGCATGTCCCCACAATTTCACAGTTATCCCGCGCCGGCCAAACTCAACCTGCTGCTGCACATCGTCGGCAAACGCGCCGATGGCTACCATCTACTGGAAACGGTATTCCGCTTCATCGACTACAGCGACACGGTGGAGTTGGCCGTGCGCGACGACGGCCAGATCGTCTTGCTCAACCCGATTGATGGCGTGCCCCCGGAGCAGGACCTAACGGTACGGGCAGCCCGTTTATTGCAGCAGGCTAGCGGCTGCAGCCTGGGCGCCACCATCCGTTTGACCAAGCGCATCCCCATGGGCGGTGGTTTGGGCGGCGGCAGTTCTGATGCCGCCACGGTTTTATTGGCGCTGAACCGGCTGTGGCAAACAAATTTTTCACGTGAAAAATTAATGGAGCTGGGTTTGTCGCTGGGAGCGGACCTTCCTGTGTTCATTTTTGGCAAAAATGCGCTGGCAACTGGAATTGGCGAAAAACTGAATGAAATCAATCTGAAACCCGCATGGTACGTGGTCATTCACCCCGGTGTTCATGTCCCGACGGCAAAAATCTTTCAGAATTTTGCCGGAAGGGTGTTGACAGAGGAAGGCACCATCAGCATAATGCGAATCCTCGAAACAACGCAGCAACGACGAAACGAGCTGCAGCAAGTTGTTTCAGAGATGTACCCGGCGGTGAATGAAGTACTGAGCGAGTTGAAAAAATATGGTTCGCCGCTGATGACTGGTTCAGGAGCATGTGTGTTTCTGGAGTGCCAGTCTGAGGAAGAAGCCGATAAAGTTTATCAGGCAATGTCCGTAAAATATAAGGGATTTGTTGCAAAAGGGCTGAATAGCCACCCCTTGCTGGACATTGAATGAAAGTTTATTGGGGAGTCGCCAAGTGGTAAGGCACCGGATTTTGATTCCGGCATTCGTAGGTTCGATCCCTACCTCCCCAGCCAAGACTTTCTCTCAATAGAGAGAGCATGAAAAAAGCGTGTAAGAATCCCTTACACGCTTTTTCTTTATCCTGCTAAGGCAAATGGAATCATGGCGTCATACGACAGTTTGATGGTATTTACCGGGACCGCTAACCCGGAACTCGCTCAAAACGTGGTCAAGCATCTGGATATCTCCCTCGGCCGCGCCGATGTCGGCAAGTTCAGCGATGGCGAAGTCGCCGTTGAACTGCTGGAGAATGTCCGTGGTCGCGACGTGTTTATCCTGCAGTCCACCTGTGCTCCCACCAATGACAACCTGATGGAAATCCTGACCATGGCCGATGCGCTCAAGCGTGCTTCTGCCGGCCGGATTACCGCAGCCATTCCTTATTTTGGCTACGCCCGTCAGGACCGTCGCCCGCGCTCGGCACGTGTACCGATCTCCGCCAAGCTGGTAGCCAATATGCTGACCAGCGCTGGTATCGACCGTGTACTCACCGTCGATCTGCACGCGGACCAGATCCAGGGTTTCTTCGACATCCCGGTGGACAACGTCTACGCCACCCCGGTGCTGCTGAAAGACATCCGTGCCCAGCGCATTGACGATCTGATCGTGGTCAGCCCGGACGTGGGTGGTGTGGTACGTGCCCGTGCCATGGCCAAGGCCCTGAACACCGACCTCGCCATCATCGACAAGCGTCGTCCCAAGGCCAATGTGGCCGAGGTGATGAACATCATCGGTGATGTATCTGGCCGTACCTGTCTGATCGTGGATGACATGATCGATACCGCCAACACCCTGTGCAAGGCCGCTTCCGCTCTGAAAGAGCGCGGTGCCCAGCGCGTGCTGGCCTACGCTACCCATGCGATTTTCTCCGGCCAGGCCGTGGATCGCATCAAGAATTCTGACATCGACATGGTCGTTGTCACCGATACCATTCCGTTGACTGCACAGGCCTTGGCCTGCCCGAATATCCGGGTTGCCAGCATCGCCGGCCTGCTGGCCGAGACGCTGCGCCGCATCAACAACGAGGAATCGGTGTCCTACCTCTTCAATGAGGAACTGGTTTCGTCGGGCGCTTGCCTGCCGTAACATCAGGCCCGCTGGTCGCGGCGGGGCTGGTGCCTTTAACTTGAAATACTGGAGCTTTACATGGCTTATGAATTGATCGCCGCCAAGCGCGAAGAGATGGGTACTGGTGCGAGCCGCCGCCTGCGTCACGCTGGCAAACTGCCGGCCGTGGTATACGGCAATGGTGCTGCTGAGTCCATCGTTCTGGACCACAACACCGTATTCTACGCACTGAAGGAAGAAGCATTCCACTCTGCGATTCTGGATCTGGTTATTGACGGCCAGAAGCAAGCTGTCATCCTGCGTGACTTCCAGAACCACCCGTACAAACAGCAAGTGATGCACATTGATTTCCAACGTGTTGACCTGAGCCAAAAAGTACACGTAAAGATTCAACTGCACTTCGTTAACGCCGACCAATCGGACGCCGTTAAGCTGCAAGGCGCCAAGATCAGCCACATCATCAATGAAGTGGAAGTTCGCGCACTGCCGGGCGACCTGCCGAAGTTCATCGAAGTTGACCTGTCTGCCATCAAGGTAGGCGAAGCTGTACACCTGTCCGACCTGAAACTGCCGGCCGGTGTTGAAATCGCCGCCCTGGTTCGTGGCGAAGACGCAGCCATTGCTCTGGCCAACGCCTAAGCATTAGTGCTTGTTTGACAAGGGCTCGTTGTGAGGCTACCCGCCCGCAGCGAGCCTTTTTATTGGAATTCTCGATCATGTCTGCCATTCGCATGATTGTCGGTCTGGGCAATCCCGGCCCGGATTACGAAAAGACCCGTCACAATGCCGGCTTCTGGCTGCTGGACGAGTTGTGCTGGAAATACAAGGGCAACTGGCGTACCGAGGGCAAGTTCCATGGTGATATTGCCCGCGTCCAGATTGAAGGCCAGGATATCTGGCTGCTCAAGCCGCTGACCTTCATGAATCTGTCCGGTCAGGCCGTGCTGGCGCTGGCGCATTTTTACAAGATTCTGCCCGATGAAATCCTGGTCGTGCACGACGAGCTGGACCTGCCACCGGGCACGGCCCGCCTCAAGCAGGGCGGCGGCCATGGCGGCCATAATGGCTTGAAAGACATCGCCGCGCGGCTGAGCTCGCCGGCGTTCTGGCGCTTGCGTCTGGGCATTGGCCATCCGGGCGACCGTAATGAAGTGGCCAATTTCGTGCTGAAAAAGCCACGTGCAGAAGAGCAGGGCGCCATTGATGACGCGGTGCTCAAATCACTGAATTATCTGCCGCTGGCCATTGCCGGCAATATGGCGATGGCCATGAAAGAGCTGCATACTGCAGCCAAGTAATGAACCGGGCCGGCGCGAACGGCCCGCCTGATTGTGAATCGATTGCAAGGAATGCTGACATGAGTCTGAAGTGCGGTATTGTTGGCCTGCCCAATGTTGGCAAGTCCACCCTGTTTAATGCGCTGACCAAAGCCGGCATCGAAGCCGCCAACTATCCCTTCTGCACCATCGAGCCGAACGTGGGCATCGTGGAAGTGCCGGATCCGCGTCTGGCCGAGCTGGCCAAGATCATCAACCCGCAAAAAATCCAGCCGGCCATCGTCGAATTCGTCGATATCGCCGGCCTGGTGGCTGGTGCGTCCAAGGGCGAAGGCCTGGGCAACCAATTCCTGGCCAACATCCGCGAAACCGACGCCATCGTCAACGTAGTGCGCTGTTTTGACGACGACAACATCGTGCACGTGGCTGGCAAGGTCGATCCGATTGCCGACATCGAAACCATCGGCACCGAACTGGCACTGGCCGACCTGTCTTCGGTCGAAAAAGCCATGCAGCGCGAAGGCAAGAAAGCCAAGTCCGGCGACAAGGACGCACGCTCGCTGATCGCCGTGCTGGAAAAGCTGATGCCACATCTGGACCAAGGCCTGCCGGTGCGCTCGCTCAAGCTGTCCGATGAAGAAATCACCATCATCAAGCCCTTGTGCCTGCTCACCATCAAGCCAGCCATGTATGTGGCCAACGTGTCCGAAGACGGCTTCAAGAACAATGCCTACCTGGACAAGCTGCAAGCACTGGGCGAGCGTGAAGGCGCGCCGGTGGTGGCATTGTGCGCCGCTATCGAAAGCGAAATTGCCGATCTGGAAGACGCGGACAAGACTGAGTTCCTGGCGGAAATGGGCCTGGAAGAGCCGGGTCTTGACCGTCTGATCCGTGCTGGCTACAAGCTGCTGGGCCTGCAAACCTACTTCACCGCCGGGGTGAAGGAAGTACGCGCCTGGACCATCCACGTGGGCGATACCGCCCCGCAGGCTGCCGGTGTGATCCACACCGACTTCGAACGCGGCTTCATCCGCGCCCAGACCATTGCCTATAACGATTTCGTCACCCTGGGTGGCGAAGCCAAGGCCAAGGAAGCTGGCAAGATGCGCTCGGAAGGCAAGGAATACGTGGTGCAGGATGGTGACGTGATGAATTTCCTGTTCAACGTCTAAGTTAGCTGCGGCTTTGGCCGCTGTTGCATGTGAAACGCCCCTGGATGGTTCATCCCAGGGGCGTTTTGTTTGGTGGGGTGTTAGCTGGCTTGGTGCGGCTGGCTTAATGCTCGGCACAGCGCATGATGGCGCGGTCGTTGGGCAGGCTCAGACAGTGTCTGAGGTCGCGTTGCGGGCCGGGCAGGGCATGGTGTGCTGTGGCCGGTTTGGCCGGTGCGGCCTGACTGGTGGCTGCCGGTGCGGCGGCTTCGGCTGGTGCTGGGCTGGGCTTGGGGCTTGCCGGAGCGGTATGGACGGCTTGGTTATCGGCCGGCGCAGCTGGCGCGATAGCTGGGGTGGCCGCTGGGGTGGCGGCAACGGATGGGAGCGGGGTGATGGGCGCGGCGGGGGCCGGCTGAACCGGTGCGCCGTTCATGCCACTCATGCCACTCATGCCGGCCATGGCTGCCGGCAGATTGAGTGGCTGGCCGTTGGCCTTGATGCCGCTGCCGTCAATCTGCAGGCTGCTGCTGATGAACTTGCCATCGTCCTTGATCAGCCCCTGTGCTTGCCATTGCGCGAGCATGGCATCGGCGCTTGCCCTTGCCTGGGCGGTTTGTCCGAGGCCACCGCTGCGGGGGAGCAGGCCATCGAGCAGACTACGCTCCAGAGTCATGCCGGCTTGCAGGCTGCTGCGGCGCTGTCCTTGTGCGGCCAGCCACGCCAGGGTGATGTCGGCCGGTTTGACGCCGGAGCCATCGAAACTGATGGCGAAGTTGGCCTTGAAACTGCCTTGTGGCATGTGGAAGGACAGGCGGTCCAGCTTGAAATTGGGGGATTGGGCCAGGAAGCCGCCCATGTATTTGTAGACCAGTGCCATGGATGCCTGCTGCATGGCGGCAGGGTTGGCGCGTAGATCGGCACGGTTGTTCAATGTCAGCGCTTCGGTTTGCCAGGCGGTCAGCGTCTGTTTGTGCAGATTGTTATAGCTGAAATCGACGTCGATATTGTCCTGCTGGATGGGCTGTAGCCCGGGAGGAAGTCCGGACGGTGTCAGCTTGAGGCTGGACAAGTGGGTGCGGTAGCTGATGTCGACATTGCCTGCCTTATCGCGCACGCTGACATCCAGATGGGCGGGGCCGAGCTGGGCCAGCGGCATGCTGTTGCTCAGCAGGCTGGCACTGTCGAATTGTTGTGTCAGCTGCGAGGTCCACGGTTCATCCGGTGTGCTGAAGGCGGCCAGGCTGCCATTGAGCTTGAGATTGACCATGCTCAGCTCGATACCGCCAGCACTTGCTGGACCGGCGCGGTAGCTGATACCGGGCAGCGTAAGGTCGTATGTGATGGGCTGCCCGGGCTGGGTCCGCGTGGTACCGGCGATGCTGAAAGTGAGCGTGCCGGTCGGGCTGCTCAGTGTGACGTCCTGCCCGGAAATGTGGTTGGTGCTGCTGCCATCGGTAGAGCGAATGGTGTAAAGCTGCAGTGGCAACGGTTGGCCTGCCTGGCCTTGGGCATCCAGTGGAGTGAGGGTGATGTCAGTGCGCGACCAGCGCACGAAGGGCAGGGGGAACTGGTTGACGTGAAAGTCGAACTGCAAGGTTTGCAATTGATTGCTCAGCGGCAATTTCAGCAAGGCGCGGGCGCTGGAACTGAACCAGCCGCGATCAAACTGCTGCAGACTGAACACCGACCCGGTGGCTGTGTTGGCCAGCGTGGCGAAGTCGCTGCGCATCTTGTCTTCGGTACGCATGCCAACAATGCCCGGGGCAATGCCGCACCACCCTGCTACGGCCAGCACCAGGATGGCGGCGGCTCCTTTGATCAGCTTCATGTTTTCTCCCTGCAGCAGTGGATGCTGGCTGCCTTGTCGGCTTATGCCGACAGACTAACAGGGCTGCTGGCTGGCGGCCAGTCTGCTTGGAGCCGCTAACAAAAAACCTGCTGCCGTGTTGCGCCGCCTTGCCGTACTACTGCAACTGTCGGCTTCGGTGCGTCTTGTCCCAGGGCGCTGCGCTATTTTGTTAGCTGCTCTTGGGATGCTGCGCGACTCAAGTTGTTGCCATTGCGGGAAAACCCGAGTGTTTTTCTTTGGTATCCAAGGCAGAATGGCGCCTGGCGTGTCGCCGATTTCCTGCGGAGCTGTTTATGTCTACCTTGTCCCTGCCACTTCCCCTGCTGGCATTGATTGCCGCTGCAGGCTTGTATGCAGGCATTCAGAATGCGCTGGCCGGTGGCGGTTCTTTCATTACCTTTCCCGCCTTGTTATTGGCCGGGCTGAATCCGCTGGCGGCCAATATGAGCAGTACCATCGCACTGTTTCCCAGCCAGATCACCTCGGCGCTGGCCGGGCGCAAGCTGGTGGGCGGGGTAGGGCCAGTGCCGTTTCGGCAGCTGTTTGTGGTCAGCCTGATTGGCGGTGTGCTGGGGGCAATGTTATTGCTGTCGACGCCGGTGAGCATCTTTACCCGGCTGGTACCCTGGCTGGTGTTGTTTGCCACCAGCGTGTTTGCCTGGGGCAGTTTTCGCCGCAAGCCGGTGGTGGACCCGGATGCGCCGCCGCGTCATCTGCCCACTCCCTTGCTCTTGCTGATTCAGGGGGCGATTGCCGTTTATGGCGGTTATTTTGGTGGTGGCATCGGGTTTTTGATGCTGGCCGCGCTCACCATTGCCGGTCAGCAGGTGCGGATGGCCACGGCCACCAAGAATGCACTGGCCATGACCATGAACGCCTCGGCCGTGGCGATCTTTGCCTTTTCTCCGTTGATCAACTGGTCGGCAGTGTTGGCGCTGGGCGCCGGTGGTATTGCCGGTGGCGTGGTGGGTGGCTGGCTGATGCACCGCCTGCCGGAGCGGCAGTTGCGCGGCTTTGTGGTGGTGGTGGGCAGCTTGCTGACTGTGTGGCTGTTTGTGCGTTGAAGTCGGCGTATGCTGTGTCCACTGTAGAAGTTGCTGGCTTGCCGGCGTGAGTATTGATATATTCCGCCTTTGATTAAATTGTTTGTTTAAAATAACTCAGGGTTATTTTGATATGAAAAAAATTCTGCTGGCTACCCTTATCGCCACCTTCGCTGGCCACGCTCTGGCGGCGGACCTGCTGGACACCGTGAAACAGCGCGGTACGCTGAAAATTGCCGTGGAAGGGACCTACCCGCCCTTTACCTTCAAGGATGCCAATCAGCAGCTCACCGGCTTTGATGTGGAAGTGGCTACCGAAGTGGCCAAGCGCCTGAAGGTCAAGCCGGAATTCACCACCGGCGAGTGGAGCGGCCTCTTGGCCGGCCTGCAGGCTGGCAAGTTTGACGTGGTGGTCAATCAGGTGGGCATTACCGACAAGCGCAAGGAAACTTTCGACTTTTCCCAGCCTTATACCTATTCCAGCGCCCAGCTGATCGTGCGCAAGAACGAGAGCCGCGTGTTCAAGTCGCTGGATGACCTGAAAGGCAAGAAGGTTGGCGTGGGCCAGGGCAGCAACTATGCCGACATGGTGAAGGCGGTGAATGGCATCGAGGTGAAGGTGTATCCGTCGGCACCGGAAAACCTGCAGGATCTGGCCACCGGCCGTATCGACGCCGCGCTCAACGACAGCCTGCTGATTCCCTTTGCCATCAAGCAAGCCAAGCTGCCCTTGAAGGCTGGCCATCCGGTGGGTGACATCACCACCATGGGCATTCCGTTTGCCAAGAACAACCCCAAGTTCAAGCAGGCAGTGGACAAGGCCTTGAATGACATGAAGGCCGACGGCAGCTTCAAGAAGATTTCGGTCAAGTGGTTTGGTATTGATGTCTCCAAGGCGCCGACCGCTGCCAAGTAAGCGGGTCTGGCCCTCTGCGGGCATCGTGTTTTACCGTCAGTACCATTAGAATGTGCTGATTACTGCGCCCCTGCCAGTCAGGGGCGCAGCTGTTTCTGAATGGGGATGAATGCATGGAATGGGCAGGACTGATCGAGGCCGCCTTGCCGGTGATGCTCAAGGGCGCGCTGTATACACTGCTGTTTGCGGTGGTGGCCATGGTGCTGGGTTTGCTGCTGGGCTTTGTGGTGGCTCTGCTGCGGGTGGGCAAGGTGCCGGTGCTGTCGCAGCTGGTGGCTTTTTACGTGAGCGCCATGCGTGGTACGCCGCTGCTGGTGCAGATTTTCGTGATTTATTACGGCTTGCCGGGCATCGGCATCGAACTGGAGCCGGTACCTGCCGGTGTGCTGGCGCTGACGCTGAACGTGGCGGCCTATCTGTCGGAAAGCCTGCGTGGCGGTATCGCCGGGGTTGAGCGCGGCCAGTGGGATGCCGGCCTGTCGCTGGGCTTGAGCTGGTGGCAGACCATGCGCTATATCGTGGCACCGCAAGCGCTGCGCCTGTCGGTGCCCAGCCTGTCCAACTCGCTGATCAGCCTGATCAAGGACACCTCGCTGGTGTCGGTGATTACCGTGACCGAGCTGATGCTGGCCACCAAGGAAGTGATCGCCCAGACTTTCCAGCCCTTGCCGCTCTACCTCGGCGCGGCTGCACTGTACTGGATGATGAGCGCCAGCTTCGAGCGCCTGCAGAAGCGGGTGGAGCGCAAGCTGGAGCTGGCGCACCAGCGTTGAGCCAGTGCCGGCAGGGGGCTAGGACAGGTATTCGGAAATCTCGATCAGGTTGTGATCGGGGTCGCGTACATAGACCGAGTTGATCTTGCCGGTGGCACCGGTACGCAGCACCGGGCCTTCGATAATGGCAATCTGCCTGGCTTGTAGCTGCTGGATGACCTCGGCCAGCGGCAGCTCGGCGATAAAGCACAGGTCAAGCGCGCCAGGTGTGGGCAGCTGGGCCTTGGGTTCGAACTCCTTGCCCTGCACATGGATATTGATCTTTTGCCGGCCAAAGCGCAGCGCCAGCCTTTCCACCGGTGGCGTGCCGCCGATGAAGCGTTCCAGCGTCATGCCCAGCCCATCGCAATAAAAAGCGATGCACTCATCCAGGCGGGCGGTGGTCAGTACGATGTGGTCAATCGCGGCAATCATGAAAGCTCCTGCGTGTTGGGCGCCAGCCGGGGCCGGCGCGCTAGCAGGCGCTGGGCTCAGGCGTGGCGGTACATATTGTCGATCAGGGCGCGGCAGCGTTCGCTGATTACCTTGCGCCGCAGCTTGAGTGTGGGGGCTAGTTCGCCGGCGTCCACGCACCAGGGCTTGTCCAGCAGGGAAAACTTCTTGATGTGCTCCCAGCTGCCGAAGTGCCGGTTGAAGCGTTTCACTTCGCGCTCGATCAGCTCGACGATGCGCGGATGCAGGCGCATCTCGCTATTGGTAGTGTAAGTGATGCCATGTTCCTGGCACCACTCCTGCAGCCGCTCATACAGGGGCACGATCAGGGCTGCGGCGAATTTTTGCCCGTCGCCCACCACCATGATCTGGTCGATATAGGCGGATTCCTTCAGCTTGTTTTCCAGCAATTGCGGGGCGATGTATTTGCCGTTACTGGTCTTGAACATTTCCTTCTTGCGGTCGGTAATGCGCAGATAACCCTGCTCCAGTACGCCGATATCACCGGTATGCAGCCAGCCATCCTGTACGGTTGCGGCGGTGAGTGCCGGCTCCTTGTAATAGCCCACCATCACATTTGGCCCGCGCACCAGGATTTCACCATCATCAGCCAGTTTCAGCTCCACGCCCTTGAGCGGAATGCCGACGCTGCCAATGCGTACGTCTTTTGCGACAAAGGGATTGGCGCTGATCACCGGCGCGGTTTCGCTCATGCCATAGCCTTCGGCCACGGCAATGCCGCTGGCCCACAGCAGGCGCGCCAGCCGTGGCTGCAGTGCGGCCGAGCCGACATTCACCCAGCGCAGCTCGCCGCCCATGGCGGCACGCCACTTGCGGTAGACCAGCCGGTCGGCAAGCGCGTGTTGCAGCGCAGCCAGGCCGCGTGGCGCTTGATCCGGCTGATAGGCTTCGGCACGGCTAATCGCCCACAGGTAGAGGCGGCGGCGCCAGCCAGCCAGTTCCTTGGTTTTGCCCACCAGTTTTTCATGCACTTTTTCCAGCACGCGCGGTACTGCGCTGAAAGTATGCGGCCGTACTTCGCTCAGGCTGGTGGACAGGGTGTCGACGCTGGCAAAATACACAGCGGTACCGGTGAGCAGGTAATACAGCACGCCGGCGCGCTCGAAGATATGCGACAGCGGCAGGAAACTCAGCGCCCGGCATTGGCCTGGCGGCAAGCGGGTGTGCTCGGCGGTGGCGATGACGGTGCTGACCACATTGCGGTGCGACAACATCACACCCTTGGCGCGACCGGTGGTGCCCGAGGTATAGATGATGGTGAACACGTCGTCGGCCTGGATGCTGCTGCGTAGCGCAGCCAGCTGGCGCAGGTCGCCATGGCGGCCGGCCTCGCGCAGCTCGGTCCAGCATGGCAGCCCGGTCAGCGGGTTCAGCGCGTACAGCGGGCAGCTGCGTCCATCCAGCGCCTGCGCCAGCTTCTTGTACAAGGCAGCGCTGCCGACGAAGGCCAGCTTGACCTCGGCATGAGCCAGGATATAGCGTGCATCATCCAGCGTGCAGGTGGGGTAGAGCGGTACACTGATGGCCCCGATTTGTTGCAGGGCGAGATCGACAATGGTCCAGGCCGGGCAGTTGTCGGCGGCGATGGCTACTTTGTCACCGCGTACCATGCCCAGTTGCAGCAGGCCCAGGCTGACGGCATTGACCGCCTCCATCACGTCGGCGCTGCTGAGCGACTGCCATTGCTGGCCGGTTTTGGCAGACAGGCAATCTGCGCGCGGCAGGGTTTCCAGTTGGTGAAAGAGAATGTCAAAAGCGCGTTCTAGCTTCATTCGTACAGCCGTTTGAATCTGAAACGGCGAAAAATAGCCCCAATCGCTGACGCTGTAAAGAAAATTGCGGCTGATTATTGGGAATAATCAAGAAAATGCCGGCAAGCTGCCGGGTTTTGCAGTGATCGTGCTTTTATTCATGCCAGCGGTATGGTCTGCCCATGCGGGCCATTCCAGCCGTTGGCGGCGGGCTGCCGCAACATGCAGCAGCGAAAAATCAGGAATACATCATGAAATTTGCCACCAAAACCATCCACTCCGGTCATGACAGCAGCCAGCACAGCCGCGCGGTGATGCCGCCGATCTACCAGACTTCGGTGTTCGAGTTTGCCGAAATCGGCGAGCAACTGCCCTTTGCCTATGCCCGCACCGGCACCCCCACCCGCGCCGCGCTGGAAAGCTGCCTGGCCAGCCTGGAAAACGCCCAGCATGGCCTGGCTTTTGCCAGCGGTATGGCGGCCATCGACGCCGTGCTGCGTGCCACGCTTAAGCCGGGCGATGAAGTCATTGCCGTGGCCGACCTGTACGGCGGCGCCTACCGCCTGTTGACCAAGGTGATGGAGCCGGCCGGCATCACCGTGACCTTTGCCGACCTCACCGACACCGCCAATCTGGCTGCCATCATCAGCCCACGCACCAAGCTGCTGTGGCTGGAATCGCCCACCAACCCCTTGCTGAATCTGGTGGACATCAGCGCGCTGTCGGCGATTGCCCACCAGCATGGCACCAAGGTGGCGGTGGACAGCACCTTCGCCACGCCTTATCTGCAAAACCCGCTGGATCTGGGGGCTGATATCGTGGTGCATTCCGCCACCAAATACCTGGGTGGCCACTCCGACGTGCTGCTAGGGCTGGTGGCGGTCAATGACCAGCAGCTGTTTACCGACATCAAGTTCATCCAGAACTCGGCCGGTGGCGTGCCAGGGCCGCAGGATTGCTTCCTCACCCTGCGCGGCATCAAGACCCTGCACCTGCGCATGGATCGCCACTGCGACAATGCCGAGCAAGTGGCGGCCTTTTTGCAGGGCCACCCCAAGGTGGAAAAGGTGTTCTTCCCCGGCTTTGCCGACCATCCCGGCCATGAAATTGCCAAGCAGCAGATGCGCCGTTTTGGCGGCATCATCACCATCTGGCTGAAAGAAGACAGCCGCGCCGAAGCCAGCCGCGTCGCCAGCAAGCTGCAGCTGTTTGCCCTGGCCGAGTCACTGGGTGGGGTGGAGTCGCTGGTCAATCACAGCTACACCATGTCGCATGGCGGCATGCCGCCGGAACAGAAGGCCGCGCTGGGTATTCGCGAAGGTGGGCTGCGCCTGTCCATCGGCGTGGAAGACATCGAAGACATCCTGGCGGATCTGGCCCAGGCGCTGGCTGACTGATGTGGTGGTGGGTAGCGGGCCGGATGCGGCTTGCTGCCCTTGGCTTGCCGCAGGCGGCCTGTTGCGCTAAATTACCTGAGTAAATTAATCAGGTATTCGCCATGGCCGCACCCGCAGAAGAAAAATTCACCCGCCAGACCATTCTTTCGCTGACCCGCTGGAGCGACAAGCTGCTCAGCTTCCGCCTGAGCCGCCCTGAATCCTGGCGCTTTGTTCCTGGCCAGTTTGCCCGGCTGGGTTTGCCACTGGAAAACGGCGGCATGGTGTGGCGTGCCTATTCCATGTGCTCGGCCAACTGGGACGAGTATCTGGAGTTCTTTTCCATCGTGGTGCCGGACGGCCTGTTTACCTCGCGCCTGACGCACTTGCAGCTGGGGGACGAGGTACTGCTGGACAACAAGGCCAATGGCTTTTTCACGGTGGACCGCCTGCCGGACGGGGAGGACCTGTGGCTGCTGGCCACCGGTACTGGCCTGGCCCCCTATCTATCCATCCTGCAGCAGCCCGAGCTATGGCAGCGCTTTGCCCATATCGTGCTGGTGCATTGTGTGCGCGAGGTGAGCGAACTGGCCTATCGCGAGGAAATTGCCGCCTTGTGCCAGCACCCCTTGTGGGCGGAGTGGGGTGAGCGCCTGCAGTATCTGCCGGTGGTGACGCGGGCGGCTGAGCCGGGCATGTTGCAGCAGCGTATTCCGGCCTTGCTGGCCAGTGGCGAACTGGCTGTGGCCGCCGGCCTGCCGCTGACCGTGGAGCGCTCCCGCTTCATGATCTGTGGTAATCCGGCCATGGTGGAGGACACCCACCGCCAGCTGATGAAAATGGGCTTCCGCCTGAGCCGGCTGAGCGCTCCGGGCCATCTGGTGCTGGAGAATGGCTGGTAAGCATGGGGCTGGCTAATGGCCGGTCTTGACTTTGCTTAACATATTAATAATATGGAGCAAGGTCAGGCCCGGGCTACTTCCGCGTCTGGCAAGGCCGAGCGGTGATGACACCGCCGGCTGTACGGCCCCGCGCAAGAGGGCCACCCGGAGGAGAAACCATGCACACCATTACCCACCGCGCCGGTCGGCCTGCGTGGCCGCCTGCCATGTGTCGTCCCGTATCTTGCCTGCCGTCAGCCGGGAGCCGCCGATGACCGCCCGCGTGCTGGCGGATGTCAGCATTTCCACCCGTGCAGTCAGCCGCAGTGAACGGGTAGATTTCTGGCGCGAACAAGTAGGACAGCTGCTGATCGATGTGGAGTGCCAGCGCCCGCCAGAGCAGGAGCTGGACGCCAGCCTGCGCTATCAGGACTTCGGCCTGTTCCGCATGGCCACCATCCAGGCCAATGCCCATGCCGTGGCTCGCAGCGGCCACAGCATCCGCCATGATGGTCGCGACAGCATCTTTGCCTGCCTGATGCTGCAGGGGCGTGGTTTCAGCCATCAGGGCGTGGACTGCGCGCTGCATGTGCCGGGTGATGTGGTGCTGTATGACACCGCCCAGCCTTATGGCCATGGTTTTCCCGACCAGATGGAGATGGCGGTGCTGGATATTCCGCGCCAGCTGTTCGAGCAGCAGGTGGGTGGCTGGCAGGGGAAGGGGCTGGTCAAGATCGACCACAGTGTCGGTATTGCCGGCTGGGGGCCGCAGGCGGTGCGCCAGCTGCTGGCCGAAGGCGTGCAGGCACAGCTTGCCGCGCGCGAGCATCAGGCCAGCCAGTTGCTGGAATGGCTGCATTCCTTGTGGGCCGTGCAGTGCGGCCAGGCGCAGGCCGGCAAGTCGACCCTGTGCAGTCTGTGGCGTGCCAAGGCCTATATCGAGCAGCACCTGACCGAAGACGAGCTGGACGGCGAACGCATCAGCCGTGCGCTGGGGCTGTCTGCCCGCCAGTTGGCGCGCATTTTCGAGCAGGAAGGCCTGTCGGTCAGCCGCTATCTGTGGGGGAGGCGGCTTGAGCGTTGCCGTATCGATCTGCAAGATCCGGCGCTGCGCCACCTGTCAGTGAGCGAGCTGGCTTTCCGCTGGGGCTTCAATCACATCGCCCATTTCTGCCGCAGCTACAAACAGCGTTTTGGCGAAACGCCCAGCCATACCCGCCTGCAAGGTCGCAGCCAGTCAGCCCCGCGCTAGGCTGCGCACCGGCAGCCGCCGGTTAACACCATGTCCGCTGCGGATAACAGCGGCGTCCGGCTCAGGCAAGGATGGCGCCGGGGCAGTGGCTACAGTGTCCTCACGGTCGCAACAGGCCGTCGTGTTCATCACAATAAAGAGGAGACTTTGTCATGCCATTTGCCATTTTGCTGGCCCGTATCCGCCAGCCTGTCTGCCGGGGAGGGCGCCAGCATGCGACTTTCCTATGAAAACAAGTTGCTGGGCATCCTGGCGCTCAGCTTCGGTTTCGTGTTTTTCGACCGGCTGGCGCTATCCTTCCTGTTCCCCTTCATCGCCGCCGAACTGCAGCTGGACAATGCCCAGTTGGGCATGCTGGCTTCGGCCCTGGCGCTGACCTGGTCCTTGTCCGGCGTCGGTCTGGGGGCTTTGTCCGACCGTCTGCAGGCGCGCAAGCCCATGCTGTTGCTGGCGGTACTGGCATTTTCGCTGTTCTCCGCCGCCTCCGGGCTGGTCGGTGGTTTTGTCAGCCTGTTGTTGTTCCGTGCGCTGATGGGCGTGGCAGAGGGGCCAGTGTTGCCGATTGCCCAGTCCATGCTGGCCGAAGCGTCCACCCCGGCGCGGCGTGGTTTCAATATGGGCATCGTCAATGGTTCGGCCCCTGGCTTGCTGGGCGCGGTGATCGGCCCGCCGCTGCTGATCGCCCTGGCCACGGCCTATGGCTGGCGCACGGCGTTTTACCTGTCCTGCATCCCCGGCCTGCTGATTGCCTGGCTGATCTGGCGTCATGTCTGCGAGCGGGCACCGCATGTATCGTCCGCCACCTTGTCAGTACGGCATGGCCTGCCGGCGCGCGGCATGCTGCAGCTCCTGCGGCATCGCAATATCCTGTTGTGCGTGCTGATTGCCTGCAGCTATATCACCTGGTTCATCATCCTGATTTCCTTTACCCCCACTTTTCTGGTGCAGGTAAAGGGGCTGACACCGGCCCGCATGGGCGCGGTGATGAGCAGCCTGGGCCTGGCCTGGGTGGTGTGGGGGGCGCTGGTGCCGGCCATCTCCGACCGTATCGGCCGCAAGCCTGCCATGGTGGTGTTTTCGCTGATTGCCGCCTGCTGCCCGCTGGTGCTGTTACAGGTAAACGACTTCAGCACCCTGCTGCTGCTGGTGTTTCTCAGCTATACCGGCCTGGGCTGTTTCACCCTGTTCATGGCCACCATACCCGCCGAAACGGTGTCACCCACGGTCATCGCCACCGCACTGGGCATGATCATGGGCGTGGGCGAACTGGTGGGGGGCTTTGTCGCCCCCACGGCAGCCGGCATGGCTGCCGACCGCTACGGCCTGCCCGTGGTGATGTGGATTGCCATGGTAGCAGCGCTGTTGCCGGCCTTGCTGTCGCTGGGCCTGCGCGAGACTGCGCCGCGCCGCATGGCGTCTGCAGCCACCCTGTGTCACGGCGATACCGCAACCCGCTAAACCCTGCTTTGCCTTCCCATTTCGCCGGGCAGGGCAGGCCCCTGCCGCGGTCATCGAGGTCCATCATCATGCGAATCAAACAATCCATGCCCTTGCTGGCAGCTAGCCTGCTGGCTGGCGTAATGCTGTCCTCCGCTGCACAGGCCACCCAGTCTGGCGCCGATACCATCGGCGTCGGGGCCGAGGGCTTTCTGGCCGGAGCCTTGCCGCCGGCCGGCTGGTATGGCGTGTTCTACTACAACCACTATCACGCCAGCCAGTTCAATAATGGCGCGGGTGAGTCTTCGGTGCCGGGCTTCGGCCTGACTGCCGATGTCGTGGTACCCCGGCTGCTGTATATGTCGGATAGCCAGCTATGGGGTGGGCGGCTGGGTGGCTTTGTACTCACCGCCCTGCCCACACTCAGTCTGGATGCCGGTGGGCAACATGCCAGCCGTAGCGGGCTGGGTGACAGTGTGGTGGGGCCGCTACTGGCCTGGGGGGATGAGGGGCCATTGCACAGCGTGCTGGCACTGGATATCTCGCTGCCTACCGGTAGCTACGACCAGCACAGCATGCTCAACCTGGGTAATAACTATTACTCCCTGCGCCCGGTGCTGGCCTTGTCCTGGCTTCCGGCCAGCGGCTGGGAGGCTTCGGCCAAGGTCACTTACACCTTCAACAGCAAGAACCGTACAACTGACTACCAGTCCGGCCAGCTGTTCCACTTTGACTATGCACTCAGCTATGCCGTCAACCAGGACTGGCGGCTGGGCGTGAACGGCTATTTCGTCAAGCAGACCACCGACGATACCCAGCATGGCCAGGCGGTGAATGGCGATGGTTTCCGTGGCCAGGCCTTTGCCATCGGCCCGGCCGCGCGGGTGCAATTGGGCAAGGCGGGGCTGGAAGTGCGGTTGCTGAAGGAGTTTGCCGTGCGTAATCGGCCCGAGGGTAGTTCGCTGTGGGCCAAGCTGGTGCTGCCCTTCTGATTGTTTCAGCTTAACCAGCAAAAGCCCGTTGCCTTGCGGCAGCGGGCTTTTCGCTTGGGGGCCGGGGGTCAGGCTTGCAGGATGAAGTCGGCGCAGCGCTCGGCAATCATGATGACCGGCGCATTGGTATTGCCGGAAATGATGCTGGGCATGATGGAGGCGTCGCAGATGCGCAGCCCTTCCACGCCATTGACCTGCAGCCGCGGGTTGACCACGGCAGCGGCATCGCTGCCCATGCGGCAAGTGCCTACCGGGTGGTAGACGGTCTTGGCATGGCTGCGGATGTGTTCGATCAGCAGTGCATCGCTGGCCTGTGTGGCGGGGGAGGGCAGCAGCTCCTCGCAGATGACCTGCTGTAGCGAAGCTGCCCGCAGAATGCGCCGTGCCAGCTTGACCCCGCGCAGCAGGCCGGCCACATCATCTTCATGGCTGAGTGCGCCGCTGACAAAGCGCAGTGGGGCACGGACATCGGCACTGGCCAGGCTGACCGAGCCGCGTGATTTCGGCCGTAGCAGGCAGGGGTTGATCGAGATGCCGTGGCCGGGCAGTGGCTCACGTTCCACATCGCCCACCAGCACCGGCAGCACGTGAAACTGGATATCCGGCCGGCTGCCGCCGTCGGTGCAGGCAAAGCCGCCGCTTTCCACCACATTGGAGGTGAGCAACCCGCTGCGCAGCAGTTGCCACTGCAAGCCGTTGCGCAAGGCCTTGAAGCCGCGATCCTGCCCCAGCAGGCTGATCGGCTCGCGGCAGCGGCCATACACCGATACCTCCAGATGATCCTGATAATTCTGGCCGACCTCCGGCGCATCATGCAGCACTTCAATGCCCTGTTCGCGCAGCTGTGCCGCCGGGCCAACACCGGATAGCAGCAGGATCTTGGGCGTGGATAGCGCGCCGGCACACAGAATGACTTCGGCCCCGGCGTGGGCCTGGTGGTGCTGGCCATCGGTCGTACGCCAGGCTACGCCAACGGCGCGGCGGCCCTGCCACAGCAGCTTTTCCACATAGCAGCCGGTACGCACCTGCAAATTGTCGCGTTGTCTTACCGCTGCCAGATAGGTGGCCGCGGTGCTGCCGCGCTGGCCATTGAAAGTGGTGGTATGAAAAAAGCCGCTGCCTTGCTGCACGGGGCCGTTGAAATCATCGTTATAAGGCAGGCCGCACTCTTGTGCCGCTTTGACGAAGGCCAGGCTCAGCGGGTGGCGATAGCGGGTATCGCTGACCCGTAGCGGCCCCTCGGTGCCGTGGTAGGGGCCGGACAAGCGCATATGGTTTTCGGCTTTCTTGAATGCCGGCAACACCTGTTCCCAGCCCCAGCCGGTGCAGCCCTGGGCCGCCCAGTCGTCGTAGTCGGCGGCGGTGCCACGGATATACACCATGGCGTTGATCGAGCTGCCGCCGCCCAGGGTGCGGCCCTGCGGCACATGCATGCGGCGACCGGCAGCACTGGCCTGTGGTTCGCTGTGGTAGATGACGCTGCGCTCGCTGCCGATGACCTTGATGAAGGTGGCCGGCATGTGGATGAAGGGGCTGTTGTCGGGCGGGCCATCCTCCAGCAGCAGCACCCGCTTGCCGGCTTCGACCAGCCGGCAGGTGATGGTGCAGCCAGCCGAGCCGCCACCCACCACGATATAGTCATAATGTTGCATTGCCTTCTCCTTGTTCTCCTGCGCCCGTACCGGGCGGGACTTCAGCTTACGGGCTGGGGGAAAGGCAAGTTGACTGCCATGGCCATGGCTTTTGACTGGCCCTGCCAGCGCTCAGCAAAATGCAAGAGCGTGCGGCAAAATCATTAGCTGTATTAAGAATTGGCAACTATCTTTAAACAGAATGTCGGCATTGCCGAGCGGTACGCCAGTGTGAAGGTGAGAGCACGCTGTCGGCCCATAACAAAGTATGCGGGAAACCAGGGGATGCCCTTACAAGAAGAAAATGCCATGGCCAGCAAGCTGCAGGCGGCGCTGCATGATTCGCCCGTGCTGTTGGCGCTGTTTGATCGCCATGACCGGTTGCGCTACGCCAATGCGGCGTTTTGTCAGGCTTATGATGTGGCGCCGGATGAAACGCTCAGTTGGTCCGAACTGATGCGGCGCAATTACCAGCGCTGCATCGGCGCGCTGATTTATACCCATGATTTTGAAGCCTGGCTGGTGTCGGCCCGTTCACGCCGTGGCAAACAGCCTTATCGAGCCTTCGAGGCTGACCTGACCGATGGCCGCTGGATCTGGATGACCGAGGCGATGCAGCCGGATGGCAGCATGGTGTGTGTGGCCACCGATATGAGCGAACTGAAAGTGTCAGAGCGCGAGTTGCGCCAGGCGCGCGATATGGCACAGCGTGCGGCGCAGACCGATCCGCTGACCAGCATCAGCAATCGTTCCTGCATCATGCGGCTGTTTGAGCAATTGCTGGGTCGGGCCGAGGTCACCGGCATGCCGCTGGCGGTGGCGATTATCGATCTCGATCATTTCAAGCAGATCAACGACCGCCTGGGTCATCCGGCAGGCGACTGCGTCATCATCGACTTTGTGCAGCGCATCCAGCCGATGTTGCGGCCGCACGACGGTTTTGGCCGGCTGGGCGGCGAGGAGTTTCTGTTGCTGTTGCCTGGCTACAGCCAGTCGGAGGCCGAGCTGTCCTTGCGCGCCATGCTGGCATCGGTGGAGGCGTCGCGGCCGCTGGCCGAGCAGCCGGGCTTTGGCTATACCTGCTCGGCTGGATTCACCATGTGGCTACCGGGCGATGACCTGGCCCAGGTGTATGCGCGTGCCGATATCGCGCTGTATCAGGCCAAGGCGACCGGGCGCAATACCTTGTGCCGCCATTAGGCGTCGCTAACAACCTAGCTGGTGCGGCGTGGTGCCGCCTAGCCGTACCCTTGTACTGCCTGCGTCGGCTCGCCCCAGAGACGCTACGTTATTCTGTTGGCCGCCTTAAGCGGCGTCAGGCTGCTGCAAAGAAAAAGCCGCAGGACAGTGCCTGCGGCTTTGGCATGGAGCAGTGACTGTGCTTATTTGACGCAGTCCACGCAGTAGACCTTGCGGCCTTCCACTTCGGTAGCCACCAGACCGTGCACGTCGGTTTCGAAGCCCGGCAGTTCACGGTTGAAAGCTTGGGCAAAGCGCAGGTAGTCAACAATGGTCTTGTTGAAACGCTCGCCCGGAATCAGCAGCGGAATGCCAGGCGGATACGGGGTCAGCAGCACGGCGGTGACGCGGCCTTCCAGTTGGTCTACCGGCACGCGTTCGATCTCGCGGTGGGCCATCTTGGCGAAAGCATCGGACGGACGCATGGCCGGCTCCATCTCGGACAGATAGATCTCGGTGGTCAGGCGGGCGATGTCGTGCTTGGTGTACAGCGCATGGATGCGCTGGCACAGGTCCTGCAGACCCACGCGTTCGTACTGCGGGTAGCGGGCGACAAAGTCCGGCATGGCGCGCCACAGCGGCTGGTTCTTGTCGAAATCGTCCTTGAACTGCTGCAGCAGCGAAATCAGCGTGTTCCAGCGGCCCTTGGTGATGCCGATGGTGAACATGATGAAGAAGCTGTACAGGCCGGTTTTTTCCACTACCACGCCGTGTTCGGTCAGGTATTTGGTGACGATGGCGGCCGGAATGCCCATCTCTTCGAAGCTGCCGTCCACATCCAGGCCCGGCGTCAGCACGGTGGCCTTGATCGGGTCCAGCAGGTTGAAGCCTTCTTCGATGCCGGCAAAACCATGCCAGTGCGCGCCGGGTTTCAGTTCCCAGTCCACCGGGTCGCAGATGCCGTCGTCAGACAGCTCGTCCGGGCCCCACACGCTGAACCACCAGTCGTTGCCGTATTCCACGTCCACCTTGCGCATGGCGCGGCGGAAATCCAGCGCTTCCACCAGCGATTCTTCCACCAGTGCCTGGCCGCCCGGCTGCTCCATCATGGCGGCAGCCACATCGCAGCTGGCAATAATCGAGTATTGCGGGCTGGTGGAGGTGTGCATCAGATAAGCCTCGTTGAACCAGGCGGTATCCAGCTGACGGTTTTGCGGGTCCTGCACCAGGATCTGCGAAGCCTGGCTGATGCCGGCCAGCAGCTTGTGGGTGGACTGGGTGGAGAAGATCAGGCTGTCCTTGCAACGCGGACGGCCTTCGCCAATGGCGTGGAAATCGCCATAGAAGTCGTGGAAGCTGGCATGCGGCAGCCAGGCTTCGTCAAAGTGCAGGGTGTCCACTTCGCCATCCAGAATGCCCTTGATCTCTTCCACGTTGTACAGGATGCCATCGTAGGTGGACTGGGTGATGGTAAGGATGCGCGGCTTGAGTTTGGGGTTCTTTTCCAGCGCTTCGCGGGCAAAGGGGTTGGCCAGAATCTTCTTCTTGATGTTTTCCAGCTGGAATTCCGACTTGGGAATCGGGCCGATGATGCCGTAGTGGTTGCGCGTGGGCATCAGGAATACCGGAATGGCACCGGTCATCATGATGGCGTGCAGGTTGGACTTGTGGCAGTTGCGGTCCACCAGCACGATGTCGCCGGCGGCCACGCAGCTATGCCAGACGATCTTGTTGGAGGTCGAGGTGCCGTTGGTGACAAAGAACAGGTGATCGGCATTGAAGATGCGTGCGGCATTGCGTTCCGAGGCAGCAATCGGGCCGGTGTGGTCCAGCAGCTGGCCCAGCTCATCCACCGCATTGCACACGTCGGCGCGCAGCATGTTTTCGCCAAAGAACTGGTGGAACATCTGGCCCACCGGGCTCTTCAGGAAGGCCACGCCACCGGAGTGGCCGGGGCAGTGCCAGGAATAGGAGCCATCGTGGGCGTAGTCCACCAGCGCGCGGAAAAACGGCGGGGCCAGGCTGTCCAGATAGCTCTTGGATTCGCGGATGATGTGGCGCGCCACGAATTCCGGCGTGTCTTCGTGCATATGGATGAAGCCATGCAGCTCGCGCAGGATGTCGTTGGGAATATGGCGCGCGGTACGGGTTTCGCCATACAGGTACACCGGAATGTCCGGGTTGCGGCGGCGGATTTCTGCTACGAAGCTGTACAGCTGTCCCAGGGCGTTTTCCGAGGCGTCGTCGGTCTGGAATTCTTCGTCGTCGATGGACAGGATGAAACCGGCTGCCCGGCTTTGCTGTTGGGCAAAGGAGGTGAGGTCACCATAGCTGGTGTAACCGATCACGCTCATGCCTTCGGCCTCCATGGCTGCTGCCAGTTCGCGGATGCCGGAGCCGCTGGTGTTTTCCGAGCGGAAGTCCTCGTCGATGATGACGATGGGAAAGTGAAAACGCATACCTGAGTCCTTGTCGGTCAAAACTCGGACACCACAGCCGGGGATGGCCGTTCAGGAAGGCAGCCTTTGCTAGGGCAAAGACAATACCGTGCACCTGTAACGCCTGTCGGCCCGCAGCTTGCTGCAGTGTCACTCGGTGCGCGTTGGGGCGCAGTCGCCGGGTTGGCGAGGCTGGCCTTGAGGCGCGTAAAAACGGGGCGCTTTGCGCCGCGGTGCGCACGGAAGTCCGGGGTGAGTCCTGCAGGCTGACGTGGAGTGGCCGCAGATCCCCGGCTTCCTTAGGGAGCACGTTTAGCGTGCGTCCTTCACGTCGGCCGGCTTGGAGAACATCCCAAGAAAGCGCGCATTGTAGACCTTTTACCGCCCTTGTGTTGCAAGGCAATATCAGAGGGTGAAAATATTCTGCAGGTTTGATCAAATATTCAGCGCAAAGCCTTGCCGGACAAGGCTTTGCGCTGAATTTTCAGCAGTTAAAGGTTTGTTTTAAGGCACATTAGCCAGCCGGCGGGGCTGGTGGTTTGAGATTATTTTTTGTCGCGGCCAACTGTTGTTTTTTTTCATTGCGGCGGCGGTACAGCCCCAACGCCTTCAGCACAATGGCGCCACCGCTGACTAGGAGCAGGAAGGCCAGCGGCCCGGCCACCAGCCAGGGAAATAGCACTACCAGCAGCGCCAGCGCCAGCAAGGCGAGGCCAATGGTCAGAAAAGCAGCGGCCTCGCTGGTATCAATGCTGCGGGTACCGCGCACTACCGCACCCAGCGCATCACCAATCCGCGCCGCCTGGCGTGCGGCGGCACTGGCACTGCTGCGGGCAGCATGACTGGCTGCCGGAAACAGGAAGGAGGGCGACTGGCGCTGGCGTGGGTGGGTGAGGACCGGTGTACGCTTGTGGCCGCTGAGTACCACTTCGGTTGACTGCTGCAGATCCTGCAGAAAGCGCGCGGCCAGTTCGCCGGCTACCGTTTCGTCTTCGATGGCGACGTCGATTTCCCGGTTGGCCAGCCAACTGGAGATATTCAGATTGGTGGAGCCGATACGGGCCCAGCGGCTATCCGCCACTGCCGTCTTGGCGTGAATCATCGAGCCGTTCCACTCGAATACCCGCACGCCGGATTCCAGCAGCGGCCGGTACATGGTGCGCGAGACAGTGGCGATCCAGCGGATGTCACTGGAGCGTGGCACCAGAAGGCGTACATCCACGCCATCCAGTGCTGCCTGCTTGAGTGCCGACAGATAAGTACTGGTGCCCATGAAGTAGGCATCAGTCAGCCACAGCGTACGGCGGGCAAAGCTGGCAATCAGCATGTCCAGCCGCATCATGTGGGCGGTGGACGGGGTGGTGGCAATCAGCCGGGCGGCAATCGTACCGGCCTCTGGCTGCGGGCCGGGTGGCTGTTGCCAGGTGTCGGCCAACGCCGTGCCGCAGCTGGCCCAGCTGTCGGCAAACGCGGCCAGCGCCTCGGCCACCAGCGGGCCGCGCAGGGCCAGCCCGGTATCGCGCCAGGGAGCGATGCCCGCATCTGGCTGGCCTTCCCAGCTGGAGCTGATGCACAGCCCGGAAATAAAAGCTGTCTGGCGATCTACCACGATCAGCTTGCGATGATTGCGCCCCAGCAGGGTCAGCCCGCCGGTGAGCGTGGGGGGATTATAGGCGCGGACTTCGGCACCGGCAGCGAGCAGTGGCCGGAAAAATCCGCCCAGGCTGGGTTTCCAGCAGCCCATCCAGTCATAGAGCAGACATACCTTGATGCCTGCCGCAGCCTTGTCCATCAGCAGCTGGCGTATCTCGCGACCAAAGTGGTCGTTGGCCACGATGTACATTTCAATGAATACCGAATCTTCCGCAGCGGCAATCGCCTGTTTCCAGGCCGGAAAGTTATCGCTGCTGTCATACAGCAGCTGCACACTATTGCCGGCAATCAGTGGCGCACCAGCCGAACGTGCGAAGGCTTGGTCGGCCAGCTTGCGGACGAAATCCTGTGTTGCCGGTGTAGTGGCATCGCTACGCATATCGCCTCGTGAATGTTGTCAGACAATATTCAAAACAAGCTATTTTTTCTGGTTTTGGATAAAGGCTGCGCACGACAAGGAAAGTCGTAAATATGAATATGGGCGTCACAAAAATGGAAGAAAAATATGCCAGTTTTGCGGGTTTTCCCTGATTTTTTTTCAGAAAATTTCTATCAAGCCATTGAATTAAAACAGTTATTGCGTTGCGGAAAACACGGCAATAACTGGTTGCAAGGTCAAGCAAGTTGCCCTTAGAATCAATTCATTCGATTCACAATTATAAGCAGGACAAAGCAATGGACAGACAGCGCTGGTTGCAGGGTACCCTGTACCACCCGGATTTCGAGCAGGACAGCTGTGGCTTCGGCCTCATCACCCAGCTGGACGACAAACCCAGCCACTGGCTGGTGGAAACCGCCATCTCCTCGCTGGCCAAACTGACCCACCGTGGAGCGGTGGCGGCAGATGGCAAATCGGGTGATGGCTGTGGCCTGTTGTTCCGCAAGCCGGATGGCTTTTTGCGTGAAGTAGCCGCCGAAGCCGATATCGCGCTCAAGGCAGTGTACGCCGCCGGCCTGGTATTCCACCACCCCGACAGTGAAATCGGTGCTCGCAGCTTGCGCCGGCTGAAGGAGTTCCTGGAAGCCCAGCAATTGGAAGTGGCTGGTTTCCGCGTGGTGCCCACCGATATCAGCGCCTGTGGCGAAGCGGCGCTGGCCAGCTTGCCGGCCATTTCGCAGGTGTTCGTCAACTGTCCTTTCGGGATGGACGAACTCACCTTCCAGCGCCGTCTGTACATGGGCCGTCGCCAGGCAGAAAAAGCCAACAAGGTGGACGATCCGTCCTTCTACCTGCCCACGCTGTCGCCGCATACCCTGTCCTACAAGGGTCTGGTGACGCCGGAAAACCTGCCCAAGTTCTTCCTGGACCTGAACGACCCGCGTTTTGAATCCAGCCTGGCGGTATTCCACCAGCGCTTCTCTACCAATACCTGGCCGCAATGGAAGCTGGCACAGCCTTTCCGTTTCCTGGCGCACAACGGTGAAATCAACACCGTGCAGGGCAACCGTTACTGGGCGCGCGCCCGCGAACGCATCATGGCGTCGCCGCATCTGGATATGGATGCAGTCCGTCCGATAGTCCAGACCGATGGCTCGGACTCGATGAGCCTGGACAATATGCTGGAAGGCCTGCTGATGGGCGGCATCCCGCTGTTCCGTGCGCTGCGCCTGCTGGTACCGCCGGCCTGGCAGAATGTCGACTCCACCGACAAGGACCTGCGCGCCTTCTACGAATACAACTCCATGCACATGGAGCCGTGGGATGGCCCGGCCGGCATCGTGCTGACCGATGGCCGCTACGCTGCCTGCATGCTGGACCGCAACGGCCTGCGTCCGGCACGCTGGGTGCTGACCCGCGACAATATCCTCACCATCGCCTCCGAAGTGGGCGTGTGGGACTACAAGCCGGAAGATGTCGTCCGCAAGGGCCGCGTCAAGCCGGGCCAGCTGTTTGCTGCCGACCTGGCCACCGGCGAGCTGCTGATGCCGGAAGACATCGACGCCATGCTCAAGAGCGCCAAGCCGTATCGCCAGTGGATCAAGGACAGCGCCAAGTATCTGGAACTGTCGATTGAAGACGACGCCGGCATCGAAGCCATGGCCAAGGATGAGTTGACCCGCCTGCAGAAGCTGTACAACTTCAGCTATGAAGAGCGCGACCAGATCCTGCGTGTCCTGGCCGAAGACGGTCAGGAAGCCGTTGGCTCCATGGGCGACGATACCCCGATGGCGGTATTGAGCCAGAAAGTGCGCTCGCCCTTCGACTACCTGCGTCAGCAGTTTGCCCAGGTAACCAACCCGCCGATCGACCCCATCCGCGAAGCGGTGGTGATGTCGCTTAACAGCGTGTTTGGCCCGGAACGCAATATGTTTGAAGAGAGCGCCGAACACGCCAAGCGGCTGGAAGTGCGCTCGCCGGTGCTGTCGCATGAAAAATTCGTGCGCGTGACCACCCGGCCGGAAACCTATCTGAAGGCCACCACTTTCGACCTGTGCTACGACCCGAGCGAAAGCTCGCTGCAGCAAGCCATCGAAAAGCTGTGCCAGTACGTGATCGAAGCAGTGAAAGAGGGCACGGTCATCGTGGTGCTGTCTGACCGCATCATCACCCAGGGCCGCCTGCCTATCCATGCGCTGTTTGCCACTGGTGCGGTACACCATGCGCTGATCGAAACCGGCCTGCGCTGCAAGACTAACATCCTGCTGGAAACTGGTACCGTGCGCGACGCGCACCAGATGGCCTGTGTCATCGGTTATGGTGCCACTGCGGTTTATCCTTACCTGGCTTACCAGAGCATCATCGACCTGGTGAACAGCGGTGTGGTCAACTGCAAGATCAATGAAGCACTGCAGCACTACCGCAAGGGCATCAACAAGGGCCTGCTGAAAGTGCTGTCCAAGATGGGTATTTCCACCATCGCTTCCTATCGCGGTGCCCAGCTGTTTGAAGCCGTGGGTATCCACAAGGATGTGGTGGACCTGTGCCTGAAGGGCACCGTGTCCCGCGTGTCCGGTGCCAGCTTCGAGGACTTCGAAGACGACCAGCAACAGCTGCTGCGCTTCGCCTTCAACCCGATGCGCCAGATTTCGCAGGGCGGCCTGCTCAAGTACGTGCACGGCGAGGAATACCACGCCTACAACCCGGACGTGGTGCAGCTGCTGCAAAAAGCGGTACAAAACGACGACTACCAGGCTTACCAGCAATATGCCGATACGGTGAATACCCGTCCGGTGTCCATGCTGCGCGACCTGATGAAGGTAAAACTGGCCGAGCAGCCGATCTCCATCGACGAAGTCGAGCCGATCGAAGCCATTCTCAAGCGCTTCGACTCCGCCGGCATGTCGCTGGGCGCGCTGTCGCCGGAAGCTCACGAGGCACTGGCAACCGCCATGAACCGTCTGGGTGGCCGTTCCAACTCCGGTGAGGGTGGCGAAGATGCTTCGCGCTATGGCACCGAGCGCATGTCCAAGATCAAGCAGGTGGCCTCTGGCCGCTTTGGCGTCACCCCGCATTACCTGGTGAATGCCGAAGTGCTGCAGATCAAGGTAGCCCAGGGCGCCAAGCCGGGCGAAGGCGGCCAGTTGCCGGGCGACAAGGTCACCGGCCTGATTGCCCGCCTGCGTCACGCCAAGGAAGGCATCAGCCTGATTTCGCCGCCGCCGCATCACGACATCTACTCCATCGAAGACCTGGCCCAGCTGATCTTCGACCTGAAGCAGGTCAACCCGACTGCGCTGGTATCGGTGAAGCTGGTGGCCGAGCCGGGCGTGGGCACCATTGCCGCCGGCGTGGCCAAGGCCTATGCCGACCTGATCACCATCTCCGGTTACGACGGTGGTACCGGCGCCTCGCCGCTGACTTCGGTGAAATACGCCGGCTCGCCGTGGGAGCTGGGCCTGTCCGAAGCCCAGCAAGTGCTGCGTGCCAACGGCCTGCGTGGCCGGGTACGGGTACAGACCGACGGTGGCCTGAAAACCGGCCTGGACGTGATCAAGGCAGCCATCCTCGGTGCAGAAAGCTTCGGCTTCGGTACCGGCCCGATGGTGGCGCTGGGTTGCAAATACCTGCGTATCTGCCACCTGAATAACTGCGCCACCGGCGTGGCCACCCAGGAAATCAAGCTACGCTCCAAGTACTTCCTTGGCCTGCCGGAAATGGTGATGAACTACTTCCTGTTCATTGCCCGCGAAACCCGCGAGTGGATGGCCAAGCTCGGCGTACGCAGCATGGAAGAGCTGATCGGCCGCATGGATCTGATGGAGCTACTGGAAGGCGAAACTGCCAAGCAGAACAAGCTGGACCTGTCGCCGCTGCTGTCGCAAGGCACGGTGCCGGACGACGTGCCGCGCTTCTGCATCAGCGATAGCAACCCGTCCTTTGACAAGGGCGAGCTGGCCGAGCAGATTCTGGTGGATGCCTTGCCTGCCATCCATAACAAGCAGATGCTGGAACTGTCCTACCCGATCGAGAACATCCATCGCTCCATCGGTGCCCGCTTGTCCGGCGAAATTGCCCGCGTGCATGGTGCGGCAGGCCTGCCGTTTGGCTGCCTCAAGGTCAAGTTCAACGGCAGCGCCGGTCAGAGCTTTGGCGTGTGGAATGCCTCCGGCCTGCACCTGGAACTGGAAGGCGATGCCAACGACTACGTCGGCAAGGGCATGGCCGGTGGCCGCGTCACCATCTACCCGCCCAAGAACGCAGCCTATGACAGCGGCGAAGCCATCATCATCGGCAACACCTGCCTGTACGGTGCCACCGGTGGTCAGCTGTTTGCCGCAGGTGTGGCTGGCGAGCGTTTCGGTGTGCGTAACTCCGGCGCACTGGCCGTCATCGAAGGCGCTGGCGACCACTGCTGCGAATACATGACCGGCGGTACCGTCATCGTCCTGGGCGAAACCGGCTACAACTTCGGTGCCGGCATGACTGGTGGCTTTGCCTTCGTCTACGACCCGGGCGAGCGCTTTGCTTACCGCTACAACAATGAACTGGTCGACATTCACCTGATCAACGGCGAAGCAATGGGCATGTACCGTGCCTTCCTGCTGGAGAAGATTGCCAAGCATGTCGAGCTGACCGGCTCCGAAACCGGCCGCGCCATGCTGCAAAACTTCGACGACTACGTGGACTACTTCTGGCTGGTGAAGCCGAAGGCCGCCACGCTGGACAGCCTGCTCAAGGATTGACGATCAAGGGCGGGGCGCTTGCCCCGCCACAATAGAAACAACAGGGTCTGCTGCCCTATACGGCCGGACCCGCAGTCAGGAAACGATCATGAGTGACGTATTCCAGTTCATGAAGCTCTCCCGCAACCCCGGCGAAAAAGTCGAAGCTGCGGTGCGCAAGATTGAGTTCAAGGAAATCTACCAGCCGCTGCACCAGGTGGATGCAGCCGAACAGGCCGGGCGCTGCCTGTCCTGTGGCAATCCCTATTGCGAATGGGAATGCCCGGTACACAATTACATCCCCAACTGGCTGAAGCTGGTGGACGAAGGCAAGTTGTTCGAAGCGGCCGAAATGTCGCACAAGACCAACAGCCTGCCGGAAATCTGTGGCCGCGTCTGCCCGCAAGACCGTCTGTGTGAAGGCGCCTGCACGCTGAATCAGGGTGGTTTTGGTGCCGTCACCATCGGCAGCATCGAAAAATACATCACCGACGAAGCCTACAAGGCAGGCTGGCGTCCGGACATGTCCAAGGTGATCTGGAGCGACAAGAAAGTCGCCGTCATCGGTGCCGGCCCGGCAGGCCTTGCCTGTGCCGACGTGCTGGTGCGCAACGGCGTGAAGCCGGTGGTGTACGACCGCTACGAAGAAATCGGCGGCCTGCTCACCTTTGGCATTCCCGAATTCAAGCTGGAAAAGGCAGTGGTTCAACGCCGCCGCGAAATCATGCAAGGCATGGGTGTGGAATTCGTGCTGAATACTGAAATCGGCAAGGACATCGAAATCGAAGCCCTGCTGGAACAGTACGACGCCGTGTTCATGGGCATGGGAGCCTACAAGTACATGAAGGGTGGCTTTGCCGGTGAAGACCTGCCGGGCGTGCTGGAAGCGCTGCCTTATCTGGTGAACAACGTGCGTCAGTGCATGGAAACCCTGCCGGCAGGCGAAGCCGCCGTTTCCATGGCCGGCAAGCGTGTGGTGGTACTGGGTGGTGGCGACACCGCCATGGACTGCAACCGCACCGCCATCCGTCAGGGTGCCAAGCGCGTCACCTGCGCCTACCGCCGCGACGAAGCCAATATGCCGGGTTCCAAGCGCGAAGTGGCCAATGCCAAGGAAGAGGGCGTGGAGTTCCGCTGGAACAGCCAGCCGGTAGGCATCGAACAGCTACCCAATGGCGCGCTGGCGGTGATCCTGGCTGAAACCCGCCTGGGTGAGCCGGATGCCAAGGGCCGTCGTAACGCCGAAATCGTAGCGGGCAGCGAAGAGCGTATCGAATGCGATCACGTCATCATCGCCTTCGGCTTCCAGGTGGAAGCTGCCAGCTGGTTTGACCGTGCCGGCATCAGCAGCCAGCCCAACGGCCGCACCATCGCCTCGGAAAAATCAAAATTCAAGTACCAGACCAGTCATGCCAAGATCTTCGCTGGCGGCGACCAGGTACGCGGTGCCGACCTGGTGGTCCGCGCCGTATTCGAAGGCCGCCAGGCAGCGGAGGGGATGCTGAGTTATTTGCAGGTGTGGTAAAACCTTAAGCAAGTGGCTAATTGAAAATAAGCCCGCCTGATGGCGGGCTTATTTGTTTTTATGAAAAAAATAAGCGGATATTGCAAAATTAACTATTTCGAATTCTGGTAATTAGTTGCGTGGTGCTACGATCATGTTCAAAGGCTATCGTTGTGACAATACCGCCATTCTGCTTTACAAAATCGGCGCCAGCAATCTGATCAAGTTGATAGTCTCCGCCTTTGACAAGTACATCTGGCTTGATTGTGGAGATCAATTGCGCAGGCGTATCCTCATTAAAAATGGTAACAAAATCAACACATTCCAGCGCGGCTATCAAAGCTGCTCGGTCATTCTCGCTATTGATAGGGCGGTCACTCCCTTTGCCCAGACGACGGACCGAAGCATCACTGTTAATACCAACAACAAGATAAGCACCTAGCTTTTTTGCTTGCTGCAAGATGTGAACATGCCCTCGGTGCAGAATATCAAAAACACCATTGGTGAATACAATAGGCATAAGGCCAGCAGTCAGTGTCGCCAAACTAGCATGATCAAATTGGATTTTTTCAGGTTTCTGGAATTGCTGTTCAGTAAAGTGCAAGTCTATGTATTTGCACAAACTATGGATTGAGAACAGGTGCATTTCCTGGATACGTGCGGTTTCATTCGATGGGACACGAATTTCCACATCTTGCTTGCCAAGCATTTTAGCAATCTTACCACCATCCTTCCCCGTGAAGGCAATCACACGCAGATTACGATGATGAGCCGCTTCAATAGCGCGCATGACATTGATTGAATTGCCTGAAGTGCTAAATGCCAATAATATATCCCCAGATTGTCCCAAAGCCTCCACTTGACGGGAAAACAGCACCTCATAACCATAGTCATTCGCAATGGCAGTCACTACCGAACTGTCAGGAACTAGAGAAATAGCTGGTAATGCCATTCTTTCAGTTTCAAAGCGATTGACCAGCTCGGAAGCAATATGTTGTGCATCACCAGCAGAACCACCATTGCCGCAGCTTAATACCTTTCTTCCCATGGAGAGTGCTCCCCTTAGTACCATTGCGGCATGTTGTAAAGGAACACTCAACTGATTCGAAACTTCTTCACCAAGCTTGATCCATTTATTCAAATCTTGTTCAATAATGATGTTCATTACGAATTTACTTTCATCAGATGTCTAATATACTTGGCTACACCAGTTTGTACGGTATGAAATTGATAATCACAACCAATGGCACGTAGTTTTGATAGGTTTGCTTGCGTAAAATTTTGGTATTTCCCGACCAAAGACTCTGGGAAATCAATATATTGAATTAGGCCCGATTTCACGCAACTGGCAAGATCTAAAGGAGCCTCACCAACAATGTTACGGAACGTATTTACAACGGAAAGTGCAACATCATTAAATGGTTGCGCATAACCACTACCTAGATTGAAAATGCCACTCTTTTCCGGGTGGTCATAAAACCATAAATTAACTGCTACAACATCATCAATATAAATGAAATCGCGTGTATGCTCGCCATCGCCACAATCAAGGTAGGCACCAAAAAGTTTTACAGTTTTGTCTTCTTTTAATTGATTGTAATTGTGGAAGGCAACTGATGCCATACGGCCCTTATGCTGTTCATTAGGTCCGTAAACATTGAAATAACGAAATCCGACAATTTGAGATTTAACATTAGCTACTTGTCTTACTACTTGATCCATCAAAAGCTTTGAGTAGCCATAGACATTTAAAGGATGCTCATTGTCTGGGTGCTCGATAAATGTTTGGCCCTTGCCGTAAGTAGCGGCACTCGATGCATATAAAAGGCGAGTGCCATTTTTTTGGCAAGCTCCAAGCAAGTCACGACTGCAGCGATAGTTGACGTCCATCATGAATGCACCATCATGCTCCATGGAATCGGAACAAGCACCCTCATGAAAAATAGCTTCAACGTTACCAAAGTATCCATCAGCAAATCGCTGGTAGAATTCTCTACGATCGAAGTAATCAGATATTTTTAAATCAACAAGATTGCAAAATTTATTACCTTGTTGCAGATCATCTACAACAATAACATCAGTAATTCCACGAGCGTTTAATCCGCGTACAATATTACTGCCAATAAAGCCTGCCCCACCCGTTACAATGACACGCTCAGGCATGGCTCATTAGCTCCTCGATAGTGATGGGTGACGTTCCCATTTTGCCAACTACGATGCCAGCTGCACGATTAGCCAGGTGAGCTGCCTCTTCAAACCCCATTCCGGACGCAATACCAGCAGCCAGCGTGGCAATGACCGTATCTCCAGCACCAGAAACATCAAATACTTCACGGGCTTGAGTGGGTATATGGATATGTTGCGAGCCAAGGAACAGGCTCATTCCTTCTTCAGATCGTGTAACTAGTAAGGCTTGTAGTTGCAGATCATCTCTTAGTTTAAAGGCACGCTGAACAAAATCGGCCATATCGCGTGGGCGGCCTGCAACGGCAGCAAACTCCTCCCGGTTTGGGGTAATAATAGTTGCCCCACGGTAGGGGGAGTAATCAGTACCTTTTGGGTCGATCAGCACTGGTTTTCCTGCCGATCTTGCCAGCTGAATCATTTGCTGGATATGGACTAAGCCCCCCTTGCCATAGTCTGAAAAAATCACGGCATCCTGGGAATGGATACGACTTTCAAACATATCCACCAATGGCAACAGGGTTTCATGGTCGGGTATTTCTTCAAAATCCAGGCGCACCACCTGCTGATGTCGAGCAAGAACTCTCAGTTTGACAATTGTTTGCAAAGCGGGGTCGGTAAGAAATGCACAGCTGACTTTGTTTTCTTGCAGCTGCGACTCCAGTGCACGCCCATCGCTATCATCACCACGAGCAGATAGTAGCGTGGTGGCTACATCCAGATTTGCAACATTCATGGCAACATTGGCCGCACCACCAGGTACATCTCGTGATTTTTGGATATGCACTACAGGCACGGGAGCTTCTGGAGAAATACGGTGGCTATCACCACTCCAGTAGCGGTCAATCATCACATCACCGGTCACCATAATGGTTGAATTTTTAAGATTCATTTTATGCACCTGCAAAAAAAGCTGGAAATTTTAATAAATACGAAACGAAAATTTGATGAAGGCAATCAAGTTAATGTCTAGCAGCCCATTATTTTCATGCACAAAATGAGCTGATATAACACAAAACAGTGTATCAGTTAGTTAAATGACTGTCATGCTGGGAGAGATACGTGATAGCAGATTTCGGGTTGATGCTTGCTGGCTACCGGCTAAGCATATGCAGGTAGCCATTCAAGATGCTTGTTGCTTTTTCTCCTTACTCGCCAGCCATAATGCAGCCAGTTTGAGCAGACAGAAATCCAGAACCATGCGGCAAGTCCAGCTGATGGCGGCACCAATAACGCCAAAATGAGCTATCAGCAGGTAAAGAAGCCATAGGTAGGGTAGTAGTTCTATGGCATTAATTGCTGCAGTAATATGAGAATGACCACGTGCTTGTATTTCGACATATGGCAAATGAGCCATGGAGCTAAAGATGAAGCCAATCAACAAAATCCGAAGTGCTTCAGTGCCAATCAATACATATTCCTCACCCATCCATATTTTCATGATAAAGCCAGACAATATGAAAATAGGAAGGGCAATTGCGAGGCAAAGACAGAATAATATGAAGTGATAATTTTCCCAAAGCGAGCTGGGTTGCTCTATTCGGTTATCAAAGCTTAACCTAGGGAAAAGTGCCTTGGCAATGGAAGCGGGAATAATCAGCAGTCGGGTAACCGCTTCAGAGGCCGAGCTATAGAACGCGACATTCTTTGCTCCCAGTGCATTAGATAGCACAAAGCGGTCGATATATACCATGATGGGGCTGATAATATTGCTGATGGTCAGCCAACCACCGAAACTGAGCAACTCCTTGAGTGTGGCGTGGTCAAGCTTAAAGGAAATAGGTATGTGGCGCTTGCAAAACAGATAACTGATTAGAGCTGCAATGATTCGGGAAAAGAGAATACCTAGTATTGCATAATACAGGCCAGACCCGATGATCAGCATGAGAGCGGGCAGTAAGGCCATTACTACACCGGCTAAGGTTTTCTGGATGTTAAGTTCGGAAAATAACTCCATCCCTTCCAGATACGCGGTCCATACCTGAGTCAGCAAGAAAAATGGAATGGCGATACATAGCAGGCGTATGGCGCTGATGGTATTGTCCAGATGCTCTGGTGATATTTTCAGGAAATGGCAAATTGTGGGAGTGGAAAAAAACAGTGCAGCCATCGCCACTAGACTGAGCAGTATGACAGCCATAGTCGAGGTGGCAATAATCAGGATCAATCCATCCCGATTCTGTCGCGAGCGGCTGACCAAGCGAATGGCTGCTCTGGAAATACCCACATCAAACATACTGGCATAGCCGATAAATGCAAAGGCAATGGTAAATATACCAAATGACTCAATGCCTAGCCGACGAGCTATGAAACCAATGCTTGGAATTGCAAACAAACTGGGGATTATAGAACCAGATAAATTCCAGAGACTGTTTTTGATTAAATTCATTTCAATACTCAAAAGGCAGCATGCTGTATTGCTATATTATTGAGCAGCTGTTGATGAAGTGATTTTTTGTGAAAATTTAATAAATGGAAGCTCAATTATACGGTATGTCACAATGGCTATTAAGTATGAAAGTGTAAACAATAATAAAAAATATGCAAGAAGAAAAGTTATACCATGAGTATGGATAAGTATACTGGCAAGCTGATGGCATATTCTCATCAAAGAAAAATGAGCAAGATAAATACTAAATGATACTTTCCCAATGTGGACAAGTATTTTGTTTGTAAATAAAATACTTGGGTTGATAAAAATAAAGTATATAGAAAGACAAGCAATAATGGTAAATGCCAAGTGAGATTGAAGTGTACGATCAATATTAAATTGTGGCAATGCTAAAATTGCAAATAATATGAAAATTATTGATAAGGATTTAGAGTACTTTATTAAAATGAATGGTGATTTGAATTTTGTAATATTCAAATTAAAAAGGGTGTGGCCCAAGAGCAATCCAGTCATGAATACGGGCAGTTGATTTGTGAAGTTGAAGTATTGAAATGCACTCCATTGTGCGTTATTTGAAATCCATATGTAATTTAACTGCGCGTATGCATAACTCACTATTGTTAATAGTATAAAAGAAATACGAGATTTTTTTATTATGCATAGCATCGTTGGTAGTAGTACATAAAACATCACCTCGTTACTAATGGACCAGCCGCCGGGTACTACAGCATTATATGCTTTACTCGACCAGATGTGAAAAAATGACAAAGTGACTAATATGTCACTGGCTGATATTCCGTTCGGTGCAAATTGACGACTTTTAAATCCGAGAATTGCTAAGTAGTATATTATGCCAATATAAAATGCTGGGGCTATTCTAAAAAAACGCTTTGTTAAGTAGTGTTTTAGGTGAAATGAAGTGTTGCTGGATAGACTAAATACCAACGAAATAGCACTAATAATAAAAAATAGCTGAACGCCATGGCCTGATTGGTCGCCAATGTGTCTAATGTAATCCGGTAATATTATTTCATTTTTCGATTGTTGAAAGAGGGGAGTGATTGATAAAACTCCCATCATTCCAAAGCTTGCATGTGTAAATATGGTCATCAAAATTGCAATGCCACGCAAGCCATCTAATTGGTAATAATTCGTTTTCATATATTTTGAAGGAAATGCTTTAATTTGTCTCGCTGAGTTTTTTCAAATAAGTAGTAAGATATTATAGACACTACTATTGTTAGTGTCAGCACGCTTGGGATGAAAATGGCAAGCCTTATCTTTGATTGTAAGTGGTAGTGCTCTATGATAAGTTTAATTGGAAAGTGCCAAAGATATACTGAGTATGAAATTAATCCTACTTGATGCATCAATCTTGTTGATAAAAATTTTGAAAGCCAGAATTGCTCATCCAATAAAGTGAGTATTAATATTGGCCAAAGAAAAAATAATACAGAACCGGGGATTTTGTTTAAATATTTTGCTATTAAAATAATTACTATTAAAGTAAAAATGCAATTTTTATATTTTTGGCTTGCAATAAATAGCCAGTCCCTTTTTGTGAAAGATTCATAAGTCAGCCATCCGGCTGTAAATAATAATACTCCACGAATAATCAGTGCCGAATGGACAGTGATATTGGCTGGTGGATGTCCTGGAGTGGAGATATCAGGATTAAAAAAATGAGTAGTGTAATAGGCGGATGTTGCACATAAAAGTAAAATTGTTAAAAATCTAATGGCGGAATTGGTTGTTAATGGTGTATTTTTAAATATAAAAAAAACAGGAAATATAAAACAGTAGCAAAAAAATTCAACTGATAATGACCATGCAGGAGGATTCCAGTGAATACCACTAAAGAATGGTAAGGCGTTTATCAATAGCGCCTGCTTAATAAATTCAAAAATGCCAGATTCAAAAGTATAAGAATCAAATCCATATATTTTTAATTTAAAACAAAGAATTGTTGAAGCAATAAGAGTGAGTATGTATAGAGGGTAAATCCGTGCGAAGCGTGATGCGAAATAATTTTTAAAATTTAATGATTGATGATCTGGCTTGTAAACAATGCATAGTGTAAAAGCGCTAAGGCAAAAAAATAGATCTACTGATTCGTTGTGGAATGCAATAAATTTGAAGAATGAAATTGAGGAAAAGTTGAAATGAGCAATTGCTACGACAATGGCAGCAACTCCACGAAGTCCCGTTAACTGTTTTATTTCGTTTTGCACATTTTGACTTTATAGGTTATGAATTCAATTGGTTAATTTTGATTGAATATGTAAGATATAACTTGCTGGGCAATTTTATTAGAATCAGTTTTTTTTGTGCAGATAGGAACTTCGTGATTTTCTAAACATTTTTCCATCCACGTAGTCGTAGTCCACCAACAATTGCCACATTGGTTGGGAGCGATGTTAATATTTTCCGGATATGAAAACCATTCTACATTGGTCGGCCCGAATATGACTAGGCACTTGACATTCAAGGCTGAGGCTATATGTACCAATCCCGACTCGGCATCCAGATGTAATGATGCCCCTGCAATGATTGCTGTGGATTCGGCAAAGCTTATTTTATCTTTCAGATTAATATCTATATTTTCGATTGTACTGCCAGTATTTCCCCCTAGCTGTACAATTGTTAATTCTGGATGCGATTTCTTCAGCTTCTTGGTTATTTCATTCCATTTCTCAGTAGGGACAGCTTTAGTTGGCCTTGCTGAAGACAATGGAAAGTTGCTATCCCATCCGTCGTGGATAGTAATGTATTTTTTTCCAATTAATTCGGTAGGTAGGCTGGCTGTAATTTCAATAGGTAATGCATTGCCACTGTAAGTGATGCCTAGTGTTTGGTGAAGGAATTCATACCGACGAATCCCAGTTTCAACAAGAATATCGGCAAATGCGCCATCCAAGTAAGGGTGGCTTTTAATGAATCTAATATATTTCGCTTTTATTGCTTCAGAATGGGCATACATTTTTAGTATGCTTGGCTCGCATTGTGTTATTTTTTTTAAATTAGTTCCCTTCATGTCAAAATGTACATATTGATTCGCAATCAAGGAGAATTGATAGTATTGTCTTGTGTCTTCATAAGCGGAAATGTGCAGAACCGATCTAAATCCTTTGATCTTTCTGAAAAAGGGCTCAACGATATCAGGTGATTGAAAATAAATATCGAACGTATGATCTTTTAGTTGCTTTGTAAGATCATTAACAAGCCTTGCGATAATGACGGCATCGCCAATTCCGCCTGTAATGCGAACACTAAAAATTTTCTCTTTACCGTTTGGTTTTTTAATCTTTTTATTAATATCAAATTTTTTGATTAAACTGGCGATTGTTAACCTTGTTATATGTGTGAGTGTCTGTATTCTACTTTTTTTAAGACGTAAAGCTAGGTAGCGGCTTTTAATTTTGTTTATTATTGAATGTCCTGGATTAATGATTAATTGTTGCTTTTTTTTAAGTGCTACTAATTTTGAATTGGTTGTCATATATTAATATAGTCTATATTGAATTGTATGTTTGAAAAGTATTTCATTCCAATAATTAGGCGGTTGTAATTTTTCGCTTAAGTAATTATTCAATATTGATAATTTTGCCATGTTCTAAATGTATTTTTTTATTACAAACACGGTTTGTTAGTTCATGATCATGTGATGCGAAAATCAAGATCCCGGCATTATCTACAAATTCATGCAGGCGCTTTTCTGCCTTGTGCTTGAAGCTCTCATCCCCTACGCTAATCCATTCGTCCATCAACAGGATTTCTGGCTGGATACAGGTGGAGATGGCAAAGGCCAAACGCAGTACCATCCCACTGGAATAGGTACGTACCGGCATATTGAGAAAATCACCCAGTTCGCTGAACTCTGCAATCTCATCAATCTTTCCTTCAATCTGGTTTGGTTTTAGCCCCAAAAACAGGCCACGCAAACGCATGTTTTCAAAACCGGTTGCTTCAGGGTCCATCCCCAGTTGGGAGTCCAGCAGGCTGGTCACCTTGCCCTGAATATCGACATGGCCGATATCCGGTTTGTATACGCCAGCCATGACACGCAACAGCGTAGTTTTGCCTGAGCCATTGTGGCCGATCAGAGCGACGCGGTCACCCTTGCGGATGTCCAGGTTGATGCCCTTCAGTGACTCCACCATGGTGATCTTGCTGTCATGGTTGATGTTGCCACCAGTGGCGGCAGACAACAGAGTCTGGCGAAACGAACGCTGCTTGGCATCATAAATGGGAAAGCGGACAGTAACGTCTTTGAAAAAGATATGCATGGCTATTTTCTAAATCCAGTAGGCAATTCTGTGCTTGTAGCGGCTGAATAGGGCTAGGGCAATGATAGTGCCCACCACAAGGGTGGCGATGGCAAATCCCCAAATCCATGGCGCAGGAAACTGCCCTAATAACGGCTGGCGGGTAATTTCCAGAAAACCGGTAAACGGGTTCAAATAAATGAGATGCTGCTTTGTGGGGGAGAGTTGGTCCACATTCCACAGAATCGGTGTAACAAAAAACAGTAATGAGATCAGGTTGCTGACGATAGGCTGCATATCGCGAAAGCGCGTACAGAAAATACCTGCGAGCACGCCTATCCAGAACAGGTTTGCTGCCACCAGAACAATGCCAGGGATGAATAGCAGGTCATGCCAGTTAAGCTGGATGGGGAGCAGGAATAGCTCAATAACAAAAATAACCAGATTATGTGCCATGATGATGGTGTGGCGCCACATGATGCGGAAAATGAACAGACTCATCGGTAGCTTCATTTGCCTGATGTAGTGGGCCGAGCCAGCAAAACTGTCGCTGAAATCATTCATCATGCCAGACATATATCCCCATAGGATAAGCCCAAGGGTAAGCCGGGGGATAAAGGTGTTGAGATCATTCTTGAATAGCATGCCATATAGCGGGCCCATAGCGGCAATGGTAATAGCCATGCTGATGGTAATCCAGAATGGGCCGATCTTTGATCTACGATAGCGTAGCCGAATATCTTGCCACCCCAATGCCAGCCATAAGTGCCGGGAGTGATAAGCATCCTTGATGTCTTCAATAGCATTGCTAAACATAAATACGCCTGTTTGGTGATAGATATTGGTGATGGGGGAATTCAGTGTGCACAATTTTATTGTAATTCTGCCACTACCGCAGCTACGACATCTCCTGCGCTAATGCTGGCAGTACAGGGAGGAATGTCATAACCAGCAGGGCAGGCATCCATCCAGGTATCGGTCGCCCACCAGCAATTTCCACACTCTTTGGGGCCAATATTGATGTTTTCTGGATAGCCGAACCAGTCCAGATTGGTAGGGCCAAACATGACCACGCTCTTTACCCCTAGTGAAATACCTACATGCACCAAGCCGGACTCCGTATCCATATGCAAGCGAGAGCCGGCCAGGATAGACATGGACTCTTTGAATGAAAGCTTTCCCTTCAGATTGATATCGACACCGTTGATATCTCCTCCGGTATCTCCACCTAGTTGCACAATGATCAAATCGGGTCTTTTTTCTTTTATCTGCCTGACAATCGCTTCCAAAGTGGGTAGGGGCATGGATTTGGTTGGACGATGCGCGACCAGCTTGAACTTGGTATCCCAGCCATCATGGATAGTGATATAGGTTTTTTTACTGAGGCCTTGTTGGGCAATGACTTCTGGCGACAGATCAAGTTGAAGCTGATGTCCGCCATAGGGAATCCCCAGCATCTCGTGCAGGTACTGGTAGCGTCTATGCCCTTCTTGCGTTGCGATGTCGGAGAACTCTCCATCCAGCGATGGATGGGTCAGGATGTATTTCTCGATACTCTTGTTTGCCAGAGCGGCATGTTTAATCATGCTATGTAGCTGCATGCCATGCGTTAGATTTTTATCTTCAAATTGGCTCACATGACAAAATGTGACATATTGGTTTACGTTTAGCGAAAATGTATAAAATTTTTGAGTGGCCGGGAAGGCTTCCACATTCAATACATTTCTAAAGCCTGGAATATGGCAAAAGAAAGCTTTTATCGAGTCAGGAGAGTGAAAATAAACATCGAAAATGGAACTGTTTCCTAGCTCTTGTTGTAAATCACGAACCATGCGTGCAATCATGATAGAGTCGCCTAAGCCTCCTGATATTTTTAGGCTGTAACTGATTTGATTGCTTTCCTTTTCCATTGCTGTTGTCAATGGTGTGCGAATGCCGAGTTTTCTCTTTATTTTAATAGAGCTGGGAATGATGATCTTGGTTTTGGTAACCCGGACTCCGATGGCTACTGCACGATCAATGCAATATGCCAATACATGAGGAATAGATTTTGTCTTTAATAGTTGCCCAACACGGCGTCTTCCTCTGCGCAGCAATGGTGTATTGTTTTCAGAAAGTGTTATCATTTGCGAACGATTTTTTTTGATTCGCTCAACTTTTTTATGCATGGTTTATCCAATATTTGCAGTAGTTTTTTGCGCTAATGTTTTTTTGTTGCATAAATTTCTTTTTTTATCAAAAAACCAACCCCATTTGTTGAAATATACCCATGCAGATTTTAAGTGAATGAGTAATAATTTTTTGTTTTTATATGACTCTTTGGCGTGAATGTGGACTACTTCTGCTTGCGGGATGTATCGCAGTCGTCCTATTTCAGCCATTCTTCTACTTAAATCAATGTCTTCCATGTACATAAAAAATCGCTCATCAAAGCCGTTTAGTTTTTGGAAAACATCTGTACGAAAAGCAAAAAGACAACCACTTGCATTAGAAAGCTCAAAAGGTTTGTCTGGATCCAGCCACTGCATTTCATAGTCATAATCTAACATTTTGCTTAACGGGGGCAGAAAGCGCCGGGCAAGCAAATTGATAGGTGTGGGTAACAACTTGGTCAGCCGTTGTAGGCGGCCATCTGGATAAAGAACTTTGGGGCTGCATCCTACTACTGATGGATCCTCTATCATCGGCATGATAAGCAGATTCACTAAATTTGATTCAAAAGTGATGTCTGGATTCAAGAGGATGTGAAAATCACTACGTAGTGATTTGATAGCAAGATTATGTCCTTTTCCGAATCCAATATTTTCCCCGACAAAATGATATTCATGCGCAGAGCATATTTTTTCCAGTTCGTTTGTCGGAGAATTATCAATAATGATTAAATCAATTTTCCTGTTGCTGTTTTGCACAGAATGCAGCAAAGCTGTAATCTGATCTTTCGGATTTTGAAATAGCACCAGAGAGGCTGTGATGCTTACTTGTCTTGTCATTGCGGAATTATGCAAAAGTATCTGCCAGACTGAACAATCCAGCTTGTTCGTCTTTGATTGATAGAATGGGCTGGCCTTGCAGTGGCCATGAAATAGCTAACTGCGCATCGGACCACAAAATACTACGTTCAGACTGGGCATTCCAGTAGTCGTCTGTTTTATATTGAATTTCGGCAACTTCACTCACTGTGAGAAAGCCGTGGGCAAATCCCTGGGGTATCCATATTTGTCGTTTATTGCTTTCGCTCAAGATCACCATGACTGACTGGCCAAAGGTGGGTGAGCTGCGGCGGATATCCACTGCAACGTCATATACTTCCCCCAGCGTGCAGCGCACCAGCTTACTTTGTGCAAACGGTGGCATTTGGTAGTGCAGCCCGCGCAACACACCTTTGGCAGAGCGGCTGTGGTTGTCCTGGACAAATTCCACCTTGCGCCCAATGGCCTCCTCAAAACGCTTCTGATTGAAACTTTCGAAGAAAAAGCCACGCTCGTCGCCAAATACAGCTGGTTCTATGATTTTGACGTCCGCAATGGCGGTATCGATGATTTTCATGAATGGCTTGCTTTCTTACTTCAGCAGCTGCAACAGATATTGCCCGTAGGCATTCTTTTTCAGCGGTTGCGCCAGCTGCTCTAGCCGGGCTGCATCAATCCAGTGCTGCACGTAGGCAATTTCCTCAAGGCAAGCAATTTTCAGGCCTTGGCGACTTTCGATGGTGGCAATGAACTGGCTGGCTTCCAGCATGGATTCGTGGGTGCCGGTATCCAGCCAGGCATAGCCACGGCCCATAGTTTGTACATCCAGCTGGCCTTGTTGCAGATAGTGGTTGTTGACGTCGGTGATTTCCAGCTCGCCGCGTGCTGAGGGGCGGATGGACTTGGCGATGTCGACAACCTGCTGGTCGTAGAAGTACAGACCGGTCACGGCATAGTTGGATTTCGGGATGGCTGGTTTTTCCTCGATGGACAAGGCTTTACCCTGGTCATCGAACTTCACCACGCCGTAGCGCTCCGGGTCCTGTACGTGGTAGGCAAACACGCTGGCACCTTGCTGCTTGGCGTTGGCCGATTTCAGCAGTTTGGGGAAGTCATGGCCGTGGAAGATATTGTCGCCCAGTACCAGCGCCGAGGGCGCGCCTGCCAGGAAGTCTTCGCCAATGATGAAGGCCTGTGCCAGTCCGTCCGGGCTGGGTTGTACTGCGTATTGCAGGTTGATGCCCCACTGGCTGCCATCGCCCAGCAACTGTTCGAAGCGTGGGGTGTCCTGCGGGGTGGAGATAATCAGGATGTCGCGAATCCCGGCCAGCATCAGGGTGCTGAGCGGGTAGTAGATCATTGGCTTGTCATAGATTGGCAGCAATTGCTTGCTGACCGCCAGTGTGGCGGGGTACAGGCGGGTTCCGCTGCCTCCCGCAAGGATGATGCCTTTGCGTTTCATGATGATGGACCCCGGATCAGGAATTGAAGATCTGCTGGAACACCTGTTCCACGCCATCCTGCCATGCAGGCATGGTCAGACTGAAATTGTGCTCGATTTTACTGCAATTTAGCCTGGAGTTGCCGGGGCGTTTCGCTGGGGTCGGGTAGGCGCTGCTGGGAATGGCGTGCAGGTTCTCCGGCTTCAGTTGTAGTGCGACACCGTAACGCTCCGCCAGTGCAAGCAAGTATTCGGTATAGCCATGCCAGCTGGTGCTGCCGCTGCTACTCAGGTGGTAGGTGCCGAGCAACTGCTTGTCCTTGCCGGTTTGCCACTGTTTGATGATGTGGGCGGTCACATCGGCAATCAGCGCAGCGGGTGTGGGCGCGCCAATCTGGTCGGCTACCACATTCAGGCTGTCGCGTTCGCGCGCCAGCCGCATGATGGTCTTGAGGAAATTGCTGCCATGTGCCCCCACCACCCAGCTGGTGCGCAGGATGATGTGGTCTGCACCACTAGCACGGATGGCCTGTTCACCCTGGCATTTGCTCCGGCCATATACCGATTGCGGGCTGGTGGCATCGTCCTCTTCATAAGGCATGGCCTTGTCACCATCAAATACATAGTCGGTGGAGTAGTGCAGCAGCAAGGCATTCTTTGCCCCGGTCCAGCCTGCCATGGCTGCCGGTGCGGCGGCATTCACCGCATGTGCCAGTTCGTCGTCACTTTCTGCCTTGTCAACGGCGGTGTAGGCTGCCGGGTTGACGATGATGTCCGGTTGGTATTGGTCCAGCACGGCAGCAATGTCAGCCGGGCGAGACAGGTCCAGTTGCTGGCGATCCAGGCAGATGCACTTGCCCAGCATGGCCAGCGAGCGGCGCAGCTCGAAGCCCAGCTGGCCATTGATGCCGGTAATCAGGATGCGGCTCATGCCTTGTGCCCGTAGTGTTGTTCCAGCCATTGACGATAATTGCCGCTGGTGACGTTGCTGACCCAGTCCTGATTATCCAGGTACCACTCTACGGTCTTGCGGATGCCGCTTTCAAAGGTTTCTGCCGGTTTCCAGCCCAGCTCGCGTTCCAGCTTGCGTGCATCAATCGCATAGCGGCGGTCGTGGCCGGGGCGGTCCTGCACATAGGTGATCTGCTCGGCATAGCCTGTGCCATCGGCCTTGGGGCGCAGTGTATCCAGAATGGCGCAAATGGTGTGCACCACATCCAGATTGGCTTTTTCGTTCCAGCCGCCAACATTATAGGTTTCACCCAGGCGACCTTGCGCCAGCACGGTGCGGATGGCGCTGCAATGGTCTTTCACATACAGCCAGTCGCGGATTTGCTGGCCGTCACCGTAAATGGGCAAGGGCTTGCCGGCCAGCGCATTCAGGATGACCAGCGGAATCAGCTTTTCCGGGAAATGATAGGGGCCGTAGTTGTTGCTGCAGTTGGTGGTGAGGACCGGCAGGCCATAAGTGTGGTGCCAGGCACGTACCAGGTGGTCCGACGCAGCCTTGCTGGCGGAGTAGGGGCTGTTGGGTTCGTAACTGTTGCTTTCGCTGAATGGTGCGTCGCTGGCGGACAGCGTGCCGTACACCTCGTCAGTGGAAACATGCAGGAAGCGGAAGGCAGCCTTGGCCTCGCCTTTCAGACCATTCCAGTAAGCGCGCACCGCTTCCAGCAGGTTGAAGGTGCCCACGACATTGGTCTGGATGAAGTCGCCCGGGCCGTGAATGGAGCGATCAACATGGCTTTCCGCCGCAAAGTTGATGACGGCGCGCACCTGATGTTGTTGCAGCAGTCGACTTACCACTTCGCGATCGCCGATATCGCCCTGAACAAATACATGGCGCGGGTCGTTTTCCAGGCTGGCGAGGGTTTGCAGATTGCCGGCGTAAGTCAGCTTGTCCAGGTTGATCACACCTTCGTTATTGCCATTCAGCCAGTCCAGAACAAAGTTGGCTCCAATGAAGCCGGCACCGCCAGTCACCAATATCATTTAACAATTCCAATAAGTAAGTGGTTTTTGCTTGGCGCGGGGCCATGGTAAAGTAGCCCGCTGCGGGCAAGTGCACAGTGCTCGTCTGCAAGGCCGACATTATAAGACAAAATTGCCCGGCTTCTCGCTGTACAGTCTTGCGACTGCGGCGGGTCGGCCCGATTATTCCGATTCCACGCCCATTCAGGCCTTGATGCCCCATGTTGCAGATTCTCTTGCTAGCACTGATTGTTTCTTTTACTACCGGGCTGCTGCTGATTCGGTATGCGCATTTGCACGCACGTTTTTCTAGCGATGGTGACGTCACTGGCGTGCAGAAATTCCATGCCACGCCGGTTCCCCGCATTGGTGGCTTGCCTATCATGCTTGGTTTGGTAGCTGGTTGTGCGTTATCTGGTTTTTTGAATACCACCGGTTGGGTTTTGTTGTTGTTGTTGTCAGCTTTGCCAGCTTTTGCAGCCGGATTTATCGAAGACCTGACCAAGAAAGTTGGCCCCCTGCCACGTCTGCTGGCTACATTTATCGCTGCTGGACTGGGCTATTTCCTGATTCATGCCGGCTTGTGGAGGCTTGACTTGCCATTTCTGGATCGGTTGTTACAGCACTACTGGCTTATATCGCTGCTGCTGACCATGGTGGCCGTGGGTGGAGTAGCCCACGCTGTCAATATCATCGACGGCTATAACGGCCTGTCGGGCATGGTGGCGGTGTTCATTTTTCTGGCCATTGCCTATGTCTGCTTCAAGGTGCATGACATTGTGTTGATGAGTGTATGCTTTGCCATGGTGGGGGCGATTCTGGGCTTTTTGTTCTGGAATTTTCCGCGCGGGCTGATTTTTGCCGGAGATGGTGGTGCCTATCTGATTGGCTTCATGATTGCCGAACTTTCTGTACTACTGGTGGCGCGCAATACGGCTGTTTCGCCTTGGTTTCCCTTGTTGTGTGTGATTTATCCGGTTTTCGAAACGATTTTCTCCATTTACCGGCGCAAGTTCTTGCAGGGACGGGCAGTGGGCTATCCGGATGCCTTGCATCTGCATCAGATGGTGTACAAGCGCATGGTGTTGTGGATGGTCGGCTCAAAAGAGGCCCGTCACCTGACTCAGCGTAATAGCATGACTTCACCTTATCTGTGGGTTCTGGCCTCTTTTTCAGTAGTGCCAGCCATGCTGTTCTGGAGTAACACTTGGGTACTGATGCTACTGGTGTTGCTGTTTGTGCTGGCCTACCTACGTCTGTACCGCATGATCGTCCGCTTCAAGACCCCGCGCTGGATGGTGTTGCGGCGTGACGACTCTTCTCGCTGAACTTTACGCCTGATGCAGGCAGGGGCGGGTAAGTTTTTGCCTGTCCCCCTCTTGAAACATCACGACCCCGTCCCTATTATTAGCACTCGTCAGGGGTGAGTGCTAAACCTGCCCCACACTGCCACCCTGGCAGTACATATTGCATTCAACAGCCACTTAGTATTTAGGAGAGATCAATGGCAATTCGTCCGCTGCACGATCGTGTTGTTATCAAGCGCCTTGAGGCTGAAGAAAAGACTGCTTCCGGCATCGTTTTGCCGGGTGCGGCCGCTGAAAAGCCCGACATGGGCGAGGTGTTGGCTGTCGGTAACGGCAAGGTTCTGGACAATGGCGAGCGCCGTCCGCTGGAACTGAAAGTTGGCGACAAAGTGATTTTCGGCAAGTACTCCGGTCAGTCCGTCAAGGTTGACGGTGATGAAGTCCTCGTGATGCGCGAGGAAGATGTAATGGGCATCGTCGAGTAATTCCGACCCATACCGACTTCAAACGACCCTATAGAATTCTGGAGATTTGAGAATGGCTGCAAAAGACGTAAAGTTTGGTGATTCCGCTCGTGCCAAAATGGTAGTTGGCGTCAATATCCTGGCTGACGCTGTCAAGGTTACCCTGGGCCCGAAAGGCCGTAATGTCGTACTGGACCGCTCCTTTGGCGCGCCGACCATCACCAAGGACGGTGTTTCCGTTGCCAAGGAAATCGAACTGAAAGACAAGTTCGAAAACATGGGCGCGCAAATGGTGAAGGAAGTGGCTTCCAAGACTTCCGACGTGGCCGGTGACGGCACTACCACGGCGACCGTACTGGCCCAGGCCATCGTTCAAGAAGGCATGAAGTACGTTGCTGCCGGCATGAACCCGATGGACCTGAAGCGTGGTATCGACAAGGCTGTGATCTCCCTGGTAGGTGAAATCGCCAAGATCGCCAAGCCATGTGCCACCACCAAGGAAATCGCCCAGGTTGGTTCCATCTCGGCCAACTCCGATTCCGATATCGGTGAAATCATCGCCACCGCCATGGAAAAAGTGGGCAAGGAAGGCGTGATCACCGTTGAAGACGGCAAGAGCCTGAACAACGAGCTGGACGTGGTGGAAGGCATGCAGTTCGACCGCGGCTACCTGTCCCCGTACTTCATCAACAACCAGGAAAAGCAGATTGCCGCTCTGGACAATCCGTTTGTACTGCTGTTTGACAAGAAGGTTTCCAACATCCGCGACCTGCTGCCGGTACTGGAGCAAGTGGCCAAGTCGGGCCGTCCGCTGCTGATCATCGCTGAAGATGTTGAAGGCGAAGCGCTGGCTACCCTGGTGGTCAACACCATTCGTGGCATCCTGAAGGTGGTTGCAGTCAAGGCTCCGGGCTTTGGCGACCGTCGCAAGGCCATGCTGCAAGATATCGCCATCCTGACCGGCGGTACCGTGATTGCCGAAGAACTGGGTCTGACCCTGGAAAAAGCCACTCTGGACATGCTGGGCCAAGCCAAGCGTATCGAAGTGGGCAAGGAAAACACCATCATCATCGATGGCGCTGGTCAGGCTGATGCCATCCAGGCTCGCGTGGGTGAAATCCGTCGCCAGATCGAAGAAGCTTCTTCCGATTACGACCGCGAAAAACTGCAAGAACGCGTGGCCAAGCTGGCCGGCGGCGTTGCCGTGATCAAGGTTGGTGCCGCTACTGAAGTTGAAATGAAAGAGAAGAAGGCTCGCGTTGAAGACGCGCTGCACGCTACCCGCGCCGCTGTAGAAGAAGGCGTTGTGGCTGGTGGTGGCGTAGCTCTGCTGCGTGCCCGCTCCACTCTGGATAGCCTGAAGACCGACAACGTTGATCAGGATGCCGGTGTGAAGATCGTACTGAAGGCCATCGAAGCCCCGCTGCGTCAGATCGTCAAGAACGCTGGCGACGAGCCGTCCGTAGTGGTGAACAAGGTACTGGAAGGCAAGGGTAACTTCGGTTACAACGCGGCTACCGGCGAATACGGCGACATGCTGGAAATGGGCGTGCTGGATCCGGCCAAGGTAACCCGCTCCGCTCTGCAACACGCTGCTTCCGTTGCCGGCCTGATGCTGACTACCGATTGCATGATCGCAGAACTGCCGGAAGACAAGCCGGCTGCTGGCGGCATGCCGGATATGGGCGGCATGGGTGGTATGGGCGGCATGATGTAAGCTGTCTCAGCCTCTCGCTGAATCAAAAACCCCGCACTTGTGCGGGGTTTTTGTTTTTCTGCGCGATGGCGGGTGGCCGCCGGCTTCTCTGGCACAATAGGCAGCAGCTCATTTCGCAAGGATACATCATGCAATTACAGCAGCTGCTTGCCAGCATGGATGAATGGCTGGAACCGTGGCGCTATCAGGACTACGCGCCCAATGGATTGCAAATAGAAGGTAGAGCAGAGGTAAGCCACATCATCACGGGTGTGACTGCTTCGCAAGCACTGATTGATGTGGCGATTGCCCGCCGCGCAGATGCCATCCTGGTGCACCATGGCTATTTCTGGAAGGGTGAAGACGCCCGGTTGATTGGCATGAAGCGTGCGCGCGTGGCCAAACTGTTGCAGCATGACATCAGCTTGATTGCTTATCATCTGCCGCTGGATGGACATCTGGAACTGGGTAATAACGCCACCCTGGCCAAGCGATTGGGCTGGCAGGCTGAGGGTCAGGTTGGTGAGCAGGGACTGTTATGGCATGGCAGTTGGCCGGCTGGCGGGACTGCCGCGCAACTGGCCGAGGAGATTTCTGTCAGCCTGGGGCGGCAAGCCATGCTACTGGGCCCGGCCGAGCGGCCAGTGCGCCGACTGGCCTGGTGCACGGGCGGGGCGCAGTCATTCTTTCAGGAAGCCATCCGCCTCGGTGTTGATGCATTTGTCACAGGCGAGGTCTCGGAACAATGTTTCCATCTGGCCGAGGAGTATGGCGTGGCATTCATTGCGGCAGGGCACCATGTAACAGAGCGCTACGGCGTGCAGGCTCTGGGCGAGAAGGCTTCTCATTTACCCGGCATAACTGTTGAGTTTGTCGATCTTTTTAATCCGGTTTAGACAAATCTACCCAACCTGGCTCAATTTATTTGCATAGGCGCTTCATGTCCCTACTGGTAATCAGGTAAAATCGTCTGGTTTGAAGTTTGAGCTCGGTTTCCACGTTTGAGGATGACTGTAATGAGTGAACAACAAGTCGATACGGGGCGCCGTCGGTTTCTGACGGTAGCAACCAGCGCTGTTGGGGGTGTGGCCGTTGCCGGGGTGGCAACGCCGTTTCTGATGAGTTTCTTCCCGTCTGAACGGGCAAAAGCTGCTGGTGCACCGGTTGAGGTGGATATCAGCAAGCTGGAGCCGGGCCAGAAGATCAACGTCGAGTGGCGCGGCAAACCGGTATGGCTGTTGTCCCGTACCAAGCAGCAGATTGCTGACCTGCCCAAGAACGACCCCAAGCTGGCGGACCCCAAGTCCGAAGTAGAGCAACAACCCAAGTACTGCCAGAACGAAGGCCGCTCCATCAAGCCTGAACTGCTGGTGGCCGTGGGTATCTGTACCCACCTGGGCTGTTCGCCGACCTTCCGTCCTGATCTGGCTCCTGCCGATCTGGGCCCGGAATGGCTGGGTGGCTTCTACTGCCCGTGTCATGGTTCCAAGTTCGACCTGGCCGCCCGTGTATTCAAGGGTGTTCCGGCTCCGAAGAACCTGGAAATCCCGCCGCATAAGTATCTGTCCGATACCCGCCTGCTGATTGGCGACGACAAATAAGCTTAGGGGGAAAAATGAGCAAAGGACAAAAGCTGCTGAACTGGATTGACGACCGCTTCCCGCTGTCGTCGATGCTGAAAGAGCACGTTACCGAGTACTACGCACCGAAGAACTTCAATTTCTGGTACTTCTTCGGCTCGCTGGCCATGCTGGTGCTGGTTATCCAGATCGTGACCGGCATCTTCCTCACCATGAACTACAAGCCGGATGGCACCCTCAACGGTGCTGGCATTCCGGTGGCATTCGCCTCGGTGGAATACATCATGCGTGATGTAGCAGGTGGCTGGATCATCCGCTACATGCACTCCACCGGTGCTTCCATGTTCTTCGTGGTGGTTTACCTGCACATGTTCCGTGGCCTGATTTACGGCTCCTACAAGCAGCCGCGTGAGCTGGTGTGGGTGTTTGGCTGCCTGATCTTCCTGTGCCTGATGGCTGAAGCCTTCATGGGTTATCTGCTGCCCTGGGGCCAGATGTCCTTCTGGGGTGCGCAGGTGATTGTGAACCTGTTCGGTTCCATCCCGGTTATCGGTCCGGATCTGTCGGTGTGGATTCGTGGTGACTTCGTGGTGTCTGATGCCACGCTGAACCGCTTCTTCGCCCTGCACGTGATTGCCGTGCCGCTGGTCCTGCTGGCTCTGGTCGTGGCTCACCTGATTGCCCTGCACGAAGTGGGTTCCAACAACCCGGACGGCGTGGAAATCAAGAAACTGAAGGACGAAAAGGGCATCCCGCTGGATGGCATTCCTTTCCATCCCTACTACACCGTGAAGGATATTTTCGGTGTGGCAGTATTCCTGATCGTGTTCTCTGCCATCGTGTTCTTCCTGCCGGAAATGGGTGGCTACTTCCTTGAGCATCCGAACTTCGACCAGGCTGATCCGCTGAAAACCCCGCCGCATATTGCACCGGTATGGTACTTCACTCCGTTCTACGCCATTTTGCGTGCCATTCCGTCCTTCCTGGGTACCCAGGTGTGGGGTGTGATCGGCATGGGCGCTGCGGTGGTGGTGATTGCCTTCCTGCCGTGGCTGGATCGTTCCCCGATCAAGTCCATCCGTTATCGCGGTCCGAAGTTCAAGTTCATGTTGGTCTTGTTCATCATCGCCTTTATCGGTCTGGGCATGCTGGGTGCTATGCCGCCGACGGCTGGCCGTACCCTGATTTCGCAGATTCTGTCCTTCGTCTACTTTGCCTTCTTCCTGGGTATGCCGTTCTATACCAAGAACGATGTCGGCTCGGTACCGGTACCGACCCGCGTGACGGAGACCAATGGCAAGCGCCAGTTGCAGTTCCTGGTGCTGGTGGCTGTGACGATCATCGCGGCCTATCTGTTCGGCACCAACGTGTAAGCAAGGGGAAAGGACATATGAAAAGTAAAATCCGCCACCTGATCGCTGCCATGGCGCTGGTGTTGCCGGTAAGCGGCACCGTTCTGGCCAATGAAGGCCCGGCGCTGGAAAAGGCCCCGATCGACATCCAGGACACCGAAAGCCTGCAGCGCGGTGCACAGTTGTTCAGCAACTACTGCCTGTCCTGCCATTCGGCTAGCGCCATGCGCTACAACCGTCTGGAAGATATCGGCCTGTCCGAAGAGCAGATCAAGGCCAACTTGCTGCCTGATGGTGCCAAGATCGGCGACCAGATGAATGTCAGCATGGACAAGAAAGATGCCAAGGTATGGCTGGGCGCTCCGCCCCCGGATCTGTCGCTGATTGCACGTTCGCGTGGTGCCGACTATCTGTATGCCTATCTGCGCGGCTTCTACCGTGATCCGACTCGTCCTACCGGCTGGAACAACCTGGTGTTTGACAAGGTTGGTATGCCGCACGTGCTGTGGGAAATGCAGGGCGAGCAGGTACTGAAGACCGAGAAGAACGCCGCTGGCCATGAAGAGCACAAGCTCGAACTGGTTAAGGCTGGTAGCCTGACTAAGCTGGAAAACGGCAAGGCCAATACCGTGGAGTTTGACAAGCGCATGGCTGATCTGACCAATTACCTGGTCTTCATCGGCGAGCCGGCACAAGTCAAACGTCACCAGATCGGTTATGTCGTACTGATGTTCCTTGGTCTGCTGCTCTTGCCGTTGACCTACTTCCTGAAGAAGGAATACTGGAAAGACGTGCACTAAGCACTGGTCTGGCATCATGAAAAAGGCGGAATTTTCCGCCTTTTTTCTTTTGTAATCATGGCTTTGCGATGTAGTTGTGGAAATTGCCTGCCTGAAAATGGTAAAATCACCGCTTCGATCGAAAATGATTGCCTCTGTCAAGGATATCCGCTAGCCATGATGACTCTTTATTCTGGAATTACCTGCCCCTTCAGCCAACGTTGCCGTATCGTGTTGTATGAAAAGGGAATGGATTTCGAGATCATCGATGTGGACATTCACAACAAGCCGGAAGACCTGGCTGTGATGAATCCCTACAACGAAGTGCCGGTACTGGTAGAGCGCGACCTGATCCTGCACGAATCCAATATCATCAACGAATACATCGACGAGCGTTTCCCGCACCCGCAGCTGATGCCGGCTGATCCGGTGATGCGTGCCCGTGCCCGCCTGTTCCTGCACCGCTTCGAGAACGAGCTGTTCTGCAATGTGAAGGTGCTGGAAGCCGGCGCAACCGGCAAGGAAGCCACCAAGGCGCGTGAGGCCATTCGTGACGGCCTGACCACCATTGCCCCGGTATTTGCCAAGCAAAAGTTCATGCTGGGTGATGACTTCTCCATGATCGACGTGGCCATCGCCCCGCTGATGTGGCGTCTGGAGCATTACAACATCGACCTGGGCAAGCATGCTGCGCCTATCCTCAAGTACGCGGAACGTATTTTCCAGCGCCAGTCTTTCATCGACTCGCTGACCCCGTCTGAAAAGGCCATGCGCAAGTAAGGAATGACCATGAGCGCCAGCACCAAGCCTTACATGATCCGTGCCCTGTATGAATGGTGTACGGATAATGGCCATACGCCGTTTCTGGTGGTGTGGGTGGACGAGCACGCCGATGTCCCGCGCGAGTACGTGAAGAACAACGAAATCGTGTTGAATATTGCAGCCGGGGCCACCCAGAATCTGCGTATCGACAACGAGTGGGTGTCTTTTTCCGCACGTTTTGCCGGGGTATCACGTGATATTTGGGTGCCTGTCGGCAATGTGATGTCCATTTTTGCCCGGGAAACCGGCGAAGGAATGGGCTTTGAAGTCGAGTTGGGCGGTGTGCCCGAGTCGCCGGTGTTGGCACCTGTGGTGGCCAGCGAGTCCGAGCCGGAAGATAGCAGGACCGATGAGCCGGCAGTACCACGCCCCAGCGGCAGGCCGAGCTTGCGCATCGTCAAGTAAGGCAGCCACAGCTATCATCAAAAACCGGGACGCGTTCCCGGTTTTTTATTGCTATTTACTCACCATATGTGCTTGTAGCAAGGGAATATCCGTGAGGTCCGGCAGCGGGTTGCCATGCAGCCTGACCTGGTTTTTACCCTGTGCCTTGGCTTCGTACAGGGCCATGTCTGCCAGTTGATAAAGCTTGGCAAAGCCATTGCCATCACTGGGGTAGCAGGCAATGCCGCAGGAGAAGGTGGCAGAGAACGCCACGCTGTCCGCCTGGTAGCGCAAGTCGGCAAAGCGGCGGCGTAGTAACTCCAGGCGCATCCAACCGTTACGCTGATCGGCGGAGGGGAGTACCACGATGAACTCCTCACCACCAAGCCGGCAAACAATATCGGCCTGGCGGCAGTAGCGGCGTAGCAGGTCCGCCAGTGCACACAGTACCTGGTCGCCAGCAATGTGGCCGAAGCGGTCGTTGATGCTTTTGAAGTTGTCCAGATCAATCAGGGCAAAGGTCAGTGGCTGCTGTTCTCGCTCGGCCCGGCTGATTTCCCGGTCTAGTGTTTCTTCCAGATAGCGTCGGTTATAGAGGCCAGTCAACGGGTCGTGCAGGGCTTGTTCGCGCAGGGTGTCCTGCAGCGTCTCGATTTCGTCGATGCGGGTTTTCAGCTGCATATAGGCCTGATGCAATGCTTCCTCTGCCCGACGCTGGCGCGAGATGTCACGCAGCACCAGCAAGCGGCCGCCCAGCGTAACGCCTGACTCCCTGATGGGAAAAGCGCGAACTTCCAGAATGGAGCGAGAGCCGGGGCCGTTGAGTTCCACTTGATGGGCACCATCCTGATCGGCTACGGCAAGTAGTGACGCAATCTGCAGCGGCTGGCCGCATAGTACGGCAGCTGGCTTGCCAAACAGATTGGCGGCCGCAGGGTTGATATCGAGAATCGTCTTGTTGGGATCGATCACCACAATACCGTCACCCATGGCATTGAAGGCATTGCCGCGAGCAATCGGTACCACATACAGCATGCGCAGATAGAGCAGATCAAAGGCAAACACCATGCCGGTGATGGCAAAGCACAAGGGGGTGGGGTCCAGCCCGCGTAGTGGGATGTTGCCCGACAAATAGAGCAGATTGCCGACCCAGGGAACGATGGCGCCCAGCATCAGGATCAGCGACTGGCCACGGTAGTGGGGCGGATAAAAGTGCAGGGTGCGTAGCAATAGCAAGGAACCCAGCAGCATCATCAGATAGGAATAGCCGGCGACTAACAGCCAGAACAGCGGGCCATGGTTGAAGATAAGCAGGTTGTAGCCGGATGGCGAGGCCTGGAAGCTGCTCCAGATCAGGCCGTGTTTCTCATTGCTGATAGCCAGTCCCAGGCTGAGCAGGGGAATGAGGAACAGCGTGGCGATGCTGCGCAGGCGGAGCGCCTTGTCCAGCTGGTTGTAGTCTGCCGCCAGCAGAAAAAATAGCGTTGGTGCGGTGAGGGTGCCCAAGTATTCCACCTTGGACCAGAGAATTTTCTCGCGCAGCAAGGAAGAAGACAATTCCAGCATGGCACCACCTGCCCATACTGTTACCGCCAGCATCAGCCAGGCCAGCCAGCGCGCCCCTGTCACCTGACGTCGTTCCCAGGCCAGGATGCCGATGGTGGCTGCACTCAGTGCGGCCAGGCCGGCTGTCGCTGAAATGGTAGTGAAAACAAAAGACATGCGCTTCTCTATGCAATGTGACTATGCGGACGGCAATATTTCAGTGTACCCCTTGTCAGAGAAGTTTCATTCACATTTTTACGTCTCTAGGTATAATTACGGCACTCCCGAGGAGCGCTGCGAGGTCAATCCCCAGGCTCGGGCTTCTTGCAAACGGCGCTCACCTGACTAAACTCCGTGCCGAAGCCGGAATAGCGGGTGAGCCGCGTTCTGGCCGGCGTGTAAAAGGACTTTGCACGATGGCTGAATTCACCGATTTCCATGTAGCCGACATCAACCTTGCCGCCTGGGGGCGCAAGGAGTTGGCGATTGCCGAAACCGAAATGCCCGGACTGATGGCGCTGCGCGAAGAGTTCGCGCACCAGAAGCCGCTGCGCGGCGCACGCATTGCCGGTTCGCTGCACATGACTATCCAGACTGGTGTGCTGATCGAAACCCTGGTGGAGCTGGGGGCCGATGTGCGCTGGGCTTCCTGCAATATCTTCTCCACGCAAGACCACGCTGCCGCTGCCATTGCGGCTGCCAATATCCCGGTGTTTGCCTTCAAGGGAGAGAACCTGGACGAATACTGGGAGTTCTCGCACAAGATCTTCGAATGGCCGGAAGGTCAGGAAGCCAATATGATTCTGGACGATGGCGGCGACGCCACCTTGCTGCTGATGCTGGGCAGCAAGGCCGAACAGGATCGCAGCGTGATCAGCCACCCGGCCAATGAAGAAGAGACCGCACTGTTTGCCGCGATTGCCCGTTATCTGGCAGTGGACCCGCACTGGTACTCCAAGCGTCTGCCGCACATCCAGGGCGTGACTGAAGAAACCACCACCGGCGTGCATCGCCTGTACCAGATGCAAAAGGAAGGCCGTTTGCCTTTCCCTGCATTCAATGTGAATGACTCGGTGACCAAATCCAAGTTCGACAATCTGTATGGCTGCCGCGAATCGCTGGTGGATGGCATCAAGCGCGCCACCGACGTGATGATCGCCGGCAAGGTGGCCGTGGTATTGGGTTACGGTGATGTGGGCAAGGGTTGCGCGCAGAGCCTGCGTGGCCTGGGTGCCACGGTATGGGTCACCGAAGTAGACCCGATCTGCGCCTTGCAGGCTGCCATGGAAGGCTACCGCGTGGTACGCATGGATGACGTGGCTGATCAGGGTGACATCTTTGTCACCACCACCGGCAATGTGTCGGTGATTACCCATGATCACATGGTGAAGATGCGCAACAACGCCATCGTGTGCAATATCGGCCACTTCGACAGCGAAATCGAAGTCGCCAGCCTGCGCCAATACCAGTGGGACAATATCAAGCCGCAGGTAGACCACATCATCTTCCCGGCCCAGGGCAATGAACCGGCCAAGCGCATCATCCTGCTGGCCGAAGGCCGCCTGGTGAACCTGGGTTGCGCCACCGGCCACCCCAGCTTCGTGATGTCCAACTCCTTCACCAACCAGGTGCTGGCGCAGATGGAGATCTTCCAGCACGGTGAGCAGTACGGCAAGGAAGTGTATGTGTTGCCCAAGCATCTGGACGAGAAGGTGGCCCGCCTGCACCTGAAGCGTATCGGCGCCAACCTGACCGAGCTGTCGGATGAACAGGCCGCCTACATCAGCGTGCCCAAGCAGGGTCCTTATAAGCCGGCGCACTATCGTTATTGATAGCGGGCTGTAAGGCGAACGGACAGGGCAGGGTAGAATGCACCTGTCCGTTTTTTTATCGGCAGGCCAGCGCAGGCCCGCCATGCTGCAGTACCAGAACACAGCCTGCCGCCACGAGCAGGGACAGAGACGATCATGAACGAACCGAAAAAAACCTTCAGCTTCGAGTTTTTCCCGCCCAAGACCCCCGAAGGCGTGGCCAAGCTGCGTACCACGCGCCAGCAACTGGCGCAGTTCAAGCCGCAATTCTTCTCGGTGACTTTTGGTGCCGGCGGCACCACCCGCGATGGCACCCTGTCCACCGTCCTGGAAATCCGCAGCGAAGGCCATGCCGCCGCGCCGCACCTGTCCTGCATCGGTTCGACCCGGGAAAACATCAGCGCCATCCTCAATGAATACCGCAATCACGGCATCCGTCACATTGTGGCGCTGCGTGGCGACATGCCGTCCGGCATGGTAGCGGCTGGCGAATTCCGCTATGCCAACGAACTGGTGGAGTTCATCCGCAGCGAGCACGGCGACCATTTCCATATCGAAGTGGCGGCCTACCCGGAATTCCATCCCCAGTCCAAATCGGCCGAGGATGACCTGAACAACTTTGTGCGCAAGGTCAAGGCCGGCGCCAATTCGGCCATGACGCAGTACTTCTTCAATGCCGATGCCTACTTCCGCTTTGTCGACGAAGCGCAGGCGCGCGGTGTGGATATTCCCATCGTGCCGGGCATCATGCCGATCGCCAACTTTGGTCAGCTATGCCGTTTTTCCGATATGTGCGGGGCAGAAGTGCCACGCTGGCTGCGCCAGCGCATGCAGTCCTACTATGACGATACGGCCTCCATCCGCGCCCTGGGGCTGGATGTGGTGACCGAGTTGTGCGATCGCCTGCTGGCCAATGGTGCGCCGGGCCTGCATTTCTATACCTTGAACCAGGCTGGCCTGGTGTCCACCGTATGGCAACGACTGGGTTTGTAATCGGTCCCCTGCTGTAATGAAGAAGCCCGGCACTGCCGGGCTTTTTGCATGGTGGTTTGGTCGCCGATGAGTCGCGACCGATCAGTGATCGGTATCGGTTATTTCCACCCGGTTGCGACCATGATGTTTGGCCAGATAAAGCGCTTTATCCGCATTGCGCATCAGCTGGTGTTCGGACTGTGGCGGCCCCTGCAGGCTGGCTACGCCGATACTGATGGAGACCCGGTCGCCAGCACGACTCTGGCGATGGGCAATGGCCAGCTGCCAGACGGCCAAGCGGATGGCTTCTGCCAGCGCCACAGCCTCCGCGGCCAGATAGCCCGGCAGCAGGACTGCGAATTCCTCGCCGCCGACCCGAGCCGCCAGATCAGCCGCTGCCGGCAACTGCTCCTGTATGCATTGCGCTACCTGGCGCAGGCATTGGTCTCCGGCCAGATGACCATAGCTGTCATTGAATTGCTTGAAATAATCGATATCGATCTGCAAGACGCTCAATGCCTTGCCGGTGGTACGGGCCGCATTGAAATACAGGCTGAGTCGTTCGTCGAAATAGCGGCGGTTGGCAATGCCGGTGAGGCCGTCACTGAAGGCCATGCGGGCCAGATCAGCATTGGCGGCGTGCAGCTGCTGTTGGGTCTGGCTGAGTGCTTGCAACTGCTGGCGGCGGATGATGGTATTGGCCAGCGTTTCGCCCAATAGGCGGGCCTGTTGCTGTTCCTTGCCCTGCCAGTGGCGTGGGCTGCTGACCATGTCACAGCCGAACAGGCCTACCGGGCGGCCCATGTGATCGATGCGCAGCATGAACAGGCTTTGTATCTGATGTTCTTCCAGCTCCTGGCGTTCCAGTGTGGCGTCGTCAGGCAGCTCGTCCAGGGTGTCCAGCGACAGCAGGCCATGCTCTTGCAATTGCTGACTGGCCCAGCGGCGGCGCAGCATGCTCTGGCCTTGCAGGGAGTGGGTGGTGGGCTGAATGCCGGAAGCACACCATTCATGTACGGTATTGACCAGCCAGTCATCGGCAAAGCTGATCAGATAACAGCGCTCTACCTGCATGAAATGACCGATCTCGCCCAGTGCCATCTTGGTCGCCTGATCGATGTCATGCAGCGGAATATTGATGAAACGGGTGGAAATGCCGGCAATCAGTTGCTGAAAATTGAGTAGTTGCTTCAGCTCGCGGGTGCGCTCTGTTACCAGGCCGGCCAGTTGGTCGCGGTGGCTGGCCAGCTCATTTTCGATCTGTTGTCTTTCCTGCAGGTGGTGGCTGATATTGTCGCTCATGCTGCGAAAGGCCCGGGCCAGCTCGCTCAGCTCGTTGTCGATCTGGCCTTGCTGCTGGCCGGGCAAGAGCGGAGGCAGCTGCATGCCGGGCTGATAGTTGCGCACGATTTCTGCCATACCCTGCAGTGGTCGTACCAGCCGGCGGTTGAACAGCAGCCACAGCAGCAGCGCCAGGCCGAAGAAGCCCAGCAGGAAAGCCAGGGTGGCGCTGGCCACTTCCTGACGCATGGTGCTGTAGATGTGTTGGTGGGATACCGTCAGTAGCAGGCTGCCAATTGCCTCTGTGCTATGTGGAGAGAGCAGGGATAACTGGTATTGACCGTTATTGTCCTGCCCCTGCTGTTCCGGATTGTCATAGCGCAGCGACTGGCCCAGTTCGGTGCGCAGGGCTACGCTCTGTACGCCGGGGATTTGGGCGATCAGCCGTAACTGCAGCTGGATGGCCGGAATATCCACATCCCAGGCACTCTGGCTCAGCAGTGGCAGGTAAAGGCGGGATACCGTGGCGGGTATGGCATCCATCTGCTGCTTGCCGTTGTACCATACCAGCGCGGCTTTTAGGCCGGTCACCGCTGCCCCGAACAGCAGGGTATACAACAGCAGCTGCCAGATTAGCTGGCGGGTGAGTCTGCGGGTCGGCATGTGCCAGCTCCTAGTTCAGCACAGCGCTGAAACGAAAGGTGTAGTGCTGCAGGGCCGGGTTGGCAAATTTGCTGAATTGCCTGAAACGGATGCTGCTGAAATCATTATTGGCAAACTGCTGCAAAAAGCGCTGGGCCTGTGTGGCAGAGATGGCGCTGAACATGGCAGGCTGTAGCAGCAGTCCTTCGTCGGCGAAATCGTGGCCGTGCTGATAGTCATACAGTAGCACCAGACTCCAGGCTCCGGTCATGAAGTGGCCGGCTGCCAGGGCGCTGATCCGGCCTTGCCGGCGCTCGTGCATGGCTTGCGACGAGTTGTTGATGGCGCTGAGCAGTACTTCGCGGCCGGGCTGCTGGCCGTGGCGGCGGATGGCTTCCTCCAGGCCGAAAGCCATTTCGTCATTGGCGGCCCACACCAGATTGATCTGTGGATAGCGTTGTAGCAGCCATTGCCCCTGTTGCAAGGCGCGCTGGCGTTCCCATTCGCCGTAGACCAGCTGTGTCAGCTTGGCTTGAGGATGTGCGGCCAGCACGCGCTGGGCCGCGGCTACACGCTCGGTCGAGGCCGGGGTGGCGTGATCGCCCGCCATCATCAGCACATGCAATGGTGTGCCGGCGGGAAACCGCCGGCCAGCCTCGGCCAGTAGTCCCTGCATGGTGAGTGCTCCGGCCATGGCATTGTCCGGTGCCAGCGAACCCAGCCAGTGCTTGAGTCTTTGCCGTGGCTGGCCGCTATTTTGCAACTGGGTGGGGGTGAGTTGGTTGAAGCTGAGAAAGCAGGGGATGCCGGCCTGATCGGCCAGCGAGAGCATGGCCGGGCCGGTCAGTTTTTCGTTGACCAGCAACAGGTAGTCCGGTTTGTGGCGGCGCTGGGTGACGGCACGGGTCAAGTTGACCATCTGCAGTGGATCGCGCTCGGCATATAACACCTCCAACTGGATATCCAGTTGCTGTGCGGCCGCTTGCATGGCTCGTGTGGCACTGAACCAATACGCTTCGTCATGGCGCCCCGGCGAAATGAACGTGACCGAAAATGCCCATGCTGTGCTGTGCAACATTATTGCAACAGCAAGGGGCAGGATGTGCAGTCGTCGGATCACGGTCATACCGGGGCCTTTGCTTATTCCTCCAGGATATATCGGATGGCGCAGTGACTCAGGCAGGCATTCCAGCTCACAGACTTCTGAGCTGGCTGAGCGGTAGCGAAGTGGTGCGCTTGATTTCTTTCAGGACAAAGCTGGATTTCACATCCTCCACGCCTTGCTGTTGTAGCAGCTCATCCATGACAAAGCGCGAGAAATGTTCCAGATCTTCAAAATAAACTTGCAGCAGATAGTCCATTTCCCCAGTCATTGCAAAGCAATTGATCACTTCCGGCCAGCGCTGGACCGCATCAATGAAACTTTGCACATGTGTATTGCCACGCTTCTCCAGCACGACACGCACATAGGCTTGCAGGCCCAGGCCGATTTTGGCCGGATCGAGCAAGGCGACATATTGGCGGATGACGCCGGACTCCTCCAGTTGCTTGAGACGTCTCAGGCAAGGTGAGGGAGAGAGGGCGACTCTTTCCGCAAGCTCCACATTGGTCAACCTGCCATTGAGCTGTAGCTCCGACAGGATGCGCAAGTCTGTCTTATCTAGCGTAAGACTTGGCATGTAAACTCCTCTGATTTGAATTTTTTGAAATTATATTTCTAGTTATTGTTTGTCTGGGGAATGTTTGCAAGAAAATTGCTAGGCATTTTCCCTAGAATAAATAGCCTAACCCGGACATTTTACACGGTGGCGCGAGATCACTGGATAATGTCGGCAAAGATAGAGGAGAGCCCCGGTGAGACACACACAATCGTGCCGCCAGGGAAAGGCGATGGCGCTGGCTGTCGCATGGCATGGTCCATCCCACCGGTACCCTCTGCCACATCCGGCTTGTTGAGGCTGGTCTGTTGCGTGCACCGCTGCCCTGCGGGGCTGCCTGCTGACTAGCCAATACGCTGCCCGTTCCTCCGCTTTGTCCATTGTCCCCCGCCTTGACTCCTGCTGCCTTGCATGGCCGGTTGTGACCCTTGCCGTATTGCACATCAGCCATGGCGGCCGGCTTGTGATCCAGGTCGGCACTGCCAATGGATAAAGAGGAGAAATGATGAAAATGGAAGCACTGCTGCAAAACCCGCTGGCGACCGACGGCTTCGAGTTTGTCGAGTACACCGCCCCCACCGAGCAAGGCATTGCCGATCTGCGCCAGCTGTTCCTGTCGCTGGGTTTTATCGAAGTGGCCCGCCATCGCAGCAAGAATGTCAGCCTGTACCGCCAGGGCGACATCAATTTCATCCTGAATGGTGAACCGTCCCAGCCGGCCAATGAGTTTGGCAAGGTGCACGGCCCATCGGCCTGTGCCATGGCCTGGCGCGTCAAGGATGCGGCCAAAGCCTATGACTATGCGCTGGCCCATGGTGCCAAGCCTTATGTGCGCCCCATCGGCATGATGGAGCTGAATATTCCGGCGGTGGAGGGGATTGGTGGTTCGGCACTGTACTTTGTCGATCGTTATGGCCCGAACCACAATATCTACGATGTCGATTTCCTGCCGCTGGAGGGGGTCGACCAGCACCCGGCTGGTGTCGGCCTGGTTGAGATCGACCACCTGACCCACAATGTTTTCCGCGGCAATATGGCGAAATGGGCTGGCTTCTACGAAGGCATCGGTAATTTCCGCGAAATCCGCTATTTCGACATCGAAGGCAAGCTGACCGGCCTGGTGTCCAAGGCCATGACCAGCCCCTGCGGCAAGATCCGCATCCCCATCAATGAGTCTTCCGACGACAAGAGCCAGATCGAAGAATTCCTGCGCGAATACCATGGTGAAGGCATCCAGCACATTGCGCTGACCACGCGTGACATCTACCAGACGGTGGAAACGCTGAAAGCCGCCGGCACCCGCTTCCTGGATACGCCGGACACCTATTATGACAAGGTGGATAGCCGCGTGGCCGGCCATGGTGAAGATCTGGCCCGCCTGCGCAAGAACAGCATCCTGATTGATGGCGCACCGGTAGAGGGGGCGGGCATCCTGCTGCAGATCTTCACCGAAACCGTCATCGGGCCGATTTTCTTTGAAATCATCCAGCGCAAGGGTAATGAAGGGTTTGGCGAGGGCAACTTCCGTGCCCTGTTCGAATCCATCGAAGAAGACCAGATCCGCCGTGGTGTGCTGAAGGCTGACTGAGCCGGATGGTGACTGTGCGGCGAACAGCTTGTCTGTTCGCCGATCTGCAAAATCGATAGCCGGTGGCGCTTGCTGCGCCATATGGCAAGGAATGGCCCATGCGCAAATGGATAAGTTTCCCGCACCGGGAAGGGACAATTTCCCGTCAGGCTCATGCCGATCTGCCGGCCGAGGGCATTTATGAACGAGAAGTCGGGCGCAGCGGTTTTTTCGGCCCGGCTACCCATCTGCATCACAAGCACCCGCCCACCGGCTGGTCGGCCTGGGAAGGCCCGCTCAAGCCGCGTGCCTTTGATTTGAATGAGCTGCCCAAAGAAACGGCTGCTCCGTGGGGCGCGCCGCTGGTCTTGCATAACAGCCAGTGCCAATTCCGTATCTGGACCTGCAGCCAGGCCATGACCCAGTTGTTCCGCAATGGCGACGGCGACGACCTGCTGTTCATCCATGCCGGCAGCGGCGAGCTGTTTTGCGACTACGGCCATCTGAGCTATCGCGATGGTGATTACATCCTGATTCCGCGTTCCACCAGCTGGCGCATCGAGCCGGCCGACACCACCACCATGCTGCTGATCGAGGCCAGTAATGGCGCTTACCAACTGCCGGACAAGGGACTGGTGGGGCCGCATGCCATCTTCGACGAGGCCATGCTGGATGTGCCGGCCATCGACGATGCCTTCAAGGCGCAGCAGACCGAGGACGAGTGGCAGGTGGTGATCAAGCGCCTGAATGCGCTGTCCACCGTGACCTATCCGTTCAATCCGCTGGATGCCATCGGCTGGCACGGTAATATCGCCGTGGCACGTATCAACTGGCGCGACATCCGCCCCTTGATGAGCCATCGTTACCATCTGCCGCCATCGGCACACAGCACCTTTGTGGCGGATGGTTTTGTGATCTGCACCTTTGTGCCGCGTCCGATCGAATCCGACCCTGGTGCATTGAAGGTGCCGTTCTATCACAACAACGACGACTACGACGAAGTCATCTTCTATCACGCTGGCGACTTCTTCAGCCGTGACAACATCAAGCCCGGCATGCTCACCTTCCACCCGGCCGGCTTTACCCATGGCCCGCATCCCAAGGCATTTGCCAAGGCCATGAGTGAGCCGAAGAAATTCACTGACGAAGTGGCGGTGATGATAGATACCCGCAGCGCACTGGAGCAGGGGCCGGGTCTGCCTGCCGTAGAGTGGGCCGGCTATGTCGATAGCTGGAAGCCCAAGGTCTGAGCCGCATCATCCCCTGATCGCCTCCCGCGACCGGTCAAGGCCGGTCGGTGAGCAGAAAGAACACACATGAAACTTGCCACCTACCAAAATCACACCCGCGATGGCCAGCTGATGGTCGTCAGCCGCGATCTCACCCGCGCCGTCGCCGTTCCGCATATCGCCGCCAGCCTGCAAGCCGCACTGGATGACTGGGGCCGCTGTGAACCGGCCTTGCAGGAAGTCTATGCCGCCTTGAACCAGGGGCCGGTCAACGGGGCTGTCGATTTCGACCAGGCCGCCTGCCACAGCCCCTTGCCGCGTGCCTACCAGTGGGCCGATGGCAGTGCCTATCTCAATCACGTGGAGCTGGTGCGCAAGGCGCGCGGTGCCGAAGTGCCGGCCAGCTTTTACCACGACCCGCTGATGTATCAGGGCGGCTCGGACGCCTTCCTGCCACCCCATGCGGCCATTCCGCTGGCCGATGTCAGCTGGGGGCTGGATTTCGAGGGCGAAGTGGCGGTGATTACCGATGATGTACCGCTGGGGACAGTTGCTGCAGAGTGTGCCAGCCATATCCGCCTGCTGATGCTGGTGAACGATATCACCCTGCGCAACCTGATTCCGGCCGAGCTGGCCAAGGGTTTCGGCTTCTTCCAGAGCAAGCCGGCCACTGCTTTCTCACCGGTGGCAGTTACCCCGGACGAGCTGGGTGCCGCCTGGCGCGATGGCAAGGTGCATCTGCCACTGCGCGTGGAATACAACGGGGCGTTGTACGGCGAACCCCAATGCGGGGTGGAGATGCAGTTCAGTTTTGCGCAACTGGTGGCGCATGTGGCGAAAACCCGCCAGCTGGCGGCCGGCTCCATTGTTGGCTCCGGTACCATTTCCAATCACGACCGCAGCACCGGCTCCTGCTGCCTGGCCGAGCAGCGCATGATAGAGATCATCGAAAGTGGCGAGGCGCGCACGCCTTTCATGCAGCCGGGTGACCATGTCCGTATCGAAATGCTGGATGCCAGCGGACAGTCGATTTTCGGTCGTATCGATCAGCGGGTGATGGGCAATGACTGAGCGTGTGCTGTATGGCTACTACCGCTCCAGCGCGGCTTATCGGGTGCGCATTGCGCTCAATCTCAAAGGCCTGCAATACCGGCAGCAGCCGGTCAATCTGCTCAAGGGTGAGCAGCGTGCCCCGGCCTATCTGGCGCTTAATCCGCAAGGCTTGGTACCGGCGCTGCTGGATAATAGCCAGTTGCTGAGCCAGTCGCTGGCCATCTGTGAATATCTGGATGAAGCCTATCCGGATACCCCGGCGCTGTTGCCATCCGGCCTGATCGAGCGCGCCCGGGTGCGTGCACTGGCGCTGAGCATTTGTGCTGACATTCATCCCTTGCACAATGCCCGTGTGCTCAAGTATCTGGAGACCGAGCTGGGCCAGGACGATGTGCAGAAAACCCAATGGATACGTCACTGGATTACCACCGGCTTTACTGCGCTGGAGCTGCAGCTGGCCAGCCAGCCAGCCACTTATGCCTGTGGCGATGCCCCTGGCTTGCTGGATGTCTGCCTGGTGCCGCAGGTGTTTGCTGCACGGCGTTTCGGCGTGGATCTGGCAGCTTTCCCGCATATCGTGCGGGTGGATGCGGCCTTGAGCGCGCTGCCAGCGGTACAGGCCGCACACCCGGCACAGCAGCCGGATGCCGTTTAGTGCAGCAGCACAATGCCGCGACGCTAAGCAGCGTGACGGCCGAATGCCATGGCTTTAAAGCGGTATTTGAAAAAAATCTTGACGCGGCAAGCTGGCTCTGATTAAATGCGTGGCTCTGATGACGCGAAAGCGTAGCAGTGATGGCCAGTTAGCTCAGTTGGTAGAGCAGCGGATTGAAAATCCGCGTGTCCGTGGTTCGATTCCGCGACTGGCCACCAAATCACCGCAGCTGTCAGACGGCCAGTTAGCTCAGTTGGTAGAGCAGCGGATTGAAAATCCGCGTGTCCGTGGTTCGATTCCGCGACTGGCCACCAGAATACAAAAAAAGCCAAGCTTACCGCTTGGCTTTTTTGCATTGGTGCGGCGTGCCTGGTGTAGTCCTGCGGCTACATGGTGGCAGGTGTAAAATGGCCAGCTCCCACTACAAGCGGAGTTTTGCCGTGTACCGTTTCATCGCCTCCGACCTGGACGGCACCCTGCTGGATGAACACCACGCCGTCAACGCGCTCACCGCGCAAACCCTGCAGCAGCTGGAGGCCCAAGGCCTGCGCTTTGCCCTGGCCACTGGCCGTCATTATCTGGATGTGAAAGGCATACGCGATGCGCTGGGGATTTCCGCCTACCTGATCAGCTCCAACGGTGCCCGCGTGCATGACCCGGACAATCGCCTGATCCACAGCAGCAATCTGGACCCCGCTATCGTGCGCCAGATTGCCCAGCCGGAATTTGCCGCCGGCACCATACTCAATTTCTATCTGGACGATGCCTGGCTGATTGATCAGCCCTACCAGTACCTGCTCGACCTGCATGCCGATTCCGGCCTGCATTACCAGATCGAGGCGCTGCATCAGCATGATGGCGCGGGTGTCGGCAAGGTGCTGTATATCGCCGATCATGCCCATTTGCTGACCGTGGAGGCCAAGCTGCACCAGGCGCTGGGCGACTCGGCCTATATCACCTTCTCGGCCGACAACTGCCTGGAAGTGATGGCACCAGGTGTGTCCAAGGGCCATGCCTTGCGGTTGGTGCTGGACGAGCTGGGCATCAGCACGGCCGACTGCCTGGCCTTTGGTGATGGCCAGAACGATATCGAATTGCTGCAAACGGCTGGTCACCCGCGGGTGATGGCCAATGCCCACCCACGGCTGGCCTCGCAGCTGCCGCAGGCGGCCACGGTGGCCAGCAATGTCGAGTCCGGCGTCGCCCTGCATCTGCGCCAGTTATTCGCCTTGTAAGCGTTCTTCGCCGCGCCATGAGCGCACATGAAAAAGGGCTGCCAGTGGCAGCCCTTTTGTGTTGCAGATAGGCGGATCAGCCTTGTAGTGCCTGTGCCAGTACGGCGGCCTGTTCGCCCACCACCAGATGCCACACACCCGGCTGGGTCTGCACGCAGGCCACCACGCCGGCTTGCTGGGCCGCAGCCTGATCAAACACCGCCGCCTGCTTCAGCTCAACCCGCAGACGGGTATGGGCGATGGCTTCCACCTTTTGCACATTGCCACGGCCACCCAGTGCGGCCAGCACGGCTGCTGCGGTGGCGGCCACTTGCGGATCGGCGGCCACGGCTGCCGGCGCTGCTGCTGTGCTAACCGTGGCGGCAGGGGCGGCGCTGGCGGCGGCTGCCGGCAGTTCGGCATCGTCACCGGCGGTTTTCAGGTAGATCTCCATATCGGTTTTCAGGTTTTCCGATTGCGGTCCGAAAATGGCCTGAATGCCGCTACCCACCTGTACCACACCCGATGCACCCATGGACTTGAGCTTGGCCTGGTCGACATGGGCCGGGTTTTTCACCGCAATACGCAGACGGGTGATGCAGGCGTCCAGATTGGTGATGTTGCTGCGGCCACCAAAGGCCAGTACCAGGGCACGGGCGCGCTGGTCTTCACTGACTGCGGCCTGTGCTTCGCCGCTTTCATCTTCACGACCCGGAGTTTTCAGGTTGAACTTGAGGATGACGAAGCGGAACACGCTGTAATAGATGACCGCGTAGATCGGGCCGAGGATGAACACATACCAGGCGTGATGCGACTTGTTGCCGATCAGGTTGAACATCAAAAAGTCGATGCCACCTTGCGAGAAGGTAAAGCCCATGTGCATATCCAGCGTATTGGCGACGAACTGCGCCGATGCCGCCAGGCAGGCATGGATGAAGTACAGCACCGGAGCCACGAACAGGAAGGCAAATTCGATGGGCTCGGTAATGCCGGTCAGGAAAGAGGTGAGCGCGGCGGAAATCATGATGCCGCCCACTTTCACCCGGTTTTCCGGCTTGGCCGTGTGCCAGATGGCAATGGCAGCAGCCGGCAGACCGAACATCTTGAACAGGAAGGCACCTGACAGCACGCCGGCCGTCGGGTCGCCAGCAAAGAAGCGGTTGATGTCGCCGTGGATGTGCTTGCCGCTGGCATCGACAAAGTCACCCATTTCAAAGAAGAAAGGCACGTTCCAGATGTGGTGCAGGCCAAACGGAATCAGCAGGCGCTCGACAAAGCCGTAGACGGTGGCTGCAGTGCGCGGATCGCTCACGGCAGCCCACTGCGAGAAGCTCTTGATGGCGCCGCCAATGGGTGGCCAGACAAAGGACAGCACTGCACCCAGCACGATGGCCGCCACGGCGGTGACGATGGGCACGAAGCGCTTGCCGGCAAAGAAGCCCAGGTACTGCGGCAGATTGATCCGGTAGTACTTGTTGAACATATAGGCAGCCAGACCACCGGCCAGGATGCCGCCGAATACGCCAGTCTGGATGGACGGCATGCCCATGATGGTGTCGGGTTTCACACCCATCAGCCCGGCCATCACGCCCAGCGTGGTGGTCATCACCAGGAAGCCGATGGTGGCGGCAATGGCGGCTACGCCGTCGTTTTCGGTAAAGCCCAGCGCCACGCCCACCGCAAAGATCAGTGGCAGATTGCCGAAGATCACGTCGCCGGCGTTTTTCATCAGCGACAGGATGGCCAGCAGCACGGTGCTCTGGGTGTGGAAATCGGTGGCGCCAATACCCAGCAGCAGGCCTGCCACCGGCAATACGGCTACCGGCAGCATCAGCGATTTGCCGATTTTCTGCAGAAAAGCGAAGGATTGATCAAACATGATAGTGATTCCTGCGTAATGCCCCCAGCCGCCGGGCGGTGGGAGCCAGCACCGTCCGGGCCAGCCGGACGGCAGGTTTCATTGCGCTTAACGCGTCTGTTGCGCCAGATGGCTGCGCACTTCTGCCACGGTAGAGAGCGCCAGTACCTGCTGCGCCAGTGCGCGGCATTCGTCCATGCTCCAGCGCGCCAGTGTGGCCTTGACCGTCGCCACCGACGGCGTGCTGACCGACAGCTCGCTCACGCCCAGGCCAACCAGTACCGGTGCCGCACGTTCGTCAGAAGCCAGGCCACCGCACACACCCACCCACTTGCCGTGGGCGCGCGCACCGTCGCAGGTCATGGCAATCATGGCCAGTACGCCCGGATGCAGGGCATCGGCCTGTTTGGCCAATTGCGGATGGCCACGGTCCATTGCCAGTACGTACTGGGTGAGGTCGTTGGTGCCGATGGAGAAGAAGTCCACTTCCGGGGCAAAGCGCCCAGCCAGGATGGCCGCCGATGGCACTTCCACCATGATGCCTACCTTGACGTCGGCGTGTCCGCTGGCAGCTTGCTCTTCGGCCAGAATGGCCTTGGCGGCGCGCAGTTCATCCAGCGAAGCCACCATGGGGAACATGATGTGCAGGCGGGTGAGCGGCGCGGCCTGCAGAATGGCGCGCAGCTGGGTGCGTAGCAGATCGGGGCGATCCAGGCTGACGCGGATGCCGCGCAGGCCGAGGAAGGGGTTGTCTTCCTTGGGCAGTGGCAGGTAGGACAGCGGCTTGTCGCCACCCACATCCAGCGTGCGCACTACCAGCGGGCGATCGCTGCCCAGCTCGCGGGCCACTGCGCAGTATTCGGCAGCCTGTTCGGCTTCGGACGGTGCAGTGTCGCGGTTATCGAACAGGAATTCCGAACGCAGCAGGCCCACGCCTTCGGCACCGGCTTTCACGGCGTCACGGGCATCGGCGGCGTTGCGGATATTGGCTACCACTTCGATGCGGCTGCCGTCGCTGGTCTGTCCTGGCTGTTGCGACATGGCCTGTTCGGCGGCGCGGCGTTCGGCCAGTCGGGCGATGGCGGCTGCCGCCTCGGTTTTTTCTGTCTCGGTCGGGGCAATGTTCAGGGTGCCGGCGCTGCCGTCCAGAATCACCTCACGGCCATCTTCCAGTGCCAGGGCGGCCTGGGAGATACCGCAAATGGCCGGAATGCCCAGTGAGCGGGCTAGGATGGCCACGTGGCTGGTGGCACCACCGGTTCGGGTGCAGAAGCCCAGGACCTTGGTCGGGTCCAGCGCCGCGGTGTCGGACGGGGCCAGGTCTTCGGCAATCAGGATGGAACCGGCCGGTACGTCCAGCTCGCTCTGTTTCACACCGGCCAGCAAGGCCAGCACGCGGCGGCCCACGTCGCGGATGTCGTTGGCGCGTTCACGCAGCAGGGCATTGTCCTGTGCTTCCAGGCGGGCGGAATAGGCGCTGAAAGCAGCACGCCAGGCCCAGGCAGCAGACTTGCCATCGGCCAGGCTGGCGTAGGTCAGTGCCAGCAGGTCCGGGTCTTGCAGCAGTTCCTGATGCATGGACAGGATGGCGCGCTTGGCCTGGTCTTGCAGCTGCGACTTGATGGCCTCGATCTGCTCGGCGGCTTCTTCGGTGGCGCGGGTGAAGTTTTGCTGTTCCACCACGCCGGCGGCACCGGCTTCAGCCACGTCGAATTCCTGCAGACGATGGTGGAAGATGCGGCCAATGGCGATGCCGGGCGAGGCACCCACGCCAGCCAGCACGCCTGCGCTGTCCTGCTGTACCGGCTGGGCGGCTACCGTTGTGACGGCAGTGGGTGCTTCGTCCAGGCTTTCGCCGCAACGGTCCAGCAGCAGCTGCGACAGCTCGGCAATGGCGGCGGCGGCATCGCTGCCGGTGGCCACAACCTGTACCTGATCACCGTTTACCGTAGCCAGGCCCATGATGCCGACCACCGATTTGGCATTGGCCAGCTTGTCACCCAGCTGCAGCTGGATGTCGGCAGCAAAGCGCTTGGCCGCGCTGGCGAATACCGCAGCAGGGCGGGCATGCAGGCCGGCCGGGTTGCTGATGGTAATGCTGTCGGAGCAGAGGGTTTCACCTTCGGCCTGCTGGGCTGCTTCGGCTGCGCCTTGCAGATCCAGCGTCATGATGATGCTTTTGCCAGCCTCGACCAGACCGCTGGCACAGGTGAGTTTTTCCACCACTTCGCCATTGGTGATGATGATCTGGGTGAGCAGGCTTTGTGCGCGGCGCGCCACCAGGTCCAGGTCGAAATCGATCAGCGGCTGTCCCGCTTTCACGTGCTGGCCTTGCTCCACCAGCGGCACAAAGCCTTCACCCTTGAGCATGACGGTGTCGATGCCGATATGGACCAGCACTTCGACGCCGTTGTCCGAGGTAATGGTCAGGGCGTGGTGGGCGGAGTGGATATTGCTGACAGTACCGCTGACCGGGGCCAGCAGCGAGCAGGAGGTCGGGTCCAGGGAAATGCCGTCACCCACCATTTTTCCGGCGAATACCGGATCGGGGACGGTGTCCAGGGCAACCAGCCACCCGGAAAGGGGGGCCAGAATGTCCAGTCGTGGCGCGGGAGAGCCCATGTGAAACTCCTCAGGAGTTGATTGCAACAGTTATTTTATTACGAGCGATTGTTGGGGCAGGATTAAGCCGCAACTTAGCGTCAAAGGCAAGTGCCTATTCAGCCCGTAGTACGCAAGAATATTGTTATTGCAGGAATAAACCTGTTTTTTAGCAGAGTTGTGTAGGCAGATTGCAACGTTGCTATCATGCCAATATTGTAATTTAGCTACAGTCTTAATGTGAAAGTGGCTTGATGGCCGTCAACAAAATCATCTACGGCTGCTGCAGCTTTGCCACAGTGTGGCGGGCTGACGAGGGAGTGGCTGTTCGCCCAGAGCACAGCCACTCCAGCATAGCCTTATGCCGGATGGCGACAAGGCTTGATGGTTTGGCGGAAGGACAAGTAAAAAGGGGCGATGCGCCGTGTCTGGCGCATCGCCCCTTGCTCGTTGGTGGATGGATCAGGCTTGTTGCTGGCCGGCCGGCTTGTCACCCAGCAGGAACAGGGCCAGCGAGCTGCTGATCAGGAAGGCCGAATATTCCCAGCCGCCGCCCTGATTGGTGAACATCCAGCCATTGGCACCATGTACCAGCACGATGGTGCCAGCCAGCAGCGGTACCAGCGCCAGGGCAACCCAGCGTGCTTTCAGCCCCAGTATCAGCAACAGGCCGCCCGCCAGTTCGGCGGCCATCGACAGGTAGCCGACGAAGCCGGGCAGGCCCAGGCTGGAAAAGAACTGGGCAGTACCAGCCGGGCCGAAGACGAACAGCTTGGTGGCGCCGTGTGCCAGATACATCAGGCCCAGCGACACGCGCAGGATGAGGGCGGACAGAGCGGGAGAGGTAATGTTCATGGTGAAAACTCCTGTAGCGGTATGGGCCCGGGTATGGGTGGGCGGTTGCAGTGGGTGTATTTGACCATGGGCATAAAACTGAATAAATATGCTATAAATTAAGATATTGTTTACTTATTGGAAATTATATGGACAGGTTTTCTGAAATACGCGCCTTTGTCACCGTAGCAGAGCAAGGCAGCTTCGCCGCCGCGGCAGACCGTCTCGACCTGTCGCGCGCCATGGTAACCAAGCTGGTGTCAGCACTGGAAACACGGCTGGGTGTACGGCTGATGCATCGCACCACGCGGCGCTTGTCGCTCACCGAGGCTGGCGAAACCTATCTGGCCCAGGCGGGTAGCCTGCTGGCCGAGCTGGAGGATCTGGACGCGCTGCTGTCGCAGGGGGCCAGCAAGGCCAGCGGCCGGCTGCGGGTGACTGCGCCGGTGTCGTTTGGCATGCGCTTTCTGGGCAGCGCCATTGCCGGTTTCCAGCGTCAGCATCCGCAGGTGGAAGTGGAGTTGTCGCTGAACGACCGCAAGGTGGATCTGGTGGAGGAGGGCTTTGACCTGGCCATTCGTGTGTCCAATCTGGCGGATTCCTCGCTGATTGCCCGGCCGCTGGCCAGAGTGCGCGACCGGCTGTGCGCCGCGCCGGATTATCTGTTGCGGCGTGGTGTGCCGCAGCATCCGGACGAACTGGCCGGGCATGATTGCCTGCTGTACACCCTGACCAGTCAGCCGACGCTGTGGGAGTACCAGGCGCCGGATGGCAGCACAGGCCGGGTCAAGGTGAAGGGTGGTTTGCGTGCCAATAATGGCGACATCCTCACCAATGCCGCCATCCAGGGCATGGGCATCATCCGTCAGCCGGAATTCCTGTTACAGCAGGCGCTGGCTGACGGGCGGCTGCAAGTCATCCTGCCGGATTACCAATGGGTGTGTCTGGATGTATCGGCGGTATACCCGGTGCGTCGCCATGTGCCGGGCAAGGTGCGGGTATTTGTCGATCATTTGGTGACCTTTTTTGCCGAGCAAAAAAATAGCCCGTCGGGTGACGGGCTGTAAGACTGACTGAAAAGGGGGCGGGTCTTAGTGCTTGGCCGGTACGGCTTCTACTTCCGGCAGCACTTCGCCGTTCAGCACGCGCTGCATGCGGTCCTGATCCAGTGCCTTTTCCCATTTGGCCACCACCACGGTGGCCACGCCATTGCCGATCAGGTTGGTGATGGCACGGGCTTCGGACATGAAACGATCCACGCCGATCAGCAGGGCCAGGCCTTCCACCGGCAGCTTGCCGCCCAGGGTGGCCAGGGTGGCGGCCAGGGTGATGAAGCCGCCGCCGGTTACTGCCGCCGCACCCTTGGAGGTCAGCAGCAGCACGCCGATGATGCCCAGCTCTTCACCCAGGCTCAGCTGCACATTGGTGGCCTGGGCAATGAAAATGGCAGCCATGGTCAGGTAGATGGAGGTGCCATCCAGATTGAAGGAATAGCCAGTGGGAATCACCATGCCCACTACCGGCTTGGCACAACCCAGGTGTTCCATTTTTTTCATCATGCCCGGCAGGGCGGATTCGGACGAAGACGTCCCCAGCACCAGTACAATTTCTTCCTTGATGTAGGCGAGGAATTTGAAAATGCTGAAACCGTTGAAGCGGGCGATGGCACCCAGTACGATGAAGACGAAAGCAAAGCAGGTCAGGTAGACACAGGCCATCAAAAAGCCCAGCTGCTTGAGCGAACCCACACCGTACTTGCCGATGGTGAAGGCCATCGCACCAAAGGCACCGATAGGGGCCAGCTTCATCAGCATGTTGATCACGCCGAACAGAGCGTGGGAGAACTCGTCCAGCATGGCAATGACGGTCTTGCCGCTGCTGCCCATGCGGGTGAGGGCCAGGCCCAGCAATACCGAGAACAGCAGCACCTGCAGGATTTCACCCGTAGCAAATGCGCCCACCACGGTATCCGGGATGATGTGCAGCATGAAGTCAACGGTATTCATGTCCTTGGCGCCAGCGGCGTACTTGGCTACCGATTTGGCATCCAGCGTGTGCGGGTCCACATTCAGCCCGGCACCCGGCTGCAGCAGGTTCACCACCACCAGGCCGATGACCAGCGCCAGCGTGGTTACCACTTCAAAGTACAGCAGTGCCTTGATGCCGACCCGGCCCACTTCCTTCATATCGCCCATCTTGGCAATGCCCACCACCACGGTGGAGAAAATGATGGGAGCGATCATCATCTTGATCAGCTTGATGAAGGCGTCGCCCAGCGGCTTCATCTTGGCGGCGGCTTCCGGATAGAAGGCACCCATCAAGACGCCGATGGTAATGGCAACCAACACCTGAAAGTACAGGCGTGAGTAAAGCGGTGTTCTGGCTTGCATGTCTGGTCTCTTGTTCGCAGATGTTCGGATATCGAGCGCTGTGCCGGGCCCTGCAGGGTCCTGTTATTAAGCGCCATCCTAGCAAGCGATCGGTTGCTAGCTAATTGCTGATATCCCTAAGCTGTGTCATTGGCCATCGGTAGATTCCGGCCCGCGGCAGATCTACTGGGCAGTGGTGGATGTTCGCTACAGGTATTTATTGCTGTTATTCTCAATTGTTTATTCAAATGGCAAGATGCACCCTGCTCCTGTCTTCATCCCAGCCATGGGCAGGTGCTGATCACTGCGCCTTCAGGCCGCTACTTGCGGCATGGCGGCTCATCCGGTGTGCGGTCTAAGAAAAGGAAAATGTCATGAGTCAGGCAGCCATCATTCCTGCGGATCTACGTGAACGCATCCACCAGCTTATGTCTCTGTTATCCCTGCAGCATGATCAGCAATGCTTCCCGCTGCTGGCTGATGTGTGCAGGCTGGCCGGGGTCGACATGAATGTCGCCAGCCAGCTGTACATGGAATGGCGTAAGAGCCAGCAGGCCAATATTGCCCCCTTGCCACAGGGCCTGCCTGGCGAACTCAATCAGCAGGCCGGGCTTGTTCTCGACCGTACCTGGCAGCAGGCGCAGCAGCGGGCCAATCAGTATGTGCGGTCAGCACAGGCTGCCTGGCAAGATGACCGGCAAGAACTGCTGGCCGAGCAACAGGATCTGGCCTTGCTGTGTGAACAACAGGCGCAGGAACTGGATGCCGTCCGACAGCATTTGAGCAAGGTGCTGGGGCTCACCGCAGGGCCGCAGGCGAACAGTGTGTATCAGCCTGCTACTGAGTTGGACGTTTTGCGGGATGAGCGGGTGCAGGCCTTGCAGCATCAACTGGATGATGCGCGGCAAGGCCGCGCGGCGGCTGAGCAGGCTTTACACCACATGCGTGAGCAAGCCCAGCGTACTGCCGCCCCTGTCCCGCAGGTAGAGCCACAGGATGAGCGAGTGTCAGCGTTGCAGCAGGACGTGGATGCCCTGCGTGGCAGTCTGGCACAGTCGGAGCAAGAGGCTGCCCAGGCACAACAGCTACACCGGCAAGCACAAGAAGAAATGGATGCGCTGCAGCACAAGTTGGAACAAATGCAGGAGGAGCTACGTACGCTGCGCTCGGACAAGGAAAGCGCCTATCGCGCGGTGGCCAATCTGCGCCAGCAACTGCAGCAGCTCAAGCAGATACAGCTGGCGACACCGGAAGAGCAGGCCGAGCGCCTGGCACGCCTGAAAATGCTGGCCTTCAGTCCCAGCCTGCCCAGCCAGCTCTCGGCAGATACGGAGCCGACCGAGCAAATATGGAAGGCCCGCTAGCCGCGAAAGCTCAGTGGAACTGGCGGATATAGGAAGCGACACCGCTAAGCAGCATCTCGATGGAAATGGCCGTCAGCACCAGGCCCATCAGCCGTTCCAGCGCGGTAATCGCTTGCTCGCCCAGTAGTTTCTGCAGACGTCCAGAAAACAGAAATACCACGGTAGTGACCAGCATGCAGATGGTGAGTGCGCCTATCCACTCCAGCATGCGCGCCGGCTCGCGGGTGGACATCAGCAACACCGTGGCCATCGCCGAGGGGCCGGCAATCAGCGGAATGGCAATCGGCACGATGAAGGGCTCGCCATGCATCTTGTCACTGCCGAACACGCTGCCGCCCTCGCTGGGGAAAATCATCTTCAGCGCAATCAGAAACAAAATCACCCCGCCAGCGACCTGCATCGACTGATCCGTCAGGTGCATCACATCCAGAAAATTGCGACCAAAGAACATGAAGGTCAGCAATACCAGAAATGCGATCAGGCATTCGCGATAGACCACCTTTTTACGCCGCTCCGGTTTGACTTGTTTGAGCGCACTGATGAACAGCGGGATATTGCCCAGCGGATCGGTAATCAGAATCAGCAAGACCGTGGCGGAAATGAAGGATGTTTGCATGGTGGTGTCGACGTGTTGGTGGAGGTGATGTTCTGTCTGTAGTGACAGCTATTTTCTTGATAGTTAGTTTTTGGGAAAAATGCTATTGCAATTGTACGACTGTTAAGTTAATGAAATTTTGTGTGGTGCTTGTAATGCTTGTCAATTGATATTGTTTATTTATTTTGGGTGCGTGTTATTTATTTTGGAGGCTATGCAATGGCCGGAAGCAAGAGCGTAAATTTTTATATGGCTTTGGGTGTGGCTGCCAATGCCCTGTGGGGAGCGGCTTTTGTCGTGCCGTATGCCTTGCATGATTTTCCCTCGGAATTGATTACCGTTTTTCGTTATGTAGTATATGGTGTCATGTCGATTATTATTTTAGTGCTGCTAGGCTTGGGAAATGTAAAGATTTCCTTGCCCATTTTCATGCTGGGAAATGCAATCTCATTCTGTGGCAATGTTGGCTATTATCTTTTCTTGACCTTGGGGGTCAAATATAGTGGCTTCGTTTATCCTGCGCTGATTATTGGATTGTTGCCAGTTTCTGTCATTCTGGTCGGCGCATTCCAGGACAAGGTGTGGTCGCTGCCTGGCTTGCTACCAGGTATTGGCTTGATTGTTTCTGGAATTGTGTTGATTAATTATTTGAATGTGAATGCTTCTTCAGGTCTATTGCTCAATGCTAATCATCTTCGTGGCATCATTTTTTCACTGATATCTTTATTGCTGCTTACCATGTATTGCATTGCTAATGCCAGTTTTCTTAAGTTGAATGCTGGTATTTCTTCATTGCGTTGGGCAGGTTTGTTGGGTATTTGCGCATTATGGCAAAGTCTCCTGCTTGCGCTCTTCGCGTATGTGTTCGCCGGGTATGATATGTCAGTGCTAAACGCTTATTCTGCCGACCGTTTAGCTGCATTTATATTCGGTGTCGTGTTTTTGGGTGTCTTTGTATCTTATCTGGCAATGTGGCTGTGGAATGTGTCGTCACGCCATGTTTCCAGCATTGTGGCAGGGCGAGTGCTTTGCCTAGAAACCATTTTTGCGCTGGCCTACGGTTATGCACTTGATGCTCGAATCCCGCGCGTATTCGAACTGCTAGGAATTTGCCTTATTGTGTTCGGCGGGTATCTTGTTCAGCGGCATGCAGAGGCCGCACGCCAGGATGCGTGAGCTAGCGTCGTAAAATCAGTCCTGCGCTCAATGCAGGAAGATAAACAAGGCCCGGCAATGCCGGGCCTTGTTTATCACGCATACCGCAGGAGATTACTCGGCATCCTTCCCTTCGTCGGCAGCGTTATCGGCATCGGCAGCCGGTTTTTCGCGGCGGGCACTCCCTGCCACCATGGGAATGGCAAACAAGCGGCAGGGCAGCGAGCCGTTGAACAGCGGGGTGCGACGCTTGACCGACAGGTGAATCATGTCGGACAGGCGCAGGTCGCCACTGAAGAAGTGGGCAGTCCAGCCAGCAAAGTACGCTTTCAGCCAGTCGCCCAGCTGCGGGTACAGCTCGGCCAGCGCGTCTTGCTCATCCATGCGCACGCCATAGGGCGGGTTGGTGACGATAAAGCCGCTGTCGGCAAACGGGCGTGCTTCCAGGATGTCCTGTGCCTGCAGTTCGATGGCATCGGCCAGGCCGGCGCGTTGCAGGTTGGCACGGGCAATCGGCAGCATGTTGAGGGCACGGTCGCTGCCCTTGATGGCCAGGTCGCGTACCGGCAGCTCGGCGGCGCGGGCTTCGCTCAGCAGGGCTTCCCAGGACAGGGCGTCGAATTCGCGCAGGCGCTGGAAGCCGAAGCGGCGGTTGCGGCCTGGTGCACGCTTGAGGGCGATGTCGGCTGCTTCCACCAGGAAGGTGCCGCTGCCACACATCGGGTCCAGCAAGGGCTGGCTGCCATCGTAACCGGCAATCAGCAAGATGCCGGCAGCCAGGTTTTCCCGGAGCGGCGCTTCGCCGGTTTCCTCGCGCCAGCCGCGCTTGAACAGCGGCTCGCCGCTGGTATCCAGGTAAATGGTGGCGTGGTCGCGGGTGAGGAAGGTGTGGATGCGCATGTCCGGTTCGCGAGTGTCCACATTGGGACGGCCGGCATTGGCCTGACGGAAGCGGTCGCACACGGCATCTTTCACCTTGAGCGAAACAAAATCCAGGCTGCGCAATTGTGCGCCGATGGCATCGGTTTTTACCTTGATGCTGCGCGATACGTCGAACCAGCGCGGCCAGTCGATCTGCATGGCCAGCTGGTAGATGTCGCTTTCCTGCTGGTAGCCACCTTCAGCCAGTTTCAGCAGCACGCGGCTGGCAGTGCGGCTGTAGAGGTTGGCCTTCATCATGATGTCGGCGTCGCCATTGAAGGCCACGCCGCCGTCTACCTTGCTGACATTGCTGGCACCCAGTGCATTGAGTTCGGCGACCAGGGTCATTTCCAGGCCACGCGGGCAGGGAGAGAACAAGGCCAGCTGATTGTGGCGCAGGCCGGACAGGGCGTAGACCGATTGTTCTGCGGGCTTGCCGCTCCAGGCCGGCTTGGCGCTGTCTCCGTGCTGGCGGCTGTCGTGCTGGCGCGGTGCGCGCGGGTCGCGCTCCATGCGGCGATTATTGTCGAAGGGCTTCAGGCTGCTCGGTCGATCGCTCCAGCTGCCACGTTCGTCGCGTGCATCACGGCGCGGGGCCTGCTCGCGGCTGTCTTCACGGCGGAAGCTGTTGTCACGCGGGCTGTCGGATGGCTTGCTGAACAGTTTGCGCTGGCCGCCTTCGGCACGCGGCTTGTCTTCGCGCTCGAAGCGGCGCGGTGCGGCTGCTGGTGTGCTTTCATCACGACGGAAGCGGTTTTCGCGCTCGGCGCTCGGTGCCGGCAGGATTTCCGGGTCGTAGTAACTGGCGGCATTATTGCGCTCGCTCGGGCTCGGGGCCTGTTCGTGCGGGCCATCATTGCGCGGTGCGGCAGGTTTGGAGAACAGCTTGCGCGGTGCCTGTTCCTGCGGCGCTGTATCGTCGCTGCGGAAACGGTTTTCCCGCTCAACCGGCGCCTTGTCGTAGCTGCGCGGGCTGTGCTGTTCTTCACGTTCAAAACGGCGCGGGGCTGCTTCGCGGCGGAAGCTGTCATCACGTGTTGCTGGCGGCGCATTGCGCTCGGCAGGCTTGGAAAACAGCTTGCGCGGGCCTTGTTCTACTGCTGCCGGAATGGTGGGTGTACTCGCCGCAGGGGTATCCCGCTCCACATGACGCGGCGCATGCGGCTTGTGTTCGATCTGGCGATCAGGCTGGCTGTTCAGTGGTTTGCGGCCGGACGGGCCACGATCACGTTGATAGCTGCGTTCGCCTTCCGGGCGGCGCGATTCGTGCAGATCACCACGGCTGTCGGCCGGGTGCAGGCTGCGCGGTGCCGAGGCATCGCGTTCGCGCGGTGGGTAGGGCTTGCGCTCGCGGTCGTCACGGTTGTAGGGCTTGCGTTCGCCATCACGGGGTTCGAAACGACGCGGTTCGCCGTCGCGCGGCGGGTAGGGCTTGCGCTCGCGGTCGTCACGGTTGTAGGGCTTGCGTTCGCCATCACGGGGTTCGAAACGACGCGGTTCGCCGTCGCGCGGCGGGTAGGGCTTGCGCTCGCGGTCGTCGCGGTTATACGGCTTGCGTTCGCCATCACGTGGTTCGAAGCGCTTTTCGCCATCACGCGGCGGGTAGGGTTTGCGCTCACGATCGTCACGGTTGTAGGGCTTGCGTTCACCATCACGCGGCTCGAAGCGCTTTTCGCCGTCACGCGGCGGGTAGGGCTTGCGCTCGCGGTCGTCACGGTTGTACGGCTTGCGTTCACCATCACGTGGCTCGAAGCGCTTTTCGCCGTCACGCGGCGGGTAGGGTTTGCGCTCACGATCGTCACGGTTGTACGGCTTGCGTTCACCATCACGCGGTTCGAAGCGTTTTTCGCCGTCACGCGGCGGGTAGGGCTTGCGTTCACCATCGCGCTGCTGGAACTGGCGTTCGCCTTGACGTGGCGGCTGGCCGCCGGCCGGACGACGTGCGGAGTAAGGATCACGCGGGCCGCTGGCCGATGGTGCCTTTTTCTGGATGATGGGTCCCTTGGCCGCGCCTTCGGCTGATGCTGCGGCGTTGCCAGCGGCAGGCTGAGCGGAGTCTGTTTCGCTGCTGCTGATATCGCGGCGCAGATTGGCGCGCTGGCGTGAACGGAAAGTGGCCATGGGTACATCCTTAATAAGCAATCTTTCATTTTACCTTATTTGCCGCGACACTGCTTGGTGCCTCCTCGCCTTTGAGGTAGCATGTCCGGTTCCCTTTTGCATAAACGCGGGCCCGCATGTTGCAGGATTCATTTGCCACCCGCTTGGTGGCCTGGCAAAAACAGCATGGCCGTCACGATCTGCCCTGGCAGGTGAGCGACCCCTACCGGGTGTGGCTGTCGGAAATCATGTTGCAGCAGACCCAGGTCACTGCGGTGTTGGAGTACTACGCCCGCTTTCTGCTGCGCTTTCCCGATGTGGCGTCGCTGGCGGCAGCTTCGGTGGACGAAGTGCTGGCCTTGTGGAGCGGGCTTGGCTATTACAGCCGGGCACGTAATTTACATAAGGCAGCGGTGATGGTGGTGGACGAATTTGGCGGCCATTTTCCGGTGCAGCGCGAGGCATTGCAGCGCTTGCCGGGAGTAGGGCGTTCCACCGCCGCTGCCATTGCCTCCTTCGCCTTCGCTCAGCGCGAAACCATTCTGGATGGCAATGTCAAAAGAGTGCTCACGCGCTGCTTCGGCATTGCAGGCTTTCCCGGTGAAAAAGCCGTTGAAAAGCAGCTGTGGGCCTTGGCCGAAGCCCTGCTGCCTGCTGACAGCAGCCAGATGACCGCCTACACCCAGGGCCTGATGGACCTGGGCGCCACCGTATGTGGCCGCAAGCCGGCCTGTACCGTTTGCCCGATGGTGGATGGCTGTGTGGCTGCCCGGCAGGGCCGCACCCACGAACTGCCGACGCCGCGCCCGAAAAAGGCGGTGCCCACCCGCCACACCGTCATGTTGCTGGCGCAGCATGGCGACCGTATCTGGCTGGAGCGGCGGCCACCTTCCGGCATCTGGGGTGGGCTGTTGTCGCTGCCGGAGTTTGCCGACAGCATGGCGCTGGAGGCCTGGTTTGCCCGGCAGGGCAGTGGTGATGTACTGCCATCCTGGCCCGAGCTGGAGCATGTGTTTACCCATTACCGCTTGATCATTACCCCGGTGCCGGCGCGGCTGGATACGCTGGCGGCCACCGGAGTGCAGGAATCCGCCGGACAGTGGATACCCTTGCAGCAGGCGCTGGAGGCGGGCTTGCCCGCGCCGGTGAAGCGACTGTTGCAACGTCTGCTGGCCTGACCGACGGAAGTTGGCATCCATTTTTTGTGCAGCACTGCTGCCCAGGTGTGAAATATGGTTTCCGTAGTACGTTCGATGGCCGATACCCTGGCCGATGCCGCCGACCCGACACGGTGGCTTGAACTGTTGTCCGCCAGCCTGCCCCAGGCCGAATCCGACCTGCTGAGCCGCGCCTTTGCCGCAGCCCGCGAACTCTACCGTGGCAAGGTGCTGGCCAGTACGGGCGAAGACCTGTTCAGTCATGCGGTATCCGCCGCGGCCATCGTGGCCGATCTCAATCTGCTGACCGATGCCATCGTCGCCACCCTGCTGTTTGCCGTGCCGGACCAGCGCGCCGAGTGGCAGGAATGGATGACGGAAAACTTCGGCCAGACCGTGACCGTGCTGGTGGATGGCGTGGGCGGCGTGCGCCGCATTACCGAACTGGCGCGCATCGACAAGCTGGAAACCCCGGAAGAGCGCGCCCGCCAGGCAGAAACCATGCGCAAGATGCTGCTGGCCATGGTGGCGGATATCCGCGTGGTGCTGATCAAGCTGGCTTGGCGCACCCAGACCATGCACTACCTGCCCCATGTGCATGACGAGGCAGTACGGCGCGCCATTGCAACCGAAACGCTGGACCTGTTTGCCCCCTTGGCCAACCGCCTGGGGGTGTGGCAGATCAAGTGGGAGCTGGAAGACCTGGGCTTTCGTCATACCGAGCCCGACAGCTACAAGAAAATTGCCAAGCTGCTGGATGAGCGTCGGCTGGAGCGCATCGACTATATCGGCCGCGTGCTGGACACCCTGCGCGGCGAGCTGAAAGCGGCCGGGGTCAAGGCCGAGGTGGCTGGCCGACCCAAGCATATTTTCTCCATCTGGAAAAAGATGAAGAAGAAAAAGCTCGATTTTACCGAGCTGTACGACATCCGCGCCGTGCGCATCCTGGTGGACAAGCTGCCGGACTGCTACACCGCGCTGGGCATCATCCATGGCATGTGGCAGCCCATTCCCGGCGAGTTCGACGACTACATCTCCCACCCCAAGGCCAATAACTACCGCAGCCTGCATACGGCGGTGATCGGCCCGGAAGACAAGGCGCTGGAAGTGCAGATCCGCACTTTCGAAATGCACGAACATGCCGAATTCGGCGTGGCCGCGCACTGGCGCTACAAGGAAGGTGGCAAGGGCGATGCGCAGTACGAGGAAAAAATCTCCTGGCTGCGCCAACTGCTGGACTGGCGCGAGGAAATGTCCGACCGCGAAGGGCTGGCGGAAGCCTTCAAGACCGAGCTGTTCTCCGACACCATCTATGTGCTGACGCCGCAAGGCCGGGTGCTGGCGCTGCCGCACGGTGCCACTCCCATCGATTTCGCCTATGCCATTCACTCCGGCCTGGGCAACCGCTGCCGTGGTGCCAAGGTGGAAGGGCAGATCGTACCCCTGTCCACCCCCTTGCAGAATGGCCAGCGGGTAGAGGTACTGACCGCCAAGGAAGGTGGACCGTCGGTCAACTGGCTGCACGACGGCTGGGTCAAGAGCCACCGCGCCATTTCCAAGATCCGCCAGTATATCCGCCTGCAAAATGCCGATACCGTGCGTGAAACCGGCAAGCAATTGTTCGAGCGCGAACTGGCGCGCCATCCGCATCTGCAGCCCAATCTGGGTGCGCTGGCGGAAAAGCTGGGCTATGCCAAGATGGACGAGCTGTACGGTGCCATGGGCCATGGCGAACTCAGTGTCCGTGCCGTGGCCAATGCCATTCTCAGCTTTGCCCCGCCGCCGCCAGCGGATGTGGAGCCGGAAAGCATCATCCGCGCCAGTCGGGGCGGCCATGATGCGGGCGGCATCCTGATCGAAGGCGTGGACAACCTGATGACGGTGCTGGCCAAGTGCTGCAAGCCGGCACCGCCGGATGCCGTGGTCGGTTTTGTCACCAAGGGCCGCGGTATCTCCATCCATCGCACCAATTGCCTCACACTCAAGCGCTTGTCAGCCGATGTGCCGGAGCGGCTGATTTCAGCGGGTTGGGGCGATCAGAAAAGCAGTGTGTTTCCGATTGATATTGAAGTAGTGTCGTTGGATCGTGGCGGCCTGTTGCGGGATATTTCCGATGTGTTGTCGCGGGAAAAGCTCAACCTGATCGCCGTGCATACCCTGTCGCGCGACATGCGCGCCAAGATGCGCTTTACCGTGGAAGTTCGCCAGGTTCAGGACATCAGCCGGGTACTGGCACGCATGATGGAGCTGCCCGGTGTGACCGACGCACGGCGGGTGTAAGGACCGGCCATGCGTGAGTCGTTTTGCGGAGCCAAGGCGGCGCTGTTTTATCAGGACAGCCTGCTGGTGTATCTGCGTGACGACAAGCCCGGCCTGCCCTTTGCCGCCTGCTGGGATTTTCCCGGTGGCGGCAGGGAAGGGCAGGAAAGCCCGTTTGCCTGTCTGCAGCGTGAGACCACAGAAGAATTCGGCATCCTGCTACGGCCGGAGCAACTACTCTGGCAGCGCAGCTACCCCAGCTGGCACCAGCCCGGTGTCGTCAGCTTTTTCATGGTGGGCCAGCTCGACGCGGCGCAGGTCAGTACCATCCGTTTTGGCGACGAAGGCCAGTACTGGGGCTGGATGACGCCCGCCGAGTATCTGGACCATCGCGCCGCCGTTCCCTATCTGCAGCAACGTTTGCAACACTATCTGCAACACATGGCCGGCTAAGCGCTGCGACGTATGCTCCAGAGCCGGTTAGGCCTGGAAGCCATTGTCCTGTTCGGCTGCTTCCTGCTATTCACGATTGCTTTCAGCTAAAGATATTTCCATAATCTGTCCCTTGAATCTGCGGGCATGGCGACTGGCCATGGCCTGGCATGCAGATGACAACCCAGCAGGAATCCCATGTCAGAACTCATTACTGCCGCGCGTCGCGCCCTGTCCATGATGGACCTCACCACCCTGAACGATGACGATACCGATGCCCGGGTGATCGCCCTGTGCCAGCAGGCCAGCAGCAGCGCCGGTACTGTGGCGGCACTGTGCGTGTTTCCGCGTTTTGTCGCGCTGGCGCACCGCACGCTGGATGAGCTGGGCCTGTCACAGGTCAAGGTCGCTACCGTAACCAACTTCCCGGCTGGCGGCGCTGATGTCGCACAGGCCGTGGCCGAAACCGAGGCCGCCATCGCCGCCGGGGCTGACGAAGTGGATGTGGTGTTTCCCTACCGTGCGCTGATGGCCGGCAATGCCGAAGTCGGGGCCGAACTGGTGGCCGCCTGCAAGGAAGCTTGTGGTGACAAAGTGCTGAAAGTCATCATCGAAAGCGGCGTGCTGCACGAGCCGGCACTGATTCGTCAGGCCAGCCTGATCGCCATCGAAGCCGGGGCTGACTTTATCAAGACCTCCACCGGCAAGGTGCCGGTCAATGCCACGTTGGATGCGGCGGGCATCATGCTGGCCGCCATCCGTTCTACTGGTGCCCATTGTGGTTTCAAGGCCGCTGGCGGCGTACGCAGTGCCGCCGATGCGGCCGAATACATCGATCTGGCCGAACATCTGCTGGGCGAGTCGTGGGTGACGGCCGAGCGTTTCCGTTTTGGCGCGTCCAGCCTGCTGGCCAGCTTGCAGGCGGAAATTGCCGGTACCAGCAGCGCGCCCGCCAGCGGCTATTGACCCAAGCGGCAGGGCAGGCGGTGTATCGCTTGCCATACCAGGGCCGAAGCCTGTCTTCGGCCATCATTTTTTGCGGACGCTGCCGCAGATGCAGCAGCGTCGCCGCAGGAGAACAGCATGTTTTTGCCACAAGAAGTCATTCGCAGGAAACGCGATGGCCAGACGCTGTCGGCCGAGGAAATCCACCAGTTCGTGGCCGGTATTACCGATGACAGCGTGGCTGACAGCCAGATCGCCGCCCTGGCCATGGCGGTGTATTTTCGCGGCATGGAGCTGGAAGAAAACGTCGCGCTGGCCCTGGCCATGCGCGACTCCGGCCGTTGCCTGCACTGGGCCGACCTGAACTTGCCCGGCCCGGTGCTGGACAAGCACTCCACCGGCGGGGTCGGTGATGTGGTGTCACTGATGCTGGGCCCGCTGATTGCCGCCTGTGGCGGCTTTGTACCAATGATTTCCGGCCGTGGTCTGGGCCATACCGGCGGCACGCTGGACAAGCTGTCGGCCATTCCGGGCTACAACCCCTTTCCCACGCCCGAGCGTCTGCGACAGGTAGTGCGTGAGGTCGGCGTGGCCATCATCGGCCAGACCAGCGATCTGGCCCCGGCCGACCGCCGCTTCTATGCCACGCGAGACATCACCGCCACGGTGGAATCCATCGCGCTGATCACCGCCTCCATCCTGTCGAAAAAGCTGGCCGCCGGGCTGGATGTGCTGGTGATGGACGTCAAGGCCGGCAGCGGCGCCTTCATGCCCAGCATGGCAGCCTCCATCGCCCTGGCCGAGCGCATCGTCGAGGTGGGCAATGGCGCGGGAGTGCGTACCAGCGCACTGATTACCGACATGAGCCAGCCGCTGGCCAGCAGCGCTGGCAACAGTCTGGAAACCACCGAGGCAGTACGCTATCTGAAGGGCGAAGAGCGCAACCCGCGCCTGCACGCCATCACCATGGCCTTGTGCAGCGAAATGCTGCTGGCCGGCGGGCTGGCGGCCAGCGAGGACGATGCACGCCTGCAGCTGGAGCAGGCGCTGGACTCTGGCCGCGCTGCCGAGATCTTTGCCCGCATGGTGGCCGAGCTGGGTGGCCCGGCAGATTTTATCGAGCACTATCCGCGTTATCTGCCGGCGGCACCGGCGCTGCGCCCGGTCTATGCTGAGCGCAGCGGCTTTGTCGCCGCCATGGATACCCGAGCCCTGGGCATGGCGGTGTGTGCGCTGGGTGGTGGCCGTCGCCTGGCCAGTGACCAGCTGGACTACCGGGTTGGCCTGACGCAGTTTGTCGAACTGGGGCAGTGGGTGGCTGCCGATCAGCCCCTGCTGTTGATTCATGCTGCCGATGAGAGTGGGGCCGACGAAGCAGCCCGCCGCATCCGCAGCGCCATTAGCCTGAGCGAGGCAGCACCAGCGGCCTTGCCGCTGGTCTATCAGACCATCCACCGCCGCTAAGCGCAGGAGATCACATCATGCAACGCGCCATCATCCTGATACTTGACTCACTCGGCATCGGTGCCGCTGCCGATGCACCGCAATTCGGCGATGCCGGTAGCAATACCCTGGGCCATATCGCCATGGAAGCCGCCGCCGGTCGTGCCGACAAGGGTCGCAGCGGCCCGCTGCACCTGCCCAATCTGTCGAAAATGGGGCTGGGCCATGCCTGTCAGCTGTCCTCCGGCTATTTTCCTGCCGGCATGGAGCAGGCGGCCCCTCTTGCCGCTTATGGCTATGCCCGTGAGCTGTCCAGCGGCAAGGATACGCCGTCCGGTCACTGGGAGATCGCCGGGGTGCCGGTGCTGTTCGACTGGGGTTATTTCCGCGACAAGGACAACAGCTTCCCGCAGGCCCTGCTGGACGACATCGTGGCCCAGGCCGGCCTGCCGGGCTATCTGGGCAACTGCCACGCCTCCGGCACGGAAATTCTCGACCGGCTGGGCGAAGAACACATGCGCAGCGGCAAGCCCATTTTTTATACCTCGGCTGATTCGGTATTCCAGATTGCCTGCCACGAAGAAAGCTTCGGCCTAGAGCGGCTTTATGAGCTGTGCCGGATCACCCGCGCTGCGCTGGAGCCTTACAATATTGGCCGGGTGATCGCACGGCCCTTCCTGGGGGAAGGGCGCGGCCGGTTTGTCCGCACCGGCAACCGCAAGGACCTGGCGCTGCCGCCGCCAGCCGCTACCGTATTGCAAAAGCTGGCCGACGCTGGCGGGCAGGTGGTGTCCATCGGCAAGATCGCTGACATTTACGCCCATGTCGGCATCACTGAACAGCACAAGGCCACCGGCTTCGACCAGATCTGGGATGCCACGCTGGCCGCCATGTGCGACACACAGCAGCGCGCCATCATCATGGCCAACTTCGTCGATTTCGACTCCAGCTACGGTCATCGTCGCGATGTGGCGGGATACGCCGCTGCGCTGGAACAGTTCGACCGCCGTCTGCCCGAGGTCATGGCTGCCCTGCAGCCGGACGATATCCTGATCCTGTCTGCCGACCATGGTTGCGACCCGACCTGGCCCGGTACCGATCACACCCGCGAGCATATCCCGGTGCTGTGCTACGGCCATGGCGTCAAGCCCGGCTCCATCGGTGAGCGCGGCAGCTTTGCCGATATCGGCCAGAGCGTGGCCGCCCATCTGGGCCTGCCGGCCATGGATTACGGCCGCTCATTTCTGAACTGAACAATCCCACAAGGAAAACCACAATGGCTACACCGCATATCAACGCCCAGCCGGGTGATTTCGCCGAAACCGTGCTGATGCCGGGCGACCCGCTACGCGCCAAGATGATTGCCGAAACCTTTCTGCAGGAAGTGCGCGAGGTCACCAGCGTGCGCAATATGCTGGGCTATACCGGCAGCTACCAGGGCAAGCGGCTGTCAGTGATGGCGCATGGCATGGGCATTCCCTCCGCCAGCATCTACACCACCGAGCTGATCCAGCACTACGGGGTGAAAAACATCATTCGCATCGGTTCCTGCGGTGCCGTTACCGCCCGCACCCAGCTACGCGAGCTGTACATCGCCATGGGGGCCAGTACCGATAGCAAGGTCAACCGCATGCGTTTCAACCAGCACGACTTTGCTGCCATCGCCGACTACGAACTGCTGCGCACCGCCATGGACGTGGCGGCGGAGCAGGGGCGCAAGGTCACCGTGGGCAATGTGTTTTCGGCCGACCTGTTTTACGGCGTAGAGCCCAATATGCTGGAGGTGCTGGAAAAAATGAATGTGCAGGTCATCGAGATGGAGCTGGCCGGCATTTACAGTGTGGCGGCGCAGTATGGTGCCCGCGCCCTGGGCATTCTCACCGTTTCCGACATCATTCCCACCGGTGAGGCGGCCAGCGCTGAAGAGCGGCAAACCACCTTCCGCGAGATGATGGAGCTGGCACTGGCAACAGCCATCCGGCTGTAAAACGGTGGGAATATGTTTATATTGCAACGCAGCATAAATGCCAGTTTTTCGGGCCATCTCAAGCAAAATCAGCACTGAAAAGCAGCTTTTCTGTTGTGTTTCACAAGTGTAAAGCCCGCTTGCAGTGGGCTTTTCTCTTTTAATAACAATGTATTGCCTTGGTGTTGCACACCGCACAGCAAATTTTAGTGCGGTGCACAAAAAAGTCTTGCCAAACCGGGATGCGGTGCAGATAATGAAACCTGCATCAGGACGTGGCATGCAATGTGTGCGTTTTGGTGTTGTCTCCTCCATCCTCCTTCTTTTAGGTGGAACTTGGCGCAATCAGAATGGATTGCGCCTTTTTTTTTGCTTTATGATCGCTGTCCAGCCCTGGATAGTGGAAAACCGCCCGTTTGCCTGTTTTTGCAACAACTGTGGCAAAAACGAGCGGTTTTTGCCCTGGTTTTGCTTCCGCCATTTTCTTTGTCGCACAATGGTTTGACAGTGCAAAGGCCACTGTACTAGAATCCGTAACTTTCAAGAATTACGATGGAAGAGTTCCATGAAGACCTTTTCTGCCAAGCCGCATGAGGTTAAGCGCGAGTGGTTCGTGGTCGACGCCGAAGACAAGGTGCTGGGTCGCCTCGCCGCCGAAATCGCTCACCGCCTGCGTGGCAAGCACAAGCCGGAATACACTCCGCACGTTGATACCGGTGACTACATTGTCGTAGTCAACGTTGACAAACTGCGTGTTACTGGTAACAAAGCGCTGGACAAGAAGTACTACCGTCACTCCGGCTATCCTGGTGGTATCTACGAACGCAACTTCACCGAACTGCAAAACCAGTTCCCGGAGCGCGTTCTGGAAAAAGCCGTAAAAGGCATGCTGCCGAAGGGTCCGCTGGGTTACGCCATGATCAAGAAGCTCAAGGTGTACGCTGGTACCGAACATCCGCACACTGCCCAGCAGCCCAAAGTGCTGGAATTTCGTTTTTAAGGCATAGAGAATGAACGGTAAATACTACTACGGCACCGGCCGTCGCAAGAGCTCCGTTGCTCGCGTGTTCATGCAAAAGGGTAGCGGTCAGATCATCGTTAACGGCAAGCCTGTTGACGAATACTTTGCCCGCGAAACCGGTCGCATGGTTATCCGCCAGCCGCTGGTTCTGACCGAAAACCTCGAATCCTTCGACATTAAGGTTAATGTTGTTGGTGGTGGTGAAACCGGCCAGGCAGGTGCGATCCGTCACGGTATCACCCGCGCTCTGATCGACTTCGACACTATCCTGAAACCGGCTCTGTCGGCTGCAGGTTATGTTACCCGCGATGCTCGTGAAGTTGAACGTAAGAAGGTTGGCCTGCGTAAAGCTCGCCGTGCCAAGCAGTTCTCCAAGCGTTAATCGCAAGGTTTACTGTTTTCAGAAAAGCCGCCTTCGGGCGGCTTTTTCTATTTTCACTGTTCCCATCTTCCCGCTTGCGTGGCTTAGCCATCCTGTCAGCTGTTTTTCCTGCGGATCCTCTCCTATTTTCTGCTGTTTCTCCTGACAGATATGACCATATTCATATTGATGTCTTTAAAGTGTCATTTAAATTAATTAGTTTACAAAGAAAATGCCACAAGGTTTAACGGGTTTACCCTTGCCGTGTCTCGGTGTATGGTGGCCGCCTTTTCATGGTCTGGCCCATGGTGCCGACCAAGTCGGTAGCAGCTTCATGCGGTCTGCCAATCAGTTGAACAACGGGAAAACCAGATGTCTTTGAAACAACGCTTGCTGGCTTTTGTCGCCAGCTTGCTGGTAGTGGTGGTAACGGTATTGTCGGTGCTGTCCTATCAGCGCATGCGCACGGAAATCATCGAAGGGGTGCGCCACGAACTGGACGCGGCCATGTTGGGCAACCGCAATGCTTTGGGTAATTGGCTGGCCCAACGTAAGGATGCGGTGGAGGCCACGGCCAGTTTGTTGGTGAGCACCGGGGATGTGCTGCCGCAATTACAGCAGGGCAAGACTGCAGGGCGGTTCGACCAGCTGTTTGCCGGCTATGCCGACAAGCGCATGATTTATCAGCTGGCTGACAAGCACGCACCGGAGGGCTATGACCCGACCGCACGCCCCTGGTATAAGCAGGCCGCCGCCACTGGTGGCAGTATCGTTACCGAGCCCTATCTGTTTGCCTCGACCAAAAAACTGGGAGTAACGGTGGCCTATCCCTTGCTGCGTAATCAGCAACTACAGGGTGTGGTGGGCGGGGATATCTCGCTGGAAGGCATCATCAGCTTGGTGCAGGGCATCAAGCTGCGCGGCGATGGTTACGCTTTTCTGACTACCCGCAGCGGCAAGATCGTCGCTCACCCGGCGGCGGACAGCACGCTCAAACCGGTGGCCGAGGTGATGCCAGGGCTGGATGCGGCCTTGTTGCAGCAGGCAACGGACAGCAGCAAGACTGAAGAGGTCGAAATCGGTGGACGTGCGGTTTTCTTGCAGCTAGCTCCGGTGCCCGGCTCAGACTGGGTGCTGGGTAGTGTGGTCGACAAGGCTGCCATTCTGGCGCCGCTGCAGGGCTTGTTGATCACGCTGGTCGTGGCAGGTCTGTTGTGTAGCGTACTCGCCATCGTGCTGACACAGCTGGCGCTGACCCGTCTGCTGCGTGGCCTGGTGCGTTTGCGTGATGCCTTGCTGGAGATTTCCAGCGGTCAGGCCGACCTGACCCACCAGCTGCATGTGGAACCGCAGGATGAAATTGGCCAGACTGCCGAGGCTTTCAACCGCTTTGTTGCCAGTCTGCGCCGCATGTTTATCGATGTGCGCGAACACGCCTTGTCGCTCAACAGCGAGCTGGACAGCCTGAAGCAGGTGACGCACACCGTGAGTCTGCAGTCTGAGCGGCAGTCCGAGGTGTCCAGCGCCGCAGCCGCCACGATCGAACAGATTACCGTCAGCATCAATCACATTGCCGACAACGCCAGCATGGCCGAGCAAGTGGCGAGCCAGACCGGTGCCACCTCGCAGCACTCGGCACAGGCCGTTGGCCAACTGGCGGATGATATTGCCCATATCGCCCAGGAAGTGGGCCGGCTGGGTGGCGCGCTAAATGCGCTGGGGGATCGCTCCGGTCAGATGAATACCATCATCGGCGTGATCCGTGATATCGCCGATCAGACCAATCTGCTGGCACTGAATGCAGCCATCGAAGCGGCACGCGCGGGCGAAGCCGGCCGTGGCTTTGCCGTGGTGGCGGATGAGGTACGCAAGCTGGCCGAGCGCACGGCCAAGGCCACGGTGGAAATCGGCCAGTTGATCGATGCCACCCATGGCGACATTCGTACTGCGCTGAACGACATGAGCGAGACGCAGCGCTCGGTTGCCAGCGGTGTCGAGGCTTCACGCAGTGTGGCACAGGACATGTCCGGCATTCAGGGCCAGATTACCCAGGTGGTGGGTTCGATTCACGATATTGCCGACTCCACCCGCGAGCAGTCGGTGGCCACCACCGAAATGGCACGGGCTGCCGAGCAGGCCAACCGCGCCACCATGGAAACCGATCAGGCGGTACAGGGCGCGATGCAGACCGTGGCCGAGCTGCACCGGCTGTCATCCGATCTGCAGGCCATGGTGGCGCAGTTCCGCCTGTGAGTGACCACGGCTATGGTATGCACCAGAACGATGTTGCATCGCGCAAGGCTAGTCCTTAGACTGTCGCTTTTGCGACGTTTATTTATACAAGGAAGTACAGCATGATCAAGGTGGGCATCGTCGGCGGCACGGGTTATACCGGTGTCGAACTGTTGCGTCTTCTGGCCGGTCATCCCGGTGCCGAAGTCGTGGCCGTTACCTCGCGCAAGGAAGCGGGCATGAAAGTGGCCGAGATGTTCCCCAGCCTGCGCGGCCGCGTGGACGTGGCGTTTTCCACTCCGGACGAAACCCCGCTGGCTCAGTGCGATGTGGTATTTTTTGCCACCCCGCACGGTGTGGCCATGGCCCAGGCGCGTGAACTGCTGGCGGCCGGCGTAAAGGTAATCGACCTGGCGGCTGATTTCCGTCTGAAAGACCCTGCGGTATTCCAGCAATGGTATGCCATGGAGCACAGCTGCACCGATCTGCTGGCCGACGCCGTTTACGGCCTGCCCGAAGTCAACCGCGATGCCATCCGCGCAGCGCGTCTGGTCGGCATGGCCGGTTGCTATCCCACTTCGGTCCAGTTGGGCCTGCTGCCGCTGCTGGAAGGCGGCAAGAAGCTGATCGACAGCCAGACGCTGATCGCCGACTGCAAGTCCGGGGTGTCCGGTGCCGGGCGCAAGGCCGAAGTTGGCGCACTGCTGGCCGAAGCCGGTGACAACTTCAAGGCCTATGCGGTGAAGGGCCATCGTCATTCGCCGGAAATCGAGCAAGGCTTGTCCGCCATTCATGGTGCGCCGGTCAAGCTGACCTTTGTGCCGCACCTGACGCCGATGATTCGCGGCATCCACTCCACCATCTATGCCCGTATCAAGCCCGCAGCCATGGACACCGATTTCCAGGCGCTGTTCGAGCAACGCTATGCCGGCGAACCCTTTGTCGATGTACTGCCGGCTGGCAGCCACCCGGAAACCCGCAGCGTGCGTGGCTCCAACACCGCGCGTCTCGCTGTGCATCGTCCGGGTAATGGCGATCTGCTGATCATCCTGGTGGTGGAGGATAATCTGGTGAAAGGCGCATCCGGCCAGGCTGTGCAGACCATGAATCTGATGTTTGGCCAGCCGGAAAATGCCGGCCTGGACATCGTGCCGTTGCTGCCTTGACGCACTCGGCGATTGAATGTTGGCCATTCGCCCCGATATCCGACTAAAATAGTAGGTGAATGGCCGCAAGGCCGAAATCGATTTGCGAGGTGAACCATGTCTGCTACTACCGAAATGCCGTGCCCGATCAACTTTACCGACAGCGCTTGCAACAAGGTGCTGGACCTGATCGCGGAAGAAGGCAATCCTGATCTGAAACTGCGCGTATTCGTGACCGGTGGTGGCTGCTCCGGTTTTCAGTACGGTTTTACATTTGACGAAATCGCCAATGAGGACGATACCGCTATAGAGAGAGACGGTGTCACTTTCCTGGTCGACCCGATGAGCTACCAGTATCTGGTGGGCGCAGAAATCGATTATCAGGAAAGCCTGGAAGGCTCCCAGTTTGTCATTCGCAATCCGAACGCCACCACCACTTGTGGTTGCGGTTCGTCCTTCTCGGTGTAAACCGGGGCGAATGCAAACAGGAGTAGAATGAAAACCCGGACTCTGTTCCGGGTTTTTTTGTATCGGGGAAAATCAAGATGAATAAATTGCCGCCGCTGGTATTACCCAAGGTGGAATTCAATCGCGAGTTCAGTTTCAGCGATGCCGATTTCGAACGCATCCGCAAACTGATCTACAAGGAAGCCGGCATTTCGCTCAATCCGTCCAAGAAAGACATGGTGTACGGGCGACTGGTACGGCGTATTCGCGAGCTGAAGCTGGCCAGTTTCGCGGCCTATGTGGATTTTCTGGAATCGGTGTCGGGCAAGCGCGAGTTCGAGCAGTTCGTCAACGCGCTCACCACCAATCTGACCTTCTTCTTCCGCGAAGAACATCATTTCCCCATCCTGGCCGAGCATCTGAAACAGCGTGCGTCCGCCGGAGCCAGCGAGCTGTCCATCTGGTGCGCAGCCTCGTCTACTGGCGAGGAGCCGTATTCGCTGGCCATCACCGCGCTGGAAGCCTTCCCGCTGGCCAGCAAGCCCAGCATCAGCATCGTGGCGACCGATCTGGATACCAGCGTGCTGGAAACCGGCCGCAAGGGTATTTATTCCGACGACAAGATCGCCCGCCTGCCGCCCGGCCATGCGCAGAAGTATTTCGACAAGCTGCCGGATGGCAACTATCAGGCCAAGGCAGTGCTGCGCAATATGATCACTTTTCAGCGGCTGAACCTGATCGAGAACAACTGGGCGCTACGCAAGCAGTTCGATGCCATTTTCTGCCGCAATGTGATGATCTACTTTGATCGCGACACCCAGTTTGCGGTGCTGAAAAAGTTTGCCCCGCTGCTGAAGCCGGACGGCCTGCTGTTTGTCGGCCATTCGGAGAATTTCTATTTTGCCTCGGACTATTTTCACCTCAAGGGCAAAACCGTTTACCAGCACGCCGCGAAAAAGTAGCAGCCATCCCATTGAGCCGGCCTACGCTGCGGCGTAGTATCCGGGGTCTCAATCGAGTTAGCCAAACGGGCAGGCGCGTCTTGCCCGTTGTCACGTCTGCTGGAGTCGACATGAAGGTAGCAGTGCTGGGGTCTGGCGTGGTGGGGGTATCCACTGCCTGGTTTCTGGCCCGGGCAGGGCATGAGGTGGTGGTGCTGGATCGCGCCTGTGGGCCGGCGCGGGAAACCAGCTTTGCCAATGGCGGGCAGATTTCGGTCAGCCAGTCCGAACCCTGGGCCAATCCGTCGGCACCGTGGCAAATCATCAAATGGCTGTTGCGGGATGATGCGCCGCTGTTGTTCCGCATGCGGCTGGACCCGGCGCAATGGCGCTGGTGCTGGCAATTCCTGCTGGAATGTCGTGGTAGCCGGGCCGAGCACAATATGCGGCAGATGCTGGCGCTGGGGCGCTATAGCCGTGACACCCTGCAGCTGCTGCGTGCCGAACTGGGGCTGGACTACCAGCAGCAGACCCGTGGCATTGTGTCCTTGTTTCATAGCCAGCGCGAGCTGGATTCGGCAGCGCATGTGGCCAGCCAGATGCAGGCACTGGGCATGGACAAGCACATCATCAGCCGTGAAGAACTGGCGCGCATCGAACCGGCGCTGGCTGGCATCGCCCCGACGCTGGCCGGGGCCAGCTACTGCCCTTCCGATGAATCGGGCGATGTGCATCTGTATAGCTGTGCCATGGCCGAGCATGCCGCCCGGGCCGGGGTGGAGTTCCGCTTCAATACCCGTATCAATGCACTGGAAACCGCTGGTGGGCGCATCAGTGGCGTGTCGGTCAACCTGCCAGCGGGCAACTACAGCCAGGTGACCGCCGATGCCTATGTGCTGGCCGTGGGCAGCTATTCACCGCTGCTGGCGGCACCAATAGGCATCCGCCTGCCGATCTACCCATGGAAAGGCTATTCCGCCACCCTGCCGCTGCGTGACCCGGCCAGCGCACCGACAACTAGCATTACCGACGAAGCCTACAAGGTGGTGATTTCCCGCCTTGGCTCAAGATTGCGCATTGCCGGTACGGCCGAGTTGGCTGGCTATTCCAGCAGCCTGAATGCGGTGCGCTGTCAGGCCTTGCTCAAGCGCGGACAAGCACTGATGCCGGATGTCGCCGACTGGGAGGCGGCCGAGTTCTGGAGCGGCCTGCGGCCGGCCACACCGGGCAATGTGCCGCTGATTGGCCGTAGTCGCTATGCCAATCTTTACCTCAATACCGGCCACGGCACGCTGGGCTGGACGGAAGGCGCTGGCAGCGGTAGAGCGCTGGCGGAAATCATCAGTGGCCGCACCCCGCCCATTGACTTTGCCTTTCAGGGGATTTGATCCGGCGCAGCGGGTAGCGCGGCAGCAATGCTAAAATGCCGGCCTGGATCATCAAACTGGAGTCGGACCATGCGTATCGGAACCCCGCTCAGCGCCAGCGCGCTGCGTGTCATGCTGCTGGGTAGTGGCGAACTGGGCAAGGAAGTTGTCATCGCGCTGCAGCGCCTGGGCGTGGAAACCATCGCGGTGGACCGCTATGCGGATGCCCCGGCCATGCAGGTGGCACACAGCAGTCATGTGATCGATATGGCGGATGCCGCCGCGCTGCGTGCCCTGGTGGAGCAGCGACGCCCGCATCTGATCGTGCCGGAAATCGAAGCCATCGCCACCGAAGAACTGCTGCGCATCGAAGCGGATGGTCTGGCTGAGGTAATCCCCACTGCCCGTGCCACCAATCTCACCATGAACCGCGAGGGTATCCGCTGCCTGGCCGCTGACGAGCTGGGCCTGCCCACCTCGCCGTTTGCCTTTGCTTCCTCGCTGGACGAATTGCAGCAGGCCATCGACGCCGGTATCGGCTACCCCTGCCTGGTGAAGCCGGTGATGTCGTCCAGCGGCAAGGGACAATCGCTGCTGCGCGGCCCGGATGATGTGGCCAAGGCATGGGAATATGCCGTCAGCGCCGGTCGTGTCGACAAGGGCCGGGTCATTGTCGAGGGCTTTATCGATTTCGATTACGAAATCACCTTGCTGACGGTACGCGCCAGTGATGGTACCGGCGGTATTGCTACCCATTTCTGTGAGCCCATCGGCCATCTGCAAAGAAATGGCGACTATGTGGAAAGCTGGCAGCCGCAGCCGATGAACGAGCTGGCCCTGCTGCGCGCTCGTGAAATGGCCAAGGCGGTGACCGATGCTCTGGGCGGCCGTGGTTTGTTCGGCGTGGAGCTGTTCGTCAAGGGCGATCAGGTGTGGTTTTCCGAAGTCAGTCCGCGTCCGCATGATACCGGGCTGGTGACGCTGGCCACCCAGCGCTTCTCCGAGTTTGAACTGCATGCCCGTGCCATTCTGGGCCTGCCGGTGGATGCGGCGCTGCGCAGCGCTGGCGCTTCGGCCGTGATCTACGGCGGCATGGAAGAACAGGGCATTGCTTTTGAGGGCGTGGCCGAAGCACTGGCGGTGCCGGGTGCTGACCTGCGCCTGTTCGGCAAGCCGGAAAGCTTTGTCCGCCGCCGCATGGGTGTGGCTGTGGCGCAGGCTGATGATGTGGCCACCGCGCGCGAGCGTGCCTTGTTGGCGGCCTCGCTGGTCAAGCCGGTGAAGGGTTGAGCCATGCAGGAAATGACGCCATACGAGCTGATGGGTGGTGAAGGTGTGGTGCGCTGGCTCACCAACCGCTTCTACGACATCATGGATAGCGACCCTTCGGTCAAGGTGCTGCGCGACATGCATCCGGCTGATCTGGCTGGCTCACGCGAGAAGCTGTTCATGTTCCTGTCCGGCTGGTTGGGTGGGCCGGGGCTGTACATGGAGAAGTTTGGCCATCCGCGCCTGCGCATGCGCCATATGCCGTTTGCGGTGGATGGCCCCATGCGCGACCAGTGGATGCAGTGCATGACTCAGGCAGTCAATGAGCTGCTGGTGGAAGACTGGCTCAAGGCCAAGCTGTTGGAGGCCTTCTACAACACGGCGGACTTCATGCGTAACCAGGAAGAGTAATTGCCGGTCTGACCCGGTCAGCCTGGATAACCCTCTGCATGGCGAAAGCTGGCAGAGGGTTTTTGTTTATCTGTTATCCGGCAGCGGCGGGATGGAGTAGGTGCCAGTGACATGGGCGACCGGCTCGTCATTGCCCTCCGAGTACAGCAGTACTTCGCCCACTGCCAGCCGTTTGCCCAGCTTGAGGATGCGGCCTTCGGCAATCACATCCGCCTGCGGCGGCTTGCGCAAGAAATTGATATTCAGGCTGGTGGTCACCGCCAGTTCCACTTTGCCTATCATGCCCAGCACCACGGCGTAGAGGGTGGCGTCGGCCAGTGCCATCAAGGCCGGGCCGGCAATGGTGCCGCCGGGGCGGATCAGGTCGGGGTTGAAATGCATGCGCAGGCTGGCACGGCCATGGCCGATGGCTTCGGTACGCATGCCGAACAGCTTGACCAGCGGCAGCTCGCTGTCAATCAAAGCCTGGAATTCTGCAACACTGATCTGGCTCATGCGAAGGCCCTCGGAAGTGGTTCTTGCATGGTGCTTGACGATAACGTTAACGTCAATCTGTTGTGACACCCCCAGCCTGTGGGGGCACATCTCAGCGCGGGCGGTGGCCGCGCTCGATCAATACGCCTACGCGGCGTACGCCGGGCAGAATACCCAGCTTGGTCACCGATACCTGGACCCACGGCGCGCCAAAGTCTTCGCGGATCACCTTGGCGATATATTCGGCCAGCGCCTCCAGCAGCAGGAAGTGTTGCTCGGACAGCGCCTTGCGCAAGCGCTCCACCACCACGCCGTAGTGGATGGTGTCGCCGATATTGTCGCTGTGACAGGGCACCTCGCTGGGAATGCCGATTTCCAGGTCGATTTCGATGGTCTGCGGATTTTTCCGCTCCCACTCATAAACACCGATAATGGTGTCAGCGCGCACTTCGCGCAGGAAAATGATGTCCATTTTTATGCCGGGAGTTGGGCTTTGTCGCCCGATACCGTAAAATCCGAAGCCTTCTATTCTAATGGATACACCATGACCACGACAGCTTTTGCCTTCGTTGTTGCGGCCTACCTGCTGGGCTCCCTGTCCTTTGCCGTCATCGTAAGCAAAGCCATGGGCATGGCAGACCCGCGCAGCTATGGCTCCGGCAACCCCGGTGCCACCAATGTCCTGCGTTCCGGCAAGAAGACTGCCGCCGTACTTACCCTGCTGGGTGACGGGGCCAAGGGCTGGGTAGCCGTGGCGCTGACGGCCTGGTTCGGTCCGCGCTATGGCCTGGGCGAGCAAGCCATTGCCATGTCGGCACTGGCCGTGCTGATTGGCCATATGTGGCCGGTATTCTTCGGCTTCAAGGGCGGCAAGGGCGTGGCCACCGCGGTAGGCGTGTTGTTTGGCTTCAATGCCTGGCTGGCGCTGGCCGCCATCGCGACCTGGCTGTTCATGGCCTTTGTGGTGAAGATTTCTTCGCTATCCGCCATCGTCGCCTGCGTGATGGTGCCGGTGTATGCCTATTTCATCACCGGGCCGGCTTCACCATATTTCGGAACTTGCATCATCATTGCCATTCTGGTGATCCACCGTCACAAGTCCAATCTGATCAAGCTGCTGACCGGCCAGGAAGGCAAGATTGGCGAGAAGGCCGAGAAGAAAGGCAATTAGTGCTGCCAACAAGCCGCCATGGTGCGCGTCACGGTGGGGAGAGGCCAGCCGGAGAACAAAAAAGCCACCGCATGCGGTGGCTTTTTATTTTTACTGACGGATGGCGGTTAACCGTCCGACAGTACTTTCACATGGGCGGTCACGCTGCGCGCCAGCGAGGACAGGTCGTAGCCCCCCTCCAGTACCGATACGATGCGGCCATCGGCGTACTGGTCGGCAATCTGCATCAGATGGCGGGTTACCCACTCATAATCCGCCTCCACCAGTCCCAGTGAGCCCATGTCATCCTCGCGGTGGGCATCAAAACCGGCAGAAATAAAGATCATCTGCGGTTTGAAATCGTGCAGACTGGGCAGCCAGACGTTTTCCACCACTTCGCGGAATTCCCGCCCGGTGCTGCCGGCCTTGAGCGGCACATTCACCATGTTCGGCCCCACCGGGTTATCACCGCAATAAGGGTAGAAGGGGTGCTGGAAGATGGACACCATCATCACCCGCGGGTCGTCACGGAAGATGTCTTCGGTGCCATTGCCGTGGTGGACGTCGAAGTCGATCACCGCCACCCGTTCAAACTTGTAGGTGGACAGCGCATGGGCGATGCCGACGGCGATATTGTTGAAGAAGCAGAAGCCCATGGCCTTGTCGTGTTCGGCATGGTGGCCTGGCGGACGGATGGCGCAGAAGGCATTGGGTGCCTTGTCCTCGCACACCAGTTCTACCGCCTTGATCACCGCACCGGCAGCGTGGCGCGCTGCCGACAGGGTGCCGGGTGCCATGGCGGTATCCGGGTCCATGCGGAAGGTACCGATGCTGGGCGAACAGGCTTCGATATATTCCACGTAGCGTGGCGGATGAACCCGGGCCAGCTGCTGCTCGGTCACCTCCGGTGCTTCGACTTCATGCAGGCTGTCGTAGATTTGCGCAGCCATCAGTTGATCCCTGATGGCAATCAGCCGCTCCGGGCATTCCGGGTGGCCTACCCCCATATTGTGCTGCAGGCAGACGGGATGGGTGATGTAGGCAGTGAGTCCATTTCTCTGTAGACGGTTTTTTAGCCAAGTGAACACGAGCGTTTCCTTGTTGCGTACGATTGTTTGCGTACAATGGACGCGAGTTTTATCTTTATGTCTTTTCGATAAATACTGCGCGCAACCGGGTCCAAATGCAATCACTCAGCCTTGCCTATCGTCAACTGAACACACTAATTCTGGGCAAGCCACGTGCCATCCGGCTGGCGCTGGCCTGCCTGATCGCCCGTGGTCACCTGCTTATCGAAGATTTACCCGGCGTGGGTAAAACCACGCTGGCGCATGGTCTGGCCGCCGTGCTGGGCCTGCATTACCAGCGGGTGCAGTTCACCAGTGACCTGCTGCCGGCCGACATCCTTGGCGTCAACATCTATCAGCGTGAAACCGGCAGCTTCCGCTTTCATCAGGGCCCGGTATTCAGCCAGTTGCTGTTGGCCGATGAGATAAACCGTGCATCGCCCAAGGTGCAGTCTGCCTTGCTGGAGGCCATGGAAGAGCGTCAGGTTTCCATCGATGGCGAAAGCCATCCGCTGCCAACGCCGTTTTTCGTCATTGCCACGCAGAATCCTTCCGAGCAGCTGGGTACTTTCCCCTTGCCCGAGTCGCAGCTGGACCGTTTCCTGATGCGCATCTCGCTGGGTTATCCACCGCCTGAGGCCGAACGCGCCCTGCTGCTGGGGCAGGACCGGCGCACCCTGCTGGCTGATATCAGTGCCGGCCTGACCGCCGCAGACTTGCTGTTGTTGCAGAACAAAGCCGCCGCGCTGACGGTAACCCCGGATCTGGCCGATTACGTGCTGGCCTTGTTGCAGGCGACCCGGCAGGAGCGCAGTTATCTGACTGGACTCAGCCCACGGGCCGGCCTGGCGCTGCTGGCCGCAGCGAGGGCCTGGGCTTTGCTGGAAGGGCGCGATCACGTCTTGCCGGAAGACGTGAAGGCAGTCTTTCCCCATGTTGCCGGCCACCGGCTGGGTTTGAGTGGCGATGCGCTGGGCAGTCTGAACAAGTTGCTGGATCATGTTGCCATTCCGTAAGACGCTGCAGCGCTGGCTGCTGAGCCGCCTGCCATTGGAGCGTGGCGGACGGCTGGGGCAGAGGCGTATCTATCTGCTGCCTACCCGTTTTGGCTTGCTGCTGCTGCTGGTGGCGCTTGCGGTATGGGTGGGTGCGCTCAATTACGCGGTCAGTCTGGCTTATGCCCTGGCGTTCTGGATCATCGGCCTGATGCTGGTTGCCGTGCTGATGGCTTACCGGCAGTTGTCCGGGCTGAATTGGACGGCGCTGCCAGGTGAGGGGGTATTTGTCGGGCAGAGTGCCGATTGCCGGATACAGCTGGACAATGATTCTGCGCTGGCTCGCCGCCTGCAATGGCGCGCCGGTCAGGGCAGAGAGCCCTTGTCCTGCCTGCTGGCTGCCGGCAGCAGCCAGACGATGGCTCTGCCCTTGTTGTTGGCTCACCGTGGTCGGCATGCTTACCCGGCTGTGCAGCTGTGGAGCACGGCACCTTTCGGCCTGATGCGGGCATTTGCCTGGCTGCGACCGGATGGCCATGTGCTGGCCTATCCTCTGCCTATGCCGGATCGGGAGCGTAATGACTTGCATAGCGAGCAAGGCAGTGGCCGGCAGAGCGGAGATGATGAAGAAGATTTTTCACACCTGGCCGAATATCGGCAGGGAGATACGCCGCGCCAGATTGCCTGGAGTGTGCTGGCACGGCGTGATGTGCTGGTGAGCAAGCGTTTTGCCAGTCAACCCAGAGGCCAGTCGATACGCCAGCTGGCCTGGCAGGATTATCCGGCCGCCGTCGATATGGAGAGCCGGTTGTCGCGTTTGTGCTGGCGGGTGCAGCAATGTGAAAAAGCCGGCCAGCATTACCGTCTGCATTTGCCCGGGGTGCTGATCGAGCCGCAGCCCCAGCAACGTGAACTGGCGCTGGCGGCACTGGCGGAGTTCAAGCTGCCATCATGATCAAGTCATTATTGCGTCAGGGTGAAATGGCGGTATTGCTGGCTTTGGTCCTGGTCATCTTGCCGTTGCTGCTGTTCTTGCCACCATGGTTGCCCCTGCTGGTGTTGTCCATGCTGGCCTTGCGCGCGGCACTGCTACGCCGTCAGGCTGCCATGCCCTCGCTCTATCTGCTGCTACCTTTGCTGCTGCTGGCAGTCGGCGGGCTCTGGCTGAGCCTGAACACGCTGGTGGGGCGCGAAGGTGGTGCCGCCTTGCTGATCCTGTTGCTGGGCTTCAAGAGTTTCGAGTCGCGTCAGCAGCGTGACTGGCAGGTGCTGCTGGCACTGGGCTTCTTTCTGGCGGCCATGCCCTTGTTGTTTGATCAGTCGCCGCTTGCTGCAGTATGGCTCGCCATCAGCCTGCTGGCGCTGACCTGGGCCATGCTGATCCTGTCGGGCGAAATGGTGGAGGGTAGCCTGCGCAGTGCCATGCAGGCGCTGGCATTGTCACTGCCACTGATGCTGGTGCTGTTCGTAGTGATGCCGCGTTTGCCCGGGCCGTTATGGAGCATGCCGCACGACCAGCATGTCGCCAGCACCGGACTGTCCGACAGCATGGAACCGGGCAGCATCAGCCAGCTGGTGCAGCAGCAGGAGCCTGCATTCTCGGTAGTCTTTGCCGGGCAGGCACCAGCGGTGAGCGAAATGTATTGGCGCATCATGATTTTTGATGATTTTGATGGGCGGCGCTGGCAGAACGTCCGTGGCCTGAGCAGCGAGACTGTGCAGTGGCAGGGAGGGCGGCTGGTGTCTTACAGCCTGACCGGCAAACCAAGCAAATCGCGTTTGCCGCTACTGGAGTACACGGTGACAGCTCCGGCTGGCGGGGTGCTGGAGCCGGGTAATTTGTTCAAGCTGGCGCGTGACGGCGATGAACTATTCCGTTTCCAGGCACAAAGCCTGCTCGCCGCCCATTACCGTACGGTGCTCAGTCCGGCTGATCAGGATTTCTATCGCCACTTGCCGCCTGGTAATCCAGCCAGTCGCCAGTTGGCCCAGCAGTGGCGAGCACAAGGCGGCGACGGAGCCGGCTTTGTCCGTACCGCTTTGCAATATTTCCATTTGGACGGTTTTGCCTACACTTTGAAGCCGCCTTTGCTGAACAGTGAGGACGGAATTGATGAATTCATGTTCTCCAGCCGGCAGGGCTTCTGTGAGCATTATGCTTCGGCGCTGGCCTTCATGGCGCGTGCCGCTGGTCTGCCGGCGCGTATCGTCACCGGCTATCAGGGCGGGCAGTTCAATCCGGTGGGGCAGTTCTGGCAGGTCAAGTCATCCGATGCCCATGCCTGGGTGGAAATCTGGCTGGCAGAGACTGGTGAATGGCTGCGGGTTGACCCGACGGCGGCAGTCGCTCCCAACCGGGTGGCGCAAGGTGTCAGCCAGAGCATCCCCGCCATGCAGCCGCAGCTACCCGGCCTGGGGCGCAGCGTGCCAGCCTGGGTATTGCGTGTGCAGCAAAACTGGCAGGCTGCCGGCTTTGCCTGGCAGCAGTGGGTGGTGGGCTATGATGCGGGCAGGCAGCTAAATCTGTATCGCTGGTTAGGCTTGGGCGAGCAGGTGGACAGTGCTGCCGTGTTGCGGGCGGTATTGCTAGGTGGTGGGCTGGCCTGTCTGCCCTTGTTGTTGCTGTGGCGACGTCAACACTCGGTTTCACCCCTGCAGCAAGGACGGCATCGGCTGGTGCAGGTGCTTGCCGCCCTGAAGATCGTAGTGGTGGATAGTGATGGTCCGCTGGATATCTTGAACAAGGCTCGCCGCTTGCCTGAGTCTGATTACCGCCAGCTCAAGGCCTTGCTGAAAGAGTATGCGGCGATGCGTTATCGGCAGCCCGCAGGAGCGCAACAGGTCAAGCAGTGGTTGCGACGGGTCAAAGCTTTCCAGCCAGGGCGCCAATGAAACAGCCCCGCCTGAGGGGCGGGGCTGAAGTATGCCGCTGTGACGTGTGATGGTATTTACAGCAGGAAGTCGCGGGAAATACCCTTGCGACGCAGGATGCGGCGCAATTGCTCCAGGCCTTCGATCTGAATCTGACGTACACGCTCACGGGTCAGGTTCAAGGCAGCAGCCAGTTCTTCCAGCGTGCAGATTTCATGCCCATTCAAGCCGTAACGGCGCTCGATCACCATGCACTGTTTCTCGTTCAACTGCGACAGCCAGTCTTTGACAAACATTTCCAGCTGGCTGTTATGCAGTTGAATTTCCGGCTCTTCATGTTGCTCGTCCGGGATCGATTCACCAATCGACAGCATGGGATCGATATCCAGCGGTGCATCCAGTGAGGCCATGCGCTCATTCAGGTTCATCACCTTGCGCACATCATCAACCGGTTTGCCAACCAGATGAGCAATTTCGTCCAGAGTCGGTTCGCGGCCGATCTGGCTTTCCAGATGGCGCGAAGCACGCAGATAGACGTTGAGCTCCTTGATCACGTGCACCGGCAGACGGATGGTGCGTGACTGGTTCATGATGGCGCGCTCGATGCTCTGCCGTATCCACCAAGTGGCATAAGTGGAGAAGCGGAAGCCGCGTTCCGGATCGAACTTTTCCAGCGCGTGCATCAGGCCGATATTGCCTTCTTCGATCAGATCGAGCAGGGCAAGACCGCGGTTGATGTAGTGCTTGGCAATGTTTACCACCAGGCGCAGGTTATGTTCGATCATCTTTTGCCGGGCTTCAAACTCCCCAGCCACCACGCGTCGAGCCAGCGCCAGCTCCTGGGCCGGTGTCAGCAAGGCATTGTTGCCGATATCGTTCAGATAGATCTGAGTGACATCCGCTACCTCTTCGGTAACACTTTGACGCTCAGCCACTTCTTCGGCATCTGCTTCGGCAGCTGCTTCTTCTGCGGCCTCTTCTTCAAGAACTTCCTCTTCTTCAAGGATATCGCTGTCTTGGCTCATGATTCCCCCCGCTACGGTGGTTCCTTGCAGGGGGAAATACCCCTGCTCAGGATTTGTTGTCTAGGTACTGCATCGGATCGACCGGTTTCCCGAAACGGCGGATCTCGAAGTGCAGTTTTACCTGGTCGGCATCGGTATTGCCCATTTCGGCAATCTTCTGCCCTTTCTTGACACTCTGCCCCTCCTTCACCAGTAACTGGCTGTTGTGTGCGTAAGCCGACAGGAATGTTTTGTTGTGTTTGATGATGATGAGCTTGCCGTAGCCCCTCAAACCATTCCCGCTGTATACCACTTTGCCATCGCCGGCTGCGATGACGGCCTGACCGGTGCGGCCACTAATGTCCAGCCCCTTGTTGCTGTCCGAATAAGTCCGGATGACCTTGCCTTCGGTTGGCCAGATCCAGGCGACTGAGTCTTCTCCTGTTGCTGGCTGGGATTTTTCTTCAATTTTGTTCTTATTTTCCGATAATGCCGCTGGGGAGCTACTGTCCTTTTTATCGGATTGTGCAACAGGAGCTGAAGTGCTGTTTTTCTTGTTGGTGGTATTTTTCTTGCCGGCGCTGCCTTCGCTTTGTTGCACCAGGCTACGCGCAGCCTCTTCCGAGTAGGGCAGTTTGAGGGCTTTGGGGTAGTTCTTGTTACCCGCGGCTGCCGGATTACCACTTTCTACTACAGCTGTATTACGCGAACTTGGCTGCGCTACAGTTTCTGGTGTTTTGACCGCAGCTTGCGGTGCCACACTGCCGGTCGCGTCCGGTGGTGTCAGGCGCAGCACCTGGCCGACCTTGATATTGGTGTCCGGCAGATTGTTCCATGCTGCGACATCCTTGTATTTCAACCCATTGTTCAGCGAGATGCGGAACAGGTTTTCACCTGGTTGTACCACATGGGTTTTCTCGCCACTGCCAGACAACACCGGTTTGGCAGCCAAGCTGCCACTGCTCTGATAGGGGCTGGCTACTGCTACTTCCGCGACCGGTGCGGGAGCGGGAGCGGGTTTGCTGATGGTTGTACCCGCGGCAACCTGGGCCGGGCGGGCGGACTCTACCGGCGCTGCTTGTTGCGCCATGCTGCTGCAACCGGTAAGAACGGCGGCCGTCAGTGACGCCGCAAGCCAACGCTTTGAATGCTGTTTATGCATGCCTGGAGATTTTATATGTCAGTTAGTTGGGTTTTGTAAATCGTTTGATGGGTTATATGTTGTGTTTTTGCAAGAGTTAGTTACGGCCGGGCAGTAATGGGACAAATTTCACCGGGTCTAGCCGGGTCTTTTGCAAGCCTTGCGCCGTCTTCTCCAGCAACCACAAATGCTGTTCGGTTTCGCCAACGGGCATGATCAGGCGCCCGCCTTCCGCCATTTGCTCGACCAGCGCTTCCGGGATATTGCGTGCTGCGGCGGTCATGATGATGCCCTCGAACGGAGCGGCTTCTGCCAGACCGAAATGGCCATCACCATGGACCAGCCGGGCGTGTACCAGTTTGGCTGCCCGCAAGTTGCGTCTTGCTTTGTCCAGCAGGATGCCAAGTCGTTCAATGGAATAAACCTCGGCGCCGGTCTTCAGCAATACAGCGGTCTGGTAGCCGCAGCCAGTGCCGATTTCCAGTATTTTCCCCGGCTTGCGCCCGGCCAGAAGGATTTCGGTCATCCGGGCCACCGTATGTGGCTGCGAGATGGTCTGGCCATGGCCGATAGGGAGGGACACATCGTCATAGGCACGAGTGGCGAGAGCCTGATCGACGAACAGGTGGCGTGGAACTTCGGACATGGCATTGAGCACGCGCTCGTCCTGTACGCCAGCCTGGCGCAAGCGTTCTACCATGCGCTTGCGGGTTCGATCGGACAGCATGCCATAAGCCTGACTGTCTTGTGTCACGGATGAAGCCATGTGTTGATTCCGTCCAGTTGGCCGAAAGCGGTTAGGTCGAGCATCAGCGGGGTCAGGGACACGTGTTTGCCCGCGATGGCGGCGAAGTCGGTACCAGGGCCGGCATCTTGTGCGCTGCCGACAGGTCCCACCCAGTATATCGTCTCTCCGCGCGGATTCTTTGCTTTGATTACCGGTTCGGCATGATGGCGGCGTCCCAGTCGGGTGACTTGCATGGTTTGCAACTCTTCCGGTGGTACATCCGGGACATTGATATTGAGCAGCACCGGCTGGGAAAAGGGTTTTTCTTTACAACGCCTTACCAGTTGATCCACTACCAGGGCGGCGCTGGCAAAGTGCTGGCCGCTGTAGCCGGCCAAGGAAATGGCAACCGAGGGAATGCCGAGCAGGAAGCCTTCGGTAGCTGCGGCAACAGTGCCGGAGTAAATGGTGTCGTCACCCATATTGGGGCCGTGGTTGATACCACTGAAAATCATGTCGGGGCGGAAGTCCAGCAGGCCGGTGACCGCCAGATGCACACAGTCGGTGGGGGTGCCATTGACATAGTGAAATCCGTTGGCGGCCTGGCGTACGGTGAGCGGTCTGTCCAGTGTCAGCGAATTGCTGGCCCCGCTGCGGTCTCGCTCGGGGGCCACGACGACAACCTCTCCATGACGGCACAGGGTTTCGGCCAGGGTACGGATCCCTGGGGAAAAATAGCCGTCATCATTGCTGATCAGGAACTTCATGCTGTGCTTCCAGGTTGGACGCCTGATTGTATCGCTGCCGTGGCGCTGTGGAAAATCGTTGCGGCATGACAGACAAAGAAAAACCCGCCGTGGCGGGTTTGCATGATCAGGCGTAGTAGCGCTGGCTGAAATCCAGCATGCGCTCAATGGGAATGCGGGCGGCATCCATCTGTGCGCTTGTCAGATAGTCGATACGCAGGCCCTCGCCTTGTTGGGCGCGCTTGACTGCCTCGATGGTATTCATCTTCATGTAAGGACAGGAGTTGCACTGGCAGCCGGCGTAGATCGGTGCCTGGCGCAGATCGAGATCGGGACGTGCTAGCCCCATGTTGTACAGAATGCCGTCTTCGGTGGCGACGAAGATGACGGCCTTGCTATCCCCCTTGAAGGCTTTGACCCAATTCAGCATGCCCGAGGTGGAGCCGACATAATCGGCCTTTTTCAGCACTGGCAGCGGGCTTTCCGGGTGGGCGATCAGGTATTTTTCACCGCTGGCGGCGGCAAAGGCTTCGTTCAGCGCGGCTTCGTTGAACTTGTCGTGTACTTCGCACACGGCAGACCATAGCGGCATATCGTAGCCGTACTGGTCATTCAGATAACCGCCCATATTGCGGTCGGGCGAGAAGATGACCTTTTTGCCTTCGGCATACAGGTGGGCAATGATGTCGTCCACATTGCGGCTGGTGACAATCCAGTCGGACAGCGCCTTATGCTCGGCGCTGGAGTTGATGTACGACACATGCACGTGATCGGGATGGCTTTCGCGCCAGGCTTTGAGCGCAGTGACGTCGGTCTGGGTCACCAGCGAACAGGTGGAGCCTGCATCGGGCAGGATGACTTCGGCCTGCGGATTGAGAATTTTGGCGGTTTCGGCCATAAAGCGGACGCCGGCGAAGACGATGATGTCGGCATTGGCTTCTTTGGCATACAAGGACAGCTCCAGGCTGTCTCCCACTTTGTCAGCCATCTGCTGGATTTCTGGCTGAGTGTAGTAGTGGGCAAGGGTGACGACGCGCTTCGTCATGATGAGCTGACTCCTGCCCGCCAGCGTGCTGCAGGCGGGCTGAATGAATATGTTGCGATGCAACGCCAGTGGGTTGCCAAGCAGGCAAGATTAGCAATATTGCAGTGCGATTACCACCAGTAAAGCCGCGTTGAGTCCGTCAGTGGTGGTTGGTCTTTGCTATAAAATTCATTTGTAGCCTGCTTGCCTGAAGTCAACATGACATAGTGATGTTTGCGGCAGGATGAGTCGTGCTATCCCGTCTTGGATGGGAGCTGCGCCGTGCAGAGCTTGAGATTGCAGTCTGTATTATCGTTACTCCTTATTGTGCGTTGCACAATACTGCCGCAACATGACTGGAAAATAATGGCGGCCTGGTTAATGCAAGCTGCTGTGCCGCAAAGATATTTCGCCCGCTAGCTGCCACCCTACCCGGCAAGGCCGCTGGACGATGCTTTATTGCTTGATTCAACAGAATTGGAACCGCTGCCATGAGGCCTCACTACCTTACTTCGCTCTTTTCGCCGCGTAATGTCGCGGTTGTCGGTGCCAGCGATACCCCGGGGTCCATCGGTCAGGCCGTGTTTGCCAATCTGTTGGCAGGCAATTTCCAAGGCAAGCTGTTTCCGGTCAACCTCAATCACAAAGTGGTCGGTGGTATTCCGTCCGTCCCTTCGGTGCGCCTGATCGAGGCTGCTATTGACATGGCTGTGGTGTGCACTGCGATTCGCACTCTGCCTGCCATCATCAAAGACTGTGGCAAGAAGGGCATCAAGGCGGTGCTGCTGGCCAAGGAGTTTTCCGATAGCGAACAGCTGGAGCGGGAGATCCTGAATGAATCGGTATCGATTGCACGCCACTATGGCATCCGGGTGCTGGGGCCGAATGTATTGGGCTTGATGCGGCCGGTGGCTGGCTTCAATGCGACCAATTACACCAGTAAGGTACGGCCGGGCAATATGGCGCTGGTGTCACAGTCTTCCGCCCTGTGTACCGCCATGCTGGACTGGGCTGATAGCAAGGGCATCGGTTTTTCCAGCGTGATTTCGGTGGGCGAGGCGCTGGATGTGGATTTTGGTGAGATCCTGGATTACCTGGTGGCGGATAACTTCACCCAGGGCATTCTGTTGCATGTTCACCACATTCACCATGCGCGCCGCTTCATGAGCGCATTGCGTGCGGCTGCCCGTACCAAGCCTGTGGTGGTGATCAAGTCTGGCCGTTACCAGGATGATGTGACCGGGGTGACGCATTCGAGCAATCTGATCGAGAGTGGCGATGTGTTCGACGCGGCGCTGTCGCGAGCCGGTGTGCTGCGGGTGTCTTCCATTGCGCAGTTGTTTACCGCAGCCAAGGTTCTGGCGGCCAATTTCCGTGTTGGTGGCAAGCGCTTGGCCATCGTGACCAATGGCATTGGCCCTGGGGTGCTGGCGGCTGACAGTGCTTATACCAATGGTGTGGAGCTGGCCAAGCTGAGCGATACCACCATGGAATTGCTCAATAATGCCTTGCCGCGCAACTGGTCGCATGGCAACCCCATCGACCTGATTGGCGACGCCAGCCCGGTGCGTTTCCGTACGGCGGTGAAAGCCTGTATCGATGACCCCAATGTAGACGGGGTGCTGGTGATCTTTACCCCGCAGGCCGGGACTGATCACCTGACCACGGCCCAGTTGATGATTGGCCTGCAGCGCGAATCGAGCAAGCCGATGTTCCTGTCCTGGCTGGGTGATGCCAAGGTATCAGAAAGCCGCGACCTGTTTTCCAAGGCCAAGTGTGCCCATTTCCGTGCGCCGGAATATGGTATCGAGGTGTTCCGCAACCTTGCCTCCTACCATCACAACCAGCAGTTGCTGCTGCAGACCCCCAGCCCGCTGGAGGGCAAGCGCGAGGCTCCGGATCTCAGTCGCGCCCGCGCAGCCATCGCCGGTGCCATGGCTGAAGGGCGCACCGTGCTCTCCGAGCGGGAGTCCAAGGAAGTACTGGCGGCCTTCCGCATTCCGGTCAATCCGACCCTGCTGGCGCGCACCGAAGATGAGGCCGTGGCACTGGCCGAGCAGATTCACTATCCGGTGGTGTTGAAGATCGATTCGCCGGACATCATCTATAAGTCCGATGTGGGCGGTGTAGAGCTGAACATCAGCAACGAAGCCACCTTGCGCGCAGCGTTCCAGGGCATTCTGGAGCGCGCGCGCCAGGCCATGCCGGAGGCACGTATCGACGGCATTTCGGTACAACCCATGCGCAAGCGGCGTTTTGCCCGCGAGGTCATGGTGGGGGTGACGCATGACAGCTCGTTCGGGCCGGTGATTACCTTTGGTGCCGGTGGTATCGCGGTAGAAGTGATGCATGACCGTGCCTTGTCCCTGCCGCCGCTCAACCAGTATCTGGTGGGCAGCATGATACGCAAGACCCGCATTGGCCAGTTACTGGGTGCCTTCAAGAACCTGCCCGCCGTGGACATGGATGAGCTGGTGGATGTGCTGCTGCATGTGTCGGAAATGGTATGCGAGCTGCCGGAACTGCGCGAGATGGATATCAATCCGCTGGTGGCGGATGAAAAGGGCGTCATTGCCCTGGATGCGCGCATCATCGTCGAACCGTTGAAGCCGGATGTGAAGCGTTACGGCCATATGGCCATCATGCCTTACCCCATGCACATGGTGCGTAGTGCCACGTTGACGGATGGCATGAAGGTCACCATCCGCCCGGTACGACCGGAAGATGCCGAAATGCAGCAGGAGTTCGTGCGTACCCTGTCCGATGAAAGCCGCTACAACCGCTATATGTCCAGCATCAAGCAGCTGTCACAGACCATGCTGGTGCGCTTCACCCAGCTGGACTACGACCGTGAGATGGCACTGGCCATGACTTGCGAAACAGAAAACGGTGAAGAGCAGCAGGCGGTGGCCCGTTTCATTACCGACCCGGACAACGAAGGTTGCGAGTTCGCGCTGGAAGTAGCCGACAAGTGGCAGGGCAAGGGCATCGGCTACATCCTGATGAATGCCCTGTTTGATGCGGCCCGTGAGCAGGGGCTGACCGTGATGCGTGGCGAAGTGCTGGCCGGCAACAAGGGCATGCTCAAGCTGATGCACAAGCTGGGCTTTACCGTGGAAACCCACCCGGAAGACCGGGCACTGACCATCGTCACCAAAATCCTGTAAGGCAGCTTGGGTGGCTGATGGCCGCCCACATCGCCCCGGTGTGTGGTTTTTATCCGTCAAACAGGGGTGTCCTGCCTGCTGATATGGGCCGCACCGGGCCGCAAGCGTATTAAGCGCTTGCAAGATAAGGGAAAAGTGCCATAGAATCGTGGGCTTTTCTACGATACCGTTTTTATCTAAGGACAATCGACAATGGTAGTGATTCGTCTGGCACGTGGCGGCGCCAAGAACCGTCCGTTCTACAACATCGTGGTGACCGATTCCCGTAACCGTCGTGACGGTCGCTTCATCGAGCGCGTTGGCTTCTACAACCCGGTAGCTAACGAGAAGGAAGAGCGCGTGCGCCTGACTTCCGATCGTCTGAACTACTGGATCGGCGTTGGCGCTCAGGTTACCGACGCCGTAGCCAAGCTGCTGAAAGAGCAGAAGGTTGCTGCCTAATCGTTCGTTGACTCAACTAACGGACTAAGGCGCATGCGCAAAGAAGATCTCGTCTTGATGGGGTTTGTGCGTGGCGCCTTCGGTATCAAGGGCTGGGTGAAAGTCCAGGCCGATACCGAATACGCTGACGGTCTGTTTGACTACCCGGTCTGGTGGCTGGGCAAGGATGACAGCTGGAAGCCGTACACATTTGAAAACGGGGCAGTGCAACCCAAGGGTTTATCCGCCAAGCTGCAAGGCGTTGACGATCGTGACGGGGCGGAAGCCCTGCGTGGCCTGCAAGTTGCTGTTCCCCGTAGTGAATTGCCGGAAGCTGGTGAAGGCGAATATTACTGGTCCGATCTGATCGGCCTGTCTGTCGTCAACCAGCAAGGCGTGGTGCTTGGCAAGGTAACCGAATTGATGGAAACCGGTGCCAATGACGTATTGGTAGTTGAAGGTGAGCACGGCCAGCGGCTGATTCCCTTTGTCGGCCAGTTTGTGCTGAATGTAAATCTGGCTGAGGCCAGCATTTCAGTGGACTGGGGCCTCGACTACTGATGCATATCGATGCCATCACGCTGTTTCCGGAAATGTTCGATGCCATCGCCCGCTTTGGCGTAAGCCAGCGGGCGCTTGATTTGGGCATTTGGGATTTCCAGAAATGGAATCCACGCGATTTCACCCATGACAACTATCGCCGTGTGGACGATCGTCCCTATGGTGGTGGGCCTGGCATGCTGATGCTGATCGAACCGCTGGAAGCGGCCATTACGGCCGCCAAAGCGCGTCAGCAGGCAGCAGGTGTCGAAGAGAGCCATGTGATTTACCTGTCACCGCAGGGTCGTGCCTTATCGCACGAGAAGGCGGTGGAGCTATCCCGGCGTCCCGGTCTCATTGTATTGTGCGGCCGTTACGAAGGGGTGGATGAGCGCTTGATCGAGCGCCAGGTCGATGAGGAAGTTTCCATTGGCGACTACGTGTTGTCCGGTGGCGAACTACCTGCCATGGTACTGATGGATGCAGTCATTCGGCTGCTTCCTGGCGTGCTCAACGATGCCCAGTCTGCTTATGAAGATTCATTTGTGAACGGACTCCTTGATTGTCCGCACTATACCCGACCCGAAGACTATCAGGGCATGCGGGTGCCGGATGTGCTTATGTCCGGAAATCATGCACTGATTGCTAAATGGCGGTTGAAGCAGGCGCTGGGAAGGACGTGGCAACGTCGCCCGGATCTGTTGCAAGGCCGCTCTTTGACAAAACAGGAATCTCGGCTGCTGGCAGAGTACCAGCAGGAACAAGATATCCTCAAAAAACCGGAGTAAAACATGGATCTGATCCAGAAACTCGAGCAAGAAGAAATCGCCCGCCTGGGCAAGACCATCCCGGAATTCGCTCCTGGCGATACCGTTGTGGTTCATGTCAAGGTAAAGGAAGGTAACCGCGAACGTCTGCAGGCTTACGAAGGTGTTGTTATCGCCAAGCGTAACCGTGGTCTGAACAGCTCTTTCATCGTGCGCAAGATGTCCGCTGGTGAAGGTGTTGAGCGTACTTTCCAGTCCTACTCCCCTCTGGTGGCTTCCGTAGAAGTGAAGCGCCGTGGTGATGTACGTCGCGCCAAGCTGTACTACCTGCGCGGCCGTACCGGCAAGTCTGCACGTATCAAGGAAAAACTGCCGGCTCGCAAGCAAGGCTGATCCTGATACCGTCAGGTATGATAAAAGCGCAAGGCAGCTGCCTTGCGCTTTTTTTACGTCTGCAGCCAGGTGAGGGAAGGGCATGAGTAGCGAAAGCATAGACCGGTTTCTGGATCATCTGTGGCTGACCGACGGACTGTCAGCCAATACGCTGGCGGCTTATCGCCGCGATCTGCTCAAGCTGCAACGGCAGTTACAGGCGGAGGGTGCCGAGCTGGATGCGGCGGACCAGGCACTCATCCAGCAAGCCCTGCTGATGGCGGTTGATACCGAAAAGCCAGCTACCCGTGCCCGCCAGTTGTCCTGCTTGCGGCGCTATTATCAGTTTCTGTTGGCAAATGGCCATCGTCCTGACGATCCGACCACCCATCTGGGCAGCCCCAAATTGGGACAGCGCTTGCCCAAAGCATTGTCCGAGGGGCAGGTGGAGCTGCTGCTACAAGCTGCTGATGTTGACGAGCCGCTGGGTTTGCGAGATCGGGCCATGCTGGAGGTGCTGTATGCCACTGGCTTGCGGGTATCCGAGCTGGTCGGGCTGACCCTGCAGCAGCTGGACATGATTACCGGCTTGATCATTACTCGCGGCAAGGGCAACAAGGAGCGCATGGTGCCCTTGGGTGAGGTGGCGCTGGAGTGGCTGGAGCGTTATTTTCGTGAGGCGCGGCCATTGTTGCTGGCGGGAGCGCAGTGCGATGCGGTGTTTGTCACTCAGCGCAAGGCCGGCATGACGCGGCAGATGGCCTGGTATCTGATTGCCGGCTATGCCCGGCAGCAGGGATTGCCACCCATCGGCCCACACATGCTGCGACATGCTTTTGCCACGCATCTGGTCAATCATGGTGCTGATCTGCGCGTGGTGCAGCTGCTGCTGGGTCATTCTGATATTTCCACCACGCAGATTTATACCCATGTGGCACGCGAACGGCTCAAGCAGCTGCATGCCCAGCACCATCCGCGTGGCTGAGCCGGATTGTCGTCATCAAAAAAACGCCCGCAGACGATGCGGGCGTTGTGGTGATAGCGGGGTGGCTCAGGCTGGTTCGGCTGCGAGTGTTTCTGGGTCGAATTGCAGCTCCACCACATCCTGCTCGTTGACGGTGACGGTTACCTCTCCGCCATTGGCCAGGCGGCCAAACAGCAGCTCGTCGGCCAGTGCCTTGCGGATGGTGTCCTGAATCAGCCGTGCCATCGGGCGTGCCCCCATCAGCGGGTCAAAGCCACGTTTGGCGAGGAAGGCGCGCAGCGCGTCGGTAAAGTGGATTTCCACCTTCTTGTCGCTGAGCTGGTGTTCCAGCTGCATCAGGAACTTGTCCACCACCTGCATGATGATCTGCTCATCCAGCGTCTTGAAGGAGATCGTGGCATCCAGCCGGTTGCGGAATTCCGGGCTGAACAAGCGCTTGATATCGGCCATTTCATCACCGGCTTCCTTGGACTGGGTAAAGCCCAGTGTCGGCTTGGACATGGCTTCGGCACCGGCATTGGTGGTCATGATGATCACCACATTGCGGAAATCTGCCTTGCGACCGTTGTTATCGGTCAGGGTGCCATGGTCCATCACCTGCAGCAGCACGTTGTAGATGTCCGGATGCGCTTTTTCGATCTCGTCCAGCAGCAATACGGCATACGGGTGTTTGGTGATGGCTTCGGTCAACTGGCCACCCTGTTCGAAGCCGACATAGCCGGGAGGTGCGCCAATCAGCCGGCTGACTGCATGGCGCTCCATATACTCGGACATGTCAAAGCGAATCAGCTCCACACCCAATACATAGGCCAGCTGCTTGGCGACCTCGGTCTTGCCCACCCCGGTCGGGCCGGAGAACAGGAAAGAGCCGATGGGCTTTTGCGGATTGCCCAGGCCTGAGCGGGTCATCTTGATGGCGGTGGCCAGGCTTTCGATGGCCTTGTCCTGGCCGAATACCACATTGCGCAAATCGCGTTCCAGGTTTTTCAGCACATTGCGGTCATCGGTGGAAACCGTTTTCGGCGGAATGCGGGCGATCTTGGCCACGATCTCTTCGATCTCGGACTTGTTGATCACCTTCTTCTGCCGCGACTTGGGCAAGATCTTTTGTGCAGCACCAGCTTCGTCGATCACGTCGATGGCCTTGTCCGGCAAGTGACGATCATTGATGTAGCGGGCTGACAGTTCGGCAGCGGTGGACAGGGCTGCCTGAGTGTACTTCACGCCATGGTGAGCTTCGAAGCGCGATTTCAGCCCCTTGAGGATTTCCACGGTTTGTTCCACGGTCGGCTCGGCCACATCAATCTTCTGGAAGCGCCGTGACAGGGCGTTGTCCTTTTCAAAAATGCCACGGTATTCGTTATACGTCGTAGCGCCAATGCAGCGCAGGCTGCCATTGGACAAGGCTGGCTTCAGCAGATTGGATGCATCCAGCGTACCGCCAGAGGCGGCACCGGCACCGATCAGGGTGTGGATTTCGTCGATGAACAGGATGGCGTGTTCATCTTCGGTCAGTTGCTTGATGACAGCCTTGAGGCGTTGCTCGAAATCGCCACGGTATTTGGTGCCAGCTAGCAGCGCGCCCATGTCAAGCGCATACACGGTGGCCTTGGACAGGACATCCGGCACTTCGTTGTTGACGATGCGCCGCGCCAGCCCTTCGGCAATCGCCGTCTTGCCCACGCCGGCTTCACCCACCAGCAGTGGGTTGTTCTTGCGGCGACGGCAGAGGATTTGCACCGTGCGTTCTAGTTCTTGTTCGCGGCCGATCAGCGGATCGATTTTCCCATCGCGCGCTTGCTGGTTGAGGTTGAGCGTGTAGTTTTCCAGCGCGCCACCCGGCCCGGCAGATTGCTCTTCGCTCTCGGACTCGTTGTGCTGCTCACGCGGCTCCGGCGGGTGTTGCGGCGAGCGCTGTTTGGTAATGCCATGGGAGATGAAATTGACAACATCCAGCCGAGATATTCCCTGCTGATGCAGGTAATACACGGCATGTGAGTCTTTTTCGCCGAAGATGGCTACCAGAATATTCGCACCGGTCACTTCCTTCTTGCCGGAAGATTGCACATGCAAAATGGCGCGTTGAATCACCCGCTGGAAGCCCAGCGTAGGTTGGGTTTCGACCTCGGTTTCCCCGGGAACGGTGGGGGTGTGTTCGTCAATGAAGTCGCCCAGCTGTTTTTTCAGCTGGTCGAGATTGGCCCCGCAGGCGCGCAAAACATCGGCGGCGGAGGGATTGTCGATCATGGCAAGCAGCAAATGCTCCACGCTGATGAACTCGTGGCGCTTGCGCCTGGCGTCCATGAACGCCATATGCAGGCTTACTTCAAGCTCCTGGGCAATCATCAGTTTTCCTCCATTACGCACTGAAGCGGATGCTGGTGTGCTTTGGCAAATTGCGACACCTGTTCAACCTTGGTGGCAGCCACGTCTTTGGTATAAACGCCACACACGCCGTGACCTTGCGTATGGACTTGCAACATGACCTGGGTAGCCTTTTCCCTGTTCATGTGGAACAACTGCTGCAACACTTCCACCACAAATTCCATTGGGGTGAAATCATCGTTCAATAACAATACCTTATACATTGGGGGAGGGGTGGTCCTCACCCGTGACACCTCTTTGACGGCGTCGTTGCTGAACTGCGTGGACATGTCGACTTTCAGTTAAACCGCGGTTTACTTCAATTTTGGTTCCCCCAGACTTTTTTTCAAGGGGCGAGTGCGAATTCCTTTTGGACTTGACGCTATCACGATGGTTGCGTAGAAATGCTGTTCAGGTGCTTGGCTTAGCTGTTTGGCATTCCCGGATAAGCCGGAATGGACAGCAAGCTTTAAGTTGGTCGGCCTCACCAGCCATAGTCAATCAAGGAAGTAACATGTCAATTGGTACCGTTAAGTGGTTCAACGACGCTAAAGGCTTTGGCTTTATTACCCCGGATGAGGGTGGTGAAGACCTGTTTGCCCATTTCTCCGCCATCAATATGCAAGGCTTCAAGACCCTGAAAGAGGGTCAACGTGTAAGCTTTGACATCGTTAGCGGCCCGAAAGGCAAGCAAGCGTCGAACATCCAAGCTGCCTGATCAGGCAGAGGATGTGCCAGGATTGCCAGGTGCGCTGACCTAATCAGTCAACGTCCCGACAGCTTCAAACAAAACCCCGCCAACCGGCGGGTTTTGTTTTTTCATCAAATGGTATTGCTGGCATAGCGTGTGCTGGCAGGAGCGCGCAGTAACTGTCCCCACAGTGCCAGCAAGGTGATGGTGCCAATCATGGCCAAGCACAGCCAAGGCAGCGACGGCAGATGCCATTGGCGGGACATGTCCAGCAGCCAGCCTCCTCCAACATAGCCCACGGCACCACCCAAAGCCAGCCCCAGCCGACTGCAACCCAGATAGCTGGCGCGCGCTTGTGCCTTGGCCAGCCCGGCGATATAGGTTTCCCGCGCCGGCTCCATGATGATGGACCCCAGAAAAAACATGGCCAGAATGACAAAGGCCGCCAGTGGATGTTGCACGCTGCTCATGATAGCCAGGCTAAGGCTCATCAACCCCAGGCCGATCAGCATGCGCTGCTCGCGTCGCAGATAGCGTTCTCCCCAGCGTGCCAGCGGATAAAGCAGGCTGAGTGACAAGCAGGTCTCCAGCATATACATCCAGCCTACCGCCTGATAATTGCCAGTCAGTTGCTTGATGGTCACCGGGACCAGCAGCATGACTTGGACTGCGAGCATGTAATATCCACTCAAGGTCAGTACAAAGCGCATATAGCTGCGATCGTGCAAGACGGTGCGCATGGAGTGCCAGGGGGAGGTCTTGCCCGTGGCGACCCGGTACGGCGGCAGCAACAGGGCATTGACTACGGCAGCCAGCACGAACATGGCGCAGCCTGCCAGACCAACCCAGCGAAAGTCGAATTGCAGCAGCCAGGAACCCAGCAGGGCGGCAGCCACCGCGCCGGCGCTGTCCTGCATCATCAGGATGGCGTAGAAGTGCGGCCGCTCCCTGGGCCGTACCAGTTTGGCAACCAGCGCCGTGCGCGGCGGATCAAACAGGGTCCCGCCCAGGCCAGAGAGCAGGCAGGAGGCAAACAGCAGCCACGGTGCATGCGCCAGTGCCATGCAGGCAAAGCCAGCGGCGCGCATCAGCATGCCGCAGACAATCAAGGGCTTGGCACCGTAGCGGTCGGCTAGCGAGCCACCAAACAGGCCCAGCCCCTGCTGCATGAACTGGCGCATGGCCAGTGCCAGGCCGACGATCGTGGCGCTCCAGCCTAACTGGTCAACAAAATGCAGGCTGATCAGCGGGAAAACCATGAAAAAACCGAATATCACCAGCAGGTTGTCCAGCAGGATAAACGCCTTGCCCAGTTTGCGTGCCCGTTGTGCCGAAGCCATGTGTTCTCCTCATCCGAACAGCATTTTAAGGAGGCGGCCTGCTATTATGTAAGTCGACTTCTACTAATATTTCATATGCGATTTTTTTATGTCGGCGGTTTCAAGGGCCAAGTGCAACGGTGCTTGGAATTCTGATATCCAGATTGAAGCAACATTCCCAGAATGCTTCGCTTGGCTTCTTAAACCCGAGTGATTTGCGCGGCCGGTTATTCAGGCTCCAAGCGATCTGATCCAGTTCCTGTTGGGTAAACTGGCTTAAATCCGCTCCCTTGGGCAGGTACTCCCGTAGCAGACCGTTAGTATTCTC
>NZ_JACERN010000038.1 GCF_013911085.1 Aquitalea aquatica
GCGTCCAGCTGTTGTTGGTCACGGTGGCGCTGTAGTGGGTGCCGTTCAGCACCACGTCCACCTTCTGGCCGTCTTCCACACCCGTAGTGCTACCGCTGATGGTCAGCGGCTGGTTGTGTTCGGCGGCATTGACGATGTTGTCGCCAGCCAGGGTGGTGGCGATAACAATGGTCGGTGCGGTGGTGTCCCGGACGGCGCTGTCACTACCTTGTGCCGAGGTGTTACCGGCCACGTCGGTGATGGTAGCAGCCACCGTCAGCGTGCCGCCTTCGGCCGGGGCGGTCGGCGTCAATACCACCTGACCCGCAGTAATTTCAGCAGCAGTCAGCACATGACCCGGCTGAGCCGTACCGTTGATGGTGACGTTCAGCGTATCGCCAGCCTTGGCATCTGCCGGCAGGCCGATGTTGACGGTATCTGTCGTCGCGCTGCCCTGCTCAGCCTTGTTGATGAAGCCATCGTTGTTGGCATCGGTGGTGATGACTACGGTCGGGGCCGACGGTGCGGTGGTGTCCAGCTTGGCGCTGTCACTACCTTGTGCCGAGGTGTTACCAGCCGGATCGGTGATAGTGGCGGCAACAGTCAGCGTGCCGCCTTCGGCCGGCGCAGTCGGGGTGATCACCACCTGGCCTGCAGTAATTTCAGCGGCAGTCAGCACGTGACCCGGCTGGGCCACGCCATTGATGGTGACGTTCAGCGTATCGCCAGCCTTGGCATCTGCCGGCAGGCCGATATTGACGGTGTCAGTCGTGGCGCTGCCCTGCTCAGCCTTGTTGATGAAGCCGTCGTTGTTGGCATCGGTGGCGATGACCACGGTCGGTGCCGACGGGGCGGTGGTGTCCAGCTTGGCGCTGTCGCTACCCTGAGCCGAGGTGTTGCCAGCCGGATCGGTGATGGTGGCGGCAACTGTCAGCGTGCCGCCTTCGGCCGGTGCAGCCGGAGTGAGAACGACCTGACCTGCAGTGATTTCAGCAGCGGTCAGTACGTGACCCGGCTGGGCAGTACCGTTAATGGTGACGTTCAGCGTGTCACCCG
>NZ_JACERN010000021.1 GCF_013911085.1 Aquitalea aquatica
CCGTCAGCGTGCCGCCTTCGGCCGGAGCAGTCGGGGTCAATACAACCTGACCTGCAGTAATTTCAGCTGCAGTCAGCACGTGACCCGGCTGGGCCACGCCATTGAGGGTGACGTTCAGCGTGTCACCTGCCTTGGCATCGCTCGGCAGGCCGATGTTCACCGTATCGGTGGTCGCACTGCCCTGCTCGGCCTTGTTGATGAAGCCGTCGTTGTTGGCGTCGGTGGCGATGACCACGGTCGGGGCCGACGGCGCGGTGGTGTCCAGCTTGGCGCTGTCGCTGGCGCTGGCCGAGGTATTACCGGCGACGTCAGTGATGGTGGCGGCTACAGTCAAGCTGCCACCTTCTGCCGGCGCAGTCGGGGTGAGAACGACCTGACCTGCAGTAATTTCAGCAGCAGTCAGCACGTGACCGGCTTGGGCTACGCCGTTGAGCGTGACGTTCAGCGTATCACCCGCCTTGGCATCAGCCGGCAGGCCGATATTGACGGTGTCAGTCGTGGCACTGCCCTGCTCGGTCTTGTTGATGAAGCCGTCATTGTTGGCATCGGTGGCGATGACCACGGTCGGGGCCGACGGTGCGGTGGTGTCGCGTACTGCACTGTCGCTGGCGCTGGCCGAGGTATTACCTGCCACATCGGTGATGGTGGCGGCTACGGTCAGCGTGCCGCCTTCGGCCGGCGCGGTCGGGGTCAATACCACCTGGCCTGCAGTAATTTCAGCAGCAGTCAGTACATGACCCGGCTGAGCCGTACCGTTAATGGTGACGTTCAGCGTGTCACCCGCCTTGGCATCGCTCGGCAGGCCGATGTTGACGGTGTCTGTCGTCGCGCTGCCCTGCTCGGCCTTGT
>NZ_JACERN010000012.1 GCF_013911085.1 Aquitalea aquatica
AACATCGGCCTGCCGGCAGATGCCAAGGCGGGTGACACGCTGAACGTCACCATTAACGGTACTGCCCAGCCGGGTCATGTGCTGACTGCTGCTGAAATTACTGCAGGTCAGGTTGTATTGACCCCGACCGCCCCGGCTGAAGGTGGCACGCTGACGGTGGCTGCCACCATCACCGACGTGGCCGGTAATACCTCGGCACAAGGTAGTGACAGCGCGACAGTGATCACCAGCGGCCCGCTGGCCAGCATCACCGTTGACCCGGTCACCGCCGACAATGTGCTGAACATCGCCGAAACCAGCGGTGCCACCGTCAGCATCACCGGCACCGTCGGTGGTGACGTCAAGGTGGGCGACACCGTCACCCTGACCGTCAATGGCCACAACACCACCGGCCAGGTGATCGACCTGGGCAATGGCCAGTTGGGCTACAACATTGCCGTCAGCAGCACCGATCTGAAGGCCGACAGCACGGTACACGCCAGTGTCACCACCACCGACAGCCACGGCAACAGCAGCACTGCCACCGGCAGCGACAACTATGGTCTGGACCTGAGCGCCCCGACCGTTGCCATCGCCACCACCCTGGCGGGCGACAACATCGTCAACGCCGCCGAACACAACCAGCCGCTGACCATCAGCGGTAGCACTACGGGTGTGGAAGACGGCCAGAAGGTGGACGTGGTGCTGAACGGCACCC
>NZ_JACERN010000013.1 GCF_013911085.1 Aquitalea aquatica
CTTTCTCCCTGCTGTTTCATTGCCATGATGAACCCGCGTTCTTCGGCACTTAGGTGCTCATAAGTTCTTTGCATGCAACAACTTAACCTTTAATTGGTTCGTGTTGCACTTGGCCCTTGAAACCGCCTACCCAAAGAAAAGGCGACCCGCAGCGCGTCGAATTCCCGCCCCAGCCATGCCGCCCAGGGCGCGGCCGGAACTTGCGGCGCGCTAGCGTCGCGCTACTTCGAACAGCCGACCGCTACTTACCCTGTGCGGCAGGTCTGCGTCGGCTCGCGCTGACGGGACGGGGCCTCATCGGTTTTGTTCTTGCCATCCTTAAAACGTCTGTGGGATTTGAACCCACCGCCCGGTCAGATAAAGCCTGCCTTGCAGCAAAGCCAGTTTTACCACTTCTCGTATTGCCACCACCGCACCAACGCGCCCATGGGCCCCGTCAAGCATGCCGACGGGTGGCCGGGGCGAGGTCTTAAGCGCCTGCCCTGTTTGAGCGATTTGACCTTAGCAAATCGCGAGTTCAGGCGCGCCTCTCCTCGGTCGGGTCCTGTCGGGC
>NZ_JACERN010000035.1 GCF_013911085.1 Aquitalea aquatica
CGTAGATCCAGCAAGACGGGTCGCGCTGGAACAGGCTGTTCGGAATCGGCGGGATAACGAATTCGGACTGGTCCAGATAGCCACCGAACAGGCCTTTGGGGTCGAACGGCAGTTCGAACTTGGCGATGCCGCCGATCAGGTGCTCGGCCAGTTGGGTGGACGGCATTTCGTCCAGCCAGCTGCGCAGGTCGGTCAGCATGCCGATACCGACGTTGTCAGCCTTGACCTTGCGGTCCAGCAGCCAGCTGCGGGCGGCCTTGTCGTCCAGCACCTGGGCCAGGGCGTCGTGGGCTTCGATCACGTGGATGCCGCGAGCGCGCATTTGCTCAACCATGAAGGCGTGGTCTTTTTGGGCGCGTTCGACCCAGATCACGTCATCAAACAGCAGGTCGTGGCAGTTGTCGGGGGTGAGGCGTTTGTGGGCCAGGCCCGGACGGCACACCATCACGCTGCGCAGCTTGCC
>NZ_JACERN010000025.1 GCF_013911085.1 Aquitalea aquatica
ATGGGCCCCGTCAAGCATGCCGACGGGTGGCCGGGGCGAGGTCTTAAGCGCCTGCCCTGTTTGAGCGATTTGACCTTAGCAAATCGCGAGTTCAGGCGCGCCTCTCCTCGGTCGGGTCCTGTCGGGCCGCCGCAGGCCATGCTTGTGGGGTGGCCTTGGAGGTGAAGGAGGGCTTGGCCAGGCAAGCCCTCTTTCCCGTTCGCCGCGCGGAAGCGGCATCAAAACCATCATCCGCGTGAGCGGATTCTTGCCCTTTGTGTATCAACAGCAGCCCTTAAACATCAAAGGCAAATACAACTTCGCGGGTCTCGCCCCGCCGTCGAGGTACTTTGCTTTTGCTTCGCCAAAAGAAAGTACCGGCGGTTTCAAGGGCCAAGTGCAACGGTGCTTGGAATTCTGATATCCAGATTGAAGCAACATTCCCAGAATGCTTCGCTTGGCTTCTTAAACCCGAGTGAT
>NZ_JACERN010000002.1 GCF_013911085.1 Aquitalea aquatica
GAGGAGTACGGCGCGACGTAGGTCGGGTTGACGATCCGCAGGCCGAAGACGACCACGAGCGAGAAGACGACGACAATCTGTGCGGAGCGGCGCGTGGCGCTGCGCCCGGCGGAGACGCGCTGGCGCATCTCCACCTCGGCACGAGCCGCCTCGGACAGCGAGGTCAGCACCTGTCGCAGGCCGGGCCCGCGCAGCCGGGCGTTGAGGATCAGTGCCGCGACCATGAGGTCCGCGCTCGGGTCGTCGAGTTCGTCGGCCAGGCGCTGGAGCGCGGTCGCCAGCGGCATCCGCACGCGCAGCCGGTCGACCAGGAGTCGCAGGTGCGGCTGGATCGCGGGCGAGGCGGCGTAGACGGTGGCGGGGATCGCCTGCTCGAGGCCGACGG
>NZ_JACERN010000008.1 GCF_013911085.1 Aquitalea aquatica
ATATCGACCTGCTGTCGGTGTTCCCGGACGTGGTCAACGAAATCGTCTGCACCAGCATCTATGCCGGTGACAAGGAAGGCGAAATCCGCTTCGAACGTCACGAAGGCGTGGTCTTCACCGAAGTGGTACGCCAGGCACTGGGCCTGAAAGAAGTGCACATCATTCAGACCGCTGGCGATGCCTACCAGCGTGAACGCGAACAATGGGATGACGGTAACAACGTGGTGGCCCTGGATCGCCGCGTGGTGGTGGCCTACGACCGTAACACCTACACCAACAAGCTGATGCGTC